>FPAX01000006.1 GCA_900116485.1 Selenomonas sp. GACV-9
CTCGTTCGACTTGCATGTGTTAAGCACGCCGCCAGCGTTCGTCCTGAGCCAGGATCAAACTCTCCAATAAATCATATTGAAGAACTCAATCAAGCTCTCAATTATCATATGGTTCATAAATTACTGAAGTAATTTATGTAAGCGACTCACAAGCAATCAAGATTGCTGTTCGCTGCTTAAGAAATTGCCGATTGCTATGTTGTTCATACCAATCGATGTTTTGAATATGAAACCGAAGTTTCATCAAACATCTGGCTTGAATCATGTTGCATGATTCATTCTGCATTGTTTAGTTTTCAGAGAACAATCTCGCTATATCTGTCAGAACATTTTGAAGTTCCAACCGATTCAGCTTTTATAGTTTATCTCATTCATTTTGACTTGTCAAGAACTTTTTATTCTCAACTTAACAAAAACGATAAGATGTCTTGATCGCCGCTCCAGTGCTGTGCGCTGTTTGCTGACGACTTGTATTATATTACACGCCTTACTCTATCTTGTCAACACCCTATTTGCATTTTTCTTCTTTTTTTTCGCCGCATATGCTAAAATTAACATATCATTGATAAAAAGGAGCATTGCTATGGCTATTGCAAGTCTTATCATCCAGCTTGAACCCGGCAAGGACGAACATGTCAAAAGTGCCCTCAAGGATTTCCCACAGGTAAGTGTCGAAAAGACAGCCCCCAACGGTGAACTCATCCTTGTGGCCGAAGAGTCTGGTCTTACAAAACTTCAAAAGCTCTGCCTTGACCTGGAGAAAATCCCAGGCATTCTCGGCGTGCTGCCCAGCTACGTCACTACTGCCGACGAGGACAGTGATGACGAAAACACCATCTCTGATCGATAAAAGCAAAAGAGCCTTTCTCTCCTGCGAGAAAGGCTCTTTCCTTGTCCAAGGCCTTATTACGATGGTACAATCCCCTGTTCCCATTCATTCAGGCTCCCATGTTCATATTGATCCGTTTCAAACCGCGTGCTACGCCTGCCCCAAAGATATCCAGCTGCTCAGGAGTAAGCCGATCAAACGCCTCGCTTAGGCGTGATTGCTTATTGCTGGATACATCAAGCTTATAGGCCGAATTCTCAGCCTTGCTTTCCTGTCCTGTATGTTTTTCCTTACGCGCACGCCCAGGGCCATAACGGCTAGTCCTTGACTCATCGATATTGACACGTGGTGCCGCGGCAATGGACTCTGTACGAATTTCCAAGCTTACATCCATGTCGTCCATCCTCCCTTGACTTACAGGTGGATACATATTTTCCTACTTATATTATCGCATAAAATCGCGAAAAAAGATAGATTATTTCGATAATTCAATAAAAAATAATGGCCTGGACAATATTCCTTGTCCAGGCCATCTTGGCATCAGTCATCAAGAATTCCCACGCGACGATAAAAATCAGCCAGGACCTCATCACGACTCTGCCCTGTCTTTTCAGCCAGCTCCTGGGCCATCAGATCACAGGCATAATCAAGATTCGCAAAGGTATTGATCAAGGCCTGTACCTTGTTGATCTCCGCGTAACTGCTTTCAAATGCCTGCCTTTCCTTGAGATGTTCCAGTGCTTCGCGTACTGGCCGCTTTACATCCATCATATCCATGCCCCCTGTTATCAGTTTTGCTATATATCTATTTCGTCATCCAACAGCAAAAACCTTCCCGCCGTCAAAAATCACTGCAGCATTTCCGCAGTCTCCTGATACGAGATGAGTTTTGTGCCAAGTTTCCGTGCCTTTACCGCCTTGCTCGATGTACTGGCAGGATCAGCAATGACCAAGAAGTCCGTATTGCCGCTGACCGCTGCGCCCATCTTAGCTCCCGCAGCTTCGATAAGCTCCTTGTAGAAATTGCGGGGCTTGCCATCGGGATCCTTGCCAGTCAGCACAAAGACCTTGCCTGCATACGGCATCGCAGCAGCATCAACAACTAGTGCCGCATAAGCCTGCGGCTTGATATACTGCAGCAGCGCCGCAAAGCGGTCATAGAAATCCTGTCCCTGCAAAATCTCTTCGGTCCGTGGACCGATGCCATCGATTTCCTGAAAGGCATCCTTGCGCGCAAGTGCCGCCAGAATATTTTCTGCCGTCTGATACTTTTCTGCCAGCAGCTTGCCGATATTATCGCCAATGCCATCAAACAGCAAGGCCTTGACAAACCGCGGGATATCAACAGCCGCCCGCGCTGCGTCTATCGCGGCTTTCAATTTATCGGGGCTCTTCAAGTCGCGCGTATCCTGCAGATCTGCCGCAGTAATCACGTTGCCCTTCTGCGCCTCAGCTGCAATCTTCTGTTTCGTAGAAGTCAGCTCCGCAAAGGGCGTGATGATTGCCGCACGGATGTCCTCTGCCGTAAGCGCAAAAATCATATAAGGACCTGCCGCCTCTGCCTTTTCGGGAAACGTGCGCACCAACGCCCGTGCACGATCGATTGACAAGTCACTGATATCGAGAACATTGCGCTTGGCCAAAAAGCCAATCTGCTGCGCAATGCGTTCCTGACAATGCGGATTGATACAGAAGAGATTCGTATCATCCTCGTCGGCGGACGCGGCATTCGCACGCTGCTCGAGCGGTGCATGGCAGTACGGGCAGCAATCGATTGCTTCAATGGCCTCGCCACCATTATGCTCATAAACGATGACGAGCTGCGGGATGATGAGCTTGGCCTTGATGACACCGACCTTATCGCCAATGGCCACTCCACCGAGCCGCTTGACGACATTCATATTGTGCAAGTTGACATTTGACACCATTGTCCCGAGGATATCCACAGGCTCAATATCAGCCACTGGCGTAAGCGCACCAGTCTTGCCGACCTGCCAATGCACATCGCGCACCACACTGCTGACAGGGATCTGGCTCGGTTTCCAGGCTATGGCATTGTTGTCATGATGATCCGTCGTGCCGAATTTCTGCAAGGAATCAGCCCAATTGCATTTGATGACCAAACCATCAATCGGATAACCGAGTTCTTTCTCATACTCCTGATAGAGCACCGGAATCCTTGCCGCAATCTCTGCCGGTGTTTCATCGGCAAAAGTCAGCATCGGCGAAACCGCAAAGGGCGTATGCTCCAGGATATAGGCCATCTTTTCTGACTCGCTCCAATCCACGCCCATGACATCGTAGGCCTGAAAGCTCAGGTATTTGACAAACTCCGGATGCTTGCCCCCCGTAAGGATGGGATTGACACTGTTGCGCGGATTTGCCCGTTTCTTTTCCTGCTGCGCCTCAAGCTCCGCATTCATCTGCTCAAAAGCGGCAAAATCCATATAAACTTCGCCGCGGATGGGATACTCGGCCGTATACTTCACGTCCCGCGGATGACTGGGGAAACGCGTGAGGATATCGCCCTCATCGCCGCCGCCACGCGTCACATACATCGGCTCACCATTTTGCGGATAGACAACGATGCTGCAGCCATCGAGCTTAGGCTCCACAACCACAGGCTGGAACTTTTCAATATAAGCCAGCAGCTTATCCGTCTCGGTCTCATCAATCTTGCCCAGCGACTTTGCCTCATGTGGGTGCTGAAATTTTGCCGCCCCCAGGTCTGCGCCCGGTACATAGTCAAGATCCTCACTGCCGTATTTATCAATATAGTCACGGCGCAGGGCATCGTACTCCGCATCAGACAGGATAACTTCGCCTGAGTTGCCATAATACACGGCATCGGCCTGCTTGATCTGCGCTAAGTGCTCTTCTCGTGTCATATTTCTCTATGCTCTCCTAATTCATTTGATAATTCTCTTTTCATAAAACGCCACAATCCCCTTCGCCACATAGGGGAAAACCAGCATGATGAACAGCAGCCGCGTCAGCTGATACGCTGTCATCGTCGAGATATTGGCCCCCACGGTCAACGCGGTAATCCCCATCTCTGTAAGGCCGCCTGGGGCCGTACTTAAAAAGGCAGTGGCAAAGGTTTCGCCAGTCAGCATGGCCACCACAGTGCCCATGCCCATGGAAACCGCCAGCACCAGCAGCACACCACCTAAAAGTACCGGTCCCATGCCGTGATAACTCACGATACGCTGCAACTCAACACTGATGCCGATGAAAGCTCCAACACAAAGCTGCGCAGCATATAACAGCGGCTGCGGCACAGCCGGTGCCGTCATGCCCGTGGCAATGACAAATCCCGCCGTCGCCAGGATAGGCCCCAGCATCGTTGCCGTGGGCAAGTGAATCTTCTTGCCCACAACCGCACCGGCAATTGCCACCAATGCAAACATAAGCATCGTCGTCATATCAGCAGCTGGCAGCAAATCCGCTTCTGCGCCACCATCTACGGGACCATCCGACAGCATATGGATAGTCAGGAATGGAATCGTAAATACCACAGCCAGCATGCGCAGCGTCTGCATGATGGTCACAGCCGTCAGATCCACATCCTCCATCTCAGCCGCCAATACAACCATCTGAGACAGGCCTCCTGGAACGCATCCCAAAAGACAGCTCGTGAAGTTCAGTCCCGTCTTGCGATACATCAACCAGCCTGTAAAGATTCCTGCACAGACTGTAACGAAGGTCGCCAGCAGCATCAAAGGCAGCTGATCCAGGATAGCCTGCAATGTCGCTATGGTAAACGGGCGTCCCATCGCATACCCCAATAAGACCAGTGCCACATTGCGGATGCGCAAACTCCAGACCATCGGCCGTTTGCGCACCAGGCCAATCAGCGCCACGACCACAATCGGCCCTAACGTCCATGGCAACGGGGCATTGATAAAATAAAACAGCACACCGCCAAGCAAAGCAGCGATTATTGTACGGACATACTCCATAACGTACAGAGCCTCTCTTCATTCATTTGCTATCTACATTATAAGCGCAATCCCACAGATAAACCAGTCATCCCGCTGGAAAATCAACTGATCTGCCACTGCACATGACTTCCTTTATCATCCTTTGTGACCAGCAGCTGATTATCGATTTCTTGTTTTAGTTCCGTCACATGCGAGATGATACCGACGAGCTTTGAGCCACCGGCCATCTTCTGCAGGACACGGACCGCCTCATTGCGGGAATTGTCATCGAGCGAGCCAAAGCCTTCATCGATGAACAATACATCGAGATTGATAGACGCCCGATTGGCCTGAATCTGATCCGAAAGGCCCAAGGCCAGCGACAAGGCGGCCATAAATGACTCGCCTCCTGACAATGTCTGGATGGCACGCTCCTTGCCCGTGACAATATGGAATACCTTGAGGTCAAGCCCATAATTGCCACCGCGCGCAGCTTCCGTCTCATCAAGCATCATGAGCTCAAACTGATTGCCCGACATCGAGCGTAACCGGCGATTGGCTGCCCCCAGGATTTGCTGCAGATAATAACGCTGGACATATGTCTCGATATCCATGCGGGCGCCACTGCGATTGCCTGACAAACGTTCATACAGATTGCTGATATTGCGCGCTTCTTTTCCCAAAGCCGCACGCGATTCAAGCTGTTGGGTTAGATATTCTGCCACACGCTTGTCACGACCAGCCTGCCCGTTGATTTCGGCCAGCCGTTCCGCAGCCTGCTTAGAAAGATCTCTTGCCGCATCGCGTTTTTCCCTAAGCATTGCGATATCCGGAAGCTTCTGTCCCGCCACAGCCTTCTCGGCAGCCTCCATCCGGCCCTTTGCCGCATGATAGGCATCGCGCCAAGCCTGGACTTCCTGCTGCATGACCTCGGCACGCTTTTCCTCATACTCACCGACAACAGCTTGCCAATTTTCTTCAGTCAAGTCTTTTTCCTGCAATACGTTCTGATACGCCAGCTGCAGCTCCTGACTCCGGCGCTGCTTATCTGGCAGCTCCTGCTCACAACGGCTGAGGATTGTCCGTGCCTCAGCAAGCTTTGCCTGCAAATCCTTGGCCACCTTATCGGCACGGGCATAAGCTTGTTCGCACCTTGTGAGTTCTTGCTGAGCCTTCGCTCTTATGCTTTCAGCATCTTCCCGCGTCGCAAAGCGCAGCTTGCCAAGCAGCAGCTGCCGCGTCTTTACAGCATTCTCCTGCTGATTTCTGGCCTGCTGGCATCTTTCAGCTAACGCCTCCTTATCGGCCTGCAGTCGCCTTAGCACTTCCGTTGACTTGTCAAGTTCCTGCTGGATTTTTTCCAGCGTCCCGATTTGACCAGTAAGCTTGCGCATATCCACCTCGCAGGCTGACAGCTGCTGACGGACTTTCTGATAGATCTCGTTAAGCGTTTCTGCCGTCTCACAGCCAGGCACCTTTTGGCGCAATTTCGCCATTGACAAGTCAAATTGCTCTTTTGACTTGTCAAAATTGACTTTTGCCTTGCCAGAATCCTCAGCGGCTTGCTGCTGTCTCGCATTGAGCTCCGCCACCTCGGCAGCTAATCGCTCCAATTCATCCCGTGCCAAGGGCTTAGCCGCCTCAGTCAGCACATGTGGCTGCGGATGTTCAAGTGAACCACATACCGGACAAGGCTGACCGCTGACCAAGGATTCTGCGAGGATTCCCGCCTGTGCATTGAGGAATACCTGCTGTTCCTGCTCATACAGCACCTGCTTGTCCCGATAGAGCCGCTGTGCCTCTTGAAACAACACCTTAGCGCGTTCTGCGGTCGCCTCATCCTTTTTCATCTGTTTGCCTATTTCAATGCCATCATTGACCTCAGTCTCATGTTGCAAGAATGCTTGCTTTTCCTGCTCTCTTTTCCCCAGCGTTATCTTCAGCTCTGGCAGCTCTTTTACCTGCTGTTGCCAGTCTTCTGCCCGTTTCTGATACGCAGCAAGCTTTTGCTTGGCCTGCTCCGCGGCCTCCTCCGCTGCCTGCGCATTCTTAGCAGCCTTTTGTATCTCCTCGGTCTTTACCGCCACTTCGTCAAAGATATCCAGTGCAGCCTTGGCCTCAGCCTGCACTTTGCCAAAGACCTCAGCTGCCTTGTCCTGCCCTGCCTTGGCCGCCGTGACAGCTGCCGCCGCAGAATCTGACTGCTGGAGAAGCTCCGGCAATGTCGTTTGATACTGCTGCTGCAGTTTTTCAGTATCTGCCACCGCCTGCTGCTGGCTTTCCCAAGCCTTGTACGCATTCCGGATTGCATAGGCCGCTCGGATTCGCAGCGCACAGTTTTCCGCATCCGCCATAGCCGACTCTTTTCGCTTATAGCCCTGCCAACTTTCCTTGGCCTCAGTCAGCTGGTCAAAAGATTGTTTTAAAGACTCGGCCTTTGTCAGTTCAACATTTCCTGCGTCATACGCCTTCTGGGCAGCAGCCGACTCAGCAGCCGCCAGCTCCGCTGCCCTGCCAAGCCCTTCACAGACCTCACCAAGATAAGCCTGCAATACCTCAAAGTCGACAAGGCTCGGCGTTTTATCCTTGCGGATTTTCTGCAACAGCTCCTCGAGTCCCACCTTTTGCCCATAATCATCAGGAATGATGATATCCTCTGCCTTCGCCTGGCAAAGGCGCAGGATATTCAACAGTGCCTCGCGATGCTGATTATTACGCTCATTCAACCGGCTGACAATCTTGGCATATATTTCTGTATTGAACAGCCGCCGGAATATTTCCCGCTTATCCTTCGTCGGCGCGCGCAAGATACGCATGAAATCCCCCTGTGCTATCATGCCGACCTGCATGAATTGCTCCTTCGTAAGGCCGACAAGTTCACAGAGCTTTTTATTGACAATAGTCATGGTGCCCGGATAATCCGTATGGTCCGGCAAAGTCAAGGTTACTGATTCCTTCACCTCGTTCTTCAAATGCCTGCGCTCATGATGCGGGACACGGCGTACGGTATAGACCAGCTCCTCTCCCCCCACAACCTCGCTGAAGACCAGTTCAACAAATGGCTGCACATCGAGCGTTGCATACTGGCTCTGCAGATTCGGAATCGACTTATTCTTTTCGGTATTCTTCTCGCTTTTGTCGCCATAAAGCGCATAGACAATAGCATCAAAGATTGTCGTCTTGCCCGCACCGGTATCGCCAGTCACCAAAAAGAGATTCTGCGTTGGTTTCGTGAAATCGATGACTGCCCGTTCGCCATAGGAACCGAAGGCCTGTATCGTCAACTGGATTGGTTTCATTTCTCTGCCTCCTGTACCTCATTGATAACTGCCGCCAATAACGCCTCTTCCTCTTCATCAAGATCCTGCAGGAAGTTCCGGCAAAGCTCAAAGGGTGACAGTTGCACGGCTTCTCCCTGCTCCAACCGATATCCAGCAGCCTCCGTGCGCTCTCGTCCCACATGCAACAGATGTGGAAAACAAGCATCAAGCCGGTCCCGCATGTCAAAGGCCAGATAATCATCCGCATCGGTAAGGGTGATGCTGACATAATCTCCCGAGGGCTGGGCGAGCACATTGGCAAGGGTATCCTTGATAGTGCGCACCTGCCGCAGAGGTACCAGCGGCAAGACCGTCGTCGTCACCTCGCCCTTCGCGCCCAGATCCACTTCAATCACGCCCTTCTGCTGCCCCTCCTCGCTGAACGAGCAGGCAATGGGTGTACCGCAATAGCGATAACAGTCTTTGCCGTTTAGCCGCTGCGGCTTATGGATATGCCCCAGCGCCGCATAATCAAAGCGATTCAGGATATCTCCCTGTACTGAATCGATATTGCCAACCGTGACAATCTCCGACTGTGAGCGCTCAATCGTATCATCCTTGCCCGTGGATAAGTAGAACTGATGGCTGACCAATACATTGCGTTCCTGCTCTGCCAGCTTCTCCCGTAAAATCAGCCGATGCACCGCCTCATCATACGAGAAATTATTGCCATCCTTGTCCGTTCCCGTGATCAGCTTGACCATCGACGGCTTGACAAAGGGCAACAGATAGAAATTCACCGGGCCATAATCATCCGTCAATGTGACCTTAGCAATCGTTTCAGCGGGCAGCTCGGGAGGACGGCCAATCATATGGATATGCTGCCGTGCCAGCACCTGCCGGAATACATTGACGCGATCGGCACTGTCATGGTTACCCGAAATCATCATGATCTCGGCCTGGGGTACTGCCCGTGCCAGCTCCGTGACAAAATGATCGAATCGCGACACCGCCTCAGCTGACGGTACTGCCTTGTCATAGATATCCCCGGCAATCACCACAGCATCAGGCTGCCGCTCGGCTGCCAGCCGCACGATTTCCGCCAGGATATGTTCCTGATCCTCAGCCAAATCATGATTCATGAGTTTCAAGCCAATATGCAAATCGGAAAGATGAAAAAAACGCATAATCTCCCTCTTCTCGTCCACAATAATCTTATAATACAAGTATACCATGGCAGAAAAACAAAAGCAGGAAAATCACCCACAGGTGATTTTCCTGCTTATCTTCATAAATTAGGCAGCTGCCTCACTCCTGCTCAAGCTGCAAGAGTTTCTCGGCGGCATCCTGTAAATAGATATTCTCTAACGTTTCCACCTGACCAGCATCGCACTCTGCCGCCAGCATCGGATCCATCGGGATACGTCCCAGAATATCGAGATGATACTGATTGGCAATTTCCTGCAGATGGCTCTTGCCAAAAATCTCATGTTTCTTGCCACAATCCGGGCACTGGAAGTAGCTCATATTCTCCACGAGGCCCAGGATCGGCACATTCATCGCCGATGCCATCTTGACAGCCTTTTCGACAATCATCGAAACGAGTTCCTGCGGACTCGTGACAATGACGATACCATCCAGCTTGATCGACTGCATGACCGTCAACGGCACATCACCAGTCCCCGGCGGCATATCAATGAACATGTAGTCGATATCATTCCAGATGAAATCATGCCAGAACTGCTTGACGACACCGCTGAGAATCGGGCCGCGCCAAACCACCGGGTCACTGCCGTTCTCAAGCAGCAGATTCATGCTGACGATATCGATACCGCCAGACGTCGTCGCCGGATAAGCCCCAGCCTCGCTGCCGCAGATTTCAGCACTCACGCCAAACATCTTCGGAATCGAAGGACCTGTGATATCAGCGTCGATGATGCCGACATGGCGGCCTTTGCGCGACATAGCCTCCGAAAGCAGACCCGTGACGAGGGATTTGCCAACGCCGCCTTTGCCGCTTACCACTGCAATAACGTGACGGATCTCACTGAGCTCATGCGGAGCTTCATGCATATCTTTCTTACGCGTATCCGATCCGCAGGTTGTCCCACACGAACTGCAATCATGATTGCATTCTTCTGCCATACGATTAGCCTCCTAAACTGCTCCTTATAAAACACATCATTTGCTGCAATTAATGGCAGCCATGGTCACCGCAGGTATGGCCTGCCTCACCATGACCATGATGATTGCAATGAACAGCCGGATTGTAATCGAGCGAACCTGCCAGCAGTGCCTCCACAGCCTCATCTGCCGAGCCATTGCAGCCGCCATAAAGGGTAATACCAGCAGCAGCCAGTGCATTCTGCGCACCAGCGCCGATGCCACCGCAAATCAGCGTATCGATAGCCTGCTGCTGCAGGATGCCAGCCAGTGCACCGTGGCCCTGACCATTCGTACCGATAACTTCAGCGCTGACTACCTTGCTATCCTCAACCGTATATACCTTGAACTCACTCGTCTTGCCAAAATGCTGGAAAATCTGGCCATTATCATAAGTCACTGCAATCTTCATCTTAATACATCCTTTCTTTCTATAGGGACAATGACGACTGCGCAAGCAATCCTCATCTTCTTGACAGATCTCATAGTCGCCACCAGTAATCTTGAGCGGCCGACCTTCGACCAGACAGGAGGCAATGCGCTTACGCGCCGCCGTGTAAAGCGCCTGAACGGTAGTCCTGGCTACCCCCATCTGCTCGGAACACTCCTGCTGGTTCATGCCATGGTAGTCCATAAGACGTATCGTCTCATATTCTTCCACCGGCATAAACACTATCGGCTTATCCTTCGCGGCCTCTCCGGCACCAAACTCCTGATACGCAGGCAATGAGCAAATCTTCTTCTTCTTTGCCGGTCTCGCCATAACGGCCTCCTTTTATTGACATATGTCACTAAATAAATTATACCTCTATTTTGTCATATGTCAATAACTATATTTCCTGTCCGCCCCTAAGAAAGTCTTTCAGCCCTGCAGTTTCTTATCAGCATACTGCAACAGGATATGCGCACTCTTACGATTCGTTGCCAGCGGGATATCGTGAACATCACACAATCGGAGCAGCGCGTTGATGTCCGGTTCATGCGGCTGGGATGTCAACGGATCGCGCAGGAAGATCACATAGTCAACCTGCTCCGTAGCCACCCGCGCACCAATCTGCTGGTCGCCGCCCAATGGGCCAGACATCATCGTCTCCACCTCAAGATGATACTGTTCATTGATCAGCGTACCAGTCGTCCGGGTGGCAATCAGATGGAAATGCTGCAGCAAATCCTTATGATGCCCCACAAAATCAAGCATCTCATCTTTCTTTTTGTCGTGTGCAATAAGCGCAATGGTCTGCATAACAAGACTCCTCTCAAATAGATAGATAAAACAATTTCTTTTATTTATTCTGTAAAGTTCTTTCTATATCCTTTTTTGATGGCAAAAAGTTTATGAAAAACTGTATTTTGACCTATTGACTTTTTGACCTTTAAGACTATAATAAGAATTGAAAAAGATATTTCACACTTCTTTATGAAAGGGGATCGATTTTATGTTTGGGTTAATTCCATTTGGCAGAAGAAACACGATGGCAACGGTAGATGACGATTTCGATCGCCTCTTCGACTTCATGAACCAGCCGCTTTCCACCTTGTTCAATGATGCAGGCTTCACCGGCAGCTCCTTCAAGGTCGATGTGAAAGACAACGGCACCAGTTATGAGCTCAAAGCCGAACTCCCCGGTCTGACGAAAGATAATATAAATCTCACCTACCAGAACAACTACCTCACGATTTCTACCAAGAAAGAGGAGTCGCACGACGAAAAGGACGAACATGGCAACTACATCCGCCGGGAACGCTACAGTGGCAGCATGAGCCGCTCGTTCTACATCGACAACATCGAAGAAGGCCGCTGCACGGCTGAGTTCCAGAATGGCATCCTGACGGTCACACTGCCCAAGTCAGCGGCGACCATCGACGCACCGAAACAGATTCCTATCCGTACGATCGAGTAAGCCTGTCATATTTTGACCGGTCAACTACTCCAAAAATGAAGGGGTACCAGATAGCTCATCCTATCCGGTGCCCCTTTTGACATGTCAATAATGACGCACAACCTCAAACCGCCATAACTGGCACGTTTCCTCGGCACCGATATTACCTTTGCGGCGCGCGATGGCTATCTGCTGCTCCACCGTATCCACGCCATCCAGGTCCGGCAGCAGCAAGCCGCGGCGCTCGCCGCACTGCACGATGACGCCATACCGTTTGATATCAAGTTCATCACTTGACGATATCGGCTCAGGCTCAGTCAGCACATCGACCTTGTAGACAAGCTGATCAAGTTCTGCTGGCTGGACAGCCGCAAAACGCGGATCGCGCGTGCCAGCCGAAACGGCATTATAGAGGATTTCCTCTGCCAGATTCGCCCGCACTGGCAGGATGGTACCAATACATCCGCGCAGCGCACCATCCTTATGGATGGAAACAAAGGCCCCCGCATGTCCCGTCAGGATTTCCTGCGGCAAGTCACTGGGCAGCTTGGCATAGGACTTGGTCTTCACATAGGTCTCCAGGCTATGACGCGCAAGCCGCACCCAGGCATCTTCGCTTGCACGGCAGCGCGCTAACTCCGCCCGTTCCTGCTGCGCCAGTTGCTCGCCAATAGCGCGGGACGCATCCGCCTCGCCAGGCCAGAAAAAAGCCACTCCATAACCAACGCCAAACGGCCCCTCATAGGATAGCAGCTCCGCCTTTACCTGACGCCGATCAAAAGCGCCAGCCAGAATCCAAAAGGCCCGCAAGCCACACTCGGCTGCCTTTTCCGCTAACTCCGCCGGTGTCGTAAGCACTGACAGAAAGTCCGCCGCACCAAGATCTCTTGCCAGCTTTTCATCAAGCACGGGCCCCTCTGCAGCAAAACCATATGGCCCTTCTGCCTTGAGTTTATGTGACCAATCGCCACTGGCCACCAGGACGGCCCGCCGCCCAAGCCGCTCAGCCACAGCCGCCAGCTGCTGCCCGAGCCGATAGTGTTCACGTGCGGGCACCCCGCCAATGCCAATGCGCACCGCTTGGAATTTCTGCCAATGCTTTTGCAGGAAATACAATGGAATCATCGTGCCATGATCAAGGGCCGGATTCTTCTCGCCCAATGTCCCGGCGGGAATATCAGCTGCTGCACAGGCATCACTCAAGGCCGCCACGAACTCCCCATCGTACACAGCTGATACCTGCACCTCCGGTGCTCTGAATTGACCGAAATCGCCCTTCGCACCAGCGCCTGGCGATACATGACAATAATCTGCATACATGACCGAATGCGGACTCACGACAATCACCAAATCGGGCTGCAGGGCTGCGGCCCGCGCCATCACCGTCTCATATGCAGTCACTGTCTTGGCGATAATCTTTTCCTGCCCGCCTCCGACCTCTGGAATGATAAGCGGCGGATGCGGCACCGCCATTGCTGCCATAATCCCCATGAACATTCCCTCCTAACAATTACCTGTATAAACATGACGCAGCGATTTACGCGCCACCTCAGCCAGTGTATAGACCGTATCGACCGGCGTAGCCGGTCTTGTCGACTGCCAACGCGGAAAATACCGGCTCACATGCAAGGACAAATCCACTGACAGCGACGCCAGCCATTCTGCCTCCGCCTCCATCTCTGCGGCACTGTCATTCAACCCCGGCACGATCAATGTCGTCACCTCCACATGGGTTACGGCAGCCGCCGCGGCAATATTCTGCTTCACCGCCGCCAGACTGCCGCCGCAGACATCATAGACCTGTTGCCGCCAGCCCTTCAAGTCGATATTGAAGGCATCCACCAGTGGCAGCAGTGCCAGGAAGGGCCCTGCATTTATCATGCCGTTGGTCACCAGTACCACCTTGAGCCCTGCCTCATGCAGCAGCTTTGCCGTATCACGCACGAATTCATAGCCTATAAGCGGCTCATTGTAGGTGAACGCCACGCCGAGATTGCCTGCGGGCCGGGCCGCCAGCTCCTCGGCCAAGGCCACGAGATCTGCTGGCATCACATCCTGCGTGGCAAACTCTGCTCCCGCCTGGGAAATCGCGTGATTCTGGCAGAACGGACAGCGCAGATTGCAGCCAAAGCTGCCGACAGATAAGATATAACTCCCGGGATGGAAACGGGCCAAGGGCTTTTTCTCAATGGGGTCTAAGGCCACCGAGGTCAGCCGGCCATAATTCTGTGCCACCACTTTCCCCTCACGGCAAATCCGCCCCCGGCACCAGCCCACCTGTCCCTCGGAGAGCCGGCACTCCCGCGGGCATAACGTACAGATCACCTTAGTCATCGCCATCCCTCCTGCCGCTTTTCTAACCGATTCCGCTTATTCGTCGCCTTTCTGTCCCAACAGACGATCCAAAGCCGCCCTTACTTCAAACGCTGGAATCTTCTCCTGCTCTAAACGCTTGGCTGCCGCTGGTTGACAAGTCAAATACTGCCAGCAAACCTGCTCCTCCCCGGTCAACGCATCCGGCATTGCCCATTCATTTCCCGTATCTGCCACCATAAACGAAGAACATCAATTGCCGCATCAAAGTGAATCCTCACGGGATAATCATGCTGAATCCCCAAGCCTTTGGGCTTGCGATTGGCGGTTTCGACTCGCCAAGGCTCCTTTGACTGTTTCCCAAAGGCTGCCCATTCCGCCCGTTCTTGCCCAATAGTTTCGCGCGCAGTTCCTCGTCATATGCCTTCGTCATTTTCTCACCGTCTCTCCTGTAAGTCAATCCATCGCATAGCCTAAATACGCAAATACATTGCGCAGTGGTTCCTTGTCGCGGATATCGAGCCAATCGTCGGGACGGCTGTTATCGTCAATCAATATCAACAGATAGTCGAGCACCAGACGGCGCGCGGCCCATAATCCCACCTCATTGGAAGTCAGCCGGACACCTGCCATACGCACCGCCGCTGGCATATAGCTTTCCGCCATGATCAGATCCGCTAGCACCGGCACCACTGCCTCCAGCTCTGTCCAAACCCGCAACGGCTCCGCTTCTTCGGGCTTCCCCCATACAGGGCTTGCGGCCACGATGCGATAGGCCAGCCGCAGGGCATGCTGCTGGACAATGCGCCCCATAGCCGTCAGCTCATCCTGGCTAAGCGCCTCCTGCATGGCAGCAAACCGCGCCTGAGGCCCGGCCTTGGTCCGCGCCATCGCCGCCAGCCGCCGCTGGCGGGCCGCCGAAAAATCTATTACATCCATAGAAACTCTCCCTCAGCGCTGAAATACCATCGCCAACTGATAGCCGATATAAGCTGCCGCCAATCCCAGCACAATACTGCCCACCACATTGACCGCCGCCAGGAAAAAACTATCGCCCCGCAGCAGCGTCAGCGTCTCCATGCTGAAGGACGAAAACGTCGTAAAGCCACCCAGGAACCCTACAGTCAAGATCAACCGCAGCGATTCGGGCAGCAGCTGCAAGGACTTGGCCAGTGGCAATAATCCCCCGAGCACCAACCCCATCAGCAGACTTCCCACCAGATTGACGACAAGCGTTCCCCAGGGAAACATCCCCCCGAGCAGCATACCCACCGTCGTCGTCACGCCATAACGGCACACGGCCCCCAGGCCGCCGCCAATAAACACATAGAAATACGCCATTGTCTTTCCTATCCTGCTTTCTATTCATACGCTGATACTTCGTCTTTCCCTAATTATATCATCTCTTGCCTGTTTCCACGAAAAAAAGCTGGCCAACAGCCAGCTTCTTTTATGCGCCCAGCGCAAGCTCTTTGCGTTTCGCCACCATATCCAGGAAAAAGGAATGGATCCGCAGGTCACGGGTCAGCTCCGGATGGAAAGCCATGGCCAGCTGATTGTGATACCGCACCGCTGTGATATGTCCTTCCGTCTCGTTCAGCACCTGCACCTTCTTGTCAAGACATACTTCGATATAGGGAGCGCGGATGAACCGCAGCGGAAATCCCCGCAAATCGGCCACATCACCAGCCCTCGCAAAACTGCCCAGCTGCCTGCCATAGGCATTGCGCCGTACCCGTACGGGAAGGGTTGCCATCGAAGGCTCATCATTGCTGACCTCCTGGGCCAGCAGGATAAGTCCTGCACAAGTCGCCAGCACGGGCAGCCCTTGGAGGATTTTCTGCCGCAACGGTTCAAACAGCCCCAACTCATGCAGGAGCTTGCTCTGTACGGTACTTTCGCCACCTGGAAGGATTATGCCAGCGAGATCATCGGTCAAATCCTTGCGCTGACGGATTTCCCAGTAATCTGCCGCCAGTGCTTCCAGCATTGCCTCGTGCTCAGCAAAGGCCCCCTGCAAGGCTAGAATGCCAATCGTCATTTTGTCCAACCTTCTCTCACCTCTTTATCTGCCACGCTCTGCCATGAGCAGCTCGATCTCATCGGCATTGATGCCCACCATGGCCTCGCCGAGATTTTCCGAAAGCCTTGCGATGAGCCCTGCATCCTCGTAATTGGTGACTGCCTGCACGATAGCTGCCGCCCGCTTGGCCGGATTCCCCGACTTGAAGATGCCCGAGCCGACAAACACGCCCTCGGCTCCCAGCTGCATCATCAAAGCTGCATCGGCTGGGGTCGCCACGCCGCCAGCCGCGAAATTGACCACCGGCAGTTTTTTATGTTCATGCACGTAGGCCACCAGATCATAGGGGACCTGATACTTTTTAGCCGCCTCGAAAAGTTCATCCTCCCGCAGGGAAGCGATGGCCGCCATTTGCTGATTGATTTTCCGCATGTGGTGCACGGCCTGCACCACATCGCCAGTTCCCGGCTCCCCCTTCGTGCGGATCATTGCCGCGCCCTCGCTGATGCGGCGCAGGGCCTCGCCAAGGTCACGGGCACCGCAGACAAAGGGCACGGCAAACTTCCGCTTGTCGATATGATAGACATCGTCTGCCGGAGACAAGACCTCACTCTCATCGATATAGTCGATTTCGATGGCCTGCAGCAGCTGCGCCTCGACGATATGACCAATGCGGCACTTGGCCATGACGGGGATGCTCACGGCCTCCTGGATGCCGCGGATCATCGCCGGATCGCTCATGCGGGCCACACCGCCTGCCGCGCGGATATCAGCAGGGATGCGCTCCAGCGCCATAACGGCGCAGGCACCTGCCTCCTCCGCAATCTTTGCCTGCTCTGGCGTCGTCACATCCATAATCACGCCGCCCTTTAACATCTGGGCCAAATTCTTATTGAGTTCATAACGATTGCCCATACTCTCTGTTTTCTCTGCCATTGCCAAGTCTCCTTTGCGTTATCCAGAAATGAACGGAACACCCTTAGGATAGCGCTAAACTGACTATATAAAAATAACCAGAATGAAAATATAACAAAAGGCCAGATTCCCATAGCAACTGGAAATCTGGCCTTACTGGCCTCTGACAAAAAATATAACCCTAATGATTCTCTGAAATATTGATAAGCTGTCTTTAAAAATTGCCTGCTATCCTAGAACCAAATACATTTCTATTGCGAACAGGAGGACATTTTATGACAAAAGAACGTGACGAAGAGATCCGCCAGGATTGGTCAGCCGCCCTGGCCTCCGTCGAAGAGGGGGAAGACCTCTCCATGGACATCGGCTGGTGCTTCACCGACGACGATATCAAGGAGCTGGCCAGACTGCATAAGGCCAATCAGCATCGAGAAAAAATCGAAAGCCTGCTGGTCGACTGCAACTTCATCACCGAAGCCTGCGAGTTCAATACAGGAAAATACGACGCCTATCTCTGACAGATAAAAAAAATGCCCAGAGGATTTCGACATAAATCCTCTGGGCATTTTATAATACCTAAAAATCTCCTTAAAACTATTGCCATCAAATGTTATGCATAGTCGCATGATAATATCCAGCTGTTCAATCATCTCATCATAATTCCGCCCCAGCCTATCTAGACTCTTTACCACCAGTGTATCGCCCTGCTTTAATCGTCCCATCAAAACTTCCAAAAACTACTCGTTCATCAACCTATCCACCGCCTCGGCCAGCGTCTTGCCAATGGGGGCACGGATAACGAGTTCTGCCTGTGCATCAGCTTTCGTTTCCGTCTTATTGATGAGCACCAGATGTTTCCCGCGGAAGTAGTCAATCATCCCAGCTGCCGGATATACCACCAGCGAAGTACCGCCGACAATCAAGGTATCGGCTGCGCTTATGGCCCGCAGTGCCTTTTGCACCACTGCATCGTCAAGGGCCTCTTCGTAAAGGACTACTCCCGGACGCACCACGCCGCCGCATTCCGTGCAGTGCGGAATGGGTTGGTTCTTTTCCTGCAGGGCATATTTCATCGGATAGGTTTTGCCACAGTCCATGCAATGCCAATGGCGGCTTGAACCATGCAATTCGTAGACGATCTTGGAACCAGCCAGCTGATGCAGGCCATCGATGTTCTGCGTGACTACAGCCGCAAGGATGCCCTGCTGTTCCAGTCGCACCAGTGCTTTGTGGCCCGCATTGGGCGCTGCGCTTAGAAACATCATGCGCTGACGATAAAAATCAAAGAATTCTTCCGGATGCTTGACCAGAAAACTATGTGATGCCATCTCCTCAGGGCGGAACCTGCGATGCAGATTTTGGTTATAAATCCCATCGGCACTGCGGAAATCCGGAATCCCCGACTCCGTTGACATGCCCGCCCCGCCGAAGAACACTGCCCGCGTGCTGTCTTTGAGGATTTTTGCCAGTGTATCGATCTTGCTCTCCATTCGGCACCTCCTGACCTCTCATCATTTCCGCTTTTCTCTTCCATGCTCGGTAATACGCTCGTCCCCCAGCAGCTTCCCGGTAAGAAGAGAAGAACTATCCACATGGGCCGCAAAGCCCTGCTGTGCCCGCTGCGGGCTGGCATTGGCATAGCAATAGTGGCAGCCATGGATACAGGTGTCATACTGTCCGATATCAAAGCTTTCCACGCAGTTGCATAGCGGCCGTTGGCTTTTAGCCTTGGTTTTCTTGAGAGGCTTTCCCGTGATGCGCTCGATGAGCGCACCGTCAAGGCAGGCACCATGGCCGATGCCATAGGCGGCAAGGTCGATGGCCTCCGAACAAGTCTGCAGCACAACGCCGCTTCCTTTCGCAAGGCCTGCCAGCCCTGCCGCTATTTCCCGCATTTCCGCTTCTGACAGTTCATGCAGATTGAGGCCTTGGGTATTCTTCTTGGTCTTGGCATAGAGGTCGATAAAGCTGATAACGCACCGCTCAACATAGGGTGCCAGCTGCGCAAGCACCTGAGTAAACCAGGCAAAGTGCTTCTCCTTGGTATAAACAGCGTTCAGCAAAATGGGGTCATAACGCCAAACTACCCGCTCACGCCCCAACTGCAGCGACAGTGCCTGCATGGCCTTTATGATTTCTTCCTTTGGCCGAAGATTCTCCTCAATATCCGTATCGTAAGGGGTCAGGGATACCTGCACATAATAAGGATAGTGACCAAGCAACGCTAACTTATCGAGCATCGGCGTGGGGTCCTTCGTCCAGAACACCAGACAGTCTACCCGCTCAGGCTGAAGAGATATGCAGCTCACCTGCTTGCGATTGAAGGGATTTACCACATCCACATAACCTGCTTTTAGCCGCCCGCAAAACCAATCCCAGTAAAGGGCTGGAATATCCGTCCGGCGGCTGACACTTATAATCATCGTATTCCCTCAACCATCAGTATAATTCCCCATCGTAGACCAATTTCGTCCGCGCATCGAACAGTACCCAGAGGATTTCCGCAAAGGCCTGCGGGTGTCCGGCCACGAATTCCCGGACGGTCCGCACAGCAATCGCGGCCGCCTGCTGGACCGGATACGAATAGACCCCCGTGGATATCGAAGGAAACGCCACACTATGGATACCATGCTCCATGGCCAGTGCCAACGAGTGGCGATAACAATCCGCCAATAGCTTTTCCTCGCCCTGGCTGCCGCCATGCCAGACGGGACCGACCGTATGGATGACATAATCGCAAGGGAGCTGGTAGGCCTTCGTGATTTTTGCCTGCCCGGTCTTGCAGCCATGAAGTGTCCGGCACTCAGCCAGGAGCTCCGGCCCTGCAGCCCTATGTATCGCACCATCGACACCACCGCCGCCCAGCAGACTTTCATTGGCAGCATTGACAATCGCCTCGGCATAATGCTTGGCAGTAATATCGCCCAGCTCTGTCCTTATCCTTATCATAACGCCTACCTCCTCACATTTCCCTTCCGGCTTTCTCAACCCCACAAGGTTCTTATCTGCGCCAGCAGCTCTTCTTCCTCGGCATAACGATGGATATGGAACCTTTCATTTCCCGCCAACATCGCCGACAGCTGCGCCGCCTGCGGGCGATAGAAGATATGGACCTCCTTGCCATGGGCCTCCGCATAGGCCAGCTCATAGCCCACCCCCAGCGATACCTGCGTGCATTCAGCCACTACCACATCACATTCCCTGAGCCAGGCCGTATCCTGCTCATAGATGGCCTTATCGCCTTTATCTTCCACCGTGGACAGGCTCAAGTCCCCCACATGCTCCGTGAGCACCTGATGGTTTTCCTTCAGGACGGCTATGACCTTGCGGTAAAGCTCCGCATCCTGTCGGCCACCACGGATAGAACCAGCAAAATATATCTTCATCTTCAACCCTCAATTTCTGTCATTGGAATACTTTCTTTCCGATAAACTCTCTTCCCTTATTTTTCGTGTTCGATTGGCCATATCCTCTATTTCCCATAAAAAAACAAGAGCGCTTGCATCCACCTGCCGCTCACTCTTGTCTTACTCACACGATTCACCTTACCAATGCGGATGAAATACCAGCTTGCCCTCCGCATCCACCTTGCCCAGATGCTTTAGGAAAAACCTGGCAATGGTTCCGGTAATCAGCGCCGATATCAACGTCCCTTCCCGGATTCCCTCAATCCCATCCAAGTATAGGAGGGAGATACCTGCGGCCAGCATTACCAAAAGAACATCGTTGCCCGTCTTCACCCGGCCAAATTCCATATGAAAACACCTAGACACCGCATAGACGATGCCTTCTCCCGGCAGCATCAACACATTGGCAATCCCCTGCACCGCAACGCCAAAAGCAATCAGCGTAGTTCCGATTAGCAACGGCAGCAGCTGTAACACGTAGTTTGCCGGCATCACCCACGCCCAGGCATCCATGAAGAAATCAATAAACCAGGAAAATATCAACGTAACCGGAACCTGCAGGAATTGTATCCGATCAAAACTCTTGCGCAGCAGCAGATACTGACCGAGCACCATCACCATATTTATGGTAAAAGTCATCTGCCCCAAGGTAAAGGGCGAGGCCAGACTTATCACATAGGGCAGGCTGGAAATTGGCGACGTCCCCAGCATACTTTTAACCACCAAGGCAATACCAGAAGCCTGCACAATAACGGCAACAACAAACAAAACATAACGGACCACCATGGACATCAAACAACTACCTCCTATGGATAGATAGTATATGACGGGCATAGTGAAAAGTCAATCTGTCCCCTTGTGCTCTCTCTGCCAGCCGCTTAGCCGCCGAAATATCCGACTTCCTCTGCGACATGTCTATTTTTCCTTTTACACTCCAAGATGCGCTTGTACAGATTCTTATAATATTCCTTATAGAATTGCTGCAACGGACTTTGCTGAATAGCCTCATTTGCACGCTCCAACTCCAAATCCGAATACTGATGGGGGTGATGCATAGCATCTACGGCTCGATGTAAGTCTTTCATGATGTGCGCTCCTCCTCAAAGATATATACACCCTTCTTCCTTTCATAATTCCCTAGGAATTGCAAAAATCCTGCTTACATGTCACATCCGCAAATGTCCCCAAGTTCTGGCTATGCAGAATGGCAAAAGACCTGAAGTGCTTGCTATATAAAAAAGTCTTGCTAGAACGACGGTCTGACCGTGTCTACTGTCTAGCAAGACTCTTTTTTTGATCATCTTATTTTTTCTTAGGCGTAATAGCCAACACACGAACGGGCAAGCCTGTAGCTTGTTCGATATTAGGCCAGGCAGCAAATAGCAAAGCTCCCACCGGTGCTACTTTATCCAAGTTATCCAGAACCTCAATCTGCAATTTTCCCTTGCTTAGCACATAACGCTCGCAAACCAAGTCACCTGCAGCAGCTGCTACGGCACTGGCATCTGTATCAAGAGTTTCATGGCCATTAGCTGCAGCATTGCGCACTTCATAAATGTACTTCAATGCCTCCAGCGACCAGCCAGGAGCATTTTCATTGCCATCCTCATCAAGCCCCGACAACTTATCCATATCCGGCCACCTAGATGCCCAGCCAGCATAGAGTGCCACAAAAGCGCCGTCGGGTATATCACCATATTTTGCCTCGAACGCTTTGATATCCTCTACCGTAACAGCGTAATGCACATCCTCGCGCACTTTATCGCTGATGTCAATTACGACTAACGGGAAAAGCATATGCTTGACACCAAAATTTTCCGAAAGCGCCGCATCCTTGACAAAATGACCAGGGAAATCAATATGCGTGCCAAACTGCCCAGGAAACTTGAAGGTTTGGATCAAGCACTCAAGCATAGGATTGCCCCAGTCGAATACTGTCTTCGCAAGCTCCACTGAACCCTCAGGTATACCTGGCCAATAGGGACTGTCATTATTCAACGAATGACTCAAATCTACCCATTCATATTTCTCGGACTGCAGCTCACTGATAAGATTCCATAATTGATGACTCATGAAAACACCCCCATACTATATAGCATATTTTATCTATATGTAATATAGTAAATATTGACAATAAAGTCAACACCCTGGTTGAAGATTTATCATCTTTTATTCAGTATCCGCACCACTAGTCCACTGTAATCATACAATATTATCGATTAAACAGATTCGCGATAAAACTCAACACGATGCTGATGACAATGCAAGTCACCACCGGAAAATAAAAGGAGCCGTGCTCGCCTGTGATGCTGATATCACCGGGAAGTTTCCCCCATGGCAGGAACTTGCCGCCAAAATGCAGGATTCCACCGACAATAATCAGCAGTATCCCCATGCCGATAAGCATTTTCCCCATATCACTCATTTAACCGACCTCTTTTCTGCCGCAGCTTTTCATCATGGCGCTCCCAAAAATTCGTATCCTGTGCCAGTGCCTTGGCAAATACATCCCTTTGCAGCATCTGCTGTATTTTCTGCGTGGCATCATTACAGAAACGCAAATAGCTGAGCGCTAAAAAATCTTCTTTCGCATAAACGATACTAGCTTCATCTGCCGTATCAAAAGGCATCCCCTCAACCATTTCCTGATAAGGTTCCTCCATAGATTCCCCATCATGGGGAAAGAACGGACTCATCGTCACAAAGATGTCTTCATAATCCTCGCAATTCAGCCATTCGGCCTGAATATCATAGCAAACATCACAAATGCGAATCTGCCCATAATACTCCCCCCCCGGCAGAATCTCCTGCCAGGATTCCCGCAGCCGTACCTGCAAATCAGCAAAATCCGTAGCCGAAAAATGCTGCCAGTTCAATTCGTACATAACGGCTTATTTCTCTTTTCTCGTCAGCAGGCAAACGCTTTCCACGTGCGAAGTGCAGGGGAACATGTCTACTGGCTGGACTTTTACGGCTTTGTAGCCGAGTTCGTCCAGGATGGCGATATCGCGAGCCAGACTGGCAGGGTTGCAGGAGACGTAGACGATGCGGTCTGGTTTCATATTGGCAAAGGTTTCCAGTACCGTCGGCGTGCAGCCGGCGCGCGGCGGGTCTACCACTACGACATCGGCGCGTACGCCCTGTTTGTAGAGCCTTGGCATGACCTGGGTTGCATCGCCGACAATGAATTCGGCGTTGCGCACGTTGTTATCCCGGGCGTTTTTCTGGGCGTCGAGGATGGCCGGTTTTACGATTTCGATGCCGATGACGCTTCTGGCCTTCTGGGCGAGGAACAAGGTTATCGTTCCCGTGCCGCAGTAAGCGTCGATGACCGTTTCCTGACCGGTCAGATTGGCAAATTCCAGTGCCTTGTTGTAGAGCACCTCTGCCTGGGCCGTATTGACCTGGAAGAAGGAGCGCGGCGAGATATGGAAGTTCAGGCGGCCGATGCCATCCTGGATGGTGGGACGGCCCCAGAGGAGTTTCGTGTCGCGCCCCATGATGACGTTGTTGTGATAGGTCTGGATATTCTGATGGACACTGACCACCTTCGGCAGTTTGGCCCGCAGCATCTTGACGAATTCTTTCTCCCGCGGCATGGTCTTCGTAGCCGTCACGATGACCACCATGATGTCGCCGTTCTTGCCCACGCGGCCCACCACATGACGCAGGACACCGGTATGCTTGTCCTCGTTGTAAACGGGGATATTGAGCTTGGTGACGATTTCGCGCACGGCATTGACCACGTCATTATTGCCTTCCTTCTGGATATGGCAGTCGGTGGTATCGATGATTTCATGACTGCCCTGGGCGAAGCAGCCGATGATGGTCTTGCCCTTATCCCGGCCGATGGGGAACTGCATCTTGTTGCGGTAGTTCCACGGCGTTGCCGCACCGATGGTCGGCTCAACGAAAAGATCCGGCTGCTTGCCGATGCGCGTGACAGCGTCGATGACCTGCTGGCGTTTGGCCTTGAGCTGGGCCATATAGTCAAGATGCTGCAGCTGGCAGCCGCCGCATTTGTCGTAGATGCCGCAGACGGGCTCCACGCGGTCGGCACTCTTGGTGAGGATTTCCTTCACATGGCCCTTGGCATAAGTCTTTTTGACTTCGTCGATGACCGCCATGACCTTCTCCCCAGGCAGGGCGTAGGGTACAAAGACCGTAAAGTCCTGATAACGGCCAACCCCCTCACCGCTGGTACCCAGCGTCCTGATTTCAATCTCGTATGATTTTCCTTTTTCGACGGGAACTTGTTTTCTCATTACGATGTTTTCCTCTTTCTTTCAATCTTGCTTAAAATTCCAAATGGGCAAAGAGCTCCATGGGCTTATCTAAAAGCACCTTGGCGCCAGTTTCCACAAGCTCCTTCCGCGGACGAAAGCCCCAGGTTACGCCCACGGGCAAAAAGCCTGCGTTGCGGGCTGTTTCCATGTCAACACTGGTATCGCCAAAGTAGGCCACTTCCTCTGGCTTGACGCCCATCTTGGCTGCAATGGCCAGCACCTTCTTCGGGTCCGGCTTGCGCGGCAGGCCCGGACGGTCGCCGATGATTTCCACGAAGGAATGCCCCGACAAAAGCTTCTGGCAGACTTCATCGGCTGCCGACTGATGCTTGTTGGTACAGATTCCGAGCGGAATGTTCTTTTCCTGCAAAGCCTGCAGCATTTCGTCAATGCCGGCATAGCATTTCGTCTTGTGGACGAGATTCTTATCGTAGCAGGCCTTGTAGCGGGCCAATGCTTCATCGACCAAGGAAGAATCCTTGGACTTGTCCTGCGGCAGGCAGCGCTCGATGAGCTTGCGGGAGCCATTGCCGACAAAATAGCGGTATTCCTCGATGGTATGGGCAGGAAAACCATAGCTTGCCAGCATCTCATTGGCACTGTCCCCTAAATCCGCTAAGGAATCGATAAGGGTGCCGTCCAAGTCAAAAATCGCCGCTTTATACTTCATGATATCGCCTCGTTTTCTCCAGTCAGTCCACCAATGCCATCTTGGCTGTGCCTTCGGCCGTAACCGTGCCATCAGCCAGCGCAATCGTCGCTTTCATATTGACGAAGCTGCCGCGGCGCGATTCCTCCCAGCTGGTGATCACGAGGTGCTCGCCGACAGGTGTGGTCTTGCGATAGCGCACATCAAGACGCGCCGTCACAGCGCGCTCGCCACCGGAGTAGAGATAGCCCCCCATGGCCTCGTCCAGCATCGTCGTGATGATGCCGCCGTGGACAACGCCTTCATAGCTCTGATATTCATGGGGCAGGGTCTTTTCGGCCACATACTTATCTTCCTCGAAGTGAAAATCGAGGTGCAGGCCGATGGGATTTTCCGGCCCGCAGGCAAAGCAGTAGTTTTCTCCCGGCAATTTTTCTTTCGTGCTTGGCATGGTGTTCTCCTTTCTGAAATAGAATACGCCTTCCCCGCAGGGAAGGCTGTTATTCTCAATTACTGTCAGTTCAGTTTCTCGGCCAGCAGCTTGTTGACCATCTGCGGGTTGGCTTTGCCCTTCGAGGCCTTCATGACCTGGCCGACCAATGCGCCGATGGCTTTCTTGTTGCCACCCTTGTAGTCGTCAACGGCTTTCTGGTTATTGGCGATGACTTCATCGACAATGCCTTCGATAGCCTTCGTATCCGTGATCTGTACGAGGCCCTTGTCCTTGACGATTTTTTCCGGGCTGTCCGGATTCGTCCACATTTCCTTGAAGACTTTCTTGGCAATCTTGCCGGAAATCGTGTCCTTCATGATGAGCTGGATCATCTCGCCGAGGCGTTTGGCCTCAACCGGGGACTTGCTGATGTCGATGCCGTCAGCATTGAGCTCCTTGGACAGGTCGCCCATAATCCAGTTGGCGGCCAGTTTCGGGTCAGCGCCCTCAGCGATGACGGCATCGAAATACTCAGCCATAGCGCGCGAGCTCGTGATGATGCCGGCATCGTAATCCGACAGGCCGTATTCGCTTTCGAGACGGGCACGGCGTGCATCCGGAAGCTCCGGCAGCTCGCTGCGGTACTTCTCGATGGTCTCCTCGCTGGTGACGATTGGCGGCAGGTCCGGCTCCGGCATATAGCGGTAGTCATGAGCATTTTCCTTGCTGCGCATGGAAAGGGTGATGCCGCGGGCCGGGTCGAAGGTGCGGGTTTCCTGCACGATATGGCCGCCGTCCTCCAGGACTTCCTCCTGGCGCTCAATCTCGTAGTTGATGGCGTCTTCGAGGTTCTTGAAGGAGTTGATGTTCTTCATCTCCGTGCGGGTGCCAAGCTCTTTGGAGCCCACCGGGCGCAGGGATACGTTGATGTCAGCACGCAAGTTGCCTTCCTCCATGCGACAGTTGGAGACATCGATGTACTCCATGATGGATTTGATCTTCTCCATGTAGGCACGGGCTTCTTCCGCCGAGCTCATATCCGGCTCGGAGACAATCTCGAGGAGAGGTACACCGGTACGGTTGTAGTCAACGTTTGACGAGGACGAATCCTTGATGGTCGTACCCGAGTGAACGAGCTTGCCCGCATCCTCCTCCATGTGAATACGCGTCAGACGGATGCGTTTTTTCTTGCCCTCGACATCGATATCGACCCAGCCATGCTCAGCAATCGGCAGGTCGTACTGAGACGTCTGCCAGTTTTTCGGCAGGTCCGGATAGTAGTAGTTCTTGCGGTCGAACTTGCTGTATTTGTTGATTTCGCAGTTCGTAGCCAGACCGGCTTTGATGCCGAACTCGACAACGCGCTTGTTGATGGTCGGCAGTACGCCCGGCATGCCCAGGCATACCGGGCAGACATGGGTGTTCTGGTCAGCACCGAAGGTGGTGGCACAGCCGCAGAAGATTTTCGTATTGGTTTTCAGTTCGCAGTGTATTTCCAGACCGATTACGGCTTCGTATTTCATCAGTTGTTACCTCCCAGCTTGGCCATCTCGTTATGATAGTTCTGGCTCTGCTCATACGTGTAGGCAGCGCGGATGATGGTTTCCTCATCGAGTGCCTTGCCGATGATCTGCAGGCCGATTGGCATGCCGGATGCACTGTAGCCGCAAGGAATCGACATGCCCGGCAGGCCGGCGAGGTTCAAAGGAACCGTGCAGGCATCCTGCAGGTACATCTGCAGCGGGTCAGAAATCATCTCGCCAATCTTGAAGGCCGGCGTCGGCGCCGTCGGTGCCATGATGACATCGACTTTCTGGAAGGCTTCATTGTAGTCCTGCTGTACCAGCGTGCGGACTTTCATAGCTTTGAGGTAGTAGGCATCGTAATAACCAGCCGACAGGGCATAGTTGCCGATGACGATACGGCGTTTTACCTCTTCGCCGAATTTTTCCGTACGGGTCTTCGTCATCATGCCAACCAGGTCGTCGCTTTCGACGCGCTCACCATAGCTTACGCCATCGTAGCGCTGGAGGTTCGTAGCAGCCTCAGCCGGCGCAATCAGATAGTAGGCCGAAATCGCATACTTCGTATGGGGCAGAGAGATGTCGACGATTTCTGCCCCAAGCTCTTTGTATTTCTCGATAGCCGCACGGACGGTCTTTTCGACCTCCGGGTCCATGCCATCCACAAAGTATTCCTTCGGCAGGCCGATTTTAAGGCCTTTGACATCTTCCACCAGGGCCTTGGTGAAATCCGGGACTTCTGCCTCGCTGGAGGTGGAGTCCATCTCATCGTGACCGCAGATGATGTTGAGAATGTTGGCGCAGTCCGTGACGTCACGGGTCAAAGGACCGATCTGATCCAGCGACGATGCATAGGCGACAAGGCCATAGCGGGAAACACGGCCATAGGTCGGCTTCATGCCGACGACGCCGCAGAAGGATGCCGGCTGACGGATAGACCCGCCCGTATCGGAGCCCAGGGCCCAGATGGAGGTACCCGCAGCAACTGCTGCCGCACTGCCGCCCGAGGAACCACCCGGTACGCAGTCCGTATTCCACGGATTGCAGGTTGGATGGTAGGCGGAGTTCTCCGTCGATCCGCCCATGGCGAACTCATCCATGTTGACCTTGCCCAGGATGACCGGATTCTGGGCCTTGATTTTCGTCATCGCCGTGGCATCATAAGGCGGCACGAAGTTCTCAAGGATCTTCGATGCACAGGTCGTCTTGATGCCCTTGGTGCAGATGTTGTCCTTGATAGCCCCCGGGATACCTTCGAGGAAGAAAATCGTTTCGCCCTTGGCAATCTTTTCATCCACAGCCTTGGCCTGAGCCAGTGCCTCGTCGCGGGTGATGGTCAGATATGCTTTGACGTCGCCCTCGACTTCATCGATGCGCTTCAGCACATCTTCCGTCAGTGCTACGGCCGTAATCTCTTTATTGACGAGCATGTCATGGAGGACATGCGCCGGTTTCTCATATAATCTCACGTTTGTTCCTCCCCTGCTTAGTCCTCAAGTACCTTCGGTACCTTGAAATAGCCGTCTTCCTTGAGCGGTGCGTTGGCAAGAGCAGCCTCGCGGTCGAGGGACTCTTTGACTACGTCCTCACGGAATACGTTCTGCATCGGCAGGGCATAGGTGGTCGGCTTGACGTCCGTCGTGTCAAGTGCCGACAAATTGTCCATATACGTCAGGATCTTATCGAGCTGGCCCAGATACTTTTCCTCCTGCTCCTCGGCAATCGCGAGGCGGGAAAGAACAGCCACGTTCTGCAAATCTTCTTTGGTAACTTTCATTTTCTCACCATCCATAGATGTTAGTTGTTTGCATAAAAAAATACTTTATTAGTATATCACAAATACAGACTACCTAAAAGCTTTTGATTTTCATCCCTTAGCTTCGCTGTTTCAGCGTCCGCAGATACGCTTTGTGCGCTGCGCTCACCCGCCGGCTCTCGATAGCCTTCTGGATGGCCTTGTTATGTGCCCACAATGCCAACCTCCTGTCCTCGATAAAGGGCAGTGCTGCCGCATACTGCTTGGCCAACGCTGTGGCAAAATACCAGGCAATCATCATGTTGATATAATACTCCTCCGAACGGATCTGTGCGACAAGCTCCAGATATGACTGGTCAAAATCCGCGTCAAGGAAATGGACCATGAGCATACCGATGGCATAGCGCACCGTATAGGTATCCTCCGCAGCCAGCCACCGCTTTATCTGCGGCAGCAGTTCAGGCCGGTGCTTGGAAAAAACCTTCGGCGACATCTGGTCGCAGGTAGCCCAGTTATCCACATAGGGCAGGAACGCATTCACATAGGCCATACAGCTGTCATAATCCTTGACAGCCGAAAGGATAAAGGCATGGAGCTGGTTTTCTTCATGGTACTTATGGGGCAGCCCATCTAGGAAGGCTTCTGCTGCCCCTGCCGCCATCACCTCTTTGGCCAGCTGCCGCAGGGCTGGCGTGCGCACACCGATTATTTTGGCTGGCGGCACGGTTGGGATCAATTTGCTGCTGAATTCCTGATAGCCCTTATCCTGCAATTCAAACAATCTCTTTTGAATATCCATAGTTTCTCCCCTATTACCGATCAGAGCATGCTTATCGGGTCAATATCAATGGCCACATCGGGCCGCAGATGAAGGGCCTGCTGCCGCAAGAACTGCTGCACAGCAGGAAGGTCAGCCGTCTTTATCAGCACGACAAAGCGGTATATGCCGCGCAACCTTGCGATTGCCGCCGGGGCCGGGCCGATGATCTGCTGGCCCTTAGCCCCCCGAAAGTGCTGATTGAACGCCGCTATGAGCTGAGCAGCTCCCTGCCTCGCCGCCTGCTCCTCTTCCGACTGGTACAAAAGCTTTACGAGACGGCTGTATGGCGGGAAAAACAGCTGCTGCCGCATGGCAAGCTCCTTAGCATAGAACCCCTCATAATCCTGGGCGATGCCGCAGGTCACGGCATAATGTTCAGGATTGTAGGTCTGGATGATGACGCGCCCCTGCTCCGTATGACGACCGGCGCGGCCTGCAGTCTGCGTGATGAGCATGAAGCAGCGCTCGGCTGCCCGGAAATCGGGCAGGTTCAGGCTAGCATCCGCGCTTATGATGCCTACGGCTGTGACATTGGGAATATCATGGCCTTTTGCCACCATCTGGGTACCGAGCAGGATATCGTATTCCTGCCGCCGGAATTTCGCGAGGATTTCCTGATGGGCAAACTTCGTATTTGTCGTATCGCGGTCCATGCGGACGACCCGTGCCGACGGCACAACCTGATGAAGCTCCTGCTCGAGCTTTTCCGTCCCTGAGCCGAAATATTTGATATAACGACTGCCGCATTTGGGGCAGGTATCGGGGATTGGCTCCGTCACATCGCAGTGATGGCAGGCGAGCCGCCCCGGCCTGCCGCCCACGCCTTGATGATAGACGAGTGGCAGGCCGCAAAGCTTGCACTTGATGACCTCACCGCAAGAGCGGCACATGACAAAAGTCGAAAAGCCGCGGCGATTGAGCATGATGATGAGCTGCTGCCTTTTCGCTATCGTCTGCTCAATGAGCTGCTGCAAGGGGCGCGACATGATATGGCGGTTGCCCAGCCGCAGCTCCTGCCGCATGTCGACACATTTTACGAGCGGCAATGGCAAATTGCCAATGCGTTTCGTCATGGTCAACAACGTAAGCTCCCCTTGCTTTGCCCGATGGTAGGACTCCAGCGACGGCGTCGCGCTGCCGAGCAGCAGCACCGCCTGATGGATATGGGCAAGCTCCTCGGCCACTACGCGCGCATGATAGCGTGGCGACTCATCCTGCTTATACGACATATCCTGTTCCTCATCCATGATGATAAGGCCGATATCCTCCGTGGGTGTAAACAGCGCCGAGCGCGCGCCGATGATGATGCCCGCCCCGCCACGGCGCACGCGGATTATCGCATCATTGCGCTCGGCCAGTGACAAACGGCTGTGCATGACGACGATATCATCCGGAAAATACGCCTTGAACGCCATGACGACCTGACCGGTCAAAGCGATCTCTGGCACCAGCACGATGACCTGACGCCCGAGCTTGCGCACGCGTTCGGCCATCTCGATATAGACCTGGGTCTTGCCGCTGCCCGTGACGCCTTTGAGCAGGAAGCCTCGATAGTCATGCCTAACCAGCGCCGACTCCATCGCCTTTACGGCCACCGATTGTTCCTCCGTCAGTTCCACGCGCTGCCGCGTGGCCTGCACAGCACCATAGCTGTCCCGCAACACGCGGCGCTGGCGGATCTCTGCCATTCCCGCCTCGGCAAGGTGCTTGACCGTTGCCGAAGAGACCTTCGCCGCCTTGAGGGCTGCCATGGTCATCGTCTTCTCAGGAGCCGCTGCCAATAGCTCCAGCAGCTGGAGCTGGGCCTTTTTCCGCTTGTAGTCTTCTCGGATTTGACCAGTCAATTGACAAGTCAACACGACGAGCTTCTCATAGCGGGCATTATCTCGTTTCTGCGCCGCATAATCCTTGCGCAGCACCTTATACTGCGTGAGCTTATCCAGGATAGCCGGCAGCTCATCCTTCAGCTCCGGCAAAGCCCTGGCTATCGCATTTCTCCCCTGTGGTCCCTCGGCCTGCAGACACTGATAAACGGCACGGTACATCGGCATCTGCAGCAAGATATGTTCACGCTCTTCTGACACAGCTTCATACTGCACCGAGATCTTGAGCCCACTCTTGCCCGGCATGAAGAGCCGCATCATCTCTGCCAAAGAGCAAAGATAGAAGTCTGCCAGCCAGCGGGCCGCCTTGATCATCGCCGGCGTAAACCAGCACTCCTCATCCACAGCTGCCTGTATCGGCTTCAGCTTGATCCCGTCAAGCTCAGCCTCTTCTTTTTCCCCGACTGCCAGGATAAAGCCCTCCACCTTGCGCCAGCCAAACGGCACAAAAACGCGCCAGCCGGCCTCCAAGAAGGAGAGCTCGGCTGGCACGCTGTAAGTATACGCCTTCGCTATGCTTTTAACCGGGATATTCACAAATACACTTGCCGTCAGCATCTACTGCACCATCCATATAACAATATTTCCTCAACCATTCACTCAGACTCCTCTGCCGGCAGTAATTCACTCAAGCGGCGCAACAGTTCATGCACATCGACAGGCTTGAGCAGGTAATCCGTCATCCCGGCTGCCTGCGCCTGCTGCCGGTCAGCCGCCTCGTCTTCTCCCGACAAGGCGATGATGGGAACCCGCTGTGCATCAGCCCGTGACATCGCCCGGATAGCCTCCGTCGCCTTGATGCCATCCATGACTGGCATACGCATATCCATGAGCACCGCAGCAATACTGACGAGCTCTGACTGCGCAAAGGCCTCAACGCCCTGCTGCCCGTCGGCCACCGCAATGACTTTCATCTTCTGGGTCAGCAGCAGGTTCTCCACGAGCTCGCGATTGATCTCATTATCCTCACAGAGCAACACGCATCTGCCAGCAAGGTTTGGATAGGAGACATTTCCCACAGCCTGTTCCTTCGGCTGCGGCTTGCCCGGCGGCAAAGTCAGCCAAAGGTCGAACCGCGTCCCCTTGTCCTTCGCACTCTCCACATCGATACGCCCGCCCAGTATCCCGACCAGCTGCTTGACGATAGACATCCCGAGACCTGTGCCTTCGAGGTTACGGGTCAACTTGGTGCGCTCCTGGGAAAAGGGCTGGAACAATTTGGGCAGGAAGTCTTCGGTCATGCCGACACCATTGTCGGACACGACAATATGACAGTTATAGCCATCACCAAAATCCAGCGGCCCTTCCATGGACAAGGTCACCGTCCCGCCTGCCGGTGTGTACTTGATGGCATTCGACAAAAGATTCATCAGCACTTTTTGGAGTTTGAGCGGATCGATATAGACATCCTGGAACCACATATTCTCCAAATCGATGCGGAAATTAACCCGCTTGATCTCGGCATTGGCATGAGCCGCTACCACAACTGTGTCGAGCAGACTGTCAATGCTGATGTTCTCGGGCTCCATCTCTAGCTTGCCGCTGGCAATCTTGCTGAGATCGAGAGTCTCGTTGATCAGCGACAGCATGAACTTGCCCGTCGTGCGGATCTTCTCAAGATACTCCTCGCGCTTTTCGCCATCGGACCGCATTGCCAGTTCCGTAAACCCGATGATGCCGTTCAGCGGAGTACGCATATCATGGCTGACATTCGAGATAAAGGCAGCCTTGGCGGCCATATCATGCTCCGCAGCCAGCATCTTCTCATTGCGCTTGCGATCGGTGACATCGTTGATGAAGTGCGCACAGGCCAACCGCCCATGCCAGCTGATGCCCTTCTTCTCGATATTGAGATACGTGTCATTGCTCGTATCATGACGGACAAGCTCCTGCCGCGTGCCCAGATGCATCTTGCGCAGCTGGCAGTCAGCACAGACGCTGTTGCGGCCAAACATGTAGTTATAACAGGTCTTGCCACGGTAATCACCATGGCAATTACTCTTCTTGATGGCCGCCTTATTAGCATACAAAAGCTGCTGCGTCTCGACATCACAGACATAGACGATGGTATCCATATTCTCGAGCAGTTCTGTCATCAGATCCTGGGAATCCGTATTTTTCGTCTTCATGCCGCTCACCATCCCTCACGCAAATCATCGTTCTGTTATAAAAATTATACACGATGGCCAGACAAAAAAAAAGTTTTTTACTCATTAGCCAAGCCAATATCATTGCGAAGCTGGATGGCCTCGGCAATATGCGCAGCTGTTATATCCTTTGCCTCAGCCAGATCCGCAATCGTGCGTGCCACCTTGATGATACGATCATAGGACCTTGCCGACAGCAGCAGGCGCGTAAAGGCCTGCTCCAAGATCAGCTGGGCCTCATCGGTCATATGGCACTCCCGGCGAATGATGGCATGGTTCATTTGCGCATTGCAGTATATCCCATAGACGCGCAGCCGCTCATGCTGCAAGGACCTCGCCTTTTCGACGCGCGCCCGGATAACAGCGGATGATTCGGCCTTCTGGGTGGACGATAGATCATGATACTCCACGCGGGGCACACGGATATGGATATCGATACGGTCAAGCAGCGGCCCCGAAATACGCCTCGTATAGCGCTTGATTTCGCCCGGCGTGCATTCACAATCATGGTCTTTATCGCCTTGATAGCCACAAGGGCATGGATTCATCGCGGCGACCAGCATTATGCTGGCGGGAAACGTCAGTGTGGCATGTATTCGTGCCACAGCTATCTGCCTGTCTTCTACGGGCTCACGTAGCACTTCAAGCGTTTTCTTGCTGAACTCAGGCAACTCATCGAGAAACAGGACACCATGATGAGCCAGCGTGACTTCTCCCGGCCGCGGGATGCTGCCACCACCGATCATGGCCGTCATCGAAGTCGTATGATGCGGACTGCGAAACGGCCGTTTTGTGATCAAGCCACCGTTGCGGGGCAGCAAGCCGGCAATGCTGTATATCTTGGTGACTTCCAGTGCCTCTTCCCGCGACAGGCGCGGCAGGATCGTGCTGACACGCCGGGCCAGCATCGTTTTGCCCGAGCCTGGAACGCCCACCATCAACACGTTGTGGCCGCCTGCCGCCGCAATCTCCAACGCTCGCTTAGCCTGATACTGCCCCTGTACATCGGCAAAATCATCCATGATTTCCTCATGTTCCACTTCCACCGGCGCCGGCACCGCTGGCTCAAGCCGCTCTTCGCCATTGAGGAACTGAACGAGCTGCAGAAGATTCTCCAGTGCATAAACCTTGATGCCATCCACCAGCAGCGCCTCGTTCACATTTTCTTTGGCCACAAAGAACTCCGTCAAGCCCTGCTCACGCGCCTTTATGGCCATCGGCAGGACACCATGGACACTGCGGCACTCTCCCTCCAGCGAAAGCTCAGCCGCCAGCAGGCAATGGGCCAGGCTTTCTGCTGGTACCACACCATATGCGGCCAAAAGGCCCATAGCGATTGGCAAGTCCAAGCCGGGACTGTCTTTGCGGATATTGGCCGGTGCCAAGTTTATCGTTACCTTTTCCTGCCGCAGCTGAATGCCGCTGTTGCGTATCGCTGTCCGCACACGCTCTTTGGCCTCTTTTACCGCCGTATCCGGCAAGCCCACGATCTCAAAACCTGGCAGTCCTGCTGCTGAATCCACTTCCACATCGATGATCAGTCCGTCAACTCCCATGGTCGTAGCGCCATATGTCCGTGCAAACATGTTATCTCCCCCTGCCCGCTCAAGTCTCGAATGCTCCCGGTATATGATGGATTTCCCATTGCCCCTCCGGCAGGGCATAGACCTCCACAACATCAAAACGGCAGAGACACTTATCCTCTAAATGTCTCTGCCGTAAAAACCAGCGCGCTGTCTGGATGATCTTCTGTTGTTTGTGATACGTTACCGACTGCGCCGGCGTACCACAGCGAAGGCCTCTGCGTGTCTTCACTTCCACGAAGGCCACCAATTCCTGCTTGGCAGCAACGATATCAATCTCGCCTACAGGCACACGAAAATTACGCGCCAGAACCCGATAGCCATGGCGTTCCAGATAGTCAGCCGTTGCCTGCTCTCCCTGATTGCCCAGAATCTTGTTGTTCATCTGCCGTAACCTCTTATCCTTATCGATTAGAGACGGACTTCAGGCGGCTTTTCTTTCTTGGCCTTCTTGTCAATCCGATAGACATAGGCCATGACCTCTGCAATGGTCCGGTACAGTTCCGGCGGAATCTCTCGGTCGATATCCAGGGCCATCAGCATGCTGACGAGAGTCTTGTTCTGATAGACCGGAACACTGTTTTTCTGCGCTGCCGCAAGGATATTCTCGGCAACATGACCGCGCCCCTTCGCTACCACCCGTGGCGCCTGGTCTTTTTCCATATCGTATTTGAGCGCTACTGCCTGCTGGGGCACATCCGGGTTGGTCTCCGGCTCTTCCTGTAACTGCTGCCTTGGTCTCATATCCTTATCACCTGCCTGAATGCCTCTTTACGGTCACATTATAAGTTGTTATTGTTCTATCGTCAAGGACATTATTTCTTATCACTTGGAAACTTACATAAACCGGCGCTCACCCACTGCACCGATCTTCAAATCATTGAGCTTGAGCGTCGAATCTTTCAGCGATTCGCGCAGAGCCTCCGCCTGCTCACGGAACTCATTCGCCGATTCCGGATTGGAGAAGAACACGCGCATATCGAGCTCACTTTCATTGAACACGCGGCATGTAAGCTCAACGGCACCGATGTTGTCAGTCAGCACACAAAGCCTAAGCCAGGTCTCCTTCTTCATTTCACCAGTCTCAGGATCTGGCTGCTTTTCATCATAAACATGGATATAGGATGGATAGGTACTCTCCTCCCCCATATACATCGGCAGCATGAAGTTAAGGGAGCGCTGCCCCTGCACCGAGGAATTGTCACCACCCATCGCATTGCGCATCGACAGCACCAACATGGCCACATCCTTGCCGGCCCTCTTGAGCTGACGCGCCGTCATGCGCTTGGCAAACATCATATCGCAAAGCTGCATGAAAGCCCACAGCCGCGGCAGGTCAGGAAGATTTTGCTGCACAGCCGCCTGCTGGACCGTCGCCGGCACATTCTGCTGGCAGAGCCGTATCAGCTGCTGCAGCTGCTTGGCTTCCTTATCGTTCAGCGTGCTGCTCTGTCCATTGACAAAATTCTGCAACAGCTTCAGATCATTCTGGCTCATTTCCGTATTCTTCATCAAGAGCTGAGCAAGGCTCTTCATGGTATTCATCGCCTGCTGGGTATTTTCCATGGTCTGGCTCATCAGCTGTGCCTTAGCCTGCTGCATCGCCGCCTGTTGGCTCTGGGGCTGACTGGCCCCTTGCTGGCCCTGCATCTGCTGATTCGCTGCTGGCTGCCCTTGCGCCTGCCCCTGGGGAGCTGCATTCTGACTGGCCTGCTGCGGCGCGCTGCCGCTCTGCTGCCCCGGTGACATGCCTGCTGGATTCGCATTCCCCTGTGCAGCAGTCTGTCCCTGCGGCTGATTCGCCCCTTGCTGGCCCTGCGCCTGGCCTGGCTGCTGACCAGCGGCTGGCTGTCCCTGGGCCTGCCCCTGCGTCGCAGCATTCTGTCCTGCCTGCTGCGACGTGCCGCTCTGCTGCCCTTGCTGGGTACCTGCCGGGTTCGCATTGCCCTGCGCAGCATTCTGACCCTGGAGCTGATTTGCCCCTTGCTGAGGCTGTGCCTGACCTGGCTGCTGACCGGCGGCGGGCTGCCCCTGGGCTTGCCCCTGCGGTGCAGCATTCTGTCCTGCCTGCTGTGGCGTGCCACTCTGCTGTCCCTGCTGGGTACCTGCCGTATTCGCGTTACTCTGCGCGGCATTCTGTCCCTGGGGCTGATTTGCCCCCTGCTGGCCTTGAGGTTGGTTGGCATTCTGCTGTCCTTGCGGAGCTGGCTGCTGACTCTGCGGTGCCTCCTCCGCTGCCGGACGCGGCATGAAGTACTGCACGAGCTGCTTCAAAAAGCCCATGCTGCTATCAGAATCAGCCTGCATGGCCGCCGTTTGTCCCTGCGGCTGCAAGGTCAGCAAAAGCGCCTGCACTTCCTTCGGCAGTTCACTGAAGCTCTTGTTGTCAAGCAGCTCAAACGCTGCCTTGGTCAACAGTACAGGCTCCAGCGATGCACCATTTTCTGTTGCGACCAGGGCCTTGAAATTGGACAGCAGGGCCCGCATCTCATCACTTACCTCCACAGGCATGCCCTTCTCGGCCATTGCCCCCAGCTGTGAAAGCATACGGGAAAGGGCACTGAGCTGATCCATCGAAAAGCGCTGGCTCTCCAGCGTGCTGCCGAGCCCCTGTCCCAAAGTCTCCTCCAAAGAAAGTGCCTGCTTGAGCACATTCTGGATGACTTTCTGCAGATCCTGAGGCATCTTATCCACAGCCTCGCTCTGATTGCTCGATATCTTAGACAGGATGCCCGCCATATCATCGACTGCACTCTGAATGGAAACGTTCGTCTTCGGACTGAACGCCGCCGAAGAGCTGCCGCCATCGCCACGACGGGATACGCCTTCCGTACCACCAGTCGACTGCGGACGGTCTACCGGACGAATCCCTACATTCATCGCCGTTTCCATTGCCATTGCTTTCACACACCTTTATCGAAAATCACATTTTACTCAGCCATTACCACTTACCAATGACCGTACCGGTTCAAAGGAAAGACGGTGGATCGGACAAGGACCATATTTCCGCAAGGCCTCAAGATGCTGTGCCGTGCCATAGCCCTTGTGTTGGGCAAAGCCGTACTCAGGATACTGCTTATCGTAAGCATCCATCAGCCGGTCTCGCGTGACCTTGGCGATAATCGATGCCGCAGCAATCGATGCCGACTTCGCATCGCCCTTGATGATGGATTCCGATTCCATCGGCAGGTTGTCGAGTTTCACCGCATCGATAAGCACCTTCTTCGGCTCAGGCTTCAGCATGAAAATCGACTCGTACATGCCATTGATGGTGGCCTGATAGATATTGACGCGGTCGATAGTCTGCGCATCGATAAGCGCCGTGCCGATGGCCAGTGCCTTAGCCTGGATCTCATCAAACAGTTCCTCGCGGACCTTGGCCGATATCTTCTTGGAATCATTGATCTTGGGCAGGTACAGGTCATGGGGCAGGATGACAGCTGCCACGGACACTGGCCCAGCCAAGGGGCCACGGCCAGCCTCATCGACGCCAGCGACGATATCATAGCCTTCGGCCATGGCCTGATGCTCATAGCTATACATCGTCATGACGCGGATGCGATCCTGCTGCTCACGTTCATAGCGGCGGACAAGTCGCGCGACAGCCTTGCGGCTGTCAGCCCGGCAGGCCTCCAGGAATGCTGCATCGATTTTCTCCGCAGCAAACAGACCCTCTATATCTTTTATCGTATAATTTGCCAAATCATTCAATGTTTTTTTCCGCCTCTTCCTCTGCAGCTGTATCAGCTGGTACTTCATCAAGTGTCACCAGACCAAGCTTGCCGGCGCGGAACTCGGTCAGAACAATATTCTGCGCCTTTTCGAGGTCAACGACACCGCCCTTGACAAGACAGCCCCGCTTGCGGCCTACAGCTTCCAACAGTTCCAAGCCATCGGCCGGCATCTCGCCTTTGAATTTGAACCGCTCGATCAAGCGCTCCGGGTAATCGCGGCGCATCGATGCCAGCAGCAGGGCCGTAACCTGCTCGCGATCGTAGATATCATCATTGATTGCCCCAGTGAACGCAAGCTTAAGACCAACGGTCTGGTCTTCGAATTTCGGCCAGAGAATGCCCGGCGTGTCGAGCAGGTCAAGATTGCTGCCAATCTTGATCCACTGTTTAGCTCGCGTTACACCTGGCTGATTGGCAGCCTTGGCCTTTACTGCACCAGCCAACCGGTTGATCAGCGACGACTTGCCGACGTTCGGGATGCCCAGGATCATGCAGCGGGCTGCGCGCGCACGCGCCCCTTTGGAAACGAATTTCTCCGTCTTCGGCCGCGCGAGTTCCTCGGCCTCCTTGACCAGCTGTTTCATGCCCTTGCCCTTCATCGAATCAATGGCCACAGCGGGAATCCCCTGGGCGCGGAAATAGGCAAGCCACTTCTTCGTGCTCTGGCTGTCAGCCAGGTCCGCTTTATTCAGTGCAATCATGCGCGGCTTATCCTTGATGATCTCGGCGAGCATCGGGTTAGCCGAGCTTGCGGGAATCCGCGCATCCAACAGCTCGATGACCACATCCACGAGCTTCAGGTTCTCCTCGATCAAGCGCTGTGCCTTTTTCATGTGTCCTGGGAACCACTGCAGGGTAGGGATATCCGTTCGCGTATCTTTCTCTCTATCCATCATATTCTGAAAACCTCCGAATCAAGTACTCCTTGCAAATGTCAATGTATCTATTATACAATACGCTGGCAAGCCTTGTCTCCATTTCTGATGACTGACCGATCAGAATATGGTATACTATAAGCAATTTTAACGGTTTATTTCCGACTTATTGAATTGTCAAAAAGGATGTGTATTTTTCATTGGATAGTTCCCAAGCAGGTTTACTATTTCTCTTGCTCTTGTTTTTGCTGAGCATCAATGGCTTTTTCTCACTGATTGAGACAGCCATTACCGAAAGCCACCGCAGCCGCCTCGAGCGGTTGCAGGAAGACGGCAACCCTGATGCTGAAAACGCACTGGCCATCCTCGAGCGTCCCGAGCAGATGCTCTCACTGGCACAGGTCGGCATCACGCTGACCAGCATCCTGACCGGACTATGCACGGGGGTATTCCTTGCGCCCGTTCTCGCCGCCATGATGCCCTTCCTCCCACAGGCACATGCTCTGGCGCTCCTCGTAAGCATTGTCATCATGACCTATATCACGCTGCTCTTCAGCGAATTCCTGCCCAAGAAGGCAGCCATGCAGGCCCCCGAGCGCGTACTGCTCAAGTACCACCGCAGCCTACGCATCATCACGCGGCTCACCCAGCCACTCATCACACTGCTGTCTGGCTCCGCCAACCTCATCCTGCTGATATTCGGCATCAATCCTAAATATGAGGACACTGTCACGGAAGACGAGGTCAAAGACCTCATCGAGCAGGGCACCGAAGACGGTACCTTTGAAAAGACCGAGCAGGCCATGGTCGACCGCATCTTCCATATGAGCGACCAGACAGCTTATGCACTGATGACGCCACGCACGCAGATGCTCTGGCTTGACCTTTCTGACTCGCTGAAACACAATTTGCGATTGATCCGCGAAACCCCTCAGGACGTATTTCCTGTCGGCCGCGACAGTCTCGACGATTTCTGCGGCATCCTCTATGCCAAGGACCTGTTGAATGCTTCACTTGAGCGCAAGTCACTCGACCTGTCGCTCTATATCCGCAAGCCGCTGTTCGTGCCACGTTCCATGGAAACCTTCCGCGTCCTCGAGCAGTTCCGCGACAGCGGAACCCACGAGGCTATGGTGCTCGACGAGTACGGCGGCGTCATCGGCTTTTTGACCATGGACGACATCCTGCAGGAAATCATCGGCGACTCGCTATCAACGCGAGAGCCTGATCCCGTCCAACTGACTGTCCGCGATGAGAATTCCTGGCTTGTCGATGGTCTCTACTCGATTGATGACTTCAAGGAACGTTTCGATATCGACGAACTTCCTGACGAAGACCACGACCACTATCAGACCATGGGCGGCTTTCTGACCTCCTATTTCGGCTATATTCCCAAGGCCGGCGAAAAGAAAGATTGGAATGGCCTGACATTCGAAGTCGTCGACATGGACCGGGCGCGTATCGATAAGATCTTGGTTACCAAGAATCCTGCCCCTGCAGCAACAGAATGACATATATGAAAATACCCGTTACAAGCAACGTACAACGCTTGCAACGGGTATTTTCATTATCAGGCATCAAGACTGCACAAAAAGTGCCTTGACGCGTATATTCACTTCGTGCACGATCATGCCGGTCATGTATTCCACCGCCTCACGCACACTATGCTGCGCCTGCGCGATCAGCGTCGGGATGTGATTACCATAAGTCAGGACAACATCACACGATATCTTTAGCCCTAAATCCTCTTCACCCTGCATAAGGTGCGTAACGTCAATTCCGCTTACCTTCGTAAAGGGCTCCTGCTTCGTGATTACCTGGCGGATGATGGACTTGATGGCCGCATCATCGATTTCGAGCTTGCCGTAGTAACTGAATACCGGCCGCACGATAGATTTCTCACCCAGGCGGCGGCGCCGCGTCGATGACCGCTTGAAAAAGGTCTGCAGCGGATCCACCAGATAGCCGGAGAAATGTGGCTTTAGCTCAATGGTCGGCACAGGAATGATGTGTTTTCCCTGCTTCAGACGGTAGAACTGTGCCTTTTCCATCTCCTGTTTGGACGCCACATCCTCAATATGGATGATCTTCGCAATTGACGGCAGCTTGAGTGCCTTAGCAATCTTCTGCACCATATTCTCGGATGTCCCGAGAATCAAGATGCGATGCGGCTTTGCCTCTTGGATTGCAGCCCGCACCTCCTCGGCATGTCCCGGCAGGACAAAGATTGCCCGGCGCACTGCCATGATCTTGCTCTGCTCCTTTTTTGCCGAATGACCAGCCAGGATCTTGCCGTCCTTGATCAGGATGCCATCATCAATGATAGCATCCGCCTTGTTTTCATGCGCCACAACCAGCGCATGATGGCTCTTGCCAGTACCACTGGGTCCCACCAGTGCGATTACGTTCATGCTCTACACTCCTGTTTATCCCAGTTTCTGTTCCGGACGATAGAATTTCTCCGCCCAGCTGTCTTCAATCGTGAATATCCCCAATTCCTGCGGATAGCGCGTCGGAAACCCATGAAAATCAGATCCCCCTGACACCATGAGGCCAAACTCCTCAGCCATGGCCAGATAACGGCTCGTATCCTCGGCATCATGCTGCGGATAGAATACTTCCAGCCCTTCGATGCCACGCTGGCAAAGTTCCCGCACCAGCTCGTCATCACCGATGAGCTTGGGATGTGCCAGCACTGGCGTACCACCGGCAGCCTTGATGATAGCGATGATTTCCTCTACCTCCAAATGGTAGTGCGGCACATAGGCAGGCTGTCCCTTGCTCAACACCGCATCAAAGGCCTCCCGCACAGAGGCAAAATACCCCTTCTTGACCAGTACACGGCCTATATGCGAGCGGCTGATAGACTTGCTGGCCCCGGCAATTGCCAAGACATCAGCCTCGGTGATGTTATAGCCTAAAGCCCGCAGCTTCTCCACCATTTCTGAGAACCTGCTCCAGCGTCCTTCCGTCACATCGTTGAGTTTGTCGGCGAGCCCCCGGTAGTAGATATCTACATTGAATCCCAGGATATGGATTTCCTGGGTCGGATGATGCGCACTGAACTCAATCCCAGGGATAATGCGTATCCCCCGGGCCGGATAGTGTCCATTCTCGTATAAATCGACGATGCCTTCCACTGTATCATGGTCTGTGATGGCCATATAAGTAAGGCCGGCTGCTTTTGCGGCTGCTACGAGCTCTTCCGGTGTCAGCTTGCCATCCGAAAAAGACGTATGCATATGCAAATCACTTGGCATTCGGATCCACTCCTATACTCTATACTCAGCGCGGCTCTACAATCAGTTTGATAGCGGTACGTTCCTCACCGTCAATCTTGATATCCGTAAAAGCGGGGATGCATATGAGGTCAATCCCATGTGGTGCTACAAATCCACGGGCAATGGCCACAGCCTTGACTGCCTGATTAAGCGCACCAGCGCCAATCGCCTGCATCTCAGCACTGCCGCTTTCGCGCAGTACCCCGGCTAAAGCGCCTGCCACTGAGTTCGGATTCGACTTCGCAGATACCTTCAGAATTTCCATGTTCAGCACGTCCTCTCAACAAAAACACTACATCAACAAATTGTGTATATCCTGTAGTCAAAACTTACTGTCACTAGGAAGAGTATTCTGCAAAAAACTGCAAAGTCCTTCTTTTTTCTATAAACTAAAGTATTTTCGGCTTACTCTTCAGTAAGAAAAATACGCTCGATTCCCGTCGTCCGATTCGTCGCATCATCGATGTCAACGATAACAGCCGAGTAGACCTGCGGCCCGCTCTCTTCGAGATCAAACCGGCACGGCATGGCCGTCGTGAACTTGCGCAGGATGATCTCAGTCTTGACACCGAGCACCGAGTTCCACGGGCCCGTCATGCCAAGGTCCGTGATATAGGCCGTTCCCTGGGGCAGGATGCGCGCATCGGCTGTCTGGATATGCGTATGCGTGCCGACAACACCGTTGACGCGGCCGTCAAGATACCAGCCCATCGCCATCTTTTCCGAAGTCGTCTCCGCATGGAAGTCCAAGAAGATGATGTCACACTCCTGCTTGATTTCATGCAGGATATCTTCAACCTTCTGAAACGGACAGTCAAGCGCTGGCATGAAGGCCCTTCCCGAAAGATTGATGACACCGATATTCTTGGCCTTGAACGGATAGATGCACCAGCCCTTGCCCGGTGTTCCTTCCGGATAATTTGCCGGTCGGATCAAAAAGGGCTCCTGATCGATAAACTCCAAAACATCTTTCTTATCCCAAACATGGTTGCCCGACGTGATGATATCAGCGCCGCCATGATAAAGCTCATTAAGGGACTTGCGTGAAAAGCCCTTGCCTCCCGCCGAGTTCTCACCATTGACGATGACCACATCGATGCCTTTCTCCTGACGGAGTTTTGGTGTATATAACTGAAAGGCCTTCCGCCCTGGGCGGCCGACAACATCCCCAACCAACATTACTCGCACGTTTTTATTTCCTCCTCCCACCAAGCCTGCTCAGCGGTTATAGACTACAACCCTATCCCGATCACGAATCCCGATCATCTGCTCACGGATCCTGTACTCCTGATTCTGATCGAGCAAATGGTCAAGTGCCGCGCTCTGCGCATCGGCAAAATCCGGCTCCAACTGCTCCAGCGAATGCTTGTCGCACTTGAGGCGCTCGCCAAACTTCTCCTGGAACAGGTCCGCGATAAGCGTCAGCTCACCACGCGTCAAAGTCACCAGCTGCCGATGGATATGGATTGTCGTCATGCTGCCGAGACACTCCGCCTCGGCAGCCATCCATACCTGTCTGCCCGAATCAAGCTCATGATAAGCCTGCAAGCTGTCGTCGAGCAGTTTGACAAATTCCTCAAGCTCCGGCTTGTCCAGCTTGCCCGTAACGATAAACTCCATGACGATCTCCGTATGCTCGGGCTCATAGGTTATCGACTCGATTTCCGGATAGCACACGAGTATGGAAGCCAGCAATTGTATGCCAGTCTTATCACCCGGCTGTTTTCCCGTCGCTTGTTTCATCAAATCCTTGAATCTGAACATCGTCTATCCTCTTATAGGTAGAATGGGGATGCAGAGCCAGGCCCTGCATCCCCAAATCTCTTATTCCTTGCTTATTTCGCATAGTCGACGACGCGCGTCTCACGAATGACCGTAGCCTTGATCTGGCCCGGATATTCGAGCTCGTCCTCGATCTTCTTGACAATATCATGTGCCAAGGCAGCAGCCTCAGCATCATCCACCTTGTCCGGCTTGACCATGACGCGAATCTCACGACCGGCCTGAATGGCAAAGCAGCGCTCTACGCCCTCATAGGACTCAGCAATCTCCTCGAGACGTTTGAGGCGCTTGAGGTACGACTCAAGGCTCTCACGGCGTGCACCAGGTCTTGCCGCCGACACAGCATCGGCAGCAGCGACGAGGACAGCCTCTACGCTCGTTGCCTCGACATCCCCATGGTGGGAAGCGATGCAGTTGATGACATCCTTGGACTCGCGGAACTTATGCGCAAGATCGGCACCAATCGTCGTATGCGAACCCTCAACCTCACGGTCGATGGCCTTGCCGATATCGTGCAGCAGACCGCCACGTTTTGCCAGCGTCACATCGCAGCCCAGCTCCGATGCCATGACACCAGCCAGGTGCGCTACCTCAATCGAGTGATTGAGGACATTCTGCCCATAGCTCGTGCGGTAACGCAGACGACCGAGCATCTTCACGAGCTCCGGATGGATGCCGTGAACGCCCGTATCAAACGTAGCCTGCTCACCAGCCTCTTTGATACGCTGATCGACTTCGCGTTTTGCCTTCTCGACCATTTCCTCGATGCGGGCCGGATGGATGCGGCCATCCTGGATCAGTTTCTCCAGGGCAATGCGGGCAACTTCGCGGCGTACCGGATCGAATCCCGACAGGATGACAGCCTCCGGCGTATCGTCGATGATGAGATCAACCCCCGTCATTGTCTCCAATGTGCGGATGTTGCGGCCCTCACGGCCAATGATGCGCCCCTTCATCTCGTCGTTCGGCAGAGCGACGACCGAAACCGTCGTCTCAGCCACATGGTCAGCTGCACAGCGCTGGATGGCCTGGCTCAGGATATCCTGCGCCTTCTTGTCGCACTCATCCTTCATCTGCTGCTCATACTCTTTGATCTTCATGGCTTTCTCATGCTTGAGTTCTTCCTCAGCCTCTGCCATGAGCATCGTCCGCGCCTCCTCAGCCGTCAGGCTTGAGATGCGCTCGAGTTCTGCTTTCTGCTTCTCATGCATCTCGTCAACTGCCTGCTGGCTCTTGTCGAGACGCGACTCCTTGCGGGAAAGAGCCTCTTCCTTCTTCTCGATGGAATCGAGCTTGCGGTCGAGATTCTCCTCCTTCTGCACCACGCGGCGCTCCTGGCGCTGGATCTCGCTGCGGCGCTCCTTCGTATCGCGATCGAGTTCCTGGCGCAGGCGGTGGATATCCTCCTTCGCCTCCAGCAGGGCCTCTTTCTTCTTGGTTTCGCCTTTTTCTTCCGCGTCTGCTACAATGCGTTTTGCTTCTTCCTCAGCGGAGCCGATCTGCGCTTCTGCCGTACGTTTACGGGCAACATAGCCAAAAAAGGCACCGATGATAGCTGCAACTATTACCGCTACTACTATTTCGATAACGATAATACTCACCCCCTCTTTTTTTATTTGCTTTTATGCATGATTGATTCTCGGATAGTTGATACATAACTATACTCTATTATTTTAATGTTTTTCCTGTACAGTGTCAAGAAATCCTAGTCAAATCACGATAGATGCGATAAAATAAAAGATATGTGTGAATACGCAAGAAATCAACTGGGGGAATCCATATATGCTGAAATGTTCAGAATGCAGCCGCGACCTTGAGGAAAAGGAAGCGCTCGTCCATACGACCGAAGACGGCCAGCGCAAGGTCATCTGCCCGGAATGCTTCGAACGGCTGACTGGTGTCGATTACAAAACCTTCGCCTATCGCAAAGAAAACGCTAAGCAGACGTTGTTTGCCGTGCTCTTCTGCCTTGCGGCCACAGCCTACGCTTGGTATGACAAAGGCTGGATGTGGGGCGTCGGCGGCATTATCCTCACCATTCTCGTCTATCTCTTTTCCAGCAAGACCCGCTAATGACAATGAGCCTGCCGGCAATCAGATTGCCAGCAGGCTCATTGTTTATCACAAATTCATTTCAGGATATCCTGCAGTTCGTCATCGCTGAGTTCAAAAGTCTCCATGATTGCCTTGCTGCTCATTGTCCCATCCTGATAAAGTTTCCGCAGAATGGCTTTGCGGGCATGGGAAAGCCCTTCCGCATACCCGTTCTTATAGAGGCGGCCCACATCTCCCGGTTCCGCACTGATACGGCGGTTGATGCCACTAAGCAGGCTGTTGTCGATAGTCACATCAGGCTTTTTCCACAGCACATCGCGGTTTACCATACGGTTCGGCATCATCTTGCCGCGCAGCTGATAGTCACCATCTGACAGCATCTGCCAGGTCTCGTCAGCCGGCCAAGATTTCTTCAGCACCCGCTCGACATTTATTCGGTCGCTGTTCCGGTAGAAGATCTCTGCCTCCTCACGGCTCTTGCCACCAAGTATCTTGCGCTCAATGAGCCGTTCCTTGAGATCCTGCGGCTCTGCCCCAACAAACAGAGAATAATCCGCAAAATTGCGCACCGTAAGCCAACGGTCATCGCCGAGCAACAGCCAATTGCCCTCCAGCAGGACAATCGAACGGCGAACTTTTATGACCTCTTCCACCACATCATGGGTCGTGCGGTCATAGATGGGCCAGCGACAGTCGCTATCGCGGAGCCCCGCAAGCTTTGCCAGCAAGTGCTCCACATCAAAGGTCTCTGGACAGCCCTTGACCAGGCTCATCGGTACCTGCTTGCCATCACGCTCCACCGTATGGGTGCGGATATAATCCGCATGATAATGAAAGCCATCCAGTCCTAGCGCCTGCACCGGTTCCAGCGCCGAATCGGTCAGCGAGAGTTTTTCAAGCAGCAAAGCCAATGTCGATTTCCCCGTGCCCGGCGGCGCCACCAAATACACGACAATCCGTGTGCCCTTCTCGCGCTGCAGTTTTGTCATACGCCGCAAGAACGGCAGGAACAGATTGTCAATGGTCTCCTGATTATACCGCACCTTATGACCTAATCCATTGATGGTCAAACGCAAGGTGCGCCATGCTTTTTCCTCCATGAGTCACGCCTCCTTATCCCGAGCCCAGACGACCCAGTCGTTTTCAGGTTAAATTTCTATTAATTCTAGCGAATTTTCTAGCATCTTCTCGCCAAAATTCGCTATAATGATTGCAGAGAACAACAAACATCTACAGGAGGAATTATACATGAAATCTACGAAATTGCGCAAGCTGATTACGGGAACAATCGCCGCCAGCCTACTGGCTTTTCCTCTATCCTTCAGTACGATTCCAGCACCGGCTGCCGAAGCCGGAACAGCGAGCATCATCGGCGCACTCATCAATGGCGTTGCTGCTCATTCGCAGCTCGATGCCCTGCTGCGCAAGTACAATGACTCCGAGGAAGGACGTCAGGAATACTTCCGCGAGATGAAAAAACAATATGGCGTAAATAATGACTGGGCACTCAACCAACAGCTCGACCGCATCATGACCAATCTTACAGCCGGCATTGGTGCCGTCGATCCCTCAATATACAACAAACCTTATAATTATTTCATCAACAACCAAAAAGGATTCAATGCCTTTTGCACGCTTGGGCACAATCTGAGCGTCAACACAGGGCTATACAATGTCCTGACCAATGAAGACGAGATTGCCGTTGTCCTCGCCCACGAGCTCGGCCACGGTCAGAAAGATCATCCTGCCAAGGGCGCCCGCCGCTCCCTCAACGTGCAGATTCTCGGTGCCGCCACAGGTTCTCAGGCCGGTGCAGTCATGGCCCAGGTCATCAACAACCGCCATATCACCAAGCCGATGGAGAATGAGGCCGATTCCCTGGCCTTCGATTACATCACCCATACAAGCTACAACCCCGGTGCAACAGCGGCTGTCTGGCAGCGCGTCCTTGACCTGTCAAAAACCAAAGCGAACGCCGTGCAGGAATTCCTCTCGGACCATCCCGCCGATGACGACCGCCGCGATGCCTATGTCAAAAAAATCTCCGCTTACAGCGGCAACCATGTCACCAACAAGGACGGTCTCGTCCGCGTCAATACGAAAGATTTCACTACCCCGGCCCCTGCCGGCGGCATGAGCGCCCGCGAACGTTCCTACTTCGTCATGGGCAACCTGGCTGCCGCCTACCACAAAGGCTATGACAAGCGCCGCGCCTACGCAGACGGCAATACCGTCATGCTCGGTGCCCAGCCAATCATGACCTGTGTCAACGGCGACGAAAGTGCCCACACCCTTGCTGAGCGCCTCAATGCCATCAAATAAAAGGAGCATCTATGCATCTACGCGATTACCGTACATCTATCCTGCTTGGAATTACCTTTACCATACTGCTGTCAACCTTCTGGTTCATGCCGCAGTTGGCCTTCATCATCTTTTTGTCACTATTGCTGCAGCTGCTCTTGCTGCCAGCTGTCGACCGCCTGAACCAGAAACTGCCACGGGCCATTGCCGCCGGATTCGTACTCACCGTCTTCATCGGCGTCGGATTCCTGCTGCTGGGGCTCGTATCGAGCAGTTTCGTGCCGACCTTTTCCCGGTTCATCACGGATTTTCCGCAGATAACTGAAAAGTTCCAGAATCTGCCCTTGCTGCAGGAATCTGAGTTCCTGCACAGCGAACTCGGCAATGTCTGGGCCGAAATCAAATCCACAGGCATCACGGCACTGAAATCCTCGCTACAGCTGCTGCTCTCGCTCTTCAGCAAGGTCATCGATTTCGTCATCATCCTGTTTGTGACCTTCTACCTCTTGAAAGATGGCGAGGAAATCAAGCAGTATCTGGTCACGCGTTTCCCACAGCGTGACACAGGCCGTGTGCTCAAGCTGTTCAACAACATCCTGAGCGCCCTGCGCACCTACATCTGCAGCCAGCTCGTCATCTGCTGTATCACTGCCACCATCGTCTTTCTCTACTTCACCATGCGCAGCCTGCCATATGCCTCGGTATTTGCCACTGTCTCAGGCATCGCGGAATTCATCCCGGTACTCGGCCCGACAGTAGCCTCCGTCTTCGGTATCCTGCTGACGGCAACAGTCGATCCGCTCATTGCCTTGCAGACAGCGGGATTTTACCTGCTGCTCACGCAAATCAACCACAATCTTGTCTATCCGACCTTGATTGGCAAGTCACTGAACCTGCACCCGATTGCCATCATCCTTGGCATCATTCTCGGCGGCGAACTGCTTGGCGCCACTGGCATGTTCCTGGCCGTGCCTTTCATCGTTATCTGCAAGCTTGTCATCGAAGATATCTACGAGAACCGGCTGCTACAGAAGAAAATCAAACGCGAATCACGCTGGCTGGCCAAAAACAGCAACGAAGCGCAAAAATAAAGGAACTGCCTGTCGTCCACTACGCAGGCAGTTCCTTTTTGCGCCCGCCAAGAAATCACAGCAGCATCTTGACGATATCCGTCCGACTTACGATGCCAATCAGATTCTTCGCTTCATCAAGCACCGGCAGGCGCTTGATATGCTTGTCATGCATGAGCTTGGCAATCTTGCTGACCTCATCCTCCGCCTTGACCGCTATGACATCCTCCGTCATGATCTGCTCGGCAGTCAATGCTGAGAACTTCCGGAACGCATCGCGATATTCCTGCAATCCATTATAGTAGATGACAGCTCCAAGGATGCAGAGCTCATCGGGCATCTCGGGTGCGATTTCCTTGCGCATGAGATCGCCTTCACTGACAATGCCGCAAACCTTGCCCGCATCATCGACGACAGGCACACCAGAGATCTTCTTCGTCACAAGCAGCTCTGCCAACTCACGAATCGTTGCTTCAGGTTTTACTGTGATTACGTTTTTGGTCATGATATCTTTGACTTGCATGCTAAACACCTTCCCTGTTGCAAACATAAGAACAAAAGCTGCCAGCGGGAATCCACTGGCAGCTGCCACGATACTTTATTTAATGACCATTACCGGAATTGGCGACTCCTCAATGACCTTCTGGCTGACACTGCCAATCAGCGCGCCCTTGAAGAGGCCCAGGCCACGGCTGCCCATAATGATCATATCGCTGTGCTCCTGTCCGGCCACACGGATGATAGCCTTCGGGATGTTGCCGGTCTCCACATGTTTTGCCGCCTTGATATCATCAGGGATTTTCTCCCAAATACGATCAAAAACAATATGGCTTGGGATATCCTTATTGATATTGCTGGCGACATAGACAAAATCCAGATCCGCCTGGCATTTCTCCGCAAAGAAAATCGCCTCATCTACAGCCTTGCAGCCATTTACAGAACCATCAACCGGTACCAAGATCTTTTTGATTTTCCCCATAATAAAACCTCCCAACGAGTTCGTTTTATTGTATATAGCTATATTCGGGATTTTGGCTGATGATTCCTGCTTTTCGACTGAATTTTTTCAATTGTTTGCAGTTCAATCATTACAGGGACATTGCGGCTTGTCAAAATACTCCCCGATGATCTTGACGGCACAATAGTCGCCGCACATCGAGCAGGCCTCCTCCCCCTGCTTGTTGCGGGCACCGCGTTTCGTTCTGGCCAGATCAGGATCGATGGCCAGGTCAAGCTGTGCCTCCCAGTCAAGCTGCTTGCGCGCCTCGGCCATCTTCTTGTCCCAGGCCACAGCACCGGGCACACCGCGAACCATATCGGCCGCATGCGCTGCAATCCGCGACGTGATGACCCCCGTATGCACATCCTCAATCGTTGGCAGCGCCAGATGCTCAGCCGGCGTCACATAGCACAGGAAATCCGCACCACTGACCGCTGCCAGCGTCCCGCCAATCGCTGCCGTAATGTGATCGTACCCTGGCGCGACATCCGTCACCAGCGGCCCCAACACATAGAACGGCGCATTGCGGCAAAGGCGTTTCTCAAGCTTCATATTGGCGGCAATCTGATCATAAGGCACATGACCCGGCCCCTCGACCATGACCTGCACGCCACGACGCCAAGCGCGGTCCACAAGTTCGCCTAGCGTGATGAGCTCCGTGAGCTGTCCGCGGTCCGTCGCATCAGCCGTACAGCCTGGGCGCATGCCATCGCCAAGGCTCAGCGTCACGTCGTACTTCTCACAGATATCCAGGATCTTATCATAATGTTCATGAAGCGGATTCTCTCGTTCGTTGTGCAGCATCCAGCCGGCAATGAATGAACCGCCACGACTCACGATATCCATGAGACGTCCCTGGCTGCGCATGCGCTCGATGGCTGAAAGGGTCACACCGCAATGCAGCGTCATGAAGTCAGCACCATCCTTTGCCTGCTGCTCGATGGTCTCCAGAAGATCCTCCTCTGTCATCTCGACCACCGCGCCATGCTCGCGGATGGCACGCACCGTGGCCTCATAGATTGGTACCGTTCCGACCATCACCGGGGATTTGGCGATGATCTCACGTCGTGAAGCGTCGATATTGTTGCCTGTCGACAAGTCCATGACAGCATCCGCACCGCATTTGACCGCCTCCGCCAGCTTTTCCAGTTCAGGCTCAATATCTGGATAGGTACTCGACGTGCCAATATTGGCGTTGACCTTGACACGCAGCCCTTCGCCAACACCACACGGCTTCAGACCCTTGTGATTGATGTTGCAGGGAATCGTAATGGTTCCCTTTGCCACACCAGCCCGGATGACTTCAGCCGGAACATGTTCCTCTGCCGCTACTGCCTGCATCGCTTCTGTAATCTTGCCCTCACGGGCCAACTGCATCTGTGTTGCCATCGTATAACCTCCTAAAAATAAAAGCCGCCCAGCATAGCTGAACGGCAATCTTACTTGTCACTTCCCTACGCAGGTCTTAACCCAACAGGTTCCAAGGGTCGACATTTGTCTCTCAGCAGGATAGGACCTGCGCCCCTAGTGAATCATTCTATAAAGTTAACGCTATAAGTGTAACAAATCTATCCAAAATCTGCAACCAGAACTTTCCAGTAAAAAACTTAACGAAAAATATAAAAAAGGTGTTGACAGGCATGACCATTATGCGTATAATATTTCTTGTGATTGCGGGATGTGGCACAGTTTGGTAGCGCGCTTCGTTCGGGACGAAGAGGCCGCAGGTTCGAATCCTGTCATCCCGACCATCTGAATGGTCAAGCCAGCAACTTCGGTTGCTGGCTTTTTTGTTTTATCCATATAGCAAAAAGGAGCTTTTCGGCAAAGCTCCTCTTTTCATTCATATCTGCAAATCTTCAACATCCGACTGATAGTCGATCTTCTCGCCCATTTTCTCGCGGACTACGACCACACGCTCGAACTCAAAACATTCCTCGGCGATATCCTTATTGAGCCAGAGCAGGCAGATAAGGTTCGGGATAGCCATGAGACCGTTCATCGTATCGGAGAAATTCCAGACAACCTCCAACGCCGTCGTCGCACCCACAAAAGTAACCAGACTGAACAAGACGCGATAGCCAATGATTGCCTTGCGGTTGCTCACGAGATACTCAAGTGCTTTCTCGCCATAGTATTCCCAGCCGAGAATCGTCGAAAAAGCAAATAGTGACAATGCCACCGAAACGATCAGTTTGGCATACTCACCAAATACCGAGCTGAATGCCAGGATTGTCAGCTGCGCCCCCGAAACCATCTTGCCCGTTACCGGATCCACCGTGCCCAGCATCCCCGACGAGGCAATGACAAGGCCCGTGAGCATGCAGACAATCATCGTATCGAAGAAAGTTCCGGTCATATTGACATAGCCTTGACGGGACGCATGATCGGTCCGGGCAGCAGCCGCTGCAATCGGCGCCGAGCCGAGGCCAGCCTCATTCGAGAACACACCGCGAGCCACGCCCCAACGCATCGAGGTCAGCATCGATGCGACAATGCTGCCGCCGATACCGCCAGCCACAGAGTCAAAGGAAAAGGCCATGCGGAACATCTCAGCCACACCGGCCGGTACCGCTGCAAAATTCACCACAATGACAATGAGAGCTACGACGAAATAGAAAGCTGCCATCGCCGGCACGACCACGCTCGACACCTTACCGATGCTATGGATGCCGCGCAGCAGCACCGCCAGTGCCAGCACGGCTACGATGCCGCCAGTCAGCCAGGCCGGCACGGCAAAGCTCGTCGACAGCGCAGCCGCGATAGAATTGGCCTGAGTCATATTGCCGATACCGAATGACGAAACAACGACGAAGAAGGCAAACAGCGCAGCCAGTCCGCGGCCGATATATTTATTCTTGATGCCGTTCTTCATCGCATACATCGGACCGCCAGCCATCTCACCAACGCTGTTGGTCTCACGATATTTCACCGCCAGTACCGACTCACCGTATTTCGTCGACAGGCCAAAGGCCGCACTGATCCACATCCAGACCAACGCCCCTGGGCCGCCGAGAACCATCGCCGTCGCTACGCCGACAATATTACCAGTCCCCACCGTCGCCGAAAGAGCTGTCATCAGCGACTGGAACGGCGAGATATCTCCCTCATGTTCCTTTTTCTGCCGGAAGATCATCCGGATCGCATAACCGAGATTCCGCCAGGGAAGGAATCTCAAGCGTATAGTCAAGAAAACTCCTGTGCCGACTAAGAGTGTCAGCATCACAGGCCCCCAAACAAAGTCATTGATATCTGCCATTAGCCTTGTCAGATCCATAAGCCCCTCCACCGATATAACTTGCAAAACCACATCGCAAAAATGATTGCCTAAGACACAGAAAACGCCCTGTTGTTGTCAGCTGACAACTTCAGAGCGTCCACCATTGACGTCTATGTGGTTAATTATAATAGACAACTGTCAAGTTGTAAATAGCCTGCAAAAGTATACACAAATAGACATACCTGCTATGCCAACATATCCAATCCAACTTAAAGCCGTTCCAAGGCACGATGGGCAATATCGTTGCGATAGAAGGCATCCTGGAAGGAAATTTTCTTAACGCCAGCATACGCCTTGTCCACAGCTGTCTTGACATCAGCCGCCTTAGCGACAACGCCGAGGACGCGGCCGCCAGCCGTGACGATCTGGCCATCTTTTTCCGCCGTACCCGCATGGAATACTTCCGTACCAGCGGCCTTGGCCTCCGCTAAACCTGCAATGGCAAATCCCTTCTGATAGGATTTGGGATAGCCCCCCGATGCCATGACCACGCAGACAGCTGCGCCATCGCTCCACTGGATGTCCTGCCCGGCCAGGGTGCCATCGGCACAGGCCAGCATGATATCGACAAGGTCGCTCTCCAAGAGTGGCAGGACAACCTGAGTCTCCGGGTCGCCAAAGCGCGCGTTGAACTCGACAACCTTCGGCCCCTCAGCCGTAATCATAAGGCCGGCATAGAGGCAGCCCTTATAAAGGCGACCTTCCTGTTCCATAGCCTTGATGGTCGGTACGAGAATCGTCTCATAGGCCTTGTCCACCATAGCCTTCGTCATGACCGGTGCCGGCGCATAGGTACCCATGCCGCCCGTGTTCGGGCCTTTATCGCCATCATAGGCGCGCTTGTGGTCCTGGGAGCTTATCATCGGACAAATGGTCTTGCCATCGGTAAAGCAGAGCAGCGAGGCTTCTTCGCCCTCCATGAACTCCTCGATGACAACACGACTACCCGCCGCCCCGAATTCCTGATCCTCCATGATATCGGCAATGGCTGCCAAGGCTTCTTCCTTCGTCATGGCGACGATAACGCCCTTACCAGCGGCCAGGCCATCGGCCTTGATGACAATAGGGACGCCTTCCTGCTCGATATAGGCGCGGGCCGCATCAGCCTCGGTAAAGACTTCATATTTTGCCGTCGGGATATTGTACTTCTTCATCAGGCCTTTGGAAAAAGCCTTCGAGCCTTCAATCTCAGCCGCCAGTTTCGTCGGGCCAAAGGCCTTGATGCCAGCTGCATTCAAGGCATCCACCAGACCATTGGTCAGCGGAACCTCGGGACCGACCACGGCCAAATCAATCTGCTTTTCCTTGGCAAAAACTGCCAGCGCATCATTATCGGTGATAGAAATTCCACTAACGCACTCTGCCACCTCAGCCATGCCCGGATTACCAGGAATCGCATAGAGTTTCGTGGCCTTCGGCGACTGGGAAAGTTTCCAGGCCAGCGTGTGCTCACGGCCGCCGGAACCAATAACAAGAATATTCATCGTCTACCCCTCTTATTTCTGCAGCTGTTCAGCCAGATAATCTTTGATCATGGCATCATAGGCGGCCGTATGGGCAAAGGCTTCCTGGGAAAGCTCCATGCGCGTGCGGTCATCGACGCAGCCATTTTCTTTTACCTGCTTGGCAATCTCTGCATAGCGGGCAGGATTTGTCACGATCGTGACGAACTTGAAGTTCTTCGCTGCTGCACGGACCATAGCCGGACCGCCGATATCGATGTTTTCAATGGCCTCAGCCAATGTGACATCAGGTTTAGCAATCGTCTCCTTGAACGGATAGAGATTGACGGCTACGAGATCGATGCCCGTAATCTTATACTCTTTCATCTGCTTGACATGCTCTTCGTTGTCACGTACCGCCAGGATACCGCCATGGATATACGGGTTCAGCGTCTTTACGCGGCCATCCATGATTTCCGGAAAGCCCGTGACATCGCTGACATAAGTAACCGGGATGCCTGCCTCTTTGATGGCCTTCATGGTACCGCCCGTCGAAACGATTTCCACACCAGCCTCATGGAGCTGGCGGGCAAACTCAACAACACCGTCTTTATTCGATACGCTGATAAGTGCGCGTTTAATCTGCATGGATATATTCTCCTCTGTCTAAAAACTCAATCCAAAATCCGTACCTGACGTCCGTCTACCTGCAGCCGCCCCTCGCAGTAAAGCTGGATAGCCTGCGGATAGATGATATGCTCCTGCTCGAGTACGCGGGCCCCCAACGTCTCCTCGGTATCCCCATCCAGCACAGGAACAGCCGCCTGCAGGATAATCGGGCCGCTATCGGTACCTTCATCGACAAAATGAACGGTGCAACCGCTGACCTTGACGCCATAAGCCAAAACATCGCGGTGCGCATGCGCGCCAGGAAAGCTTGGCAAAAGCGCCGGATGGATATTCATGATGCGGCCCGCAAAATGACGTACAAATACCGGCGTCAGGATCCGCATAAATCCAGCCAAGACAACCAACGTTACCCCTGCTTCTTCGAGCTCAGCAATCAAGGCCTTTTCAAAGGGCTCACGGCCATCGTACTGCTTGCGGTTGACGCAGACAGCCTTGATGCCAGCCTTTTTTGCCCGTTCCAGGGCAAAGGCCTCGGGCTTATCGGTAAGCACGACGGCGATTTCGGCATCGACTTCGCCGCGACCGATGGCATCGATGATGGACTGCAAATCCGTACCGCGTCCTGAACAGAGAACGCCCAGTTTCTGTTTAGCCTCAGTCATGGAACACGCCGCCTTTGATAGTCACATCATGATTGCCTTTTACTACGCGGCCAATCTCATAAACCGTCTCCTGAACTCCTGCAAGATGCTCTTTGATTTTCTCCGCCTCCTCGGCACTGGCGATGATAATCATGCCAATGCCCATGTTGAAGGTACGGTACATCTCTTTCCAATCCACGTTGCCCCACTGCTGCAGGAGCCTAAAGATTGCCGGCATCTGCCATACCGAGCTATCGATTTCCACCGCCATATCCTCCGGCAATGCGCGAGGGATGTTCTCGTAGAAGCCGCCCCCCGTGATATGAACCATGCCGTGGATATCAAAGTTCTCGATAAGGGGCAGGCAGGACTTCGGATAAAGGCGCGTCGGCGTCAAAAGCTCTTCGCCGATGGTCTTGCCCAGCTCCTCGATGTACTCATCGCCCTTGAAGCCCTTGAGATCAAAGCAGATCTTGCGCACGAGCGAATAGCCATTGGAATGCACGCCTGAGGACGGCAGGCCCAGAACCACATCACCTTCCTTGACTTTCTCACTGGTGATGAGTTTCGATTTTTCGACCACACCGACAGCAAAGCCAGCGATATCATACTCGCCCACCGGATAGAAACCGGACATCTCTGCCGTCTCGCCGCCAATCAGCGCGCAGCCCGATTCCTTGCAGGCTCCCGCCACGCCTTTTACGACATCGGCCACCTGCTCCGGATCGAGTTTGCCAACAGCCAGGTAATCAAGGAAAAAGAGAGGCTCTGCGCCCTGCACAAGGATGTCGTTGACACACATAGCCACAGCATCCTGCCCGACCGTGTCATGCTTATCGAGCATAAACGCCAGACGCAGTTTCGTACCGACACCATCGGTACCGGACACCAGGATTGGCTCTTTATATTTCCCGGAATTCAGTGCAAAGAGACCACCGAATCCGCCCAAATCTCCCAAGACCTCGGGACGATACGTAGCTTTGACGCTATCTTTTATCAGCTGGACGGATTTGTTGCCGGCATCGATATCAACACCGGAATCTTTATAAGTAAGTTGTTCTGCCATTTCTATCCTCTCTCTTAGCACTTTTTACGCTGTTCAAATACATATTTGCTGTCGCCAGCCGGCTTCTCGCCATCCTCAATCGGATACGCACTATTAAAGCAAGCATAGCACATCGCCTCAGGGTCAACGGCCGATACCGACTGCTTGAGCCCTTCGATGCTCAGGAAGTGCAAGCTGTCAGCTCCAATGTACTCGCGAATCTCTTCCACGCTCTTGGTCGCTGCGATGAGCTCCTTGCGCACCGACGTATCGATGCCATAGTAGCAAGGATAGCCAATCGGCGGACTGCTGATGAGCATATGGACTTCCTTGGCCCCGGCATTGCGGAGCATCTTGACAATCTTGCCGCTGGTGGTACCGCGAACGATGGAATCATCCACCATGATGACGCGCTTGCCCGCAACTACCGAACGGATAGCGTTGAGCTTGAGCTTCACCGCCGTATCGCGCTTCTTCTGAGTCGGCTGGATAAACGTGCGGCCGATATAGCGGTTCTTAATCAGGCCTTCGACAAACGGGATGCCCGACTCAAAAGCCACGCCTGTAGCCGCCGTCGTGCCCGAGTCCGGGACCGAAATGACGATATCGCCCTGACAGCCCGACTCGCGGGCCAGCATGCGCCCCATCATGAAACGCGCATCATGGACACTCTGACCATCGATGACCGAATCGGGACGTGCAAAGTAGATGTATTCAAAAATGCATGCAGCCTTGGGCTCCTGCGTCGCAAACGGATACGACTTGATACCGTTTTCATCGATGACTACCATTTCCCCCGGCAGTACATCACGGATGAACTCGGCCCCGACCACATCAAGCCCGCAGGTTTCCGAGGATATGATGTAGCTTCCCTCTTCGGTCTTGCCAATGCACAGCGGCCGGAACCCCTGCGGGTCACGCGCACCGATAAGCTTGCTCTCGGTCATGATGGTCAGGCAGTACGCCCCCTTGATTTTCTTGAGGCTTTCGATGACCTTGTCCTCGATGGTCTCCTGGCGCGAACGCGCAATGAGGTTGACAAACACCTCGGAATCGATGGACGTCTGGAAAATCGTGCCCTGCTGCTCAAGATCATGGCGGATCTCGGCAGCATTAGTCAGATTGCCATTATGCGCCAAGGCAATCTTTCCGCCCGCATAGTTGACCATCAGCGGCTGGGTATTAGCCAGCAGGCTCGAGCCCGTCGTCGAATAGCGCACATGGCCGATGGCGATGCACTGATTCTCCATATGCGGGACCTGATGACGGAATACCTCATTGACAAGGCCCATGCCACGTGTGACATCCATCCAGGCGCCATCGGTGATGGCGATGCCAGCGCTTTCCTGGCCGCGATGCTGCAGCGCATAGAGTCCCAGATAGGTCATGCCCGATACATCTTCGGTATGGGAATAGACACCGTAGACGCCGCATTCCTCTTTCCATTTCGGTTCTAAGTTATAGCCATTTTCATACATGGTTATTTTGTTCTCTCTTTTCCTTTTTGTCTGATAATACACGCTCATCCGCTATTTGCGGTCAAAAAAACAGTCCGATTGCGCGCAGCTTAAAGCTGCGCCGCAACACGGGCTGCTTTCTTTTCGACTTCCTGAATCATTTTCGTGCGGTAATCCGCCAGTTTCTGCGCAAGATCCTTATCCGCTACAGCAAAGATTTCCGCAGCAAAGATTGCCGCATTCTTAGCGCCATTGACGGCCATCGTCGCCACCGGAATGCCCGACGGCATCTGCACCGTGCTCAAAAGTGCATCCATGCCATTAAGGGGCGTAGCGTTGATGGGCACACCAATAACCGGCAGCGTCGTATAGCTTGCTACCACACCTGCCAGATGAGCCGCAGCCCCTGCCGCCACGATGAACGCACCAATCCCTTTTTCCGGTGCACTGAGCACGACTTCGCGGACTTTGGCCGGCGTGCGGTGAGCCGACGCCACGACGACCTCAGACTCGATACCGAACGACTTGAGGATCTCGACGGCTGGCTTCAAGATTGGCCAATCGGAATCGCTTCCCATCATTACTGCAACTTTCATCAATCATGCTCTCCTTTCATAGAGAACACGAATCCTGACGATTCGCGTTCTCCAGAATCAAACCATTACTCAAAATCCTTGCCCGTAAGCATTTTATAAGCTTCTTTGTACTTGGCAATCGTCTTGTCGATGACATCCTGCGGCAGCTTGTAGTCGCTGTCGGGATTAGCCTTGAGCCAGTCACGGACGAACTGCTTGTCATAGGACGGCTGGCTCTGGCCTTCCTTATAGCCCTCCAACGGCCAGAAACGCGAGCTGTCCGGAGTCAGTACCTCATCGCCGAGGACAATGTTGCCGTTTTCATCGATACCGAACTCGAACTTCGTATCGGCAATGATGATGCCGCGGGAAAGAGCATACTCCGCGCATTTCTTGTAGATGGCAATCGTATAGTCGCGAACCTTCTCAGCATACTCACGACCATGACCTGGGAAGGACTTCTCCAGGACCTCCGCACCCTTTTCGAGGGAGACATTCTCATCATGATCACCAAGCTCAGCCTTCGTGCTCGGCGTAAAGATCGGCTCCGGCAGTTTCTGCGATTCGACAAGACCCTCCGGCAGCTTGATGCCACAGATCGTGCCGTTTTCCTTGTAGCTTTCCCAGCCGCTGCCCGTGATGTAGCCGCGCACGATGCACTCCATCGGAATCATCGTGAGCTTCTTGCACTTCATGCTGTTGCCAACAAAGCCTTCCTGCTGGAAAAACTCCGGCATATCCTTGTTGTCCACCGAAATCATATGATTCGGCAGGATGTCTTTCGTAAAGTCGAACCAGAACCGGGACATCTGCGTCAAAATAGCGCCTTTATCCGTAATCTTGTTCTTCAAGATATGGTCAAAGGCGGAGATGCGGTCCGTAGCCACCATGATGATGCTGTCCTCAGCCTCATAGACTTCACGAACCTTACCGGATTTAAATGGTTTGTACTCTTTCATGGATTTTATCGTCTCCCATAAAAACATAAAATTATTAACCGACTATTTCATAATAACGAGATTTTTTTTGCCTGTCAATGATTTTTAGGACACGTGTCCTTGATTTATGTGTCAAAAAATGACCCGTCAAAATTGACGGGTCAAATTTTTCAGTGGCTAATTGCCTTGTCTTTATATTCTTTCTGCACCTTCTGCGGCCCACGTTCTTTCGCGACGGCCAGCATAAGCTTCAGGCGGTTGAGCTGGTTGACTTCACTCGATCCCGCATCGCAGTCGATGGCCGTGATATTGGCCCCCTTATAGCTCGTGCGCAGCTCGTGCATGACGCCCTTACCTGTGATATGGTTCGGCAGGCAGCCAAAGGGCTGCAGGCAGACCACGTTGGGCACACCTTCGTCGATGAGCTTCACCATCTCACCGGTCAGGAACCAACCCTCGCCAGCCATATTGCCGAGGCTCACATGACGCGCAGCAAGTTCAGCAGTCTCATAGATCGTATTCGGTGCCCGGAAGTGATGGCTCTCCTTGAGTGCTTTGCGCATGGGCTTGCGGAAGAACTCGATAACCTTGATGAACAGCTTGCCAAAGAATTCGTCTTTGTACTTGCCAGCCAGCAGCCGATGCTTGGCAATGGAATCATAAGCCGAGTAGAGGAAGAAATCGACAAAGTCCGGCATGACGACCTCGGCGCCCTCGTCCATGAGCACCTTCTCGATATGGTTATTGGCCACCGGATGATACTTGACGAGAATCTCGCCGACGATGCCCACCTTCGGTTTCCAAAGGGTTTCATCGATGGGCAAGTTGTCAAAATCCCGCACCATGGCCTTGATATTCTTCTTGAACTTGAAGTAATTGCCGTGGTTGATCTCGGCCTTGCAGCGCTCCATCCACTTGTGGAAAAGCGCCTGGGTTGCCCCCTGGGTCATCTCATAGGGCATCATGCGATTGCGCACGTTCATCAGCGTATCGCCATAGACAGCCGCCTTGATGGCGTCGGTGAGCATAGCCCGGTCGAGATTGAACGCATCGGTCTCATCTTTCAGGCCATGAACGGCAAAGACCGGTACCTGGGGATAACCCGCATATTTGAGGGCTTCGCGCAGGACGCTGAGATAATTCGTCGCCCGGCAGGCACCACAGGTCTGGAACAGCATGATGCTCGTATGATCAGGATCGCAAAGCCCCGACTTCAGCGCTTGGATAAGCTGGCCAATGACGACGATAGCCGGATAGCACATATCGTTATTGACATAGCGCAGCCCCGTATCGATGGCCTCTTTGCCCGGCATCGGCGGAATGACTGCGTTGTAGCCATACTTGCGGATAGCCGTCTTGAAAAGCTCGAAATGGATGGGTGCCATCTGCGGCGCCAGGATCGTATGGGTAGCCTTGCAATCCTCGGTAAACCGCGGCCGCTCAATCGGCTTGATTTCCTTGTAGGCCACCGGCGTGCGGCGCGTGAGCGCTGCCATCAGCGAGCGCAGACGGATGCGGGCCGCCCCAAGATTCGAGACCTCATCGAGCTTGATCATCGTGTAGATGCGATGATGCTGCTCGAGGATATCCTTGACCTGTCCCGTCGTCAGCGCATCGAGGCCGCAGCCAAAAGAGCTGAACTGGATCAGCGTCAGATTGTCATGCTCCGCCACGAACTGCGCCGCATGATAGAGACGCGCATGATAGCTCCACTGATTGACCACCTTGAGCTTTCCAGCCTTGACCGGCAGATGATAGACCGCATCCTCTGATAAGATTGGCAATTTATAGGACTGAATCATCTCGGGAATGCCGTGGTTGATTTCCGGATCCACATGATAGGGACGGCCAACCAGCAGGATTGCCTGCTCCCCAGTTTTTTCGATCCGGGCGAGAATCTTCGCCCCATAATCGCGGACATCCTGACGATACTGCTCGATTTCCTTATAGGCCGCCTCAACTGCCGCCGCGATTTCCTGTTTGGAAATCCCTTCCCTGCGCCCCAGCTCCTCATAGAGGCGCACAATCAAACGTTTCTTGTCATTGATGGGCAGGAATGGCTGGATGAAGTCAATATCCTGCTCCCGCAGGATATCCATATTGCCACGGATATTTTCCGCATAGGAGGCAACAATCGGACAGTTGAAATGGTTGTCCGACTCGTTGACATCGTCCTCCATATTGTATGGCTCACAGGGATAGAAAATCTTCTTTACGCCCTTCTCGATGAGATCGACGATATGGCCATGGGTAATCTTGGCCGGATAGCAAAGGGAATCCGACGGCACCGTCGCCATCCCCTTATAGTACATCTTGGCACTCGACTTGCCCGACAATACAACCTCATAGCCGAGCTTATCGAGGAAGGTAAACCAGAACGGATAGTCCTCGTACATGTTGAGCACCCGCGGGATACCGATGCGGCCCCGCTTGGCATCAGCCTGGGGCTTGTAATATTTGAATACGCGGTCGTACTTATACTTATAGATGTTCGGCGTCTGCTCCTGAGTCTGTTTTTCGCCGCCCACGCCGCGCTCACAGCGGTTCCCCGTGAAATACTTGCTGCCATCGGGGAACTTCTGCATCGTGATCAGGCACTTGTTGCCGCAGCCCTTGCAACGGTAAGAGCTCGTGTCCACCGTAAAATTCTGCAGTTCGTCTGCCGACAAGACCGCCGATTTTTCCGCCCCGGTCTCCAAGGCTAGGATAGCCGCACCATAGGCGCCCATGAGCCCGGCAATGTCGGGACGGATGACGTCCCGGTCCAGCAGTTTCTCCATGCAGCGCAGTACCGCATCGTTGTAGAAGGTCCCCCCCTGCACGACGATATGGTCGCCGAGCTCGCGAACGTCCTTGAGCTGCATGACCTTGAACAGCGCATTCTTGATGACCGAGAAGGCAATGCCCGCCGAAATATCAGCGACTTCCGCCCCCTCTTTCTGCGCCTGCTTGACCTTCGAATTCATGAAGACCGTACAGCGCGTGCCGAGATCAACGGGCGCCTTAGAGGTCAGCGCCTTTTTCGCAAACTCCGCCGGCGTCATATGCAGACCTTCGGCAAAGTTCTGGATAAAGGAACCACAGCCCGCCGAGCAAGCCTCATTGAGTGTGATATTGCCAATGCTGCCATCCTTGACGAAGAAGCACTTCATATCCTGGCCACCGATATCAAGGACAAAGGTGACCTCGGGGCAGAATTCCTGGGCCGCCCGCAGATGGGCAAAGGTCTCAACCTCACCGCCATCGGCGTGGATAGCCGCCTTGACGATGGCTTCACCATAGCCCGTCGTCATGGTACCAGCAATCCAGGCCGTCTCCGGCATCGCCTTATAAAGTTCCTTGATTTCGCGGACAACCGTCGTAAGTGGCGAACCCTGATTGCTGCCATAGGAGGTATAGAGTATCTCCTTGTCGCGGCCGATGGCCGTGATTTTCGTCGTCGTCGAACCGGCGTCGATACCGACATAGACCGGCCCCTCGTAAACGGCCAGTTCGCCGCGCTTTACCTTATCCCTATCGTGGCGGCGCTTGAATTCCTCATATTCTGCCTCGCTGTCAAACAGCGTGAAATCTGCCTTGCGCGTCTCGCTGGCTGCAGCCTCCTTGGCACGATTGATGCTCGTCTCCAGCTGCGCCACATCGATGCACTTGGCCTCATCCGATAATGCCGATCCCATCGCGACAAAGTAGTTGCCGTAATCCACAGCGACAACATGCCCCTTGTCGAGCCCCAGCGTCTCGATAAAGCGCTTGCGCAGCTCCGGCAGGAAATGCAGCGGACCGCCGAGGAATGCCACATGACCATCAATTGGACGCCCCTGGGCCAGATTGCCGATGGTCTGATTGACCACCGCCTGAAAAATCGACAGGGCAATATCCGCTTTTTCCGCTCCATCATTCATGAGGGCCTGGATATCGGTCTTGGCAAAGACACCGCAGCGCGAGGCGATTGTATAGATCTGCTTGCCCTTAGCCGCCAGCTCATTGAGTCCCGGTGCATCCGTAGACAACAGCGATGCCATATGGTCGATGAACGAGCCCGTGCCGCCAGCACAGACACCATTCATGCGCTGCTCTGGTGCATCGCCGAAATACGTGATTTTCGCATCCTCACCGCCAAGTTCGACGACCGTGTCAGTCTGCGGGATGAGCTCGCGAACAGCCGTGGCACAGGCAATAACCTCCTGCACGAAGGGCAGGCCAATGCGCTGGGCAATCCCCATACCAGCAGAGCCAGTCAAGGCAAAGGAGAATTTCTGCTCACCGACAATCGTCTTGAGATGCGTCAGATTCTCCTGCAGGGCATTGCCAATCTCGGAAAAGTGGCGGGCGTAGTTCTTATAGATGATATTCTTCTCATGGTCTAAAACCACCAGCTTGATGGTCGTAGAACCTACGTCGATACCAACTTTCAATAGGGAATTCATAGTTTCACCACCTGAAAAAATGCATACGAGTAAAGACCCTCCTTTTACAGGGTCTTTTCATATTTTAACGCATCTGCAAGTACCGTGCAAGCTGAATTATCTCAAAAATAACAAAACAAGCGCTAATAATAGAAGTCAATCCTATGCTTTCTATCATTAACGCCTGACATCAATATTCGACTTTATACAGGTAGAGCCCGCAGGCTGGTGCAGTGGCACTGGCCTGTTTGCGGTCAAGGCTGGCGAGGATCCGCTGGAAATCCTCGACGGTCAGCCGCCCGAGCCCCACGTTGACCACGGTGCCAATGATATTGCGCACCATATGATAAAGAAAGCCATTGCCATGGATAGAAAACTCGAGAATGTCGTCTTCTTTCACCATCACCTTGGCCTCATACATGGTGCGTATCGGGCTCATCGGCGCACCGCCAGCTGCGCGGAACGCACTGAAGTCGTGGGTGCCCAGGATGCAGTCAAGAGCCTGCTGCATAGCTGCCACATCAAGGGGCCGCCGCACATACCAGGCATAGCGCTGGGTAAACACCGACGGCACATCTCCCTGCTGGATACGGTAGATATACGTCTTGGACTTTGCGCTATGACGGGCGCTGAACTCACGGCCGCCCTCATGCGCCTCAGTCACGACGATATCCGGCGGCAGCAGGCTGTTTACTGCCCGCACGATACGCTCCGTCGGTATCGTGCCATCGGTAAAGAAATTCACGACCTGCCCATAGGCATGGACACCGGCATCTGTACGCCCCGATGCCGCCAGCTCAATGGAATCGCCGAACACCACCTGGAGTTTCTCCTCCAATACATTCTGCACAGCCACCACCGGCGGCGTCTGCCGCTGGAATCCATGATAGGCCGTGCCATCATAGGCCACGGTCAATACGATATTGCGCGCACGGGCCTTCATCTCTGCTTTATGCTCTGGTTTCATACCCATTCCCTTCCATAATAATTATCCGATGATCTGGATAACGGCCAGCCCGGCGGTCAGCAGGACAAACACCGTCACTGCCGCATAATCGATGGATAAGAGCTGCAAAGCCTTCATCTGCGTGCGGCCCACACCGCCACGGTAGCAGCGTGCTTCCATCGCCATCGCAAGTTCATCGGCCCGGCGGAACGCCGACAAGAACAACGGCACGAGTATCGGCACCATATTCCTGAGCCGTGCCATCACATTGCCACTCGAAAAATCCACACCGCGCGACTGCTGTGCCTTCATGATCTTATCGGTCTCGGCAATCAGCGTCGGGATGAACCGCAGAGCAATCGTCATCATCATCGCCAGTTCATGCGCCGGCAGCCCAAACCGCCGGAACGGCGAGAGCAGGCTCTCCAGTGCATCCGTAAGCTTCAACGGACTTGTCGTATAGGTCAGTAGTGAACTTGCCAGGATGAGCAACACCAGGCGCAACGACAGGAAGAATCCCTTCTGCACGCCTTCCCAGGTCATCGTAAAGATCCACACCCGCGCAATCGGCGTCCCCGGATTGCTGAACAGATGGATGAGGAAAGTAAACAATATGATCCACCAGAGCGGCTTCAACGAACGCAGCATCATGCGCAAAGGAACACCTGACAGCAGGATGAGCAAGAACGTCCCCAAGGTCAAAATCCCATAAGCAGCGGGATGACTGAAGACAAACACCTCGATGAGATAGATAAGCAGCAGCACAATCTTGACCCGCGGGTCAAGACGATGCAGCAGGCTGTCGCCAGGGAAGAACTGCCCTATCGTTATATTACTTAGCACGGGCCAGCACCTCCTTTATCGCCTGTACGCCGCTTTCAATATCCAAAGCATCCGCCTTGACCGGCAGACCAGCAGCTTGCAGCTTCTGCAGCAGCGTCAGGATATGCGGCGTTTTAAGCCCCGCCTCCTGGATCAACACCTTCTGGGCAAAGACCTCTTTCGGTGGCGCCTGCAGAGCCAGCTCCCCTTGCTTCATGATGATGACTGAATCGGCCAGCCGCGCGATATCCTCCATGCTATGCGAGATAAAGACAATCGTGAGTTTCCATTTCTTCTTCAGTGTACAGATCGTGCGGATCAGCGACTCACGGCCCCGCGGGTCAAGTCCGGCCGTGGGCTCATCGAGTACCAGATACCGCGGATGCAGCGCCAGTACTCCGGCAATCGCCGCCCGCCGTTTCTGCCCGCCGCTCAGCTGGAACGGACTGCGATCCTTGTACTTGTCGTAGTCAAGCTCGACAAGCTCCATGGCCTCGCGTACACGCTGCTCAAGCTCCTCACCGCTAAGGCCCTGATTCTTCGGCCCGAAGGCCACATCAGCTGCAATCGTCTCCTCAAAGAGTTGCTGCTCAGGATACTGGAACACCATGCCGACCTGCTGACGAGCCCGCCGGGCCTGCTCGCGGCCTGCCTTGCTATTATCGGCAAGGTCGATGCCATCGACAAGGACCTGCCCACTCGTCGGGTTGAGCAGCCCATTCAGGTGCTGCACCAGCGTCGACTTGCCCGAGCCTGTATGCCCGGCAATCGCCGTGAAGCTGCCCTCCTCGATTGTCAGCGATACCTCACGCAGGGCCTGTCGCTCAAAAGGGGTCTTCGGCATATAAGTATAGCTGACCTGTTTTAATTCAATTGACACGTATATGCCTCCAATGCCTCAAGTAATTCCTCATCAGTCACGATATCTACTGGCAGCTTGACGCCCTGCTGCCGCAGCCGCCAGCCAACCTCAGCCGCTACCGGCACATCGAGGCCGCGTTTCTTCATTTCCCCCACATCGGCAAACAGCTCATGGGGTGTCCCCTCTGCCGCTACCTTGCCATTATCCATCACGATAAGGCGGTCAGCCTGCGCCGCCTCCTCCATGAAATGCGTGATATATACAATGGTTATGCCCTGCTCATCATGCAGCCGCTGCACCGTACGCATGACCTCCTCGCGCCCCTGCGGGTCGAGCATGGCCGTTGGTTCATCAAGCACCAGACAACGCGTATGCATCGCCAGTGCTCCGGCAATGGCAATGCGCTGCTTCTGTCCACCAGACAGGAGATGCGGCGCATAAGTACGGAACTTTGCCATATTGACTGCCGCTAGCGCATCCCTCACCCGCTGCCGGATCTCCTGCGGCTCTACCCCGAGGTTCTCCGGACCGAAGGCCACATCATCCTCGACCACCGCTGCGATGAGCTGATTATCCGGGTTCTGGAACACCATGCCAATATGCTGCCGTATCTGCCACAGCTCCTGCTCCTTGCGCGTATCCAAGCCATCGATTAGACAACGCCCCTCTGTTGGCAGCAGCAGGCCATTCAAGTGACGTGCAAGGGTCGACTTGCCCGAGCCATTTGTCCCCAGCACCGCCACAAATTCCCCCGCCTCGATGGACAGGCTCACATCATCCAACGCCACAAACTCCTGCGGTGTGCCTGGATGATATATATGTGTAAGGTTCTCTACCTCAATAAATGCCATCTGGATATCCTCTTTCCACAAAAATCATACATGCATCATTATAACACAAAAAACAAAGCGGTCTGTGCAAAATCCTGCACAAACCGCTCTGCTTTTTCGCTCAGACAAACACTTAGATATCCGTTTTCCACAAACCATGGAGGTTGCAGTACGCAAAGACTGCTACAGGCGCATCGTCATCTGCCAGCTTGAACACCGCCTCGGGCTTATCCTCTGACGTCAGCTGCCGCATAAGGCCGCCCAGTTTCGTCTGCACGTGAATCCACTCAATCAAATGCTCAGGCGTCATAGGATGAGCCACCGAACCAACTGTTACCTTCAGCACACCCACACCGGCATCATACTCAGCCACCGGTACATGTTTCTCCTGCGCCGCATCGGTCGTATTCGCCGTCAGCTCTTCCATCGGCTGTCCGCAGCATACCAGAGGCCCTCCGCCCTCATGGATCAGACCGATAAGGTTACCACATTTACTGCAACGATAAAATTTGCTGGCCATACCTTCCCCTCCATTTTTATAATACACACAAAATTCACACTTATATTGTACAAAAAAAATAGAGGAAACACAAGGTTTTCCCACGAAATAAAAGCAAAGATATATTTAACGCTATAGGAGTATATACCATGAAAAAGATTCTTTTACTGCTCTCGTTGTTCCTTTTGTTTCCCAGTATGGCCTCAGCCCATTTTGGCACAGGCATCGGCATTACCTTCCCCGCATCATCAGCAAGCAGCTCTGCGCCGCAAAGCACCTACGCTTCCGTGACCTTTGAGAATATTGCCGAGGAACTGATCCTTCAGGAAAAACATGGCCGTCTGCAGATCGAATTCAAGATTACCAACACCAGCAGTATTTCTCACTCGCTTCAACACCGGACTGGACAGCTCTATGACATCATCATCACTGACAAGAACGGCCAAAAGCTCTGGCAATGGTCCGACAATATGGTCTTCACCCAGGCCCTGACCACCGTCGTCATCTCGCCACACAGCACCACCGTCTACGACGAAGAGCTGGACAGTAAAACCTACCGCAGCATAAAAGAGAAAGCTGTGCTCGCCACCGCCTACCTCCTCGATACCCCCTGCAAGCTGTCAGCCAAGCTCCCCACGCGCACTGCCACCCACAGCATTCCCGTCCTCATCCACGGCGGCATAGTCATCGGAAACTGATGGAACACGACGTCAAGGGAGCCTATTATGCATCCTGATGGCTGTTGAAGTAATTAATGGTGAATTGCTGGAAACAGATTGCTGCCGACGTGAGCGGCCGTCGTGTATTCCAAGCGATTCCCACGGCGCGCTTGCATACAGGAAATGCCACGGGGATATAACAAACGCCCATCTGTTCCGTACACGGGATATGTGGCAGCAAGCTGACCCCTAACTGCGCGGCCACGAGCGAAATCAGATTATGGACTTCGTCTCCCTCAAAGATCACCTGCGGCTGGCTTTCAGCCAGATCCAGCAGCTGATTGACCTGCTGGCGAAGAGTATACTCCGGCTTCAGCGTGATGAATGCCTCGCCATCGATTTCCTCTAGCCGCACCTTTTCCTTCTGCGCCAATGGATGCGAACAGGGCACTACCAGGAAAAGTTCCTCGGACCACAGATACATCCAGGCAATATCTGCTCCATTCAGCATCGAACATAGGCAGATATCGGTATCCCCTTTCATGAGTGCCTCGGTTAATGCAGTGGAGTTCTGCTGGTTCAGCGTAATCCCTATATGCGGATAACGGATATGAAACCTGCTGAGGATCAAGGGCAGATAGGTATCGCCCAGGGAGTGGAGGAACGATACACTCACTGACCCTTCTCCCCCATGATCCATGATGATTTCCTGCCGTGCTACCTCCATCTCACGAAGTACCCGGTCCACATGGAACAGGAACTTCTCGCCGGCCTCTGTGAGCTTCGTCTGTTTTCCCTGGCGTTCAAACAGCATCACTGCCAGTTCCTTCTCCAGCTTGGCAATGGAGCGGCTAAGTGCCGACTGGGACACCATGATGGCTTTTGCAGTCTGCGAGAAACTCCCATGACGCGCCAAAGCCTGAAAATATTTCAACTGTGTTAACTCCATAACCGGTAAGGCCTCCCCTGTTCTATCTCCAGCCAACACTTTGTTGTATATCATGCATAATAAACTACATCCAGATTCATTATACCCAGTGAAATCAGGGCTTTCAAGAAATATATCATGATTTTGATGATTTTTATGCATAGATATCGTGAAATTTTTTCATATTCGCATTGTTTTGTGACAATTTGTATCTGTTATGCATTTTTTGCGCTTTTCCCGTGCATTTTTCACATTCGACATCTCATTCCTACCCTCCTATAATAAGTTCCTGTAAACTTATTATAGGAGGGTAGAATTGTGTAATCATGCATAATCAACTTTCAAACGATTACATGCACGAATTGAGTGTCACCGCTCATATCGATGCATCGGATGCAGCAGATTATCTCCAGACCTTATCCTTTCCCGTCTGCGCATCCAGCCACCGCCGACAGACAATGCGAAAGGAGACGATATCTATTATGCCAGCTGTTTCGGATCAAGCTCCTGTCAGCCTCTGGAGCAAGGATTATGTTTTCGACATCATCATCAACTTCTTGGTTTACAGTGTTCATTTCCTGCTGATGTTATGGTCCACTGCCTATGCCATCCATACCTGGAATGCTTCCATCAGCATGGCCGGACTTGCTTCCGGCCTGTTCATCGTCGGGGCACTTTTTGCCCGCATCCCAGCAGGCCGGTTCATCGACTTTATTGGCCGCCGCAGATTATTCCGGAGCGGCACGGCCATGTTCTTCCTGCTGGTCCTCTGCTATGAGCTCGCACCGAATCTTGCTTCCTTCATGGTCGTGCGTTTTCTTCATGGACTCGCCTTCGGTACAACCTCCACTGCTGCCAGCACGATCGTAGCAGCTCTGGTTCCTCTCAAACGCATGGGAACAGGCATCGGCTACTTCACGCTTGGCGTCACACTCGCCTCAGCCATCGGCCCCTTCTTGGCCATGAACATCACTCAAGCTGGCAACTTCAATCTGGGAATTAAAATCTGTACCGCCGCGACATTTGTGATTTTCCTGCTCTCCTGCTTGCTGAAAACACCAGAGCGCACCATCCTGCCGTCTGAACGGGAAGACCTGTACCATATTTCCTTTGACCGCTTCTTTTCCCTGAAGGCCCTCGGCATATCGAGCATAGCCTTCATGGGCGGCGTTTGTTACTCCACCGTACTGAGCTTCCTGGGCGCCTATACCAACGCCATCGGGGTAACGGGAATTGGCGCTACCTGCTTCTTCCTCTGCTTTGCCGCCACGTCATTCATCAGCCGTCCACTTACCGGCTTCCTGCTTGACAATTACGGCGGCGATATTGTCGTCTATCCGTCACTGCTCTGCATGGCCACTGCCATGAGTATCATCGCCCGTGCAACTACGGATATCCCTCTGCTGATTGGCGCCCTCTTCCTGGGCTTTGGTTACGGAACCTTGACAGCCTGCTGTCATGCCTTAGCCGTCCACTGTGCTCCCATGCATCAAGTTGGCATTGCCACCAGCACCTACTTTGTCCTCCTCGATCTCGGCATTGGCGTAGGCCCCTATACCCTAGGCAGTTTTGTCCCGGATTTTGGCTTTCAGGTTGTATATCTCGGCGCCGGAGCGATTTCCCTCCTGGGTATCGGCCTCTACTTCTACCTCCTCGGCCGCCATCATCGCTTCACCCGTCATCAGATGGACCGGGACAGCGAGGCCAAGACCATCGTCGAACAGCGCCGCCAGCATTTCTATGAAAAACGCCTGGCCAACCAGCATGGCTGATCAGGCTCTATCCCTATACTGCCAGGATTAACGATTCCTATCTCAAAACAATCACAACACAGCATAAAAGACAAGCGGAAGCTCTCCTAAAAGCTCCCGCTTGTTTTTTCCATAAAATTGCCATTAACGTCTATAGAACGCCTGCCTTCAATATCAACCATTCAAAGGACTCCGGCAGAGACGGTACGATGTTATCCCTTCTCCTAGATTGATGGGAAAGAGAGTTCTTCACCAATTATATTCTACCACAATCAATAGCATAGAAAAAGACCTGACCAAACGGTCAGGTCCTTGTAGTTGCAATCTGCGATTAAACGAGTTCGATGATAACCATCGGAGCAGCGTCGCCACGGCGTACGCCGAGCTTGAGGATACGCGTGTAACCGCCCTGGCGGTCAGCGTATTTAGCTGCGATCTCATCAAACAGTTTTCTTACAACATCTTCATCAGACAGGGCTGCGATAGCCTTGCGACGAGCGCTCAGGTCGCCACGCTTTGCAAGCGTGATCAGCTGCTCAGCAAATTTGCGGAGCTCTTTTGCCTTAGCTTCCGTCGTCTCAATGCGGCCATATCTGAAGAAGGAAGTAAGAATGCTAGCAAACAGCGCCTTACGGGCTGCGGAGTTACGTCCTAATTTTCTGTAGCTCATTTATTTCCCTCTTTTCAATCGTTGTTTTCTCTCAGAGCCAAACCGAGTTCCTCGAGCTTCTTCTTGACTTCCTCAAGAGATTTGCGTCCGAGGTTGCGGACCTTCATCATGTCATCTTCCGTCTTCTCAGCAAGGTCAGCGACCGTGTTGATGTTAGCGCGTTTCAGGCAGTTGAAGGAACGTACCGAGAGGTCGAGGTCTTCAATGGTCATTTCGAGGACCTTCGAAGAATCATCCTCTTCCTCCTCTGGGAAGGATGCCTCCTCCTCCTCAATCTCATCCGGCAGACCGTCCATGTTCTGGAACAGTTTGAGGTGCATGACAAGAATGCCAGCAGCTTTGCTGACTGCCTCTTCCGGACGAAGCGAACCATCAGTCCAGACTTCGAGAATCAGGCGGTCATAGTCCGTGACATTGCCTACACGCGTATCCTGTACGGTGTAGTTCACACGCTGTACCGGGGAGAAAATCGAGTCGATTGGGATAACGCCAATCGTATCTTCCGGCTTCTTGTTCTTGTCAGCCGGAACGTAGCCGCGGCCGCGCTCAACGGTCATCTCAATCTTGAGCTTGCCCGTCTCGTCAACCGTAGCAATATGGAGGTCCGGATTGAGAATCTCAATGTCGGCATCACAGATGATGTCGGCAGCCGTAACTTCCTTCTCGCCTTCCACGTCAATGCGGATGACCTTCGGCTCATTGCCTGCCATCTTGAGGCAGAGCTGCTTCAGGTTCAGAACGATGTTGGTTACGTCATCCCGGACACCCGGAATCGTCGAGAACTCATGGAGTACCCCATCGATCCGGATGGAGGTAATTGCAGCACCCTCCAGCGAGGACAGCAGCATACGGCGCAGGCTGTTGCCAAACGTCGTGCCATAGCCACGCTCGAGCGGCTCGCAGATGAATTTACCATAACGGTTATCTTCACTGATTTCCGCAATTTCAATTTTCGGTTTCTCGATATCTATCATCTGAAATGAACCTCCTCAATAATCAATCGAACACTATGCACACAGGCACAAATATTCATTATTTGGAGTACAACTCGACGATAGCCTGCTCGTTGACAGGAACATCGATCTCTTCGCGGTTCGGGAAACGAGTCACCGTACCCGTGAGGTTGGCCTGGTCAGCCTGGAGCCATGCCGGAGCGGAAAGAGCGTTGTTGCTCTCTTTGAGCTCTTTGAAGAAGGCGTTGCTCTGGCTCTTCTCGCTAACAGCGATAACATCGTTAGCGGAAACAAGTGCGGACGGAATGTCTACGCGCTTGCCATTGACCGTGAAGTGGCCATGACGAACGAGCTGACGAGCCTGACGACGCGTATTGGCAAGGCCAAGACGGAAAACGACGTTGTCAAGACGACGCTCAAGAAGACCAAGCAGGTTTTCACCCGTTACACCCTGCATCTTCTTTGCTTTATCGTAGTATCCACGGAACTGTTTCTCCAGTACACCGTAGATGAACTTTGCTTTCTGCTTTTCTTTCAGCTGCAGACCATACTCGGAAACCTTACGGTTCGTACGGCGCGGCTGACGTTTCGATTCTTTGGAACGACCAATAACAGCCGGCTCAATGCCAAGTGCACGGCATCTTTTAATGGCTGGTACTCTATCAATTGCCATCTAGTAATTGCACCTCCTATTAAACTCTTCTACGCTTCGGCGGACGGCAGCCATTGTGCGGAATCGGGGTAACATCTTTGATCATGTTAACCTCGAGGCCCGTTGCCTGCAGGGAACGGATTGCGGCTTCACGGCCAGCACCAGGACCCTTAACGTAAACCTCGACCTGCTTGAGGCCGTGCTCCATAGCTGCCTTAGCAGCCGTCTCAGCAGCCATCTGAGCTGCAAACGGAGTGCTCTTACGGGAACCACGGAAACCAAGGCCGCCTGCGCTAGCCCAGGAAAGTGCATTACCGCTCTTATCAGTGAGCGTTACAATCGTGTTGTTGAACGTAGAGCTGATGTGCGCTACGCCATATTCTATGTTCTTACGAACTTTTTTCTTCGTGCGAACTGCTTTCTTAACTGCCACCAGTTAACCCTCCTTTATTAGTCTTTCTTCTTGCCTGCTACAGCCTTTTTCGGGCCTTTACGCGTGCGGGCGTTGTTCTTAGTGTTCTGTCCACGGACAGGAAGGCCAAGACGGTGGCGACGACCACGGTAGCAGCCGATATCAACGAGTCGTTTGATGTTCATCTGACGCTCACGACGAAGGTCACCTTCGACGATAACGTTCTTATCGATGGCATCACGAAGTTTTACAACTTCATCCTCCGTGAGGTCACGCGTACGGGTATCCGGATTGATGCCAGTCTCCTTCAGAAGATCCTTCGAAGTCTTCAAACCAATACCAAAAATGTACGTCAATGCAATTTCAATTCTCTTGTCACGGGGTAAATCTACACCGGCAATACGTGCCATTAATAAAGCACCTCCTTATTCAATAATTAACCTTGTCTCTGTTTATGTTTCGGATTTTCGCAGATGACCATAACACGGCCTTTGCGTTTAATGACTTTGCATTTCTCACAAATCCGTTTTACTGACGGTTTTACCTTCATCTTGTGGTTGCCCCCTTTTCTTTATTGTCAGTCTCATTTTGCTAGTATACCATGTTTATTCCGTCCTGCCTAGTGGCAAACGAAAAAAAATTGGTAAATATTTCTAAAACCCGCAAAAGCGGAGATGACTTATTTGAATCGGTAGGTTATACGGCCACGCGTTAAGTCATATGGCGTGAGTTCAATAGTGACTTTGTCACCGGGAAGAATGCGGATGAAGTTCATGCGGATCTTACCGGATACATGCGCCAGTACAACATGACCATTCTCGAGCTCAACCTGGAACATTGCATTCGGCAGTGCTTCCAGAACCTTGCCCTCTACTTCGATAACATCTTGCTTCGACATGTTTTTTCTCCTTTTATGGAAATTGGTTGGGCCAAAGTCATCTAAGGAGCTTCTGCATTTTCTATCAATGCCATGCCCAACAACAGGTTGTCAATCAATTTTTCATAATCATTGTAATGGGCGGCAAGTATTTATGCCGCCCTTACAATAACTTCTATCGTTCAGTGAATCTCACCAACGGAATCGACTCAGCCTTTCAGGGTCTCAACGAGATCCTTCGTGACCTTGTCAATCGCCTGTCTGCCATCAACTTCCGTATAGATGCCAGCTTTCTGATAAAAATCAATCAGCGGCTTCGTGGAAGCTTCGTATACGGAAAGGCGATTCGTCATCGTCTCTGCCGTATCGTCTGCACGCTGGAAGAGCTCGCCACCGCACTCGTCGCATACACCTTCTTTATTGGAAGGATTGAACTTGACATGATAGGTAGCACCGCACTTCTTGCAGATGCGACGTCCAACTGCACGCTCTACGAGATCAGCAGCCGGAACATTGATGTTCAGTACACGCGTCAGGCTCAGACCGAGGTCAGCCATGATACCGTCGAGAGCATCAGCCTGCTCAACCGTACGTGGGAAACCATCGAGAATGAAACCTTTTTTGCAGTCGTCCTGAGCTAAACGATCGCGCACAATGCCGACCGTAACGGAATCCGGGACAAGATTGCCAGCGTCGATGTACGACTTAGCAAGCTTTCCCATCTCCGTACCTTCCTTCATCGCTGCACGGAACATGTCGCCCGTGGAGATGTGAGGAATGTTGAACTCCTTGACCAGTTCAGCCGCCTGCGTGCCTTTGCCGGCACCCGGGGGGCCCATCAACAAGATATGCATGATTTTGCCTCCTCTTATTTCATGAACCCTTCGTAGTGACGCATTACAATCATGGACTCTATCTGTTTCATCGTCTGCAGCGCAACGCCGACAACGATGAGCAGTGCCGTACCGCCGAAGTATACACCCTCAATATGAGTTGCACCTGCGACCAAGTTCGGCAGGACTGCGATAAAGGCCAGGAAAATGGAGCCAGCAAGCGTGATACGAGTCATGACATGATCTAAATAATCTGCCGTTGGCTGTCCTGGACGGATGCCCGGGATGAAACCACCGTATTTTTTCAGATTCTCTGCCATATCCGATATCTTTACAGTAACCGCAGTATAGAAGTAAGTGAAGAAGATAATCATACCAACGTACAACGTGGTCTGAAGCGGCTTACCCCACTCCAAATAACTGGCAATCGTCTTTACCCAGGGAATATCAATAAACTGGGCAATAGTTACTGGAAACATCAGCACGGATGACGCAAAGATAATTGGGATTACGCCCGCCTGATTTACTTTCAGGGGGATGTGGCTGGAATGACCACCATATGCCTTCTGCCCTACCACGCGTTTCGCATAGGAAATCGGGATACGGCGGAAGCCGTTCTCAACATGGACAACAAACACAACCATCGCGATGGCGATGACCGCGAACATGAACACGCTGAAGTAGCTGATCGTACCAGCCTGGACGTAATGGTAAATCGTTCCAATGTTTTTCGGCAGAGCAGCTACGATACCAGCGAAGATGATAAGGGAAATACCATTACCAACCCCCTGGGCCGTGATCTGCTCACCGAGCCACATGAGGAACACCGTACCAGCCGTCAAAGTGATCGCAATGATCAAGATGTTGACCGGATTCGGATTCAGTATGGCAGCCTTCAGGCCGATGGACATGCCAATCGCCTGAAAGAATGCCAGCACTACCGTGAGATAGCGCGTTACTTTGGTGGTCTTCTTGTGCCCCTCCTGTCCTTCCTTTGACCACTGCTCCAACGTCGGAACGACAACATTCAAGAGCTGAATGATAATCGCCGCATTGATGTATGGCGTAATGGACATCGCAAAGATGGAGAACTTGCTGAAAGCACCACCAGAAAAGAGGTCTAACAGGCCGAAGAGATTGCCGTTGGCGAATAATTGCTCAATCGCCTTCGGATCAACTCCCGGAACCGGAATATGGGTACCCATCCGGAAGACGGCAAACATGATCAGCGTAAACGTGATCTTCTGCCTAAGCTCCGGAATTTTCCATACATTGCCAAGGGCTGAGAGCACCTCAGATCACCTCAACTTTACCGCCTGCTGCCGTAATCTTTTCTTCTGCGGATTTCGTGAAGCCGTTAGCGCGAACCGTCAGCTTCTTCGTGAGCTCGCCGTTACCAAGGATGCGGATACCATCCTGGACGTTCTTCAGGATACCGGACTCAACCAGAGCTACCGGATCAACCGTTGCACCATCCTCAAAACGATTCAGGGACTCAACGTTAACCTCAGCAAAGGTCTTAGCCCAGATATTCTTGAAGCCACGTTTCGGGAGACGACGATAAAGCGGCATCTGGCCACCCTCGAAGCCGGTGCGTACGCCGCCACCGCTACGGGAGTTCTGACCCTTCATGCCTTTACCGGAAGTCTTGCCGTTGCCGGAACCAATACCGCGGCCTACACGGTTGCGGACTTTACGGGAACCAGCTGCTGGCTGTAATTCATGCAATTTCATCTAGTGCACCTCCTGTTCTATGATTAGTCTGCGATTTCTTCTACAACGATCAGATGCTCAACTTTGTGAAGCTGACCACGGATTGCCGGGTTGTCTGGCAGCTCAACAACGGAGTTGATCTTGCGCAGGCCCAGAGCGCGAACCGTCTTGCGCTGGGTTTCCGGACGGCCGATGAGGCTTCTCTTAAGCGTAACTTTAACTTTTGCCATTGTACAGCCTCCTATTAACCTAAGATTTCCTGAACCGTCTTGCCACGGAGCTCAGCAACAGCCTCTGCCTTCTTGAGGGCTTTGAGACCTTCCATCGTTGCGCGAACCATGTTGTTCGGGTTGGAAGAACCGAGGGACTTCGTCAGGATGTCTTTGATACCTGCCAGCTCGAGTACGGCACGTGCCGGACCGCCAGCGATGACACCAGTACCTTTTGCAGCCGGCTTGAGCATTACGCGGCCAGCGCCGAAGATACCAACCATCTCATGCGGAATCGTGCGCTCATCGAGGATAGCGACCTCAACGAGGTTCTTCTTTGCATCCTCAACGCCTTTACGGATTGCCTCCGGAACCTCAGCAGCTTTGCCGAGACCAACGCCGACTTTGCCTTTCTTGTTGCCAACAACGACAAGGGCGCTGAACGAGAAGCGACGGCCGCCTTTGACGACTTTAGCTACTCGATTGATATATACAACTTTCTCCTCGAACTCTGGAGTTTCGTTGTCCATATTTCTAGCCATTCATTTACCTCCTTATATCAATGATTTAGAACTTGAGACCAGCTTCACGAGCGGCCTCAGCCAGAGCAGCGACACGGCCATGGTAAACATAACCGCCGCGGTCGAATACGACCTCTTTGATGCCCTTCTCGAGAGCACGTTTAGCAACAGCAGCACCAACAGCTTTTGCTGCCTCAATGTTACCACCGTAGTTCTCGAAACCCTTATCCTGGGAGCTGGCGGACACGAGCGTCACACCGTTCTCATCATCGATGACCTGAGCGTAAATGTTTGCCAGGCTGCGATATACGTTGAGGCGCGGACGAGCTGCCGTACCTGCGATATGGTTGCGGACACGCAGATGACGTTTCTGACGTGCCTTATTCTTATCTGCTTTAAGAAGCACAGAACTTCACTCCTTTCTCGAATCAGTGTCTTATTTCTTACCCTTAGCGCCGGCTTTACCCTCTTTACGACGGATATGCTCGCCAGCATATTTGATACCCTTGCCTTTGTACGGCTCCGGCTCACGGAAGCTGCGGATCTCAGCAGCGATCTGGCCGACAACTTCCTTGTCGATACCAGAAACCGTGATAGCGTTAGCCGACGGGCACTCGAATTTGATGCCCTGCGGCGGCTCGACAACTACCGGATGGGAGAAACCAAGGGAGAGGTTCAGCGTGTTGCCCTTGAGCTGAGCACGATAGCCGACACCATTGATTTCGAGATTCTTGGAGAAACCTTCCGTTACGCCAACAACCATGTTGTTGATGAGCGTACGGGACAGACCATGGAGCGATCTGTGGTTCTTATCGTCGGACGGACGCTCAACCTTGCAGATTGCGCCATCGACGGTTACTTTCATATCCTGATGAATATGGCGGGAAAGTTCACCTTTCGGGCCCTTTACTTTGACCAGATTGTCCTCGCCAACCGTAACGGTTACGCCAGCTGGGATTTCAATCGGTGCATTACCAATTCTTGACATCTGTACACCTCCTGACTACTTCGATTACCAAACGTATGCAACAACTTCGCCGCCGAGACCAGCTTTGCGAGCCTGCTTATCGCTCATGATACCCTTGGACGTGGAAATGATAGCGATACCGAGGCCGCCAAGAACGCGCGGGAGCTCATTGTGTTTTGCATACTGACGAAGACCAGGCTTCGAGATGCGTTTGATACCGGAAATTACCTTCTCACGGTTCGGGCCGTATTTAAGGGAAACAGAGATAACGCCCTGTTTGCCATCCTCAGTGAAGGTGTAGTCATTGATGAAACCCTCTTCCTTCAGGACCTCTGCGATAGCGGTCTTGACTTTGGAGCCCGGGATTTCAACACTCTCATGGAATACATTGTTTGCATTGCGCAAACGAGTCAGCATATCTGCAATAGGATCAGTCATTGCCATTGAATCGATATCCTCCTTTAAACTTTAAATACTTACCAGCTGGCTTTGGTTACGCCAGGGATGGCACCTTTGTAGCTCTGCTCACGGAAGCAGATACGGCACATGTCGAATTTACGCATGTAGCCGTGCGGACGGCCGCAGATTTTGCAGCGATTATAAGCGCGCGTGGAGAATTTCGGCTCTTTGCTCCACTTCTCTACCATAGACTTCTTAGCCAAATTTCCTTACCTCCTTATGCACTGAACGGCATACCCATGAGTTTCAGGAGCTCTCTGGCTTCTTCATCCGTCTGTGCCGTCGTAACGATAACAATGTTCATACCACGGATCTTGTCGATTTTATCGTACTCGATTTCCGGGAAGATGAGCTGCTCTTTGAGACCGATAGCGTAGTTGCCGCGGCCATCAAAAGCCTTGTCGCTTACACCACGGAAGTCACGAACGCGCGGCAGAGCTACGTTCATGAACTTGTCGAGGAACTGGTACATACGCGTGCCACGCAGCGTTACTTTGCAGCCGATTGGCATGCCCTCACGCAGTTTCCAAGCAGCGAGGGATTTCTTAGCACGAGTCAGCAGCGGCTTCTGGCCAGCGATGATCGTCAGATCAGCAACAGCAGAATCCAGAGCTTTCGGATTGCCGACAGCTTCGCCAACACCCATGTTGATGATGACTTTCTCGATTTTCGGAAGCTGCATGACATTCTTGTAACCGAACTTCTCCGTCATAGCCTTGCAAACTTCATTCTGATATTTTTCCTGTAATCTATCCACTTATGCTCCTCCTTTCCTGATTATTTCGTCTGGTCGATAACTTCGCCGCATTTCTTGCAGGCGCGAACCATCTTACCATTGACTTCTTTGTGAGCAACGCGCGTTGCTTTGGAGCAAGCCGGGCAAACGAGCATAACTTTGCAAGCATGCATCGGAGCCTCTTTGACGAGGATACCGCCCTGCGGAGCTTTCTGGTTCGGTTTCGTATGACGCTTTACTTTGTTGACGCCCTCGACAACAACCTTACCTTTTTTCGGCATAGCCGTAACGACTTTGCCCTGTTTGCCTTTATCTTTACCGGACAGCACAACGACCGTGTCGCCCTTCTTTACGTTCATCTTAACGAATGCCAAAATCGCACCTCCTCACAATTAAAGTACTTCAGGAGCCAGAGATACGATCTTCATGAAGTCTTTATCGCGAAGCTCTCTAGCTACCGGTCCGAAAATACGCGTGCCTTTCGGAGTCTTGTCGTCTTTGATGATAACTGCTGCGTTCTCATCGAAACGGATGTAAGAGCCATCGCTGCGGCGCAGGCCCTTTACGCTGCGGACAACAACTGCCTTAACGACATCGCCTTTCTTGACCGTGCCGCCAGGAGCAGCCGATTTGACTGCAGCTACGATGATATCACCAATGTTAGCGTATTTGCGATAGGAACCGCCGAGAACACGGATGCACATGATTTCTTTTGCGCCAGTGTTGTCGCCAACATTCAGGATTGTTTGCTGTTGGATCATTGTTTGACCTCCTTCTTCGATATTTTGGGATTATTTAGCTCTCTCGATTACTTCAACAACTCTCCAACGTTTCGTCTTGGACAGCGGGCGCGTCTCCATCAGGGAAACCTTATCGCCAACATGAGCATCGTTTTTCTCATCATGGGCATGGAACTTGACCGTTCTCTTTACCGGTTTTTTGTACAGTTTGTGCTGCTCGAGTTCCTCGATTGCAACAACAACCGTCTTATCCATTTTATCGGAAATGACTTTACCGATTCTTACTTTACGTACGTTTCTTTCGCTCATTAGGGAGCCTCCTTCCTTCTGCATATCAGTTTGCGATTAAGCCTTGAGCTCAGTCTCGCGCTGGATCGTCTTGATACGGGCGATCGTCTTCTTTACTTCTTTGATACGCATCGGGTTCTCAAGCTGGCCAGTAGCGAGCTGGAAACGGAGGTTGAACAGTTCCTCTTTGAGCGAAGCAAGTTTCTGGTTAAGCTCGTCAGCACTCATCTCACGAATCTCATTAACCTTCATTTACTTCACCGCCCTCTGCTTTAGTCTCTTCTTTGACAACGAACTTCGTCTTGATCGGCAGCTTGTGGCCTGCAAGACGCATTGCTTCCTGAGCAACTTCACGGGATACGCCGTCCATCTCGAAGAGGACGCGGCCCGGCTTAACAACTGCAACCCAGTACTCCGGCGAACCTTTACCGGAACCCATGCGGGTCTCAGCCGGTTTAGCCGTTACCGGCTTATCCGGGAAAATTTTGATCCAAACCTGACCGCCACGTTTGATGTAACGGGTCATAGCGATACGGGCAGCCTCAATCTGGCGGTTCGTGATCCAAGCCGGCTCAAGAGCGACCAGACCATACTCACCATGGCTAACCGTGTTGCCGCGATGAGCTTTACCCTTCATACGGCCACGGAACTGTTTGCGATATTTTACTCTCTTTGGTAATAACATTAAGCTTCGCTCCCTTCAGCTACAGCCTTGCGCTGCTTTCTTTCCGGAAGAACTTCACCCTTGAAGATCCATACTTTTACGCCGATGTCGCCGTAAGTCGTATGTGCCGTTGCCGTACCATAGTCGATATCAGCACGCAGCGTGTGAAGAGGAATGCTGCCTTCGCGGTAGGACTCCTTACGAGCAATCTCTGCGCCGCCGAGACGACCACCGAGTGCAACCTTGATACCTTTAGCACCAAGACGCATCGTGCGGCCAACGGCCTGCTTCATTGCACGGCGGAAAGCGATGCGGCGCTCCAGCTGCTGAGCGATGTTCTCAGCAACGAGAGTAGCATCCATATCCGGCTGTTTGATTTCAGCAATATTGATGTCAACACGTTTTTCCGTGTATTTCTTCAGACCCTCTTTGATCTGCTCGATGCCCGAACCACCGCGGCCGATTACCATACCCGGTTTAGCAGTATGGATCGTCAGCTTAAGACGGTTTTTGCTGCGCTCCGTCTCGATTCTGGACACACCGGCTGCCTGAAGGCTCTGCTTCAGATAGTCACGGATTTTAATATCTTCATGCAGGTTATCTGCAAAATCTTTATCTGCATACCACTTAGCATCCCAAGTCTTGACGATGCCAAGGCGAATACCATGCGGATTTACTTTCTGACCCAATCCGTTTCCCTCCTTCTTAGTTCTTCTCGTCAACGACGATGGTTACATGGGACGTGCGCTTCAAAATCTTGAAAGCCTGTCCACGGGAACGCGGATGGATACGCTTGAGCGTCGGACCCTGGTCAGCGAAAGCCGTCTTGATGACCAGCTTGTCTACGTCCATATCAAAATTGTTCTCAGCGTTTGCAACAGCAGAACGCAGAACTTTTTCTACAACATCAGCGCCAGCTTTCGGCGTGAATTTAAGGATCGCAAATGCCTCTGCAACGTTCTTGCCACGGATAAGATCCAGGACTACACGAACTTTGCGCGGAGTGATGCGAACATATTTAGCTACTGCTTTAGATTCCACAAGTATGCTCCTTTCGCAAAATTATCTCAGTGAAGTCTTGCGCTCTTCGCCTGCATGACCCTTGAACGTGCGGGTCGGTGCGAACTCGCCGAGCTTATGACCAACCATATCTTCCGTGACATAAACCGGTACATGTTTACGACCGTCATGAACAGCGATCGTGTGACCGACGAAATCAGGGAAAATCGTGGAGCTTCTCGACCAGGTCTTTACAACTTTTTTATCGTTAGCTTCGTTGAGGGCCTCGATTTTCTTCATGAGGCTTTCTGCAACGTAAGGTCCCTTTTTAATAGATCTTGACAAAGTGTCTCCTCCTTTCGTCAGGCGGCATCAAGCTGCCTGTCGATTTCTATGATTATTTCGTACGTCCTTTGACGATGAGACGATCCGAAGCTTTCTTGCGACGAGTCTTGGCACCCATAGCGCATTTGCCCCACTTCGTAACAGGGTTCTTGCGGCCGACAGGGGAACGACCCTCACCACCACCATGCGGATGGTCGTTCGGGTTCATTGCAGTACCGCGGTTCTCCGGACGAACGCCGAGCCAACGGTTACGGCCTGCTTTACCAATCGTGATGTTCTCGTGCTCGAGGTTACCAACTTCACCAATCGTTGCACGGCAGTTGATATGAACCTTGCGGAGCTCACCAGACGGCATACGGAGGAGTGCGTAATCGCCTTCCTTAGCCATGAGCTGAGCGGAAGTACCAGCACTGCGGACGAGCTGTGCGCCCTTGCCGATCTTGAGCTCGATGTTATGGATAGTCGTACCAACCGGGATGTTCTTCAGCGGAAGAGCATTACCGACTTTGATATCAGCATCCGGGCCGGAAACAACTTTGTCACCAACCTTGAGACCATTCGGTGCGAGGATGTAGCGCTTCTCACCATCAACATAGTTGAGGAGAGCAATACGTGCGCTGCGGTTCGGGTCGTACTCGATGGTAGCGACGCGAGCCGGGATACCGTCTTTCGTGCGTTTGAAGTCGATCACGCGATAAAGACGCTTATGGCCGCCACCCTGATGGCGAACGGTCAGCTTGCCCTGCTGGTTACGGCCGCCTTTTTTCGTCAGGCGCTCAGTCAGGGACTTCTCAGGCTTGCTTGCCGTAATCTCGTCGAACGAAGCGACGGTCATGAAACGGCGGCCTGCAGAATATGGTTTGAAACTCTTTACTGCCACTTAAATGTACCTCCTTTTCTCAATTATGCCTCGAAGAACTCGATGCTTTCGCCAGCAGCGAGCTTTACGATAGCTTTTTTATAGTCAGGGCGCTTACCAGACGTGCGGCCCATGCGTTTCGTTTTGCCCAGTACGTTGACCGTGTTGACTTTCTCAACTTTGACGTTGAAAACCTCAGCGACAGCTTTAGCAATCTCGATCTTGTTGGCTGCTTTCGCAACAACGAAGACGTATTTGCCCTCAGCCATAAGCTGAGTCGTTCTCTCAGTGATCAGCGGACGGATCAGGATATCACGTGCTTCCATTATGCGAATACCTCCTCGATGCGGGTGATGGCATCCTTCGTGATGAACAGCTTGTCATGATTCAGGATATCATGAACATTGAGGCCCATCGTGCTGATTGCCTTCACACCCGGAATGTTGCGTGCGGACTTCTCTACGTTCTCAGCTTCATCGCAAGTGATGAGGAGAGCTTTGGAGTCAACGCTGAAATCGCCAAGCATCTTGACGACCTGGCTCGTTTTCGGAGCATCGAAATTGAGGCTGTCGAGAACTACGAGCTCACCGCTCTTAACTTTATCGGAAAGTGCGCATTTGATAGCGAGACGACGCTGTTTACGCGGCATCGTGAAAGCATACTTGCGCGGATGCGGTCCAAAGACCGTGCCGCCGCCAACCCACAGCGGGCTGCGCGTCGAACCTGCGCGAGCACGACCAGTGCCTTTCTGTTTCCAAGGCTTGCGGCCGCCACCACGAACGAAGCTTCTCGTCTTGGTTGCATGCGTGCCCAGACGCTGAGCTGCAAGCTGCATTACAACGGCCTGATGGAGAAGACCTGCGTTCATCTCTACGCCGAAGATGTTGTCATTGAGTTCGATATCGCCAACCTGCTTGTTGGTGATGTCATAAACTGCTACTGTAGCCATAATTTAGGTTATCCTCCTTCCAATTAGTTTTTGCCCGGTTTAACGGTATTTTTGATCACAACGAAGCTCTTCTTCGGGCCCGGAATTGCGCCCTTGATGAGGATGAGGTTGCGGTCTGCATCAACACGGACAACCGTGAGGCGCTGAACCGTAACGCGCTCGCCACCCATGCGGCCCGGCAGTTTCTTGCCTTTGAGCACGCGTCCGCCAGGACCGGAAATCATTGCACCAGTCGAACCCGGCTCACGGTGGGATTTGGAACCATGTCCCATAGGACCACGGGCGAAGTTGTGACGTTTGATACCGCCGGCAAAACCTTTACCTTTGGAAGTACCAGTAACATCGACTAATTCTCCAGCACTAAATATGTCAACGCCGATGGAATCACCGACTTTGTATTCAGAAGGATCCTGAAGACGCATCTCGCGGATGAATTTTACCGGCTTAACACCAGCTTTAGCGAAATGACCCTTCATTGGTTTATTTACTTTGAATTCCTTAACTTCACCGAAGCCAAGCTGAACAGCGTTGTAACCGTCGTTCTCGACCGTCTTGTTCTGGATAACGATGTTGTTACCAGACTCAACAACCGTAACAGGAACAACCTTGCCCTCTTCCGTGAAGATCTGAGTCATGCCCAGTTTTCTACCTAAAATTGCTTTAGACATTCATTCCACCTCCTCGGATTATAATTTGATTTCGATGTCTACACCAGCCGGAAGGTCAAGGCGCATCAGCGCATCTACCGTCTTGTTCGTCGGCTGCAGGATGTCGATAAGACGCTTATGAGTTCTCATCTCGAACTGCTCGCGGGAATCCTTATTGACATGCGGGGAACGCAAAATCGTGTAGATATTCTTCTCCGTCGGGAGTGGAATCGGACCAGATACCATTGCACCGGTCTTCTTTGCAGTATCCACAATCTTTACTGCGCTCTGATCGAGGGCTTTATGATCATAAGCCTTCAAACGGATTCTAATCTTTTGATTCTTAGACAATTGTTTTTCCTCCTTATCGTCCGGACTCTCGGCCCAAACATTTCTCCGTAACAGTTCCCTCGGACAATGCCGAGCCATCTGCCACGTCATCGCATTGGGGGGTACCATATTATTTTAAACCTTTAAATAAGAGCGACGCGAGCGCCGCTCTTACTTATTGGTTTAATTGACTTGAAACTTATGCCTCAACGACATCCGTTACGCGGCCAGCACCAACCGTGTGACCACCCTCGCGGATAGCGAAGCGGAGACCCTTCTCGATAGCGATTGGGGTGATGAGCTCTACATCCATCTCGATGTTATCGCCAGGCATAACCATCTCCGTGCCTTCCGGCAGGGAAACAACGCCCGTAACGTCAGTCGTACGGAAGTAGAACTGCGGACGGTAGTTCGTGAAGAACGGCGTATGACGGCCACCCTCTTCTTTCGTCAGGACATAAACCTGAGCTTTGAACTTCGTGTGCGGATGAATCGTGCCCGGTTTTGCGAGGACCTGACCACGCTCGATCTCTTTGCGGTCGATACCACGGAGCAGAGCACCGATGTTATCACCAGCAACAGCGCTATCGAGCATCTTACGGAACATCTCAATACCCGTAACAACCGTGGATTTCGACTCGTCCTGAAGACCAACAATCTCAACCGTATCGTTCAGTTTCAGCTCGCCACGCTCAACACGGCCCGTAGCAACCGTACCACGGCCAGTGATCGTGAAGACGTCCTCGACCGGCATGAGGAACGGTTTATCCGTGTCACGCTCCGGCGTCGGGATGTACTCATCAACAGCGTTCATGAGCTCGATGATCTTAGCTTTCATGTCAGCATCGCCCTCGAGAGCCTTCAGAGCGGAACCAGCAACAACAGGGATGTCATCGCCCGGGAATTCGTAGCTGGAGAGCAGCTCGCGAACTTCCATCTCTACGAGCTCGAGGAGCTCCTCATCGTCAACCTGGTCAACCTTGTTCAGGAAGACTACGATTGCCGGAACGCCAACCTGGCGAGCGAGCAGGATGTGCTCACGCGTCTGCGGCATCGGGCCATCAGCAGCGGAAACAACCAGGATAGCACCATCCATCTGAGCAGCACCAGTGATCATGTTCTTGACATAGTCAGCATGGCCCGGGCAGTCAACGTGTGCATAATGACGTTTCTCCGTCTCATACTCAACGTGTGCCGTGTTGATGGTGATACCGCGCTCACGCTCCTCCGGAGCCTTATCGATATCAGCGTAATCCTCGAAAGCAGCCTTGCAGCCTTCCGTCTCGGACAGAACTTTCGTGATAGCTGCCGTCAGCGTCGTCTTGCCATGGTCAACGTGACCAATGGTGCCGATGTTAACATGCGGTTTAGTTCTCTCAAACTTTTCTTTAGCCATTGTAATTTTTTCCTCCCTTATTCGCCTTTGTTTTTAGCAATAACCTTTTCGGCTATATTTTTAGGAACTTCATCATAGTAAGCTACTTCCATGCTGTAGTTCCCTCGGCCCTGAGTTTTAGAACGGAGATCCGTCGAATAACCGAACATCTCGGAAAGCGGAACAAATCCGTTGATGACCTGAGCACCGTTGCGCGCTTCCATACCATCGATACGGCCGCGGCGGGAGTTCAGGTCGCCGATTACATCGCCCATGTACTCTTCCGGAACGACGACTTCGACTTTGACGTACGGCTCAAGGAGAACCGGATTAGCCTTTTCGCAGCCGTTCTTGAAAGCCATGGAACCAGCAACTTTGAATGCTGCCTCGGAGGAGTCGACCTCGTGATAGGAACCATCGAATACGATAGCCTTGATGTCGACCATCGGATAACCAGCGACAACACCAGCTTCCATAGCCTGCTTTACGCCGGCCTCGATCGGGTTGATGAATTCCTTCGGAATCGCACCACCGACGACCTTGTTCTCGAAGCTGAAGCCTTCGCCCGGCTCCTGCGGAATGAGCTCGAGCCAGCAGTGACCATACTGACCATGACCACCGGACTGACGAACGAACTTACCTTCAGCCTTGACCGTGTTGCGGATCGTCTCACGATATGCAACCTGCGGCTCGCCGACTTTGCAGTCAACATGGAACTCGCGGAGCATACGGTCAACGATAATCTGGAGGTGAAGCTCACCCATACCGGAGATGATGCACTGACCAGTCTCCTGATCCGTGCGAACACGGAACGTCGGATCCTCTTCAGCGAGTTTCTGGAGAGCTACGCCCATCTTCTCCTGGTCGTTCTTCGTAGCCGGCTCAACGGCAACGGAGATAACCGGATCCGGGAACTCCATAGACTCGAGGATGATCGGAGCGCTCTCGTCGCAGAGCGTGTCGCCCGTCGTCGTGTCTTTCAGACCGACAGCAGCAGCGATATCACCGCTGTAGACCTTATCAATCTCTTTACGGTTGTTGGCATGCATCTGGAGGATACGGCCAATACGCTCTTTCTTGCCCTTCGTGGAGTTGAATACGTAGGAACCTGCATCGAGTACACCGGAGTATACACGGAAGAATGCAAGCTTACCGACGTACGGGTCAGTCATGATCTTGAATGCCAGTGCGGAGAACGGCTCGCTGTCGCTAGACGGGCGATGGTCTTCAGCACCAGTATCCGGATTTACACCAGCAATCGGCGGGATATCCGTCGGAGCCGGCATATAATCAACGATGGCATCGAGCAACGGCTGAACGCCCTTGTTGCGATACGACGTACCGCAGGTTACCGGAACGAGTTCACCAGCGAGGGTACCCTTACGGATTACCTTCTTGATCTCCTCTTCCGAAATCTCTTCGCCACCGAGATATTTCTCCATGAATTCGTCATCGAGCTCGGAGAGAGCCTCTAAGAGTTTCTCACGATACTCATCAGCCTGCTCTTTCATGTCAGCCGGGATCTCAACCTCGTCAGCAACTTTGCCGAGGTCATCCTCATAAACGATGGCTTCCATCTTGACCAGGTCGACGATGCCTTCGAACGTGTCCTCAGCGCCGATTGGCAGCTGGATTGCAACGGCATTAGCCTGCAGACGCTCGTGCATCATATCGATAACGTTGAAGAAGTTTGCGCCGGTGATGTCCATCTTGTTGACATACGCCATGCGCGGGACATGATAACGCTCAGCCTGACGCCAAACGGTCTCAGTCTGCGGCTCAACGCCACCGCGTGCAGTCAGGACTGCAACCGTGCCGTCGAGGACGCGCAGGGAACGTTCAACCTCTACCGTGAAATCCACGTGACCCGGCGTATCAATGATGTTGATACGATGATCTTTCCAGTGGCAGGTCGTTGCAGCAGACGTAATCGTGATGCCGCGCTCCTGCTCCTGAACCATCCAGTCCATGGTGGCAGCGCCTTCATGAACCTCGCCGATCTTGTGGTTTACACCCGTGTAGAAGAGGATACGCTCAGTAGTAGTCGTCTTACCGGCATCGATGTGAGCCATGATACCGATATTACGAGTTTTTTCAAGGGAATACTCTCTTGCCACTTTTAATATCGCTCCTTAATAAAAATAAGAAAGGATTACCAACGATAGTGAGCGAAAGCCTTGTTGGCCTCTGCCATCTTGTGCGTATCTTCCTTCTTCTTGATTGCTGCACCCGTGTTGTTAGCGGCATCCATGAGCTCGCCCGAGAGGCGCTCATCCATGGTTTTCTCACCGCGGAGACGTGCGTAGTTGACGATCCAGCGAATGCCGAGCGTCATGCGGCGGTCCGGACGGACCTCAACCGGAACCTGGTAGTTTGCACCACCGACGCGACGAGCGCGTACCTCGAGGACCGGCATAACGTTCTTGAGAGCAGTCTCAAAAACTTCCAGAGGATCCTTGCCCGTTTTGGCACGGATCGTCTCGAACGCATCATAAACGACGCGCTCAGCAACACTCTTCTTACCGGAAAGCATTACTTTATTGATGAATTTCGTAACCGTTTTGCTGTGGTACACCGGATCCGGCAGTACGTCACGCTTAGGTACGGAACCTTTTCTTGGCATTGTTTTACCTCCTTATCATAGTCTTCATTTACGAAGCTGTGTTATTTTTTCTTTGCTTTTTTCGCACCGTACTTCGAACGGCCCTGAGCACGATCCTGCACACCGGCAGTATCGAGCGAACCGCGGATGATGTGGTAACGAACACCTGGCAGGTCCTTGACACGACCGCCACGGATCAGAACAACACTATGCTCCTGAAGATTATGACCAATGCCTGGGATGTATGCGGTAACCTCGATGCTATTCGTCAGACGAACACGAGCTACCTTACGCAGTGCCGAGTTCGGCTTTTTCGGCGTAGACGTGTAAACACGCGTGCAAACACCACGTTTCTGCGGGCAATTCTTGAGTGCTGGTGCTTTGGACTTCTCCTGCATGCTCTTTCTGCTCTTACGAACTAACTGATTGATAGTAGGCATACATGCACCTCCTTCCTTCATATTGAGAATTTATTATTTATTAAAACCTCAAAGCAAGCTTTGAAGTTTTTAACAAATATACTAGAACCTTACTTCAGGACTGCCGCTGCTGCCGCACCGACTTCGATGCCGCAGGCCTGTCCCAACTCCTGCATCGTCTCCGCACGCCCTACCGGAACTTCACATTCCCTGCACAGCGTTTCCAGCGGCTCGATGACACGATCATCCGCATCGTCAGCGACGAATACATTCTGGACATTCCCGCGTTTCACAGCTTTGGTAACCTGCTTGATACCAATCACCCGATTGGCATTTTTCAGTGTATCCAGTGTCATTGTTTTCACTCCCCTGTATCACTAAATCATGCTCTTGAATCAGGCACTTCTATATATTAGCACCAGCAAAAATGCTTGTCAACACTTTATTTATAAAGATTCACGTGCACACGTTGCCTAGTGTATCGTTTTGCCGATTTATTTTCAAAAACCATGATTTTGTCTACTTACCATAGACAAAAATAATAGCAGAGACGGATTTTACGCCTCTGCTATCTTTTTATCCTGCAACTTGCAGAAAAATTTTCAATTATTTATTGTCAGCAATGACTTTCTTTGCTACCTCGACAACATGCTCGACCGTAAAGCCAAACTTCTTGAAGAGAACTGGGCCCGGTGCCGAAGCGCCGAAACCTTCCATGCAGACCGATGCACCATCAAGGCCTACATATTTGCCCCAGCCAAAATCTGAAAGAGCCTCTACTGATACGCGGGCACGAACATTCTTCGGCAGGATGCTAGCTTTGTACTCAGCACTCTGCTGCTCAAAGAGATCCATGCACGGCATCGAAACGACGCGGACATCCAGACCTTCTTTGGCAAGTTCTGCCTGAGCATCAACAGCCAGCGAAACCTCAGAGCCAGATGCCATCAAGATACCATCCATGTTGGCTGCATCCTTAGCCTCAGATACGACATAAGCACCCTTGAGCGCCTCTTTGCTGGAACCAGCGAGCTGCGGCAGGTTCTGACGAGTCAGCACCAGAGCCGTCGGCGTCTTGTCAGCCGTGATGGCCAGATACCAGCCAGCTGCCGTCTCCGTTGCATCTGCCGGACGGAATACGTTAAGGTTCGGCTGTGCGCGGAGCATGGAGAGCTGCTCGATTGGCTCATGGGTCGGACCATCTTCGCCAACACCGATGCTGTCATGGGTCAGGACATAAGTAACCGGAATATGCATCAGCGAAGCCAGGCGCATCATCGGCTTCGTGTAATCGCTGAATACGAAGAACGTAGCCACATACGTGCGCAGACCACCATGCAGCGTAATGCCGTTAGCCATGGCAGCCATAGCCAGCTCACGGATACCGAAGTGGAGGTTGCGGCCAGCATAGTTATCCTTGCTGAAATCGCTCTCGCCATTCATCATCGTCTTGTTCGACGGGGCCAGGTCAGCGCTGCCGCCGATAAGCTGCGGTACCATGTCCTTGAGACGGTTGATCATCGTGCCGGACAGGTTGCGGGTTGCCTGTGCCTTATCCTCATAAGCCCAGAATTCTTCATTGTTGAGCAGTTCCTCAGCGTCAACCGGTGCATGGAATTTCTCCCAGCGAGCCTTCTCCTCGGGGAACTTCTCACAATACTCAGCAAAGAGCTTGTTCCATTTCTCTTCCTCAGCCTCGCCGCGTTTAGCAAGCTCCTGATAATGATCATAGACAGCCTGCGGGATGTTGAAGGCTTTGTCCGGCTCCGGCCAGCCCAGGTTCTCTTTGAGCGCCTTGACATTCTCTTCACCGAGCGGCTCGCCATGGGCGCTGGCCTTGCCCTGTTTAGCTGGGCAGCCGTAACCGATCTGCGTCTTGACCGTGATGAAGGACGGATGCTCCTTATCTGCCTTAGCAGCCTCGATAGCCTTACCGATTTCCTCAAGGTCATTGCCGTCTTCGACCGTAAGGGTCTGGAAACCAAAGGCAGCCATGCGTGCCTGTACATCCTCCGTGAAAGCGATATCCGTGTCGCCTTCGATTGAAATCTTATTCGAATCGTAAAGGATGATCAGTTTCGACAGTCCCAGCGTACCAGCCAGTGAGAATGCCTCCGAAGAGATACCTTCCATCATGCAGCCATCGCCGCCCAAGGCAAACGTATAATGATCGACGACTTCATAGCCCGGACGGTTGAACTCGGCTGCCAGATGAGCCTCTGCCATAGCCATGCCAACTGCCGTAGCCATGCCGGCACCCAGTGGGCCAGTCGTTGCTTCAACACCAACCGTATGTCCATACTCCGGATGTCCCGGCGTCAACGAACCATCCTGGCGGAACTGCTTCATGTCATCCATCGTCAGGCCATAGCCAAAGAAATGGAGCAACGAATACAGCAGCGAGGAACCATGGCCGCCCGAAAGGACGAAACGGTCACGGTTTGCCCATTCCGGATTCTTGCCATTGTGGTTCATGTGCTTGCCCCACAGCTCATAGGCCATGGCAGCACAGCCCAGCGGCAGGCCCGGATGACCAGAATTGGCCTTCTGGATGGCATCTGCAGCTAATACACGGATGGCGTTGACACAAGTCGTATCGATGTTACTCAAAGTGTATCTCTCCCTTGTCACTTGAATGTTTTTTATCCACACACCATTCTACTAAATTCCCAAGAAAAAGTACAGTATTTTACGCCATTTTCATTAATTTCTTTTATGGTAACAAAATAAAAACTATATACTTTCGTTTGTAAAGCCTTATTCCAACCATAAATCAGAAATTGCGCAGGTCTGGGCGAAGTTCCTGGGCTTTCCCCATATAGACATGCTGGATTTCCGCCTGTTTCAGTGGCGAGTCAACTAAAAGCAGTACACGGATGCAGCGTTCCATCGAATCATCGATCTCTGGAACCCGCGTGTCAAACAAGGGGACTTTATCAAAACCATCCATCTGACGAGCGCCAGTAGAAGGAAAACCTGCCGTAATATCACTAGTAGTGCTGAATATGCAGGCACCGATATCCTCAGGCTTTACCTTGTTGCGGCGCAGGATCTGCGATAGCAGCATCTTTGCTGCCTGCCAGATTTCTTCCTTCTTGTTTTCTCCTACCGTAATTGCTCCACGTATTCCTCTCATATTGACAACCTCCTAATTAGCGCCCCTTATGTATTTCCCAGATAATCCGGATGCTCAATATGAACGCTATCAAATACCCTAAAAAACCCAGCAACGGAATCTCCATGATCTTCGGAGTCATCTGTGTAGTACATATCGTACTAGATCCCAGCAACAATGCCGCTACCAGCACTGCCAGGATGATCTTGTTTATCATCTGATCAAGCTTGCGCAACGGCTCTTCCGAGCCTGTCACATCCAGATTCACTTTCGTCTGGCCACTCATGGTCATCTTCAGGATATCCGAAATCTGCTCGGGCAGCTGTGCCGATTTACGGAGCAGCATCAGGCCTTCGCGTTTCGCCTTATCCACTTCATCGCGCCAATTGAAATTCTTCTTATAGTCAACAGCCAGGCTCTTGGCAAAGATCTCAACAAAGCTGATTTTTGGGCAGCAAAGCCGCATGACCCCCTCAACGGTCAGCACACCGCGGGCAAACATTGACAGCCCCTGGGGGCAGCCGATATGATGGACGCGCATGAGATTCATGATCTGCCGGGTCAGGACACCCATCTGCAACTCGCTGAAGTCGAGCGTACTGTACTGCGACAACATCGCATCGATATCCTGATACAGCAGCGTATGATTGACCTTCCCGCGAACAACACCCAAAGCCAGCACCGCAGCCTTCATCTCGAAAGCATCATGAGCCGCCAATGCATAAACTGCCTTGCGGATAGCTGTACGGTCACGCGCCGAAAGACGGCCGACCATGCCAAGATCCAGCCAGACAATCCGGCCATTGCGGATCCAAATATTGCCAGGATGCGGATCCGCATGGAAAAAACCATCCTCGATGATCTGCTTGACATAATTCTCGCCTAGCCGCCGTCCTAACTGATTGATATCGTAGCCACGGGTCTTGAGTTGTTCAAAATCATCGATCTGAATGCCTTCGACAGATTCCATCACCAGGATATGCTGTGTCGAAAGCTGGCGGTACACCTGCGGACAGGCAATATAGTCCACATCGCGGTTCAGATGCTCAAACTCAGCGATATGGTCAGCCTCAATCAAAAAATCCATTTCCTGTTTGGCGATAGTCCACATCTCATCGAGCACCATATTGAAGTCGATAACATCCTGCGAACGGCTGACCACCTTCAATAAGGTTGCCGCCCGCTTGAGCAGGACAATATCCTTGCTCATTATCTCGTAAATGCCTGGACGCTGCACCTTGACAACGACTTTCTCACCAGTCGTCAGTACTGCCCGATGAACTTGGGCAATACTGGCAGACCCCAGTGCCTCTTCGTCAATATACTGAAACACCTTCTCCCACCGACGGTTATACTCGCTCTCAATGACGTCGAGTATTACAGAAAACGGCAGTGGCTTGGCCGAAGTCTGGAGTTTCATGAGTTCATCGCAGTATTCCGGCGGCAGGAAATCGGGGCGCATGCTCATGACCTGTCCGAGCTTGACAAATGTCGGTCCCAGATCCTCCAGCACCATACGCAGCTTATCCGGAGTCATCCCTCGGACGACATCGCGCTTGCGCAACACAGCAACCATTTCCCGCAAGCGCGCCGTGGCACCAGCTTCATCTATTTTGTTTTGAAAGAAATCTCCCAGCATTGCGCCCGACTCCTTTCAATGCAGGATAAATTATTTCTTATACTTCTCAGCTAACTGCTGCTTGACTGTCTCGTTGGAAAGGAAGTCGTCATAGGTCGTAACACGGTCAACAACACCATCCGGCGTGATATCGATGATGCGGTTGGCGATGGTCTGCACGAACTCATGGTCATGGGAAACGAACAGTGCCGTTCCCTTGAACGCAATCAGGCCATTATTGAGTGCTGTAATCGACTCGAGGTCAAGGTGGTTCGTCGGCTCATCGAGCAGCAGTACATTGGCACCTGACAACATCATGCGCGACAGCATGCAGCGCACGCGCTCGCCACCCGAAAGGACCGATGCCTTCTTGAGGCTTTCCTCGCCTGAAAACAGCATGCGGCCTAGGAAACCACGTACGAAGGTCTCATCCGGATCCTTAGAGTACTGGCGCAGCCAGTCGACCAGGCTAAGGTCAACACCATCGAAGTAATCGCTGTTATCAGAAGGCAGGTAGGCCTGCGTCGTCGTTACGCCCCACTTGAAGGTGCCCTCGTCCGGCTCCTCCTCGCCCATGAGAATCTTGAACAGCATCGTCTTGCCAATGCCATTCGGACCGACAAAGGCAACTTTATCGCCCTTCTTGAGGGTAAAGCTTACGTTCTTCAGCACCTGCTCGCCATCGACAGTCTTGGAAATACCATCGACCTGCAGCAACTGATCGCCTGCTTCGCGGTCCGGCGTGAACGCAATGTACGGATAGCGGCGCGAGGACGGCTTGATATCCTCGACCTGGATCTTGTCGAGAAGCTTCTTACGGCTCGTAGCCTGCTTGGATTTAGCCGCATTGGCAGCAAAGCGGGCAATGAAGGCCTGCAGTTCCTTGATTTTCTCCTCAGCCTTCTTGTTCTGCTCTTTCTGCAGCTGCAGAGCCAGCTGGCTCGACTGATACCAGAAATCATAGTTTCCGGCGTAGAGCTTGATCTCACCAAAGTCAACATCGCAGATATAGGTACAGACCTGATTCAGGAAATGACGGTCATGGGATACGACGATGACCGTGTTCTCAAAGTCAGCCAAGAAGTTTTCGAGCCAGTTGATGGATTCGACATCGAGATGGTTCGTCGGCTCGTCGAGCAGCAGGATGTCCGGATTGCCGAACAGTGCCTGTGCCAGCAGGACGCGTACTTTCTCGGTCGGCGTAAGCTCAGACATCTTCATCGAGTGCTCGTTTTCGGGAATGCCGAGACCGTTGAGCAGGCGTGCTGCCTCAGACTCTGCGTCCCAGCCGTTGAGCTCGGCAAACTCTGCCTCGAGCTCCGATGCCTTCATACCGTCTTCTTCGCTGAAATCCGGCTTTGCATACAGCGCATCTTTTTCGTCCATGATTTCGACCAGACGCTTGTGCCCCATGATTACAGTACGCAGTACCTCGTACTCGTCATAAGCATAGTGATCCTGTTTCAGCACGGCCAGACGCTCACCCGGCGTGATTTCGATATGACCACCGGTCGGCTCGATATCGCCAGCCAGCAGTTTCAAGAACGTCGACTTACCGGCACCATTCGCGCCGATGATGCCATAGCAGTTCCCCGGCGTAAATTTAAGGTTGACATCCTTATACAGGACGCGCTTGCCAAACTGAAGGCTCACATTGTTGGTTGTAATCATTTCGTCTTTATTTCCCTTCTCTGATATATGAATATAATGAAAAAACTTCTACGGAATCACTTGGCCAGCATCGCACGGAAGATGCTCATGATGCTCTGGCCATACGTATAGCCCGGCACAGCCCAACGGCCGTTGAGCTCCTGCCAGCGTTTAAGCGTGCGTTCACCATAAGACGAACGTACCAGCGTATACCGCGGATCGACCACCGGCTCATTAGGACGGCGGGTCGAGGCATAAGCCAGCAGATGCTGGATCTGGGCGCGTACACCTAGCTGCGCCGAGTTGAAATACGCACCTTTTACCTGACTGCTCGTCGTACCAAGACCACAGTAATTGTTCTGGTCCGAGGTCACCGTACCGCCATAACGGAAAAACCCCGTCTCCTTGAGTGCCTGTGCAAAGGCAACATCAGGGCGGATGCCCTCCCGTGCACCTTCCTCATAATAATAGGAAACCAGCTGCTGCGGCGTAACCGAGATATCCGGATTCGGATTGACACTCAGCAGATAATCCACGCACTGCTGCTGGCTGGCCAACGGCGTCCCGATAATCGAATCATCATAGGCAGAGACAGTCGTCGGCACTTCCATAGCCTTTTCCTGCTCTTGCTCATGCTGCTTGAGGATGGCGTCGATGCGATCCTGCAGCGACGATTCCTGCGTGATATTCCGGCTGACACGCTGGCTGCTGCCAACATTCACCGTGCGTTCAGCAGCCACCTTGGTTGCTGGCAGGCCCGCCTCACTGACATGACGGCCGGCAAAACCGACAGATGGTACGGTCAAGGACAGCAGGCCAAGCACCGTCCCGGCAGCAATAACTCTCGGATAACGATTGAATTCCACGAAAACGTACACTCCTTAAATCATTCGAACCAATTTTTTCTTACATCTCTTCTTCTCAAATAGCCGCATAGACAAAATACACGGCAAACAGGATTGATAAAGCCCAGGTACTTCTAGGAACTTCCCGCCAGGAATGGCCAGCCGCCCTGAGCACACACCAGCTGATCAGGGCGGCTCCAAGACCAGCCGTGATATTATTTGCCAATGGCATGACCAGCAGCAGACAGGCCGCTGCACATAAAACGGGTAAGTCCCAAGCAAATGGTGTCTGCTGTAAGTCCTCTATGGTCTGCAGCAACAGCAACAGGCCTGTCCCCACGAGTACCGGCACTACCATGACAGGGAATTCAGCCATGGCGGCCAGCAGTGGCTCACAAAACAGCGCAACCAGGAATAGCAGTGCTGCACTCCAGGCTGCCCGCCGTCCCCCACGTAACAATGTTCCTGCAGCAGACAGCGGCGAAACGGCTGGCGGCAGGCTGCCAATCAGCGCCCCCAAAGCTCCAACAGCAAAGGTCGTGGGCAGCAAACGCCGACTATTAGAAGACTCCCTTATCAGCGCCTGACCGACAATCCAGTTCATACTGGTCAGCACTATCAGCAATGTAAGGCCAGCAGCCAGCATATCCCCCACGACCTTCTCATTTGCAGCCGTCATGGCCAGCTGTCCTGCCGTCAAGTCAAGTCCCGTGGGAAGCATGAACGGCGCTACCGGAATTACCCAGAACCCCTCCATAAGGGATATGACCGCCGTAACCACCATTCCCCAAAACAGCGCCCCGCGCAACCTCACTGCCATCATGACTAACGTGACCACAATGCCGGTAAGTCCAAGATACGCGAGCGGATCCTGGAAATTTCCCAGCATCGTGACTGACCAAGCCGAACGCACGATGATACGTCCCTGCGTCAATCCCATCAGGATAAGCATGGCTCCAAGTCCTGCCGGCAGCAAACGGCGAATCGCCTCTGGCACGGCCAAGAAAAAACGGTGCCGCAAAGGGCTGACGGATATCAGCAAACTGAGCACGGATACGACAAAGCATATCCCCAGCAGCTGCTGCCAACTGACTCCCTGTGAAATCCCCACAAGATACACGAGATAATTACTGACAGCTACCGGTGGCAATAGCAGCACCGGCAGGCGCAGCCAGCCCATGAGCAACGCTGACACGATTGCCAGCACAGCAAAAGACGTATAGGCTCCGGCAAAGTTCATCCCCAGTTGGAACAGTAGCATCGGCACGACGATAAAACCTGCCAGTGCAGAGCCAGCCATGGTAAAACCAGCCTGTATCTGCGCCCATATCTGCTCTCCCGCCTGCTTTTCAGTCATGAACCTTCACCTTTCCCATAGTATAACAATTCTATTTTAGCACAGCCACGCCAAAAATGACAGTTTCCCCAGTTTATTTTCAACTGTCCAGGCAGTTTTAATGTTATAATGGAGACAAATATTGGTTACAGGAGGTAACTTTTTTGCAAATCCGAAAATCTATGGGCTTGGTGAAAGCCGGTGCCGCACTTGCCATCATCCTGCTGTTCGTCATTATCCATCTGATCAATCCGGCGTTCCTGCCGCATATGTTTGGCCTATTGGCGCGCGGAGATATTCTCGAGACCGCCGGATACATCGCCTCGTTCGGACCTTGGGCCGTGCTCTTCAGTTTCCTGCTGACGCTTTTTGTCAATGCGCTTGGTTTCCCGCCCGCCATCATCTTTTCAACTGCCAACACACTGATCTTCGGCATCTTCTGGGGCATTGTCCTGTCCGTAGTCGCCGAAACCGTCGGCGTTGCCATCAGCTTCATCCTGCTACGGTTCTTCTTCCGCGATGCAGCTGAAAAGATCATCAGCAAGAACAAGACACTTTCCAACCTCGACAAATACAGCGGCAAGCGCGGTTTTGTCGTCATGCTTATCGCCCGTATGGTACCGTATTTCCCCTCCGTCATGCTCAACGCCATTGGCGCGCTGTCGGCCATGAGCTTCCGCGACTACGTCATCGCTTCGCTGGTCGGCAAATTCCCATCAACGGGCATCGAAGCCATCATCGGTCATGATGCGCTCACCCACGAAGAAGATCCTACCCGCATGATTGTCGTCATCGTCTTTGCCATCATCCTGATTGCCGGTGCCTGGATATATGAGCGCAACGCCGCTCGCAAAGCAGCGGCTGCAGAAGCCGCCGAGGACTACAGGAGATGAATATCATGGATATCACACGCCGGAAATTCTTGCAATTCTGTGGCCAAGCAGCCATCCTGCTCGGCCTTGAGGCCTGGCTGCCGAAAAGTGCCAGTGCTGCCAGCGACGGCACGATGCCCATAAGATTCCTTCGTCATATCATCACAGCCGATGCTGCCACCTCACGTACGATCATGTGGCAAGGCAATGTCAACCTGAGTGGCTGTGCACTTGAGTACCGCCTGTCCGGGCAGGTACGCACCACCCAATCGCAGCCTGCTATGACCACCTCTCTGGTGGAAGACAACGTTACCACCTTTTTCTGCTCAGTCACATTAAATGGGCTGACACCTGACTCAGCTTATGAGTACCGCATCGTCCAGAAGGAACGTGCTACACACTGGCATCGGTTCAAGACTGCCCCGCCCGCCCTCAGCAGCGTATCCGCCTTGATATTCTGCGATTCGCAATGTGGTGGCGACTACGGGGTCTGGCAGCAGACCTTCCAGACCGCTTGGCAGCGGTATCCGCAAAGTGACTTCTGTGCCATCCTCGGCGATCTTACCGACAACGGCCAGTCCAACTGGCACTGGGACAGATTCCTTGCGGCCATGGGTTCCCTGCCATCTACTCGTCCACTGGCCCCGGTTATGGGCAATCACGAATGTTACGGCCTTGACTGGAAGTTCTGCCTGCCCCGCCGCTACCTTGCCTCCTTTTCCCTGCCCCCCAATAACAGCACCAAATTCCAAGGCTGCTTTTACGCCTTTGATTACGGCCCCATCCACTTCATCGTGCTCAACACGCAGGAGCTCGAACTGCACGAGCTCCTGCCCGGCCTGCTCGAACGCCAGCTGCACTGGCTAAAACAAGGAACCAACAAGAAACACCTGCCTTGGCAGGTCGTCTTCATGCACAAGGACGTCATCGCCTATGATGAATACCAGCTTGGTACCCATCAGACTGGCGGTATCAGCGATATTGGCCATGCCTTCATGAATACCTTTGACGACCTCGGCATCGATCTGGTCCTGACCGGTCATATGCATACCTATCGCAACCGCGGCCATATCAAGAACCTGCAGCCAGCTACCGCGGGCCCTGTCTATATACTCAGTGGCCCAGCCGGCAATACGCAATACAACGTCCCTGACGACAAGACCTATGACCGCAGCGCCATCTATCAGCCCACACCGCCGAACTATCTGACGCTGACGGCTACCGATAAAGAACTCACGCTAACCGGCTACACCACCGGCGGCGAACATATCGAGACAACTACACTTACAAAATGACAAAAAGGCTGGCAAATTTCTGCCAGCCTTTTATCATGCCATACTGCCGCTCAATAATTCTCGGCGCTAATCTCAAAATAGCTCTTCGGATGTGCACAGACAGGGCAAAGCTCCGGTGCCTTGGTGCCCACAATGATGTGCCCACAGTTGCGGCACTCCCAAACCTTGACCTCGCTGCGCTGGAAGACCTCCTGCATCTCGATGTTCTTGAGCAGGGCACGATAGCGCTCCTCATGGTGTTTCTCGATAGCTGCTACCATGCGGAATTTCGCTGCCAGTTCCTTGAATCCCTCTTCCTCGGCAGTCTTGGCAAAGCCAGCATACATGTCCGTCCATTCGTAGTTCTCGCCATCGGCAGCATCCTTCAGGTTTGTCTCTGTATCAGGCATACCGTCATGGAGTTCCTTGAACCACATCTTTGCATGTTCTTTCTCATTGTCTGCTGTTTTCAAGAACAACGCCGCAATCTGCTCATAGCCATCCTTCTTGGCCCGTGAAGCATAATACGTGTACTTGTTGCGCGCCTGGCTTTCCCCGGCAAAGGCCGCCTCCAAGTTCTTCTCAGTCTGAGTCCCTGCATATTTACTCATAAGCTACCTCCTAAAGATAAACACACATCTATGATAAAGACATCTGCCAAGGGAACTGCCTTGGCAATCGGCAGTTCTCCTGACAGATATTCCTTATACCTTGAACTTCTGTACCTCATCCTGCAACATACCAGCCATCTTGGCCAGCTGCGAGCTGTTATTGTTCATCTCCTGTACTGAAGCAGTCTGTTCCTCGGTTGCCGCCGACACCGTCTCAGAATTTGCAACGACACTACGGCTCATTCCCTCGATATCCTTGATTGCTGACTGGCAGGAATCTGCGCTGTCTGTAGCCTCCTTGGACGCGCTGGCAATCTGCTGCGAACGGCTGGCAATCTTCTCGACCAGCTCCACGATCCCGCTGAACTCGTGGCCTGTCTCCTCGACGCTGGCCTTAGCCGTGGCCAGATTTTCCGTGCCCTCATTCATGCTGCTGACAGCCCGCTGCGTCTCCTGCTGGATCTGTCCGATAAGCTCGGCAATTTGGCTGGCAGCCTCCTCCGACTGGGCAGCAAGCTTGCGGATCTCGTCGGCGACCACAGCAAAGCCGCGTCCTGCATCACCGGCGCGGGCAGCCTCAATGGCCGCATTGAGTGCCAGAAGATTCGTCTGCTCAGCAATGCCCGAAATCGTATCGGTAATGCGGCCGATGGTATCGGACCGCTCGCCAAGGCTGTTGACCACTTTGGCCGACTCGCCTACCACCTCACTGAGACGGGCCATATCTCTGACCGTACGCGTTACGACCTGATTGCCGTTCTGGGCTCGTTCCGATGCTTGCTGCGTTTCCACAGCCGCCCGCCGGGCATTATGGGCCATACCGCCAATGCGTTCGAGCAAGACCCCCATGGACTGGGACGCTTCATCGACTGCCGTCAGCTGTTTATTGGTCGCCCCGGCCACATCGGTAATCGAATTTGCCACCTGCTGGCTGGCCGCTGCCGACTGTGCCGTCATTTCACTGAGCTGTGCAGCGTCACTGGCGACCTGCTCCGATGACTCACGGATAGCGCCCATCAGCTGACGCATATTGCCACCGAGCACCCTGAGGATATCGATCATCTGGCCGATCTCATCCTCACGGTCGACATATTCCTGCTTGACTGGCTCCTGCCGATAATCCCCCTGGGCAAACTTCTGCAAACGCCCCGTCACGAAACTGATGGGATCGCCGAAACTCTGCGCGATCTTTACCCCCAACAGGGCCATGATTGCTGCAACCACCAAGATGATGACAGACGAAATCATGATCTTGTGATAAAGCTCTTCCTGCATTTCCTTCGTGTACTTAGCAGCCTCTGCATCGATATAGTCAATCCAAGATCCCGTCCCTACGATCCACTGATATGGCTTGAATTCCAGCACATAGTTGCGCTTGGGCAAAGACTCTTTCTCACCCGGTTTCGGATAGGAGAAATCCACAAAGCCGCCGCCTTCATTCTGCGCGGCCTTGAACATATTTTCCATATAAGGAACGCCATTAGGATCCTTGTCGTTGCGGCGCATACGTCCTTCTGACTCTTTGGACGCCGCATGGGCTACGCAGATACCCGTATTCTTCTCATCGGCGAAGAAATACCCCTTGCCATCATCGTAGCGTACTGCACGGATGACATCAAGCGCCAGGCTCTTGGCCTGCTCCTCGGTCAGTTCCCCCGATTGCTGCCGCGCATAGATGCCATTGAGCGACGAGACAACACCTTCCGTCTGCAAGCGCAGTTCACGATCATAATGCTCGGCCAGTTCCTTCCGATACTCTGCCACGAGCTTATTATTATCCGCGATGGTCGTATAGATGAAATAACCGCCTACGGCTAAAGTAGCTACGACGCTGACCGCTACGAACAATGCCGTCAGCTTACCGCGTACCGACTTCATAAAAAGCATATACTCTCCCTCCCTAGACACCTCGTTTGAATATTTTGTCTTACATGAATAGTTCTACCTTTTTATTTCGATTCCTGCTCTTGCGGGTAAAATATCTTTCACCGGAACTTACGCACAAAAAAACTGACAGAGAAAACTCTGCCAGTTACACGATTCCTTAACTGTTATATTATTTTTCAACAGGAACTGTCGCCAAGCACAGGATGACAGGTCGGCCGCAGACTGCGCACGCGCACGAGACGCAGCGCCTCATGCATATTGACATCCTCACACTCATTTTCTGACTCATAGACGCAAATGGGCTGGGCCATGCCGACCTCACTGCCGGGCATATACACATATTCCTGATTCTCTGTATCTCCGAAGATGACACCGGCCTTCAGTTTCGACTCGACCATCATAGGGCAGTTTCCTCTCAAAACATATCTTTCTTCCACAAGGCGTAGGCACCAGAAATGCTGATACCAAAGGCAATGATCATGACATATAAGAATCCATTGCCATTTTCGGCAAAGGGCACCGGCACGTTCATACCAAAGAAGCTCGAAACGACCGTCGGAATAGCGATGATGATTGTCATGGCGGCCAGGAATTTCATCACGAGGTTCTGGTTGTTCGCGATGATGGATGTGAACGTATCGGCCATGCGTGCCAAGATCTTGCTATACATCTCCACCATTTCCTTGGCCTGCTTGTTCTCGATGATGACATCCTCCAGCAGATCCTCGTCCTCATCATATGCCTTGAGAATCGGCGTAAGCTGCGGATTGTTGCGCATGCGCAGCAGCTTGTCGAGCACGGCACCATTCGAGCGGATGGCCGCATTGAAATACGTCAGGCCCTTCTGCAGCTCGAGCAGGCGCAGAATCTCGCTGTTCTTCATATCATGGCGCAGCTGGTTCTCGATGTCATCGGACAGCTTGCTAATCTGACGCAGATAGCGCAGATAGAATGTCATGGACTTATACAGGATCTGAAACAGGAACCGCGTCTTCTTGTAGGTACGGAACAGTTTCGCCGTGCGCTCGTTGAACTCAGCCATGACTGGCGTTTCCTCGAGGCAGACGGTGATGATGTACTCCTCCGTGACGATGATAGCTAGAGGCAGGGCATCATAACTGTCCTGCCCGCGGCAGACTGCAACGTTGGTCAGGACCATGACCGAGTCGTCCTCGATATCCGTATGCGAACGCTCCTCATCATCGAGTGCCGAGCGCAGGAAGTCCGGATCGACTTCGGTCAGATTGCTGACCACCTTCAGCTCATAAGGCGTCGGATCGACGATATTGATCCAGGCACCCTTTTCCAGCGTCTTCAAGGTGAGCTCCTGCAAAGGGCCGCTCTCCAGCGATTTGTAAATCTGAAGCATGGCTGAATGTCTCCTTTCTTCATGAGGAAACAGCACCATCGCCAGCCAGCTTCATCGCAGCGATCAGGAAAATGGCGCACCTTCCCCAATGGTATTGAACTTGCATCGTTTAGGGTCTGCCGTTCCAGGGTGATCGTCCATTTTCCTCACCAGCCTTTCTTTCATAGTCAAAGGAAATCTGCTTAAAAATTTCCCGCCATTCATTATATTCCCTTTTGCCGCTTTTTGTCTAGGAAAAATTCCTCTGCCAGGGACAAATCTCCCTCTTTTTCCTTGACATAGTCACTTATTGTGACTATAATATATAGCACAATAGAATAACGCGCGTATGAGCACGTATTATCGTGGGGATGTAATGGTCTCGACGGGGATATATGCTCTGTGGATAGCGAGCCGGGGGGTCATCAACCCGTCAGTAAGGTGAAAACTTTTATTTAAATATAAAAGCTAACGAAGATTACGCTTTAGCCGCTTAAGGCTAACCCCTGTCCGTCTTTCTCCCGCGAGGATGGATAAGGGGCAAACAGCGGGATACCTAAGTGCCAATTCTCGGAGGCATTTACGGGAACTCTCATCGAGATCGGAATGATGCCGTTTGTTTGTGGATGGCTGATTTCTTAAATCTAACCACAAACTGCGCTCGGAGAGATTCATGGATCAGTATTTTCGGACAGGAGTTCGATTCTCCTCATCTCCACCAGTATATACGGCGATTTTTCGCCTTGTGATAAAGGCCGCAACTTTTTACAGTTGCGGCCTTTTTGTGTGTCTGAATCAGTTTTCTATTTTCACAGCCCGCAGGCGGATGCGGACATAATCGATGGTCCAGATTCCATCATGACAGAGTTCTGGCGCCAGCGCTTCCTCGGTTTCCCGGATAATGCGCGCCTTCATTTCCTCCGCCATGTCCTCAAAGGGCTGCTGGATAAACATGCGTATCCAATCAGCCACACTGCGGCCCTGGGGCTGTGACGTCGGACGGTCAAACAAGATTGCGTAATCCACGCGCAAGCCGGCTTGGTCAACTAACGGCGTATATTCCCCAATACTGGGAAAAAATTGGACGGGCTGGTAACTATAGCCGTATTCCGCAAATTTTTGCGCCAGCATCCCGTGAACCTTTGCCCCACAGCCAATACCACCGAATTCGGTCACTAGCTGACCACCTGTGCGGAGATTGGCAGCAATATTGCGCAGCAGCAAATACTGTTTATCTTCATCAATCCAGTGAAATACTGCATTGGAAAAGATTACATCCGCCGGTTCTTCCAGCTTGAAGGATACTGCATCAGCTTCCCTAAAGGATAATTCCGGATGATTTTTTCTCGCTTCTTCCAGCATCGAGGCTGACGCGTCGATTCCCAGCACCCGGAAACCCGCTTGGGACAGCTTAGCCGTAAGAGCTCCATTGCCACAGCCCAGGTCAACGGCCAAGCTTCCTTTTGGGACAGTAATCAAGCTCATGACGTCTTCACCATATTCATGTACAAAGGAAAAGCCATTACCGTAATCTTTTGCATTCCAATCCAGATTCACAAAATCCCCTCCTATTCCATTACTCCCAAAGCTATTCGCCTCAAATCATGAATATCCTCCTAATGTCAGAAGCTTTTCCATAGCAATGTTCTCTTGGGAAGTTTACGTATCTATTTACAAATCCGCAATTGACCATCTAGCGCCTTCGGGCAATATAAAAACGGCACCGCAGCAGGAATCCCTGCATGTGGTGCCGTTTTCTTTCTTCATACTGCCATCAGACAATTTTCGTGAACATATACACCGCCCGGATCTGATCTGGCATGACGCCAAGATCCTGCACAGCCGACAAGATACCGACAGACAGGACCGTACGGCCAGCTTTCTTGCTGTCATCCGTCAGAACCTTCCGCGAATCCTCATCCTGCGGATAGATTGCCACGATGCCATTGCCATAGCTGACATCATAACTGCCCTCACGGCTCTGGTACATGAAGCTGTATTTGCTGGTGGATTCCCGGCGTATCTCCGAGGGATCCGGGATTGTTACCTTCTGGGCTGACGGCATGATGGTCAGCTTGTCCGAAGCATAATTGATGATGTAAATGCCATCGAGCTTCTTCGCCGCACCATCCGTATACAGCACCGGGATTGCGCCCGGCGTCTCACTCTGCCCGCCGTGTTCCATGTAACCAGCCACGCGGATGTCCTCACCTTCCAGCGGCCCGGCATCAGCCTGCAACGTCAAGCCAAACGAACCATCCGGATTGGACTGGAACGATGACGCGGCTGGCTTGTCCCCGCCAGTCTTGATGACCACCGTATCCGGCTGAGCCATCGTCCCCTTCGTATTGACCGGCACGTCAATAGCTGGCGCGGCCGTGTCAATGCTTGGAATATGCTCTCCCGTCGCAACGTTGCCTGGACTTACTGCTGGCACAGGTTGCCTCGTTCCCTGTGGCGAATCCACCTCCGTATCAACCGGTTCCGTCAAGCGCGGCGTAATAACCGTTGTACTGGTTTCTACACCAATGTGCTCCGGTGAGCCAGGGCGCAAGCCACCAAGCGTGATTGTCAGGTCACCTGGCGCATAGACAAAGCGATAGTTGTCTACGCTTGTTCCTTGGAATTTCCAATCCTTATTGGCGTGGATAACGCCTGCATAGCTTCCCTGTTCCGTTGCCGGTGTGATGCCTGCATCATAGTACAGCGTGACATCCGCCAGCGCATCGCCAAACAACAAGCCCCGCGTCGTACGACTGTCGCCGCGCTCTACCGTATACGCTTTGACTACCGGATTCTCCTCCCCGTAGCTGCGGGAAGCTGAACCAGCTGTGATGCATACTTCGCGTGGCGTGATCGTCAATCTGCCAGGATCCGCCGTTACATGATAGTCCGTACTCCAGCTCTTGCTGTCCTTTGACAAGCTTGCCTCCTTGACCTGCATGGAGTAGTCGCCGACGTTTGCTTTATCATCAGCTGCCGAGGTTATCGAAAAGTCCGCAAAGGAATCCCCGACCAGCAGGCCATCATAGCCTGCTTCATCAACGGCATGGCCAGTCACTTTGACTACGTCATTGGGCTGGCCAAAGACGCGTGAACCATTCTCCACCTTGACCTTGACCTGGCGCGGCGTGATTGTCAGATTACCATCTTCATAGGCAAACTCATAATTCTTCGCCGTAAGGTCACTGCCCTGGATACCGATTGCATAGCTGCCAGCATGCACAGCCCCTTGGGCATTTTCCTGCCCTGTGTCCGCAGTCTTGCCATAGCTGATTGCACCGGACTTACCGGCAATATTGATGATATCCTGTCCAGACAGGAAGCCCTCATAGGTGACACCATTGCCGCCAGCATAAGCGGTTCCATCGTATTTGCGGCTGTCATCGGCAGCCTTTACCACGACCTGTTTCTTACGGATCACCAGATTGCCATCCTTGTAGAGGATATGGTAATTCTGTGCCTTTCCTGGTGTGATGGTTCCTCCCGCAGCTTGCATGGCTCCCGCATAAATACCGGCATCTGCCAGTGCGTCGATGCCTGCCACGTCCTTATTGACAGACACTGCCGTAAGGGTATCGCCATTCACCAAGCCAGCATGCACTTCTGCCGTATCGATGGTAGCACCGACCGTATAGGCAGCACTGCCATTCACCGGTTTCAGCTGATCATTATCCTGTCCATAGACGCGCTCATGATCTGCCACTGTGACAATGACATCCCGCGGTGTGACTTTCAGCGTACCATCGGTTTGCGTGATGTCATAGTTTTTGGTGACATCTTCGCCATTTTCATCCAATATGGTCACTTTATTGACCGTTACGGCTGTGGTCTCACCGACGTTCTGGTACTTCTGCCCCGCCGTCTGGATATCCAGCCGCGACTGCTGGCCATCAGCCAGGCTGCCACCGGTTACAGTCCCGGCCACCGCCGACGGATCGTCGGTACCGTAGACTTTCTGCACATCGCCAGCGCTCACTGCCAGTTTGCGCTTGTTGATGGTAAGCGTGCCATCCTCATAGACAAACGCATAGTTGCCATTGGACTGCAGATTGCTTGCCTGGATGCCGATTGCATAGCTGCCCGCATCCTTGGCACCTTCGGCCGACGGCTTGCCAGCCTTTGTCTTGCCATAGAGGATGCTGCCGCCGGTGATGATCCCGTCCTTGAAACCGCCTTCTGCCTCCTTATCAGCTTCTATGATGTTCTCATAGGTCACTTGGCCATTGCCACGCCCAATGCTGGTAAAGCCTTGTCCATCATATGTCTTCGTATCATCCGCTGCTTTCACCGTCACGGTACGCGGCGTGATCTTGAAATCAATATTGACGGTTGCATTGAGATTGTTATCGCCGACATATTCAATCCGGCGGTCCTTGCCAGCAATACCAACCACCTTGCCGCTGCCGTAGATAGCACCAGCTGCCGGCCCGCCAGCCGTATTCACGGCGGTCGTCTGCGTCAATTCCGGATCCCAGGTATAGGATTTATCCGGATTGTTGCGCAGGGCCTCAAGCAGCTTGGCATACTGCGCCTGCTCTTTTGCAGTTCCCTGATGAGACTTATTGGCTGGTTCTGCCTTGAAAGCATCGCCAGTGATGAAGTTGGCATTGCCATCTCCATAGACGCGCTCCGATGTCACATTGACGACCAGCGGCTTCGTATAAGCAATGACATTCTTATCCCAACCATAGTCCTTGCCCGTCGGGTTCTTGACCTCTCTATCATCCTGCGTATTGTAGCGGATGCCATCAGGCACAAGTGTCCCTGGATTATCGCCTTCCGGACTATCCGTATGGATAATCCAGCGCTGCGAATCCGGCGTCTTTATCACTTGACTGCCCGGATTGGTATTTTCATTGATGAAATGACCTTTGGCTGCGTCAATTGTCACGCCGCCGGACGTAGACTCCAGGCTGCCTGACGAGTCAATCTTGATGTTGCCATCCGTCTTGACCGTAATCGTCTCGCCCTGGATATGGCCCGTGATGGTGGTCGTTTCTGTTGTCTTGCTGCTTGTTGACGTGTTGTTCTTGATATCGATCTTGCGGCCTGTCACATCGCCGATTTCTTTGATGTGATTCTCAGCAGCTGACAAGTCAATATCGCCACCAGCAGCAATCGTTACCTTGTCCGCAATGAGACCACCGCCATCTGCCTGCTGCCCAACATCGCCCTGGGTCTTGATGGACACCACGCTCGGTTTGGAGCCATCGACTTTTGGTGCTTCGAACCCATTGACCGTGATATTGCCTGTGTAATCCTCACCACCGAAATTGATTTCGTTGAAGCCGTGGAAGATTGACGTCTCCGTGGTCGTCTCAGTATCGAACCACTCCTTGTCGATATCCAGACCCGGCGTGCCCGGCGTGCCAGTCTTGCCGATATGGATTTCCCTTTCCTTGTCAAAGGTATCCAGCGTCAGCTTGCCCCCCTGGGTGGTCTTGATGCTGTTTCTTCCCTGGCTCGTATCATTCGTCAGGCTGTTCGTCGTGATGTTGACATTACCCGTAGTCGTTTCGATATCGGCCCCGGAAAGGACGACATTCTGGCTGCGGATATTGTAGTCTTTCTCACCGAAGGACATCTTGCCGCTGATCTTCACCGCGGCATTGGAGTTCTTATACCCCTGGATGACGTTGACCGTATCCTCAAAGGTGATGCTGCCGGACTGCTCATAGCTGCCCTGGCCGTCACCGCGGCCGATATTGATGGCATCAAAACCTTTCGCAAAGATACGCGTCGTCGAAGATGCGTCAAAATATGACGAGTCAAGATACAGCGCATCGGTTGCAATTTGGCCCGCAAACGTACCGACTTTGATGCTGCGGTTTTCATCGAGGGTCTTGAGGTTCAGCTGGCCGCCTTTGGCTGCCCCCTGCGCCCCCGTCATGATAGTTCCCGTTTGGGAGTTGCTGGACAGCTCGACTTCGTCGGCCGTGATGCTGATATCCCCGCTTTCGGTCTCGATGGTACTCGTGCCGTTCATCTTGAACTTCTGTGCCATGAACTCGATGCCATCGGTGCCAGCCAAATGGATATGCGTCTTGCCGCTGATGGTCGTCGTCTTGGATTTCGTTACCGCTTCTTCAAAACCAGAGCGCACTGTCGTGGGATCGAGGAAATGCAGGTCCGTCGAAGAGTCGATATTGGCATCGCCATAGCCGCCGCCCAGATAGATATGACTGAACCCATCCGCTATGGCCGGATTCTTATCGTGGCCAGCAAACCATTCCGACTTGATATTGAGGGCACCGGCGCCATGATCCTTGATGGCATTATCGCCGATATTCAAGGCGACGCCTTCCGTCTTCTGCGCAATCGTCAGCTTGCCCTTCCCCGACAATTTGGCATCATCAACAATATCAAGCTGATCCGTCTTCAAATGGATGTCACCATCTGTTGCCACAATGCCTTTAATATTGTTTACTTCACCAATGTTCAACTGCTTGCCAGCAGTTTCTTCGATCACGATGCTCTTGGCGTTAGCAGCTGCCTTGCCAATCGTGTTATCACCAATAAGCTCTACATCACCACCAACAAAAGCAACGTCTGCTGCCGTGAGCCCGCTGCCTGTTATCGTGCCAGCAGCCCCCGAAACCAGCGTAGCCGGTTTCGAAAGTGTACCACCGTTGATGCTGATCGTTTGCTGTTTATCATTGCCAATGATAAACGCACTGAAGGTATCCGCAAAAGCTCCCGTACCGTCAAGCAGGGCATCGTAGATGTTAAGTCCGCCAGCTTGCGCATCTTTCGTGATGCTGATTGCTGCTGAACCATCGTAGGTGGACAGGCCCAGCGTTCCCGAACCGAGAATCGTTTTGCCATCCGTTCCCGTGAGCTGGCTCAGATCATTCGTATAGATATTGAGCTGGCTTGCGCCTGCCGGGCCGTTCTTAGCCTCAAAGCTGCCGCCATCGGCATTGCGGATGCTGCCAGCCTTGAGTGTGACTGCCTTGCCAGCCGCCACACTGTTTTCCCCTTGGAATTCAATCGCGCCGCCATTGCCATTCTGCAGCGTCAAGCTGTTGGCAAAAGCAACATGATCGATTGTCAAGGTACCTGTTCCCTCCGCATTGCCCAGCGAAAGTTCCGTGAAGCCATCGCCGAATACGCCACCATTGATGTCTCCGGCCGTGATATGGAGACCACGTTCAGCCGCAGTGAGTTCCTTTTCCACAAACATATCCGTGGCGGCGTTTCTGGTGGACAATGTCAGCGTGCCTTTGCCCTGGATATTGGTCACACTATCGGCACGATCCACGGTCAGCTTGTCGGTCTTCAAGGTGAAGCTGCCAGCGCCACCATCGATGCTGGCATCCGTACCCAATTCCAGTGCATCGGCCGCCAGCGTGACACTGCCCTTGCCAGCCGCAGTCCCTGCCGGCGCCGCCTTAGCTCCGATCTTTGCCCCAGCGGCCAGCTTGATCTGCTTCGCTGCGGCATTGACGACCGTATTGGCACCATTTATGGTCACCGTCTTGCCAGCCGCCACGTCAATATTACCTGCAGTACTGTTCAAGGTCAGCTCAGTCGCGGCTGCTGGCTCCGCACTGCCCAGCGTGACATCCTCGACAAAGTGGATGCCCTTGGCACCGGAAATCTTGACTGATTTATCGATGCCGCCTTGGTAGAGATAGACATTCTCCTGGGTGTTGATGCCAAAGTCGCTGAACCCCGTCAGGTTGGAATTCACCGTGCCATAGCCGATCTTATAGCCATTGGCCTCATCAGCCGGCATGTCAAAATCCGCGCCAGCCAGATAGATATTCTTCCCTGCCGGCGTGGTGATATTGAGCTTGCCCGTGCCATTGATGACACCATCACCCAAATCGAGGCTGTCTGTCAGATTGAGATTCAGATTGTGATTCTTGATATCGGTCGTGCTGTCCTTCGCAAGCTGCAGGCCTGTGGCATGGACCGTCAGGTCACCGCCCACGATATTGCTGTCCGCAAACTCTACCTGGTTCTCGGTACGCACCGTAGTCTTCGAGCTGAAGTCCGTATGCTTGATGATGATCATGCCCTGTTGTGAGCTGCCATCCTGTTCATCCGTCCGGCGACCGATGATCAGCTCGCCATAAGCATTGCTGAATGCCCCCTTGGCAAAGGAATCACTGGCGATATTCATCGCTCCTTCATGTTCCTCGGTATCGATGGCAATCGTCTTGTCAGTCGTGGTCGTGTAAACCTGAACCTTGCCACTCGTCGTCACTTTGCCAGCAGTCGCCCCCTTGGCAATCGCATCAGCCGAGATCGTGATATTGGCACTGCCCGCATCAATAGTCCCCATGGTCAGCGTCTTATCCGCCTCCATGGTGATCTTGACACTGCCCCCCTTGGTGATGATGCCTTCCTTCTTCAGCACTTTCGCCACATTGCGGTCTTCCACCTGGCCGATGGTCATATCGGCACTGTTTCTCACTGCCACTGCCCCGGAAACATCGGCTGCCAGATTCGAGATTTCGTTGCCGGCCCCCGTGAGGTCAGCTTCGCCGCCCTGCAGCAGCAAAGACTCCGCCTTGATGCTGCCGCCGCTTTCACTGATGCCCTCTTTTGCCGCCAGCACCAGCGATTTGGCGTTCACTTGTCCCGTGATTGTTGCCGTGCTGCCAGATTTTACCGTCATATAGGCAGGCGGCGCAGAAATATCGTCCAGCGACACAGCACCACCAGCAGTGGAACCGATGATGACGTTCTTGAAACTGTCGCCAATCTTTCTGAGACTTTCATCCGTGATATAGCTAGCTGGATCACTGCCGCCAATCGTATAGGCTGACGAGCTTTTGCGCGCTAAGGACAAGGTCCCGGTATTCTGCGCTGAGAACGTACCATTGAGCGTAAGTTTATCCGCCTCGACAGCGATATCGGCCGAACCAGCTGCCAGCTCGCCCCCCGCTGCCATCGCAAAACCATCTTCACCTGCAGCAGAAAAAGACATGGCCTTGTCATTAGAAGAAAGCTTGCCTTCTATCGTAATGGAAGTTCCCGACACAAACGAGACAGCATCCTTCACCGCCAGCGAGCCGATGTGGATGTCCCCCGTATCCTTGCTGCCGAAATGGATTCCCTGGAAACCAGACGCGGCAAAACCAGTGCCTGCCAGGGTTACATCCCCAGCCGCATCGCCCAAGCCAAAGCTCTTGCCTGCAGTCAGCGTATCAATGTTCAAAAGACCTTTGCCCTGAATGGAATCATCTGCCAAGTCGAAGGAATCCGCTTGCAGCGTGATATCGCCTGCCACCGAGCTGATGGCTCCGGCCACCGAGGTCAGGATACCACTGGACTTGATCTGAATGTCCTTATCCGCCGTAAGCTTCGTCTCCGATGCGCCAAGCGTCATTTTTTTCGCCGGATCTGCGCTGGTATTCGTGATAGCGAAACTGTTCGCCTTGCCTTTGATGGTCGCAACATCCGTATTCAGCCTGACATCGCCCTTTGCCGTAACTTCCAGGACATCAGCCGTGATCTTCCCCGCATCTGCTGCGCTGATCTTGTCCGTGGCCACGATGGTAATGTCCTTGTCCGTAGCAAGACCCGCATCTATCGCCATTTCTCCCGCATGAATGGTCAGATTACCAGTCATATTTATGTCACTGCCGACACTTACACGACCTGCATTGTCAACCGAACCAATCTGCGCAGCTGCAAAACCGCCGCCTAAAAGCGCATTGGTTACATTGAGCCCTGCTCCACTGCCTAGCGCTATCGTTCCATTCTTGTTTTCTGTCTGAATGACGAGTACGCCCGTTTTGCCCTCCGCATCCGCTATGCTCTTGACCGTGCCGCTGCCCTTCGCCGAATCCATGACCAGTTGCATGTCCTTAGCCACCAGCGTGCCATCATAGGAAAAAGCATTGCCGCCTGCTTCATTGTGCGCCAAAACAGATAGCTTGCCCGTACCAGCATCTACCATGCCTGCAATCTGCACGCCATCGGCACTCTTGTCGTTGGCAGCACCATGGAGCGTGATATCACCGCCATCTGTCTTGATGGTGCCGGCCAGCTCGATGCCACGCTCACCTTCCACAGTTGCCCGGGCCATATCATCGGTATTGCCGCCATGGAAGTAGACACTTCCCCCGTTAGTCGTAATCGTAGAGTCTGCAGCCTGCTTGATCTTGCCCCCCATGAACGTACCACCGTTGCCGCTGTTGGACTTGAAGTCAAGATTCAGCTGCTCGCCCGTGATATCCTTGTTGATGATGATATCGCGAGCCGCTTCCAGCGACAACGTCGCATTCTTGCCGCTGCTCTGTATGCTGCCATTGATGGTGATGTCGCCATTGTCACCACCAGCAGCCGTGCCCGTCGAGATCTTGACATCCGTATTGGCCTGCAGCGCTGCATTCACCACGGTATTGGCTATCTTCGAATCGCTTTTCGCCGCCGTATAGCTATTGCCATCTACTGCATCGCCTGTGCCGCCATCCGTGATGGTCACATTGTAGGGATCGAGCAGCCACTGTCCATTCTGGCCTTGCTCGCTTGCCGCCTCAACATGGCCAGTAACCGAGAGTTCATGCCCTGACGTCTCGACCCGGCCGCCAGCACCAGTGCCCTTGCCCTTGGCAGATATATCTCCATGAAAAGCCGTCTTTCCATCTGACCAGATAGCGGCCTCGCCGCCATTGCCGTCTTCAGCCGTGGCATCGGCCTTGATCTGCGCCCCTTTTTCCACGATGACCTGCTTGGCATGAGCTAGCTCGCCGCTCCCCTGCCAGCCGCCGCCGACTTCTACCTTGCCGCCATTATCACCGCTGACATCGATGACACTGCCCGCTTTCGCATTCACAACAGACGCAGTGACAGCCCCTGTGCCCCCCTTGCCATCAAGACTCTGGGCCCGCACGATACCTTCTTGATTGACCACAGAATCCGTAAGGGCTTCACCGGCTGCCGCCGACATGAATACCAGACCACCGTCAGCTTCAACAAGGCCCTTGTTCGTCACTGCATGCGCTACGGCTTTCTTGCTCGGAACGACCGCTACCTTGCCATCGCCATCAAAATCCAGCGATATTGCATCGCCAGCTGCTAATACAGCCGTGCCCTTCTTGGCCACGATGATGCCATCATTTTCCGCTTCCTGCCCTAGCAGTGCGACCAGGCCTTGATTCTTGGCAATCAGATTTCCCTTATTGATTACCTTGCCACCATCCTTCTGGCTGACAAAGGCATACTGGCCTGCCATGAAATCAGCATCGCTGATTTGCAGCGTCGATGCCACCAAGGCACCGACATTGACCTGTGCCCCCGGCGCAAACAATATCCCGGCAGGATTGACGATGAACACACGGCCATTTGCCTGCAGTGCGCCCATGATCTGCGTCACATTGCCATCCATGACACGATTCAGCAACGCTGCCTGGCTGCCTGGCTGGAAGATATTGACACGCTCACCAGCACCGATGTTGAACGATTGCCAATTGATGATGGCATTCTGCGACTGCTGACGAATCACCATTTCCGCATTCTTCTGCGCAATCTCTGCTGCACCTGCCGCAACCTGACCTCCTTGCGGCAATGCCCAGCCATGCTGGCTGCTGCTAATCATCATGGCACCTGCTGCCATAACCCCTGCGCCACGGCGCAAGCCTTGCGTCAGCAAGCGATTCTGCTTCCGGCGCCGCTCTGCGGCACGACGCCGCTTTCTCGTAATACGCATGAAATAAACTAACTCCCTTTATACTCCTCCGGCCTCATGCCGGACTATTCTCTCTATCGTTTACGCTATCAAAAGAACTTATACAACTGAAACCACAGACGGCCACTGGCATCACTGTCTGACTCAGCCTTTTCTGCGCCGAGTTTCCAGGCATAATGAAGTCTTGCGGCCCAGTTATCCTCATGGCTCCAGTTGATACCAATACCTGCACCATAAAGACTGCGGCCATTTCCCCGGCCTGCGATGCGGCTGTTGCCATCATGATACGAATCCACATGGCCGCCATCGGCAAAAGCGATGAGCTGCCATGTATTCTTATCGCCCTCACGCTGCGGGACATTCCAGCGCAGCTCCGTCGTCCAACGCCAGCCGTCATCCCCCGCGGCCTCACCGATTGGATAAGCCCTGACACCATAAGGGCCTCCCAAGGACATCTTCTCCGAGCTATCCAGATTCTTCTCCGCCCACTGCCGCTCATAGCTCAGCCACAAAGCCAGCCGGTCATCGATGCGCTGCAACCGCGTCAGGCTCAGATTATACTTGCCAAAATTCCCCGCAGTATGTGCACCATCGCCTGCGCCCTTCCCACGGATTGCGTCCAGGCTGCGCTGTAAATCATTCTTTATCGTCAAATCGCCGTGGGTGTACGTAAATGACCAGGTATTTTTACCACCGCTGGCCCATGTATCCAGACTGTCGCCATGAATAGACAGCGACCAGCTCTGCGTTTCCTTCGGATTGTTCAGCGAAGCATAGATATCCGACTCCGCAGCAAGCTGTTTCCAGTCAAAGCGCAGCGTCCCATACCAATTGGCCTTGCGGCTGCGCTTGAAATTATGCTGCCACCAGGCACTAACCACATCAGCCGTTCCCGTCATCCCGAGGGACGACAACTGGTCAGACAGTGCATAATGCGACTTGCCATAGCTGATACCGAATTTGTTGCCTTGACTCAGGATTGGTGTCGCATATGACACAGAACCACTCCAGGTATCACCGCCATGATTGGTCATGACACCACCTACAGACAACAGATCGCCCTGGCGGAACGGGCTTGCATAGTTAGCAAACATACTATATTGGTATGAACCAGTGTAGTGGTAGCCGCCATTGTCAACGCCAACATAGCCCCATACTCTCTTGCCCTTCGGTTTGACATTCACAATCAAATCTGTCGTTCCTGTCTTTTCCCCCGCTTGCAGCTGCGCCTTGACTTCGAGCCGCTGCATATCACCAGCCAGCCAAACACCGCGCTCCAAGTTCTCACGCTGCACCGCATCACCAGCTTTTATGCCCATTTCACGGCGCACTGCCTCGTCCGATACATACGACTCGTTCTTGATGATCACACGGCCATAATGCCCCGGTACGATCCGCATCTCCACCGTTCCGTTCGCGAACCCCTGCGGCGGCAAGTAGACAGTAGCCACAAAATGCCCTTGCTCACGCAGGTACTTCTGTACTTCCTTCGCCTGCTCCTCCAGCTGTCTCAGCGTTGCAGCCTGCTGGCGATGCCGCTGCAATAACTGCTGCAACTCTGCCTCAGTCACGGGATTCTCCCCCGAAAATACATAACGAGCAACCACCAACGACGGTTCTGCCTGCTCTGCCTGCTTCCCCACCGCAGAAGACAATCCCGACGAAAGCCCTAGCAGCATGACACTGGTAAGCGCACCAGCCGTCATCTTCTGCCACATCTTCCTTCCCTCGCGCCTGCGAATATGTTTTGCCTGTCCACGAACATGCCTACCCATACAACGTCCCCTCTCGATTATCTCTACTCTCTTATATCCATCCGATATAAACCTTCTCGTTATATTTATGATGCTTTTTCTATATGAAAACAAGGACATATATCCCCTAAAAAGCAATCTTAAGATTTGATAAAAATACATACAATTTTAACATAAAAAATAATAATATACAAATCGACCTATGCTAAACAATTACTATTACGAAACAAACAGCAATTATTCATATACAAATTGCAATTTGTCTGTTAGTTCGTGCGGAATGGAATCCCGATAGTACGCAGCTCGGGGTTCACGGGGTAGTACTTTTTCTGTTTCCGCTGAATGGACCGTACG
>FPAX01000005.1:0-78432 GCA_900116485.1 Selenomonas sp. GACV-9
CCAGCGCGGGTCATTTAGCGGAGCGGAGAAAAAGTGCCCCCCTCCTCACCCAAGCTGAGCTGTAGCAAGCTTATTGTAATCTCGTACTGACAGCCAAACTGCAATTTATCTATATCTTTTTGCATCCCGTCTCACAATTCACATATGCTTGACCGGTACCGGTCCACGCGAGAGCGCAATCGCTCCTGTGCGGGCAATCTCCAGGATCTCATACTCCGACAACACCTCGATGATGCCATCAATCTTGCTTTGCGAACCCGTAAGCTCAACGACTACATCCTCAGGGCCGACATCGACGATTTTCGCCCGGAAGATCTCAACGATGTTGATGATGTCGGCCCGATTCTTGCGGCCAGCCTTGACCTTGATCATGACCAGCTCACGCTCGATGGACTCCACCTTGCTGAGATTTACGATCTTGATGACGTCGATGAGCTTCGACAGCTGCGTGACGACCTGATCGAGCTCATTTTCCGACTCCACCGATACGACGATGTTGATGCGCGTTACCTCAGGTTCTTCCGTATAGCCAGCCGAAATGCTCTCGATGTTGAACGCCCGGCGGCTGATGAGCCCCGAAACATGCGTGAGTACACCAGGCTTGTTATCGACCAGGACGGCCAGCAGATATTTTTTCATCATCACTTACTCCCTCCCAGTACCATCTGATCCAAACGTTTGCCGCCCGGCACCATCGGCAGGACGTCCTCTTCCTCCGGAATCAGCACATCAATCAGTGCTGGGCCCTTTTCCGCCAGGATAGACGGAAGCTTCGCCTCCAGCTCAGCCTTCGTCGTCAGCCGATAGCCCTTGAGGCCCATGGCCTCAGCCAACTTGACAAAATCCGTCTTGCCCTTGAGCTCCGACTGGGAATAGTGATGGTTATAGAACAGCCGCTGCCACTGACCGACCATGCCGAGGATACAGTTGTGGACAATGACGACCTTGACATCGATATCGTTATCGGCAATCGTCGCAAACTCCTGACAATTCATCATGATACTGCCATCGCCAGTGAACAGCACGACCTTGCTGTCCGGCTTGCCAATCTTGGCCCCCATCGCGGCTGGCAGGCCATAGCCCATGGTTCCCTGGCCCCCCGAGGTCAGGAAATGGCGCGGCTTGTAGACATCGAAGAACTGAGCCGCCCACATCTGGTGTTGGCCCACATCGGTAACAGCAATCGTATCCTCATCGGAAAGCTCGCTGATTTTCCGAATCAATGCGCCAGGCTTGATAAGCTCACCGTCTTCCTTATAGCTGAACGGACGCTCACGGCTCATGTCGATCGCATGCTGCAGCCAGTCCGCATACTCAGCCGCAAAGGCCCTGCCCGTAACATTGAGCTTCTCATAAAAGAGCGGCAGCGACCAGCGCAGATCGCCGAGCACGCGATAATCTGCGGCAACATTCTTATTGACCTCCGCCTTATCGAGCTCGAAATGCACGACTTTCGCCTTTGGCGCAAACCCCGAGACCTTACCCGTGACACGGTCGCTGAAACGCATGCCGATACAGAGCAAGAGATCGCACTGCTGGATGGACATATTGGCTGCATAGGAGCCATGCATGCCTGCAAAGCCCAAGAATCCCTTGCTGTCTGCCGGCACTGCGCCCAATCCCAAAAGGGTCGTCGTCACCGGCACGCCAAGCAGCTTGGCGAGCTTGCGCACTTCCTCTGACATCCCTGAGCCTATGACACCACCGCCGACAAACAGCAGCGGGCGCTCCGCCTGCTTGACTGCCTCGACCACAGCATCGATTTCAGCCGCATCCCCTGTGTATTCCCCCGAATAACCGCGCAGATACACTGACTCAGGATATTCGTAGTCAAACTTCGTATCGAATACATCCTTGGCCACATCGATGACCACTGGCCCCGGACGGCCCGTGCGGGCAATGAAGAATGCCTCCTTGAGGACACGCGGCAGTTCCGTTACATCCTTGACCAGATAATTATGCTTTGTAATCGGCGTCGTAATGCCAAAGATATCAGCCTCCTGGAAAGAATCCTTGCCGATATAGGGATTGGCCACCTGTCCCGTGATGCAGACCAGCGGCACGGAATCCGTGCAGGCAGTAGCAATACCAGTAATAAGATTCGTTGCGCCCGGCCCCGAAGTAGCAAAGACAACGCCGACCTTCCCCGTAGCCCGGGCATAACCATCAGCCGCATGGACAGCGCCCTGCTCATGACGCGTAAGCACATGCGGGAATTTCATCTTATAGACTGCATCATAAAGGGTCAGCACAGCACCGCCCGGATAGCCGAAGACGACGTCCACCCCTTCTCTTTTCAGGCTCTCCAAAACAGCCTGAGCACCATTCATCAACACACGAAAGCCCCCTCTGTCGTTTGTTTACAAAGCACAGCATTGTTCTGATATATTATACACTATTTGTATACATTATTACAACCAGAAAATACATATTTAACAACTCTCGTCTCCTATCGAGTCAAAAGTGATGATCGCTGGCCAATACCAGCACACGGATCTCAGCCGCACCTGCCCGCTCAAGCTCCTGACAGCAAGCAGCCAGCGTAGCACCTGTCGTCAGGATGTCGTCGATGAGCAGTACCCGCTTGTCTGCCACAGCCGCAGCAGCACATACGGCAAACGCTCCTTTGAGGTTTGTCCGTCGTTCCTCCAGTGTCAGCTGATACATAGGCTGCGTTGACCGTACCCGCTGCAGTGCACGTACCATACTGACACCATGTTCCTGCAGCCACTCCCCGAAGATGAGCTCCGCCTGGTTGAATCCCCGCTGACGCTCGCGGCTCACATGCAAAGGGACTGGCACGGCTATCTCACACCATGCCAATAGGGCTGCGATTCCCTCATCTTTCGCCGCTGTAGATAGCAATCGGCGGATATACGGCAATGCACTCCGCTGCTGCCGATACTTCAGCCGGCGTATCAGTTCCCGCGTACCGCCCCTATATACGCTAAGCGCCCATGCATTGCCAAGAATTGGCTGCATGGGCGCTGAAACTGGCAGCCGCATTGGCTGACAAGCCTGACGGAGACACTGCTCACACCAGTCTCCCTTATTCTGAACGTATTTATGACAAAGCGGGCAGCGTGCCGGGAAGAGAAAATCCCACAAGGCTTGAAACATATCAATCACCCTATCCATTCCTCTGTCAATGACGCTGAAAGAATCTCCGCTTGGGACGCTTATGATCCCATACCATGACGGCCTCGAGTACCGAACCAGCAATACAGCGCGCCTTATCCGAAATCGTGAAGCACTCCTCCTGCCCCATCGTCGGATGGATGTCAGCCACCTTCTGTCCCTTGCGCACGCGCGAACCACCATGCAACGCACCGCGCAGGACACCATCGATTGTTGCCTTGAGCTCAATGACTTTCCCATCATCCGTATGCAGATGCGCCAGCGATTCTCCCTGCTTGACCATCAGCGAAATGCTGCGCAGCATTTCCAGGCGGCCATTTTCCGGCGCAAATATCAGATGCTCGACATTCTGGCTCACACCCACCGTCGCATTTTCAAGATTCTGGTCTTTGGAGGAAAAGCCCTCATAGATCAAGCGGCCCAGATTATGACCACGCCCAGTCTCGACCACGACGTCCACGTCACGTCCGGCACAGAACCCCGGCCCGAGTGCTACCGTATGCTCGGCCATGTCGCGCTTTGTTCCCCGATTCTCATGTGCTACCATGGCGTCGACGAGCACCTGCGGCTTGAGTTCCCGCACACATTTGGCCTCAGGGTCCTCAAGCATCACCAGCTGACCTGCCTTCAAGCGCTTTTTCGCATCCTCAATATCTTTCGCGCGATAACAAGTGATGCGCTCCACCGTAGCCTCATCGCGGTACATCGCCTCCGAGAATGCGACGCGCCGACGCGTTGCCGTCGGCTCTGCCTGCTCCAGCACCAGCACGCGGAATCCCGTACGATAGAGCGCATGGATAACGCCACTGGCAATCTCGCCGCCGCCACGTACGATTATGAGATGTTTCATTGCCTTGCTCCCTTTCATTCTGTTCTACATCTTCTCTATTATACTATATCTGCATAGAAGCGCGTCTTATTTTTTTACAAAAAAATATTACATCTTTTGCCAAAAGTATTGCAATCGTCTGAAAAATATGTTAATATAAAGGCGTAAAGAGGAGATAGATAAGCAAACCAGCAGGAAAGTAGTCCTGGAGGTCGAAATCTTACAAGGTGTTTATCCAGCCGAAACAGGCTCTCTTCAAGAACAACCATATCTGTCTAACGTGAAAGGATGTGAGTGTTTATTGAAGATATCACGCAGTTGCCTTTTATTTCGGACTGACTAGCAAGTGCAAAGGTGAAGAAAACGATTATCCTCAGGACGGAAGCGAGACGTAATGATGGTCGGGTGGCCGCCAGTCGTACTCAGAGTCTGAGGAAGTTGGGAGCACATCGTCAGTGGCACGAAATAAGAAGAGTGACTATCCCGGGTAAATCTTTACGAATCATCTGGAAAACCGTCGAAACTTTAGGTACCCTATCGTTATCGATAACGGCGAGATGACTAACAAGAACGTGTACATGAACCATGGTGTATGCACATTGTTTCAGCTGAACGTCTACATACGTAGTTAACAAAGTGCGCAGCCTTCCTGCTCGAGAGGGAATGTTGCAGACAAATGAATAAGAAGGATCACAAATATCTATGGTTATCAAGAGATAAAGCCGGTTCACATGAAAATGGAACCGGCTTTTGTTATGCCTGAAATCATATATCAGCTGTCTTCATATTCACGTACACGCAAGGTAAGGCCGCGGCTGTCGCAGATTTCCTGGCAACGGGCAATCTCCTCCGGTCCCTCCACCTTATCGACAATGGTCAGCACGACATTGGGCACGTATTTCTTGCTATGCTCGGCAAAATCCAGCATCGCCTCATACGACTTGATGCCGTATTTCGCCCGGGTGAGCTCATAATAGCGCTCAGCGTTCGAGGCATTCAGGCTGATGGAAATCGTGTCGAGGACACCGGCAAAATCGGCCGCAATCTCACGGCCATATTCGAGATCCCCGAGACCATTCGTGTTGAGGCGCGTCGGCAGCTCAGGATGGATTTTCTTCACATAATGCAAAAGCTCTACCAATATCTCTAGCTCCATGGTCGGTTCGCCGAATCCACAGAATACTACTTCCTTGATGTATTCCCAGGGAGCAGCATCAAGTGCCGCCTTGAATTCCGCAAGCGTCGGCTTTTCCTTGAGCCACAGCGAGGACTCCTCGGCCATCTTCTTCATATTGCGCAGACAGAATGTGCAAGCGCAGTTGCACGCATTCGTGACGTTCACATAGAGATTGCGCTTTCCCTCCGGCTGCAGCCGCAGACTGTCAGCAAACGTCATATACTTGCCCCCCGCATGGGTTGCATATACCAGCATATCACTTCAGCTCCCTTAGATATTCTTCAAATGGCAAGCCATAGTTCCACGGCAGGTTGAGCTCCACCGCATACTTCAGGCACTTGCTGATGAAATCAGCAGCCTTGCCTACCGCCTGATCAAGGCTCTCGCCATTGATCAAGCTGCCAGCCACGATAGCAGCAAAGGCATCGCCTGAGCCTGACCGGTCGCCGCCGATCTTCTCCACCTCAAGCACGCTGCCCCGGCCAGCCTCATAGATGAAGTTGCGGATAGTCTCGCCCTCGCTGAGCCCCGTGATGATGACCTGCGACGGCCCCTGATCGGCGAGTGCGCCCGCCATATACTCAAGCTCCTGATTGGATACCTTGCCATCAGCCGGATAAGGTATCCCGAGCAGCTGACAGGCCTCGGTGAGGTTTGGCGTCACGAGGTTGGCATAAGTCAAAAGCTTGCGCATCTCCTCACACATCTCCTGCGTATAGGAGCTATAGAGCTTGCCATAGTCCCCCATGACCGGATCGACCATGACGCGGGTAGCCGGCTGCTTGAACCGGCGGATGAAATCAGCCACGATCTCGATCTGATGCACCGATCCCAAAAAACCCGTGCAAATACCATCAAAGGACAGCTGGTTTTTCTCCCAGCTGTCCATGTACGGCCGCATGCGGTCTGTATAATCATCCAGATAGTGATTGGGAAAGCCAGTATGAACGGACAGGATAGCCGTCGGCAAAGGACATGCCTGTATCTTCATGACCGATAGCAGCGGCAGCTCAACAGCTACCGAGCAGCGGCCGAATCCCGTGATATCATTGACCAATGCAACGCGCTTCTGATGTTTCAACGGCTTAGCTCCCTTCCCCAGTTACCGCCTCAGCGGTTATCAACTTTCTCCATGGCTGTGAGGTCATGCTCCTCAAACCGATGCCAGGCCAGCTGTTCGTATTTCGTCCCCGGCCGACCATAATTTGCATACGGGTCGATAGAGATGCCGCCACGCGGCAGGAACTTGCCCCAGACCTCGATGTACTTCGGATCCATCAGTTTGATGAGATCCTTCATGATCACATTGACAACATCCTCATGGAAATCGCCATGATTGCGGAAGCTTACCAGATATAATTTCAACGATTTGCTTTCGACCATGCGCTCACCGGGTACATAACTGATGTAGATGGTCGCATAATCCGGCTGACCCGTAATCGGGCAAAGTGCCGTAAACTCCGGGCAATTGAACTTGACCCAATAATCATTCTCCGGATGTTTGTTCTGGAAAGTCTCCAGGATTTCCGGACAGTAATCATAATGATAGTTTACCTTCTTCTTGCCAAGAAGGGTAATCTCTTCGGCGTTCTTATCGCGTGACATTAATTCTTCTCCATATGTAAAAATTTCTCTTCAAAATTCTCGACGCTTTCAGGATGACCAAACAGGTAACCCTGAATGGAATCCGCCTGACACTCCTTCGTCAAGAGCTCATACTCCGCCTGCTCCTCGACGCCCTCGATACAGCATTTGATGCCAATGCTATGACAAAGTGCGACAACATACTTGACGAGCTGGCGGTCAAAGTCATTTTCCAGGATCTTCTTGACAAACTCACGGTCAATCTTGACGATATCGCAGGACAGGTACTTGAGCGAGGCCAGCGAGCTGTAACCTGTGCCAAAGTCATCCATCGCAATGGCCAGCCCCTGCTGACGGAATTCATCAAACTGCTTGTTGATGAAACTCCAGTCGGCAACGATCTTGCTTTCCGTGAGCTCCAGAATGATGGCTTCCGGCGGCATCTCATGACGCGCAAGGCACTCTGCTACGAACTTCTTGAACGACAGGTCCTTGACCTGTTCATAGCTCATGTTGATGCTGACGCGAAAATCAGGGATAACCTGACGCCAGCGCTTGCAGACCTTTACAGCCTCCTCAAAGATCCACTTGCCGACCGGAATGATCAGCTTAGTCTCTTCGAGGATAGGGATGAACTCCATCGGCGCCACCATGCGCCCCTTCGGATTTTTCCAGCGCAGCAGCGCCTCAGCGCCGATAATCTGCTGTTCCACAGCACTGACCTGCGGCTGGAAGAACAAGCTGAATCCCGTACAGCCATTTTCCACGCTTTCCCAGATGCTGTCGCGCATCGAGATTGAGCGCACCCAGCGATTGTATTCTTCCTTGCTGAACAGCACGTTGCGGTTCTTGCCTTCACGCTTAGCGATGTCCATAGCTGCCTCAGCATGCTTGTGGAGTACAAGATAGTCCTTGCCTGCCGTCGGATAGAATACCGTGCCCGACGAAGCCGTACAGAAATACTGATGCCCGTCAATATCCTGGGGACGCGACAGCGCACTCTGAACACTGGCAAAGATATCCCCGACCTCTTTCTCGCCAGCCCCCGGATAGATCACAGCAAACTGATCGCCATCCAATTTGAACAGCGTCAAGGCTGGCGGCAGTACATTGGCAATCAGCCGCGAAACCCGTTTGAGCACCTGGTCGCCTAGCAGACGATTGTAGGTTTCATTGACGATCTTGAAATTGTCGAGACCGAACACCATGATCGCTCCACCCACTCCAGTGGCACGGTATTCAGCCAATGCCAGCTTGACCGCATGCTCAAACTGGTACTTGTTCAGCAATCCAGTGATCTCATCCGCCTGATTGCGCTGTGCCATCCTCGACATCATGCCAACAAACATACTGGGACGGCCATCCCGATCCGTTCCAACCCGGCCACGGCAGCGGATCCATATATACTCACCTTTGCGGCTCTTCACACGATATTCCATCGCATGCTCCAGCACGCTCTGCGCCGCCTTGATGCCACGCAGCGAGGTCAGATAAGACTCGCGCTCCTCCGGATGAACCAGCGGACTCCAATACTTGTCGAAATCCTCCATGACCTCCCCCGGCAAGTCAAAATCCTGAACGAGGTTCGGAGAAACCATCACTATATTTTCCTGTAAATCCGTGAAAAAGAGATAATCCTCTGTCGTCTTTTTCAGCAAATCAAAGAAGAATTTAAAACGTTTCAAACATGGGCTTAATGGGACACGATTATTCTTTCTCATAATTATCATCCTAGCTGTAAGAATTGCACGTCTAGGGTCTACACCCAATATATACTTATCATATACCAAAATAGCAAAAAGAATCAAGTATTCTCGCGGGATAAATTGCCCAACAAGAAAAAACAAGCGAAAATAAGACATACAAAAGGACCTGCCCTTTAAGGGCAGGTCCTGGTACATTCCTAACAATTATTTGTTGAAAATGTTCTTGAGTGCCTGTTTGTTGACATCGCGGTTAAGCTGTGCGAGATACGTCGTCAGCTTGATGTTCTTCGGGCAAGCCTCGACACAGTTCTGGCTGTTGCCGCAGCTCGTGATACCGCCTTTTTCCATCAGGGCGTTCAGACGCGTCGGAGCATCGAACTTCCCGAGCGGATGGAGGTTGAAGAGGTATGCCTGTACCGTCGGGGACGGTCCGATGAAGTCGGACTGCGGACCAACGTTCGGGCAAGCCTCGAGGCAGCAACCGCAGGTCATGCAGTGCGAAATCTCGTAAGCCGTCTCAGCCGTATGCGGATTCTGGATAGGTGCATCTTTGACGTCCCAGGTACCATCGACCTCAATCCAGCCGTGGATACGTTTGAGGCTCTCAAACATAACGGAGCGATCGATTAGGAGGTCACGGATAACCGGGAACGTGCGTGCCGGAGCCAGGTGAATCGGCTGTTTGAGGTTATCTACCAGCGAGCAGCAAGCCTGGCGGGCTTTGCCGTTGATGACCATCATGCAAGCGCCGCAGACTTTCTCGAGGCAGTTGCACTCCCAGACAACCGGAGCGACTTTCTTGCCGTCAACGGTTACCGGATTTTTCTGGATTTCCATCAGGGCGGCAACGATGTTGAGGCCCGGACGATAATCTACTTCGAACTCCTGGGTATACGGCTTGTCATTCGGGCCGTCCTGGCGTTCGATAACGAGTCTGACTTTCTTCTGTTCTGCCATTCTATTTGTCCTCCCTCATTACTCTTTCTTAGCTACGGCGTAGTTGCGCAGACGCGGCTTGATGAGAGAATGTTCGAACTCGCGATAGGAAACCTCCGGCTCGCTGTTAGCAGCATCGAAGGAAACGACGGTCGTGTACATGAATTTCTCATCATCACGGCCAAAGAATACGAGGTCGTCATTGCCGTCATCCGTCATAGCGCGGCCCGTCTCAGCATCGAAATGATATGCGCCGGTCTTCTCATCGAAGGCCTTCTTCTTCGCATCATCCCACTGCTCATAGTCGGATTTGAGGACGATCTTCGCATGGGCACCACGGCTCTCGTCACGCAGCAATGCGGACTTCGTGATAGCCATTGCATAGATGATCATATTGCGGAGCTGACGGACGAACATAGCCTCCTGGTTTGCCCAGTTGCCATGATCCGTAACACCGATGTTATCCCAACGCTTGAGGAGCTCATGGAGTTCCTTCATGCACTGTTTGAGGCCATTGTTATCACGCTCAACCGATACATACTTGTACATGATATCGCCGAGCTCGTGATGCATCTGGTGCGCGTTCTCCGGACCGTTCATGTTGCGGATACGGTCGAATTCCTCTACGCACTCTTTGCGAGCTGCCTCGAGCTCTGCCTCCGTGAGGGCATCGCCGAGCTTGCCGCTGCGGGCAAGCCGCAGGGACTCTGGGCCGGAAATCGTACCGGAGTACGTTGCCGACAGCAGCGAGTTTGCACCGAGACGGTTTGCACCATGATACTGGTAGTCGCACTCGCCGGATGCCATGAGGCCCGGGATGTTCGTATGATGCTCACGGTCAACCCAGATGCCGCCCATAGAATAATGGATGGACGGGAAGATTTCCATCGGAACCTTGCGCGGGTCTTTACCTACGAAATCATCATACATCTCGAGGATACCGCCGAGTTTGCGCTCGAGGTAATCAGCCGGGATATGGGAAAGGTCGAGGTATACGCGATTCGGGTTCTGCATGCCGAGGCCCATATGGACAACGACTTTGTAGATAGCACGGGAAGCAACGTCACGCGGTACGAGGTTGCCGTATGCCGGATACATATCCTCGAGGAAGTACCAACGCTCTTTCTCGTGGGTCTCCGGATTCTCGCGGTAAACCCATACGCGGCCACCCTCACCACGGCAGGCCTCAGACATCAGACGGTTCTTGTCCGAGCCCGGGATTGCCGTCGGATGGATCTGCAGGAACTCTGGGTTGCCGATCTCAGCCCCCTGCTGGTAAACAGCGGAAACTGCCGAACCGTTGCAGATCGTCGAAGCCGTGCAGCGGCCATATACCTGGCCAGGGCCACCCGTTGCCAGGATGACAACATCAGCCGGGAACGAAACGATCTCGTTGGAGTTCATGTTCTGAGCTACGATACCACGGCAGATACCGTCTTTGTTCTTGATGATCTTGATGAATTCCCAGAACTCGTATTTCTTTACGCCACCCTTGACTTCCCAGCGGCGAACCTGCTCATCGAGAGCATAGAGGAGCTGCTGTCCCGTCGTGGAGCCGGCGAATACCGTACGTTTATTCTTCTGGCCACCGAAGTTACGGAGGTCAAGGACGCCTTCAGCTGTACGCGTGAACGGTACGCCCATGCGGTCAAACATCTTGACGAGTTTCGGAGCTGCCTCGACCATGCCCTTTACAGCCAGCTGGTCAGCCAGGAAGTCACCGCCGTATACGGTATCATCAAAATGCTCATAGATGGAATCATGCTCGCCCTTCGTATCCATGCAGGCGTTCATGCCGCCCTGTGCGCACAAGGAATGGGAGCGTTTTACCGGGCAGTAAGAGAACAGGTCTACTTTACCGCCGCCTTCGCAGATCTTCAGCGCAGCCATGAGGCCGGAGAGGCCGCCGCCTACGACAATAATCTTATTTTCAGGTTTATTAGCCATTGATTTTCTCCTTTACTTTGCGATACTTCACTTACATTACGAAGTAGCTGCCCATGAATACCAGCGTAACCAGGCAGAGAAGAGCGCAGAGACCCATGCTGCAGAGACTGATGACGTTCTGGATGCGCGGGCCCTTAGCGATACCCCAGGTCATGCAGAAGGTCGTGATACCATTGCAGAAATGGAAGATAGCTGCAAACATGCCAAGGATATACAGCAGAGCATAAATCGGATGGCCGACAAAGTAGCTCTGAAGGAGTTCATAGGAAATCGGCGTGCCGCTGATGCCCTTCGTGAAGACGCGGAGATAGAATACGTGCCATACGAGGAATACAACGAGGAACCATGCCGTCCAGCGCTGGAGCGCGAACTGCCAGTTGCGGATGTAACCGAAACGGCCCGGGTTGTTGTTTGCCTGCAGGGCAATGTAAACACCGTAGATAGCATGGAACAGGAGCGGAACAGCGATGCCGAATACCTCAAGGCCGAGGAAGATTGGTTTCGGGATGAGCTCCATCATAGCGAGTGCACCATTAAGTGCCGGAGCGCCGCCGAGGGCCATCGAGTTGGTGAAGATATGCTCAAAGAGAACGATACCGAGCACCAGGAGACCCACTAAAGAATGCAAACGACGCAGATAAAAAGTTGTGTGGAACATTCTATACCTCCTAAAATAATACCTTTACCTCTATCAGTAGCCTTTCAGCGTACGATACTTAGCCTGGTTCGTCTCGTAGAGGTTGTTACCCTCACAATCGATGACAACGATAGCCGGGAAATCCTCAACCGTAAGAGCAGCTACAGCCTCCGGGCCGAGCTCCGGATAAGCGAGGACTTCATACTTCTTGACGGATTTTGCGATCAAGGCAGCAGCACCGCCAACAGCAGCAAAATACGTTACACCGTTCTTCTTCATGGACTCGACAACAGCAGCCGAACGGGAGCCTTTGCCGATCATGCCCTTGATGCCCTGATCGAGCATCGTCGGCGTATAAGCATCCATACGGCCGGAAGTCGTCGGGCCGCAGGAGCCAATCGGATCACCCGGTTTTGCCGGCGTCGGTCCGAGATAATAAACCATCTGATCCTTCCAATCAACCGGCAGTTCCTCGCCACGTGCCAGCGCCTCAGTCATAGCCTTATGCGCAGCATCACGGGCAGCGATGATCGTACCGCTGATAAGGACCGCATCGCCGACATGCAGCTTGCGGGACATCTCTTCCGTAAACGGAGTCTGGATTTTAATTGGTTCTGCCATTTTTATTTCCTCCTATCCTCAAATCAAAGCGTACGCGATGCATGGCGCATAGCATGGCAGCAGATCGTTACAGCGACCGGCAGACCTGCGATATGCGTCGGGCCCCACTCGACATTGACGGCGAGTGCAGAGGTCGTACCGCCAAGCTGCGGTCCAATACCCGTCTGATTGATGAGTTCCAGGAGTTCGCCCTCGAGTTTTGCGTATTCCGGCATCGGATTGCGCTCGTCGATAGAGCGGGTCAGAGCCTTCTTGGAAAGGAGTGCAGCACGATCCATAGTGCCGCCGATACCTACGCCGACAACCATCGGCGGGCACGGATTCATGCTGGCATGCAGGATGATGTCCATGACAGCTTTCTTCACACCTTCAACGCCATCAGCCGGAACCAGCATCTTGACGCCGGATTTGTTTTCCGAACCGAAGCCTTTCGGTGCGACCGTAATCTTAAGCTTATCGCCCGGCACGATTTTCGTGTAGATGACGCCCGGCGTGTTGTCCTTCGTGTTGACACGATTGAACAACGGCTCAGCAACGACAGATTTGCGCAGATAACCTTCCGTATAGCCTTTGGCAATACCGGCATTGATGGCATCTTCAAGCAGGCCGCCCGTGATATGCAGATCCTGGCCGACTTCAAGGAATACGATCGTCATACCAGTATCCTGGCAGTACGGGCGATCCTCAGCACGTGCAATCTCAGCATTCTTGATAATCTGGTCAAGAACGTTCTGACCGACCGGAGATTTCTCCGTCTCACGGCCGCGTTTCAGGCCTTCGTAAACGTCCTTTGGCAGATAATAAGCTGCCTCTTTGCACATCTGTGCTACGGTTTCCGTGATTTGTTTTGCATCAATTTCTCGCAAAGTAATCCCTCCCATAAATACAACTTATCACACATCTGTGGGTTCATCATAGCACATTTTTTCGCCCCTTTCAAGCGAAAGGAAAAGTGCCGCAACCCCGCATAAATAGTGAACCCAGTTCACTTTTTACCCCAATTCCCATGGAGACGCGCGTGACAACTATCACATCAATTAGTATATTAGCGATTTACGGAAAAATTCCTGCTGTAAATTTTATTTTCGTAAAAAAAAAATTTGTTTTTTTTATTGCTGGTTTATTGCAGAATTTAAAATATTTATATCCGTATAATTTTTACAACCGGCTCGCAATCCGGCAGCAAATCTGCCACCATGAACGAGCCTTTGGACGCATCACGCGGACGAGCTATGCTTCCCGGATTGAGCACCATGACCCCGCCTGGCTGGATATCCGCAACATGCGTATGACCATATATGGCAATATCTGCCTGCTGCGCTTCCGCCACCTGCACCAGCATTTCCGTAGAGAACTGCACGCCATAGAGATGACCATGCGTCAGCAGGATTCGGTGTCCCCCGGCTTCCGTTACAATAGCGTCTTTAAGAGTCGTATACGGCCAATCATTGTTGCCAGCCACTTTGGCCACCGGCAGCTGCGTGATCATGGCCAGATATTCTGCATCCATGGCAATGTCGCCAGCAAAGAACCAACCCTCGACATCCTGGGCTGCCGGATGAGCCAGCATCTGATCCAAGGCATTCGTATCCCCATGGCTGTCACTTACGATTCCGATCTTCATTTCAGTCTTGCCTCCAGCTCACGGGATAATGCCTTGAGGGCCTTGCCACGGTGGCTGATCCGCTGCTTTTCCTCCAGCGTGAGCTCTGCCATCGTGCGGCCTGGGTACTCCTGCGGATAGAAATAGGGATCATAGCCAAAGCCATTTTCCCCTTTCGGAGCAAGCTTTATCTGACCGTCACAGCGCCCATCAGCTGCCAGCTCCATGCCATCCAAGCCCACAAAAGCAATCGCGCAGCGATAATCAGCGGCCGACTCGCTGACGCCCAGGCGCTGCAGTTCCTCAACCATTTTGGCATTGTTCGTCGCATCATCGGCATGGAAGCCGGCAAAACGAGCCGAATGGATGCCTGGCGCACCCCCCAGCACCTCAATCTCCAGCCCTGAGTCATCAGCAATGCAGGCGCAACCCGTCTGCTGCCGGTAAAATGCCGCCTTGATACGGGCATTTTCGGCAAAGGTCTTGCCATCCTCGACAGCATCGGGCAGCTGCCCGAACTCCGCCAGCGAAACTACTTCAACGGGCAATGCACTGAGGGCTGCTGCCATCTCACGCACCTTGCCCGGATTCTTGGTTGCGATCACGATTTTCTGCATGGATTTCCTCCCGAACTCTTTATCCTTCACGGCCGACCAACCAGACCAGCTGACCGCCAAGCACATCCTTCTGGTACGAGATCAGCTCACGGCAGCCCTTTTCCCCAAGACTCAGCAACGAGCCAAGCTCCTCATGGGAAAAGGGGCGCCCCTCGCCAGTGCCCTGTACCTCGACGAATTTTCCCTCGCCAGTCATGACGACATTCATATCGACGATAGCCTGGGAATCCTCTTCGTAGCAGAGGTCAAGCAACGGCTCGTTCTCGTGGCTGATGCCGACGCTGATTGCCGAGACGAAGTCCTTGACGGGAAAGACATTGCCCTTCTCGTAAAATGTTGCGCAAGCCTCGACCAAAGCGACAAAAGCCCCCGTGATTGATGCTGTACGCGTGCCGCCATCGGCCTGGATCACGTCGCAGTCAATCATGATGGTGCGCTCGCCAATGGCCTTCGTATCGACCACTGAGCGCAGGCTGCGGCCAATCAGGCGCTCGATTTCCTGGGTGCGCCCCGACTGCTTGCCGCGCACAGCCTCTCGCTGGGTGCGCGTGCCGGTAGCACTCGGCAGCAGCGAATACTCGGCAGTGATCCAGCCTTCCCCTGTTCCCTTGAGGAAGAACGGTACCCGATCCTCAATCGTCGCAGCACAGATGACTTTCGTATTGCCCATCTCGATGAGCACCGAACCGGCCGGATACTTCTGGAAATGGCGATGTATCGTGTAAGGACGGAGCTGGTCTGCGCTCCGCCGATCTGTTCTTGGCATGATATCCCTCCTGTTAAAAAAACCTCCCCCTGCGGGGAGGTTCTTCATCTTCAGTTCTTTTCCTGATACTGGCGATAGTTCTTGATGATGCAGATTGGCGTCTTCTGGGAAGCATTGCCAAACGGATTATCAATCAACAGCTGTGCAGCCTTCGGACCGTCAACCTTGTCCGTGACGCCGACCACACGCGAGCGTTTGAGGTCATTGACGTCAGCAATCATCGCACCGAAGCAGCCGAGACGCTGCTGAATCTTCTTGACGACCTCATTCGGCTCACCCGGGCCATAAACGATGCATTTATCGAACGGCGGCATCGTGCCCGTAACGTCATCGATCATAGCCGTCTCCTTACCGCCCCAGACATAGAACATGCCCGACTTGCCAAAGATCTTAGCGATAAAGCCAGCAAACAGTGCAAAGGCCACGCGCCACTTGCCCTCAACATTCATCAGCGACTGCATGCCATGAGGCGATGCCAGCGAACCATAGTCCGGAATGAAGCGGCAGCAGAACTGCGCTACCTTGCTGATCTTGAGGTCTTCTGGGCGTACATATCGGCCCTGGGTGATGGCTACTACACTCTCTGCGCAGCAGAGCAGGTCATTTTCGCCAATCTTATCTTTCGTGTAACGCTCAATCGCGTCAACGATATCGTCCTTTTCCGTCAGGATGCGCGTCGGCACCGGGATAAGTTCTAATTCTTCTGCCATTGTTTCGCTGCCTCCTCAGTCTTCTGCCAGCTGAACATTTGCCAGCTTAGCGATCTCTTCTGCCGTAAATACCAAACGGATCTTGCGGTAATGCCATGGCGTACGGCCCGTTTCCATCCAGATGAAATCAACCGGCAGGTCCACCATATGGGAAAGGGCCTCCTTGAGGCTCATGCCCTTGCGCGGGGTCAGCTCGACCTTGGCATAGATATTGAGCTTATCCTCGCCATGCGCATCGCCCTTTTTCTGGATCAGGACAGCCTCGAAGTACTCGTCCTCACGCGGCTCGCCCTCGCGCTCAGCAATTCCCTTGACAGCAATGCCGTCATACTGCTCATAGGGCAGCTGGACATGGTTGATGGCGTCCATGATGGTGGCACACTGTTTGCCCTCATTATAGAAGTTCAGCTTTTTCGAAAGCACGATGCTGTTTTCGTCCTGGGACTCAACAACGACCGGAGCACTCGTATCCACACGAATGTCCTCCTTACCTGCCGCAGCGAGGTAAAGGTTAGCAGCCACAACGGCCAGTACAATCAGTCCAACAATAACGTATACGATTGTCACAATGATTCCTCCCTAAAATCCAATTACTTATTTCAGCTGCAAGGTTTTCTCTTTCGCCATTGCCGCCGCTAATATCCGATAATATTTTTCCGGCAGGCGGGTTATGCGTCCAGTCTCCTTGCTGGTAAACACATTCTGTGAATGGCCGGTCACCATGACCTCGCCATCAGCCTTGCGGATAATCCGATAATCAAAGGCCATCTTAGCCTTGGTAAGTGCCGTCGGCGTCGTCTCGATCAGGACGACATCGTCAAACTTTCCCGGAGAGACATATTTCGCTCGTACATCCGTAATCGGAAACACAAAGCCATCATCCATCAGCTCACCCAGTGTGATGCCAATGGAGCGCAGATACTCCACGCGGCCAATCTCAAACCAGCGAATGTAGTTCGAATGATGAACGACCGCCATCGCATCAGTATCGTAGAAATTCACGTGATGCTCCGTAATGACTGGCATATAATCCCTCCTGCGGAATAATTTTCTTTCATTAATAAAATGAAATACACAATGTATAGCCTAGAACAATTGCCGTCTAAAGTCAAGTCAAATCCTATACATCTTGTCAAGGCGCCGCAGATATGCCTGCAGGCGGGCAAGCTCCATGTCATCTCTGACCAGACGGCCTGAATAATAATACTCTACCGTCTGCTCCTGCGTCTCAAGCTGGTTTCGCTCCCGAAGGCGGCGGATCAGCTCACGTACCGTCCCCTCATTGCCATCGACAAAAGCTACATTGTCTGGCAGCAGACGGCGCATCGTATCCTTGAAATAATTGAAATGCGTGCAGCCCAGCACCAATGCCGAGTATTCGCTGAAGTCAAACGGTGCGAATTGACTGGTCAGATAGTCCGTCACGGCCTGCGACTCAAACTCCTGCCGCTCAGCAAACTCGACGAGGCCCGGCAAAGCCAGCCTGTCGACCAGATGGTCCTTATCCACCTTCTCAATGAGCAGTTCCATCTTGCGCCCGCTGACCGTAATCGGCGTCGCCGTCACCAGCACGCGATGCTCACCATCAAGATCCAGCGCCTTCTTGGCCGCAGGCTCCATGCCGATGATGGGAATATCATACCGACGGCGCATCTCGGCCACAGCCACCGACGTTGCCGTATTGCAAGCCGTCACGATTGCCTTGACATCTTTGGTCATCAGGAAGTCAAATGCCTTGGCCACGAAATCACGTACCTGCTGCTTGGACTTCGTGCCATAAGGCACATTGTCTTCATCGGCAAAAAAGACAAACTGCTCATGCGGCAGGACCTTCATGGCATGATGAAGGACAGACAAGCCGCCGACTCCCGAATCAAAGAATGCGATTTTCATGCACTCAGCTCCTAAAACGCATCATTACCTACTAAAAATAATCCAATGGCTATTATAGCAATCTGGCCGATATTTGACAAGGCATGCCTGCACCTGCTATAATATATCTGTTATTTATGGAGAGGTACTCAAGTGGTTGAAGAGTCCGGTCTTGAAAACCGGTAGGCTGTAACAGGTGCGTGGGTTCGAATCCCACCCTCTCCGCCATATAATTACATGGAGTGGTACTCAAGAGGCTGAAGAGGACGGTTTGCTAAATCGTTAGGCTGGGTAACCGGTGCGGAGGTTCGAATCCTCTCCACTCCGCCACTAAAAAATTTAAGCGCTGACTTTCGTCAGCGCTTTTTTGTATGTCTTTATTCTTCTTCGAGAGCCGGAACCATGTCATCCGCCGTCAGCGTGCCAGCTTTTGCCCGTTTGGCAAACTCTGCCGTGGCTGTGAACAGGACGTCACTGGAGCTGTTGAGAGCCGTCTCACAGGAATCCTGCAACACACCGATGATGAAACCAACACCAACGACCTGCATGGCGATGTCGTTGCCGATACCAAAAGACGAGCAGGCTACCGGGATAAGCAGCAGCGAGCCGCCAGCGACACCGGAAGCACCGCAGGCACCAACCGTTGCGATAATGCAGAGCAGCAATGCCGTCGGCATATCGATATCAATGCCCAGCGTATGGGCTGCAGCCAGCGACAGGACAGCAATCGTAATCGCCGCACCACTCATGTTGATCGTCGCACCGAGGGGAATCGAAATCGAATAGGTATCTTCATCGAGACGCAGGCGTTTGCAGAGGGACAGGTTAACCGGGATATTAGCCGCCGAGCTGCGGGTAAAGAACGCATAGATACCGCTTTCACGCAGTGTCGTCCAAACCAGCGGGAACGGGTTGCGGTGGATATGAGCATAGACGATAAGCGGATTCATGATGAGAGCTACTGAGAAGAAGGCTCCGAGCAGGACACAGAGCAGCTGGACATAGCCCAAAAGTGCGCCAAGGCCGCTTTCGCCAATGGCATTGGCAACGAGGCCCATGATACCGAACGGAGCAAAGCGGATAACCCACTGGACGATTTTCGTCACCGTTTTCGCCAAATCATTGATCATGACTTTCGTGGTATCCGAGGCACTGTGCAAAGCAAGACCGCAGAGAACACCCCAAGCCAGGATACCGATGTAGTTAGCCGACGCGATTGCATGGATCGGATTGTCTACCACACTGAGGATCAGGTTGTGCAGGACTTCCAGGATACCACTCGGCGGAGCGAGCTTGGCATCAGCCATCTGCAGCTGCAGGCTGGTCGGGAAGGCAAAGGAAAAGCCAACTGCTACCAGCGATGCCAGGAACGTAGCAATCACATAGAGTTTGACAATCGGGCGCATCGAGGCGCTGGCATCAGCATTCTTCTGAGCCATCGCATTCATGACCAGCACGAACACGAGGATTGGTGCCACGCCCTTCAAAGCACGCACAAACAAATCACCAAAGATAGCGATGACCGGCACCGTCTGCGGTGCAGCCACGGCCAGGATAATGCCGATAACCAGGCCAACGGCAATCAGCTTGATAAGCGCCGTTTCCTGATACTTGCGGCCAATTTTCTTCAACTGGTTGGACATCAGAAACATCTCCCTTAAAACTTTTATTACGTAAAATCAGTCCGTCTTTGCTAGAAATACATATGTTAGTATACATCAAACTTTACACTCTTGCAAGATATTTTAGTAAAAATGTTTTTCACGAGTGAACTATCCGTCCAGTGTACTAAAATACGCACATATCTTTTAGATATGTGCGTATTTCGTGGACATATTAAATATTCAATCTGCTTTTGTGTTAAGTTCCAGCAGATAACGTTTCACGGCATCCTGCCAGGATGGCAACCGCCGGAACCCAGCATCTTCGAGACACTGCTTGCTAAGCCGCGAATTCTTTGGCCGCACAGCCTTAGTCGGATAAGCCGACGACGGCACCGGCGTAACCGTTACGTTCCGTCCAGCCTGCCGGAACGTCTCAGCTGCCAGCTCCGCCCAAGAGCAGATGCCCTCATTTGTCGCATGATAGACACCATACTTATCACTTTGCGCCATATCGGCTAACAGCACAGCCAGATCATGGGTATAGGTCGGCGAACCAATCTGGTCATCGACCACATTCAGCGCATCATGCTTCTCGCTGAGTTTCAGCATCGTCCGGATGAAGTTCTTGCCATTGATGCCAAACACCCACGAAATGCGCACGATGAAATACTTGTCCAAAAGCTCCTGCACAGCCTCTTCGCCATGGAGTTTAGAAAGCCCATAAACATTCTGCGGAGCTTTAGCAGCCGACGGTTCATAGGATGACTCTCCATCCCCCGGAAACACATAATCGGTACTGATGTAAATCATCTTAGCATCGATGTCCCGCGCAATCATAGCCAGATTGCGCGTGCCCCCCGCATTGACTGCCTCACAGAGTTCCGGCTCATCCTCTGCCTTGTCCACCGCCGTATAAGCAGCACAGTGCATGATGACATCGGGACGATACGCCTCGATATACGCCTTGGCCGCTGCATAGTCCGTCAATGAAAAATCCCGGCTGGCGACGCCTCTGGCCTCTATACCGCGGCGTTCAAGTTCCTTCACGCAGTCGTGCCCGAGCTGCCCCGTCACGCCGGTAACCAATACCTTCATATTCCCTATCCTTTCTCTCTACACCAAAAGATTCTCTTCTGCCAATGGAATCTTCAAGATCATCTTCGTACCTTCGCCCAGTGCGCTCTCCATCGAGATTTCAATGCCATGCTGCTCACAGATCCAGCTCGCAATCGAAAGACCCAGCCCCGTACCGCTGACCCCACCTTCAGCCTTCGTACGGGAAGCATCGACGCGGTAAAAGCGCTCAAATACCTTCTGCTGGTCTTCCTTGGCTATACCGATGCCGTCATCGGCAAGTTCCAGCTGGATATGCTGTCCATCGGGCAGCCGGCAGGATCTAGCTGTGATATGGCCTCCCTGCGGCGTATACTTGACGCTGTTCTCCAAAAAGATGCGCATCATCTGCCGCATCGTGACCTGATCAGCATAGATGACTCCTTCATCATTCTGCAGGAGATCCACCGAATGGGTCTTGGTCACGAGTTTCATCTTGCGCATGACATCTTCGACAAGCTCCGAGAGCTCGATGCGTTCCTTATGGAGCACCTGTCTTTTCTGGTCTGCACGTGCCAAGAACAGCAGCTTCTCGATCAGCTGCTGCATATCCTCGGCCTCCGAGCGGATAGAGGAGATACCTTCGTCAAGGACCTCCTTATCCGACCGTCCCCAGCGTGACAACAGATCAGAATAGCCCAGGATGACCGTGACCGGTGTCCTAAGCTCATGAGAGGCATCTGATACGAACCGCTGCTGCTGCTTGAAGCCTGCCTCGAGACGCTCAAGCATATGGTTGAACGTATCCGCAAGCTCCGCGAGCTCATCACGGGCCGGCGGCACCGTGATGCGGCGATCCATCTTCTCCACCTCGATCTTGCGGGCTGTCGCCGTCATCTCGCGGATAGGCAGCAGGATGCGCTTGCTGACAAAATACCCTGCCAGCAGCGCCAGCACAAAGCCCAGTATGGTCATCAGGAACAATATCTTCTGCAGCGTCTCCAGGAAATGCTTCTCCGCTGTTATGGTCTTGAAAAAATGCAGCTGATAGATCTGTCCCTGATACTCAACATCCATCTTGGCATGATAGATGGTCATATTGCGCACTTCAGCAACCTGCATGTTCTTGTTGGCCCAGAATGGCGGATTCTTGACCGAGCTGCTCTCGATGCGCTTCAGCGACGGATAGCGGGCATCATTCTCGTAGACGACCTGCCCCGTGATATCCGTGATGCGCAGCACCACGCCCGGCATGACCGGATCATCCTTCCAGAAACTGTCGCCCATCGGCCGTCCTTGACGCATGCGCTCCAGCACATGATTCATGCTGATCTCGATCTCCACTTCAGCTTGATGGTAGAACGAAAAATAAACGCCGAGTCCTGTCAGCACACTGGTAAGTATCAGTACGAGCAACAGGACCGACGCATAAAAACAAGTGATTTTCGTCGAAATCCGCGCATAACGCAACCGGTTGAACATCATCTCAGGGTGACGCAGCCAGGCTTTAATCCTTGATCGCATATCCTACGCCTCGGACAGTGAAGATATATTTCTCATCGAAATGATCGTCAATCTTAGCCCGCAGGTAACGGATATAGACATCGACAACGTTCGTGTCGCCCGTGTAATCATAGCCCCAGACCTCCTGCAGGATCTGATCGCGCGTGAGGACATTACGCTTGTTGCGCAGCAGATACTCCAACAGCGAGTATTCCTTCTTCGTCAGCTGTACTTCCTCGCCCTTGACGCGCACTTCATAGCGGCTCGGATACATGATCAGATCGCGAACCTGCAGCTTCTCACCTTCAAGGCTCACCTCACGGCCATCAGCACGCGGCTTGCGCAGCGCGTTGCGGACGCGGGCCAAAAGTTCCTGGATGGCAAACGGCTTCGTCATGTAGTCATCGGCACCGATATCGAGACCATTGACTTTGTCTTCGACATCGTCACGCGCCGTCAGCATGATGATAGGGATATCGGAAATCTCACGGACCTTGCGGCAGATCGTCATGCCATCCATATCAGGCAGCATGATGTCGAGCAGCACGAGGTCATAATCCTCCTGGGCAATGCGCTCAAAGGCCCGCAGGCCGTTTTCCTCGGTTTCAGTCTCATAACCTTCATGCTCAAGCTCAATCTGCAGAAAACGCGCGATCCTTCGTTCATCCTCAACAATAAAAATACGTGTATTCGCCATTCTAAAAAACCTCCGAAATATACGTGATCACAGCTATCACATAATGTTTCTATTTATAGTCCATTACTATGATATAACGAAAGACAGGGAAATTAAACCCCTGCCTTTCATTTCTAATTCAAATATAACCCCCGCGGAACCTTCAGGCTTTCGCTGCGGCCTTGGCCACAAACTTGTCCTTCTGCACGGCAAAGCGTTCGTGAGTACCGAAGCCGATCTCTTCACGGTCATCAAAGGCACGGACAGCAAATGCAACCTTGCGCCCATCAACAGCGGTAACCTCAGCCTCAGCCCGCACTGTAAGGCCGACAGGTGTCGGTGCCTTGTGCTGGACAGACAGTGAGATGCCTACACTGGTCCAGCCTTCCGGCAAAAGCCCCTCAATAGCCTCCGTTGCCGCCTTTTCCATCAGGCAGGTCATCGCCGGTGTCGCATAGACCGGCAAACTGCCACTGCCTAGAGCTGCCGCCGTATTCTGCTCAGTAACCATTTCCGTAACGGTATTTGCGACGCCAACCTTGATTTCCGTCAATTCCATTTACCATTCGCCTCCATTACCGGCCTCACAGCCTTCGCTTAGATACATTTCCCGGAATAAATTGATAAGATGGGCACTCGATGAAGAGAGCGTGCGATTCTTGAGCCATGCAACCACCGTATGCGTGCTCATCTCCGGCTCCACCAGCTTCTTATAGATCAGATTGCCATCGGTCAGCAGGTTCTTCGACGAGATTGGCACCAGCGCATAGCCCATGTCCATCTTCGCCAGCAGCAGGTCCTGCACGATGCTGTCACTGACACAGACCACATTGGGCTCGAAACCGAGCTTGCGGCAATTCGAGACAAAAATCGACTGCCAACGCAGTGGAATGATGATTGGTGCATCCTTGAGCTCTTCCATGCGGACGCAGTCACCGGCCTCACCAATCTCATCGTTCTTGTTCATGATGACCACGAAGGGCTCATTGGGAAGAACAATCGACTCATAGACCTTCGAGTCCACCTGGGTGCGCGTCACACCAATCTCGATGACGCGGTTGTCCAGCAGCTCGAGGATGCGGGACCCTTCAGCCTCCCAAATCTGATACGTGACATTCGGGTACCGCGCATGGAACTCTGTGATGAGCTCCGGCAGCAGCATCGCCCCCGATGAGGTAATCGTACCGATGCGGATCGAGCCCGCAACCCCCGAGCCGATTTCCGTGATTTCCCGCACGGTTCCGTCAACCATGCCGAGAATATGCTCCACGCGCGAATACATGACACGGCCGGCATCAGTCAAGCGGATGCGGCGGCTGCCACGCTCAAAGAGCTGTACCCCCAGTGCCGTCTCAAGACGTTTCATCTGCCGCGACAACGCAGGCTGCGCAATATCGAGCCGCTGCGCCGCATGACTGATATTTCCCTCCTCGACGATGGCATAGAACGCCCTCATATCCTTGATTTCCATAACGCTCCTCTTTCTTACTCTCCCTATTGATATACTATATTCTTATAGTAGGTATACTCTTATTAATTCTATTATACTTTTCTTGCCAGAAATAGGCAAACTTTTTTGGCGAAATTTCATAGTACGGACAAAGTTTACAATCAAACCAAGTGTAAAGATGTAACTCTTATCCCATATTTCTGTCAATTCACACTTGTGCTTTAGCTATCCCATGTTATAATATTATGAGGAAATTTATCAATCACGCTCTATTGTTCTCCACACAATAGATACATAGTACTTAAATGAATGTTTTTGCGATAAAGGAGTTTTCGAATGACCAGAATCAAAGATGCATTGGATGCCGTTGCAGCTGCTATCATAGCTCAGAAGGATTACCTTACCAGCCTTGATGCTAAGATTGGCGATGGCGATCATGGCCTCAACATGGCCCGCGGTTTCCGCGCCGCCCAGGAAGCCGTCGACGAAATGGACGATACGTCAAAACCTGGTCCAGTCCTCAAAGCCATCGGCAAGGCACTGATCCAGAACGTCGGTGGTGCAGCTGGCCCGCTCTACGGCACGGGCTTCGTCAAAGCCGGTGAGGCCTGCGACACTGACACACATATGAACGTCGTCAGCATGGAAAAGCTCCTGCGCGCCGCCATCGAGGGCATCCAGAAGCGTGGCCATGCTGAGCGCGGCGACAAAACCATGCTCGACACGCTGATTCCGGTCTACGAATGCTTCCTGCCCGAAAATGCTCAGGGCAAGACGCTGTTCGAGGTCCTGCAGGAAGCCTCCAGGGCCGCTGGCGAAGGGGTCAACTACACCAAGACCATCGCTGCCCGCAAAGGCCGTGCCAGCCTCGTCGGCGAGCGCAGCATCGGCTTTGAAGACCCCGGTGCCGTAAGCTCCATGATCATGTACCGGGCCCTGTACCAATTCTTGAAAAACTAAGCGACCGAGCCTTCTCCGCCATCCGGGCACAGGAGAAGGCTTTTATGTTTGCCCCTATTCCGGGTTTGTAGTATACTCATAGAAGAAATTTCGACGCAATACAGGATTGTATAAATTAGGAGGAAATAACATTGACTGAACAGAGAGTCCGCACCCGTTTTGCTCCGAGCCCGACGGGTTATATGCACATCGGCAACCTGCGCACCGCGCTTTATGGCTACCTTTACGCCAAGGCACAGAAAGGTGACTTCATCCTGCGCATCGAGGATACCGACCGCACGCGCTATGTCGCCGATGCCGTCGACTTCATCAACCGCACCCTCGAACTCGCCAAGATTGTCCCGGACGAAGGCCCGGATATCGGCGGCAACTGCGGCCCATACATCCAGAGCGAGCGCATGGACATCTACAAGAAGTACGCCGAAGAGCTCGTCAAGAGCGGCCATGCTTACTACTGTTTCTGCGATCCCAATGAAGATCACTCCGTCGGCCAGTTCGGCGGCTATGACCGCACCTGCCGCGATTTGCCGCAGGATGTCATCGACAAGCATCTAGCGAATGGCGATCCCTATGTCATCCGCCAGAAGATGCCGCTTTCGGGCGAGACGACCTTCTTCGATGTGCTGCACGGCAACATCACGATCCCGAACGAAGAGCTCGAGGATCAGGTCCTGCTCAAACGCGACGGCATGCCGACCTATAACTTCGCCAATGTCATCGACGACCATCTGATGGGCATCACGCATATCATGCGCGGCGCCGAATTCATCACATCCACGCCGAAGTACAACCTGCTTTATCAGGCTTATGGCTGGGAGGTTCCGACCTTCATCCACCTGGCACCGGTCATGGGCAAGAACGAAGACGGCTCCGTCTCCAAACTCTCCAAGCGTCATGGTGCCACGTCCTTCGACGACCTCGTCAACATGGGCTACCTGCCGGAGGCCATCGTCAACTACGTTGCCCTGCTCGGCTGGAACCCGAAGACTACCAACCAGGAAATCTTCTCGATGGACGAGCTCATCGCCCACTTCAGCCTCGACGGTCTCTCCAAATCACCAGCAGTCTTCGACTACGACAAGCTCGGCTGGATCAATGGCGAATACTTCAAGGCCATGGACGATAAGACCTTTGCAGAGATGGCCCGCAAATTCGCTGGAGATCTGCCGGAAAACCTTGCTGCCAACTGGGAAAGCCTTGCTGCCTTGCTCAAGACCCGCCTGACGCGCTTTGGCGAGATTGCTGGCGAGATCAGTTTCCTCATCAATATGCCAGCTTTTGACGCTGAGCTCTACGTCAACAAGCGCAACAAGGTCACGGTCGAGAAAGCCGTCGAACTGCTGCCGACGCTCATCGAGCTCATCGAGAACGTCGACGAAGCAGACTGGAACAACGACAACCTCTACGCAAAGCTCGAGGCCTTCATCGAAGAAAAAGAACTCAAGAAAGGCCTTGTCATGTGGGTACTGCGCATCGCTGTCGCAGGCCAGAAAGTAACGCCAGGTGGCGCTACGGAACTGCTTTCTTTGCTGGGCAAGAAAATTTCTTTGGAAAGATTGAAAAAAAGCCTTGCAAATTTGCAAAACATGTAATATAATAAATCAAGTCAGTTACGTGGCACCTTCGTCAAGTGGTTAAGACACCGGCCTCTCACGCCGGGTTCATGGGTTCGAATCCCATAGGTGTCACCAAATATCGGCGCCTTCGTCAAGTGGTTAAGACACCGGCCTCTCACGCCGGGTTCATGGGTTCGAATCCCATAGGCGTCACCAAATCGGCACCTTCGTCAAGTGGTTAAGACACCGGCCTCTCACGCCGGGTTCATGGGTTCGAATCCCATAGGTGTCACCAAGAAATTTCAGCCAGGATGTTTATCCTGGCTTTTTTGTTGTGCGCAGCACTTTCCCAACGATTTGACATTTCCTCATGAGCTCTTATAATGAAATGTAACACTTACCCCTACAGAAAGGCTGTGACTCTCTCCATGTTGTTCTTCTCCATGCTGCTGCTCGGCGCTGTCATCGGTTTTGTCGGCGCTGGCGGTGCCGGCGTCACCATCACCTTGCTGACTGTCGGCTTTCATATCCCAATCCATACAGCTCTCGCCGTCGCTTTAGCCTCGATGGTCTTCACGATGCTCTCAGGTACCATCAGCCATTTCCGCCAGAAGGAAGTCATCGTCAAGACCGGTGCCATCATCGGTTTTGGTGGCATCAGTGGCGCCTTCCTCGGTGCCAACGTCTCCAATCTGATGCCTGCTGATTTCCTGAGCTCCATCACAGGTATCATGCTGTTCTCCAGCGCCATCATCCTCTATGTCAAGCTCTATCATGACAAATGGCTCGCCGCCCACACACCGATGCGCAGTGAGCTCCTGACCGGCCGCAAGCTCTGGATCTACGGCCTTGCCACCGGTATCATCACCGGCTTTCTCTCTGGCGCCTTCGGCATCGGTGCAGCTGCCTATATCCAGCTGGCCCTGATGGTCATCTTCGGCGTGCCATTGCTGCAGACCATCGGCACCTGCATGATGATCATCCTGCCGATATCGGCCGCCGGCGGCCTCGGCTACCTGTTCAACGACCGCCTAGACTTCATGATTTTCATCCAGACACTGGCAGGCCTCATGTTTGGTGCCTGGTTCGGTGCCAAAGGCACGCACCTGGCACCTTTGCCCCTGCTCAAGGCCGCCATCGTTGCCCTGCCAGCCATCGGCGGCATCACCATGATCCTCTTCCATTGACATATGGACAACAAAAACGGATAGCCATGCACGGCTATCCGCTTTAATATTCTCGCTTCGTTATTGCATTTTATATCAGCGCAGGAAAACGACATTCGTCGCATCAAGGAAATGGGTTGCCCCATTCTCGATCAGCACGCGATTGGCATCTGCCGTCGCAAGGATCGGGTTGCCGTTATGGTTGTCAAGGGCAATAGCCCTTACCACCAGCGGATTGCTGCCAGCGCGGCCTGCACGGTTGATATCACGCGTATAGCCTACCATACCGTTGGAGACCACCTTGTCGTAATCAAGGTTCTTGTAGCCATAGATTGGCTGACCGCTCTCATTCTTGATGACCGGGCTCATGACCGGCTTGAGGTCAAGGCCACGGCAGTCAACGATAAGGCCCGTGTAGCCGCCAATGGCGCGACCAGATGGTGCTGATGCTGCTGAGGAACCCTTGGACGATGCCGCCGAGCCAGTCGTCCCCGTATCCACGCTAGGCGTCGTCGTGCCCGTTCCTACATTGATATCGATATGGACCGACGATGGTGCTGCCGGCTCTACCGACGGTACCGGCTCCGGGAATGCCTCGACAGTTGCCGGACGTTCCATGACCGCACTGGCCACCGACGCAGAAACGCCAAACAGTGGCACCTCCATCGTCACCTCGTAGCCGCCATCACTAGTCACACCCTCTTTGATGATCCTGGCACCACGAATCGTCGCATTGACCCGCGTGCGGATGACATCGCTCGTGACCTCGGCCATATTGACGGTCGTCTCACCGTCAATGTTCACACCGCCAACATACTCAGCCAGCTGGCGATAAGCATCGACGATAGCTGCCCGACGAGCCATCATGCGGGCCTGCGCCTGCGTACGCGCCCGCGACGGTGCCACCCCACCGCCTGTAGCGCGGATTACGCTGTTATCCCAGTCCACATTGTCATTGGCTGCTGCAAAGACCGTCGCCATGGAAAAAACCATGATAGCTGTCATGGCAACCAGCGTTGCCAGCAGTCTGGATACTCTCATCATCTTTCTTCCCCCTCATTCTTTCAAAAGCTCTAACTATCAGTTATCCACCTAAGAGTATATTAAACAAATTCTCTTAAAATCCTCTTGAATCGGGGTTTAAATTTCATTAAATAGTTGCTCTAGTCAATAAAGAGTACAGCGCACCAGTCATCCCGGCGTCATTGCCCAGCTGAGCAAACTCCAGCCGCGTCGCATCGCGCATAGCCGGAACCACCAACGCCTCCAAACGCTGCTCGATGCGCGGCCGCAGATAGTCCTGCTGCGCCATGATACCACCGCCCAGCACAAAAACTTCAGGATTCAGCAGGCAATAGATGTTGGCAATTCCCTCAGCAAGATTATCAACCATATGCTCGATTGCAATCACTGCATCCACATCACCTGCTAATGCCCAGGCAAAGACCTGCTCTCCTGTGAGTTCTGCTGGCGACACATTATGCGATGCCGCAGCCTCCACGATCATCGCCCGCGTCGAGGCTGCCTCCTCGAAAATCTGCGGCTGACCATGCAGGCGCATGAAACCAGCCTCACCAGCACTGAACCCCGCACCATGCCAGGCCTTGCCATCGAGGATAAAGCAGCCGCCAATCCCTGTGCCGACCGTCATCATGAAGGCCGAGCCAGCACCTTTCGCCGCTCCCTGCCAATACTCGCCCAAAGCCGCCGCATTGACGTCATTCTCGACTGCACAGGGAACCGCACAAGCCTCCTGCACCAGCGTGCCAAGCCGCACGCCGCTGTACCCCGGAAAGCTCTGCTCACCGGCAAAGACAATATCCCCTGTCACAGGATTCACTATGCCCGCCGTATCGATTGCAACGCCTGCCACCGGCTCTTCAGCCTGGTACTGCCGGACAATCTCTATTACCTTGCGGACAATCCCCTCGCCGCCTTCTTCGCGGGCCAGCGTCGGCCTGTTCTTCTTGACGGCAAATTTTCCCTGCGCATCAGCCAGGCCGTATTTGATGGCTGTGCCGCCTATGTCTATTGCTACATATCTTTTCATGCTATACGCCACACTTTATTTGCGTTTTTTCTTGTTTTTCGTATCCTTGGAAGCATCCTTGCCATCCTGCGGTGCCCCCAGCCCCTTCTCGAGCTGTTTCTGGGCCTCTTTCGTTATCTTGGTGCCCTTCTCTTTTTCCGTACGTGCAGCAATCTCCTTGGCATGTACCTCTGCATACTTGATGATGGCATGATAGAACTTGGCATCAACGTCTTTTTCTGACAGCTCTGCCAGCTTTACCGTACGTTTCACGGTCGACGTCCCCAGCGTTCCCCAATCGCTGTCAAGGTCTTCATGTTTCATGATATCTACGGTCTGGTCTTTGATGTTTAACTGCAGATATTCTGCACAGCCTGCCAAATCACCATAGCCAGCCGTCGACTGTCCTTTCCAGCGGCGTTTGGATACCACATCCTGTATCTGAATGGAATCATATGTCTTCAAGGCAGGCACGGTGATGATATTGAGATTGATATTTTCCTTTTCATCCTTGCCAAAATAGATATGCTGTTTGTTGAAGTAATAATTCTGACGGGCAGTCGATTGCACCCACTGATAGATGTCCTCCGAAATCTTTTCCTCTGCACCTGCCTGCGGCATCGCCACAAACAACATCGCAGCTGCCAACAGACCCGCTCCCCATCGCATTTTCATGTAATCTTCCCCTTTAGTAATGGATTCATTCAAATGTTGTCAGTATATCATCAGCAACTGAAAACACACTGAACTCAATCGTCCACCTCTTTATAGAGCTCATCGAGTTCATACGGCGTCTCCTGATAGACATAATAATTGAGCCAGTTGGCAAACAGCAGGTGTGCCACACTGCGCCAGCGCACGATTGGCGGTTTTGACGGGTCATCATCGGGATAGTAGTTCTGCGGAATCTTCGGGTTCATGCCTGCCTTGAGATCGCGGTCATATTCCTGCTTGAGCGTCGTCGGGTCATACTCGGCATGCCCCGTGATGAAAAACTGCCGCTTGGCCAGATTTGCAATGATGTAGGGCCCCGCCTCCTCATCCGACTCCGCCAGGATTGTGAGCTCCGGCACCTTCAGGATATCTTCCTTGTGTTCTTCCGTATGGCGCGAATGCGGCACATAGAACTCATCGTCAAAGCCACGCAGCAGCCGCTCATACTTGACACAGGTATGATGCTTGAAAACACCGAATATCTTCTCAGGCACCGAGTATTTCGGTATACCGTAATGGTAGTAAAGGCCTGCCTGTGCCCCCCAGCAGATATGGAAAGTCGAGTAAACATGGGTCTTGCTCCACTCCATGATCTCGCTGACCTCATCCCAGTAGGCCACCTCCTCGAACTCCATATTCTCGACCGGAGCGCCCGTGATGATCATGCCATCGTATTTCTTATGACGCACCTCATCGAAGGTACCGTAGAACTGCGCCAGATAGTCACTTGGCGTATGGCTCGGTACATAGGTCTCCGTATAGATGAAATCAACCTCGACCTGCAGCGGCGAGTTGCCTAGCAGGCGCAGCAGCTGCGTCTCGGTGATGTATTTTATCGGCATCAGATTCAAGATCAATATCTTCAGCGGACGGATATCCTGGCTATAGGCACGGTCCGCATCCATGACGAACAGATTCTCACTCTCGAGAATATGCGCTGCTGGCAGCGCATTTGGTATCTTGATTGGCATTCAACCACTTCCTTCGTTTCTCATTCCCACACAATCTTTACATTTGTGCACATACTTTTTCCATTATACCATAAATATGGCCATTCATTTACACCATTACAGCAAAATAGCCGGTTCTTTTCCAAGAACCGGCCAGGATATTTTCTTCAATTCTTCGGTGCATACAGACGTTTATAGCGGTTGACCCACGCGTCATGGCTCTTGGCATAGTCGCGCAGGGCTGTGACCATCTGGTACTCCTCTGACGTCGACGGAATCATGCGGTAATGCCCATCAAGCTCATTCTCAAGGGACTGCCAGCCTGTCTGTGGAGCCCAATGGGTCCCATTGATGACGAGCAGCGTTGCCTCCGGCAGGTTCATCGCCATCTTGAGGAACTTGACATCGACCACCTTGCCATCGGCATCCTTGGTCTCCTGCCAGCTCCAGAAGATCAGATTATTCTTCTCCATGCGCATCGTCGTCGTATCAGCAGCAATCGAATAGCGGATACCATCCGGAGTCTGTTTCGTAAAGATATCATACCAGCGGTCTTTAGCCTCAGCCCGGGCTGTCTCGCCAGCACCACGGAAAGCCCGGTCGAGCGCCGCCTGATAGAACGAGGCATCAAAGGCCTGCGAATTGATTTCCTTGCCCTTGGCATCATTGTTGCGATAAGCCACATCATGGGCATTAGACCAGATCACCTTACCCGATGCCTCATGGAAATGCTCCTCCATATACCACACCTGACGCGTCTGCGGATTCATCGACAGCAAGGCCGTGCTATAGGACAGCTTGCTCGGATCACCGATCTTTTCAAGCAGGCCATATGCCGCCAGGGTCTCCTTGGCGCCCTCATAGCTGTACTCCGTCTTGGTCCAGGCCTGGACATCGGTCTCATAGGCATTGCCTGCTGAACTGCGTCGCGGCATCGCTACCACCGACTGCAAGTCGATGAACTTGCTGTACTTGTCATCCGAGCTGAGCCAGAACCAGCCTGCCGGCACTTCTGGCTTGTCAGCTGGCTTTGCCGTTTCCTTTGCTGCGGTATTCGTCGAGGCCAGACGAATCACTGCCGTCTCAGGATTGGTATTGACCACCGTTTGGGCAAACGCCGGCGCAACCATGAAAAGCCACAACGAGCAAGTGCCCAAGCCAAGCATGTATCGTATGTTCTTTCGCATTACTGTCCTCCTCTTTGTCATCAATATCTCTATCGGAATATGTATCATTGTACCGTATTTGCGTTTGCCAGGCAAATCCTTCCCTGTCAATTCCTGCGGCCTGGCATTTCTACATCATCCAGGATTCCCAGCAAGGCCGCAATCGCAATGCCATAATTCGACATCGGCACGCCCTGCCCGCGGCACTCGGCCACACGGCTCAGCACGTATTTGCGATTGAACATGCAGGCGCCGCAATGGATGACAAAATCGATTCCCGCCTGTCGCAGATCCTGCGGGAAATCACGCCCTGCCGTCATCGTAATCGTTATTTTCTCTCCCAGACGCTTGCGCAATAGCCGCGGCAATTTCACACGGCCAATGTCTTCCGTCAACGGCCGATGCGTGCACGCCTCAGCAATCAGGATATGCGCCTCAGCAGGGAGCTCCAGCAGCTTGCGTGCCGATGAGGTAAAGTAAGCGATATCCCCCTTATAACCTGCAAACAACACCGAAAAGGAGGTCAAGCGGCTCGCTGCCGGTTTCTGGGCATGGACGCTGCGGAATGCCTGCGAATCCGTGATGATGAGCTGCGGCGGCGCCTTGAGCAATGCCAATGTCGCCGTCAGCTCATCCGTCGTGCAGCAAAGCACATGGCAATGCCTATCCAAAAGCTCGCGCAAGGTCTGTACCTGCGGCAGGATCAGCCGCCCCTTCGGGGCCTGTATATCCTGCGGCATGACCAGCAGTACCGTATCGCCCGGCTCACAAAGTCCTGCCGTGATACTCTCAGCCTCATAATCCTCCGGCAGCTGGCGAATGATTTCAGCCCGCAGCGCATCCAGTCCGCTTTTCTCAACAGCGCTGACGACAATCGGTGTAAAACCTGCCTGCTCCTCTATCTTCTGAACCAAGTCCTGACCGCCATCGGCCAGCACATCCGCCCGGCTTACCACGGCTACCACTGGCGTCTTTGCTCCCTGCAGGCGTTTGATCCACGCACACTCCCCAGCCATATCCTCATCGCTGAAAAGTACCAGGGCGATATCTGTTTCCTTAGCTGCCTGCTCAGTCCGACCGACGCGCAACGCCCCGAGCTCTCCTTCATCGTCGAATCCAGCCGTATCGATAAATACCACCGGCCCGATACCATGAAGTTCCATGGCCTTGTAGACAGGATCTGTCGTCGTTCCTGGTACGGCAGATACAGTCGCTACCTGCTGTCCCGTCAATGCATTGACCAGACTCGATTTGCCGCTGTTGCGCTTGCCAAACAGGCCAATATGCAGCCGATTGGCCCTTGGTGTATCATTAAGGCTCATTTCTCCTCACTCCTTGCGTCATTCCTCTTATTCAGTATAGCACAGCCCCACAGAAATATGATACACTGTATTGGTACATAACAGAAACAAAGGAGTTTTCATCCATGAGTGACTATACGAATTTCCAGGTGGGCGAGCACTTCCCGCTGCCCATCAAGAATCAGCTGGACGGCGGCATGTTCCAGATTGACGCCAATGGCAGCATGTTCATCCTGCAGCTCTCACACACCGATATCATTGCCGTCGAGGCCTTCCGCACAGGCAAGATGGAGCTTGCCCTCTACGAACAGGACGGGCTGCTGTTCTTCCTCTACCAGATTGACGGTATCTTCAAAGAAGGCTGGGGCGACGCACCGTTCTCACTGACCAGCATCAAGCCCGAGCTTCTCCCAACGGAAAAAAGCCTGCGCGATTCCGTGATCCATCTCTATCTCGTCGACACCTCCCTACAGATCCTGCTCGCACAGCGTGAGGTACAGGTCAACGAAAAATTCATGAGCATCCTGCGCAAGCACGTCAAGAATCAGCTGCAAAAGCCATTCTCTGACGAAGGCTACCGCAAGAAAGTCCAGCAGGTGTGGGCTCAGAAAACCTCCGTGCAGATGCGCAAGCATGCCAGCGCTGTCCAGGAAGTAAAGCTCGACATCACGCTGCCGAAACCACCACAGGAACTGCACTGATTGCCCCAAAATGCACAATAAAAGGCGCCGCCTGCACGATAAATCAGGGGCGCCATTCTTACATATTTTGTTACGCGACACCTTCAGCCACGTTGTTATCATTCTCACGGCTATCGAGCCATTCAGCTACTGCCTGATACTCTGCAGACTTGCAATCTGCTAAAGTCCGGCCGACCACGTCATGATCCTCAGCATAAGCTTTGAAATCGGTATGACCCATCAGTTTAGCTGCTTTCGTGAACTGTTTTACGCGGACGGGAATAAATACATCTTCCATCCACTGAGAATAAATCTGTACTTTCATGATAATCTCTCCTTGTAACAAAAATCCTGATTGCAATTGATCGAATTGATGAAATAACCCTCCACATTATCTCGATCAATTTCCAATCATGCAAGTACAATCCTCTGTCATTGCTGCTCTGTTACAAGTTATATCGTCGATTATCATCAAAAACTTTAGCTCACGTAACAAAAATATGTAAAATTCTTAATCCACTTAATATTTACTTTGTACCTATATTTTACTCCCAGTAAGTACCCTTGTCAATAGATTTGTTAGAATATTTTTTATAGTGAATAAACTGTCTTTATCGTATCAATCTAGATCGATAATCTTGCGTTGACGACCTGCCAACTGCAGCGTTTTCGTATAGCCAAACTGCTTCGCATAATCAACAGCCTCCTGATTGTACGCGCCGCAATCCTCCGGTTTATGCGCATCCGAAGTCGTGATGATCGGCAAATCATACTTCGCCGCCAGGCGCATGAAATCCGGATACGGCGAAATCTCAGCAATCGGGTAGCGGTAGAGCGTCCCCGTATTGACATCTACGATCATATTGGCTTTTTTGAGCGCCTTGACGGCCCGCTCCAGATACGGTGTCACATCAAAGTCCGGCAGGAACTTGAACAGGCGGATATTGAAAGGATGGCCGAGCACATCATAAAGCCCTGCCGCAGCGAGTTTCTCGATTTCCTCCGTATACCATTCATAGATATCTTCAAGCGAGTGCCGTTTCCACTCCGCCTTGATTTCCGCCGAATCATAGGCCCAACCCCGCAGGAAATGCACCGAGCCGATCACATAATCGAAGTCATAGTCCTTCAGGATATCACGGACCTTGCCCTGATCCTGGAAATTGCAGACCTCGATGCCCGTGCGCACCGTATGTGTCTTGCGCAGCTCCGCCATAAAAGCAAAATATTCGTCCAGCGTATACTTGAACTTGTTGGATTTCAGCCACTGCTGCTGGAATTTGCCGATAAACGAATCATCAAGGACAAGATCCTCATAGTAGAGTTCTTTGAACTCAGGAAATGTATGCGAGTGCTCGGAAATGCCGATTTCCGCCAGGCCACGCGCCTTAGCTGCCGTAAAGAAACCTTCAACCCAATCCTTATCGTATGAACCCTTCTCAAAATGCATATGGTAATCAATCTTCATCGTATCAACCTCCCCATAAAGACCTGTGCCCCCATTGTAGCATATCCTTCGCAAAAGTTACAGGTTTACACACCATCCAATAGAAAAGACCTCCCCTTACGGGAAGGTCTCAGATCATTTATTCGCCACGACGGCCATGATACAGGCACCACGGCTCCTCGGACATATAGTCGCCATCATGATAGTAGGCAGCGCGGGCGCGGCAGCCGCCGCAAGCGCCTTTATAATTGCAAGTGCCACAGCCACCGCTATAATCAAGCGTGCGGAGCTTTTTCAGCACTTCGCTGTTTTCCCAGATCTCATCAAAAGGCGTTTCGTGAACGTCACCGAGTTCCATATTGAGGTACGCGCAGGGCTGCACTTTGCCGCGCGGGCTGATGATGCAGTAGGAAAGTCCTGCCAGACAGCCGCGATGGAAACGGCTCTTGTAGCCTAGCTGGTCAGCGATACGCAGGAACTGCGGCGCACAGGTCGGCTTGAGCTCGATATCGACCTCCTGCTGTTTTTTCATGATGCGCGTAAGTACGTTTTCGTACTGCTCAGCGCGCAGGGATTCTTCTTCGATAGTCTTGGCTCTCCCCGTCGGCACGAGGAAGAAGAAATGCACAGCCTTGGCCCCAAGTTCCACGGCAAAATCCACCATAGCTTCTACTTCTGCCTGATTCCAGTCCATGATGGTCATATGGATCTGGAACGGGATGCCAGCCTCGCGGCAGTTCTTCATGCCGGCCACAGCACCATCCCAGCCACCAGGGAAATTGCGGAATTTATCATGTTTCGCCTTATCGAGGGAATCGAGGGAAATCCCCATCCCCTTGGCTCCAGCCTCTTTGAGTTTCCCGGCCACTTCCGGCGTGATCAATGTGCCGTTCGTGCCAAACACCGGAATCAGATGCAGGTCAGAGGCATACTTTACGAGCTCAAAGATATCCGGACGCGTCAGCGGCTCGCCGCCCGAGAAGATCATGATCTTGAACCCTGCCTTAGCAATCTCACGCAGGAGTTTCTTGGCCTCCTCGGTGTTCAGTTCCTCCTCAGCCTTGCAGCCAGCATCACGGTAGCAATGGGCACAGTACATATTGCAAGCATTCGTCGTATTCCACGAAATGATCTTCATCTTATCTGCCCTCCGTCAAACCGATTTCTTCATCCGTAAGGTAGCAGGAGGGATCCGACTCCCAGAAATCGCCCGTGACCGCCTCGGCCCGCGTGCGGAAATTGCCGTTGCAGTTGTCGAGCCATTTGCACTTGGCACAACGGCCTTTGAGCAGCGGCTTGCGGTCCTTGAGGCCTGCCATGATCGGATTCGAGACATCCGACCAGATATCACCGAACTTGCGCTCACGCACATTGCCAAAGGTATGGTGCTGCGTGAACTGATCCGGATGCACATACCCCAGCGGATCGACCTCGCCGAAGGCGATGCCTGAGCGGTTGCCGCCATTCATCGCAATGTACTTCTTGATCTGGGCAGCTACCTCATCCTCACCAGCAGCCAGTGCCTTGAGATACATGTAGACGCCATCGCAGTGATTGTCGACGGTCAGGATTTCCTTCTCCAGGCCGCGCTCCTCGAAGTCCTTGGTGCGACGGATAATCGTATCCATTGCCCGGCGCGACTCATCTGCCGTGACGTCCTGATCCACCATATGCTCACCACGGCCCGAGTAGACCAGATGATAGAAGCAGACACGATTGATATTCTCGCGCTCAATGAAATCGAAGATATTATCGAGCTCCTTGATGTTGTGATGATTGATTGTAAAGCGAAGGCCGACGCGCTGACCGACAGCTACACAGTTCTTGATGCCCTGCATGGCCTTTTCGAAGGCACCATCGACACCACGGAACTTATCGTTGACATCCTTGAGTCCGTCCAGCGAGATGCCGACATAGCCCACGCCGATATCCTTGATGCGCTGCGCGACCTCCCGCGTAATCAGCGTGCCATTCGTCGACAGGGTCGGACGCACGCCTTTCTGCTGCGCATACTCAGCCAGCTCAAAGAAATCTGGACGGATCAGCGGCTCACCGCCCGAGAACAGCAGCACCGGCACATGGAACTCTGCCAAATCATCGATGAACTTCTTGGCCTCAGCCGTCGTCAGTTCATCCTTGTACTTCTGCGCATCCGAGCCCATATAGCAATGCATGCATTTGAGATTGCAGGTCTTCGTGGAATTCCAGACAACGACCGGCCCCATCCCTTCCGCTGCTCCATTGCGCATCGTATGGGCATTCTTCGTATACCGCAGGCCATCGCCAAAATAATCGCGGGCAAATAAAAGCTTCGTTACACTGATCATTACTTCGTACACTCCTAAAAATTACATCATCATACACACATCAGTTGCCAGAATTCTCCACACAAACGCCATCGAGCAGCAAGCACGTCTTCATCGCCACATTCTCCTGGAACGAAAGGTTGAGCTTGCTGAACGCCGCTGCCTGATAAATCGAATGGAACATCTCGGCTATAAGCTCCGGCGGCACATCATTGCGCACCTCACCCCTTTCCTGACCTTCCCGCAGGATACGCTCAAAGATTACCTTGAACCCTGGCGAAAGGACCTTCGTCTGCTTATCGCTCCCCTCCGGCAGGCCGGAATGGTCAGCTGCCGACAAAAACAGCGGCAGCACATAGCGGTTCTTGTCCAGGAAGGCCGCCGTGATGCGGCAGCCAGCCTCCAGGAGGTCTCTGGCCGGCCGGTTCTGGGCGCGCAATTCCTTCAGCTCCGTTGCCACCTCGCGCACCATTTCCTGCATCAGCTGGACAAGGATTTCCTCCTTGGACTGAAAGTAATTGTAGAACGTTCCGATGCCCAGATCCGCGGCATTCATGATATCTGCTACGGAAGTCTCCTTGAATCCCTTGTGGCTGAACTGCTCCACAGCCGCAGCAAGGATGGCCTGGCGAGAGAGCATTTTCTTCCGCTCCCGGCGCCCCATCTTCTCCTCCATCTCCATCGCTCTCCTAACTATGCCTGCATTTTGTATTAATGCTCATTCTATATTATCGTTCTCTTTTATTATAATCGAAAACTATTTCGCTGAAAAGAGAAAAATGAACTATATTCATAATTTTACCAACAACTGCATCCACCAGAAAACAACCGAAAAAAATTTTTAAAAGAAATCACAAAAAACTGTTGACATATTCCCCTGCCAGTGATATTATAATATTCGTTGATTGCGACAGCGATCAGCGAACAGAATATCAACCATGACTCAGTAGCTCAGCTGGATTAGAGTATTTGACTACGAATCAAAGGGTCGGGGGTTCGAGTCCCTCCTGGGTCACCATTTTGACTGACAAGTCCTTATTCCTTCGGGATAAGGGCTTTTTTGTTTTTCCAGACTGAACACAGCAAAAACGTGGCTATTGCACCATACCAGGCAATAGCCACGTTTTTGTTATCTATTTCTCTTCGGGGACATACCAAAGCCCCTTATTGTTTTTCTGCATGTACTCTTTGAACTCCACCGAATGATAGGCATCAGCGATATCCTTGACCCACTTGGCATCCTTGTCTTTCTCACGCACCACGAGCTGGAGCAGCAGGTGCGGCAGGATGTCTTCGGTCAGCAAGGCAGTCTGCGGATTGATTTTGGCATTATAGACAATCGATCCCGTGATCACGATGAAATCGAAATCCGTGCGCACGGCAGGGATGTTGAGGGACTTCATCTCCGTGAAGCGCAGATTATACGGATTTTCAATGATATCAGCCTGGGTTACCGTCGACAGGTCTTTCTGGGGATTGAGCTTTATCCAGCCAGCCTTCTGCAAGAGTGCATAGGCGCGGGCAGTATTGGCCGCATCATTGGGCACCGCGATATGGTCGCCGGCGGCAATCTCCTTCAGGTCCGACTTCTTGCCAGGGTAAATCCCTGCCGGCACCGTGGGAATCGGCGTGATAGCTGCCAATTTGCCCCCCTGCTTCTGATTGAAGTTTTCCATATAGGCCGTGTGCTGCTCGACATTGAAATCCACCTCGCCATCGTTGAGCACCACATCCGCCTGCAATAGATCCGACATATCCTTTCCGACCAGCTTATAGCCCTTCGCTTCCAGGATCGGCTTCACGCCCTGTTCAAACAGTTCCGAGTATGGCCCCTGGGATTTGCTGTATACCAGTTCTTTCTTGTCCGCACCATTATCGCTCTGCGAGCCGCAGCCTGCTGCCAGTAAAGCCGTAATCGCCAAAGCGGCTGCTATCCATTTTCTAAGTTTCATGATTTATCATCCTTTCCCCAACATAATGTCAATGACCGCGGGCTTTCGCCGCAAAGAAATTTCCTGCCGACTGGATCAGCTGTACGAACACCACGAGGACAATGACCGTAAACAGCATCAACGGAAAATTCATGCGCTCGTAGCCATAAGTCAGTGCCAGATCTCCTACACCGCCAGCACCGATAGCCCCAGCCATGGCCGTGGCCCCTAGCAAACCAATCGTCCCCGTCGTCACCGATAAGATCAGCGAGCCCTTAGCCTCCGGCAGCAGGAAATACCAGATGGTTTCCCAGTAGGATGCGCCCATTGATTTGGCCGTTTCAAATATTCCCGGGTTGACCTCCAAAAACGAATTTTCGAACAGCCGGGCCAGGTACGGCGTGATGAATACCACCAAGGGCACCAGTGCCGCCGTGGTACCGATGCGCGTTCCCACGATCAGTTTCGTCAACGGCAGGATAAAGACCAGCAAGATGATAAACGGCACACTGCGTATGGTATTTACCACCGAATTCAAAAGCACATAGATGCGCCGGTTCGGAACAAGTCCCTGCTGGCGGCTCACCACCAAGGTTACGGCAATGAGCAGTGCCAATATCGAGCCAATGGCCAAGGCCACAAAGACCATGTATAAGGTCTGCTCTGCCGACAACAAGAGCTGTTCCGGTGATACTCCTAAATCCATCATACTGCCACCTCCTGCCAGACTACTTCATGACGATCCAAATATTCGGTTGTAGCAGCCAGAGACTTTTCCGAGCCAATAAATTTCACAATGAATATCCCCAATACCACATGCTGCAGTTCCGTTACAGCGGCAAATAAGACACTGCTTTCCACCGGTATCCGGCGATTTATGCTGTAGAGGATATTTTCTTTGGCCACATTCCCCTGGAACCGGAGCTTGAGCAATTTATACGCCCGCTCCTCCTGCTGCAAATCTGCCACCAAGCTTTCCGGCAAAGCATCGGGAATGACTGTCCGCACAAATCGCTGGGTAATCGGCCGCTGCGGATTGCCAAACACGTCGAGCACCGCTCCCTGTTCCACGATTTGGCCGTTCTCCATCACCGCCACCCGGTTGCAGATGCGCTGCACGACTTGGATCTGATGGGTAACCAGGATAATGGTGATCCCCAGCTGCTGGTTGATCTGTGCCAATAGCTGCAAAATGGATTCCGTGGTGTCCGGGTCCAGTGCACTAGTCGCCTCATCACAGAGCAGGATTTCCGGATTCGTGGCCAAAGCCCGGGCAATTCCCACCCGCTGTTTCTGTCCACCAGAAAGCTGCCAGGGATAGGCATCCTTCTTGCCCGCGAGCTCTACGAAGGCCAACAGTTCCTCCACCCGCGCAGCTATCTGTGCCGCCGGTGTATGATTGAGCCTTAAAGGAATGGCAATATTTTCATAGACCGTACGCGATTCCAGCAAGTTGAACTGCTGGAATATCATGCCGATCCGCTTGCGCACCCCACGAAGTTCCCCCTCTGTGTAATCGCTCAGCTTGCGTCCATCCAGCTTGACATAGCCCTGATCTGGCACCTCCAGCGCATTGACCATCCGCAGCAGCGTGGATTTCCCAGCGCCACTGAACCCGATGATCCCCCAGATCTGCCCTTTCTCTATCGTAAGCGACACATCCCGCAAAGCCTCCACAGTCTGTACATCACTCACAAAGCGCTTGCTGACATGCGAAATCTCAATCATGCTGCCACACCTCCTGCCTAAGTGCCTCCACTGCCAAACGTGCCATATATGCCGCGGCGGGATAAAGCGCCTGCGGATTGGCAACGAACTTCGGATTATGGTTGACCGGTCCCAGCCCGGTACCGATGAGGGAAAACATCCCGGGGATATCATCCAGATAATAGGCAAAATCCTCACCGCCCAACGATGCTGCTGCTTGACGCACGGTAAGGCCTGCCTTCTGTGCCGTTTGCCGGGCAAAACCATAGAGCTTCGCATCGTTGCTGGTCACTGGCGGGCCAGCTGTATACCGGACCTTGGCCGTCCCGCCAAAGGTCGCTGCCACGCCCTGCGCGATTTCCTCCAGCCGCCGCTGGATAAACGCCCGTGTCTCCGGCGTCTGGGTACGGACAGTTCCCTCCAGCTGCACTTTGCCTGGGATGACATTCCAAGTGTTGCCGCCATGGAACTGGGTGACGGTAACTACCGCTGCCTCCAGCGGACTTGCATTGCGGCTGACGATGCTTTGCAAACTGGTAACAAAGGTCGCTCCCATGAGTATCGTGTCGCTTCCTCTCTCCGGATGCGCCGCATGAGCTCCCTTACCTTGGAATTCCACGTTAAACCGGTCAACAGCTGCCATAACCGGCCCTGTCATCAGCCCAACTTCTCCCACCGAAAACAGCGGTGACGTGTGCAAGCCAAAAATCGCCTGAACACCAGCCAGCACGCCTGTTGCCAAAATCTTTTTTGCTCCGCCCGGTGCTTCTTCTGCTGGCTGAAAGATAAGCAGCACCTTTCCAGGAAGCTGTGCTTCCTGCTTTTTCAGCAACAAAGCGGCGCCTAAAACAGCGGCGGCATGAAAATCATGTCCACAGGCGTGCATCTTCCCTGCCTGCTGCGACTGGTAAGGTAAATCCGTCTGCTCGGAAATCGGCAGCGCATCGATATCAGCCCGCAAGGCTATCAGCGGTTCTCCCTGACCGACTTCAGCCACGAGACCAGTATCGAGCTGCAGATCGAGGATGTGGATTCCTGCCGCAGTCAATATTTCCCGCAAATGTTCCGTCGTCTCATATTCCTCATACGACAATTCCGGATGCTGATGCAGCCAGTAAAACGTCTCGGCAATCTGTTGCTTTATATCATCATGAACACGATCCGGCATAAGCCCGCCCCCTTATTCATACTTATCATATATGTTATGTCTATATAATAGCATATTATTCCTCCTTGTCAACATTTTTATAGTAAAAATGTTTAATTTTGTTAAATAATGTAAATCACAATCATAGATAACAGCTTATCCTGTATTTTTTTCGGCCATTTTTCAGCTGCTCAATATTGACTTTTATGAAAATCAGCTGTAACATTGTAAACAATCTACGAAAGGAAGGCATTTATATGAAATCATTAGAAAGACTTAGTGCATTCATCTCCAAGTACATGGCTGTTTTCGTCATTCTCGTGGCAGCCATCGCCCTCATCCAGCCCTGGACATTCAAATGGGCGGCACCGAAGATTACCATCCTGCTCGGCATCGTCATGTTCGGCATGGGCATGACCCTGCGCCTGCGCGACTTCAAGCTCGTTTTCCAGCGCCCCAAGGATGTCTTTGTCGGCGCCTTGGCCCAGTTCACGATCATGCCGGCACTGGCCTGGCTGCTCGCCAAAGGCTTCGGCCTGCCGCCAGAGCTTGCCGCAGGCGTCATCCTCGTCGGCACCTGCCCGGGCGGTACCTCTTCCAACGTCATGACCTATCTTGCCCGCGGTGATGTCGCCCTTTCCGTCTCCATGACGATGACTACCACGGTGCTTGCGCCGATCGTCACGCCGCTCCTTACCTGGTGGCTGGCTGGCGAATGGGTCGAGATTTCCCTGGCCGCCATGATGATGTCCATCGTGCAGGTGGTCATCCTGCCGATTGTCCTCGGCATCGTCATCAACAGTTTCTTTGAAGAAACCGTACAGAAAATCGTCAAGCTCCTGCCGCTTGTTTCCGTTGTGGCCATCGTGCTGATTGTCGGCGGTGTCGTGGCCGTAAGCTCCCAGCGCATCCTAGAAACCGGCCTGCTGATCATGCTCGTCGTCATGCTGCACAACCTGCTTGGCTACAGCATCGGTTTCCTCATCGCCAAGGCACTCCATATGAACGTGGCCAAGGCTAAGGCAATCTCCATCGAGGTCGGCATGCAGAACTCCGGTCTTGCTACCTCCCTTGCCATGCTGCACTTCGGTGCCGCCGCAGCTATCCCAGGCGCCATCTTCAGCGTCTGGCACAACATCTCCGGCTCGCTGGCTGCCAACTATCTTTCCAGCCACATGAATAAGGAGCCAGAAACTCCCACCTACGAAACTGCCAACGCAGACTAAGACAAAAATAAATGAGGCTATTGCATCGATGCGATGCAATAGCCTCATTTTGTTTTGTCTCAGTGTTCTTTCATCAGCGATACAAGCAATGCCATCTTAAAGTTGCTGTCAGCCTTCACATAATGACGGCCATTCTTAGCAAACTTGAACATCTCGCCTGCCTTTACCGTATACTCCTGCCCTTCGTAACCAATAATTCCCTCACCATCCAATGCAAACAACAGTGCTTCCCCTGGAGCTGCATGTTCTGTGAGCCCCGTTCCCGCTGCAAAACTCATCAATACAAATTTCATCTGTGGTTCATGCACGATATCCATATTGACAATCCTGCCCTGCTGATACGGCAACAGATCCTTGAACATCCAAACTTTTCCCGGCGTGATCATTTGATTCATGGTAAAAACCTCCTGAAAACCAATCTCTACATAACGGCAATTTTCATTCTGCTCATTCCGCATCCCCACGGGAACATCCACTGGCAGCCTTATGCCTTCTCCATTCCAGCGGCGTTGATTTTACCTGCCTCCATAGCCTTCCTCCTTTTCCCTGCTCTTTCCTCGGCGCTTCCAGTATATAAAAAATTACTTTCATCCGCTGTAACAAACGATACAGATTATCATTATTGTTGTGCAGAATCGGCCTTTACTATGAAAACCAGCATCATACCAGCGGCCACTTGACATTCTTCCATACAGATTTCCGCGATAAGATTGAGCTGTCAGACTCCTTTTTCACGCCAGCAGGGGATGAAGTCCGCCAGTATGAAAATATCGGCCGCGCCCGTATTTATGGGTTCGAGCTAGGCACACGCTTTAGCCTGGGGAAAAATCTCACCCCCAGTATCAATGAGACCTTCCTCTTGAGCCGCATTCTATCGGGCCCCAAAGCCAGTTCTCCCCTCCATTCCACACCAAAGCATGCCTTGAACCTGCAATTGGATTGGACGCCGCATCCTGATACTGACATATGGTTCCAAGGGCAGTACCGCACCGGCGTATACCGTACCCAGCAAGCCCCCGGACTGCCATCAACCTATTCGCCGTTTTTCCTTGCCGATCTCGGCATGACACAGAAACTCCCGCACGGTCTGTCACTGCACCTTGCCATCAACAATCTATTTGACCGTGATTTTGACCGCAGGACAACGGCTGGCGGCATAAGTTATCCCTGTTACTACGATGATCCCGATTCCGACGGTCGTGCAGGTGGAGCCTATCTGTCCCGCCGCAGCTACTGGCTCGGACTAAGCTACGATTTCTGATAAAAAGATCCGAGGGAATCAACCAGCCGATTGATTCCCTCGGATCTTTTATTTCATCATATATTACTTGTCAGCGATAGCTGTCTCCGGCTCGCCCTCAAACTCTTCCTCATCTTTCTTGTTGATGAGGCGGTTGAGCATCGGAACCGTCAATGCCATGATTACCGTAACGCCAAGGGTCACAAGACCAATCTGCGTGAATACCTGACTGTAGACTGGCAACGTCTGCAACGGATCGACGATATCCTTCGATACGGTCGTCAACGTCGCAAGCTCACCACCGAGGATGGCCGAGATAGCCGTCGTCAGGAACCAGGCCCCCATGAGGAAACCGATGAGTTTCTGCGGAACGAGTTTCGAGATCATCGACAGGCCAAGGCCGCTGATGAAGAGCTCACCAATCGAGGACAGGAAGTAGGAACCGACCAGCCACCAAGCCGAGACGATACCCTCGCTGCTGGCAAAGTTAGCCGAGAAACCTACCACGAGGAAGGAACCTGCCGTCAGCAGCATGCCCAGTGCGAATTTCGCCGGCATCGAAAGGTCCTTACCCTCGCTGCCAAAGTGGGAGTAGGCCCAGGCGAGAATCGGGCTGGCAATCATGATCCAGAACGGATTGAGCGTCTGGAACACCTCGGCATTCGGGATTGCAATGCCAAGAATCGAATGCTCGACGTTCTTGATAGCAAAGAAGTTCAGCGACGTCGGCATCTGCTGATAGAGCGTGAAGAACACGATTGCCTCGACAATCAGGATCATAGCCGCAATCATACGGCTGCGCTCAGCCCCCTTCGACTGGATGATCATCTTGAAGAACACGCCGTAGACCAAGAGGCCGATGATCAACAACAGCCAATGGGCCACTGAGAGATGCGAGAGCATCCAGCTCGAGAACAGCGTCATCACGATGACACCGGCAATCGTCAGCGCTAGTTTCTTGTAGGACAGCGGCTCAGCACCAGCCGGGGAATCAATCCCGCGTACCAGATAACGGAAACCAACAAAACCGCCGATGGCCATCACAAGGCCCATCGCGCAGACCATAAAGCCCAGGGACAGGCCATACTGCGAGCCGATGATCGGTACCAGCAGCATCGAGATGAACGAACCGATATTGACAGCCATATAGTACATCGTGAAGGCACTATCTAAATCCTGCTCATCGCCCTCATAGAGTTTCGAGAGCAGCGACGACGGATTTGCCTTGAAGATACCATTGCCGCAGGCAATCGCACCGAGAGCAAGGAAGACCAGCGTCTTATCCTCGCCAGCCATGGCCATCAGCGCGTAGCCGAGCATCAGCACCACGGCACCGAGGGTAATCGTGCGCTGCGTGCCGAGCACCTTATCGCCCAGATAGCCGCCGATGGAAACATAACCATAAACCATGGCACTGAATGCGCCAAAGACAACAAAGGACTCTGCATCCTCCATACCCAGGCTCTTGACAAAGAAACCTGCCAGCACGGCCTGCAAGCCATAAAAACCGAAACGTTCCCAGAACTCAAGGAAGAACAGCATATTGAATGCTTTCTTGCGATTCACTGGATGTGATTCAACCATAATCAAATCTCCTAACTTTTTGCGCCGATAGACACCTTCGTCCATCAACCCTTTACCTGTATAATACCAGAGGACATTATAGCATATATACCAGTATAGTCAAATGGTCCCAAAGTGTAAAAACTGTTACACCGCTTAACAGCCCATCGATAGCTCCCGCTTTATTATACAAATGTACTCTATATACATAACAAAAGGACATGTGTCCTATAAATAATCCGCTTTTAACTCCTATTCATAGGGCAAAATAACACAAGAAAAAAAATGATTTCGTAACCTTGTATTGTTTTCGCAACAATCCAGTAAAATGTCCATATTTCATATACAAAGCGAAACTGCTGCCAGCGTAAGTCATCCACCACAAATTGACATGCGGCCGATATTTGCTACAATAGATAGGAAAAAAGATAACAGAAAGGACTTCATCTATGCTTTATATCATTACCAAACTCGTTACCGAAGGCGACAAGAAAGCCTTTTCGATCCTCGGCGCTGTCGACGACAAGAAAAAAGCCGCTGCCATTGCCGCTGAAGCCTATAAGGACTACAACAAAGCAGCCTCATTCCAGAATGTCGAGATGATTACCGAGTGGCTGGCCACACGCCTCTCGCACTCCTTCCGCCTTGACAAGGATCATCGCCTGCAGCTGGCCATCACAGAGCTCGACGGCGAGACACTGCCCGAAGACAAACAGCTCGTTTTCAGCGCCGCTGCCGAGGAAGAGGAACTCATGCGCCGCGTCAGCCAGGCCCTGTTCGAGGGCAAGCATACAGCCGAGCGCGGGGCAAAGACGACCTCCTGCCCCATCGAATAACGTACGTCGCTCACTCCCCATACTGGGGAGTTTTCTATTGCCCCGATCCTTGCAGACAACAAAAAAGCGCCGCTTGCGCGACGCTGTCATTTCAGGTGGTGGGCAGGGATGGATTCGAACCATCGTAATCCGAAGATGACAGATTTACAGTCTGTTCCCTTTAACCACTCGGGCACCTACCCACAATGGTGACCCAGGAGGGACTCGAACCCCCGACCCTTTGATTCGTAGTCAAATACTCTAATCCAGCTGAGCTACTGAGTCATAACATTGGTTATAAAAGATATTGAGTTGGAAATTGGTGGGCCCACTTGGACTCGAACCAAGGACCGACCGGTTATGAGCCGGTTGCTCTAACCAACTGAGCTATAGGCCCATTGTATATAGAAGCTTTTCAGCTACTAAGCAAAAATGGAGCGGAAAACGAGGCTCGAACTCGCGACCCCCACCTTGGCAAGGTGGTGCTCTACCACTGAGCTATTTCCGCAATATGGAGCGGAAAACGAGGCTCGAACTCGCGACCCCCACCTTGGCAAGGTGGTGCTCTACCACTGAGCTATTTCCGCATTTCATCACCGCTTGACTCAGAAGTTTTTCTGTGTCTCGCTGACTGACAAAATCTATTATAGCCATCTCCATATGCTATGTCAACACTTTTTTTGCAAAAAACGAAAAAAATCTTTAAAAGTCATTTTTCCTCTGTCGTATGCCATTCCGACAGGATCTCGCCGGCCCGCTGACGCACGCGTGCCAGCAATGCATCACGCTGATACTGCAGCGACTGCTCGGCCGCTGCATCTGCCTCCGGCTCGATGCCGGCAAGTGCCAGCTCGGCAGTCAGGCGCGCAAAGGCCTGCTCTGGCTCACGGTACCACCGGCTGCCGCGCACATGCAGGAACTTCCAGCCCAGACGCTCGAGCACCGCCTGCTGGCAGCGTTCCTCGGCAGCCTGCTGCAGACTGCTGACCCAATGCTCGCCGTCGCAGTCGATGGCCACCTTGTGTCCCTGATAGATGACGACCATATCGATAGCATAGGCTCCCACTGCAAAATTCTTCTCGACATGGTAGCCAGCCTGTCCCAAAGCGCGGGCAACAGCCGTCTCCAGCGAGGATTCCTCGCTCTCGCCGATGCTCGCCTGACAGCTTTCCGGATGCGCGGCATACTCAAGCAGGCCGCGGCGGATATCGCCATCCTTGAGATCATTGATTGCCATCGAGTGGAACAACCAAAGCTGGTCGCGGGCTCGGCTCACGGCAACATTATACCGCTTGCCCGTCACGCCATTATGGCCTTCCGATAGCAGGCGCAGCATGCCCTCTTCGGCCGGACTGTCGACGAATGACAGGAATACGACATCGCGCTCATCGCCCTGGAACCGCGCTGGATTGCCGCAGAGGAACTGCCGCTCCTCTAGCACGCCGATGCCCAGTCTTTGGACAGCCAATTCACGGATGACCTTCGCCTGCTCATCGCCAAGCAGCGAGATCGCGCCGAAGGTCTTGCCCGCATACTCAGGCTGCTCCAGGCAGGCTGCAAGGGTCGCCGTGATTTCCTCTGCCTCGCGCAAGTTGCGCTTATGGGTACCGTCGCGCTGCCCGGCAGCATGCCAGTCTACCATCGGCATCAGCAGGCTCGTCCCCGTCTCACGCAGAGGACGGATGCGGCCATCATAAGCCAGCTGATTGCAGTAACCGATGATTTCCGGCACACAGCGAAAATGCTCGGTGAGCATCCGCGCCTCAAAGTTCATCTGCGCGATATCATAGAGCGAAGTGTCCATCGTATAGAGCGAATCATGCTTGATGATGCCGCTTATCGATGATGTCTGCAGGCGCTGGATATCCTCCGCCGACACACCAACTGCCGACGGGCTGACCTGCCGGTCATCACCGACGATGATAACTTTCTTGCCAAAATACAAGAGGGGCAGTGCTGTGATATCGGCCTGGCTCGCCTCGTCGATCAGGATGATATCAAATTTCTGGCTCTCGGGGCGCAGGTTCTGCCAAACGCGCGAGAGCGGCATGATCCAGGCAGGCACTGCTGCCTGCGCCTCTAACATGCATTGGCGCGCCTCACGGATATGCCGGGAGGCATAGCGTCCCTTGCCGCGGCCAATCTTGGCCACAGCCTTGCTCCAGCCAATCAGGCTCGACTGCAGGTTGCTGCCTGCCACATCCTTGAGCAGATGATACCAGGAACGTTTCTCCGCCAGCTCCATCGTCGTCTGATGCAGGCGCGCCGTAAGCTCCTGGATCTCCTGCCCAAGCTGCTGCTCATCCTCCTGCGGCACGAGCAGCAGCTGCTGCTCAAACTGCGCATAAAGCCAGGCCTCGCCGATATCTTCAGGCACCTCAGTCCCATCAAAGCCAGGCTGCTGCTCACGGATGGCGTCAGCCCAGACCGGCGCTGCAGCGGCCAGCCGGTCTATGAGCTGCTGACGCAGGTGATAGCGCTCCATCAGCGCATCGTCTGCTGCCAGCTGCTCATAGGCCGCATGGTAGAGTTCTGCATCGCCAGCAGCCAGTGCCTGCTCAAACTGACGGGCAATCACACCATCGGCAGCGGCCACCGCAGCCCGGGTCTTAGCCAGCTTATCTGCCATCGGCTCTTCGCCATAGCAGAGCAGCAGCAGGCGCTGCCAGCGCGGGAAATCCTGCTCCAGCCAGGAAAGCTCGCGCTCGAGCCGCTGATGCGGCGTCAGATAGCCACTTTCCCCATAGACCGCCTCAACATTGACCCCGGCCCGGCGCCAATGCAGCATGAGGTCATTCCAGACATGCGGATACCAGTCGAGCAGCTCCTCGATCTCCTGCCAGCGCGCACTCGTGAGGTCATCGATATCATCCTCATTCTTGGCCAGCTCCTCATAGGAAATCATGCCGAAGGGCACCAGCAGCTGCGTCCATTCGCGGCGCACAACCTCCCGCGCCTGATGCAAGGCGACATACTGCATCGCCAGCTGGCAGTCCCCGCGGCTCGAAAGCGGCTTGCCATCGATGCGGAATCCCTGCTGCACTTTTTTCCACTCGCTATGGCGCAGACGGTTCCAAAGGGACAGATGACCGTCCGCATCAAAGGCCTCAGCCAGCTCCGACAGCAGCTGGATAAGTTCCTGCCCCAGCGGCATGTCGAGGGTATAGGCAAACTCCCGCCCGAAAAAGCGCGTCATCGACTGCTGCTTGAGCTGCTGTACCTTGCGGATATCGCGGCCAAGCATCTCCCAGACCTCGCGATGGGCACCGCCCTGCTGACCGGCCAGCACCGCCTCGCGGGCCCACTCCTGCTGCAGCCGCTTGAAATCCACACCTTCATACAGGCTGTTCGTCTCAGCCAATACCTCCAGTGACAGTTCGCTTGCCACGGGCTGCCCTTTGCGCAGGATATGGCCATCTTCCAATACCGTGACATCTGGCAATGCCGCGAGCAGCTCAGACCTCTCCTGCTGATGTGCCAAAGCAGCCTCCAGTGCTGCACCGGCCTCAGCCGGAGTCAGCAACTGGCTGCGGTCAGGCAGGCGCTCGCCGAGCTCGGCCAGTCTGCCGGCATCAAAGTAGGCATTTGACGCATAGAGCTCTGCCAGCTCCACGGCCGACAGCGGCAGCGAGGCTCCCGCCTGTATCGCACCAGGAATCCTGCCCGCCAGCTCCTCATGGTCATGCAGGAACGCTGCCATGCGTGACAGCGACCAAGCCTTGCCATCGAGCATGAAATAATCGCGGCGCGCCTCCATGCGCTGGATGTTTTCGAGCCGTGTCCGGTGCGCGGCAAGCTCCGTAAGCAGCTTATGGCGCTCAGCCGCCAGCTTTTCAGCCTCGGCCTGCATCTCCTCCGCCGAGCTGCGCGACAGGCGGTCACAGATGCCGCTGACGGACCGCTCCATATCCTTGCGCGAATCCTCCAAGAGAGTCACGCAAAGATCCTGGATGCCCGCCGGCAGTTTCTCCTTGAGCACTGTCAAGGCCTTGGACGTTGCGCTCGTCACCAGCACATGCTGACCCTGGGACAGGAAGTGGCCGAGCAGGTTCGCAATCGTATGGGTCTTGCCCGTTCCCGGCGGCCCCTGTACGACAACGGCCGGAGCTGCCTCAATCTTGCGCGCGATTGCCAGCTGCTCGGCATTGGCCTGCTTCGTCAGCAGGATATCCTCAGCCTCGCCACGGATATCTTCAAGGCTCACGCTGAGCGGCTCAGACTTGGCCCGCTGGTAGTTTGGGTCGACAATCTGCATGAGCGCCGTCGGCACCTCGCCATGAGTGTCGATATAGGCCATCATCCCAGCAATGGCCCGCTCGATGCCCTCATTGCGGCGGCGCAGGAACAACACCTGGCGCGGATAGACGAGATACCAGTCCGTCGGCAGGATGTCAAAGCGGTTCTCCACATAGCGGCAGTTCGGCGTCAACGCTGGCACAGCCTGTTGCAGGAACTCCGGCAGCCCGGCCATCAGCGGATGGATCTCTGCCTCATCAAGCTCAGCCGTGAAGGCGCGGATGCCCTCGGCATCGACGCCGGGCATATCCTGGAACATATCCAGGTACAGATCAGTCGGATAATCCGTATCCACGAGCTGCATCGCTCCGCGCTTGTCGTAATGCAGGCGCACGCGTTTCATGACCATCGGATGATTGATCGATGAATCCAGTCCGCTGAAGAACATCGCCGCGCCCACCATGAGCTCCAGCTGCTCCGGCTCCTGACGGCAGCGGTCATAGATCTCATAGAGCTGCATGAAGAGTGCCTGCGTGCGGCTCTTGACCAATTCCCCGGCCCGCCAGAGCGTGCGGCGGCGTTTCCAGTCCTCAAAGGCCGCAATGCGCACGCCGGAATCCACAAAGCGCTCGGTAATCTCGCCGAGCCGCGGATCTTTGCGCATGCGCTCCTCGCGGACCTCGATATCTGCCACCTCGAAATTGCGCCAATCCAAGGTGCGCACCCAGCCCACCAGATCAAAGGGCATATCGGGGCAGGCCGAAAACTCTGGCTTTTCGACCTCCAGCAGCACACCTTCGTGTCCTGCCTCATCAGAATCTGCCCAAACATGGATGCGTTTCGGGTCAACCGGCAGTTCATCAAAGAACAGTGTCCACTCCTGTTCCTTGATATTCCTGACCAGCTGCTGACGCAGACTGCAAACCTGCCGTATGTAATCAAATAACTTCAGTACCTTTTTCTGGTTATCCATATATTCCTCGAATCCATCCACTAATCCACATAAATCACAAGGTTATCCCCAAAACCATCCGCTTATCCACACGATTGTGGATAAAAATGTGGATAACCCCACCGTTTTCGTCAATATACTGCTTATATTCTACGATTATTTCCGCTTTCCTGCAATATAAAAGCCATTGTACTGACATCTAATACCAGTACAATGGCTGATTCCCGAGGTTATACACACAGCTTTGTGGATAACTATGCTGCTTTCTTGATCTGCATCGGCCAGGTTACCGTCTCAGCTCCGTCAGGAGCTATGACCTGCGCATTGTAGGCCAGGCTGTCGCGCGTTGCCGCCTCGACCTCGGCAGGCGTTGACGCCGGATTGCGGCGAATCTCATAGACCTCATGGGAGGCCTGCTTGATGGCATACGACTGCGCCGTATGGAACTGCAGCTCCACGCGTACGCCCTGCGGGCTCATGAGCTGGGCATTGATGCCCTGATAGAACTTGCCGCCCCAGGCATTGCGGAACTTCGTCACCCGATAGCCCTTAGCAGTCAGCTGCTCGAGTGTCTGAGGCACACACTCACTGTAATCTGACGGATCAAATACCAGTGTATAGCGCAGCACATCACTGATGGCGGCTGCCGCTGCCGGCAAGGGCACATTGTCGCTCTCGGCATCAGCAAGGATCTTGCGGGCTAAGCTGCTGGAATCCTTGAACCGGTTATCAAGGCCTGCAAGCTGCGCACCATCCTGGGCCAGGCTCTGCATCTGCTCCGTTATGGCAGGCTCTGCCTCCCGGGCCTTGGCCAGAAGCTCTGCCGCCAGCACATCGGCCTGACGGCGGCGGCTCTGGCGGCTGCTGCCCTGCTGCCGCTCATCCACAAGATCGGCCAGCTCGACTACCGCAGCCAGAGATTCATCTTCGGCCAACGGCGAAGCCAGCGCCTGCGTCAGATGGACTGGCGCGAGCACCGCCAGCATCAGCATGACCGAAGCCGTAATCGTCCGCACCGCCCAGCCAGCCTTGAGCAGGTTGCGGGCATCATAGCGCGATAGGTTTATATTTTCCATAAGTCTATTCATATCTTCTACCTCCAAACCACTTTATCCTGGTTTTCTCGGTTTCAACTTACGAATCTGATTATATGATAAGAATCTTGAAAGAATATGATTGACTATGAAAACTAAATGAATCAGTATTTATCGAACCATGCCTGGATGGCTGCCGTTTCCTTTGTCTGCAGCAGTGCCAGCTGCAGCAGGATGCGGGCTTTCTGCGGATTGAGTCCCTGACTGTAGAGGATATGGGCTGCATCATACGACGCTTCAGCCGGCGTCACATTGCCTGCGTAGCCGCGCGTGCTGCGCACGACAGCAACCCCCTTGTCTACGGCAGCCGCCAGTTTCTGCTCGACAGGTGCCGGCAGGCTGCCGTTGCCCATGCCGGCATAGATGATGCCCTTGGCACCAGCATTCACAGCCGCGTCGACAAGCAAGCCATCGTCGCCAGCATAGCCATAAAGGATACGAACATCGGGCAGCTGCTGCAGATTCTCACTGAGCTTCAAGCTCGCAGCCAGATGCGTATAGCGGCTGCGACGGCTGAACTTCACGACACCATCGTCGATGGATCCAAGCGCGCCGCCATTGGGGGACTGGAAGGTCTGCACGGAGGTCGTATGGGACTTCGTGACGTCGTGGGCCCCGTCAATCTGATTGTTCGTGACCACAAGTACCCCCTGATCACGGGCCTCGTCACTTACCGCTACGCGCACGGCATCGAGCAGGTTCAGCGGGCCGTCGGCACTGATAGCCGTCGCCGGACGCATGGCTCCCGTCAGCACGATGGGCTTATCCGTGCAGGCCAACAGGCTCAGCAGATAGGCCGTCTCTTCCATCGTATCCGTGCCATGTGTGATGACGATGCCATCCACACCCTCAAAGGCCAGCAGCTCATTGCAGCGGCGTGCAAGCTTGAGCTGCACCGCCTGCGTCATGTCCTTGCTGTCGATGGCTGCGATCTGCTCACCAGACACCTCTGCAATCTTGCGGATTTCCGGCACCGCAGCCAGCAGCGTCTCGATGCCGATGGCCCCGGCCTGGTAGCCCGTCGTTGCCGTATCCGATTCGGCACTGCCAGCAATCGTCCCGCCTGTCGCCAGTACATAGATCTTCTTCACGTTCATTCCTCCCCGCCGTCAATCACATGCTCGATAATCCAGGGCATCAGATGCTCTTCAACCGTACAGCCTATGACATCAGCTGCCGCCTTGGTCATTTCATGCGCATTGCCCGAGGCCACGCCAACATCCGCCAGCTGCAGCATCTCATTGTCGTTGAGGAAATCACCAGCCGCAATGATGCGATAGCCCTGCCACTCCGGCAGCTTGCGGATCTCCTCGACCATCGTGCCCTTCGACACTCCTGCCGCCACGAACTCATAGTAATTGATTTCCGAGTAGAAACTGTTGCTGAGCACGTCGACACCCATCTGCTTGGCCAGGCGCTCCAGCCGATGCAGCACAGCTGGCTCAGCATTGACAAAGAACTTGAGCCACGGCGTCTTTTCCGTATCGGTAAGCTTGTCCAGCGCACAGTGTTCATACTTATAGTATTCAAACGGCAGACGCGGATCATCGTATTTTTCCTCACTGATGATATGGCAATTGTCTGCCGTGTAGACCTCGATGCAGGCATGCGGGAACGACTGCTGGCAGGCCGCCGCAAACCGTGGCCAGATATCCTTCGCGTCCCCTGCAGGCAGCGGCCGCGTCGCCAGCACTTCCTGCTGCTGCCAGTCATAGAGCATCGAACCATTGAAGAAGATGCTCGGGGCATTGATGGGCAGGTCCCCCACATAGCCAGCAGCAGCCTCCGGCGTGCGGCCCGTCGCGATGCCAAACCGGCCGCCACCGGCCACAAAACGCCGCAGGGCCTCCTTGTTCTCCTCTGAAATAACTCCGCCGCGCGGAATCAAAGTACCGTCCAAATCACTGATGATCAGGGTATTTTCATAGGCGCTCACGCTAATTCCTCCTCTGCCGATTCACATATCCTCACTAAAATATAGCACAAAAAACGCCAGGCTGACTAGTCAAAAACCTGTCAGCCTGACAAACACTCAGCGTATCTTCTCTTGTTTGCGCAGACCATGGCGCGTCCGCCACTGGATCAGGATATGGCGCAAAGCCATGATGGGATGATGCAGCAGCATGCGCGGGCCGCCATAGCGCATGATCTCCTGGATAAGCGCCTGCTCTGGCCTTGCATAGCAGTGAATCGGACAGACACTGCAAAAGGTCTTCACCGCCATGCGTGGGCATTTGCCGATGCGCACATCGGCATAGTCAGCCAGCGCCTGGCAGTCGGGGCAAAGGTCAGCTCCCGGCAGGCGCCGATGCTTATGTCCCCGGCAGTATATCTTCATGATTTCCCGCACCGTCTCCCGTTCCTCACGGCGCTTACGCTCTACATCCATAATGATGCTCCTTCCGCATTGTCTCTTATTCCAGTTTAACACAGACAAGTTATCCACACGATAACATTTGTTACCTGTATTTCCTGTGGATAATTGTGGATAAACTTGTGATTTCCTAACAGGTTATCCACAAAAATATCGGTTAATACACAAGTATGCTGTGGATATCTGCCATAAACAGAAAAACCTCCCACAAAGGGAGGGCTTTCTGCTTGTGTATGTAAGAAGTTCAAAAAGGGGATTACTTCCTCCGGTAGATGATATCCCGCCGAAGGAAATACTCAAACGGCAAGCTCAGACAATGAACAAGCCGCGTAAATGGGAAGACGATGGCTACGACCATCCCCATGAAGACATGGAACTGGAACATAACCGGCACGTCCGCCATCAGACGGACGTCGGGCTGCAGCATCAAGACTGAGCGAAACCAGGGGGAAATGGTCTCGCGGTAGTCAAATGCACCCGGTATATTCTGAATCGTCGCCGCCGTGCCTGACACCAGCGTCAGCAGCAGTGCGAGATACAGCCATCTATCCATGCTGCTCGTATTGACCGCCAGCCGGGCACTGCCCGCAAACCGGCGTTTCAAGAGCAACAAGAAACCACCCAGGAACAGGATTGCGGCGGGAATGCCGCCCGCCAGCGCTATCATGTGGTAAGCATGCTCATTAGTACCTGCGGCCTCGGTCACGAACTTTGGCACGCAGATACCAACGAAATGACCGCCCAAGGCCATGAACAAACCAACATGAAAGAAATTGTTAGCCCATTCAAGATCTCTTTTGGCCAAGAACTCACTTGATTTCGTCGTCCAGCCACGCTCAAAGTAAACGTAGCGGATTATCGTACCGCCAATAAGCATCGTCAGGGCAATATAGGGCAATACACCATACAAAAAGGTATTCACGCGCTCTCCCCCTCCAATCCATCAGTCTCCGTCAAGATAACATCAAGCAGGAAGGTATGCGCAAGCTTGGCCTCGACAAAACGCTGGCGCAAGAGCTCAAGCTTTGGCCTTGCCATCACTAGCACCACCTTGGCCTTATCACTGGAAAGCGCCGCGGTAAGTTCCAGGATGGCCGGCAGGAAATCCGGCAGCTCTTTATTGGTATCAAAACCATTATCGAGAAACAGGTTCTTGAACTCCAGCATCTCACGCGCCTGCTTGCCAAAGTCGGTGCGGTCATGCATCGTCAGATAGAGATTGGTATTGGCCGAGAATTCAAAGACACGTACATAGAGTTCTTCATACTCGCGGCGCCCCATCAGCTGTATATAATTGATAGTCTCCAGCAGAACCATGCGATTCTGCTGATTTTTCAGCTTTTCCGCCGCCTGACGGGCCTCGCTTAACGTGTCCCACCAGCCTTCATCGGGATAGCCAAACAGATAGGCCACCAGCGACAGGGTCTCTTTATATTCCTGTATGCGCATCTTAGCACCCCCCGGGGCAAGCATAGCCGCAGCTGCCTTGCAATTCATGTAATTTTCCCTGCGATTCTTCCTGGATTCCAGCAGGAATGTTGAAACGCTCTTTATACTTGGCAATACCCATAAGACGGTACATCGCTTTATACGTATCAACATGATCCGCTAAGCGCTGCGGCAGTTTGTCGCCAGTCGTCTCGGCACGCATCACGAGGCGCATGTCGAGCAGGCGCTGCAAGGCCCCTGCAACCACCTGCGTATTGCCGGCCCCGAACATCTCCGCCAGATACGCCAACGGTATGCGCATATCCTCCACCTCGGGCAGATAGACATCGGCCTCGACGCGACGCGTGATGGGCGAAAGTGGCGGCACATACCAGACCATCGGCAGGGTGCGGTACTCCGCATGCAGCGGCAGAGCCACCTGCCATTCCTTGACCAGCTTGTAGACCGGCGAATCCTGCGCAGCCTTGAGCCAGTTCTCTGGAATGCCCTCTTTGCGGGCTGCCGCCAGAACCTCTGGGTCGTGCGGGTCCATGATGATATCCAGCACACTGTGATAGATCTGGCCCTTGTCCGGCGTTGCCGCCGCTTCCTTGACCTTGTCCATATCATAGAGCAGGACGCCCATATAGCGCAGGCGGCCGACACAGGTATCTGCACAGACCGTCGGCAGGCCGTTTTCCAGACGCGGGAAGCAGAAGATGCACTTCTCAGCCTTATTGGTCTTCCAGTTGAAATAGACTTTCTTATACGGGCAGGCGGGAATGCAATGGCGCCAGCCACGGCAGCCGTCCTGCGAGACGAGCACGACACCGTCTTCCTCGCGCTTGTAGATAGCCCCCGACGGACAGGCCGCCACACAGGCTGGATTGAGGCAATGGTTGCAGACACGCGGCAGATATTTCATGAACAGATCATGGAACTCCAACGCGATATCGCTGCCCATGTTCCTGAGATTGACATCCTGGCGTGCCGACTGCCCATCAGCCAGATCGTCCTCCCAGTTCGGGCCCCATTTTATCTCCATGCGCTGCTGGGTGATCAGCGAACGCGGACGGGCAATCGGCTGATGGTTCTTGCGCTTGGAATTTATCAGCGTCTCATAGTCATAGGTCCACGGCTCATAATAGTCGTCAAGCTCTGGCTGGTTGGGATGATAGAACAACTTGGCCATGCGCGTGAGCTTGGCGCCCGAGCGCAGGCGCAGCTTGCCATTCTTGAGCTCCCAGCCGCCCTGCCATTTGTCCTGATCCTCCCAACGCTTCGGATAGCCGATGCCCGGCTTGGTCTCGACGTTGTTGAAATACATGTATTCCGCACCTTCGCGGTTGGTCCAGACGTTCTTGCAGGTGATGGAGCACGTATGGCAGCCAATGCACTTGTCAAGATTCATGACCATGGAAATCTGGGCTTTAATCTTCAAGCCAATCTACCTCCTCCATCTTGCGCGCTACCACATACATGTCGCGCTGGTTGCCCGTCGGGCCGTAATAATTGAATCCATAGCTGAGCTGGCCATAGCCGCCGATCATATGGGTCGGCTTCATATGGATGCGCGTCGGCGTGTTGTGCGTACCACCGCGGGTGCCCGAAATCTTCGAACCCGGCACATTGATGTGACGATCCTGCGCATGGTGCATGTAGACGACACCACGCGGCAGACGCGGCGAAACCACAGCCCTTGAGGCCACGACGCCATTGTGGTTGTATAGTTCCACCCAGTCGTTGTCCTTGACGCCGATCTCCGCCGCATCCTTTTCGCTCAGCCAGACCGTCTGGCCGCCGCGGAACAGCGTCAGCAGCTGCTGGCTGTCAAAGTACATCGAATGGGTACTCCACTTGTTATGCGGCGTCAGGTATTTCAGTGTGATTTCCTTCGCACCGCCGAGCTTGCTCTTTATCGGCAGGTAGTCGAGAATCGGCTTGTAGGTCGCCATCGTCTCGCCAGCCTCACGCATCATCTCGTGGTCAAGGAAGAAGGACTGGCGGCCCGTCACCGTACGGAACGGCACGAGCTCCTCGACATTCGTCGTGAACGGCGTATAGCGGCGGTTCTGATTGCTGCCCGTAAACGTCGGGCTTGTAATCGTCTCCTTAGGCTGGACAGCTACCTGTTCAAAGGTAAACCGCTCATGCTCACGGTCCTTGGCCAGCCGCGTGAGATTTTTTACGCCGGTCTTTTCCTCCAGCGCTGTCCAGGCCTTGACGGCCACCTTGCCGTTGGTCGTCGTCGACAAGCCCATGACTGCATCAGCGGCCTGCTTGGCATCAAAGATGCTCGGCATGCCATAGGAAATATAGTCCTTATTCGTTATCGTGCCATTGCGCTTGGCGATTTCTGCGTACTCCTCACGGGAATCCCACGCAAAGTTCAGCGAGCCCATCGTCTCGGAAACACCAGGCCCCAGCGCAATCCACTTCTCGTAAATCTTCGTGAAGTCAATCTCGGTCTCGATGAGATTCGGCATGGTCTTGCCCGGCACCGGCTCACACTCGCCCTTGCTCCAGTCACGGATCTCGCCCGCAGGCTGCGCGCACTCGCCCTCGCTGTCATGCTGGATAGGCATGGCTACAACATCGCGATACGGTTTGAGTTCTGCCTCCTTGGCGACCTCCGATACCTTCTTGGCCAGCGTCTTGAAGATTTCCCAGTCGGTCTTGGCCTCCCAGAGCGGGTCGACAGCTGCCTGGAACGGATGCACAAACGGATGCATATCCGTCGATGACAGGTCATCCTTCTCATACCAGGTAGCCGTCGGCAGGACGACATCGGCATAGAGCGCAGAGCTGGCCATGCGGAAGTCCAGATCGATAAGCAGGTCGAGTTTGCCACTGCCCGCACCGCTGGGCTTCCCTGTTTCTTCCTCGGAGCGCCAATTGATTTCCGTCGGGCGCGTCGCGCCCTCCTCTTCAGCAAACAAACCATTTTTCGTACCCAAGAGATACTTCAGGAAGAACTCATGGCCTTTAGCCGACGAACCAATGAGATTGTTGCGCCAGATAAAGAGGTTGCGCGGGAAGTTCGCCGGATCATCGGGATCTTCGACCGCAAACTTCAGCGTCTTGTCCTTGAGGCTGTCGACGATGTACTTCTTGACATCCTTCCCAGCCTTACACGCCTCATCATGCAGCTGCTGGCCGCCCTTGTTGAAGGTCGGGTACGACGGCAGCCAGCCCATGCGGGCCGCCAGTACGTTGTAGTCACCAGCATGGCGGTAGCGCGGCTTACAAAGCGGACTTGTCAGATCCGCATAGTCCACCTCATCGCTGCGCCACTGGTCAGTCGCGAAATAGAAAAAGGACGTGCTGTTCTGCAGCCGTGGCGGTTTCTTCCAGTCAAGCCCCGTCATGATGCGCTGCCAGCCCTCGGCCGGGCGCAGCTTCTCCTGGCCGACATAGTGTGCCCAGCCGCCGCCATTGCGGCCCTCAGCGCCCACGAAAAGCAAGAGGTTCAGTATCGTGCGGTAAACCACATCGGCATGGAACCAATGATTGATACCACCGCCCATGATGACCATGGTCTTGCCCTTGGTCTTGATGGAGTTATCAGCAAACTCACGTGCCGTATGGATAACGGTATCCATCGGCACTCCCGTATACTTCTCCTGCCATTTCGGCGTATAGGGAACATCATCATCATAAGAGCGGGCCACCTGACCGCCAATACCGCGGTCAATCGCATAGTTGGCCAGCGTAAGGTCATAGACCGTCGTGACCAGAACTTCGCCCGCTTCCGTCTTGACCCGCTTCACCGGGACGCTGCGCGTAAGCACACGGCTCTCGCGCTCATTGCCGAAATACGGCAGCTCGATCTCGACGACCTCATCCATGCAGCCAAGCACCGACAGCTGTGGCGTGATCTTCGCACCAGTATCGCTGTCCTCTTCGCGCAGGTTCCACTTATCCGTACGATCCCAGCGGTCACCCATCGTGCCATTCGGGATGACGAGCCGCCCCGTCTTCTCGTCGATGACATAATGCTTGAACTCGGCATGTTTCTCGTTGCGGCCAAAATCCTTGGCATTGAGCAGCCTGTCGGTATCGTATTTACCATCCTCACGCTGCACGAGCCGCACGAGGAACGGGAAATCCGTGTAGCGCCGCGTATAATCCACGAAGAAATCACAGGGCTCGCCCCAATAATATTCATTGAGGATGACATGGCCCATCGCCATGGCCAGCGCCGCGTCACTGCCTACCTTGAGGGAGATCCAGGTATCGGCTACCGTCGTCGACTCGGCATAGTCCGGCGCAATCGAGACCACCTTCGTACCCTTGTAGCGGGCTTCGGTCAGGAAATGCGCATCAGGCGTGCGCGTCAGCGGCACATTCGAGCCCCAGGTGATGATATAGCCTGCATTGTACCAATCCGAAGACTCCGGCACGTCAGTCTGATCGCCCCAGACCTGCGGGCTGGCCGGCGGCAGGTCAGCATACCAATCGTAGAAGGACAGGCCCGCGCCGCCCATGAGCTGCATGAAACGCAAGCCTCCCGCATAGGACAGCATCGACTTGGCCGGGATGACCGAAAAACCGAAGTTGCGGTCAGGGCCGTACTTCGTCGCCGCATGCAGCATCGACGCCGCAACGATCTCAGAGGCCTCCTCCCAATTGGAGCGCACAAAGCCGCCCATGCCACGGGCTTCCTTGTACTTCTTCATCTTGGCGGGGTCATTGGCGATACTCTGCCAAGCCGCCAGCACCGTCTTATGGTTTTTCCTAGCCTCACGCCACAGCTCTGCCAGCTCGCCGCGCAAGTACGGATACTTGATGCGATGGGGACTGTAGAGATACCACGAGAACGATGCCCCGCGCGGGCAGCCGCGCGGCTCAAAATCCGGCATATCAGGGCTCGTCTCAGGATAATCATGGATCTGGTTCTCCCAGGCTACCAGGCCATTCTTGACATAGATATTCCAGCTGCAGGAACCCGTGCAATTGACTCCATGCGTAGAATGCACGCATTTGTCAAAGGACCAGCGGTCACGATACATATTCTCCCACTCGCGGCCGCCTTCGTTGAGCTGTTGATGACCACTCTTCGAATGCGCTTTCGGAACAAGGTATTTGAATTTCTTAAAAACGCTGCTCACGTCGACATCCTCCCAAAACACAACATTGTTATGTTTATCATTCTATCCGATTCCCTCCACCTTTCATGTGATAAACATCACTCCTTATTGCTACGAAATATTTATCGCAAAATAATCCTCCCTTATTCCGTCCACGAAATTCCCTGCTTTTCTGTAACAAAAGACATCGACAAATCCATCAGCAGCCTGCTAGACTTTCCCATAATCGAGGTATCCCCATCTTTCCACACATGTGTATTCTTTAGGAGGATTATTAATGATGGAACTGGATAAAGCACTGGCAGACTTCCTTGCCAGCGAAGGTATCTTTCAACAGATGTTTGACCATATCCGCCTTGTCGAACAGGATGGCCATTACGTTTGCAAACGCAATCAGGACGGCTCCTGCTCCATTACCGACGAGACATGTTTCTCAGTCTGGGGCAGAAAACATCGGTGCACCAATTGCGTTTCACAACAAACCTACAACGAAAATCGCCAACACGTGAAATTCGAGTATGCCAACGATCGCTATTACTTTGTCATCGCCCGGCCTGTCCATCTTCGCGGCCAGAAATACGCCCTCGAATTCGTCATGGATGTCACCAATCAATTCACCAAGAACAATCCTGAGGAAGAAAACTTCGTCATGAACCTCATCCACGAACTCGAACGCGTTTCTTCCCGCGACCCATTCACCAACCTGTTCAATAAAAAACATCTGCAAACAGAATTAGCCACAGCCTTGCAGGAACAGAAATCTGTCCCGGCGCTTTCCGACCAGCCTCTCTACCTTTCCCTTTGGGATATCGATAACTTCAAGAAAATCAACGATACCTACGGACATGACGTTGGCGACAATATCCTGCTCTATGTAGCAGGAGCCTTGCAGCGGGGCATCAAACCACAGAATGGCATCACAGCTCGTTTTGGCGGCGATGAATTCGCCATCTTATTCCGCAGTCGGGATTATGCCCATTGCCAGCAGCTCCTGTCCACGATCAAAGCTGAGATTGACAGCTACACCCATCATGGCATGACCTGTAATGAAACTGTGTGCTTTCGCGTCTCCGTAAGCTACGGGCTCGCTGATGTCCGCCAAGCCGACAGCCCGGAAAATGCAATCCATATTGCCGATCAGCAGCTCTACACACATAAACGCAAAATTCATGAAAACGACGGCAGATGACAGCAGGATTTTTCCCCTCCACCACGAAATAATAAACTACTGAATACAATAAAGGAGGGATTTCCATGGATAGACAAGTAGCCGTCTGGCTGTTGCAGCGCGGCTATGCTGACGACCTTGAGCAGGGCATCCGCTTTGCCCAGGCCCTGGAGAAAAACGAATGTACCGACGAAATGCTGGATACTCTTGGTCATAACATCGATGTCTTCATGACGGTAGGCAGTCCGGTTACCGCCGAAAACCTCCTACCTTTTATGCAGGATAAATACAGCATGGCCACCAAGCTCATCAAGTTCTGGAATGAGAACCCCAAGGACACGAATGCCATCTTCTTTTTCAACGAGTGCCGCAAGCACGGAATCGAATAGGCAATAAAATAGCCTTCCCCACGTACGGGAAGGCTATTTTTCTACCACGGGATACGCTATAATGTAAAGATCAAGCAACCAGAGAACGGAGATTACCAGATGGAAAAGAACAACAAAACCTATCAGACTTACATCGAAATCCTCAAGCGCGAACTCGTACCGGCCATGGGCTGCACCGAACCGATTGCCATCGCTTACTGTGCGGCCAAGGCCCGGGAGGCCCTCGGGGCTCTGCCGAACAAACTTGTCATCACGGCCAGCGGCAATATCATCAAAAACGTCAAAAGCGTTGTCGTCCCGAACACCGGCGGGCGCAAAGGCATTGAGGCTGCCGCTGCCATCGGCGCCCTCGCCGGCGATGAGACTGCCGCCCTCGAAGTCATCGCCCACATCAGCAGCGATGACAAAGAAAGACTCGGCCCCTACCTTGAAACGACCATGATAACGGTCGAGGCCGCCCAGTCTGACCACGTCCTTGACATCATTGTCGCCGCCAGCAAAGGCAGCGACACGGCGGAAGTCCAGATTGTCAACGAACATACCAACATCGTCAAGATAACACGCAACGGCAAGATCCTCTTGGAAAAAGAGCTTGCCGCCACTGTAGATACCGGCAAACCAGACTATGAATGCATGACCATCGAGGATATCTATGATTTTGCCATGAGCTGCGACCTCGAAGACGTCCGCGCTATCCTCGACCGCCAGATTGCCTACAATACGGCCATTGCCGACGAAGGGCTAAGGAATGACTACGGCGCCAATATCGGCAAGACACTGCTCAAGGCCTATGGCCAGAGCATTCAGATCCGCGCGCGGGCCCGCGCTGCGGCAGGCTCCGATGCCCGCATGAACGGCTGCGAGCTGCCAGTCATCATCAACTCTGGCAGCGGCAACCAGGGCATGACCGTCTCCCTGCCCGTCATCGAATACGCCAAGGAAGTCGGCGCTACTCAGGAACAGCTCTACCGCGCGCTGCTGCTCTCCAACCTCGTGACACTGCATGAAAAAGAAGGCATTGGCCGTCTCTCAGCCTACTGCGGTGCTGTAAGCGCAGGTGCAGGAGCTGGAGCTGGCATCGCCTGGCTCTGCGGCGGCGACTACAAGGCCATCATCCACACGATCGTCAATGCCCTCGCCATCACCTCAGGCATCGTCTGCGATGGTGCCAAGGCCTCCTGTGCAGCCAAGATCTCAGCCGCCGTCGATGCCGGCATCATGGGCTTTGAGATGTATCGCAACGGCCAGCAGTTCTACGGCGGCGACGGCCTCGTACTCAAAGGCGTCGAAAACACCATCCGCAACATCAGCCGCCTCGGCCGCATCGGCATGAAGGAAACCGATAAGGAGATTATCGATATGATGATCGGCAAATAAACCTACGATTCATTCCCCATAAAGAACCAGCTTTTCATCTGCCAAAGCCATTGCCAGTCCCTTCATAAAGGCTGGCCCCGGATCCTGTTTGATGGAACGATAACCAGCTACCTTTTCACGATACAAGCCGCTTTTCCTGGCAATATCCTGCTGATAGTGGCCGAATACATGATGTATCGTCGGATATTTGGCCTGCAGATAGCGGATCAGCTTTATGTTGGCCAGCAACTGCTCCTCAGTCAGATCTTCGGCATTATTGACGCCACCAACATTCTCGATGCCAATGGCACACCAATTGTAGCCGATGATATGGCGACAAAGAGCAGTTTCCGAAGCCAGCCGGTAAATTGTCCCATCACGGTCAACCAGGAATTGCGAACCAACATTCAAGGTACCATCGGCATAATCTTCTTTATAGAACCACTTATACGTGCTTTCTGCACTATGCGACGCAGTCCAGTGAACGACCACAGCCTGTGGAACAATCGTCACCATTTCCCGTCCATAGTGCTTTTTCGCGTACTCACGTATCAGCTGTTCACGTTTCGCAGTCCAAAGGACAGGCCTATCCTGTATCGCAAGCTGCCCTGTCTTAGCCTCTATAGCAGTTTTCTCAGCAGCCTGCGCAGCATAGCTTATCCCCATACTGCCTGCTATACTTATCCATATCGCAGCTGCTATGACGCCATACCATCTCACAGCATCACCCCTCCGAAAAAACACTATCCACCTAGTTATTCGCGGCCGCCTGGGCCATCTGACGCAGGATGGAGATTGCCCGTCCACGGCTCGAATAGTTATCCGTCATGCCCACGATGATAAAGGGATTCCCCTCCTGATAGACAATGCCGCCATCATCGTAAAGACCATAAAGCTCACCAGTCTTATGGCAAATCATGATACCTGGGAGCGCTGCGGGAAAACATTCGGTATCGGTCTGGCCTTCGAGATAACCGAGCATCACATCGTCAAGCTGCGGACTCACACAGCTGCGATGGTAAAGCTTCACGAAGAAATTGCCCAAGTCGTTGACCGAGGTATAGTTTTCCCTTCCCGCCGCCATGGCCTGGCTATCCATCATCTTGCGCTGCAAGATAGTATCTGTATAGCCATTGCGCTGCATGTATTCGTTGATAGATGCCATTCCCAGCAAATCAATCAACATATTCGTTGCCGTGTTGTCACTCTCCGTAATCATCAGCCGCATGACTTTATCAAGCGAAAGCTCTGTCCCGTTCGCATACCCTGCCAGCACTCCAGCTCCGCCGACCTTATCATAGCCATGCAGCGTCAGATTCTGATATAGATCCAGCTGCCCGTCGCGAATCTTCTCCATTGCCGTCCCGAGAATGAACACCTTGATCATGCTGGCCGAACGCATCGGAGCCGAATGATAGCTATACACCTCACGGTCTTGGGCCGGATAGCAGACAAAGAGCGCATAGCGCGTGCTGTCTGAATTGGACAGCGATTCTACAACCTGTGCCAAAGAATCATTCGCACCCTTTGCCTCCACCCAGCCCCGTTCCACCGGCATCCCCAGAAGAGCACCTGCTAACAATGCGATTCCCAGCAGGCAGGCTAATCCTTTCCTTCTCATACTCATAGCCTCATTTTTCTGCAGATTTGCGCTCAGTAATTATTGATGACAAACCGATAGATATTGGCTGCAATCGGCGACTCGCCACCAAACACATAGCCATGGTAGCCCTCAGAATTCCGATAGTACGGGCTGCCATTATTCGGATAGAAGGAATAGTAAAGGTCATTGCCAGAATTCCGCACCAGGCAGTTGAATGTGTAGGGACTGCGGCTCGTGATCTCAATCGACTCAGAAACCAGATAAGCCGTCGTGCCGTCCGTATAGGTGCCCATGTAGTAATCCTCAGCTTCAACAGGCACAGCTGGCGCTGCCACAAAAACCAATGCCGCTGCTAAGAGAATCGATGAAACAACTTTCTTGAACATAAGACTTCCTCCTTTTCTGATAAAGCATCTGCTTTTTCTTGCTCTACCTAGCCACTTCGACACAGTGCTGTAAAATCCTGCCACTTTCGTTGATACTTATACATCTTTGACTATTCAACCCCGAGCAAGTATTGAAAAAAAAAGCATGCGAGGATGTACGTTTCAAATAATCCGCCTACCGTATCTGGTGACCTGACAGGATACACCTGTCTTGCCTATTAAACATGTATATTTTTCATGAACAATATACACGCGGGCGACTGACTAGTCCAATTGACCTGTCAGCCGCCCGCGTGTTGACTATGACAACTTGGATAGTACCGCTATCCGCCTAGCTTATCCCTCAGTCAGCATAACGCACACTGATATAATCGACTTGATTATTTTTGATGGCAAAACGTACCAAACAGTTCCGCTGACCTAATGACCGCTGCATGTATTCATACAACATCAGCCCATTATATTCTGTCTTACCATACGGCTCACCATACGATTGCAAAACCTTATCCAGCGAATCTCCTTGACGAATTCCCCGCTTGGTTTGAACATCAACAGAATCAGACACCAGACCAGTTACGATATCCCCCTGCGTAATCACTTCAATCCGCCCAGGATATTTCCGCGACACTGCACCGCTACTCATATTTACAGCACTTGCTTCCTGCCCCAACATATCACGAACCTCTGATATATTGGCACCAACATCAATTCCTCCCAAGGATGCATCCGAGACTCCTAAACGATTATGCAACGAATCAACAGAATTCGTTTTTGTAAGATTTGCTTGCGCCTTCTTTTCAACCGCTGATTCTTTCTTCTCTTTATCCTTTGCCCCCGTTAATGTGTTTTCCAATCTTTTTACCGTTGATTGTGTAGACATTGGCGAAATGACATCATCTGCACTCAACGTCGGTAATCTATTGACTGCATAGAATATATAACCTCCCATTGCCAGCAAAGCAAAGCCAGAAATCAATAGAATTGCCAGACCTCCTTGTTGTTTACGCGCTAATAACACTATACCCGCTATTAAACATATCAATATCAAGACAGCAATCCCTGCAGTAATATAAATATGATCCATATGCCACATGCGGAATGTAACCTGAATCTGCTTATCTGCATTATTTTTGATGATTCCCGCTAGATTCCATTCCAGCGTCTTCCCCTCATCCTTGACACTATCTGCATTATGACTGTCTGGTTTATATGGTAGTGATATCGTCAAACCTACCTTAAGCTGCGACAGCATCGCCTTGGCCAGTGCTTCCATCTCAGCATCTTTTCCATTCGAATCTTTCTTTTCTGCCTCTAGCAATATATCAAATGCATATGTATCATAAAGCCATCCAGACTTACGCTGCACACCCTTACTTTTCCCCTCAATGCCCTTGAACATATTGTCTTCATCTTTGACCATAGCTTCGATACTATCGTAATGCATCGTAACTTCAAAACCAGCCATATCCCCATCAGAAACATCTTTTATCGACGCTTCTGGATGCTTTTTCTGGATTTCATCCTTTGCATCATTCAACCCTTCTGCCAACATGGACATCGTCATCATTTGTTGTTTTAAATCTGACCGCCCATCCTCATGAATCGTAACCGCGGACTGAATATTAAAGCATCCTGACAAAAACAAACAACTGATTGACAAACATATCCCTAAAGTCCATGTTTTTATCCGTCCCATATCCATTCCTCCTTTTCATCAAACAACATATTCCCTCTTTCCTTGCCACTTCGACACATTACTGTAAAATCCTGCCACGTTTATGTATCTTCCATCATAGTTCATCTATTTTCTTCAGTTTAATTATTATGTAATCATATATAATCATGCAAAAATCAGGACAAATACACCATCATAGTTATTCGTCCTGATTTTTCATAAACTCAATATCTATTGTTCTTTTTTAGTTTTTAAACCAGCTATTACAAATAATTCGCAACATGGATCAACGCTCTGGCAGTCAACTGCAAAAATATCTTGAACTTAGCGAATCAGGGAAGGATATCGTAGATATTACGCTTGACGCTGTGTACGAACGTGAAAACCGTCCGAAAAGCCTTTGATGATTACACGGTTCTATCGATTGCACGCCAACTATAACAAAAAGCTGGGGACACAATGATTTCTCATTATGTCTCCAGCTTTTTATATTGGACAGTCTGCCAAGCTACAAGCAAGACTTTGTTATTTCACTTCGTTAAGGTTATCCTTATCGATGATCAGAGGCGTACAGAGATATGCCGGAACGATAATGACACCGTTGTTATACGATTTGATATCGTTGATATCCGGCTGCGTGCCTTCGACGACAGCTTTAATCATGCGAACGCTCTTGGCTACGAGCTGTTCTGGGGATTTGTAGATCGTAATCGTCTGATCCCCCTTGCGAATCGCATCAAGTGCCTGTGACTCAGCATCCTGACCGGTCATTACCGGCATCTCACCATAACCGCCATTCTTGAGTGCCTCGCGGATTCCACCCGCGAGACCATCATTCGGCGACAGGACTACATCGAGTTTCGTACCAGCATCGGGCCCTTTTAGGAGTTTTTCCATACGAGCCGTTGCCGCTTTCGGATCCCAGCCCTTGATGGCTACCTGGTCGAAGGTCGTCTCCTGGGAGGGAATCACGAGCTGTCCCTTATCGATGTAGGGCTTGAGCACATCCATTGCTCCCGAGAAGAACACATGGGCATTGTTGTCGGCCGGATCGCCAGCAAAGAGCTCCATGTTGTACGGTCCCTTGCCCTGCTTGAGACCAAGTTTTGCCTCCAGGTATTCGCCCATCGCCTCGCCGACAGCAGCGTTATCAAAGGACGCATAGTACGAGACAGCATCCGAGTTCATGATCAGACGGTCAAAGGCAATGACCGGAATCTTCTTGGCCTTGGCCTCGGCCAGGACTTCGCTGAGCGCATTGCCATCCACAGCACCGATGACGAGGCATTTCGGCTCAGCGGCAATCTGTGCCTTGAGCTGCTCCACCTGCTGGCTGGCCGTATCGGCAAACTGCAGGTCGACGGTAAAGCCTTCCTTTTCCAGCGTTTCCTTGATGGTCTGCCCATTCTTCTGCCAGCTGGCCGACGAATTAGCAAACGCTACTGCTACTTTCTTGCTATTGTTGTCACTGTGGCCCCAGCCTACAAACACCAGCACGCCAATGACCAGCAACGCCAGACATAACAATGTCATGATTCTCTTCATCACTATGCCTCCTCAAATCTTGAACTTCGCTGTAGAATCCGAAAGCTCCTGCGCAAGGTCAGCCAATTTGCGGCTGGCGCTGGCTATCTCATCCATCGATGCCGACTGTTCCTCCGTAGCTGCCGAGACAGATTCCGTCTCCGATGCCACATCGCGGCCTGACTTGTCAATATCTTCCATGACTTTGACCAGTTTCTCTGCCCTGGCCGTCGACTGACGCGCCTCGGAAAGGATAGCATCGGCATGTTCGGTGAGATCTGAAACTGCAGCCGATATCGTCTCAAAGGCACTTCCCGCCTCAGCTACGACTTCACGACCGCTCTGAACATCTTCTGTGCCCTTCTGCATACGCTGGACAGCCTGATCGGTATCTGCCTGGATCGTATTGATGAGCTCGGCAATCTTGCGGGCTGCCGTATTCGACGCCTCGGCCAGCTTGCGAACCTCGTCAGCGACGACGGCAAATCCGCGGCCAGCATCGCCGGCACGGGCTGCCTCGATAGCCGCATTAAGCGAGAGCAGGTTCGTCTGCTCGGCGATGCCCGAAATCGTGACGGAAATCTGGCCGATTTCCTCGGAGCGCTCGGCAAGTTTCTTGATGACCTCAGCCGAGTCCATGACCGACGAGGCAATCTCCGACATCTGGCCGACAGCACCGGCGATAGCGGTCTTCCCCTGTACAGAGATCTGCTCGACGTTACGCGCTGCATCGGCCGATGCCGTAGCCTTGTCCTGGAATCCATGCATAGCTGCCGACATTTCCTGGATATCCCCGAGTGACTGGCTGACCGCATCCCCTTGCTGGCTCGTATTGCCCGCCACATTCGTGATTGATACTGCTACCTGCTGCGTCGCCTGCGCCGACTGGCTGGCATTTTCCGTCAGCTGCTGGGCAAACGTCGAGACCTGCTGCGCTGTCTGCTGGATGTTGTCGATAAGCGTGCGCAGATTCTTGATGGTATCGCCATAGGCATTGGTGAGCTCACCAAACTCATCCTGAGTCCGGGCCTTCGTCTCGACAGTCAGATTGCCCGCTGCCACCTCGCGCGAAACCTCCATCAGATACTGGATCGACTTCATGATTGACGAGCTCAGATAGAAGGCCATGATGCCCGAGAGCACGATGACAAACAGGATGCAGATGATCAGCGTCCACTTGGTCTGCTCGTATTTCGCCGAGGCATCGACACTCTCCTTATGGATGAAGTCCTTGCTGCTATCGACTACGCGATTGAGCTTGCTGGACATATCCGCATAATCCCCACGTGACTTGTCCAAAAGCTCAACTGCCTCATCATTTTTATCGTCTTTGACAAGACTGATGATCTTCTTTGTGTTCTGCTTATAATTTTCCCATGTACTGCGCAGCGAGTTGAAATCCTCGCGAACCTCCGGCGCCACTGCTGGCTCCAAAGTATCGAGCGCAATATCGATCTGGTCCGCTCGCTTGAGCGTTTCCTGCGATGCATAGATGCGGTTTGGCAGCGTCTTGGCCGTCACCACACCATACTCACCCTGACGGTAATCTGAAAGCGTCCGGCTGCAATCAAGTCCAGCCATGACACTCGACAGATGCTCCGTCGCAATCCTCAGTGCACCACTGTTGATGCTGTTCAGGCTATACCCCGTATAGAGCCCGTTTGCCATGAAGATGGCAATGAGCAGGCCAAATACCATGAACAGCTTCTGGCGAATCGTCAATTTCTCCACTAGAAAGTTCCCTCCTCTGCCCGCTGTCTTTCCCGCAGACAGGCATGATATATTTCCCTCGTTCATTATAACATAATTAAAGCGCATAAAATAATCTCATGCAAAATTTTTTTCGTTTTTGCATGAGATTTCCTATCATTCTATATTGCAGACCTCACGGCCACAGTTCTCACATTGGATTGCGTCTTTGAGGTAATCGATATTCTTGATGAAGATCAGATGGCCGCGGTACTCGATGATATCCGCCTTGCGCAACTCACTCAGCATCCGGTTGAGGCTTTCGCGGGCCGTCGCCGAATAGTTCGCCAGCTCCTGATTCGTCAGCGGCACCGAGAGCAAGATGCCACCGTCGACCTCCTTGCCATAGCTGTTCGCCAGGCGTATGAGCGTCGAATAGAGGGCGCCCTTCTTGCCATAGAGCAGCAGGTCACGGAACTTCGAATGCTGCTTGCGCATATGAGCACTGATGATCTTCAAGAGCTGTACAGAAAGCTGCGGCCTTTTCTCCAGATATGCCTGCAGCACGGGAAACGCAATGGCATAGACCTCGGCCGCGCTCTGCGCGATGGCGTTGAAGATATAGACCGGATTCTCCTCGAACAGCGGCAGCTCACCGATGATGCTGCTGCGTGTAGCCAGACGCAGACTCAGCACGCGGCCCGAGCTCGCGTATTTCGTGATGAAGATCTGGCCAGTGCGCACGATATAGAAATATTTCGCAGCATCCCCCTCATGGAAAAGATACTCGCCATCATGGAGCATGACAACCTTGCCAGGGATTTCATAGAATTGGCGGACTAAAGCTTCCATCATACTAACCTCATTTCTTATTTTCATCTTCCAGTCTACTAAAAAATATCCGGAGAAACTGTGCGATTTGTTACTTGCCGCGTGAGATTTGTTACTTACTTATTGATATTTTTCAATTATACTTGACTCTGATCAATGGCGTATCTGACCGCCACTTGCTATTTTTTAGGGATAGGAGATAAAACTATGGCCGAAAACGACGTAATGCTTGCGCTCGGGAACTCCCCGAGCCGCAAGGAAATCCTCGTGCACTGGGAACCGGAGAACGAAGTCTTCTGGAACAAGTATGGCAAGCGGATTGCCAACCAAAACCTCTACACCTCAACCTGGGCCCTCGTCCTCTCCTTCGTGGTCTGGACACTATGGGCAACGATTGCCGCCAAGCTCAACGCGGTAGGATTCCACTTCAGCGATGAACAGATCTTCACGCTGGCCGCCCTGCCAGGTCTTGTCGGCGCCACAGGCCGCCTTTTCTACACCTATCTGCCGGGCCTGCTCGGCGGCAAGACCTCGACGCTTATCACGACAGCACTTCTTCTGCTGCCAGTCATCGGCCTCGGCAACGCCCTGCAGGACACGACGACTTCCTACGATACCTTTGTGCTGCTCGTCGCCTTTATCGGCATTGCGGGTGCAAATTTCTCCGCCTCGATGGCCAATATCGGCTTTTTCTTCCCCAAAGCCAATAAGGGCCTGGCCCTTGGCATCAACGCCGGCGTCGGCAACCTCGGCGTCTCCCTCATCTACCTCACAGCGCCGCTGCTGCTGGGCTGGGACCTGTCGGACCTCTTTGGCCCCGGCCTTGCCACTGCAGATGGCAGCACGCTTTACCTGCAGAATGTCTGCTACTTCTGGGCAATACCGACCGTTATCACGCTTGCCTTGATCTGGCTGTTCATGGACAATCTGCCCCTGCCGAAACAGAGCCCCAAGTCCATCCTTTCCATCTTCAGCAACAAGCATACCTGGCTGATGTGCTGGATATACACCTGCGGCTTCGGCTCGTTTATCGGCTTTTCGGCCGCACTCGGCCTGCTCGTCGCCAAGGAATTCCCTGAAGTGTCGTTCTCGATGGCAGCGTTCCTCGGCCCCTTCATAGGAGCCAGTGTCCGCCCCCTTGGCGGCTGGCTCGCCGACAAGATGAACTGCGGTTCCCGCGTCACTTTGCTATCACTTTTCATCATGCTCGGTGCCAGCTTCGCCGTCTTGTTTGGCATCCAGTCCCATAACTTCATCATCTTCTTCGGATCCTTCCTGCTGCTCTTCCTGACCACAGGTTTTGTCAACGGCGCTTCGTTCCGCATGATTCCCTATATCTTCAACAACCCGTTCCATTCCTCGCTTGTCACGGGCTTTACGGCTGCGATTGCCGCCTATGGCGCATTCTTGATCCCGAAGATCTTCGGCTGGTCCTACGCCAGCTTCCAGAGTGTCACACCAGCCTTCTACATCCTGATTGCCTTCACGGTCAGCACGATACTCATCACCTGGTATTTCTATGACCGCAAAAGCTCAGGAATCAAGTGCTAAGCCCCGTATTCATCAGCCGCCCCTAACCGGGCGGCTTTTTTTCTGCTGGCAATACTGCTAAAATATAAATGAAAGCAATGAACTGCAAAGGAGACGATAACATGGATCCACGTACCGGACTTACGCATTTCGACGAAGAAGGACAGGCCATCATGGTCGATGTCAGCGGCAAGCAGGAGACGAGCCGCACGGCCATCGCCACTGGCCGCATCAAGGTCAACCAGGATGTCTATGCTGCCATCGAGCAGGGCACAGCCAAGAAGGGCGACGTGCTCGGTGTCGCCCGCGTCGCCGGCATCATGGCAGCCAAGTCCACGAGCTCAGTCATCCCGCTCTGCCATCCGCTGCCGATTGCCAAGTGCAACGTCGACTTCACCATGCTGCCTGACGAATGCGCCGTCGAGGCACAGGCCACGGTCAAAGTGACCGGTCAGACCGGCGTCGAGATGGAGGCCCTGCATGCTGTCAGCGTCGCCCTGCTGACCATCTACGATATGTGCAAGGCCATCGACAAACGCATGGAAATCCAATACATCCACCTCGACAAGAAGACCGGCGGCAAGAGCGGCGAATTCATCCGTTAAGAAACAGGAGCTGAGATATGATTGCTCATTTCTCAGCTCCTGTTTTTTATCCGTTATATCCGTTTTCCCCTATGATAGTTACAAGCTCCCCTTGACAACAGCATTGGTCTGGGCAATAGCCGTATGGGCCTTGTCGATAGCCAGACCAAGGACGCGCATCTGCTTGTCCGGATTATGGAACCCCATGCTGCTCTCTGCAGCTACGAAATCCCAATACCACTGTGCCTCACGCAGCGTCTGACGTGCTGCCGCCAGCTGCTCATCGGTGGCACCGGCATCCATGGCCGCCTTGACCGTCTGATGAGCCTTAGCCACGGTCTGCCCTGCGATGCGCTGCAGCTTGAAGGTGTTGTCGCCAATCGTCTTGACGCGTTTCGTCAGCGTCTCAGCGCTTTCCTGATGGCACTTCTGGCACGATTCCTGCGGCGTGAACAGCGGGTTCGTCATCCAGTGCGACGTGTATTTCTGACCATCTTTGCGCATGTACGGCATATGGCAGTCGACGCAGGTAACGCCATTCATCGCATGGATGGAATCCTGCCAGGTCTCGTAGTCCGGATGCTGCGCCTTGAGCATCGGTGTCTTGGAATCTGCATGGATCCAGTCCTGCGTAAAGCCGCCGGCATGGCCATCCTGATAGTACTGGTAAATCTCTTCGGCATCGAAACCATTATCCCACGGCTCGACGACACGGCCGTCTTCCTTGGCAAAATAATACTCGTTGTGGCACTGGCCGCAGACATAGGCGCGCATCTCGTTATGGGATGCCTTGCTGATATCTACGCCACGACGGGCCATAGCCTCGACAAATCCCTGCTGATAGACGCGCAGGTCCATGGTCTCGGGATCATGGCAGCTTGAGCAGCCAAACCACTCATCATCCTTGATGGGAGCGGCAATCTCATCAAACGGCTTGGTGGCAAAATCCCAGCCGCTTTCCTTGAAGTAGACATCATACATATAGGAGCTCTTGCAGACGATGCACGAGCCCTTCTGCCCCGGACGGCGTTTCGACTCGAGAATGTCGATACCGGCATAAGTATGGCCGCGATCATCATCGTACTGCAGCGCAAACTTATAGCCCTTGAAGTTCTCGAGGGCCTCCGGCTGTTCCTTCAGATGATCCACCTTATCCGAACCGCCGTAGCCCGTCGGTGATGGATGCATCTCATTGTTCTTCATAAAGGATTCGTACTCAAGCGGGTAAGCGTCTTTATACGCATCCTTCGTCAACTGCTGATCCTGCGGAATCTTGGCCAGCTTCACGCTGTCATCATTCGGCGCCGCGCCAATGCGAACCACGACAAAGCCGAAGAATGCAACGCAGACGGCTACGATTCCGGTTAATATTTTCTGTAGCTTACTCAACTTTTATCCCCCCTTCGAGATGGTTCGCGCCATGAGCGATACTGCTATGGCATTTCATGCAGTCAGCACCAGTATCGAGATCGACACCGATCTGGGCATGAACATTCTTCATGGTATTCTCGTGACAGCGCAAGCAATTCGCATTGACTGTCTTCTTGCCATCTGCTGACAGCTTGATATGAGCCGGATAATCCCGCATGACCTCATGATAGGTATCCACCATGCCGGTTCTCCCCTTCTCGATCATGTAGATGGCCATATTGTCATGTGGCAGATGACAATCCACACATTCAAGCTTGCTGTGCGTCGACTCGGCAAAAGTCCACGCCTCTGTCTTCATGGCATGACAGGTACCGCAAAACTCAGGACTGCCCGAAAACGACATCATCGCCGCCCCAAATCCACAAGCTGCAACACCAATGACGAATCCTCCCGCCAGACATGCTAACGTGTGCTTCTGAAAAAGCTGTTTGAGTTCCACTTCCGCTCCCCTCCTCTCATTTCTACGCCCATTATAGCATTTGCCAACTGCCTGTGATGTTGCTCACGCAACCATTTTTCAGACTTTTTTCACAGAATACAGACTTGCAATAACCTAGCCAAAATCTACTTGAAATATCCATAAAATTGCAGTTTGTCTGTCAGTGCGAAATCACAATAAGCTTGATACAGCTCAGCTTGGGTGAGGGTGGGTGCACTTTTTCTCCGCTCCGCTAAATGACCCGCGCTGGTGTATAAGTACGTATTTAGTTACATGCGCCGGGCAGGCCGGCGGCGCGCCAATACATCTTGACGTTCTAG
>FPAX01000005.1:78687-183752 GCA_900116485.1 Selenomonas sp. GACV-9
CTAGAAAGAACTATGTACGTCGCGACCTGGTGACGGGAGCAGGTAACTAAGTCCGTAGAACTGGGCGTACGGTCCATTCAGCGGAAACAGAAAAAGTACTACCCCGTGAACCCCGAGCTGCATACTATCGGGATTCCGTTCCGCACGCACTGACAGACAAACTGCAATTTGCCAAAAAGGCCCGATGACTCATCTAAGAGCCATCGGACCTTCATATATTCATAGAGCTGCTATCCCAGCCCCCATATCCTTATCTTTTGACCGCCACAAGCGTCCCCACACAGACCAGCACACTGCCGAGCCACAATACCCAGATGAAGGGTTTCGTGCTGACGCTGGCGGTGATTGCCTGCTGCGTCTCCGTCTCGATGGACGGCAGGATTTCCAGCCGCGCCTGTTTCTGGTCAGCTGAGACGCCAGTCAGCCGCACGCGTTTCTTGCCGCCGAATACATCGACGGGCTTTGAGGTGCCACCCTCGAGGGTTGCCTGTATCGCCGGCTCGACGCGCTCAATCGTATCGCCATCAGTCACGGCAATGACCGCCTTGACGAGCATCTTGCCGCCGCCCTGCTCCTCGATTGTCGCGCCTTCGTAGCGATAGGCGTAGAGGTCATCCATATCCATGCGGCCATGTTTCAGGATGAGCTCCTGACGGCCACTGTCCTTGGGGGGCGTCGGGGCGATGTAGATATCGCCGGACAGCGTCTTGTCGATGGCCGGTTCGCGGGCCGCGTCCTCGCCATTGGCGCGAAGTTTCGTCAGAGCGCGTACCTCACGGCCATCCACCGTATAGATGTAGTATTTGGCACTCATATCATCAGCGAACTGCTGGCCCTTGAAGACGATCTCATGACCGTAGAGAGATACCGGATCATCCACCGCCAGTTCCTTGGAAACCGACTGGCTGCCGCTGCCTGCCAGCACGATGGCCAGCAGCGACAAGCCAAGGCCAGCATGTGCCACCATGCCGCCAAAGCCCAATGCCTGCCGCTGCCAGCTAAGCACCGAGGCTGCTGCACCAAGCAGTGATGCCCCTGCCAATACCAGCGGCATGACCTGATGGACACCGGCCAGCCAGGCAGCCGCCGCCCCCAGCAGGAAGAATACGACAAGGGGCATGCCTGCGGCAGCTTTGTTGCCAGCACCGTAGCGATGCAGGCAGGCGTAGGCCAGACAGAGCATCATGACGACGGCCAGTGGCAGCGTCGTGCGCACATAGAAAGCCGTATCAACAGCGGCAGGCTTGCCCACCAGCTGTGTCAAGAGCGGCATCGACATGCCGAGGAAGATAACCGCAGCGATAAAGACGAGTACGAGGGCTCCGAGCAGCACCGTAAACTCACGACTGTCATAGGAGGGATACATCTCCCCCTTCGGCAGCTTATTGACCTGCACCGTCAGCAGCAGCAGGCCACTGACAAGAACGATGGCATTGACCACGGCAATCGTCATGCCAATGCTCGTGCCGCTGAAGGAATGCACCGAGAAGTCACCGAGGATGCCGCTGCGCGTCAAGAACGTGCCATAGAGCACCAAGGAAAACGCAAACACTGCCGCCAGATGTACCATCGACAGGACTGCCGCACGGATTCTCGCCACGCGCAGTACATGGATGAAGATACCGGCCACCAGCCAGGGCACCAGCGACGAATTCTCCACCGGATCCCAGCCCCAGAAACCGCCCCAGCCCAGCACTTTATAGGCCCAGTAACCGCCGATGAAGATGCCCGCACCGAGGAAAGCCCAGGCCACCAACGCCCATTTGCGGGCCGCCTCAAGCCATTCCTTTGCCGCCCGGCTCTCGATAAGCGCGGCCGCGCTGTAAGCAAACGGCACAGCCAGCAGCGCATAGCCGATGAAGATGACCGGCGGGTGGATGGCCATCCAAGGATCCTGCAAGAGCGGATTCAGCCCGACGCCATTTTCCACAGCGACTTCCTGCGGCAGGAAGGGGCTCTTGGCCAGCACAAGTATCGCCAGCAGCGTCTGCAGGATCATATACACAGCCATGCCGACTGGCGACAGCCGCTGACGGAAACTCAAGACCACGCCCACGAATGCGTGGATAAGCAGCCAGAGCAAGAACGAACCCTGCTGTCCAGCCCAAAACGCCGAAAACTTATAGACCGCTGGAAGTTCCGCCGATGAATAGCTTGCCACATAAGCAATCTCAAAGTGATTGCCTAAAATAAGCCATACGAGATAGACGCTGGCACCAGCCGCACCAGCAAAGGACAAGGCTGTAAGGCACCTGCCCCAGCGCTCCATGCGCACCGTGCGGGCCGCATAGCAGAGCAGCGCGGCCAAAGCCAGCGCCAACGTAATCGCTAAGAATATCGTTCCCACCAAAAGATAAAGCCCCCTTACTTATTTCCCTGCTGCTGCTCGTATTTTGACGGACATTTTATCAGCAGCTTGTCCGACTGGAAGGCACCATCCTGATATTTACCTACAGCAACAATATGATGTGCCTCATCGAACTGATCCGGTTTCGTGCCATGATAGCGCACGAGCATCGTCTCCCCCGTGTCCTCATCGCGCAGCGTAAAGACGAAATACTCCCCCTCCATATGCGGCGCCTCAGCCGACTCCGCCAGCAAGCCTTTGACCTGCACGCTGCTCGTCGCCTTCTGCGCCTCAGCGACGCCGACATACGGCGTAACCGAGTCGACAAAGCTGTAGCCAGCATAGCCGATAAACGCCAGGATAAGGATTCCCAGCAACACTTTACGATTCATGCCAATGCCTCCTTATCCTTGCCGCTGACGCTTTTTTGCACCAGCCAGGCATATATCAGCGTCGCATCCAGAAGACCAGCCATCAATGTCATAAGCATCACAGGATCCATGGCGATTGTGCCGCTGCCGTTGATGACTGGCGATGGATGCAGGGAAAAGTATAACCGTGGAATGATGAATACCAGAAACGGCACAGTCAAGAACGAGAACAGCGAATAGACTGCCGTCACGCGTGCCCGGCGCTTAGGCTCTGGCATAGCCGCCCGCAGTGTAAGGTAGGCACCATAGATCAACAGCAGCACGAAAATCGTCGTCTGCCGCGGATCCCAATTCCAATAGGCGCCCCAAGTCAGCTTGGAAAAGATTGCCCCGCTGACGGTTGCCAGCACAACGAAGATCAGACCAAGTTTTGCCGAGGCCGCACTCAACGCATCAAAACGCATATCCTGCCGCCGCAAATACCCAGCGCCCCAGCCAGCGCTCATAAGGAACGCCAGCACAGACACCCAAGCCACAGGAATATGGAAGAACGCGATACGCACATAATTCCCGAGCCCCTCCGCTGGCGGCACCACGCAAAAGACCAGATAGATAAGCACCACGGACAATAGGCCGATGGCTGCCAATAGGAAATTTCCCTGTTTCAATTTCATCCACTCCATATTTATAGAAGGTATTCAGTCTTCATACCAAAGATAATCAAACAAGATCGATGCCCCCACGGTCAGGATGAGATCATAGAGCCCCATCCCCACAAGATAGGACCCCGTGACAGCCCCGCTGCCAAGAGCCCCTGCCGTCAAGGAAATGGCGGGCAGGAACACCGGCAGGATGACCGGCAGCATCAATATCGAAAACAAGCCGCTATGGACGCTCGCCCCCGTCGTCAAGGCCGCAATCAATGTACCTGCGGCCGCAATGCCGCCGCAGCCCAATAGCAGGACACCTGCTAATAGCACGGGTGCCGCGACTGTCACATCAAGCAGCAGCAGGAAAAGCGGCGTGATGAATGCAGCCAGCACCACCATGAGGAAAAAGGTGTAGAGCATCTTGCCCATGAGCACTGCCTGGGATGGCCCATAGATACGGAGTGCCAGAAGTGTTCCCGCCGTATCCTCATCGGCAAAGACCCGGTCAGCACCAGCCAGTGACGCAAAGAACAAGATGACCCATAAGAGTGCCGCCAGCAAACGCGGTTCCAATGTGCCGCCCTGCAACGCCAGACTGACACAGGCCAGCGTCGTAAGCGCAAACATGAACATCGCAGCCCAGGCAGCCTTGAAACGCAGGCCTGCCGTCAATTCTTTCCGAAAGACGAGCTTAATGCCCTGCCAGATGGATTGCCGCATCAGCTGCCGCCTCCTCCCGTTCGTCATTGGTAGCCCAGAGCACGAGCCGCCCTTCATCGGCGGCCTGCCGCGCCTCGCGGATGATCAGCTCCCGGCCAGCTGCATCGAGGTTTGCCCCCGGCTCATCGAGCAGCCAGATATCTGCCTCCGATGCGAGGAGCGCTGCCAGCTTCAGCCGCTGACGCATGCCCGTCGAGAATTCGCCAGTAAATGCCGTCGCGATTTCTGTTTCCCGCAGGCCAACGCGCACCATCAAGGCCGAAAACGCCGTATCGTCCAGCGTGATGCCCCGGAGCCCGAGCAGGAATGCGAGATTTTCCCGCGCCGTGAGCCGCGGATAGAACTTCAGCTCCGGCGTCACCAGCGCCAGCCGGCTGCGCAGCTCCGCACGGCGCATCTCCTGTCCCGCATCCTTGACGCTGACCTTGCCGCTTGTTGGTTGCAGCAGATGTGCCGCCAGTTTCAGCATTGTCGACTTGCCGCTGCCGTTATGACCAGTCACGGCCGTAACCATCCCGCCCCGCAGGCTCACATCGATATCCTTGAAGATTGTCCGGCCATGGAATGACTGGGAGACCTTCGCAAACGTTATCGTCACCATAGCTCATCACCCGATCTTGGCCTTATTGAGCCGCAGCCAGTCATCGCCGACAGTCAGTATGCCCTCGGCCTTCATCGCTGCGATCTCACGGGTCAGGGCGCTGCGGTTGCACTCGATTTCCTTGGCGAACTGTACGCGGCCAGGAACCTTTACCTGCTCATTCTGATAGCGCCCTTCACGCTGCAACAGATAGGTAATCAGCCGCTCCCGCAGCGTCTTTTGCGACAAGAGCTGTATCTTTTCCATCATCATGACATTCTTGCGGCAGAATGCCTCCAAAAGGTTCCGCATGACCAGCCCATGGGTACGGCCAAGTTTCGGCCCGGCCACCAAAAGGGAACGATACGACACCCAAAGCACGATGGCATCGGTAAGCGTCTCAATCGAGGTATTGTTGTTTGGCTGAAACTGCGGCAGGATTGCCGAGGCACTGCCCATCATCGCGCCACGTTCCAGCTTATGCCCCACCGACTCATTGCCAAAGCGGTCCTCGGCAATGACCTGGGCCTGTCCCTCGACGATTACGCCGATATTCGCATTTGGCTCATAGGCCTTGAGTATCCGCGTTCCTTTCTCATAGCGCTTGACTGCTGCTCCAGTACTCGCTATGAAACGATCTACCTCCGCCGCGGAAACATCCCGGAATAGCGGCAGTTCATGCAGATCTAACTGATAGCCATGCATCAAGATCCCTCCCATACACTTTCGCTTTGCATCTGGCTTCATTATATCATTTCAAATCACACACATATGTTGCACAGGCAACTCACTACTGCAACTATTCTACTCTTTTCACCCGATTCCTGCCTTGGACATTCTTACAAAAAGGCAGCCTGTCACCATGGATAAAACCACAACAACAGACTGCCATTATGTCAGTGAGCTAAACTTAGCCAATCATCTTCTTGATATCTTCCTCGACGGTGGTAATGCCACCGATGCCGAAGTTCTCCACGAGAACCTTCGCCACATTCGGGGACAGGAATGCCGGCAGCGTCGGGCCGAGATGGATGTTCTTGACCCCAAGATGCAGCAGGGCCAGCAGCACGATAACAGCCTTCTGCTCGTACCAGGCAATATTGTAGGCAATCGGCAGCTCATTGACATCCTCAAGGCCAAATACCTCCTTGAGCTTCAAGGCAATAAGCGCCAGGCTGTACGAATCGTTGCACTGGCCAGCATCGAGCACGCGCGGGATGCCGCCGATATCGCCAAGATCCATCTTGATGTACTTGTACTTCGCGCAGCCAGCCGTCAGGATGACCGTATCCTGCGGCAGAGCCTTGGCAAACTCCGCATAATACTCGCGGGATTTCATACGGCCGTCGCAACCAGCCATGACGACAAACTTCTTGATGGCGCCGGATTTTACTGCCTCAACGACCTTATCGGCCACAGCAAAGACCTGCTCATGGGCAAAACCGCCGACGATCTGCCCCTGCTCCAGCTCCGTCGGAGCCGCACATTTCTTGGCCAGCTCAATGATAGGGCCGAAATCCTTTGTGCCATCAGCTTTCGCTGCGATGTGCTGGCAGCCCGGCACGCCCGTAGCTCCCGTCGTGAACAGACGCTCCTGATACGATGCCTTCGGCGGCACGACGCAGTTCGTCGTCATAAGGATTGGGCCATGGAAAGCCTCGAACTCCTCTTTCTGTTTCCACCAAGCATTGCCGTAGTTGCCGGCGAAGTTCTCATACTTCTTGAACTTCGGATAGTAATGAGCCGGCAGCATCTCACCATGGGTGTAGACATCGACTCCCGTCCCCTGCGTCTGCTCCAGGAGCATCTCAAGATCCTTGAGATCATGGCCGGAAATCAGGATGCCCGGATTCTGGCGCACACCGAGATCGACCTTCGTAAGCTCCGGATTGCCATAGGTTCCCGTATTTGCCTTATCCAGGAGAGCCATGCCATCGACACCCCATTTGCCCGTCTCCAGCGTCAGCGCCGTAAGGTCATCGCCCGTCAGGCTGTCGTCCAGCAGCTTGGCCAGCGCCGACTGCGCAAAGGCATCGATGGCCTCATTCTCATAGCCCAGGACATTGGCATGTTTCTGATAAGCCGCCAAACCTTTGAGACCATAGGTGATGAGCTCGCGCAGGCTGCGGATATCCTCGTTCTCCGTTGCCAGGATGCCGACTTTAGCAGCTTTTGCAGCAAAGCCATCTTCTGCATCATTCCAAAGCGCTGCCTCGGGCAGGTTCTCGCGGGTCGCCAGGCTCGCCAGAAGCTCCGTCTTCAGCGCCAGCGTATCCTTGATACGGCCGGCGATCGCCTCTTGATCGAAGTTAGCATTAGTAATCGTCACGAACAGGTTCAGCGTAATCAGATGATTGACCTCAGCTGCTACCTTCTTGCCCTCAGCGCGCAGACGCGTCGTAACAGCCGACAGCCCCTTCGTCACATAGATCAGCAGATCCTGCATCGCTGCCACTTCCGGCTTCTTGCCGCAGGCACCGACCTGCGTGCAGCCCTTGCAGCCTGCCGTCTCCTGGCACTGATAGCAAAACATCTTGTTTTCCATGAAATATCGCTCCTTTTCGCGCTCTCTAAAATCGGAATCATAATACACAAACCATAGGGTTCATCTCTCAACACATCCCATTATAGCGGCGCGTCCAGGGACAGGCTGTAACATTCGCTACACCTCAAGATAAAAGCTGACACCAAGATTGCAAAAAAAAAGACCCTCTTCCCATAGAAGAAGGTCATCCCATTGTTTTCATCTTACGCACCAATATCAACGCTGCCGCCGGCTTTTTTCTGGAAATCAGCGAACTGCGTATAAGCTTTCTGACGAGCCTGCATGATCTGAGCATTGATTTGCTGGAAACCACTCTTGCCGAGTTTCGTCTCCGTCCCGAAGTTCGACACCCGCGTGATGTCTGCGGTTGCCTTCATGCCCTTGGACAGGTTTCTGGCACCCTGCTCCGCATCTGCCTTGATCTGCTGCTGGAACTTGCTCGAACCGATCTTCGTCTCATTGCCGAAGTTCGATACTTCGTAATAAGACTTGCTACGATCCATGAGCATTGCTGTCTTGCTCTCGCCAATATCGACAATCGTCTTATTGGCATGCTGGAATACGCTGCTGCCAAGTTTTGTCTCGTTGCCAAAATTCGACACCTTGGTGTACGATGCTGCCGCCTCGCTATGCGCCTTCGCCGCCTGCTGTCCCTTCGCCGTGACTTCGCGATTCATCTGAGGGAAACTGGTCAGCGTCGTGATGCTTACCGCGGATATACCCATGACAATCCCTCTCTTTCCTTGTACATTTCCTTAATCCTTTATATCAATAGGTATATTTCTCTACATATATATTATAATATCAGTTTTATCGTTTTTCAATAGTTTTGTGTTCGATTTTAAATTGTTTTAGTTTACTTGCTTTTTAGAAAAAGGTATCATCTCTGCTCCCCACAGGAATGATACCTTTGCTAAAACATATCAGAATTTGAACCGCGCCAGGGCTTCCTGCTGTTTCTGTGCCAGAACAGCCAGCGAGTCACTAGCCGAAGCAATCTCCTGTGCCGAAGCCGACTGCTCCTCGGTAGCGGCCGATACAGCCTGCATCTCCGAAGCTACCTGATTGCTGTATTCGCTGATATTTGCCACCTCGGTCGTGATGGCGGACGATTCCTGGGCCATCGCCTCAACAGCCTCATCTACCGTCTGGATCTGCTGCGATACACCATTTACGAGGCCATTGATTTCCTCGAACATCGCCCGCAGGCCTTCAACCGAACGCGCACCAGCCACAACAGCCTCACGGCCATTGCGCATCGAATCGACAGCATCTTCCGTATCCTGCTGGATATCCTTGATGAGACGGGCAATCTTTTCAGCCGACTCCTGGGACTCATGGGCGAGCTTGCTGACCTCTTCAGCAACAACCGTGAAGCCACGGCCATGCTCACCAGCACGAGCTGCCTCGATTGCCGCATTGAGGGCCAGAAGATTCGTCTGCTCAGCAATGCCAGCCATCGTATCGACGATTTCGCCGATTTCCTTCGAACGCTCACCGAGACGGTCAACTACCTCAGCCGAACCATTTACCGTCTTTTCGACGCTGCGGATCTGCTCAACAGACTCACCAATAGCTACCGAACCATCAGCGGCACGACGAGCTGCCGATGCCGAGTTATCGGCAACTTTTGCCGACTGAGCTTTGACATGGGTTACTGCCTGCTGAACACGCTCAACAGACTCGTTGCTCTTGACTACAGCTTTCTGCTGGTCTTCCACTGAGTTCACGACATCGGAGGCCGACTGTGCTACCTGGGTCGATGCCTGAGCGGCCTGGTTCGAGCTGGCCGTAAGCTCCTCAGAGGATGCCGCCAGCTGCTCAGAGGACTCACTGACATTGCGCATGAGCTTCGTGAGCTCCCCGCGCATCTGCATGAGTGCCGTCAGCATCTGGCCGAGCTCATCACCACGATCGATCATCCCCTGGCCGTTCTGGCGGAAATCGCCATCGCGCATCTTGTTGCAGGCTGCAACAGCTCTGCCCAGCGACTCCGTGATGTCGCGGATGATTACCGCCGACAGGACACCAAGGATAAGGAAAGCAACAAGGCAGAGTATCGTCGAGAACGTGATTTGCTGGTTGTTACGATCCTTGATCTCATTGTTGAGATTCTCGGAATCATCATCGGCAACCTGACGAAGACCCTGCAGGCTCTTCAAGAGTTCTTTGACCGTCGTGTTCTCGATGGTCTTATACTTCTGCCAAGCTTCGTCCTGCTTGCCCTCAGCTACCAGGCCTTTGACGTCCTGGATTTCCTTCATGTACTTTGCCCAGAGAGCCTCGGTATGGGGGATTTCTGCCGCAGACTTCTCGGACTTCATGCCCAGGGGTTTGTACTTTTCCCAGTTTTCCCCGTACTTGTTGATGCGTTCAGCCAAAGCTTCCTCGATGGCCTTGTCTTTCGGATCGAGGATATGCTTGACGATGTTCATCTGCACACCGCGCATCAAGCTCATCTCCGAGCCCATCCAGCGCGTTGCTTTCAGCTTATTGCTGTACATGTCCTCGATATCGACGCTGGCCTTGCTCACGCCTCTGTAGCCCGTAAGACCCAAAGCCGCCATGCCAATGATGCCTACCAGCACCAGTACCAGGATCTTATACCCCATTCGGATGTCTTTCAATCTCATTCCCTCACACTACCTTTCTACAACGGCTCAAACTATCCCACAGAACCATACTGCAACATGTTTAACTGTCTCTTCTCCCCTTGAACAGTTGTATTGCTAAGTTTAGACTATATCTGTCTGATTTACAAGCGTAAAACTGTATAAAACGCTCAATTTACCTATACGTATTATTTATAATACTTATTGGTTTTATCTCTAACCATAAAAAGCTGTCGTCTCATCCTTACGGATGAAACGACAGCTTTTGTCAATCAATATTCATGATCAAAATTTGAAATGGGACAAGGTTTCCTGCTGTTTCTGGGCCAGTGCTGCCAGTGAATCGCTGGCCGAGGCGATTTCCTCAGCCGAGGCCGACTGCTCCTCAGTAGCAGCCGATACGGCCTGCATCTCCGAAGCGACCTGATTGCTGTAGCCACTGATGTTGTTGACCTCACCCATGATGGCGTTGGCCTCATTCGTCATTGCATCAACGGCTTCATCAACCGTCTGGATCTGGTTGGATACGCCATTGACAAGATTATTGATCTCATCAAACATGGCACGCAGTTCCTCGACCGAGCGAGCGCCCGATACGACAGCCTCACGGCCATCCTGCATCGACTTGACAGCCGCCTCGGTATCCTGCTGGATTGCCTTGATGAGGTGCGCGATCTTCTCTGCCGACTCCTGGGACTCATGGGCGAGTTTGCCGACTTCTTCAGCAACAACCGTGAAGCCACGGCCATGCTCACCGGCGCGAGCAGCCTCAATAGCTGCATTGAGGGCCAAAAGATTCGTCTGATCGGCAATAGCAGCCATGGTGTCAACGATTTCTCCGATTTCCCGAGAACGCTCGCCCAGACGGTCGACGACTTCTGCCGAACCTTTTACCGTCGTCTCGGCACTCTTGATCTGCTCAACCGAATCATCGATGGACACCGAACCAGCAGCGGCACGCTCAGCGGCCGATGCCGAGTTGTCTGCTACCTTGCGCGACTGCTCCTTGACATGAGCCACTGCGCTCTGGACGCGGGCTACGGACTCATTGCTGTTGATGACAGCTTTCTGCTGATCCTCGACCGTGTTTACGACATCGGCGGCCGACTGCGCCACCTGCGTCGAAGCCTGGGCAGCCTGGTTCGAGCTTGCCGTAAGCTCCTCAGACGATGCGGCGAGCTGCTCAGACGATTCACTGACACTGCGCATAAGACTGTTGAGCTCCTTGCGTGCAGCAAACAGAGCGTTGGCCATCATGCCAAGCTCATCGCCACGATCGACGCTACTTACACCGTTAGTGCGGAAATCTCCCTGCTTCATAGCCTCGCAGATAGCAACACCACGGTGCAGCGAAGTCGTGATATCACGGATGATGAAAACAGCCAGACCAATCAGTAGGATCAGGGCCACGACATTCACCATGATCGAGAACTCGATATGATGCGTGTTGCTGGCCTTGATTTCCTCATTGAGAATCTCGGCATTGTCATCAGCGACCTTGCGCAGGTCCTGCAAGCTCTTCAGCAGGTCCTCAGCCGTCGTCGTCTCGATTTTCCGGTAATGCTCCCAAGCTTCCTGCTTTTTGCCAGCCTTCATCAGACGCTGGGACTCCAGGACGCCCTGCTTGAACTCCGCCCACTTCTGCTCCGTATTCGGGATCTCAGCGGCGGCCTTGTCAGCCCGCATGCCCAGCGGCTTATACTCAGCCCAGTAGCTTTCATACTTCTTGATGTTCTCATCAATCGAAGCCTCAATCTTCGCATCTTCCGGTACGAAAATATGCTCCGAAATGCTTACCTTGACCGCACGCATCAAGCTGATTTCCGTTCCAAGCAAACGGGTTGCCTGCAGCTTGCGGCTGTACATGTTGTCGAGATCATCACTGGCCTTACTCATCCCCAAGTAACTCGATATGCCCAACGATACCATACCAATAATGCCAATCACGACCAGCACCAGAATCTTGTAACCAATACGAACGTCCTTCAATCGCATTCACTCACACTGCCTTTCTCTTCACTCAAAAATTACCTAGCCCAATTCCTTTTCCCCTACATTGCCTTTAACCATAAAACAACAGATTGCTTTATCCCCAACAATCACAATGCCAATTCTACCTTACATATCCGCGCTCCACAAGTGTTCTATCCTACAAGTTTTAGGATTTTTGTCGTTAACTTTTCACATTACGCAATTCTGAAAACTACCATTTTTCCTATTGATTTACAAAATACAAAAAAGAACATCCCGAAACGGGATGCTCTCAAAGCCTTGATATTGCTTATTTTTCAGCTGCATAGGCCATTTTTTCGGCCTGCAGCTCCTCAATGGTCAGATTGCGGAGATAGGACTTATGCTCCTCATCTTTTTGATAGACAAAGCCGACATGACGCACAAATGGTTCGATTGTCGCAATCTTCAGTAGTGGCGTGACCACTAATAGCTGCAGGTCCATCTTGCGGAACAGCTCGAGGCCAAACCGTGCCGACTCATCGGAGCTCTTCAGGAAGGCCTCATCGATGACGACGAAGCGGAAAGACTGCTCCCCGGCACGCTTGCCTTCCAGGCCGAAGTTGTAGACGATGCTCGCCGCCAGTATCGTATAGGCGAGTTTCTCCTTCTGGCCGCCCGACTTGCCGCCCGAGTCCGTATAATGCTCGTATTCTTCGTCCTCGCCCGGTGCCGGCTGGCGCCAGCGCTCCGAAGCCGCAAAGGTATACCAGTTGCGCACGTCGATGACCTCGCGCCGCCAGCGGGCATCGATTTCCGATGCCCCTGGCCGGCCCTGCAGCCGCTCTAAGATCTTGGCAACCTGCTGGAATTTCTGCTCGCTGTAGGTATCGTCAGTAGCACCAGTCAGCGCATCATCCGTGCAGGCGCGCAGGTCCCGGCGGAACTGCTGGATCGTATCGCTCAGCGCATGGCTGCACTCGATCTGGATATAGCGGCCTTCGTTGTAGTCGATTTCCGCCAGCGAACGGTTGATGCGTGCGATGCGATCCTCGATTTCCTGACAGGTGCTTTCCAGATGGGTCTGGAATAGCGCAATCTGATTGATGGTATTTTCCTTCAGAAGCTCGCGGAACCGGCCCTCGAACTTCGGCAGATCATCGGTGCGCAGGCGGTTCAGCACAGCGATATAGTCCGATGCCGCCTCGGGGGTACAGAGAAGATCGGCACTGTGCTCCGGCCATTTTTGCCGGAAGCCGCTCATGCAGCGCGTCAGTTCCTCACCGTGATGGCGCAGGATCTCCTCCTGCTTCGTTCCCTCGGCCTGCAACCAGCTGCCGAACTGCGCCTGCTGCTTCTGGCGGCGCGACAGGTCAAAGGTCTGCCCCGGCAAGGCCGCTGACAGATAGCGCTCAAGCAGCGGATAGACCTCACTGCGCGCTTCGGGTGTCGCTTCATTCATGAGCTCCGCTTCCTCGAGCATCTGCTCGCGCGTGCTCTGGCAGCGCTCCTGTATCCGGCCCGCCTCATCCTGCTGGCTGCTGAGTTCCTGCTGGCTGCGCGCAATCTGACGCATGAGTTCCTGCTCCTCTTCCTGCAGCTTACGATAAACATCATTCTTTCGCTGCAGCTCATCAACACGCAGGCGCAGCTTGCCGATCTGCGTCTCAAGGGGCGCGATGTCAAGCTCAGTAAAGCTCTTGACCTGCCCCGCCAGCATGATGGCATCCTTTTCAGCCTGCAGTTTTTTCTGTGCAGTCTTGTTCTGCCGCAATTTCTGCTGGAAGAATTTCTGCTCCTCGCGGATATTCTCACGCTCTTCCTGCAGGGACTGGATCTTGCGCAGATTCGAAAAGCCCAGGACATAGTTGCGGCGGTTATCAAGATCGTGACGGTCATCCTTCTCATGACGGCGACCGTTGACCTTGACCTGACCATGCAGGGTCAGCGCAAACTTGGCCTGACGGAACTGCTGCATCGTCTCGCAGCAGCTATGGCGGAACCGCGTGCCAAGCTCGCTCTGGAGCCACTTGCTATAGGCGGACTCTTCTTTGAGGACGAGCTTGCAGCAGGCGGCCTCCTCGGGCAGATTGTCAAGATCGACAGCCTCCACATAATCGGGCACCCGATAGTAAACCAGCTTCACATGCAGATTGTGCTTCTCCATCCATCCAGCCACCTCGCCGTAATGGGCATCGGGAACCAGCAGCGAGATGCCAAAGCCATGCAACAGGCGCTCCAAAGCACCTTCCCACTCGGCTTCCTCTTCCTTGACGGCCATGAGCTCCCCGGCAAAGGGCATCTCGTCTTCGGCAAGGCCCAAATCAGCACAAAGTTCTTCGCGAATCTTGACAAAGGCTTTCGGGATATTCGACTTGCGGCTGGCCAGTGAATCGATTTCCTCGGTCAGCTGCTTTTCCGTCGCCGCTGCCTCCTTGCGGTTGGCCTCGATAGCCCCATTATCGACGATAAGATCCTCAAGCTCCTGCTCGATGGCCTGGCTGCGCCGCGCCATTGCCTGCACATTTTCGCCAAAGGCCGCCGCCGACTCCGGCATGGACAGCGCCAACAAGCCAATCTGACTCTGATAGTTCTGGCGCGCCTGCTCGCACTGGCCTTTCTGCTGTTGGCAAAGATCGAGCTGATGACGCACCTCGTCAAGCTGCTGGCCGCCATTGCGCGCCATCTCGCGGTGAATGCCGTCAAGCTGCTGCCGCAGGCCCGCACAGACACCAGACGTTTCCCGCAACGATGCCTTGAGCTCTGCCAGCCGGGACTCCGACTGCGCCAGCATGCTCTCGCGCACCTTGTAGGCCTTGCCGGCAAACCAGCTGGCCAACTGCTGCTGCATGGCGGCATTTTCTTTCCGCTGCTGCTGCGCTGCTGCATATTCCTGTCCCAGCGTCTCGATGGGCTGCAGGTATTTCTGCTGCTCACGGGCCCGTTCGACCGCCTGATGCGCCGCCTCCAGGTCATGATACTGACGCAGCATGAGCTCGACTTCCTGCTCGGCATCGGGCACCTCAAGCATATTCTGGCGCACGAAGCCCGTGAGGCTGTCGACCTTCTTCATCGATATGGTCTGCTGGAAGAGATCCATCGCCTGCACCTGGCGGATGCCGAAGATCTTGCGGAACTCATGACCATACTGCGGGTAATCATCAAAGGTCTTGATATACGAATCGCGCTCAAGCTGCTTGCGGAACGCACGCATATCACCGCCAATGGCCGAGAAACGCTCGGTGATTGAAAGGGTCTTCTGCGCCAATACATAGAAACGTTTCGGCGAGGCCGTCGCCTCATCAGGAAACCAGAATACCTGCGCCAGCGTCACCGTACGACCGAAATTGCGATCAGAAAACACGCCGAGCACGACGCTGTACTGATCCTTGCTGCGCAGGGCCTCGGGACGGCCGCCACCATCTTCCGTGCGCTTCTGCCCATAGTAGCCGCGCACATAGGAGGCCAGGCTGCGCTCCTTGGCGCTCGCATCGGCGGCCTTGTTATAGGTGACCTTGCGCGGCGGCACCAACAGCGTAATGATGGCGTCGACCAGCGTCGATTTGCCCGAACCGACATCGCCGGTCAAAAGCGACGTGTCGCCTTGCAAGTCAAGGGCCCAGACCTTTTGGTCAAAGGTTCCCCAGTTATAGACCTCGAGCCGCTGCAGACGGAAGCCAAGGGGGATGTCCCTGAGCTCAGTCGTCGTCTCGAATAAGTTCATCCATCATCTCTCCTTCCCCGGTTTCCTCCTCGTCCGCCTCATCATGGCGGGCCTGTCCGTACTTTTCATAGGCTTCCAGCTTCTGCGCGAAATCGTCAAGCCACTGTGCATCAACAAAGCTACGCAGGATTGGCCGCACCTCATAGTCCGTCTCCTTGCCCTTGATCTTCTGCAGGAAGCCCATGCGCATCGCTGCCCGGACAAGATGCTCCACCGACTGGCGGTACTTCATCTCATTGATCTGCACCGGCAGGAATGGCTCCATGCGGCGCAGGATGTCCTCAAAGCTGATGACGACACGGCTGCCATTGGCAGCACGATCGAACTCTGCCAGCACCTTGCGCAATTGCACCAACAACATCGACAGGTTGTAGCTCAGCGGATAGCGCGGCACGATGCGCGGCAAGGAAGTGCCCTCCTCCTGCCTGAGGTACGCATATTCATCAAGCTCATCGATGATAAGCGTAAGGCCCAGCCGCTGGAAATAATCGCGCAGTCCCGTCTGATTGTCGAGGATGTCCTGCCAAAGCGCCTCATCCTTGCCACGGCTCACGATACCCTTCAAGAGCCAGATTGCCGCCCGCGAAAAGGCCTGCTCCTGCGGACTCTCGCCGGCATCTATTGCAGTATGTGCTAATTCCATTATTCCTGATTCCTCCGAAATACGACTTTATCGCCAACGGCCATGAGCTTCTGACCGTCACGTTCAAATAAGATATGCTCAAGAGTGCTGCTGTCAAAGGCCTCGGCAGTCTCATGACTGGCGAGCACCATATAGCCTAGAAGCTCGGGCAGCCCCTGGCTGAGCGGATGGACAGCCAGCACCTCCGACAGCGTAACCTCGGAACGCTGGGCCAATAGTTCCTGGACATTGGCCTGCAGTTCTTCCCGGTCCACGATGACCTGATCGAATATTGCCGTAAGCTCGCCCTCATCGCCACTGCCAGCCTGCAAGACAGGACTTGCGAGCTTCGTGGCCTGAGGCGGGGCAAAGAGGCGACGCTCCATCGGCAGCTGCACAGCCGGTGCCGTCTCCCGGATGGAGGTGAATTCACCACTCGGTGCCATAGCGCGCAAATCGACAGCCTTTGTCTCGATGCGCTGGATCAGCTGATAGATTGTCCGCTCCTCCTGCAGATATGCCTCATCGACATAGCGCCGCAGCTGCGCCGAAAGCTGTCCAAGGGTCTGCTGGACAGAGCCTGCCGCCCGTACCCACTCGCGGTTGATCGATCCCAGCGGATGATCTGGCAGCAACTCGCGGACAGGCTCAGCTGCACTGATCTGCGCCATCGTCGCGCGGAAATCCTCCTGCTGCTGCGAGAGCATCAGATAGCGCCAGAACGCCATGAAACTGCGCCCCTGCTCAGACTTGCGGATGATATCGCTCTCATTGAAGATCTTCTCCAAGAGCTCGCCCTTGCCGCGCGTCCACTTGACCACGTCATCCTGCACCTGGCGCGTGAGCTCGCGGAAATTCTCCTCGACCTCACGGAAGTCGGCCAGGATTGCCTGGGCCGTATCCTCGGCCTGCAGGAAACGCTCCTTGATCTGCACCTCGTCCAGCCGCGGCTTTACCACGCCGCTTTTCTCGATTTCCGCCAGCTCCGCCGCGATCTTTTCTTGCTGCGCCAGCAGGTAAGCCTTGCGATGCTCCGCATCAGTATCGGTCTCGCGGGCAATCTCATGGAGCAGGTTGAATACCGTGCGCAGCCGCGACTCCGTGCCCACAAAGTCCTGCTTATGCAGGCTTACGAGCCACTCGACAGCCTTCTGGGCTGGCGCCGTAAGGTCATAATACCAGTCGTCATGGTACTCATACTTGCGCAGCCAGCCGTGGTCGGTATCGGACCAGATTTCCAGATAATCCTGGGGCGCGCGGCCAAACGCCTCGCCCCCCATCTGCTGGGCATCGTAGAGGAACATGTCAAGATGCTCCAAAAGCTCCTGCGCCTCGATGCCACGGCGCTTGCCAGCGATGAACTCTCGATAAAAAAACGCCGCAATAAAGGCAGCCTGGTCGGCCGTAAGTAGCCGCCAGGCTGCGTGATTCATGCGCAGATTGCGCAGATAATCATAAGTCATATAATCCGGTATCCCGGCCAAAACAATCGCTCCCTTACTTGAACAGATCCAGCAGCTGCTTGCCAATCAGGATTGTCGTCATGATGATGAACAGCGGCCGCACATAGCCCGTCCCTTTCGACAACGCCATGCGCGCACCACAGAAGGCACCAACCACCATCGAAAGGCCCATCGGAATCGCATAGGCAAAATCCACAAGACCAAAATACGTAAACAACACCGCCGCCGCGATATTGCTGGCAAAATTCAGCGCCCGCGCATTGGCCGCGGCCCCGAGGAAGTCAAAGCCCACTATCAGGAACGCAAACAGCAGGAACGAGCCTGTGCCCGGCCCGAAGAAACCATCATAAAAGCCAAAGGCAAAGGCGACGAGCCCCGAAAGCACCAGCAGTCGCGTCGACATGCCCGCATAGTGATTCTCCCGGCCCCAGTCCTTTTTCGCCACACTGTAGATAAGCACTGCCACCAGCATGATGACCACCAGCGGTCGCAGGACATCAGGCGGCACCATGCGCACTACTAATACCCCCAGCCCAGAACCAAGCAGTGAGATCGGAAATAGCCGCTTGATCAGCCACATGTCCACCTTACCCGACTTCACGAACGTCACGAAGCTCGTCAGCGCCCCCATGACCGCTGCGGCCTTATTCGTCCCCAGCACCGTCACTGGCGGCAGCCCCGTCCACATCAGCGCCGGAATCGAGATAAGCCCACCGCCGCCGACTACCGAGTCGATGAAGGACGCCATAAAACCAAAAAACACCAGGAAACCCAGCGTCTGTATATCCAGAAATTCCATCCCATAACCCTCATTTCGTCACAACAAAATCCAGTCTCTATTATAGCAGAATAGTGCTTACACGAAAAGGAAACTACTTATTCGCATCTACTGGCAAATTGCAGTTTGTCTGTCAGTGCGTGCGGAACGGAATCCCGATAGTACGCAGCTCGGGGTTCACGGGGTAGTACTTTTTCTGTTTCCGCTGAATGGACCGTACGACCAGTCCTACGGATCTAGTTACCTGCTCCCGTCACCAGGTCGCGACGTACATAGTTCCTTCTAGGTTATACGATTACGGCCCAGTCCTGCTGCGCAGGACAGTCGCTCCAGACAGAAAGAAGCACTACCCCGTTCACCCCTTTGGCAACGGTAGTCTGAATTTGCACGAACCGTTGCTCCCGCAGCAAGCACATCGATGTAATCCGTAACCTATAGCCGAAACAGAGCAAGATTATCCAAACATAACAGAGGGCGAGGGTGGGTACACTTTCTTCGTAGACGGAGCGATTGCCCGAACGTAGTGAGGGATGGCACGCGGTAGGTATAAATTAGAACGTCAAGATGTATTGGCGCGCCGCCGGCCTGCCCGGCGCATGTACCTAGATACGTACAACCTGCCAGCGCGGGTCATTTAGCGGAGCGGAGAAAAAGTGCACCCACTCTCACCCAAGCTGAGCTGCAGCAAGCTTATTGTAATCGCGCACTGACAGACAAACTGCAATTGCACAAAAAATCCGCTGCCCCTTATATCTTGGTTCAGCGGATTCCCCATATGCTCTTAGTCTAATACGGCCAAAGCCTCAACCTCGCACAGCGCGCCAGCTGGCAGGTCTTTGACTGCCACGCAGCTGCGGGCCGGTTTGCTGATGAAGTGTTTGGCATATACTTCATTGAAAGCCTTGAAGTCGGCGATATCAGCCAGGAAGCAGGTCGTCTTGACGACATGGTTCATATCCGTCCCGGCTGCCTTGAGCACTGCCTCGATATTCTTGCAGCACTGCTCGGCCTGCGCCTCGATGGTCGTGGCGACAATCTTGCCCTCGGCCGGATTGATAGCAATCTGACCGGACATGTAGAGCGTATTGCCAGCCTTGATGGCCTGGCTGTACGGGCCGACGGCTGCTGGTGCATCATTCGTATGGATTACTTGCATGTTGATTCCTCCTGCTAAGATGGATTTTATTCTGCTGCTATTGTACACCAAGACGCCTTTGTTTACAAGTTTACAGGTCATATTAAAATATCCCCGCAGCTGAAAGCTGCGGGGATACTGCTAGCATTTATGGTTTCCGAGATGGAAATTATTTGCTCATTGCTTCCTGTACGGCAACAGCAACAGCAACGGTCATGCCGACCATCGGGTTGTTACCAGCGCCGATGAGGCCCATCATGTCAACGTGTGCCGGAACGGAGGAAGAACCTGCGAACTGAGCATCGCCGTGCATACGGCCCATCGTATCCGTCATACCATAGGAAGCCGGGCCGGCTGCCATGTTGTCCGGATGGAGCGTACGGCCCGTGCCGCCGCCAGATGCAACGGAGAAGTACTTCTTGCCATTCTCGATGCAGTCTTTCTTGTAGCAGCCTGCAACCGGATGCTGGAAGCGCGTCGGGTTCGTGGAGTTACCCGTGATGGAGATATCAACGTTCTCGAGTTTCATGATGGCAACGCCTTCCTGTACGGACTCAGCGCCATAGCATTTAACTTTGGAACGGAGGCCATCGCTGTAAGCGATTTCCTTAACGACGTTGACTTTGTCAGACTTGAAGTCGTACTCCGTCTCAACGAAGGTGAAACCGTTGATGCGGCTAATGATCTGAGCAGCATCTTTGCCGAGGCCGTTGAGGATAACGCGCAGCGGGTTCTTACGAACTTTGTTAGCCGTCTGAGCGATACCGATAGCACCCTCAGCAGCAGCAAAGGACTCGTGACCAGCCAGGAATGCGAAGCAGCCAGCTTCCTCGGAGAGGAGCATAGCACCGAGGTTACCATGGCCGAGACCTACTTTACGATGGTCAGCAACGGAACCCGGTACGCAGAAAGCCTGGAGGCCTTCGCCGATAGCTTTTGCAGCATCAGCAGCAGCCGTGCAGCCTTTTTTGACTGCGATAGCAGCACCCAGCGTGTAAGCCCATTTAGCATTCTCGAATGCAATCGGCTGGAGGTCTTCGACGATCTTGTACGGGTTGATGCCCTTCTCGTCGCAGATTTTCTTTGCGTCCTCGATGGATGCGATATCATATTTTTTGCAAACTTCATTGATCTGGTCAATGCGGCGCTCATAGCCTTCGAATAATGACATTCTATTCATTCCTTCCTTTTACCTAAAACTTGCGGAAATCTGCCAAGAGTATGGATTACTCTTCGCGCGGATCGATCGTCTTGACAGCGTCAGCGAAACGGCCCTTCGTGCTCGTGTTGGCTTTGATAGCTTCGTTAGCATCTTTGCCGGCACGGACTGCTTCCATGACTTTGCCAAGCTGAACAACTTCGTAGCCGATTACGCGGTTCTCTTTGTCGAGACCGAGTTTCGTAACATAGCCTTCAGCGAGTTCGAGGTAACGCGGACCTTTCTTGAGCGTGCTGTAGAGCGTACCCGTCTGGCTGCGGAGACCTTTACCAAGGTCATCGAGGCCAGCGCCGATTGGCAGACCATCATCGGAGAATGCAGTCTGGGAACGGCCATAAGCAATCTGCAGGAAGAGTTCACGCATAGCGGTGTTGATGGCATCGCAAACGAGGTCAGTGTTCAGAGCCTCGAGGACCGTGAGACCCGGCAGGATCTCAGCAGCCATTGCTGCGGAGTGGGTCATGCCCGAGCAGCCGATCGTCTCAACGAGGGCTTCCTGGATGATACCGTCTTTGACGTTGAGCGTCAGTTTGCAGGCACCCTGCTGCGGAGCGCACCAGCCGATACCGTGAGTCAGGCCGCTGATATCCTGTACATTCTTGGATTTAACCCATTTGCCTTCCTCTGGAATCGGAGCAGCGCCATGATGTACTTCCTGCGCTACGCATGCCATGTCTTCCACTTTCTGTGAATAAGCAATCATTGTTCGTATTCCTCTCTTTTCTAAAATATAATACTGAGGTGCAACCTTTAAACAAGCGCCCGTAAGGGGCTAGCATGGGAAATGGGCACCACGCCCGTGGTGTCCTTCCCCCCGCTTACGCACCCTTGCTCAAGGGATGCTGCCTCTGACCTGCGGATAATTAAAGTTCGACGAGGTTCTTGCCGGTCATCTCGCTCGGGATCTCGACACCAGCCAGCGTCAACAGCGTCGGTGCGATGTCGCAGAGAGCGCCGTCCTTGACGGATTTGACGCGGTCGGATACCACGATGAACGGAACCGGATTCGTCGTATGTTTCGTGAAGGGCTGGTTGTTGTCGTAGTCCATCATCTTGTCAGCATTGCCGTGGTCAGCCGTGATGCAGACCTCGCCGCCGACTTCGCGGATGGCATCGACGAAACGGCCAACGCACGTATCAACCGTCTCAACAGCCTTGACAACTGCCGGGAATACACCCGTATGACCAACCATGTCGCAGTTCGCATAGTTGAGGATGATGAAGTCATACTTGCCGGACTTGATAGCCTCGACGACTTTATCCGTTACCTCGATAGCGCTCATCTCCGGCTGCAGGTCATAGGTTGCGACCTTCGGAGACGGAACGAGGATGCGGTCCTCGCCCTTGTACGGCTCCTCAACACCACCGTTGAAGAAGAACGTTACATGGGCGTACTTCTCCGTCTCAGCGATGCGCAGCTGCGTCATGCCCTGAGACTCGATGATCTCGCCCATGGTCTTCGTGATGGACTCCGGCGGGAATGCGACCTTGGCATTCATGCCATCCTCATAGTGCGAGAACGTAGCGAACGGGATCTTGAGATCCTCGTCACGCTCAAAGCCATCAAACGTCTCATCGACGAAGATGTGCGTGAGCTGACGGGCACGGTCCGGACGGAAGTTGAAGAAAATAGCGCCATCGCCATTCTTCATGCCCTCATAGCCCTTGATGACGCACGGTACAACGAACTCGTCGTTGGCACCATTGTCATAGCTGGCTTTGAGGCCTTCCACAGCCGAGTCTGCGCTGACGCCCTCAGCATGAGCGATAGCCTCATAAGCCTTCTGCTCGCGATCCCAGTTGTGGTCGCGGTCCATTGCATAGTAGCGGCCGCTGATCGTAGCGATGCAGCCAACGCCGACTTCTTTGCATTTTGCTTCGAGTTCCTCCAGGAACGGCTGAGCACTCTGGGGCGGAACATCACGGCCATCGAGGAAAGCATGGACATAGACTTCCTTGATGTCGTTCTTCTTAGCGAGCTCAAGCAGGGCATAGAGGTGTGCCTGATGGCTGTGAACGCCACCCGGAGAAACGAGGCCCATCAGATGCAGGGCACCGTTATTTGCCTTTACGCCATTGACGATATCAAGCAGTGCTTCGTTCTTGAAGAAGTCGCCGTTCTTGATGTCGCGGGTGATGCGCGTGAGCTGCTGATAGATGATGCGGCCAGCGCCGATGTTGGTATGACCAACCTCGGAGTTGCCCATCTGGCCATCCGGCAGGCCGACATATTCGCCAGAAGCCTGCAGCTGGCTCGTCTTATAGTTTGCGAGAAGGCCGTCGAGTACCGGCGTGTTAGCTACCTGTACTGCGTTGTTCTTATCGCTTTTGTCACCGAGGCCGCAGCCATCCATGATGATGAGTGCAACCGGTGCGTTTTTGAGTTTTGCCATTTTAAGATACTACCCTTCTAAGAATCAGTAGTTGACGATCTGGCTGAAGTCCTGAGCCTTCAGGGAAGCGCCGCCTACGAGTGCGCCATCGACGTTCGGCTGCTGCATGAGGTCTTTGATCGTAGCCGGTTTTACGCTGCCGCCGTACTGGATGCGGATAGCGTCAGCTGCTTCCTGGCCGAATTTCTTCGCAACAGCCTCGCGGATTGCCTTGCAGACTTCCTCAGCCTGCTCGAACGTAGCCGTTTTGCCCGTGCCGATAGCCCAGATTGGCTCGTAAGCGATAACGAGTTTAGCAACCTCAGCAGCCTCGAAGCCTTCGAGAGCAGCGTTGATCTGAGCAACGACATGGTCGATGTACGTGCCAGCCTCGCGGATCTCGAGGGACTCACCGCAGCAGATAATCGGCGTGATGCCAGCAGCGAAAGCAGCACGAGCGCGTTTGTTTACGCCCTCATCCGTCTCACCGAAGTAATCACGGCGCTCGCTGTGGCCGAGGACGACGTAGTCAACGCCGATCTCGTTGAGCATGCCCGTGGAGATCTCGCCCGTGAAAGCACCATTTGCTTCCCAGTGAACGTTCTGAGCACCAACATGGATGTTCGTGCCTTTGACTGCAGCAGCGACAGAGGACAGAGCCGTAGCCGTCGGGCAGACAACAACATCAACCGTTGCATCTTTAACCAGCGGAGCCAGAGCTTTAACCAGCTCAACACCCTGTGCAATCGTGTTGTTCATTTTCCAGTTACCAGCAATAATCGGAGTTCTAGCCATTATATAAAAGCCTCCTCAAAAAATTTAAAATCATCAAGGATGAGCTATACGCATCGCCGCCTCATCAGGAAAAACGATGCGCATTCGTCACCCGGCGCCCAAGGATGGGCGCCTGCGGCCGTAAATTTCCCGGATGAAATTTCCGGCCGCAGTTTCTTTTGGTACTTTTCTTTGCTCCAAAGAAAAGTACCAGAAATCATTATTTATCAGCGATAGCTGCAACGCCCGGCATCTCTTTGCCTTCGAGGAACTCGAGGGTAGCACCGCCGCCCGTGGATACGTGGGAGATCTTGTCCGTCAGGCCCGTCTTCTTCAGAGCAGCAACGGAGTCACCACCGCCAACGATGGAGATAGCGCCCTCTTCCGTAGCTTTAGCAACAGCCTCAGCAACAGCCAGCGTGCCGTTTGCGAAAGCGTCGAACTCGAATACGCCCATCGGTCCATTCCAGACAACCGTCTTAGCGCCTTTGAGAGCCTCGACATATTTCTCAGACGTCTTAACGCCGGAGTCAAGAGCCTGCCAGCCAGCCGGAACTTTGTCGACATCAACCGTCTGGGTATTGGCATCAGCAGCGAACTTGTCAGCGATGACGAGGTCAACCGGCAGGATAACCTCAACGCCCTTCTCCTCAGCTTTCTTGAGGAGGTCACGAGCGAGGTCGTATTTGTCCGGCTCGCAGAGGGAGTCACCGATTGGCAGGCCTTTAGCTGCATCGAAAGTATGAGCCATACCGCCGCCGATGATGATCTTGTCGACTTTCTCGATCATGTTGTTGATAACGCCGATCTTATCGGAAACCTTAGCACCGCCGATGATAGCAACGAACGGACGCTGCGGAGCCTCAAGGGTCTTGCCGATGTAGTTGATCTCTTTTTCCATCAGGAAACCGGCAACAACCTCGACGTACTGAGCGATACCAGCGTTGGATGCATGGCCGCGGTGGGAAACACCGAAAGCATCGTCAACAGCGATATCAGCCAGGGATGCGAGCTGTTTTGCAAATTCCGGATCGTTCTTCTTCTCAGCTTTGTGATAACGGAGGTTCTCAAGCAGCAGGACTTCGCCCGGTTTGAGGTCAGCAGCAGCCTTCTCAGCCTCAGCGCCAACGCAATCCGAAGCCCATTTCACATCTTTGCCGAGGAGCTCGGACAGATGAGCAACGAGGTGCTTCGTGGAGAACTGCGGCTCACGAGCCTCGCTCGGACGGCCGATATGGCAAGCCAGGATTACAGCAGCGCCGTTGTCGAGCAGATAGTTGATGGTCGGCAGCGTGCGAACCATACGCGTATCGTTGGTGATGTTCTGGTTCTCATCGAACGGGACATTGTAATCAACGCGGACAAATACTTTTTTGCCTTTGACGTCAATATCTTTGATGGTTTTCTTATCCATTATGAAACCTCCAAAATAATCTTTACATGATAAAAAAATTGAGGTCCGGCCCAAGTTTTAGGCCGGACCTCAAAAGATCTTCGTTTTGTTCAGTTACGAATCAAACAATTAGCCGAGCTCAGCGAAGTATTTGATCGTGCGAACCATCTGGCTCGTGTAGCTGTTCTCGTTGTCGTACCAGGAAACAACCTGAACCTGCGTGCCACCCTCAACCGGGTTAACCATCGTCTGAGTAGCATCGAACAGGGAACCGAAACGCATGCCAACGATATCGCTGGATACGATCTCATCCGTGTTGTAACCGAAGGACTCCGTAGCCTGAGCCTTCATAGCTTCGTTAACCTGCTCAACGGAAACGCTGCCTTTGACAACTGCGTTGAGGATCGTCGTGGAACCCGTCGGGGTCGGAACGCGCTGTGCAGCACCGATCAGTTTGCCTTTGAGTTCCGGAATTACGAGGCCGATAGCTTTAGCAGCGCCCGTGGAGTTCGGAACGATGTTGCAAGCTGCTGCACGGCTGCGACGGAGGTCGCCTTTACGCTGCGGGCCATCGAGAGTCATCTGGTCGCCCGTGTAAGCGTGAATCGTGCACATGATACCGCTCTGGATCGGAGCGAGGTCGTTCAGTGCTTTAGCCATCGGAGCAAGGCAGTTCGTCGTGCAGGAAGCAGCGGAGATAACCTTGTCCTCTTTCGTCAGCGTCGTGTGGTTAACGTTGTATACGATCGTCGGGAGGTCGTTACCAGCCGGAGCGGAGATAACAACTTTCTTAGCGCCTGCAGCCAGATGTGCAGAAGCTTTCTCTTTGGAAGTGTAGAAACCAGTGCACTCGAGAACAACGTCAACATCATGTTTGCCCCAAGGAATGTCTTTTGCATCCTTCTCAGCATAGATCATGATCTCTTTGCCGTTGACTTTGATGCTGTTTTCGCCAGCCTCAACCGTATCAGCATATTTGTACTTACCCTGCGTGGAATCGTACTTCAGCAGGTGTGCGAGCATTTTCGGGCTCGTGAGGTCGTTGATTGCAACAACTTCATAACCCTCAGCGTCGAACATCTGACGGAATGCGAGACGGCCGATGCGGCCAAAACCATTGATAGCTACTTTTACTGCCATTTGAAAAATACCCCCTAAATTCTTTAGAAGTTCAGTTCTTACAGGTCTAATAATACAATAAGCCAAGAGGAAATGTCAATCTTTTTATCATAAATTCTACCAATTATTCCATGAATCTCTGCCGCTGTTTTCTGACTTTTCTGCATGAATAGCTAACAATAGCCTTTCGTTTTCTGAACTGGGAAAAACACAGATAAACAATAGGAACATCGTGAAAAATACAAAACAGTGACAAGCAAAGCGGCTTGTCACTGTTTAACATGGTATATAAATATTATTTATGCATCCTGCAACGCACCATCATCCATCTTCTCAAGCTCCAGCAGTGCCTGGACATAAATCGCGCACTCGAGACGCTTTTTCTGGATTTCGCAGCCGACTTCATAAGGCTTGCGGATATCGTTGTGGAACAGGTCCGCATTGGCATGGCAGCCGCCCGAGCAGAAGAAGCGCGACCAGCACTCGCTGCATTTCTCCTTGTTGAGCACGTGGCTCTCACGGAAGTACTGGCTCGTCTCCTTGTCCGTGATGCCCGTATCCACCGTACCGATCTTGTACTTCTCACGGCCCACGAACTGATGGCACGGATAGAGGTCGCCATTTTCCGCCACAGCCACATACTCATGACCGGCACCACAGCCCGACAGGCGCTTAGCCACACACGGGCCATTGGAAAGATCCATATTGAAATGGAAGAAGAAGAACCCCTTGCCCTCGCGGTGACGTTTCATATAGGCCTCCGTCAGACGGTCATACTCCTCGCGGATACGCGGCAGATCCTCTTCCGTGAAGCCATACGGGCTGTCCTTGAGGACTACCGGCTCCATCGACAGGATGTCGAAGCCTTCATCGTTCATCGACAGGACATCCTTCGTGAAGTCCATGTTGTTCTTCGTATAGGTACCACGCAGATAGGTGTAGACACCGCGGTAATCGTAGTCACCACCCTTGCGGCTGGCCAGGCATTTCTTGAAGTTGGCAATGGCACGGTCGTAGCTGCCCTGGCCACCAGCCAGCGGGCGCATAGCATCGTGGACTTCCTTGCGGCCGTCCAGCGACAGCACGAGGGCAAAGTCGTTATCGTTGAGCCACTTGATATTCTCATCATTGAGCAGGATGCCGTTCGTCGTCATCGTGAGCTTGAACTTCTTGCCCGTCTCCTTCTCACGCTGGCGCGCATATTCCGTAACAGCCTTGACTGTCTTCATGTTCATGAGCGGCTCGCCACCGAAGAAGTCCATCTCGAGATGCTTGCGCGGGCCGCTGGCCTTGATCAGATAATCGACAGCCTTCTTACCAACCTCCGGCGTCATGATGGCGCGCTCCTGGCCATAGCTGCCGCCATCGCCAAAGCAATACTTGCAGCGCAGGTTGCAATCCTGGGCAATCATCAGGCAGATGGACTTGACGAGGCCCGTCTGCTTGAACGTAGGCGGCACGTCGATGTCCGGTGCAAAGAGCTCGCCGGCATCCATCAGCGCATGGAGCTCCACGAGGGCCTCATCGACCTCAGCCTGCGGATACTTGCCAGCCATGGCCTCACGCACAGCTGCATCGTTCGTGCCATCGAACGTATCCATCATGTCATAGATCATCTTGTCGATGACATGGACAGCACCGCTGTTGATGTCCAGCAGGATATACGTCCCATTCTGCTCAAATTTATGGATTCTTGCTTTCATTCTGTTCCCCGTTCTCCTTAACCAATACTACTATATAAATAAAGAAGATTCATAAGAAAAAGCCTTCCCGGTAAAGGGAAGGCTCCAATGCGATACTTACTTCTCGCAAACCTGATTGCCGACCGTGCAGGAAGTCTTGCATGCGGACTGGCAGGAAGCCTGGCACTCGCCGCAGCCGCCCGTCTTGAGCGTAGCCTGCATTTTCGGCTTGTTGACCGTCTTGATGTGTTTCATCATTAGCCCTCCTATCAAAATAGAATCTCAGTCTATTATATCGTCTTTTCCCTGGCAGTACAAGGAATTATTTCTGACAACTCTCCCGCAGACGCCCGCAGAACGTCACGGGCTGAAGTCCTAATGCCTCGGCAAAATCAACAGCCACAGCAAAATGCGCGCCAATGGCATCGGCCGTATGGGCATCAGACCCCAGCGTCACATACCGGCCGCCGAGCTCGCGGTAGCGCGTGTAGATGGGCACGAGCTCCTTGAGAGCCCGCCGGCTGCCGAGCCGCCGCGTGTTGAGCTCCAGCACTGTATCCGTCTCGATGACAGCCCGCAGCACTTCGTCGATATCCTCCTGGAAGCTGCCATACTCAACCTCAGGATTTTCATAGGGCGCATAGCGGGCAATATAGTCGATATGGGCCAGCACGTCAATGAAGGTATGGCTGCGCACATTAGCGGCCATGCTCTGATAATATTTATGATAGAACTCGGCCTTGGTCAGATTGCCATAAGCCTCTTTATAATAGATATCCTGGCCGTCCACCATATGGATCGCGCCGATGACGAGATCGAAGGGCAGCCACTCGGTAAACTCACGACTGCGATCGCAGGTAGAGGCCTGCATGCCGACCTCGACACCGAGGCGCAGCCGGCTGCCACGCAGATGCTCATAGGTATGCCAGTATTCATCGGGATTGAAGGTAAAGTCGATCTCGCCGGGATAGTCCAGGTCAAGATGCTCAGTAAACACCAGCCCCAGGCCGAGTTTCTCGGCAGCGGCCATAGCGTCCTGCGCCTTCATCTCCGAATCACCCGAAAACTCGGTATGGCTGTGACTGTCAAACAGCATGAAATCAGCCCTCTTTCTGTGCAGCATAGGCCTCTTGCAGAGCCTTTGCCAGCTGGTCAGGGCATGAGGTCGTGCGGTTGTTGCAGGTATTGCCCGTGAACCGCCCGATGACAAAGTCCATATCCATGCCAGCGACAAGCTTTGCGATTCCCTTGAGATTGCCATTGCAGCCACCCTCGAACTCCACCTTCTTGATGGTCTTGCCGTCTAATTCTACGGTAATCTTGCGGGAGCAGGTCCCCTTGGTCGTATATTCGTAAATGCTCATAGGATTTTCTCCTTTCATTCTCTTGCTGTTTTTCTCTATCTTACTGAAAACCACTTATATTTTCAATCGCTAGTCATTATTTTTTTCGATTTCCATAAAAATTTATTGGTAAAATTGTCCTATATGGGCTATACTATAATAAGTTTAATAAATGATTAGAGGGTTTTCTGCATGGATACCAAAAGTCACCCAATACCAACTACATTTGACAGTGATGTATTCTCGGCCTTAGAGAAATTCGACCGCCGGGTTTATTTCCGCTGGGACCTGACTACGGACGTGCTGGAACTCCACGGGCCGGCACATCCCAATTCGTACGATATCGCACCACGGATAGCGCCAGCATCAACCATCCTTTGGCATTCAGGGCTCTTGCACCAAGAGGATGCAACGATTCTCCGTGTCTATCTCAACACGATCTTTTGCCACCATATCCACCGCCCAAAGGGAAGCTGCAATCATATCTGCAAGCTCCGGCTGCGCGGCAATGGCTGCCATGAATACATCTGGTCGGAAATCCACCTGATTACCTATTTTGATGGCTTCATGCCTGTCGTCGCATATGGCAATATCCGCAATATCCAGGCACAAAAGCTATGGCAGCAGCGCATCGAGCGCGAGGCCGCGCACGATCAGCTCACGGGGCTCCTCAACAAGGATGCCACCCGCCTGCGTATCACCAAACATCTTGCCAGCCTGTCTCCCGATATCGATCAGGAAGCACTCCTGATCATCGATGCGGACGGCTTCAAGGAAATCAACGACAGCTTTGGTCACCTCTTCGGCGATGCCGTACTGACCGACATGGGCAATGCGATTGCCCATAACTTCCGCCAGTCCGATATCAAAGGCCGGATAGGCGGCGATGAATTTCTCGTGCTGTTCCGTAATATATCAGATCCCGAGATACTGCACGACCGCTGCCAGTCGCTGATTCGCCAGCTCGAACGCCGCTACAAAAATGGCCAACAAGAGCTGCCTTTTTCCATCAGCATCGGCGTTGCTCAGTATCCCCAGCATGGTACGACCTATCAAGAGCTATTCAAGCATGCCGACCGGGCACTCTATGAATCAAAAAATCTTGGTAAGAACCAATATACCATCTACCGCAGCAGCCTGCTCGGTCAGGCCTCGGTCACCAGCCATCGCACGCCAAAAGATTTTGAGGACTTCCAGCAAAAAGCCTTCAAAGACAACATGATTGAATTCATCTTCAAGCTGCTCTATGAGACAAACAGCCCGGATGCAACCATTTCGATTTCTCTGGGCATGTTCGGTAAACTATTCAATCTCGACCGCGTCGGCCTCGATCTCTATGATCCCGACACGAATCAATATACGACAGCCTATGAATGGCTGAGCCCTAACGGTATCTCGCTGAAATCCTCCGAGCGCGCAGATGATACCTTCGACAGCATCAGCATGCGCAATACACTCATACTCTCGGGCTATAAGGCCACTTCCTACGGTGTCATGTCCATCTGCGAAGATACTTCAAAAACTGCCGACAGGTACCAGCCCGCTATGGCGGCGCTCCATCTCGGTGCTTTTGCCCACTGCATGATTACCCACGGCTCTGACACACTTGGCTGCATCGGCTTTGAATACAGCCGGCCACATACTATCGACGATGAATGCCGCCATGCCCTTAGCGTCTTTGCTGTCATCCTTGGCAACATCCTGCTGACCTCTTACTCTGACGACAAGCTGCGGCAGCAGAACATGCAGTTGCGCAGCCTGCTCGATCACATGCAGGAAATGATTTACGTCGTTGACAAAATCACGATGTCACCCATCTACTTCAACCGAAGCATCCGTCAGGCACTCCCTGATGTCAACGCCGGCCATCCCTGCTATCAAGTATTGCACAAGCGCAGCACGCCTTGTCCGGGCTGCCCCGTTCTGCAGCTCTCCGGCGAAGGCAGCGAGTACATCCAATGCAATCTCAACAACTGGGATAAAGAACGGCCGACCTGCACTCGGGCCTGCAATCTCCATATCGACAAAATCGACAACACCAGACCACTAGCGCTGGTCATCCAAGAACCCATTTAAGCATGAACGACCAAGGAGCTGGGAACCACAGGCAGATTCTGCCTGCGGTTCCCAGCTCCTTTGCTATCCCTATATAATAAGCCTTTTATTTTTTGCTGAACGCATAAATCTTGACCATCAGGAACGTCACTGGCACGCTTATCAATGCCGCGAGCACGAAACTCACGACGGGCGCAAAGCCCAGCCAGTTATACAGCACCAATACGGAAACATTCTCAATGATCGCATTGCCAACATACGAGAGCGCAAACTTGAAATACTGATAAAGCTGCGGCCGCGTCGGAAAAATCAGCCAGCAGTTCAAAAGATACGCCAGGATATTGCTTATGACATAACCGATATTGAAGGCGATATTGGCATCCTCGATGCCATACTGCATGAGGACAGCCGCAAACAAGCTGCAGTCCAGCGTATTGACGACGCCCACGACGACAAACAGGATAAACTCCTTTGTCCAGAATTCCTTTTTCAGTTTGTCGGTCATTTGCCCCATGTCCACGTTCTCCATCCTTCTCCCCGCTATCCAAAGTCCTTTCTATTATACCCTGCCCCGCGGGAAAAAGCATCCCTATCCCATAAATTTTCCTGCGTGCTATAATGGAACTATATCCAGCACAAAGTGAGGCTTTGCTTATGTTTTCATCATTTCCTATCTGGAAGAAGAATCTGTTCATCTGCTGCGTCGCATCGTTCATCGTCTCCATCGGCATGAGCCAGATGGCACCAATCCTGCCGCTCTATATCGCCGAACTCGGCGTCGATAACTCCGCTGATGTCGCCCGCTGGGCAGGCATCGTCTTTGGCTGCAACTTCATCAGCCTTGCCATATTCTCCCCCATCTGGGGCCGCCTCTCCGACCGCTTTGGCCGCAAGCCGATGATCCTGCGCGCCTCGGGCTGGCTCGGCCTCATCATGATTGGCATGGGCTTTGCGCAAAGCGTCTGGCATCTTGTCATCCTGCGCCTGCTGCAGGGCTGTCTCAGCGGCTTCCAAGCCGCCGTGATCCCGCTGCTCGCCCAGGAAACACCGAAAAAGCATTCCGGCTGGGCCATGGGCATGTTCTTCACAGCGCAGGTATCCGGCGGTCTCATGGGGCCCGTATTCGGCGGCTGGCTTAGCGAGGTCATCGGATTCCGCGGCTCCTTCCTGTTCATCGGCACCTGCTGCCTGCTCGGCTTCCTCGCGCTGACACAGGTACAAGAGACAAAAAAAGCTGCCCGCGCCGAAAGCGCCGACAGCTCTCTTCCCTCATTCCGCGAATTACCGCAGCGTGGCGTTATCCTCGGTGTATTCCTGACCACTGTGCTGCTGCACTTCTCGCTGACCTGTGTCGCACCGCTCCTGACCGTCTATGTGCAGGAAATCGCAGGCAACATCGATCATCTTGCCATCATATCCGGCGCAGTCTTCTCCGCGGCGGGCTTTGCCAGCATGCTGTTTGCCTCGCGGCTTGGCAAGCTTGCCGATCGCATCGGCTCCGAACGCATCCTGTTCTCCTGCCTGCTGCTCTCAGGCCTGGTCTCCATCCCCCAGGGATTCGTCACCGCCCCCTGGCAGCTTGGCGTCCTGCGCTTCGTCCACGGCATTGCTATCGCCGGTCTCATGCCCTCCACCAATAACCTCATCCGCCAGCTCGCACCACCAGCTCTGATGGGCCGCATCTTCGGCTTCAATCAGTCCGCCCAATTCATCGGCATGTTCAGCGGCGCCTTCTTCGGCGGCCAGCTAGCCGCCCAGATCGGCATCCGCAACCTCTTCCTGCTCGTCGCGGCATTGTTGATTACAAATGCCCTTTGGTGCAAAGTAAAGATAAAAATAACGTAAATATAGACACGAAAAAAGCCGCAACCTTTTGCACAGGTCGCGGCCTTTTTCAATACATAATCAATGATGAGCGCTGACGACAGCCCAACCGCCAGTCTCGCTTAGGACTCCCGCAAAATCTTCGCATCCTGACTGCCATCACGATATAGGAATATATTGCCGTTCATAAAATGCACACCTTCTATAACACCGCACTCAGCCAGATTTTTTTTGACCCGCTCGTACTCTTCCGGCTTAAGAAAAAAGATAATGATCTCATTCGTTTCCAACCGCAGGCCCTTTGCATTGAACTCCTTTAGTGTATAGAACTTCTCCTTTTCCTTGAGCATCATCATTTTCGTGAGATTGTCTTTTTCTTTCTCATCACCAATAATGATACGATGCATCCCCACGATAAAATTAGCATATCCCAACATCAGCGATCGGTTCACTTGATGGATATTTCGGGCCATATTAGCGAGAAAATCAGCATTACACCACGGTGTTTTAGTAAAATATGTAAGAAACAGCCGATGGAAGTTATTTACCGCATCAATGGCATAACGCTGCCCCGCATAATGATAAATACAAGCACCAACATTTTCCTGCTTATGAGTCAATTCCCAACTCACGAGTGTATTATACCGTTCAAGTAACAAGCGACAATCCTTCCCAAAGAAATAATTCAGGATATCCTGATCCGGATAATCTACCAACTCATGTTTTCTGAGGAATGCCGCCCCGCGTTCCAGCAGTTGTTCTTCCTGACGGAATTTTTCCATATCAATGAGTAATACACCCGAATTAAAATAACGTTCCTCAGGATATAGACCTTTCTTGACCATACAGCTATAATGGCCTTCCTGTATAACCTTATCTGGCACTGCCGCAAGACCATTTTTACCAGTTTCTTCTGTCCAAAGCTCAGCAATATCGAGATTCACGATAGTATCGGCATCAAGATAAATAACTCTGTCAACTTTCGCTAAGGCCTCCCCCATTACTAAGCGGTACCAAATAGCCTGACTGACTCCCGGTCTTAGATATGCCTTCATCCATTCATTGTTCGTTTCCAATTCTTCAAAACGTTTTTTGAACAGACGCTCAAAATCATAGAAAACAATCTGCTGGCCATAGCTGCGCACAAGCTGCATCAGCATCCGGCGATTATCAGTGGACAACGTATAGTCATGCAAGAAATGCACCGTTACCCATTCGTTAGTATGCTCAAAAAGCGAGCATAGTGATGTACCTACAAACTTGGTATAATTACCTTTCTTATCCGAAACAGCATAACATACATGTATCATCTCATCCACCTCACATCACCAAGAAAATTCGGTAATCATCCAAAAGATTACTCGGATGCGGAATGATGATTGATTTGCCATCAATATAGTCCTCCCACTCCTGCCAGCCTGCCGCATTAAGCTGTTTCTTCAACTCGGGAAATTTATTCAAAAAAAATACATACACATGCGTCCCCAGTTCATAAGGGAGATTCAACCCCTTACTCCAACCATCATCAAGCGCAATATAGGGATCCTCCTGCGCAAGCATAAACATCTCTCGCAATTTTTTCTCATCTGCCTGCGGTCCAACAAAGACGCGCTTGCGCCGCGCCCAAACTGCCGCTGCCTTGCGATTGCGCTCCACGTATTTTTCCAGCTCACCAGCGAGGATGTTGCGCGTGACCACATAGCTCTTGCACAGGAACTCCGCATCACACCACGGCGTCTTAACAAAAGCCTCGTAGAAGATTCGGTCGCGCGGTTCTTCATAGTTATACCGTAAGGTACGCCCCATGTAATGATAGATCCCCTCTACAGGTTCAGAGCTGCCCCAATCGCGATCCCACGGCTGAAGAATATTATAAATCCAAGGCAGATGCAAGAAATCGCGCGCAAAGAAATAGTTCAAGATATCCTGGTCAAAGAAACGGCATTCCTCCTCATGCTGGACAATAAAGCGCAAGCCTGGCAAAAGGATTTCGCCCATATCGCGCATCTTCTCCAAATCCATCAGCAGTACGCCCGAGTTAAAGCAGGTATCAAAATCCGTCCAGCTGTTCTTGAACAGGTAAAGTTTCTCGTCAATTGACCGGTCAATCTGTTTCTGATAATGCTCCATCAGGGTGCGCTCGGTCACGGCCCCCAGCGGGTTACCATCGAGGAATACCTCCCAGAACTTGCGGATATCCATATTGACAATCGTGTCGGCATCGAGATAGATCAGCCGTTTCACATCATGCGGCAAGACAATAGGCGCCAGCAAGCGGTAAAGTGCCGCAGGCGTATAGTAATCGGTATCGACAGCACGCCGGAAAATCTCGCGAGCCTCAGCCAGCAGCTCCTTGCATTCCTCCGCTACATTGTAAAAGAAAAGCTGCTGACCATAGCGGCGTGCAAGCTCGATAAAGTTCGCACGGTTCTTCTCGGTCAGTGTATCATCATGCAACAGATGTATCGTCACCCAGGCATCGGTGCGCTCAAACAGCGAGCATATCGACGCTCCGATATATTTGCTGTATGTACCATGTTTATCCGTCATCGCATAGGCCACATGCACCATGCGCGCATCATCGCCAATCCGTTTCCGTTCCATTGCCCCCACCCCGTCTTCAAGATTTCGCTATATTTCTATAGTATATATACGCCACAACAAAAGAAAAGCCTTCCTTACGGAAGACTTTTCTTGATTGGCTTATTTTATTGCAACAAGCTCAATACATTCGAGCTGCTCTGGTTAGCCTGCGCCAGCATAGCCTGCGCGGCCTGCATAAGGATATTGTTCTTGGTGTATTCAGTCATTTCCTTCGCCATATTCGCATCACGCAATGTTGACTCCGATGCCTGGACATTCTCACTTGACGTTACCAGATTGGCAGAAGTCATCTCCAACCGCGCCTCGATTGAGCCAATATCGGTCTGCTGATTGAGCGCTTTCTGGATTGCATTATCAAGCACATTGACAGCTGCATTGGCCTGTGCTTGCGTACCTACTCCCAAAGTAGTACCCATAGAACTCTTCAACCCCAATGCCTCAGAACGCATATCGGTAAGACCGATACGGATACTCTGATTTGCTTTAGCTCCTACTTGGAGATTGAGGGCATGGTCCTCAGATTTATTGACTGCCCTGACCGATTCGCTAAAGTTATCAAGCACAGCATTGACATCTTTCTTGATCTGCCCATTGGAGTCCTTGACACTGAATGTAATGCCCGATAACTGATACTGTACACCGGCTGCACCAGAAGTAATCGTAATCGCATTTTCCCGGTTTGCCGTATAAACAGTATTTCCTGAAGCAGCAACACCAACCGCATCCCCAGCATCAACGGAAAGCTTATACGGAAGGAACGTCCCCACGGAAGCACCTAGCGTAGAAGCCGCATTACTAATCGCAACATTGAATGTCGACAATGCTGAAGCATAAGCAGAATCTCTTACGGCGGTTGCCGAAACAATTGTCGATGCTTGAACCGTAGATGCTGAATTAACAACTGAAGCATAATAAGTGGATGTAGAATTATAAATTGTTGAAGCACTACTATAATTAGACAAAGCTGTTGACGGTCCATTAAGGCTATGCATGATATCGTCTACTGAACCATACCCTTGAGTCCACGCCGCACCATTCGCATATTCAGTAGATGCATACAAATACCATGAATTATATGTAGAATAATTAGTCGACATCACGTTACTAGCACTATTAATTGCAGAAACTGCATTCGTAGTAATATTATTATAATTTACAGATGCCGTATGAATCGTTTCATTATATGTTGAACTTGCTGCGCTATAGGAACTAGAGTATGTTGAACTTGCCTCCGCTCTCGATGAATTATACTGAGCATACGCAGCCCGAATCATTGGATTATTCCTGACATAGGGCCCACTAGCATCTACCAAGGCACTGTCAATCGTCGTAGTTTCATCAATATCAACATCAAAACTATACGTCTCACCTTGAATCACATACGAGATTGTAAGGGTATCTGTGGTCAGGATATTCAACCCCTCACCATTGCGATTCTGCAAATCAATGATTCTAGTCGAACCAGTCGTTTCTCGATTAAGACTCTGATTCGTCATTGACGTCTTGGTCGCATCGCCTTTCGCCATCTTGGACCCATCGACTAACGTCTTGCCATTATAAGTAACATTTGCATTATCGTCAATCTGATCGATAGACTGGTCGAGTTCTTTCTGGATGATTGCCCGGTCAGCGTCCGTATTGCTATCGTTGGCCGCATTGATTGCTTTTTCCTTCATCGTGCGCAGGATATCGACTGTCGAGCTTACCGCGCCCTCAGCTACCTTCATCAGGCTCACGCCATTCTGCGTATTGGCATCTGCCTGATCGAGCGAACGCACCATGACGCGCATGCGCTCAGAAATGGCATAGCCCGAGGCATCATCGGCAGCCGAGTTGATTTTCATGCCGCTTGATACCTTCTGTAAACTTTTTGCCAATGCCGATGAATTCTTGTTCAGTGTCCCTAAGGTTTTCACCGCCGACATGTTATTCTTAACCACCATTGCCATTATCGACACATCCTCCCTGATGAGCAGTCTGCAGACTACCTAGTCACATCCTCATGATAGCCCCGTCCTTACCGTCCCTGTGGGTTCCCGAGGCCCATATAGCCCTACCTCAAAGGGCGGTGGAAGCCGCCGCCCTCTACTGACAGATATTTCTAATCTATATATCGATAGAATTGCCGCTGAACTTAATAGCCTACGTAAACTTTCCTAGCTTTATTTTACTATAAAACACGACATAAGGAAAGGCACTACGAAAACAATACGACAAAAGCCTTCCCTTTGCGGGAAGGCTTTGCAGTCTCCTCCGCTCCTAACGGAGAAGATTGTATTATTCTTTTTCGAGCGATGGCACCTTCGCCACGATGACGGCCATTGCGGCGGCCAGGCAGGCAAGGGATGCGCCGAGGCCGATCCAGCCATTTGCGGTGATGCCGCCGACGGCGTAGCCAATCAGACAGCAGGCACCAACGGTCAGCACGTAAGGCAGCTGCGTATCGACGTGGTCGATATGATGACACTGCGCACCGGCCGAAGCCAGGATCGTGGTATCGGAAATCGGCGAAGCATGGTCGCCGCCCACAGCGCCGGACAGGACAGCAGCCACGCAGACCACGAGCATGTTCGGGTCAGTACCGACTACTGCCACAGCAATCGGAATCAGGATGCCGAAGGTTCCCCAGGACGTGCCCGTCGCAAAGGCCAGGCCCATAGCCACAAGGAAGAAGATTGGCGGCAGGAACATGATCAGCGATGCGTTGGCGCTGACGATGCCGCCAACGAAACCGCCGAGGTTCAGATATTTATCACTGCAGATGCCCGACAGCGTCCAGGCAAGGCAGAGGATAAAGATTGCCGGCGTCATAGCCTTAAAGCCCCAGCCGAAACTGTCGCAGAAGGCATTGAACGAAATGACTTTGCGGGGCAGATAGAGGAAGCCCGTAAAGATAAAGGCAATGAAAGAACCCAGAACCAAGGACTTCGAAGAATCGCAGTTAGCAAAGGCATCGGCAATGCTCTTGCCCTCATGGATGCCGCCCGTGTAAAGCATGCCATAGACGCAGGCCGCAATCAGGACGAACAGCGGCAGCAGCAGGTCGATAATCTTGCCGTTGCCTTCCTCTTCATGCTTGATACCCGTGGTGTCCTGATATTCCTTCGGAATCACGAAGTTCTCATTGCTCTCACGGACGCTCTTGGCCATCGTGCCATAGTCACGGCCCGTCCAGATGATGAAGACCATGAACAGCAGCGTCAGCCAGGCGTAGAGGTTGAACGGGATTGTCTGCAGGAACAGCGAGAAACCATCAATGTTGCTGCCCTCCGGCAAAGAGGAGCCGACAGCTGCGGCCCAGCTCGATACCGGAGCGATGATGCAGATTGGCGCTGCCGTCGCATCGATGATATACGCAAGTTTCGTGCGCGCAATCTTGAACTTATCCGTCACCGGACGCATGACCGTACCAACGGTCAGGCAGTTGAAATAATCGTCGATGAAAATCACGAGACCCAGGAGTGCCGTGACCAGCGAGGCACTGCGCTTACCGCGGATTGAGCGGGCAGCCCACTCGCCATAGGCACGGGTCGCGCCGCTGCGGGTGATGGCCGCGACGAGGATGCCGAGGATGACAAGGAACACGAGGATGTTGACATTGCTGCCGACCTTGTCAGCCATGACGGCAAACATCGTCAGTATCGACTCGAGGATATTGCCCCCAGTAAAGAACATCGCACCCGAAAAGATGCCGATAATCAGGGACATGTATACTTCTTTTGTCCAGAGTGCCAGCGCGATCGTAATCAGCGGCGGCAGCACGGACCAGGCGGATTCTGCCATGGACATAACCTACTTTCTGTCATACTTGTACATTTACAACGTTACATTTTTCTGTCCGTTATTCTTCACGTGTACTATTGTATAACATTTTTTGCATAGTAGCAATACGAAATTAAGCATTTTTTGCAATCTTAGTAAATTCATCAGCCAAATGTGCAAACTCATCGAGGGAGAGGGTCTCCCCGCGGCGCGTCGGGTCGATGCCAGCTTTCTCCATAGCATCGCGGACCTGCTCCTTCGGGAAGCCGCCACCACAGAGCGCATTGGCCAAGGTCTTGCGGCGCTGGCCGAAGGCAGCCTTGACGACGCGGAAGAACATCTTCTCCTCGAGCACGTCGACAGCTGGCGTCTCACGCACCTTGCAGGCGATGACGACGCTGTCGACTTCCGGTGCCGGAATGAACGAGCGTGGCGGCACGTTGAGCACGATTTCGGGCTCAGTGTAGTACTGGACAGCTACCGACAAAGCGCCGTATGTCTTGGAGCCCGGGCCTGCGACCATACGCTCAGCCACTTCCTTCTGCACCATGGTGACCATGCGCGTAATCGGCAGGTGACGCTCGAGCAGGGCCATGAGGATTGGCGTCGTGATATAGTAAGGCAGGTTAGCTGCTACCTTGAAGGGCCCCTCTCCCATGATTTCCGGAATGTTTACCTTGAGGATATCCCCCGGTACGATCGTGACATTATCATAGGCCTTGAGGGTCTCCGCCAGCACTGCTGGCAGTTTCTTGTCGAGCTCAACAGCCGTTACCTCAGCGCCAGCCTCGGCAAGGCCCTGGGTCAGGGTGCCGATACCCGGGCCAATCTCCAGCACTCGTTCTCCCGGCTGGATCTCTGCCGCATCGACGATGCCCTGCACGATGCCCGCATCAATCAGGAAGTTCTGGCCGAGTTTCTTGCTCATGCGCAGGCCGAAGGCCTTGAGGATATGGGTCGTGACCTCACGGCTGGCAATCTTCGGCTGGATGATTTCTTCGCTCATTTCATTTCCTCCTTGTCAAGCTGCGCCACCGCGTCAGCAAATTCTTTCCGCGTCACCCCATAGTGATTGAGGCGTTTCAAAAACGTCTTGGCATTGGCAAAGCCGAGGCCAAGGATGGCCCCAAGCCGTGCGCGGCGGGTGCTCGCATCAGCGGCGCCCGACAGATTGTTGACGATGAGATCAGCGCCGCTGAATTCATTCGTCGGCTCCCAATCCAGCGTGCGCACCTTCTCCAGCGCCTTGCGGATGGCATCAGGCTTAGCCTGTTCAATGCCGATATCGTCGTTGTCCGTGGCGTCCTCCACCGGCACGAAGGCGTGCTTGGCATCCGGAAAGCGCCGCGACAGATAGGTACGGATGCGCTCGCCAGCCGAATCTGGATCCGTCATGATGATGATGCCGCGTTTCTTATAGGCCTGCTCGATATTCTTGAGGGCCTGGGGCTTGAGGTTGAATCCCTCAGTGATGATGCAGTCAGCCTCGACAGCCTTGTCAATGGCCACCACATCCATCTTGCCTTCGACGACCAATACTTCTTTTATCATAAATACTCCTTACAACTTCCAATCTCCACTCAGAGTATGGCCTTGACAGCCGCATATACCTCGTCATGAATCGACTCTATGCTGCGCGGCTCCCCGCCTTCACTGCAGGTGACTTCTGCCCAGTCATATTTGGCTGCCAGCTCCAGATAGGCCGCATGACAGCGATGCAGATAGTCCGTGTCCTTTTCGTGAATGTCCTTCTCCGTCCCCGTTTCCTTGGCCCGGGCCGCAATGAGCTTGTCGGCAACCTCAGGCGCCATATCGAGGAACACGACTTTGTCTGGTACGGGCAAGCCGATCTTCACGAACTCAAAATCCCAGAGCCAGTCGAGGAACGCCTCACGCTCCTTGGCATCGGTGAGTTTCACGGCCTGATGAACCATGTTGCTGGTCGTGTAGCGGTCGGCCAGGATGATATCGCCGTTATCGTAGAATTCCTTCCACTTCATGCGGAAGGACGCATAGCGGTCGACAGCAAAAAACGTCGAGGCCGCAAAGGCGTTGACATCCTCGGCATGGCCACCGAAGTCGCCGCGCAGATACATGCGCACCAGCATCGACGAATCGGCCGCATAGTCGGGGAACTCGATGCGGTGCACGCGGTAACCGTCGCGGACCAGATGGTCATAAAGCGCCTTGGTCTGGGTGGCCTTGCCTGAGCCATCGCCAGCTTCTATAATAATGAGTTTTCCTTTGCTCACGATTCTTTCACTACCTTCAATGTCTTTAGATTGGTATCCTGGGGGCCTACCACTTTGAGTCCCAGCTTTTGCATGGCGCGGATATAGTCAAGACTTGACTGGTCAATTCTATCCCCCGGCGCCAGGATCGGAATCCCCGGCGGGTAGAACATCAGCTGCTCGGCTGCGATGCGGCCGGCAGCTTCTGCAAAGGGCACCTGCTCATAGTCAGCAAAGAACGCCGCCCGCGGCGTCATGCCAAGCACAGGCACAGCTGGCATAGCTGCCGGAACCGAGAATTGCTCTTTTCCCTTATAGCGGGCTGCCAGTTCCTTAAGCGCGGACAAAAGTACCGCCGTCTCATGCTCCGTATCCGCATAGGAGATGATAAAGAGCAGATTATAGGCATCAGAAAGCTCGCACTGGATCTTATATTCATGGCGCAGGATTTCCTCAGCCTGGGGCCCGCTGATGCCAAGCTGGCGCAGGCTGACCGTAACTTTGGTAAGGTCTAGGCCAGATGCCCCCTCTGTCTGCAGGTAATCAGCGCCAAAGGACCAGAGGCCGTCAATCCTATTGATGTCCTGGCGCAGCTTTTCAGCAAGCCTTACGGCCCGGCTGACTTTTTCGGTACCCTCTTCCGCCAGCTGCAGACGCGCGATATCCAAGGACGCCAGCAACAATTGGTTGGGACTTGTCGACTGCAACAGGCTGGCGGCCTGACGGACACGTTCCTCATTGACCCGAGGCCCCTTTACCAGCAGCATCGAGGTCTGCGTCATGCTTCCCACAATCTTATGGGTGCTCTGGGCCGCCATATCGGCCCCAGCATCGATGGCCTGGAGCGGCAGAGCCTCAGAGAACTTCAGATGGGGGCCATGGGCTTCATCCACCAGAAGCAGCATGTCATGGGCATGCAGCTCGTCGGCAATGGCCTGCAAATCCACCGTTACGCCGTAATAGGTAGGGTAAACCAGGGCCAGCGCCTTGGCCTCAGGATGGGCCGCAATGGCCTTCTTGATGTCGCAGAGGCGAAGGCCCATGGCAATGCCCAGCCGCTCGTCGATTTCCGGCTGGATGAAGACAGGCTTTGCCCCCACCAGAATGATGCCGCCAATCATCGAACGATGTGCATTGCGCGGCACCAGCACCGTATCACCGGGACGGAGCGCCGCCATCAGCATCGTATGGATGGCACCGCTGGTGCCGTTTATCATGAAATAGGCCCCCTCGGCACCATAGAGGTCTGCCGCCAGATTCTGGGCCTCGCGGATGCACATCGTCGGCTCATGGAGGTCGTCGAGCTCCTCCATCAGCGAGACTTCCTCGCGCAGGCCTTCTTCCGTTATGAGATTCTTTAGTAATGGATGCGCGCCGAGGCCCTGTTTATGCCCCGGCGTATGAAAAGCGAGAGCGCCGTCTCGCGCGTAGGCCGCCATGGCCTCCGCAATCGGCGCTCTTAGCTGATTGATTTTCGTTTGTTTTTCCATCATTTCCGTCTGCCCTTATCCGGTGTCTTGATTGCCTTGACCTTTTCCGTGCCGGGCTTAGCCAGCTTGCTCGGCACGCGCAGATGGACGCGCGTGCCCTTGCCGACAGCCGAGATGATATTGAGCTCCGCACCGATGATCTTGGCACGTTCGCGCATTCCCATCAGACCGAACTGACCGATTGACTCAGCATCCTCGGCGAGAATCTCATCGGCGTTCTCCATATCCGGGATCTCCGGCTCAGCCTCAGCGTCGAAGCCCTCGCCCTCATCCTGGATCAATACCGATAGTGCCTGCGGCGTATAGAGCAGGCGCAGACGCGCCTTATCCGTTCCCGCATGACGCGCAACGTTGTTAAGTGCCTCCTGCACGATGCGGAAAATCGCGATTTCCACATGCTTGGGCAACTCATAAGCCGTGCCATCGATACTGAACTCCGTCGACAGGATGCCGCGCGAAGCCAGCCGCCCCACCAGCTGATTAAGAGCCGGTGCAAGGCCCAAATCATCAAGGGCCATCGGCCGCATGTCGAAGATGACCTGCCGTACACTGATCAAGCATTCGCGAATCTGCTCACGCAGCTCATGCAGCGTCCGCTTGGCCTCCTCGGGATCATAGTCGACCAGCTTTTCGGCCACTGAGGTCTGGAATATGAGGTTGGCCAGGTCCTGGGCCGGGCCATCATGGATCTCACGGGAGACACGATAGCGCTCCTCTTCCTGGGCCTTGATGATGCGGGCACCGACAAACTTGTCCTTCTGCACCGCCTCAATCTTCCAGACGACACCGCTGACCTGGGAGCTCAGATACGAGAGCACTGAGCCGATGGCCAGGGCCAGATGTTCAGCCTGCACGAGCATGACCTGCAGATGACGCAGGCGCATCTCAAGCCGGTCGCGCTGGCCGCGCAGGTTCTGCTCCTTCTCACGCTGGACGCCGAGCTCCACCTGCACATTCTTGACCTGCTCGTAGCATTCACGGATCTTCTCCTCGGAGTAGTCCTGGAAGTTGCTGCTGACCTGAACCAGTTTCTGCTTCTCACGCTGCTCCTGCTTCACGAGCTCGTCAACACGGTCGATGGTCTTCTGGGCCTGCTTCTTGAGCTCCTGGAGCTGCTGCTTGCTGCTCTCCACCTCGCCCCGGGCCGTCTCATATATATCAAAGATCTGGGATTTATTATCCTCGATTGTACTTATGGTATTGGTCAGGATACTCTTAAGCGAATCCGTTTTCAATCCGCCCGCCCCTTCCAACAAGGATTCTTTATTGAGGGCTGACATACGAAGCCTCCATTCTCACGTCAGTCGTACTACTTATTGTGACGTTTGCCAAGCCAGCGGATTACGCCAAGGCCCAGCAAGGCTCCGACCAGGATATAGAGATCCGTCACGCGGAACAGGGAATCCACTCCGTTATCCTGGATCTTAGCGTAAATCGCACCGACTACCAGCAGAACTACCAATACATTTGAAATTGCCTTGCCATGCTGTTTCAAGAAAGAAATCGTCCTCACCTCCCGGCCATGCTGTGCACGACCCCCAAAATACTCTTATTATAAATTTTACTATGAATGCGGCAGAAGTCAAGGGAGACTTGCTTTTATCGCTAAATACCTTTAAAATATAAAGAGTGCCTCCACACGGTACATTCCAACAAGCGAAAGGTGATTCAAAATGAGCATTTTCTCTCGTTTCTTGCCGAAACGTAAACCAGTAGAGATAAAGAACAATATGCCGAAAGAAAAGGCCACCATCAAAAAGACCTTCGGCATCTACTGCCACAGCCATCACAAAACGTCGGGCGATAAACTCTGCCCACAGTGCCAGGCACTCCTGGCAACGGTCATGACCAAGATGAACCGCTGCCCCTACGGCATCACGAAACCAATCTGCGACCGCTGCGACCGCACGATGCAGTGCTTCGGCTCCAAGCAGGCACAGGAATTCCTCCACATCATGGGCACGAGCCAGAAGCGCATGTTCTTCTCCCATCCAATCATGACGGTCAAACACAAACTGGCCAGCATGGGCGTTGACTACGCTAAATATCAGCAGGCCAAGAAAGTCGACGACAAGGTCAAGGCCAAAGAAGAGGCCGCTAAGAAACGCGCCAAGGATCGCAAGGCTAAGAAATGATATAGCAAAAAAACCTTCCCGTAGGAAGGTTTTTTTTTTGCTATTTTACGAGACGAAGCTTCGGACGGCCAGCGGCGGCTTTTTCCGGCTTCTCCGGTCCTGTTTCCGAACTGCTGTCGGCCGCTTCCCCATATGTGGGCTTACGGCCATGATCGCAGATATTGAGCAACATGCCCATGGCTATCATCGTGACCAGCAGTGATGAACCACCGTAGCTGATGAATGGCAGCGGCACGCCGACGACGGCGAACATGCCGCCGACCATCGCAAGATTCGCCAGCGCCTGTCCCAAAATCAGCAGCATGATGCCCATGGCCAAAATCTGGCCGAACTCATCCTCTGCGCGGTTGGCAATGCGGACACAGAAGAAGATCAGCAGCGCGAACAGCAAGAATACCATCAGCGCGCCGACGTAGCCATGTTCCTGGCAGAAAATCGCAAACGCGAAGTCCGTATGGGCCTCAGGCAGGTACTCGTACTTGCTGACGCCATCACCAAGGCCCATGCCCCAGAAGCCACCGGAGCCGATAGTCGACAGCGACTGCACAGTCTGATAGCCGATGCCCTGCGCATCCGACCACGGGTCAAGCATGATGCGGATACGGCTCAGACGATAGGGCTGCAAGGTAATGAGTCCCACAACGCCCAGCGGGATGGCCAGCAGCACACCCTTCGTCATCGCCGGTGTCATACCGACCACAAAAGCCATGATGAGCGGCACGCCCAGAATGATGCAAGCCGTGCCCATATCCGGCTCGAGCTCAGTAAGTCCGGCCATCAGCACGATCAAGGCAAACTGCAGGTTCATGACACTTGCGGGCCGACCAGCCTTGACCTGAACCGACAGGATGGCCGCCGCCAGCATCAGGCTCACAAGCTTGGCAAACTCGGCCGGCTGGAAACTCAGCGGGCCAACGCCCAGCCAGCGCCGGGCACCGTTGACGCTCATGCCGACCACCAGCACCGCTGCCAGCGCCAGTATCATGCCAATCAGCAGCGCTGGCATCCAGTCGCGCCAACGCCGGTAATTGACCTTGCGGCAGATGACGAAAGCGATAAAGCCGATCACAAGCCAAATAGCATGACGAATCAGGAAATAGTAGGGATTCTCATAATCCGTCGTCGCGATGACAAAGCTCGAGCTGAATACATTGATTGTCCCAAGAACAATGAGGATAATCATGATGACAAGGATGGGTTCAGCATCGTTGTTCCACATGGTCTTCCTTATCCGCATGACACAGCCCCCTTACGGAAAGATAACCTCACAGCGGTTGATCTTCTCGCCGAAGCCGCTGAACTTGCGTTCATATTCGGTCATGATATTGTCCGGCCGGTTCTCAGCATGAAGATCAAACGATACATCGCGTGTCGGCAGGCCTGCCTCCTCGAACTGCTCCAGCGAGAAATCGAACAGCGGGCGGTTATCAGTCTTGAAATGCAGCTCGCCCGGCTTCTTCAAGAGACGGCGGTATTTCTCGAGGAAACCCACATGGGTCAGGCGGCGTTTCGCATGACGCTTCTTCGGCCAGGGATCGCAGAAATTGATGTAGAAACGGTCAACTTCCTCCTCGCCGAAGATCTTCTCGATGTTGTTGATATCAAACACCAGCAAGCGGACATTCGTAAGCTCCTTCTCGGCAATCTTCTTGGCCGCCGAGTACAGTACATCCTGCTGGGCCTCGATGCCGATGTAGTTGATGTCCGGATTGCGCTCAGCCAGCTGGCTGATGAAATCGCCCTTGCCCGTGCCGAGCTCGACATGCAGCGGGGCCTGACGGCCAAAGATTTCCGCCCACTTGCCCTGCTTTTCCTCGCCAATCTCCTGGTCACGGCTGATGACAAACGCATCAAATTCATGGATGGCTTCATCCACCCACGGTTTTCTTCTTAAACGCACGTTCTTGCTCCTTTATCCTTACTTCTTTTCCAGCCCGTATTTCTTGAGATAACGGTACAGCGTCACACGGCTGACATTCAAGAGGTTAGCCAGACGGCTCACATTGCCGCCAGCTGCCTGCCATGCCTTGACGAATACCTCTTTGTCCTCTTTCCACTTGTTATCCGGCTTGACATCGCCCATAAGGCTGATGTCTCCCGGACGGATGGTCTTGCCCGGCGTATTGAAGAACGCATACTCCAGGACGCTCTGCAGCTGCTTGATATTGCCCGGCCAGTCGTAGTCCTCGAGGACCTGCTCCGTTGCCGGCAGGATTTCCTTTGGTTCCATCTGATGCTGCTCAGCCAGCTCCTTGACGATATGCTGGGCAAGCTCCGGGATATCCTCGCGGCGGCTGCGCAGAGCCGGTACGCGCACGATGCTGCGGCTCACGATGTCGTAGAGCTCGCGGGCAAACAGGCCGCGCTCAGTCAAGCGCTTGAGGTCGCTGTCGCAAGCCGCGATGATGCGCACATCAATCGAGCGTTCCACATTCTCGCCCACACGGCAGGCCTTGCCAGACTCCAAAGCTTTGGCCAGCTCCAGCGCGATGCTCTTCGGCATCTTCTCGATCTCATCGAGGAACAGCGTACCGCCCGAAGCCAGTTCGAGACGGCCCTGATGGCTGACCTCCGGATTCAGCATGACACCGAAGAGTTCCTGCTCCAAAAGCTCCGGCGTCGCGTCGCCGCAGCGCAGCGTGATCAGCGGACCAGCCGCACGTGCACTGGCCTGATGGATACCATGGGCCATGCGCTGCTTGCCCGTACCAGCCTCACCCTGAATCAGGACATGGTGGTTGTTCTTGGCCACACGGCCGGCCTTGTTGCGCACGCTGAGGAAGGTCGAACCGTCGCCGACCATCGAATTGAGGCTGTACTTGGCCGTATAGCCTGCCGCATGGGCAACCAGCGTGCGCAGGTCCTCAATCGGCATCGAGACGACAACAACACTCTGGACAGCCTGATCCTCGTCGCGCTCCAGCGGCACGACAGTCGTGATATCCTCATAGGTCTTAGCCGGCGTGATCCAGGTAACCTCTTTGTTGTACGAAGGCACGCCGCGGAAGCCCTTGTAGATTGGCGTATGCTGGTAGTTCATGATGACATCGTTGAGATTCTGCGTATGGCGGCTGCCGTCGCCCTTCTTGGCACCGATGCCCTCCAGACGCGTGTGCCCCAGCTGGTTCGCATAGGCCACCTCGCCGCCCGGCATGACATGATAGACCGCAAACGGCGTCGCATCGAGGATGGCCTCCTCGGCCTTGATGCGCAGCGCTTCGGTCAGATGCTGCTCGAGAGCCGTACGCATCGTCAGCAGCAGCGAGATGACCGCATCCTGCGGCATCGCGATCTGCTCCATCGACACCAGGGTAATGATGTAATGGAACTCGCCATTGATCTTGACCGGTGCCGAGCAGGCATCGCCAAGCTGGCATTCCTTAACCCACATCTCGGGGCCAAACATCCAGAACGGCGTCTGATGCTCATAGGCAATGCAGATGGATGAGGTACCGACCTCCTCCACCCCGACACGCGTGCCTTCGATTTCCCCCGGTGTCATCTGATAGAATGGCAGCGAATAGCTCTTGAGCACCGTGCAGTCAGCGTCGACCAGCAGCAGGCTCAGGTTGTACTCCTGGAAGAACTCGCGGATGCCCTCACTGAGCTTGCTCAGATAGTCGATGGCATCGCGGTGCTTGTTCTGCAGCTCCAGGAATTCCTCCTTGGACATCTTGCGTTCAATCTTCATCGTATCCCGGTTAATGCCCAGTGCCTGGCTCCGTTCCCAGGACTCGGCCACCCAGGGATGTACATTGGGATCTAATATGCCGTCTTCCGTGAATTTCTGATAATAAGCCTCGAGTTTGCTTCTGCTGCGATGCTCTCTGATCATAGCTCAGCCTCCTGTAAATCATTTATTTTCCGCCCGGTCACTGCCGGGTCTTTTGCGTTTCGTAAATTATCGTAACTTACATTTTACCAAGCATTAAGTTATCCTGCAATTACTTTTGTCCTATTTTATTTACATTTTTTCAAAAAAACAGCAATATGTACCCCAATTCGTTTCAATCTGCCCATAGTCCAGCGCACCTCACTTTTCCATTTTCTTGCGCGCCAATCCATACATCTCCTCAAAGGATGAGGCTTCTGTATCAATCATCACGCTGTAACGCACCGTCATGGTCACGAGCTGATGATGAATCTCATACTTGCCGCTGATCTGCTTGACGATAGCTGCCACACGATTTTCAAGCTCGCCAGCCTTGTCAAAATAGCTCAACACCCCGAAATCGGCCCCTTTGAGCCGTGCCAGCGAGCATTGCTTGCCACAACATTCCCGCAGGTTATCTGCCGCCACCTGCAAGTACGAGTTAGCAATCCGCACGCCGCGCTGCTGGCTGATATCCCCATACTCACCAAACCGCAGCAAGATGAGCCCGAAGTGGCGTTCATGGAACTCCATCTGCTCCACATAGCCCATAAAGGCCTCGGACATGCCGCGCAGGTTCATGAGTCCTGTAATCATATCCGTGCGTACACTGCCCGTGATGCTATGGGTGCGAGTACGCAGATTGTCAGCATCCATGAAGTAGCCCATCAATCCGACAATCTTTCCCTTGTCATAAATCGGCCACTTATTGCAGACGATGGGCCGCACTGCCCCCTTGATGATACAAGTTCCTGGTACATCATGGATTTCAACGCCCTTGGCGATCACGTCAAGTTCATCACTCTTATAGGGTTGATTATCCACATGCCAATGCATCTCTTCATCGTTCTTGCCAATGATATCGTCCAGCGACGTCATTCCATAGTAATCAAGGAACGACTGGCTGACACCGACAAACCGCCGGTCGGCATCCTTCCAGAAATAGCAGTCCTTGGTATGCATCATGAGACTGCGCCATAACTGTGCCTGCTGCCGCTGCTTGCGCACAGCCTGCGAGAACCGCTCCTGCGTCTCCACATCCTTGTCGATAGTCTGCATAAGAGCCTTTAACAGCGCTCCATCTTCGAGCTCCGCCCGTTTGACGCAGAGCACAACCAACGGATTCTTGGCCTCATCTTCGAGGAACCAATCGAATTGCTTCCAGCTATAGGCGCCATCCTGGTCCTTGGTCCTAAAGAAACCTTCCACGAACCCCAGCTGGCTTTCCCGGATGCGCTGGCGCACATCCTGCTCCATGACAAAATCCTCGTAACGCTTACGGTCGTCTGGATGGATCACTTCGTCCAGCATCTTCTGCCGGTAGGCCTTCAGATCATACCAATGACGCTCGCCAGCATTCCCCGTCACCTTGGAAAACAACAATGGCTCGGCGCAGTCATTGGAAAAATCCAGGATGACGATATCGTCAAACAGCACACTCACATCGCGCATGACCCGATCCAGCCGCCGCTCTGCCACCCGCTCCGAGTCGGCTGACAGATTGATCAGTATCACCCGGTAAAGATATTTATGCTCATATTCTGTCACTGGCTCAAATTTCAGCATCAGGTATTGGCCGCGATTGGAATAGAACATCACATCTTCGGTCTTATTGCGTTTGAGTTTATTGATAAACTCCCGCATCCGCAGATGCAATGGCGAAAAACTCGAATTGACCGTGCGCTCCAGCTGGGCAAGGCCGTGAATCTCCAGGCCATTGAGCTGCTCATAAAAAGCCCCATTGGCAAACAGTACCTGGAAATTCCGGCCATCATCTTCAACGATGGCCGTGGGCTGATCCGTAATCAGATTGATGCGCCCAGCCTCGTCATAATAATGCTGCCAGTCAAGATCGGCAATCTGCAAGCCCTTGCTGATGATGTTGTCGATAGATTCCTGATAGGGCAGCGGCTTGCCGAAGAAATAACCCTGCACCTTCTCGCAGCCGATGCTGCGCAGAAACTCGAACTGCTCCTCCGTCTCGACCCCCTCGGCCAGCGTCTGGATGCCGATCTTCTTGGCCATATCCACCGTGGAGGTCAGGATCGCCTGCGAACGGTCATTGAACGACGACAGGAACATCATGTCGAGCTTGATCTCATCAAAATGATAGTCCTTGAGCACATTGAGGGACGAATAGCCGCTGCCGAAATCATCCATCCAGACCTGATAGCCGGCATCGTGGAACTTCTGGATCTCCCCCTGCATGTGCACGCCATTGTCAAACAGCATGCTCTCGGTAATCTCGATATGGATCATATGGCGGGGAATCCGGTACTCCGCCACAGCATCTTCGATGCTCTGGAAGATATTGCAGAGCAGGAAGTCCAGCCGTGACAAGTTGAAGGAAACCGGCACCACCGCGATTTTCTTGTCCATGCGCTCGCGCATGAGCCGGCAGGTTTCCCGCGCCATATACATATCGAGCTTATGGATCTGCCCGCTGTCCTCCAAGGCGCTGATGAACTGTCCCGGATTCAGCATGCCATAGATTGGGTCGACCCAGCGCGCCAGCACCTCCATGCTGCAGAGCTCCTTTGACAACGTGCGCACAACCGGCTGATAGTAGAGTTTTATCCATTTGCGCTCCAATGCCATATCGATATGACTCGTAACATATTCGTAGATTTCCAGCTGCCGATGAATATCTTCCGAATAAAACTGCACAAAGGTCATGACCTTGTTCTTGATGCTGTCGCAGGCAATCTTGGCATAATCTAGTGCCACAATAGGACGGACCGTCTCATTTTCCTTGACCGTATAGATACCAGCCTTCATATCCAGCAGCAATTCGTCACTAAGCGCCTTGATCTCGTCCTTGGCCTGCAGCAGGCTTTCCGTTACGCCCTCAGCCTGCGTCAGGATACCGAAATGATCATTGTTGAGACGCGTCAGCAGATCCTGCGGGAAATAGCGCGACAAGACCTGCCCGATACGGCGCAAGCACTGATCCCCGGCCTCGAGCCCGTAGCGCACATTGTAATGCTTGAAATTGCGGATATTGATAAAGACGAACACCATCGCCACCGGCTGCGGACTACGCTGCAGGCTCTGCAGCAAAGTTTCTGCAGCCTCGATGAACAAGCGCATACTCATGAGTCCCGTCACCTGGTCACGCTCATATTTCTGCGACTTTACCTCAATATCAGCAATAAAGACATAGTATAGCGGGCCCTCCTCGGGATCCTCCACAAGGCGGCCAAAATCCTCGATATAGCAGGTTTTGCCTTTTTTTGTCGTGATGAAATACGTCACATGATCAAAGCAGTTATCATGCAGTTCAACCTGATAGGCAATGTCCTTCTCAACGCCGTCGAGTTCGTTGCGATTGACCATGCCATGAAAACTGCCGCCCACAAACTGATAGAATTCCTCATAGGTCTCGCATTCGAATAATTTCAAGACTTGCTCATTGGCAAACAGGATTTCCTCATTCTCATCAGCCCGATAGATAAAAAATCCGCCTGGCAGGAAATCTGCCTTGGCTGCCAATCTTTTCCCCAGTGCTCCGATTCCCATATAGCCACCCTCTAATCTTCCTGGTAATATACGTGCCTATTTCGTTACCTATATCATTTCGCCCCGAATGTCATATTTCCTGCCAAGAGCTCAAAATCGCCGTAACTCTGTAAACTCCAATTTGTCGCCGACCTTCGACTCATGATATAATGTAGTTATCTGATTTCACAGTAAAGGAGTTTTTCTCTTATGGCAAAGCAATATAAGAAATTGCAGAACAAGGTCTATCCCAAGAAAAAGGCTGAGGACAAGCCCCAGGAAAAGATTGGCAAGGACTACCTGCTGATCTTCGTCATCGCCTTTACGGCCGTCGTCACCCTCGTGGGCTGGGAACACTTCGACAGCCTTAACCGCTGGATGTACTTATTGCTGACGTTCTCGCTCTCGATGACCTATATCTTCCGTCATGGCAACATTTCCGAGAATGCCAAGATCTATGTGAACCGTGCCAGCCTCGCCTCCATGGGCCTTGCTATCGCGATGTTCCTGCTTTCAGCCTACTACACCTTCGTCGGCTGACTTAACGGCAACAAAAAAGAGCTATCGGCTGATAGCTCTTTTTTGTTGCCGTTATTCTTGGAATTCCGTCTTGGTCGCACGCAAACGGGCCATAGCACGCTGCATAGCGAGCTGTGCACGCTCGATGTCGATGTTCTTCGACTCCGGCACACCCTGATGGAACTGGTCCAGACGTGCTTTTGCACGGGCCATGGCATCCTTCGCACGGTTGATATCGATATCGATTGGCTGCTCAGCAGCAGTCGCCAGTACCGTAATCTTATCCGGCGTGACCTCCATGAAACCACCAGCTACGGCGATGAGCTGCTCATCGCGGTCAGCGCCAAGGCGCACGCGCATGGCGTGCGGCACAAGGCCCGTAACCAATGGTGCATGTTTCGGCAGGATGCCGAGCTCGCCGCCCGTGGAACGGACGATGAGCATGCTGATGTCTGCGGAGTAAACCACTTTATCCGGAGAGACAATCTCTAGCTTGATAGTCGCCATAGATTATTCCTCCTCTTTAAGTTTCTTAGCTTTCTCCACAGCTTCGTCAATCGTACCTACCATGTAGAACGCATTCTCCGGCAGGTCGTCATACTTACCCTCAAGGATCTCCTTGAAACCACGGACCGTCTCTTTGAGCGGTACGTATTTACCCGGGGAACCCGTGAATACCTCAGCAACGTGGAACGGCTGCGAGAGGAAACGCTGAATCTTACGCGCACGGGATACGGTGAGCTTATCCTCTTCGGAGAGCTCCTCCATACCGAGGATGGCGATGATATCCTGCAGCTCTTTGTACTTCTGCAGAACAGCCTGAACGCCGCGAGCGACTTCATAGTGCTCCTGGCCCAGGACTTCCTGGTTCAGGATACGGCTCGTGGAATCCAGCGGATCAACGGCCGGATAGATACCGAGCTCAGCAATCTGACGGGAAAGGACCGTCGTTGCATCGAGGTGCGTGAAGGTACCTGCCGGAGCCGGGTCCGTAAGGTCATCAGCCGGGACATAGACTGCCTGAACCGACGTGATGGACCCCTGTTTCGTGGACGTGATACGCTCCTGCAGAGCACCGATATCCGTGGTCAGCGTCGGCTGATAACCTACTGCCGACGGCATACGGCCCAGCAGTGCGGATACCTCCGAACCTGCCTGGATGAAACGGAAGATGTTATCGATGAACAGCAGCACGTCCTGATGCTGGACATCACGGAAGTACTCTGCCATGGTAAGGCCCGTCAGAGCTACGCGCATACGTGCTCCTGGCGGCTCATTCATCTGGCCATAGACAAGAGCCGTCTTGTCGATAACCTTCGACTCCTTCATCTCGCCCCAGAGGTCATTACCCTCACGGGTACGCTCACCGACGCCAGCGAATACGGAGTAACCGCCGTGCTCTTTGGCGATGTTATGGATGAGCTCCATGATGAGGACCGTCTTGCCGACGCCTGCACCACCGAACAGACCAATCTTACCACCGCGGGCATAGGGAGCGATGAGGTCAACGACCTTGATACCGGTCTCGAGAACCTGCGTGCTGGTCTCCTGCTCATCAAACTTCGGAGCCGGACGATGGATTGGCCAAGCTTCCTTGTTGCCGACCGGAGTCGGATCATGGTCAACGGTCTGACCCAGAACGTTGAAGATACGGCCGAGAACTTCATTGCCGACCGGAACCGTGATTGGAGCGCCAGTATCAACGGCCTCCATGCCACGGGTAAGACCATCGGTAGAGCTCATAGCGATGCAGCGGGTTACGCTGTCGCCAAGATGCTGCATGACTTCGACAACGAGATCGATGTCGACTTCGCCAGCCTTGCCCTTGATGGTGACTGCATTGAGAATTTCCGGCAGCTCGCCTGCGGGGAATTCAATATCTACGACAGGTCCGATGACCTGTACGACTTTACCTTTTGTTGCCAATGGTAAACCTCCTAACGATGCTCTTATTTCAGAGCTTCAGCGCCGCCAACGATCTCTGTGATCTCGTTGGTGATGCCTGCCTGACGTACCTTGTTGTAGTAGAGGTCCAGCTTGCTCATGAGTTCTTCCGCGTTGTCCGTAGCATTGCTCATTGCATTCATACGGGAACTCAGCTCCGATGCTGCTGACTGCAAAAGCGCTGCGTAGACTGTCGTATACAGATACTGCGGGAGCAGGAAACCGAGTACCGTTGCCGCATCCGGCTCATAAATGTACTCAGCATGGACGCCCGTAGTTTCTCCAGCCTCTGACTGGAACGGCAGCAGCTGAACAGTCTGCGGTTCACAGCTGATGGCCGAGATGAACTTCGTATAGACCATCTGCACTTCCCGGTACTGACCGGACTTGAACCGCTCCACAATATATTCTGCAATATTCTTCGCATGATCGAAGGACGGACGCTCGCTAATACCGATATAGCTCTCAAGGATCTTATAGTTGCGGTTCTTGAAGTGAGCGACACCCTTGCGGCCCACAATAACCAGCTCCGTATCGTCCTTGGATTCCACAATGGCTTCCGCTGCTTTGCAAGCATTGCTGGAATAAGCACCGGCCAGGCCCTTGTCGGCCGTGACCAGCAGGATGAGCTTTTTACCACCCTTATGCGTCTCGAGCAGAGGATGCGAGAAATCAGCGCCTGCATTGGCGGCAATTTCCTTGACAACCTCCATGACCTTTTCCGCATAAGGACGATTAGCGCTAGCTGCTTCTTTTGCATGACGCAAACGCGAAGTCGCAACCATGTTCATGGCACTCGTGATCTGCTTGGTACTCTTTACGCTTTTGATGCGCTGGCGGATATCCTGTAAACTAGCCAAAAAGAATCACCTCGCTGCCTTATGCCATTTTGTATGTTACGGTTTCCTTGAACTCCTCAATTGCCTGCTTGAGCTCCGTCTCGATTGCATCATCGAGTTTCTTCTGGTCAGCGATCTTGCGGCCGATTTCCGGATGCTGCGTGTGCATGAACTTCAGGAAATCTGCATGGAAATCTACGACCTTGTCAACCGGAATGTCGACAAGGAAGCCCTTGACGGCCGTGTAGATGACCATAACCTGATCCTGGACGAGCAGCGGGCTGTACTGAGCCTGTTTCAGCGTCTCTACCATGCGGGCACCGCGATCGAGCTGTGCCTTCGTAGCCTTGTCGAGATCAGATGCGAACTGCGAGAAAGCAGCCAGCTCACGATACTGAGCAAGGTCAAGACGCATCGTACCAGCAACCTGTTTCATGGCCTTGATCTGTGCCGAACCACCGACACGGGATACCGACAGACCTACGCTGATAGCCGGACGGATACCGGAGTAGAAGGAGTTGGTCTCCAGCATGATCTGACCATCGGTAATGGAGATGACGTTCGTCGGGATATAGGCCGAAACGTCACCAGCCTGGGTCTCGATGATCGGCAGAGCCGTGATAGAACCGCCGCCCAGCTCATCGCTGAGTTTAGCTGCACGCTCAAGGAGACGGGAATGCAGATAGAATACATCGCCCGGATATGCCTCACGCCCTGGCGGTCTGCGCAGAAGCAGGGACATAGCACGGTAAGCAGCTGCATGCTTCGTAAGGTCATCATAGACGCAGAGGCAAGCCTTGCCCTGATACATGAAGTGCTCAGCCATGGCAACACCGGCATACGGAGCCAGGTACTGCAGTGGAGCGCTGTCGGCAGCCGTAGCCGCAACGACAATCGTGTACTTCATAGCGCCAGCCTCTTCGAGAGTCTTGACAACACGGGCAACCGTCGAGGCCTTCTGACCGATGGCCACATAGACGCAGATACAATCCTGATCATGCTGGTTGAGGATCGTGTCAACGGCGATAGCCGTCTTACCGATACCACGGTCACCGATGATGAGCTCACGCTGGCCACGGCCGATAGGTACGAGGGCATCGATAGCCTTGATACCAGTCTGCAGCGGCTCATGGACCGATTTACGGTCAGCGATACCCGGTGCATGGAACTCGACCGGACGCATCGTCTCAGCCTTGATTTCGCCTTTGCCATCGATAGGACGACCGATAGCATCGACTACGCGGCCAATCATAGCCTCGCCAGCCGGCACCTGCATGATTTTGCCCGTGCGCTTGACCTGCGAGCCCTCTTTGACCTTCGTCTCGCCGCCTAAGATAACGGCACCGACATTGTCCTGCTCAAGGTTCAGGACCAGACCATATACATCATTGCCGAAATCGAGCAGCTCGCCAGCCATGGCTTTCTCCAGGCCATGGATATGGGCGATACCGTCACCGATCTCGATAACCGTACCAACATCATCCACATTAAGTTCAACGTTATAGTTCTTAATCTGGTCTTTGATGATGGCTGTTATTTCTTCCGGATTCATTTTCATAACTTCGCTGTCACCCCAGTTTCATCACTTGTTCGCCAGTAATTCTTTTCTCAGCGTTTCGAGGCGGCCGGCAACACTGCCATCGATGCGGCGATCGCCAATCTTTACGATCACGCCACCGATGATGTCTTTGTTCTCGTGGAGGCGCAGCTCCACTTTCTTGCCTGTAACCTGCGCCAGTTTCGTCTTGATAGACTCCTGCTGTGCAGAACTAGCCGGCTCTGCTGTCGTAACATCCGCAATCAGGATGCCTCTGGCCTCATTGGAAAGCGCACGGTACTCATCCTCGATGGCAGACAGCAGCGCAATGCGGCGCTTGTCAATCAGCAGCATCAGGAAATTGTACACGTTTGCCGAAAGCTCACCCTCAAACATCTTGCCGAGAATCTCTTTCTTCGCCTTCGTCTCGACCTGCGGATTGGAAAGGAAAGCTGCAGCCTCTGGTACCGAGTCCAGCCCGGTGCGCACATCGGCCAGCTCCTTGCCATACTCCACAAGCTTATCTTCCTCCTGGGCAATCTCGAAGATGGCCCGGGAATATTTACGTGCAAGCTGTAAGTTTAGCATGGCAAATCACCAATCTTGTCTTTGTCGAGCTTATCGACGAATTCCGTGATAAGCTGTTCATTCTCAGCTTTATCGATATTTTTCGAGATGATCTTACCGGCAGCAGCCATGGACAGAGCCACAACCTCAGCACGGAGCTGGGCTACAGCCCGCTCACGGTCACGCTGGATTTCCGCTGCAGCGGCTTTCTTCATCTGCTCGATTTCGCGTTTCGTCTCAGCACGTGCTGCCTCGCGATCTTCGCTGGCACGCTTTTCCGCGTTGCGGATAATCTCCTCAGCCTTGATGTTGGCAGCAGCCAGCTTCTTCTTGTAATCAGCCAGCAGCTGGTCAGCTTCCGCTGCATCAGCATCTGCTTTGTCGAGGCTTTCCTTTATCTTATCCTCGCGGGCTTTGAGCATGTTGACGACCGGCTTATAAGCCACAGCGCGCAGTAATACGACCAGGATTACGAAGTTGAGGATCTGCGCGAAAAATGTCATATTTAACTCGATCAATTACTATGCCCCCCTTGCTATGTTCTTCATCAAAAAGAAATTATTTGATGAGCGGGTTAGCATAGAGCATGATCAGGGCAACAACCGTTGCGATGATTGCCATTGCCTCGATCAGACCAACGGAAATCAGCGTATTGGTGAACAGCGTGTTCTTTGCTTCCGGCTGACGCGTGATACCTTCGATGAAACGGCTCGTTACCATACCATCACCGAGGCCGGCGCCGACTGCGGCGAGACCCATGCAGAGACCTGCACCGATTAAAGCTGCTGCTACCATAATTGCATTTTCCATGAAAAAATCCTCCTTAACAATGTAAAAACTTCTCAGATAGTAGAGTTATGATTCCTCTTCCTCATGCTTGACCGCATTGGCAAGATATGCCATCGACAGCATCGTGAAGATGACGGCCTGAACTCCGCCGATAAAGATACTGAACGCCAGCCAGGCAACGGCTGGAATCGGCATCCAGATTGGCATGAGTTTCAGCAGGACGACGATGAGAATCTCGCCTGCCAGAATGTTACCAAATAGACGAAATGCCAGCGTAATCGGCTTGGCAATTTCCTCAATCGCATTGATGATCACAAATACCGGCGTCGGCTTGAAGAAATGCGCCACATAGTGGCCCCCCTTCATGAAAAGCCCCAGTACATGTACCATGACAATGACCAGGAGTGCTAATGCCAGTGTAGTGTTCAGATCATTGGTCGGTGATGCCATCTTCGGTATCAAGCCCAGCCAGTTGGAAACCAACAGGAACATGAACAGGGATACGATAAATGGCGCCAGGAACCGGCCCCGCTGTCCCATCATCGCATCAAGCTGCTCATGCAGCCACAGAACAATGATTTCCACCACATTCTGCCAGCCGCTCGGAATGATTTTCAGATTGCGGGTAGCCAGGAATGCGATCAACAGGACAATTGCCATCGCAATCCAGGTCATGTACAGCGTTTCCATGTTAAAGGAAAAGCCCATGATCTGCTCTGTTCCGCGATGAACGACCTCTTCGCCCATACACTCAACCTCCTTCCCATAAGAAAACCTCAGTTAGCCTTTACCGTAATTCATATGGATCAGCAGGAACATCGCCATTCCATAGCAGATAAGGAACCCCAGCACGGTCACCCCGAACACTTGCGCAGAAATATTTACGGCTGTCAGCAGGATCAACAGCAGAACCATCATCCGCAAGACCAGCCCCCAAAGCATCTGCTTCTTTGCGCCGCCAGCAGGAACCGCAGCGATTCTCCACAATCGCCAGGCCATATTCCAGACAAACACCAGCGCTGCCAGATACCCAAGCAGCAGTGCACCGATGAGATGTGCCTCGCCTCTTGCAAGCAAGAGACTGCCAACCATCAATGCCGCCACCGCCAAGCCAACTGCCAGGCGCTTTATGAATACCGATAAAACTTCTTTCATATTCCTCCTCCAACGGCAGCCAAAGCCGTCGTCTTCGTTGAATACTTACGACGATAGTATACATCCCTGTGGGACACCATCTGCCTAACAGTCATATTTCGACATCGATGGTTTAAATCCCTTTTGTTTTCTAGAAATCTAAAGAAAAATTACGATTTATTTTTCCTATATAGTCATAAAAAACATTTATTTATACTACCATAAATCAATAAAATTGATTTATCCACGTTGGTCGCAATGTTTATTATATGCGATTGATTAATGAATAGCAAGCATTTTTTCAACAAAAGCTAAAATATCGACAATTCAACCAATACCGCCATTCAAAGCACATTTCCCTGCTTGAGCTGGCGGTACAGCGTATAGATAGCACCAGGGAAACCCACGATGATTCCGATCAATTTGCCGGCATAGTCAAGTCCTAGATTCTCATCAGCCAAATTGCCTAAAAACACGCAGATGCCGACAAAAACCACCAGATAAATGCCGATGCCGCCCAGCACCGAAAAAGCCTTGACAGCCTGCCGCAAGCCTTCATGTTTCTGCACTTCCTGCTCTGTCTGTACCTTCTTGTCCATATCTCGTTCTCCCTGTAAAAAAAGCCTTCCCTGACGGGAAGGCTTGCTTTGCTTATTTACCGTCAAACACATCTGGACGGTTGGCAGCCATGCCATAATGGTAGAGGATTGCCTGAATGATACGCTCCGATGCCTTGCCATCACCATAAGGATTGACCGACTCCGCCATGCGGCCATACTCCGCCGGATCTTCGAGCAGCGTCTTAGCTTCCTGATACACGCGCTCACGGTCAGTGCCGATGAGCTTGACCGTGCCAGCTGCAACAGCCTCCGGGCGCTCCGTCGTGTCGCGCAGGACAAGAACGGGTTTTCCCAATGCCGGTGCCTCCTCCTGTACACCGCCCGAATCCGTCAGGATCAGGTGTGCACGGCTCATGAGGTTGGCAAAAGGCTCGTAATCGAGCGGATCAATCAGATGGACCTTGGCAAGGCCGCCGAGTTCCTCACGGACAACCTCGCGTACCTTCGGATTCTTATGCACGGGGAAGACGACCTCTACGTCCTCAAACTCCTCAGTCAGCTGACGCAGTGCCTTGTAGACATGACGCATCGGCTCGCCGAGATTCTCGCGGCGATGGGTCGTGACGAGGATGATGCGCTTGTTGTCAAAATCGATATTCTGCAGCATCTCGTCCTCGAACTCGAAGTCTGCCCGTACCGTATGATGGAGCGCATCGATGACCGTATTGCCCGTGACGAAGATGCTGTCTTTGGCAACATTTTCAGCCAGCAGGTTCTGCTCGCTCGTCGCGGTCGGTGCAAAGTTGAGATCGGAAATACAGCCCGTGAGCTTGCGGTTCATCTCCTCCGGGAACGGCGAGTACTTGTTATGGGTACGCAGGCCTGCCTCCACATGACCGACAGTCGTCTGATGATAGTAGGCAGCCAAAGCGCCGGCAAAGGTCGTCGTCGTATCGCCATGGACGAGCACGATGTCCGGCTTCTCTTCCGACAGCACCGCATCGAGGCCCTTCATGGCTTTCGTCGTGATGTCAAAGAGCGTCTGTCCCTGCGCCATGATATCAAGGTCGTGGTCCGGCGTGATATGGAAAAGGTTCAGTACCTGATCGAGCATCTCGCGGTGCTGTGCCGTTACCGCTACCACTGGCGTAATCTTATCCGCGTGTTTCTGAAGCTCCAGCACGATTGGTGCCATCTTGATTGCCTCAGGACGCGTCCCAAAGACCGTCATCACCTTGATTTTCTTCTTATCCATCAAAAATCCCCTTTCTATAAAGAAAGGCAGGTCTCACACCTGCCTTCTGGGTTCCCACTCTGTATGTTCCCGCGGGCTTAATGCTGATGCGCGGAATCGTTCAAACGGAAAATGCCAATCTTCTTCGCCCCGAAAAGCACTGCCACCACGACCGCGCCGACGATGAGAATGGCAATCTGCGTGCTGACCTCGGTGAGCGCCACAGCACTGAGACCTAACAAGGCGCTGATCACATACATCAAGAGGACTGCCTGACGCTGGCTGAATCCCAGGTCGAGCAGACGATGATGAAGATGCCCCTTATCCGGTTTGAAGATCGGCACGCCACCACGATAGCGGCGAACAATCGCAAACGTCGTATCAAGGATCGGCAAACCAAGTGCCAGGATCGGCACGATCAGCGCAATCGTCGCTGCGCTCTTGACCGCACCGATGACCGAGATACCTGCCAGCATATAGCCAAGGAACATGCTGCCCGAGTCTCCCATGAAGATGCGGGCAGGATTGAAATTGTAATAAAGGAAGCCGATGGCAGCACCTGCCAGAGCTGCCGTGAGCACAGCAACGAGCACGATGCCCTGCTGCAACGCCACAAGGAATATCGTAATGGCCGCAATCGTCGATACGCCAGCAGCCAGGCCATCGAGGCCGTCAATCAAGTTGACGGTATTTGTCAGGCCGACAATCCAGAAAATCGTAGCCGGGATGGCAAACCATTCCGTATAGATATAATCGCCAAATGGATCCGTAATGAAGTCGATGCGCACATCAAAGGCAACAACAAGTACGGCTGCTGCCAGGATCTGTCCCACGAGCTTGACCTTGGCCGGCAGGTTCTTATAGTCATCGATGATACCAACCAATACGATCAGCGAACCGCCGACCATAAGACCGATAAGCTCGTTCATGACTTCCTCTGACATCGGCACCGCAATCATGATGCTGAACATCGCCACCATGAACGCTGCATAGATCCCCAATCCGCCGATACGCGGAATCGGTTTTTTATGTACTTTTCTCGCATCAGGAGCATCCATGGCTCCTGTCTTGGCCGCCAAAAAGATCACGCCTGGCGTAATGAGCAATGCCACACCGGCAGCAATAACAAACGCCATCATATAATCTGGCATACAAGTAGCACCTCTTTTTCCCTTTGCATTCAAATTTTTATAGCAAGCCTATTTTACCGCAGCGGTTCGCCAGTGTCAATGAAAATAAGCTGAATGCGCCGTTTGATTCCAGTCAGTCATGAATCTCATCAGGTCGGCAGGTTACGATGCTGCCATCGGTTTCGTAGTAGACGACCTTTGCCAGCTTGGCATTTCGAAGCATACGGCGGCAAAGCAGGCAAGGCTTGCCGGAGGCCAGGCTGCCGTCAGCATTGATACCGACGATATAGATGGTCGCACCCTCCATGACCGCAGGATCGGCATTGATGATGGCATTCTGTTCCGCATGAACCGCTACGCAGAGTTCATAATTCTGCCCCTTGGGCACATGCAGGCGTTCACGCTCGCAGACGCCGGTATCGATGCAGTTGGACTCGCCGCGCGGCGCACCATTGTAGCCCGTGCTGATGATGATCTTATCCTTGACGATGATGGCACCATAGCGGCGGCGCAGACAGGTGGCACGACGGCCAACAGCCTTGGCGATATCCAGGAAATACTCTGTCCAGTCCGGGCGCTGCTGTTTCTCACGATTCATGATTCTCTTCCTCTCTCTTCTGTAAATAACGATGCCCCAGAATCACAGCGACAAAATCATCCACTGGCTCTGGCGGCACCTGCATGGTCACCGGTAGCAGCCGGCGCCACCCCTTCGGTGGATGGGCCTTCCAGTACTCGCCCTTGGCCATCTCTGTCGTCCGGTATTCATCTACCACGACCACAGGCAAATCCGGCAGAGCTGTCTCAATACGCTCCCTGGCCTGCTGGCTCGTAGTACCATTACCCTCAACCAGCCGGTCAAAACCGAACCGCTGCCGTGCAGCAATAAGTTCGTCTTCCAGCCTGGCCGTTTCGATGACCTGCTGCCAGAGCACCGTTCCATCCCCAGCCAACACAGCAAAGCCGCATTTATCCCGTCCAGGATCTAGCGCTGCAATGTTCATGTCTTCCTCCTATAAAAGAGCCTTCCCCGCAGGGAAGGCTTGCTTTGCCGCATCAGCGTACGGCACTGTCTGTCTGAAACTCGGTCCGGATTGTCAAGCGCAGCGGCCCCAACGCATCCGTACTGCCATTGGCATAAGCGGACAATACCACCGCTCCACGCCGGCCGCGCAAGGAATTGACAACCTCATAGAACTGTGCGCCTTCCATGACGCCCACCGAGCCGCGCAGCGGATCAGGCAGGATTCCCTTCGTCGTGGCTGCCAGATTGACATCCTTGAGGAAGTTCATCACCGTCTGCTCCGCCTCGCCATCAGAACCACCACTTAGCATATACGGCTTGGCAATGATGAATTCCTTATCCCGGTAGATCACGCTGTTCTTGTAGAGTGCCAGCGTCGTGCGCACGGCCTCGCCGCGCAGCAGGTTGCCCGCTGCGACGATACGCACAACCATATCCTGCTTGCTTGCCGCAATCGTATGTACAGCCGCCTCATACTCTGGCTGATAAATCCATATATCCTGATCCGAATTGTCCTTGCCAAGCTTATTGGAAATATTGCGGTTTGCCAGCTGCGCCAGCGCCTGCATATCACGATCCACATCAGCCTCCGGACGATTGCCGCGAACGACACCACTGGCAATGACTTCCCCTGCCTGAAACGCGATATCGCCTTCACGAATCGTGATCAGGCCATCGCGCAGATCAGCCGCGCGTTTTTCCAGTACCGTATTGTCCCGGGTCAGCTTCGCATTATTATCTGTCAGATTGGCATTCTGATTGCTCAGCTGGCTGTTCTGGCTGCTCAAGGAATCATTACGCGAGGTGAGCTCCTGCTTGGCCGCCTCGAGAAGACGATTTCCCTCTTGCAGGCGAGCCGATTCAGCCTCCAGTTCCGTCTGCTGCTGACGCAACTTTTCAACATCTTCTTTTGACTGCAGCAGTTCCTCATTGGTACGCTGTTGCTCCGACTGGGCAGTAGCAAGATCTGCCTGTGCCTCGTTCAGGCTTGTCTGGGTTGCCCGCATCGTCTGATTCAGGCGCTCCATGCCAAAAAGAGCCGTGCGCACATTTTCCGAGGCGGCCGCCATGACGCCAAAGGTCAAAGTCGTAATACAGATTCCCGTGAAGATAGTGATGATGATTGATGTATGCCGCGGCCGCAGGCCAAAGATTGATAACCGTTTCTTGCCAATTTTCGTTCCGAGCCGGTCACCGATAAACGCAATGGCGCCGCCAGTAACTATCAGCACTGCAATCAAAAGGATTCCGTACATCCTTCATCATTCCACCTTCCTGCAAAAATCTGGCATCCTTACCGCGATGCCCGCCGTATCAAGATAAAACCTACCACCATACCAACGATATTCGGGATCCATACTGCCAGCAGCGGTGGCAGTATGCCGCCACGGGCCAGTGCATTGCCCAAAGTCATCAGTGCATAATAACAGAAAATGATGATGATGCTCATCGCAAAACCAGCAGATGACGAATTGCGCGTGGGCTGCAAGCCCAAGGGCACGCCGACCAGCGCAAAGATCAAGCTGGCCAGCGGCACGGTCACACGCTGATAAAGCTCAGCCTCCAGCGTCTTCGTATCCACATACTGCGTCTTCATGATCTCAATCTGTTCACGCAGCTCCTTCATCGTCATCTCCTCGAGCTCTTTCTGCTCGCGGACGATCTGCTTAGGGTTGGCCTGGATGGGCAGCACCTGCTTGTTGAAACGCATCGTATGCTCGCTCTGGCCATCCTCCTGGGCAATATCATAGATCATGCCGTTATGCATGATCCACTCATCGCCATTCCACTCCGCATATTCGGCGTTCTCGACATGGCTCACTTTGCTGTCAGCATTGAACTCCTGCAGGGTTATGCTCTGCAGCGTCTGCGTATCGGCATCATAAGCCCGCGCATAGACAAGCCGCTTGATCTTGTCATGGTCGAGTTCTTTGAGGATGATATGTTCCTGCGACTTCATGCCGCTCTTGCCCTGAATCTCATAGTAGAGAACATTGTGATAAGCCGTGTTGGCCCAAGGCACCACATACTCATTGAAGGCAATCGCGCCAATACTGACCACAAACCCCATGATCACAGCCGGTGCCGCAATACGCGTAAAGCTGATGCCGCAGGACTTCATGGCCGTGATCTCGCTCGAGCTCGACAGCTTGCCAAAGGTCAGCAGGCTCGCCAGCACCATGGACATCGGGAATGTCCACATGATGACCCCCGGCAGTCCCAGTACGAATATCTTCACCACCGACTGCAGTGAGGCACCGTATTCCGTGATGTATCTCGCGATGCTGAACAGGGTTCCCGAACCGACAAAGACAGCCGTAAAGGCCGCGATGCCGAACAGGAATGTCAGGAATACCTCCCGGAATATATATTTATCTAAGATTCTTAAATGCATCGTTCCTTCTCCAATCAAAGCGTGAAATTCTCACCGAGGTAGAATTTCTTCGCAATCGGGCTACTGGCTATAGTCTGGCTGTCGCCCTCCAGCAGGATCTTTCCCTCACTGAGGATGTAGGCACGGTCAACGATATGCAAGGTCTCGCGCACATTGTGATCCGTGATCAGGATGCCCATGCCCCGCTGGCGCAGGTACTGGATGATTTCCTGGATATCCGCCACAGCCAGCGGATCGACACCGGCAAAGGGCTCATCGAGCAGGATAAACTGCGGCTCCAAGGCCAAACAGCGCGCAATCTCTACGCGGCGGCGCTCACCACCCGAAAGCTCCGTACCTTTGCGCTCCTGAACATGACCGATATGGAATTCCTCGATCAGTTCATTGTACTTATTGATCTGCTCGGCCTTGGAAAGCTTGGTCGTCTCAAGGATGGCCATGATATTCTCGCGAACGGTCAGCTTGCGGAATATCGAGGCCTCCTGTGTCAGATAGCTGATGCCCAGCTCCGCACGACGGTACATTGGCAGATTCGTGATATCGATATCCGACAGATACACTTCACCAGACGTGGGATGCTCCAAGCCTACGATCATATAGAAGGAGGTCGTCTTGCCAGCACCATTCGGCCCCAGCAGGCCGACGATCTCGCCTTTTTCCACCCGCAGGGACACTCGGTCAACAGCTGTCCTCTCCTTGAATTTCTTTACCAGATTCTTCGCTTCGATATGCAAAGCTCATGCCCTCCAAAAAATTTGCTGATTGCCTATCCTTTTATTTTACCTTAGCCTGTCCGTCCTGTGCAAGATAGAGCGTCAGGCGATTGCTCTTGAGCGTGTTGTTATCCTGGATTGCCCAGGCATTGCCCGTAACGACGACAACCCCCTGCTCCTTGCCCTGATAATCCATCTGATCGCCACCGGCTTCCATATTGCGCGACGTGCTCACGACATGAGCATTGCCCGTGCCGATGTAGTGCTCAGCATCCAGCCATCCTTCGATGCGATTAGCCGTAAACGTGCTGTCAGCACTGGTCAGCGTTCCACCCGACGGCATCAGCACATACTTGCCCTGCTCCGGATAGTAATCGACCTGTTCCCCAGCAAAGCTCTTGTCGCCCTGCACGCCTTGCACACTGCCAACCGCCATGATATGCCCCTGGCCATCGGAGACGACTTTCGCGCAGGTCATCCGCATATCATCACGGGTAGCGATGACATTGCCCTCGACCGTTGCCTCCTGGGTCTTGGAGTTGTACGTAGCCGTTGCGCCCGAAACGCGGGCCGTGCCCCGTTTCATCAGCACATCACCCGTCGCGGTCGCGACCCCGGTGCTCATATCATAAGTGACCGTATCGGCATCGAGCTCTGCCGGCTCGCCGGCAGCACTCATGCTGCTCATCGGCAGGACCACACTTACAGCCAATGCCAACAGTGTCTTCTTCATCTTGCTCATATGCTGTCTCCTCCCTTGACAAGGTGTGCCTTGCCGATAATCTTGATCTTATTGAATCCGTCCGTACTCTCGATACGGTCACCGGTAACCTTCATATCATCTTTGACTGCTACAGCGTCACCTATTGCTGCCAGCATCTCCTCTTTGGCCTGCCAGCGCAGTTCCTGCCCCTTGAGGCTCGCCCCGTCACTGGTATGGATATCCACATTGCCTTTGACCGAGATATCCTTGGTCTCATTGGCAAACTCACCCTGATCCGCTTTGATCTCAACCGTGCGGCCATCTTCCGCGTAGAAATGCCCAGTGATATTCACGAGTTTGACATCCTGGGTCTCCACATCGACCTCGATGCGCTCAGCCGTAAGCTCCCACAGCTTGCGGCCATCTTTTTCTTCGCTGAGGGTATTGCCCTCATAGGTCATGGTCTTCGGTGCCTCAACCTTCGTCTGATCCTGCGGCACTTCGGGGATCGTTGCCACCGTCCAAACCACCAGAGCCACAAACACTGCCAAGCCACCAGCCAGCAGCCACTTTGTCCTTTTGCTCATCATTCAGCCTCCCGTGCCTTGACGGTATGATGCTTGCCCGTCTTCTGCATATCTGGCGTCGTATTCCAGCGCTTCTGGAACCACAGCCACTGCGTCGGATTCTCACGGATTACCTGTTCCACGACCTTCGTCATGCGCACTGTGAAATCGAACAGGTCCTTATCCGTATCCCCCGTATCTTCATAGCGCATGGCCTCGCCCACGATCACCTTGTGCTTGCCATTGGGCTGGCGCAGGATAAAAGCGGGAATGACCGGCGAATTGAATTTGCGGGAAAAGACCGCAGCGCCCATCGGCGTCGATGCGACCTTGCCCAAAAACGGGATAAACGCGCCGCCGGGGCCGCCATCCTGATCGGCCAGGAAGCCGAGGATCTTGCCCTGTTTCAGCGCCCGGGCCGCAGCGATAAGCTCGCTGGTGCCACGCGAGAAGATCTCCACATGAATGGTCTTGCGCAGATCATCGAGAGCCTGGGTATACTGGATATTCGGCTGCGGCTTGGCAATGGCCGTTACCGGCATGCCGTTCAGCGAAAATGCAGCCGACAGCCACTCCCAAGTACCGATATGGCCAGTCAGGACGACAACGCCCTTATTTTCAGCCAGCGCAGCGCGCATGCGCTCTAAGTGCTCAACCTCAATGTACTCGGTGAAGTTCTGTTCATTGAGTCGCGGCATGTAGAGGATCTCCAATACATTGCGCGCCAGGTTCACGAACGAAGCCCGTACCACCTTGCGGGCCTCAGCCTCAGACAGGCCCAGAGCCGGCATCATCTGCGCCACAGCGCGTTCACGCTCCTTCTTGATCAGGAGATAGTAGAGATTGCCCATCACGCGGCCAACTGCCATAAGCAGTGCATATGGCGTATGGCATACGAGCCAGCTCATGAACATCACGAATTTATAATGCATGGATTACGTTCCCCCACAAAAATCTTTCTAATATCACTGCGCCAAGCCACGGGCAGCGTCAGGCGCAGTGAAGTCCTGCAGCAAAACCTGCCACTTGCCCTGCGCCTTCAAGACAAACTCCAATAACTCCCGTACAGCCCCATGACCGCCAGCAAAGCCAGATGTCAGCAGCGCCTGCTGGCGAACCTCCGGCACAGCGTCAGCTACAGCCATGGGCAAGCCAACCTGGCTCATGATTGGCAGATCGATGAGATCGTCGCCAATATAGCCGATTTCCTCGTCGCATAGCTCGAGTTTCTCCTTCAAGGTACGGTAAGCCGCCCGCTTATCAAGGCTGCCCTGGAATACCTCCGAGATATGCAGCTCGCCAGCACGGAAAGCCACCTGGGCAGACCGCCGCCCCGTGATGATGGCCGTCTTGAGTCCGGCCTTATGGGCCAGCGTGATGCCAAGACCGTCGCGGCAGAAAAACGGCTTGTAGAGCTCACCGCTCTCGCCAATGTATATGCCGCCATCAGTCAGTACACCATCTACGTCAAAGATGATGAGTTTCACGGCCTGCGCCCGTTCAAGCGCACCACTCTTCTGCTCCATATCAGACAACCCCCTGACGCAGGAGATCCGTCAGATGGACGATGCCCACCGGCGTATTCTCAGCATCAATGACCGGCAGTACCGTAACTGGCCGCGGCTTGTGTTTCTCCATGACCGACAGCGCAGCTGCTGCCAGCTCATCCTGGGCAATGGTCAGCGGCTGCTCGAACATGATGTTCTTGACCGACTCGTCGAGGAATTTGTAGTCCTTAGCCAGTGCACGGCGGATGATGCCATCGGTGATAAGACCGACAAACTTGCCATTGTCATCGACAACGGATGCCGCACCCAGGCCCTTATCCGTCATGATGAAGAGGGCATCCTTGGCCGTCTTATCCTGGGATACGATCGGGTTTTCTTCGCCCGAATGCATGACATCGGCAACCTTGAGCAGCAGCCGGCGGCCCAGGGCTCCGCCCGGATGATAGAGGGCAAAATCCTGACTTGTGAAGTGGCGCACTGACATCAATGCCATCGCCATCGCATCGCCCATGGCCAGCGTTGCCGTCGTGCTGGCCGTCGGGGCCAGGCCCAGCGGGCAGGCCTCACGCTCAACGCCGATATCGACAAAATAGTCACAGGCCTTGCCGAGCTGCGAATCGCGGCGGCCGCACATGGCAATGATCGTCGCGCCAATGCGGCTGATGATTGGCAGGATGTTGACAACCTCCGACGACTCACCGCTGTTGCTGATTGCGATGACCACATCGCGTTCCGTGACCATGCCGAGATCGCCATGGAAGGCCTCGGCCGGATGCATGAAGAACGCCGGAGTGCCTGTGCTCGCCAGCGTCGCCGCAATCTTGCGGCCCACGTGGCCGGATTTGCCCATGCCGGTCACGATGACGCGTGCCTGGCAGTCCAGGATGCACTGCACTGCCGCTATGAACTCATCATCGATGCGATCCTTGAGTTTCAGTACGGCCTCCGCCTCGATATCTAATGTCTCAATTGCCTTTTCTCTTATCTTCATCACAAGTCTTTTCCCCTTATGCCCTTAGCTGAATCAAATTACCATCCGCTCAGTTCTTTTTCTTGCGGACGATTTCATGGATGGCAACAGCATCCTTGAGCAGATCCTCGAGCTTGTCGAGGTAAACCATGTTGGCACCATCAGACAGAGCCTCTTCCGGATTGTCATGAACCTCCAGGAACAGCGCATCGATGCCAGCACCGACAGCAGCACGGACGAGGTACTCAACATACTCGCGATTGCCAGCAGAAGTCGTGCCATTGCCGCCCGGCAGCTGAACGCTGTGCGTGCCATCCATGACCACCGGATAACCGAAGGAGCGCATGATTGGCAGCGAACGCATATCAACGACGAGATTGTGATAACCAAAGGAAGCACCGCGCTCCGTCAGCATGATCTGGTTGCAGCCGCTCTCATGCAGCTTGTCCACGACATTGCGCATGTCCTCCGGTGCCAGGAACTGGCCTTTCTTGACATTGACGACCCTGCCAGTCTGCGCGGCAGCATGCAGGAGGTCCGTCTGACGGCACAGGAATGCCGGAATCTGCAGGATATCGGCTACCTTGGCCACCGGCTCAGCCTGATACGTCTCATGAATGTCCGTAACCACCGGTACCTGCAGCTCGTCTTTGATCTGCTGCAGCATCTCGATGCCTTTCTCCATGCCCGGTCCACGGAAGCTATGGAAGGAGGAACGATTAGCCTTGTCAAAGGAGGCCTTGAATACGTAATTGATATCCAGACGTGCGCAGATTTCCTTGATCGTGCGGCCAATCAGCAGGCAGCGATCCATTCCCTCCAGCACACAGGGCCCTGCCAGCAACGTCAGTTTCTCGCCGCCACCGATTTCGAAGTTTCCCACTTTTACCTTATTCATACTCGCCTCTCCTTTATAGAAATTTTCAACTCTTATCATAAACCCATTTTCTGATAGATCTCATTGACCTTCTGCAGGTCTTCGGCTGTATCGACACCAACAAATTTCGCCTTTGTCTCCACGACCTTGATGCGGTAGCCATTTTCCAGTGCCCGCAGCTGCTCAAGGGATTCGGCCGCCTCCAGTGGCGTCGAGCCCATCTTCGCATACTGCAGCAGGAAGTCACGCTTATAGGCATAGATGCCGATATGCTTGTAGACCGGGCAGCCTTCATTGCGCGGATATGGTATAAGTGAACGCGAGAAGTAGAGCGCATAGCCATTCTTATCGGTTACGACCTTTACATTATTCGGATTTTCCTGCTCGGCCCGATCGATCATTTCCGTCTTTACCGTGGCCATCTTGAGATTGCTATCCGCCTCAAACACCGCAGCCAGTTCATCGATAAGCGACGGCTCAATCAGCGGCTCATCGCCCTGCACATTGATGATGAGCTCCGCCTCAGGAAAAGCTGCCGCCACCTCGGCCAGACGGTCGGTGCCCGTCGGATGGTCCTTGCGCGTCATCATGGCCTCGCCACCATTGGCTTTTACCGCCTGCAAGATGCGCTCATCATCGGTTGCCACCAGCGTCTTGCTGACTTTTCCTGCCTGAGATGCCCTTTCATAAACGCGGCAGACCATCGGCTTGCCAGCGATATCCTTGAGCGGTTTGCCCGGCAGGCGCGTCGATGCGTAGCGAGCAGGTATGACACATAAAACATTCATGGATTTTACCATCCTTTCCTGAGACTTTTCTTGGAAAACCTTATCTGATTTCACGGGAGCCAAGCCGTTCTGCCAAACGCTCTTTGAGCATGCCGCAGAATGCCTCCTGCCCTTGTTGGAACGTAACCTCGACACAAATGACATAGACCGGAATATCCCAGCCAGCCTGGATAACCTCGGCCGGAACCTTGACCGCATCCTTCTCCGTGATGACGATAGCCTCAGCCCCCATATTCTTGGCCTGCTGCAGGATATCGGCCATCTCCGTCATCGTATAATCGTGATGATCTGGGTAACGCAGGCTTTCAATGATTGCCGTGCCGAGATCCGACAGAGTCTGTTCAAAGGAGGCCGGATTGCCGATGGCCGAAACCGCCATGATCTTCTTGCCTCGCATCTGGCTTACATCGATACCATCACCAGCGATATCGACATACCAGTCAGCCAGTGGCACGAAGCAGCGCGGCTGATGGATGCTTTCGACCACCGCAGCGCCAGGATTATACCGCTTGACCGTCTCATGGATGTATTCACAGGAGCCAGTCGCCGCCTGATCGACCTTTGTCATCAAGCAGACATCGGCGCGGCTGATATGGGATACCGGCTCACGCAGCGTGCCACGCGGCAGGATGTAGCCATTGCCGAAGACATTGACCGCATCGATAAGCAGGATATCCAGATCGCGCTCAAGCTGCCAATGCTGATAGCCGTCGTCAAGGATTGCGACTTCGGCACCAAAATGGTCGATGGCATATTGCCCCGTTACAGCACGCTCAGCACCGATAAGCACCGGCACATTGGGCAGATGCTTGGCCAGCATGAAGGCCTCATCACCGGCCTCAGCGGCGCTCATATGCAGACGCTGGCCATCAGAGACGATGCCGACTTCGCCATGCCATTTGGCCCGGTACCCGCGGTTCAAGATGACGACACGATACCCCATATCACGGATATCCATAGCCAGCCGCTGGGCCGTCGGCGTCTTGCCCGTACCACCAACGGTCACATTGCCGAGGCTGATGACATAACAGCCAAGACGGCGGTGCTTGAAGAGGCCGATCCGGTAGCCGGCCAATTTAAGGTTGACCAGACCGACATAGATCTGCGAGAACACGTATAAAACCGCCATGATGATATGCGCGCAAAAACCGTTGACTTCCTTGCTGTGCACCAGGTCGATGAAATACGTCTGGAAATTGTCGACCTTTTGCGTCGAACGCGCCAGCTGGCGGTTCTCGGGATCGCTCTCATACTCTTCGAGAGTCTCACGCAGGATTATGGCCGACTTGCGCGATGCGCCCTTGTTCTCATTGACGATAGCCAGGGTTTCCGCCTCCATGCGATGGCGATGGTCCGGATCATCAAAGAGACGGACGGTCTCCTGCGCCAGCTCTTTCTCATTATTTACCGTGATGCAGGCATCGCGGTTCTTGAACAAGGCATGAGTATCCTTGAAGTTGAACATATGCTGGCCGACAATGATGGCCTTGCCATGAGCTGCCGGCTCCAGGATGTTGTGGCCGCCATGAGGTATCAGGCTGCCGCCCACATAAACCACATCGCCGACGCTGTATACCTTCCCCAGTTCGCCAATCGTATCAAGGATGACGATATCTGCAGCGGCAGGGCCCTGCTTTTGCAACTTAGTCCGCGTCGTAACGGTAAAGCCAGCCTTCTTGCAAAGGTGGATGATTTCCTGAGTGCGCAGCAGTTCGCGCGGCGCTATGACCAGGCGAGCCCGCGGATGTTTCTCCCGCACTGCCCGGAAAGCACTCAAGACATGATCTTCCTCGCCGCGATGCGTCGAACCAGCCAGGAAAATCCCTTCGTTATCTGACAGACCCATTTCCGCTATGATCCTTGCCTTTTCCTCGGCGCTCACATCGGTATATGTCTGATCGAATTTCGTGTTGCCCGTGACGGTAACGAGCTCTGGTGGTGCGCCCAGGCGCATGATATAATCCGCATCGATCTGCGACTGCATGGCAAATTTCTTCACCGTGCCGATCATATCAGTCAGGATGCTGTGCAGATGCTTGTACTGCTTGACACTGCGATCACTGATGCGCCCGTTGACCATCATGACTGGAATGTGCATCTGCCGGGCCGTCTTCAAGAAGTTCGGCCAAAGCTCCGTCTCCACCGGCAGGAATACGCGCGGATGGATGCGGCGCAATACGCTGCCAGCCAAGAACGGCAGATCCAGCGGGAAATAGATGATGGCATCCGCATCCTTGATGATGCGGTTAGCCATTTCGTAGCCGCTCGTCGTAACCACCGACACGAGGATCGGCGTCTTCGGGAATTCACGGCGGAATTCCTTGATAAGCGGACTCGTAGCAACAATCTCGCCAACTGAAGCCGCATGTACCCAAATACAGTGTTTCTTGGCCACCTTGTCGAGCGCATGATCGGGAAAGAACCCGAGGCTCTGCCGAATCCGTTCGATAAAGCCCTTCTCACGGACCGATCGGACCATGAACACAGGGATGATCAATATGACGACAAGTATCGCCGCTATATTGTAGAGAAATTGCATATCCCTTACCCTTCCTCCTTAGACATTCTGCTTGTTGAACTGGATATTGTACAGATAACTGTACAAGCCATTATGTTTCAACAGCTCCTCATGGGTTCCATGCTCCTTGACCCTGCCGCCATCAATGACGAAAATCTGGTCGGCATTGAAAATGGTCGACAAGCGATGGGCAATGACAAACGAGGTACGGCCAACCATCAGCTTGTCAAGAGCTGCCTGCACGATCTTCTCACTTTCCGTATCGAGCGCCGATGTTGCCTCGTCAAGGATCAAGATGCGCGGGTTCTTTAGGATAGCCCGCGCGATAGCCATACGCTGGCGCTGGCCGCCCGACAGATTCATGCCGCGCTCGCCGATTTTCGTATCGTACCCCTGCGGCAGATTCTGGATAAACTCATCGGCATTAGCTGCCTTAGCCGCAGCCTCCACCTCTTCATCCGTCGCATCCAGACGACCGTAGCGGATATTCTCGCGCACCGTCGTTGAGAACAGTACCGTCTCCTGCGGCACGATGCCGATCTGCTCACGCAGGGACGATACCGTGACGTCGCGGATATCCTGGCCATCAATCGAGATAGCACCCTCCGTGATCTCATAAAAGCGCGGAATCAAGTTGGCAATCGTCGATTTACCAGCACCACTGGGGCCCACAAAGGCAATCATCTGGCCTGGCTTGGCCTCCAGCGACACATCGCTGAGAGCCGGCACGCCCTTCTTATATTCAAACGTAACCTTGTCCAGCTTTACTTCGCCAGTGATTTCCGGCAGCGGCTTGGCATCAGGCTTATCATGGATGGGCTCCTCAAGGTCGATGACCGCAAAGACACGGTCAACAGCAGCCATCGCCCGCTGCAGGTTGCCATAGACACGGGACAGGCGCTTGACCGGATTGGCCAGGTTGACCGCATAGGTCAGGAAGGCCACGAGAGCACCAGCCGTCATCTCGTTGTTGACGACCTCATAGCCGCCAAACCAGACGATAAACGTGACCGAGACAGCGGCCAGGAACTCCACCGTCGGCGTCAGCAGGCTCGTGAGCTGCACATTCTTCATAGCCGCCTGGAAATTCAGTTGATTCTGGCGCTGGAAGCGATCCGTCTCGTATTTCTCACGCACGAAGGATTTGACCACGCGAATAGCCGAAATGCTCTCCTGCAAAAGCGAAGTGATATCAGCCATGCGCTCCTGGATGACCGTACCATTGCGCTTGATCTTGCGGCCAAAGATCTTCATGGCCTGCCCAACCAGCGGAATGACTACCAGCGTCAACAAAGAGAGTTTCCAGTCCAGATAGATCATCATCGCAATCGAGCCGATAAGTATCGAGCCTTCCGTTACCATCTCGATAAGCTGATCGACAAGCGCCGACTGGATAGCTGCCACATCATTGGTGATGAAGCTCATGGTCTCGCCAGTCTGATGCTTGTCGAAATAGGCCATAGGCATGCGCTGGAACTTGCGGAACATGACCTCACGCACGTCGATGATGACCTTCTGACCAATATATGACACAAGATATGACTGCCCATAATAGAAGATGCCACGAATCAGGAATACAACCACGATGCCCACGCAGATCACATTGAGCATCATCATATCCTTCTCGGCCAGCACCTTATCGATCATATCCTTGATGATCCAAGGCAGGTACAAATTGCAGCCAGCCGCTACGATGATGCAGACGATTGCCAAGAACAGCTGCTTGAGATAAGGCCGCATGTATTGAAGCAGCCGTTTATAATTCTTCATATATATCCCCCGATAATCATTTTGCTGCTGCCAGGCGGCGCGCCGCCGCCAGGATCTTTTCCGCCACGCGGAAAGAAGCGCCTGGGCCGCCAAGTCTCGCACAGGCCGCCTTGAGTTTTTCAGCCACCAACGCGCGATGCGGCTGGCCCGGATAGAGCTTGGCAAGCTCACTGGCAATATTTTCCGGCGTCACTTCATCCTGCAGCAGCTCACGTTCAAACTGCTCACCAAGCAGGATATTGGGCAAGCTGAAATTATCCACATGGACGAGCAGCTTGCCGATTGCATACGATATCGGTGACAGCCGGTAAAGGACAACACACGGGAGGTTCATCAGCGCCGCCTCCATAATGACCGTACCAGAGGTAGCCACGGCCGCATCGGCCGCCCCCATCAGCGAGTAGCGATTATCATGAGTAAGAGCAACCTCCACGCCCGCAGCATCGATAAGCTGCCGGATACGGCTTTCATCAATGCCATCAGCCACCGGCAGCAATAGCATAGTATCCGGCTCACGCTCCAGCAATAGCTTGGCCCCTGCCAGCATCGACGGCAGCAATAGTTCGATTTCCTGCTTGCGGCTGCCCGGCATCAACAGAACGGCCGTCTTATCGGCAGGAATGCGGAAATGACGCCGCGCCGCCTCGCGCGGCATCTGCGCCCGGACCTTGTCCACGAGGGGATTGCCCACAAACGAGATATTCGCACCAGCCGCCTCATAGACTGGCAGCTCATGCGGAAAGATTGCCACGAACTCGTCCGCAAGTTTCGCACAGTCCTTTGCCCGGCCCTTACGCCAGGCCCAGGCCGATGGCGGGATATATGAAAACACCGGGATGCCGAGTTTCTTCGCCTTTTTCGCCAATCGCCAGTTGAAATCCGGATAATCGATGAGCACCAAAAGATCCGGTTTCTCCTCGCGCATGAACTCCGTGAGCCCGTCCAATAATTTCAGGATGCGCCGCAGATTCTTGAGCACTTCCCAGACGCCCATGACATTGTAATCGGCAAAATTCTCATAAAGCCGTACCCCTGCCTGTTCCATCTGCGCACCGCCAAAGCCGATGAGCTCCAACGACGGGTCCATGCGCAAAAGCGACATGGCCAGCTGCTCGCCATGCACATCGCCGGACGCTTCGCCGGCGGAAAACATGATCTTCATGCGAATCACCTCCTGCACTTTCTCATAATAGTCCACTCTCTATTATACACAAAAAAACGCAGGTGGACACATATTTTTTCGTATCCACTGCGTCTCTAAGTCACATCGCTACAATGGTAATATCGTGTTCGTCTGCCAGCTGCAAGACCTTTTCCCGCTCTACCAGCAACGTCTCGCCAGCTTCGATGACCAAAGCCTTGGCCCCAACCTCAACCATGGTCTTGATGGTCGTAAGGCCCACAGCCGGCACATCAAAACGCTTATCCTGCTGCGGCTTGGCCACCTTGGCCACCACCGCACCGCCACGGGCCAACTGCCCGCCACGGCGGATGCAGGCATCAGTCCCTTCGATGGCTTCCAAAGCCATGACCGCCAGATCCTTGACGACAACCGTCTGCCCCACATCCATACGGCCGATTTCCTTAGCCATCTTGAAGCCGAACTCCATGTCCTTCTTCTCCTCAGCGGTGGGTTCACGGCGCGTGAGCGTGCCAGCCGCCGGCATCAGCGAGCGGATCAGGGCCGTCTGATCGACAACCTTGGCCCCCGTGTTCTTTTCCAATACCTCTACCAATGCCTCCATGACCGTATCATCTTTACGGTTCTTGAGACTCATGAGGATCTGCATCGTCTTGAAGTCCGGCATCGTCTTATGAGCATACAAGAGTTCCTTCGTGACCTTGCCGATCATTGTCACCTGGGTGACCTCTTTCTCACGCAGATACTTGAGGATCTTGCCCACCTTGAATACGCCGATCTCCTGATAGTCCGTCGCATATTCCTGCAGGCATTTCTCGGTTTCCGGCAGCAGGGCCACGACATAGACCTCATAGCCCTGTGCCCTGGCTGCCTTGGCACACTCCACTGGCAGGAATCCGATACCTGCCAGCAGTCCAATCTTCTCCATGCGGATAACTCCTTAACTAATCGTTATTCAGCATCGCGGCGCTCACGGCAGATACCGCGTTCGGCATTGCGCAGGAAACGCAGCAGATGATCGACTTCCTCGCAGGAATCGACCTCCTGCTCGATGACAGCCACAGCCTGCTGCATGCGCAGCCCCGAGCGATAGAGAATCTTATAGGCCTGCTTGAGACTGCGGCGAGCCTCGAGCTTGATGCCCGCACGCGATATCCCCACACTGTTGAGGCCCACCACCTTAGCCGGCTGACCGTTGACTATCGTGTACGGTACGACATCCTGCGTCAGTCGAGACATGCCACCAACCATTGCATTGCGACCAATCTTGACGAACTGATGCACACCGGTCATACCGCCAATCACAGCACGGTCTTCGACGACAGCATGACCAGCCAGGCTGGCCAGATTCGACATGATGACGCGATTGCCGATCACACAGTTATGGGCAACATGCGTCAACGCCATGAGCAGGCAGTCACAGCCAATGCGCGTCTCTTCGCCTTCGCCAGTAGCGCGGTGAACCGTAGCACCCTCGCGGATTGTCGTGCGATCGCCAATATAGGTGTAACTCTTTTCCCCTTTGAATTTGAGATCCTGCGGGTCCTCGCCAATCGATGCCCCCTGGAAGATATGGCAGTCCTTGCCGATCTCTGTCCAGCCGGTGATGACGACGTGCGGACCGATTACCGTACCCTCACCAATCTCAACATTCTCGCCGATGACCGAATACGGTCCGATCTCAACATTCGGTGCAATCTTGGCACCCGGCTTGATGATGGCCGTTTCATGTATATGCTTCATGATACTGTTATTCTCAGTATTCATCTGCTCCAACTCCTTCAACTATCCTAAACTGCCATTCCGCATTTACGCAGAATGGCAGCTCTCTTTGCTCTGTCCTTTTATATATATTCCCCTGTAAACTTCAAATTTTCACATCGCATTTGACAGCAAATCCAGGCGTTTATCGAGTTGAACAAAGATTATCTCTCTCTCTCTGGCAAAAACCAGTCAAAATCACAGCTTATCGCCGTCTCTCATGGCAAACTTGAAATCAGCCGAAGCTGCCAGCTGGCCATCCACATAGCCATCGCAATGAAGTACACCAAAATCACCGCGCACACGGACGATATGCGACTTCGTTACCAGCTGATCGCCAGGAACGACCTGGCGCTTGAACTTGACATTCTCCATGCCACCGAACAGCGCGAGCTTGCCACGGTTTTCCTCCGGGTACAGCATCATGACGCCGCCAACCTGTGCCATAGCTTCGAGGATCAATACCCCCGGCATGATTGGATGCCCTGGGAAATGGCCGCGGAAAAAGTCCTCCATCATCGTGACATTCTTGATTCCCGTAGCCGACTTCATCGGATCGATCTCAATGATGCGGTCAACAAGCAGCATCGGCGGACGATGCGGCAGGATTTTCTGGATCTCGTTGATATCTAATACCATGGTTATTCCTTCTTCCTTTTTAAATCCAATCAATTCAGCGGCCAAGCTCAGCGACGATCTTCTTTGCCAGCTGAGTATTCATCGCATGTCCCGAGGCCACGGCAACAACATGCCCGCGGACTATGCCGGCAAGCCGCAAGTCACCAATGACATCAAGGATCTTGTGGCGCACCAGCTCATCTTCGAAGTGCAGCGGATTCAGCCAGCCCTCATCGTTATAGACGATAACGCTGTCCAGTGTTCCACCGAGGCCGAGCCCCATCTTCTGCAGCGCCTCGATTTCCTTTTCATAGGCAATCGTACGAGCTGGCGCTATCTCATTATGATAGATTTCCGGCGTGATCTCAAAGTTCTCATACTGCACACCGATAAGCTTATGGGGATTCAGTGACGTAAAGCTCACACGGAACCCATCATAGGGCAGGACCATGACAAAACGGTTATGCTCCTCATCATCGACACGGTATACCTTATCAATGACCACCTCATGCCGCGGCTTGTCCTGCTCTTTGCGGCCAGCCTGCTGCATGAGTTCAAAGAAGGCCAGCGATGAGCCATCGGCTACCGGCGGTTCCTCCGAATCCATCTCCACATAGCAGTTATCGATGCCCTGCGCATGGAAGGCACTCATCAGATGCTCGATCGTAAAGACTTTATGTCCATTTTCCTCTACAGTCGTCGCACGCAATGTCGACGTGACATTCTCAGCCACCGCATGGATCTGCGGACGCTCCGGTAGGTCCGTACGCACAAAGACAATGCCAGTATCTGCTGGAGCCGGTTTCAGCACCATGTGGACATCGCGTCCCGAATGCAGCCCGACACCAGTGTAGGCAGCTTCAGCCGCCAATGTAATCTGGTTCTGCAAAACAACTCCTCCTGACAGTCAATTACCTTTTTCTATTTTAACGGACAAAACACAGTTGTGCAAGTAGCCTGGCACAACCTATACTTTCTTAACGAATAGACTTCCAACGATCATGCAGCCAGAACCATTCCTCCGGATACTTGCGCACATGTTTCTCGATCTCATGTGTGAGGAACTGCGTCATCTGCCGGACGTCCTCGCGCTTATCTTTGGTCTTCTCCACATGGAACGGCCCCTCGACAAACAAGGTATGCTTTCCCTGCCCATCATAATGCATAAACGACGTGAAGATCGGCACATCCTGGAAGCGCGCCATCGATGCCGCTCCCGGCGTGCAATTGGTGGGCTGCCCGAAGAAATCAATCACGACACCATCATGGCGGTTCGTATCCTGGTCCATGATCAGACCGATGGCCCAGCCTTTTTTCAGCATATCAAACATCTCACGCACGCCCGTCTTATAAGTGATATGCATGCCGATCATGGTACGGTATTCATTGATGAAGCGGTCTGACCCTGATGATCTCTGTTTCATCGCCACCCCCACCAGCGGGATGCCCGCCAAGGCAAAGGCTCCGCCCATGAGTTCCCAGTTGCCGCTATGGGCTGAGGCAATCACCGCCCCTTTGCCTTCAGCGATGCCCTGCTGCAGCTTTTCGAGCCCCTCAATACGGACGTATTGCTGCGGGCATTTCTTTATCACCGGAAACCGCAGGACCTCAAACAACATAGGGCCAAAACGAACCACACTGGCCTTGGCAATCCGCTGAGCCTCACGATCAGCCACACCCAGGCATTTGACGATCTGATCATGTGCCAGCCGTTTGCGTTTCTGGGGAATGACGAGCCAGGCAAAGTTCCCGATCCCTCGCCCCAAGAGCTCCGCAAGTCCGCGCGGAAGCAGACAGACAACGGCACTTACTGCCTTGAGCAGATAATACGACATCATGTTCTTTCCTCCTCATGGCCTTGACAGCCACAGCAAAAGACCTCCTCGAAATGAGGAGGCCTGCAGCCCACAAGATCAAGCTTTCTCGTACTTGGCAAGCTTCTTCTCGAGCTGTTTGAGTTTCTTGTGCATCTCCGGCAAACGCTTCATTGCCGCCTGCATGCGCAGCCACTCGGCATGCGGCTGTACCGGGAAACCTGCGCAGAAAACACCCTCGGGCATGTTGCCGATGATTCCGGAACGCGCAGCATAAACCGAGTTGGCACCGATATTGATATGTCCGACCGTACCGACCTGGCCGCCGAAGGTGACATTATGGCCCACCGTCGTCGAACCGGAAATACCTGTCTGGGCAACAATCAGGCAGTTCGGCCCAATCTTGCAGTTATGGCCGATATGGACGAGATTATCGATCTTCGTGCCATGGCCGATGACCGTCGAGCCCATTGCAGCACGGTCAATGCCATCATGAGCACCGATCTCGACATCATCTTCAAGCACGACATTGCCAACCTGCGGCACCTTCGTATGGACACCATCCTTGGTCGTAAAGCCAAAACCATCCGACCCGATGACCGCCGAGCTATGGATCACGCAGCGCTTGCCGACACGGCAATGCTCACGGACCGTCGCATTAGAGTAGACAACACTGTCTTCATCAATCTCTGCATACTGACCGATGTAGGTATGCGGATAGAGCGTGACGCGATCGCCAATCACCGCATGATCATCAACCACAGCAAACGGCATGATGACAACATCTTTGCCGAGCTTCACATCTTTGCCGATATGGGCCTCATTGCTGACTCCCTGCGGGAACTCAAGCTTTGGCGTGAAAAGTTCCAACAGCTTGGCAAAGGCAGCCCGCGGCTCCTCAACATAAAGGGCCGTCTTCGGGAAGTCCCCGGCGCCTTCCGGCAGCATGACCGCAGCTGCTTGACAGGTCTTCGCTTCCTCGATATGCGGCTCCACAGCAAAGGTCAAATCCTGGGCACCGGCACCTTCGATATTGTCCAGCCCGTGGATCTCAACAGCCCCATCGCCTACCACGCGGCCGCCAAGGAAATCAGCGATTTCCTGCAACGTTTTCTTCATGATTCCTCTCCCATCTAATCCTTACTGCAATTCCTTGATGACTTCATCCGTCACATCCGTAGCCCCAGAAATGGCAATCGGCTGCTCCTGGGAATTATTGACGACTGCATCCAGTTTCTTTTCCTTGGTCACTTTCGCCAAGGCAGCATCGACTTTCTGACGCAGCTGCAAAGCGTAAGACTGATTGAGCCCCTGCAGCTTGCGCTGCGTATCCATCTGCAGTTTCTGCGCTTCTTCCTGGCTCATATTCGGATTTTCCTGCATTTTCTTCTGCAAATCCTCTTCTGCCTGCTTCTGTGCATCCTGCAGTTTCTGATTGCCTTCCTCAACCAGCGAGGCAATCTGCGGTGCTTCTTTCGTCACCCGCTCGCCATCGATATAACCGATTTTTGCCTTGCCGCAGCCACTCATGAGCATCATGGCGGCCAAAGCCGCCGTCAACAGGATCATTGATTTCTTGCGTAATTTCATCTGTAATTCGCTTCTTTCTATTAACCTTTAGTTTTGTCCGTATCCACCGCCTGACTGCCACTATCTGATGGCAGCGCTTGCACTTCCTGCACCAGCTCGTCCGTCACATCCACAGTCGTTATGCCGATTGCCCGGCTGTAACTGCGATGAAGCGGGTCGACCTGCTCCATATCTGGCGCAAAGCTTGAGAGCACACGGGGATGATCTACCAATATCAAGGTGAGATGATGCAGGATGGCAACCTTTGCTGCCCGCCCCGCCACATCATTCAAGATATGCGTCTCCAGAGCCTGCAGCTGGGCCTGCTTAGCGGCTAGTTCCTGTCGCTTTGCCAGCCGCTGCTGGACTTTCTGCGCAATCTCCATCTGCTTCTGCATGGCTTCAGCATTCCGCTTGTCCGCCTCCGACTGCTTAGCCGAGGCAGCAGCTTGCTGCTGCGCCCGCTGCTCCGGCAGATTTGCCTGCCAGGCCGCAAGCTCCGGGCCTAAGACCCGCTGCACATGAGCAGCCACCTGCTGTTCGTATTCACGCCGCAGCTCAGCCTGACGACGTCCGCGTTCCTGCTGGAGCTGCTCGCGTTCCTGCAGCCAGACGGACCGTTCTTCTTCCCGCTGCTGCTGTGAGTCCAACGGATTGTGCATGGCATCCTGATTATCAAGCTTGATATTGATATTCAGGATATCATTGAGGTATTCTTCATCGAGCGCGCGAATACGCGCCTGATAATCAGCATCTGTCTGCTTGCGGTATTCAGCGGCAATCCGCTTGCTTTTGCGCTCAAGCTCAGCCCGCTGGCCAATGACATCCAAGGCATCCTTAGCCCATACCGAATCCGTAAAGGGCTTAGGATCCTGCTCTGGCGGCTTGACCGCGAAGAGATCCTCGACGATTGCTGTCTCCTGCTCCAATATCTTGCACGTCTCACGCAGGTCCTTGAGCCGCGCATAATCAGGATGAGCTTCGATGACTTCCTGCCAGTCAATCACCCCGACATCAGCCATTGCCGCTGCATCCTGGGGCACTGTCACAGTTGGGCTGATCAGACGATGGAAGATTCCTGCCCCCGCTGCCAGCAGACAGATAGCAGCCACCGCACCAACCACGATATTACGGCGCCGTTTCCCAGCACCCTCCTCCGAGGCTTTCTTCTCAGCCATGCCTGTCTCACCCCTTTAAAAGAAGTACCGAGCGCAACAAGTGGCTCGGTATTTCCAGGTCTATATCCCGTTTTATTTGCTTACCTGTTTTACGACATCCTGGGTGATGTCCGTGCCGCCATAAACGACTGCACTCTTCTCGAGAACAACGGAAAGGCCCTTCTGCTCTGCAACCTTCTTGACGGATTCCTCGACACTCTTCGTGATTGGCTCCATCAGTTCCTGGTTCTTCTGCTGCAGGCGCTGCTGGGTCTGCTGATAGTAATCGCGTTTCTCCTGATCGTTCATGTTGGCCGACTTGGTCTCGAACTCTTTCTGCGCATCCTGGACAGCCTGCTGCATCTCCGTGCTTGCTGCCTGTACCTGCGGATGCTGGCTCATGATCTGGTTGTAATCCACCACGCCGACATTCGAGCTGGCAGCACTGGCAATGCCCGAACCCGACTGCGTCAGGGCCAAAGCTACAACAGAACCGATAAATACGATTGCAATCAGTACACTGATGATCTTAACCTGTTTTTTCTCTAATTTAACCATTTTTCTTTCTCCTTTTCCCTTGCGGGTTTGTTTAAGAGTTATGATTCCAATATGGACGAAACACCGCGCCATATACGTCCTTCATTATAGCAAACTCTTATTCCTTATTCAAGCAAATTCGCGCCAAGGACGCGGCTGCACCACATTAGAAATTACCTATAAAACGCAGCCAATTCTGATGGCAATCCAGCAGATATTCAAGACTCAGGAAATCATGCAGTTTATAGCGGACTGCCACCTCACCGTTTTCATCAGCCCGACGGTATTCATAACGGAGCAGCCAGCGTGGCGCCAGTTGCTGCGCCGCGGCAAACACAAGATTCCCCGCCGGGAAATCATAGCGGACCTGGCCATGCGTATAAGGCCCCAGCTTGCGGTCATACCCAGCGGCCCAGCCCCACCGCACTGCCTGCGGTGCAAAATCCACCAGCAGGAATAGCTCATCCTGCTGGGATAACATGCTGCCGGCATGCAGGCGAAACAATAGATTTTCATCCGCGTCCTTGCTATTGAGAGTTTTTCTGCCAACATCCATCCAGCCACTAAGACGCAGCCTGTACCTGCTCGTATCCGAGCGGCTCATAAGCTGCAACTGCTCCGCCACAGTCATTGTCATCTGTGTCTTCATATGCACAGCCTGGAAATCCGGCTGACAGTCAAGGTCCTGTGCAAATTGACGCGCAAGTTCCTGCTGATGACGGGCCACAAACGCTACCGGAACACCAACAAGCTCATCAGCCATCTCCTGAACAAGCCGACGATGGTTGAGCAAGGTAAAATTCGGCACCGTATCCGAACGCATCGAAAGATCCACGGTGCGGACAACCGGCAATCGTGGATAAAGCACCAGCTTCACCTTCGCAGCCTTTTCCGGATCCAACTCGAAGTCAGCCCGGAACTCTGGCAGATGATCAGCCAGATATGCATTCAGATGATGCTTGAGCACACCATTTGTCCAATCAGACGCCGCTGTCGGCAAGCCTGTCAGCGCCGCTTGAAAGACCTTTTCAACCCCGGCAATATCCTGTCGGGCCAATTTCTCGATACGCGGCGACATTCCCTCGATCTGTGTCTCCACCTGCACCTGCTGGATCGTTTCCGCCCACGGCAGGAGTTCCACCATAACCTTGGCTTTCACCTCAGGCTCGATATGCACCCGCCTGACCGTATAGCCGACAAGCACCTTGTCAAAAACCTCCTGGATAAGCTGCTCATCCTGCTGCCGCCCAGCCGCCACGCCAGCAACAGTCTTGCCCTCAAGCAGCTGGCCAGCAATCGCACCCACGCTCTGTTCCATGCGCTCCTGCACGAGGGGCGGCAGAGCGCCGCCCTCCGCTGCCACATGCGCAGCCACCTGTTCCACACGCGGTCCCGACGTTGCCATAGCCATACGGCTGTCAACCAGCAGGCAGCAGAGCAGCATCACCATGGCCGCCACATATCTCATGCAGCCCGGCACTTCCTTTCTCTCCTATTATCAGAACGAACCGCCGACCGTGAAGTGAACGCGGCCGCCATTGCTGCCCCGGCCATAGTCAAGGCGCAACGGTCCCAGCGGCGTGTTCAGGGACAAGCCGACACCAATACTGCCCTTGAGATCCTTCGGCGTCAAGCCATCACTCCAGGCAGCACCCCAATCGGTGAACAAGGCACCCTGTACCTTGGAGGCAATCGGGAAACGGTATTCGAGCGTCGCCAGCATCATGCGCGTTCCACGGAACTGATCATCACGATAGCCGCGCAGCGAATCCTGACCGCCAAGCTTATACTGGTTGAAGTATGAGATGTGTCCACGGCCAACACCATACTGACCACGCAGCGCAACGACCTGTGCATGACCGACCTTGATATAGCGCTGATCCTCAATCGTCACTTTCTGGAAATCGAAATCACCGCCGAGACCAGCCACCTCGCCCATCAGGCTCACACGACCGCCCGTAGTCGGATTATATACGTTGTCCCGGGTATCCGTGACATGCTCGAGCGTCACGCTGCGCGTCGTGCCGAAATTGTCCTTTTCCCAAGCCGTACCTGCACGGCCCTTCGGAAACTTCGATCCTCCTGTGTGACGGACATATTTGTCATCACGATTGCGGAATGTGATATAGTTGGTCGAATACTCGCTGACCGGACGGCCAAACGTGAGCTCACCACCTGCATACTTGCGCATATACGACTCAGTCAGGCTCCCTTCCGTATCGTAATCATCATACTCATACGTACGGTTGTAGAGACGCAACGTACCCACAGTCTCCTTGGAATCAAGCCACGGCTTGCGGTAAGAGAACGTATAGCCCTGAGCATCGGTGGAACCGCCGCTCTTCTGATAGGTGAGGCTGATTGCATCACCAGTACCGAAGAAGTTCGTATCGCCAATGCTGACCATGCCGAGGATGCCGTCCTGGCTGCTATAGCCGGCACCAATACCAAAGGTACCCGTGCGTTTTTCCTTGACATCGAGTTCCATGACCACGGCATTGGGTTCAACACCTGGATTCATCTTGATGTTGACATCCTCAAAGAAACCGAGATTGTAGACACGCTGCATGCTGCGGCGAGCCTTCTTGGAATTGAACGGCTCACCCGTCTTCTGGCGCATCTCACGCAAGATGACACGGTCTTTGGTCTTCGTATTGCCCTTGACCTTATACCCCTCAAGCACACCCTCGTTGACCTTGAGCTGCAAACCTCCCTCACGGTCGATATTCATATCCGTGATCTTTGCCAGGATATAGCCATCCTTGCGGTACTGGTCCTGAATAGCCTGCACGCTTTCCTGAAGCGTGCGGCTGTTGAGGATTTCGCCTTTCTTGACCTTTACCAGGCCATAAAGCACTTCATCCGTCTCTACTGTATTGCCCGTAATCTTGATATCGTTCAAGACAGGATTCTCAAGCACATGGTAGGTAATGACCACACCTTCCGGTACCACCTCAAAGGATGGATACAGGTCATAGAAATAGCCCGTATTATAGATAGCCTCCCGGTCCTTGTTGAGACCAGCCGCCGTAAACATATCGCCTGTATGCATATTGATGGCAGCTTTTGCCGTCCCCTCAGTAAGGCTTGTCGTCCCTTCAAACACAGTATCAACGATTGTCTTGCCCTCATACTGGCTCAACATATCCGTGATGGCCTTTTCCTGCGGACGCTGTTTTGACCACTCAGCTGTCCGTGCATCAACAGCACTCTCTGTCTTTTTTTCAGCAGCGGACTGGGTTTCATCCGTCTGCTTCTCGTCAGCTGCTGCCTTATCGGCCTGCTGTTCAGGAGCAGCCTGCGTCTCTGCTGGCACTGCAACTGTTGCTGTATCAGCCGCAGCATCACTAGCCGCAGCATCACTAGCTGCAGTCGTCGGGGCTGCAACCTCAGCAGCATACGCTGCCCCGGGGAATACGGAAAAACTGGTAGCCAATGCAACCGCATAGGCAAGGAATCGTTCATTCTTTCTATTCAACAGACAAACCTCCTAAGGTTGATGTTTCTATCTTCATTGCTGCCGCAGGATCTTACCTGCCGACTGCATGAGTCGCTGTTTCTGTGGATCCGGCAGCTCCCGCTTCGGCCGCTCAGGTGCTTCCTGCTGAGGCAGAGGATCTGGCACGGACGGTGCTTCTGCCTCGCGAGCAGCCGGATCAGCCGTTATCGGCTGTACCGTATTATCCGGTAATTGCTGCGCGGGAGCAGTCGGCATTGGATCAGCTGTTGGTTCAGTAATCTCTGCTGCCACTGGACCTTCCGGAACCGGCTCCTCAGACGAACTCCTTGTCCAAGCAAGGATACCGATTCCCGCCAGCAACACGGCAACTACCGGCGGCAGCAATCTTTTCCCCCAACACTTTATCCGTGCACAACACGGACTGTCCTGTACCTGTGACAGTTCTGCCCGCGCCAGCATCAGCTTGAGATCTCCCTGGATATCATTCTCATGCTCCAGCGAATGCTCCGCCTCGCCCAGCCAATCACGGGCTGCCCGGATATGATTCTTCTGCATATTGCGCCGGTCCGCCATCACAAAACCTCCTGTGACCAAAACACTCTATAGTTATAATCCACTTGACCATATAGAGCGTGACCTGCAATATAACGCTATAACGGATAAACAATGGCATTTATGTTTGATTTCAGGCTGAATCGTGCCTGATTCCACTGATTTTCATCCATTTTCACCAATTCTGCATAAAACGTGACAGCATGCCACGCACACGGCGAATGCCATTTTTCTGCAACCTATAGATATGCGACTTGCTGACCTGCAGCCCTGCGGCCACATCGCCAGCCTCCTCGCTTTGCATATACATGCCCTCCAACACAGCACGCTCCCGATCTGGGAGACGCGCCATAGCCTGCCGAAGCCGGCAGGCAAGCTCATTGGATTCAGCTTGCTCAGTAACGGAAGGACTCATATCCATGAGGTTTTCCTTGATCGTCATTCCGCCATCAGCAGGCCTGGCATCCATACAAGCCACATCCACCCGGCCTTCCTTTTGCAGGAAATTCAGCATGCGCCCACGGATGCGATGCACCGCGAATAGACTGAACGCCACACCGCGCTGTGGCTCGTAGCTTTCCACGGCCTCGATGAGGCCAATGGTTCCTTCCTGCACAACATCCATGATGTTCTGCAAGCTACGATAAGGCAACGCCTGCTTGAATACCAATGGCTGATAGGATTCAATGAGCAGGCGGCGTGCCTCCCGGCTGCCCTCGCTCTTATACGACTGCCAAAGCTGCCGCTCCTGCTCCGGCTCCAGCTTTTTCACCTGTTTCAGCGCAGCAACATATTGTTCGAATTGCATCCTGCTCACCTCCCTTCGCGGTGATGCCTCATCAGAACGATGTCCTGGCTTCAAAGCCTACAATGTAATCATTGCCCTCGCGTTCCAGCGTCATGCCCAGCCGGTCGTTGAAATCATACTGGATACCATAGCGATTGACGTTCGTACTGCCGCCAAGACTGCGGGTATATTTCAGCATGACTTTGTCCGAGATATATTTTCCCATCTGAACATTAAAATCGTATTTGTTTCTGTCATTTTCTTTTTCCCGATGATCGAAGGCCGAGCCACTGCCACGGGAAATCGCAAACTGATCCAGGTAGAGGAAATCGCGCATGGCCCCCTCAACCTCCGACAAGAAGCTCATCTGCAGACCTACGGTCAGCAGATCCCCAGCAGTCATATTAGCCTGGCCATTCTTATACGCATCACGCAGCGTAAGGAGCTGGATGATCTGGGTCTGGCTCATCGGCGGACTTGAGGACAGCTTGATCTGCATATTGCCCAGCGGCCCCTTAGCCGCCAGGAATACCCGTGTCCGCGTCAGTTTCGTATCTGCAAAGAAATCGATGCTCGGCAGGAACGATGCCACCTGATCGAAGGTTGCCCGTCCTTCACGGATGGCAAACTCCGTCTTGAGATAATTGATCGTACCGCCGCGCTTGACCTCGAGACTGCCCGACATTTTCGGATGACTGACAATCCCTCCCGCATGTACCTGACCAGTCAGGTACATATCATAAAGATACGGACTGTAGAAATGCACTTTCCTGCCGACGTTGACCTGCACATCAAGCACAGCCTCCGGCATAGCGCCATCGCTGTCTGGAATAGCTGGAACCGAGATAAGGCAGTTATCGAAATCAATCTGCCCATAGATCTTGGGCAGCGTATGCCCGTAAAAATCCGTATCAAACACACGGAACTCGCCCGTAAGCGGCCCCGTAAACACACCGCTCTGTATATCCAGCTTATTGAATTTCAAAGCCAGATCATATTTCTTCGGTGTAACGCCATCAAACTGTATATTACCAGTCAATGTATACGTACCATCGCCCATTTTACCAGAAAATTCCCGAACTGTCATCTGGCTGCCATCAAATACGATCTGCGCATTCATATCTGTCACCGGTGTGGCAATCGCCTTGAACTTGACCGCCCCATCGGCTACACCTAGCGTACCATCAACCCTCGGATGGGCCAACGTACCACGGATCTTCAAGCTGCCCGTCGTCGCACCAACAGCCCAGTCTATTTCCTTCGACAGAGTCGGCAAAAGCGACAGATCAGCCTGATCCAGGCCCACTGTCATCTGGATCTGCTCAATATCATCAAGCTGTTCATCCTTATGGGCAAAAACAGCCCGCAGCGGAACGATACCTTGGGCACTGGCCTGATAAGTCCGCTCCCCCGCTGTTTTCTTTACATTCAGCGTATCCACTTGGACAAGGCCGTTTTTCAGATGCAGCTGGCCGTCCAAACTGTCAAAGGTCGACCCCTGCACGCCACCGTTACGTCCCTTGATGGTCACATCAGCAGATGGATTTGTCAGAACGCCGCCAAACACGGCCTCGATATCAGCTGTGCCGATGACCTCCGTCTGGATACCTGCCATCTGCGCAAACATTCCCATCGAAAGATTCGTGGCCGATAGCCGCGCAGCCAGCGGTCCACCATCCAGGCCCGCACTGCCCGACAAGGTCAAAAGACCGGTATCTCCCTGACAAGCCGCAAACTTATCGACATACAGCACTTTATCCAGCAGACGAAGGTCAAAAGCCGCATCATGGACGTCGTAATCGCCCACTGTTCCCTTAGCCATTGCCCCTGTCAACTTGACCTGCGGATTGCTGATTGTCCCTTTCACTTCGGCTGTACAATCAAGCCTTCCCTGTACAAGATCATTCTTGAGATTGCAAAGGGCTGACAGCGCATTGATATCAGCATTGGCAATGGTTACATTGCCCGTCAAGGCCTCTGTCTCGGTATTGACTGATGCCGTCACATCATAAGTGCCGCCATTCTGCTCAAAGCGGAACTTATCAAGATCTGCGATGCCACGCCGATACTTGACCAGACCATGCAGATTGGTGATTTCCTGCTCATTGAGGATAAGGCTGGCAGCCTCAAGCGTACCATAAAATTCCGGACTGCTGATGCGCCCACGGATGAGTCCCTTGAACGTACCATGCCCACTGACCTCATAGGGCAGCTTATGTTCCACACGTTTGAGGTCGATATCCCTGGCCGCCACCTCCATATTGAGGTTCTGGTTTCGGTCAATGGTACCATTGAGCACCATATCGATCATCGGCGAGTATGCATGGAAATCCTGCAGGCGGATAATGCCGTTTTCCAGGAAATAGTCGCCATCCATACCGGAAAGCAGTACCCCATGGTAACTGCCGCGATAGAAATGGATATAGCCAACGCCCTTCGGATTGTCGAGCGTCCCGGTAAAGGTGATGATATTATCGACATTACCGGTAATCGGCTGATCTGGTGCCACCAGCGCCGCAATATCCTCCATGCGAGCGCCCATCGTATCGATCTGCAGGTTCAACCGGCGCTCCCCGGTAAAGCCGACAGAACCAGCCACCCGCCAGACCTCCTTGCCATTCTTCTCCATCAGGAAGTCATCGATATGGATGCCATCAAGGCTGCCGCTGGCCATGAGTTTCAAGCTGTCAAACGGTTGCTTGAACAACGTGCCGTTAAGGCCGGAAAATTTGAGCTCAACCTGCGGATTTGCTGCCGGCCCCTGCACCGTGCCCTTGAAATCACTGATGCCCGTAAGGTCAGCCTGCGGCTCCAGCTTGCTCAGCAAGGCCAGATCGAAATGCGCCCCATAGAATGCCAGATCAAGCTGCGGTGCCGTGAGCACATCGGTCACTGTGCCCTCAATCCCCAGCCGGCTCTTGCCCGGCAGGTTCATGCTGACAAAGTCGATGGCCAGATCGTCACCAGCCAGATAGAACGAACCGTTGAGATTCTCGATTGGCAGGGCCTTATAGGTGCCATCCTGCAGTTTGGCATTGCCATACGCCTGCATGTTCTCCCAATCCGTTCCCTTGCCGCTCACCCCGATGTCGCCCGACACCCGTCCCGTGACAGCACTGACTGCCGGAATGAATGCGGCAGCTTTGACCATGTCCAGCCCCTTTGCCTGCACATGTGCCGTATAGCTTAGGTCCAGAGTCGACAAAGCCGCCTCGCCCTCGATATGACCACCCAGCAGATCTGCCCGCAAATCCTGGGCAAACAGATGCCCATCCTGATAGCGGACCTTCGCGGAAAGGTTCTGGAATGGTACCGACAGCGCCGTTCCTGCCTCTACCTTTACTTCTCCATCAACCAATGGATTCTGGAACGTCCCCTTGAGCTTGGCCTTGAAGGCTGCCGCCCCCTGATAGGGGATATTCGTCAGCACTTTGCCCGGGTCGAATGCCTCCGACGCAACATCAAGATCCATATAGGGTTTGCCCGTATCCAAACGGATCTTGCCATGAGCACTGGCCTGCTGCCCACCAGCCTCAGCCTCAACAGATAGCAGCACCTCAGCATCCGTAAAGGCCGTATGCCCTTTGATGCCCGTGATGTCTGTATCCATGACGCGCAGCGCACCATCGGTAAGATCTGCCTCGCCGCTAAACGACAGCTGGCTGCCATCGCGAAATACGTGCAGCTCCGACTGGCTGATCCTGCCACCCGCAATCGTTACTTCCTCGGGCAGCGTCCCTGCCGGCAGCCAGCCAAGATAATCCTTGATATCCACATTCTTGATGGCCACGTTGAAAATCTGCCGTGCATCATCAAAGGTTCCCTTACCCTCAATAGCCGCACCTTTATGGACTGCCGCCACCTCCGCTTTCATAGCCGGATAATCAGCAAAATCCAGCGAGCCTTTGACATTCGTCAGTACGATTTCCTGCCCCTGCAGCCGGCCAGTCACCTGACCATCTTCCACCCGGACGATTCCATGGAACTGCTGGCTGCTCGGCTGCGCGCTTGCCACATCCTCATAGTTCCAGCTGCCATCATCACGCTGCTCGACAACAGCTGTCACATGGGAAAGAGTAACTTCCTTTACCGCATCAGCCGGTGCTGAAAGCGCAGAAAGCAGGCGGTAAGTCACCTGGGCTTTATCTGCCCGTGCGATGACCTCCGCCTGCTTATCGTAGATTGCCAAATCGTGCAGCTCGAGGGTGCGCAGAGACTTTACCTCTATCGCCCCCACATCGACCTGCACGCCAAGGACCTCCGTTGCCACCGAGGATACCTTCTGGCCCGCGGACTCCATAAAGGCACTGGTCTTCACATAATACCAAAAGCCTGTCGCCCCCAGTATGATTATGCTAAAGACAACTGCCAGTATTTTCAATGATTTCCGCTTCATGATATACCTCTCTACAAGGCCTGTCCCTGGCTATATTTATCCTGGCAAACTTATTTTGCCATTTCCTCTGCTACGGCAGCCGTATCCTGAGCTGCATCTGCTTTCTCGGCAACTGGCTTGACCTCTGCCTCACCAGCTGCTTTTTTCTCTTCTACCTGCTTAGACTTAGCTGCCTGGCGCACCTCACGCTCAACCTGACGGCCAGCTTTGGCCTCCTCTTTCGAAGCTTTCTTTGCCTCTTTCGTCACTTCAAGCACAGCATTGTCGTTGAGCTTGGCATCCTCGCGAACCTTTTTGACGCGATTGCCTGCCTGTTGCGACTCGCGGTACTTCACGACGTCGATGTCCACCGGCAGGCCCATGGCCTTATCCAGTGCGGCCTTGCTCGTATTGTAATCATACAGCGCCGTATAGTAGTTCGTGCGAGCCGCCGTCAACTTCTCGTTGGCATCCATGACATCAAGATTCGTGCCCACACCTGCGCTGTAGCGAACCTGAGCAATCTTGTAGTCTTCTTCCGCCTGGGTCACAGCGACTTGCGTTGTCTGGATGTTCTTTTCTGCCGCCTGCAGACTCAGATAAGCCGTGCGCACCTCAAGCTGGATTGCTTCGTCTTTCTGATGCGCAGCCTCCTGTTTCTGGAGCAGGCCAGCCTCAGCTGCCTCGACGTTAGCCGCCGTCACACCATTGTCAAAGATATTCCAGGAGGCTTCAGCACCAGCCACCCAAGTCTCCGTATGATTGTCCTTGAACCCGCTGTCGCCAGCAATCGTCTTGCTGGCTACTGCCTTGACCGACGGATAGTAGCCGGAACGAGCCGTATTGATGCCCGCCTCAGCCTGCTTGACCGCATAGTAGGCTGCAGCACCATCGGCGCGGTTAGCCAGGGCATACTTCGTGCAGTCATCCAGTGACAGGTCGTATTTCGTGTATTTGAGCTGGTCGCGGATATCGAGTACCGTGTCCGTCGGCAGACCCACGACATTGTTGAGGGTAGCAATGGCAACGTCATAATTGTTCTGTGCCGTTACCAAAGCCTGCTGTGCATTGGCCAGCTGTACCTGGGAGGCCAGCACATCGGATTTCGCTACCGTGCCGACACGGTACTGGGCATTGACATTGTCAAGATGCTCCTGCAGCGTGTTGACAGCATCCTGCTGGACACTGATGAGATTGCGGCACTGCAGGATCTTATAGTAATCTGCCGTAGCCTCATAACGGATGCTCTGTTTCGTATTCTCCAGCGTCACATCTGCCTCGTTGAGTCCATAGCCTGACTGGTCGATAGCTGCGCGCAGCGAGCCATCATAGAGCGGCATTGCTGCCTGCCAGGTATTGCCGAACTGTGAACCATCGATACCCTGCAGCTCATACGTACGACCGCCAATGCGCTCAGCCGTAGCGGCCCACGAGAACGTCACGCCTGTCTTGCGGCGATAGGCCGACAGGTTCCACTTGGCACTCTCGACTCCGGCCAAGGCCCCCTTGATATTACGGTTGTTCTCCAGTGCCATCTGCACGCTGTCCTTGAGATCCAGCTGCACCGTATCGGCAGCCAGTGCTGTACCAGACACCATCATCATAAGTCCGCCCATAACAAGAGCCGTCAGTTTTTTATGAAAAGCTTTATTCGTCTTCACGATTGTATCCTCCCCTGAAATCATGTATTTTATATAGATGCCAGCCTATGCCGGCAGAGATTATCGAAAATCAGAACGACTGCCTGATACCCACAAAGGTCGCACGATGGTCGCTGTCATTGACATCGTTCATCTGGCCCAGCAGCCAGGTATCGCTATTTCCGAGACGGTACTGCGCCCGCAGGCGTACTGATGGATCATGGACATCGTAGACATCCGCCGAAAACTTGAACTTATCGCCTGCATACGCATCGACACCGACGCCAGCCTCGCCATAGATCACGCCGCCCCGCGCACCGAAATTGCCGAAACGCGTGCCTGCCTGGAAATTGCCGCGGCCGGAACTGCCGATATTATCCATACCAAAGGACAGGAAAGGACCTTCAGCCGCCCCCACATTGACATTGAAGTCCGTGCTCCACTTGTCCTTGGCGCCGCTGTACAGCACATCGACCTCAGGCGTCACCTTGATAGATTCGAGCTGCTGCTTCATTTTTCCTGCCTTTTCGGTCAGTTCACGCGTATTGTGGATGATAGCCTTTGTATCCTCGATGGTCTTCTCGTCACCAGCCACTTTCGCGAGGCCCTCGGCGATGACGCGGATCTTATCACTGGCCTCAGCGATATTGTTAAGCGTCAGCCGCAGGTTCTCAGCAGTCTGCGGGTCGGCCCCCACCGTTGCCAGATTCGTCATCATGGCCTCGACAGTATTGGCCGTCCGGTTGAGGCTGGACGTCATCGCATTCATGTTGCCGAGCATCTGGTTGATGTTGCCTTGATTAGCCTGGGCCATGTTCTCAAAAGCCGCCATCATGCCGTTGATATGCGCTGTCGTGTCGCGCATGTTCACGGCCATCATGACAATCGACTGCTGGAAGTCCGGATTGCCAAGAATATTATGCATATCGGCAATAAGCCCCTGAGCCTGGTCGACCAGCTTGGCCAGATTGCCAAACATCGCGTCCATGCCTTCTTCCTCCTGGCCAATCAGATAATCGCCATCTTCCACCCAGCCTTTGGAGGTATCCATCGGCACGATGTTGATGAACTTCTCACCCATGACGCCGGCCGAACCCACCGTCACCTGCGAGCCCTTGGGGATTTTCGCATCCCCATTGATATGCATCGTCACCGTGACCCCCCGGCCATCGTTCTTGATATCCTTGACCTCGCCGACCGGCACCCCCGAGAGACGTACCGTCGACTGGGGCTGCACGCCAATGACCTGCCGGAAACCAGCATAGAGCGTATAGCCCTTATCGCCGCCGAGCTTGAAGCCGCTGAGCATGATGAGAACCCCTGCAAAAAGTGCCAACCCCACTAACGTAAATGCGCCTACCTTTGCCTCTGTTGTCATCATCCCTGTGCCTCCCTATCTATCGCTACCGTGCGGAAAAAAGCCTGTACCCTCGGATCCTTGCTCTGCTTGATATTTTCCACCGTATCAAGAGCAATGATATCACCTTCATGAACCATCGCAATGCGGTCGGCAATGTGGCAGGCACTGACCATGTCATGAGTGACCACCACCGATGTCACGTCCAGTGTCTGTTGGGTATGCATGATGAGTTCATCGATTTTTGCCGTCATCAGCGGGTCAAGCCCCGAGCTCGGTTCATCGTAGAAGATGATATCGGGGCCAAAGGCAATGGCCCTCGCCAGGCTCACACGCTTCTTCATGCCGCCCGACAGCTCACTGGGCATGCGTGCAGCAGCATTGTCAAGGCCCACAAGATGAAGTTTCTCCTCAACGATGCGCTGGATTTCTTCCTCGGAATGATCCGTATGCTCGCGCAGGCCAAAGGCCACATTGTCGCCGACAGTCATCGAATCGAACAATGCCGAATACTGGAACACCATGCCCATATGCAGACGGACCTTGTCGAGCTCCTTCTCGGACATCTGCGAGATTTCCTTGTCGCCAATCCAGATCTCACCTGCCGTCGGCCGTATCAGGCCGATAAGCAGCCGCAGCAGTGTACTCTTGCCTGAGCCTGAGCCCCCGATGATGGCAAGCGTCTCCCCGTCTTCAATTGTCAGATTGATATGGTGCAGGACTTCTTTTCCACTGAAGCTCTTGCACACATCTACCAGTCGAATCATGATTCCTCACATTTTAACAGCAGTATCTGCAATCAATACAGGATAAAAGTCAATACGGCGTTCAAGATGAAGATGACGATAATCGACGAAACCACCGTCTTGGTGGTCGCCTTGCCGACGCCCTCAGCGCCATCGGGACTGTGCAGGCCGTAATAGCAGCCCAGCACAGCAATGACATTGCCGAAGAACACCGCCTTGATGACACCGCCCGTGAGATCAAATACCTCGGTAAAGCGATGGATCGAGTCCAGGAACAGATAAGAGCTGATGCCATTATAATAGACCGCCACGAACCAGCCGCCCACAACGCCAATGACATCGCCGAACACCGTAAGTATCGGGACAACGATCATGCAGGCAATCATGCGCGGCACAATGAGATAATTGACCGGACTCACAGCCATGACGCGCAAGGCATCGATCTGCTCGGTGACCTTCATCGTCGAGATCTCGGCCGTGATGGCCGCTCCCACGCGGCCTGCACAGACGACACCGACCAGCACTGGGCCAAGCTCGCGGCCAATGGCAATCGAGATGATGCCACCAATCGTTCCCTGCGCACCAAAGCGGATCAGGATGTCTGCCGTCTGCAATGTCATTACCACGCCGGTGAACAACAGCGTCAGACTCACGATAAGCAGGGAATCCACCCCAAGATGTGACATCTGGGCCAGGATATGGCGAAAACGCGGCTTGTGGCCAAGCTCACGCATCGTATCGCGGTAAAGCAGCACAATCGTGCCAAACTCCTCAAACCGGCGCAGTACAAACGCACCGACGAGTTCCAGCAATCTCAGCAGCTTCACCATCTCCCTTTTCCCTTCTACAGAGAATACTCCTATCCTATACTACCTTTCGATTTTAGCAGAGATAACCGAAATAGTAAAGATTAGTTTACTATTTTTACCGGAAATTTCAACTTCTTTTTCCCGCAAAATCCCGCTATAATAAGAGAGATTCTACTGCGTGAATTAGGAGGTTTCTATGCCAAAGAAAGTATACGCCGTACGCGCCGGACGCGCCTGCGGCATCTTCACGACCTGGGCCGAGTGCAAGAAACAGGTCGATGGTTTCACTGGGGCCCGCTACAAAGGATTCACCGATATCGGTGAGGCCCTGGCCTGGCTGAACGGCGGCGAGCGCACTATGCCTCAGACTGCCGCCCGGCGCACCGCCACCCCAGCCAGACGTGCAACAGCCCCGCAGCCAGCCACACCTGCCATCCCGGACAGCGAACAGGATTACGTCATCTACACCGATGGCTCATGCCTGCGCAACCCCGACGGCCCCGGCGGCTGGGCCGCCGTCATCACTGACGTGCACACTGGCGAAGTGACTGAGCTGCACGAAGGAAATCCCAGCACCACCAACAACCGCATGGAACTATCGGCTGCCATCGCCGCCATGTCATTTCCGCAGGCCCCGGCCAAGATTGCCATCTACACCGACAGCCAGTACCTCAAGAACGGCTTTACCAAGCACTGGCTTGCCGCCTGGAAACGCCGCGGCTGGAAAAAGGCCGACGGGAGTCCCGTGCTCAACCAGGATCTATGGATGAAACTCGACGAGCTCTACGCCCGTCACCAGATCACCTTCCACTGGGTAAAAGGCCATGTCGGCGTCGACCTCAACGAACGCTGCGACCAGCTGGCAAAGAGCGAGGCCATGAAATACCTGTAAAACAAAACCAGCAGCTGCGGCCAAGCCGCAAACTGCTGGTTTTCTTATTGATTGCTATGCAAGACATTCTGCTCGATACGCGCCATCAGCTGGCGCAGGTTCTCGCACTCTTCCTGGCTAAGACCAGCCAGTGCCTGCTGGCGGTGCGCTGCCACAGCCTGTTCCAAGGGCGCGCAGAGGTCCCGGGCCTTTTCCGTCAGGAACACGGCCTTGCCACGCGTTCCCTGCTGCTGTTCCCGCCGGACGATGCCCTTTTGCTCAAGCTTGGACACCGTCTTGGACACCGCCGCCGGCTCGACCCCCAACAGGTTGATGATATCGGCCTGCGCAATGCCGTCATGGCGGCGCACGAGATTGAGTATCGTCCACTCCGAGCCATAGATGCCCGTCGGCGATATACTGCTGTTGAGGGTCTTGCCAAAGGCCCGCATCGTCTGATAGAGCTGATGGATCAGCTCATCCTGCCACTTTGCCGTATCGATATGTCTCACCTCATTTTACCTATCTTAGCCTCATTATAGCAGAATCCAGCTCAATCCTCTATCTCCTCTGGCACAGCTGCCGGCTGGATGAAATGCGTAAGCAGGGCAAAGGCCAGGAACAATACCATGACGGTGGCCACATAGCGGTACATAGCGATATAGCCGATGGCATCGGCCACACCGCCCAGCACAAGGATGCCCGTACTCGTGCCGATGTCCAGCATATTGTAGAAGGTGGCACTGGCTGAACTGCGGCGGTCAGCACGCACCACATTGAGCATCCAGGTCATCAACGCCGGCAGCAGCAGCCCAGCCCCCAGGCCATAGAAAGCAGAAGCCGTCAATAACAGCGTCAGGCTATTCGCCATCAAGATGATTCCGAGCGCCACCAAGTAAAGCACTGCCCCCGGCAGCACGACAGCAAATGCGCCAAACCGGTCAAGCAGGCGGCCGCCGAACGGACGCGAGATAAAGATGAACACCGTACCGACAATGAAAAACAGACCCGAACTCGGAATGCCCGCCTCAGCCGCCATCATCGCGATAAACGTATTGACGCTGCCATAGGCCGCCCCAAAGAATATCGTCAGCACAGCCGGTATGCCTGTGCCATGTTCATAAAACCGGTTGCGGATTGACGAATGCAAGGCCGGCCGCGGCAGCTCCGACATTTTCTCCGGCGCATGGCAGATGCGCGCAGCGATAACCGCGCCAAAGGTCACGAGGCCCGATGTGGCAAACAGAGCTGCAGGGCTGAAATCCATCAGCAGCATGATGCCCAGGGCCGGTGCCATAGCCATGGCCACAGTCGATCCTAGGCCAAAATAGCCAATACCCTCACCGCGGCGCGCAGCCGGAATGACATCTGCCGCCAGGGCCGCCGCAAAGGTCGTCGTCAGTCCAAAACCGAAACCGTGGATGATGCGGGCTGCGATAAGCCCTGACACCGAATCAAACACAGAATAGCCCGCCGTCGCCAAGATCGACAGCCCTAAACCGAGATACAAGCACTTCTTCTTGCCCAGTGCCCGCACCCCCGTATCGGTAAACAAGCGGATAAAGATTGCCGAAAAGCCGAAAATGCCCGCAATCAAACCAATCTGCTGGCCGCTGGCCCCCAAGCTGGCCACATAGACTGGCAGCGTCGGCAACAGGAAATGGAACCCTGCAAACAGCAGCCCATTTGTCACCACCAAAGCAATAAAATCAATCGTCCAAAGTCTTTCCTTTTGCATATTCATGATCCTTTCCTCATTTTATATTAACTAGTTAATTTAACTAGTCAATTGTATGGCAATTATAATAAAAACAGCTTTGCTTGTCAAACAAAGTCATAAATTTCCTTTATCTGACAAACAAAGCTCATCCATATCTTTTATTGCCAACGCGCAAACAGATCATGCTCTACGCCGAGCTGGTCGCAGATCTTGCCAACCAGCATGTTGACGAGATCGTCCAGCGTCTGCGGCCGATGATAGAAACCTGGGCTCGCTGGAATGATGCGGGCTCCCGTCTGGGAAAGTTTCAGCAGATTCTCCAGATGGATCGCATGCATCGGCGTCTCCCGCGGCACGATAAGCAGCGGACGGTACTCCTTGAGGGCTACGTCAGCTGCCCGCGTCAGCAGGTTGTCCGATACGGCATGGGCGATACTGCCGGCCGTCTTCATCGAGCACGGCACGATGACCATCGCATCCATGCGAAACGACCCGCTCGCAATGGCCGCACCGATATCGCTATTGTCGTAGAGCACATCGACACGCTGGGCAAAGGCCTCCCGACTCACGCCGCACTCATAGTCCAGCACCCGCCAGCCGCTGTCCGTGACAACAGCATGCACCTCATGGCCAGCCTGCCGCAGCGTATCGATGAGCCGCAAGCCATAGATGCTGCCACTGGCTCCGGTAATTCCCACAACAATCTTCATAGCTCTCCCCTTCTTTCAGCAAAAGAGCCTCCCAGCAGGGAGGCTCTAAATCGTTCTGTCTTAAAGTTCAGCTTTCTTGATGACTTCAACGCCGCCCATATACGGTACGAGTACCTTCGGGACGATGACGCTGCCATCTTCCTGCTGATAGTTCTCGAGGATGGCGGCAACCGTACGGCCAACAGCCAGGCCCGAACCGTTGAGCGTATGCACGAACTCCGGCTTGCTCTTGGCATCGCGGCGGAACTTGATGTTCGCGCGGCGTGCCTGATAATCCGTGCAGTTCGAGCAGGACGAAATCTCACGGTACTTGTTCTGAGACGGGAACCAGACCTCGATATCGTAGGTCGTAGCCGACGTGAAGCTCATATCACCCGTGCAGAGCTTGACCACATGATACGGGATTTCGAGCAGGCGCAGGACATCTTCCGCATTGTCAACCATCTTGTCGAGCTCTTCCCAGCTGGTCTCCGGCGTGCAGAACTTGATCATCTCGACCTTGTTGAACTGGTGCTGACGGATAAGACCACGGGTATCGCGGCCAGCGCTGCCAGCCTCAGCACGGAAGCAGGCCGTATAGCAGCTGAAGTACTGCGGCAGCATCTTGGCATCGAGGATCTCATCGCGGTAGTAGTTCGTCGTCGGAACCTCAGCCGTCGGTACGAGATAGTAGTCAAGGCCTTCGAGCTTGAACATATCCTCGGCAAATTTCGGCAGCTGACCCGTTCCCGTCATGCTGTCCTTATTGGCCATGTACGGAGCGAGCATCTCGGTATAACCATGCTTATCGGCATGGAGATCCATCATGAAGTTGATGCAGGCACGCTCAAGGCGTGCGCCCATGCCCTTATAGAAGGTGAACCGAGCGCCCGTGACCTTGGCTGCGCGGTCAGCATCGAGGATATCGAGGTCCGTGCCGATATCCCAGTGAGCCTTCGGCTCAAACGTGAATTCACGCGGCGTGCCCCATTTGCGGACTTCCGGATTTTCCGTGTCATCCTTGCCGATGGGAACATCTTCACGCGGCATGTTCGGAATATGAAGCAGGATATCGCGAAGTTTCTCCTCAACCTCTTTGAGCTCGCCATCGAGTTCTGCGATCTTCTGGCCCACCTCACGCATCTCCTTGATGCGCTCGTCCGCATTCTCCTTGTTCTTCTTCATCGCGCTGATTTCCTTGGAAACCGCATTGCGCTGGCTCTTGAGCGTCTCCGTCTCCTGCAGCAGCTCACGGCGGCGTTTCTCGATGCCCTCGAAGTCATCAAGATTCAGCGGATTACAACGATTCTTGAGCATCTGACGGACTTCGTCAAGATGTTCACGGACAAACTTCATGTCTAACAAAATACTCACTCTCCATATCTCAATACAATCGAACGGATCATATTATTTCCTGTCATTCCATTTCTCTATTATATCGTCTAAAAGAACCTCGGTCAATATTCAGACACTTATCTCAAAATGCTCCTTCTCATCGGGGCTTGCTGGCGGTTTCCGGACGATCTTCTTGGGCTTTGCCTTGACCTCTGGCGGCATGGCCGTCACCTGCTCGCGATATTGCTGCGCTGCCTGCTTAGGTGCCGCGGCAGCCGACTCGCCACGCGAGGGCCGCACTGGCACAGCGCGGCTGGCTTTTGCCGCTGCCAGGCGCTGTTTCGCCTCAGCACGAGCCTTGCGCAGCTCGGCCTCAGCATCAAGCTGCTCCTGCTCCTCAAGCTGCCGCAAGGCCTCATCAGGAGTAAGACCACGCAGATTCATCGCCGTCTCATCTTCCACCGGCGTCATGGCCTGCCGGATGTCCTCAGCCGAGAGTTCCCCCTTGCCGCCGCGGCGCTTTTTCATGGCGACACGGAAAAACACAAAGGCCAGGATTGCCACCGACACAAATGTAAAGGCCCAGTAGCCCACTCCCTGCGTCGTCAATGGCGATGGCTGCTGAGCTGCCGCGGTCTGTGCTGTCTGTGACTTCTGAGCAGCAGACTGATCCTGCTGCGTGGCGTCCTGCATGGCCGCAGCCGCCTGCGGGTCAGTCTGCACCACAGTATTGCCACCGCCCTGCTGGTTACCGTTTTCCTTCTGCCCCTGCGCCGCATTCTTGGCCTCCGGCCGTTCCTGGGTCGTCTTCGAGAGCGCGCCATCCCCGCGCGCCACAGCCTGACGGGCCTCAGTCTCCTGCCGCTCAGCGTCGGTCTGATGGCCGCTCTGGGGCACCGTCGACTCCGTCACACTGCCACCGCCCCCAATCGTCACCTTCGGAACCGAAGGCGGCGTCGGCGGTGTCGGCGCCACCGGTGGTGTCACTGCCATACCATTCCCTCCCCATCATTCATTATCTTCATTATACCCCATCCCGCCCGAAATATACACTGCCCTTTACCTCTATGTCTATACGTCAAATTGCAGTTTGTCTGTCAGTGCGTGCGGAACGGAATCCCGATAGTACGCAGCTCGGGGTTCACGGGGTAGTACTTTTTCTGTTTCCGCTGA
>FPAX01000004.1 GCA_900116485.1 Selenomonas sp. GACV-9
AACTAAGTCCGTAGTTCTGGTCGTACGGTCCATTCAGCGGAAACAGAAAAAGTACTACCCCGTGAACCCCGAGCTGCGTACTATCAGGATTCCGTTCCGCACGCACTGACAGACAAACTGCAATTTATTATATTGTAGGAATCGTACATCACTGCAATCATAGAATAAACTGAAAATTACTACTTTTATAAAACATATTGCATTATCTACAAAACACGCTATAATAATAGATAAAGAAATCGTTTTCTATTAGTTCATGCGAAAAAACGATTTCCGGGAACTTCCTATTTTTTTTGGAAAGACTAGAAAACGTTTACATGAACAGAGGAGGAATTTTCTATGAGTGATTATCCAGTGATTACGATCAGCCGCCAGTATGGTGCTGGTGGCCGTGAGCTGGCCGGTATCCTGGCAGAAAAGCTTGGGCTCAAGCTTTATGATCGGCAGATCGTCCATATCGCAGCGGCCAAGCTCGGTATCGACGACCTCAGCGAGGAAGAGCTCTTGGAGATGGAGAACAATGTCAAGCCGTTGTCCATGAGCTTTATCCCGTTCCATTCCTTTGGCACGCATATGGGGGAAAGCAGTCAGGGAATGTTCTTGTCGGAGTCGGCGGCTATCCGCAAGATAGCCAAAGACGGTCCGTGTATTTTCTTGGGCCGCAGCGCTGATTATGTCCTGCGTAAAAATGATAACGTTTTCTCTATTTTCGTCTGTGCCGATGACGAGTATCGGGAGGAACGTGGCAAGACGGTCTATGGCGGCAAATCGCTCAAGGAACTTGACCGCGAGGATGCCAAGCGTGCGCGTTACTACAACTATTATACGGGGCGTACCTGGGGAGAAGGTCAGAACTATGATGTAGTTGTCAATACGAGCCATGATTCATTGGATGCTATTGCGGATGGCCTGATCACGTATATGTGTGCGGCCAAGGGGATCCAGCAATAATCAATCATCATAACGGATTTGTTTTTTGTCAGAAAAACTATCAATGGGGGGCATTTCCTTATGTCAGAGAAAAAAAGCAGTATGTGGCCACGCATTGCTTATGCCTGCGGAACCTTTGGCCATGATGTGTTCTATGCCATGCTGGGCACGTACTTCATGATTTTCGTCACGAGCAACCTGTTCCGTTCGGAGGATGCGACGCGCGATGCCTATATGATCGGTATTGTCACGACGATAATCCTCGTGCTGCGCATCGCGGAGCTCTTTATCGATCCGTTCATCGGCAACATCATCGATAAGACCAAGACGCGCTGGGGAAGATTCAAGCCATGGGTTCTCGTCGGTGCATTTGTCGCCGCTATCACGCTGGCATTGCTGTTTACGGACATGGGCGGTCTGGCTGTCACGAATCCGACGCTCTATCTTATCGTTTTCGCTATCGTCTATTTCATCATGGATGTATTCTACTCGGCCAAGGATGTCGCTATCTGGTCGATGATCCCGGCCCTGTCCTTTGACTCGCATGAGCGTGAGATCACGGCGACGATTGCCCGTATCGGTTCGGTATTCGGCGGTCAGCTCATCACGGTCATCGTCATGCCGGTTGTCCTTTATTTCTCGCTGAACCAGAATGGCGGCGCCGGCGATCCGACGGGTTGGTTGGCCTTTGCCTGCATCGGCGGCGGCATCGCAACTCTCGGTGCCATCATCCTGGGCCTGGGTACGAAGGAGCAGGAGTCGGCGCTGCGTGAGAACAAGACGGATACGTCGGCTAAGGATGTATTCAAAGTCCTGACTCAGAACGACCAGCTGCTGTGGATGGCAGTTGCTTATCTTGTCTTTGGCCTTGGCCAGAATATCGTCAACAACTTCAACCTGTACTACTTTATCTATGTTATCGGCGATGCAACGAAATTCTCGATTCTCGGTATCATCAATGTCGTCATCGGCCTGCTGGCTGTGGCGCTGTTCCCGGTGCTGACGACGATGTTCAGCCGCCGTAAGCTGTTCCTGTCCTCGATTGCCATCATGGTGGCAGCTCTGGCTATCTATTTCATGGCAGGTACGAATGTCACCATGGCCCTCATCGGCGCTGGCCTGTTTGCCCTGCCGCAGCCGCTGATCTTCCTGGTCGTCCTCATGACGATTACGGACTCGGTTGAGTATGGCCAGCTCAAGCTCGGCCATCGTGATGAGGCAGTCTGCCTCTGCGTGCGTCCGCTCATCGATAAACTTGCCGGCGCTGTCACCAGCGGCATCATCGGCATGACGGCCATCTGGGTCGGCATGACGGGCAATGCCACGGCTGCGGATATCTCGGCGCCGAATCTGCTCAAGTTCCAGCTCATCATGTTTGCGGCACCAGTCGTGCTGCTGATCCTGGCTACCTTCATCTATCGCGCTAAGGTCACGCTGACCGAAAGCGAGCATGCGCGTATCGTCGAGGAGCTCGAGGAGCGCTGGGAAGAGATTCATGTTTAAGTTTCCCCTGAGAAATCCCCAAGATTCTCATACCCTATAACCTAAGTTAAGGAAGAACCCCGAAAAGGTGTTTGCTTTTTCGGGGTTCTTTCTATATAATGAAGGCACGAAGAGAAATGAGAGGAGGATGGCTTGTGGAACGGTTGGTCATGCATGTGGATATGGATGCGTTCTTTGCGTCGGTGGAACAGAACGATCATACTGAGTATCGCGGCAAACCGCTGATTGTCGGCGGCCTTGCGGGCCGTGGCGTGGTGTCGACCTGCTCCTATGAGGCCCGTCGGTTCGGCGTCCATTCGGCGATGCCGATGGTGCGCGCCCAGCAGCTCTGCCCGCAGGGCATCTTCCTTACGGGCAATTACCAGCGCTATGCGGAGGTATCAGCGGCCATCTTTGCGATATTTGCCCGCTACTCGCCAGTCATCGAGCCGCTGTCGATCGATGAGGCTTTCCTCGACCTCACCGGCATGGAGCGCATCATGGGGACGCCGCTAAGCTATGCGAAAAAGCTCAAGGCGGAAATCAAGGCGAAGACAGGCATCGTGGCTTCGGTGGGCATCGCACCGAACAAGTTCCTGGCTAAATTGGCTTCAGACCTCGATAAGCCTGATGGCCTTGTCATCATCACCAAGGAGACCATCAGGCAGGTTCTCGACCCCTTGCCGGTGGGGCGCATCTGGGGCGTGGGCCGCAAAATGAATGCGCAGCTGGAGCAGCTGGGTATCCGCACGATCGGGGATCTCTATGGCACCGATTACGACAAGCTGTATCATCACTTCGGTGAGCATACGGCGCGTCATCTCTATGAACTGGCCCGCGGGCGGGACAATCGCAGTGTAGCGCCCCGTGAGCGGGCCAAGTCCATCGGTAAAGAGGTGACCTTCACCGAGGATCTCCAATGCGCAGAAGATGCGGAGCGCGTGCTGCTGGACCTTTCCTGCAAGGTGGGCTGGCGCCTGCGCAAGGCTGGCGAGAAAGCGCGGACAATTCAGCTCAAGCTGCGGCTCTCACAGGGATTCAAGACATATACGCGCAGCCGCACATTGCCTGAGGCAACCTGCTATGATGAGGAAATCTATCATACGGCCTGCAGCCTTTTCCGCGAGTTGCGGATCTTCCGCGGCATCCGCCTGCTCGGTGTCAGCGCCGGAGGCTTTGACGATGGTGCTGAGCTCAATCTGTTCCACGACGAGGCCAAGAAGGAGAATCTCTATGCGGCCATCGACAAGATCCGGGCGAAGTTTGGCGAAGGGGGCATTACGAAGGCCCAGCTGCTGCGGAAGGATAAACAAAAATAATTACTATAAATATGTTCTATAAGAGAGTGACAAAAATCATAAGCATTTTGGCAGTTTTTCGTGTATAATAATAGTAAGTGAAAAAATATCGACTCCGAGCGAAAATATCTAAGGCATGAGCAGATACGCTATGATATTTAGCCGGGGCCCCGGGGGAAACGCCGGGACCTTCCTGATTTGAAAAGGAGTTCTAGGCTGCATGACAGGTGGAGACTATCCTTTTCGTAGGGATAGTCTTTTTTGTTTCGGGATTTCTGGTGGATATGATAGGAGAGTAAGCCATATGAAGGAAATGAAAACCGTAGATGCTGTGGGACAGATCCTCTGCCATGATATCACGCAGATCATCAAAGGTGTGACGAAAGATGCTGTATTCCGCAAGGGGCATGTGATTACGGAGGAAGATATCCCGGTGCTGTTGTCCGTGGGCAAGGATCATATCTATGTCTGGGAAAACGATGACACCGTCCTGCATGAGAATGATGCGGCCGAAATCCTGCGGCAGCTCTGCCAGAATGAGTACATGACGGCCTCGGAGCCCAAAGAGGGCAAGATTGAGCTCACGGCAACTGTTGACGGCGTCTTCCAGGTTGACGAGTCAAGGTTTGACGATGTCAACGAGCTTGACGATGTGACGATAGCCACGCTGCCCCAGAACATGCCGGTAAAGGCGGGCCAGAAACTGGCGGGCATGCGCGTGATCCCGCTGGTCATCAAGAAGGACAAGATGGAGCAGGTCAAGAAAGTGGCTGGCGATAAGCCGCTCCTACGACTGCGCCCCTATCAGAAGGACATCAAGGTCGGCGTGGTGACGACGGGCACCGAGGTCTTCCTGGGCCGCATCGAGGACACCTTTACGCCGGTCATTGCGGGCAAGCTCAAACCCTTTGGCCTGAAGATCGACGAGCACCGCATCACCGATGATGTGACGGAGCATACCCGGGATGCTATCCGTGAGCTCGTGGATCTTGGCATGGATATGATCATCTGCACGGGGGGCATGAGCGTCGATCCCGATGACCGCACGCCAGCGGCCATCCGCGATGCTGGTGCCGATATCATCACCTACGGTGCACCGGTACTGCCGGGCGCTATGTTTCTGCTGAGTTATTTGGAGTATGAAGGCAGAACCATTCCCGTTATGGGGTTGCCGGGCTGCGTCATGTATGCGGCCCGTACGGTGTTTGACCTCATATTGCCGCGAGTCATGACTGGCGAGCGCTTGACCCGCCGTGAGATTCGTCATTTTGGTATTGGTGGTCTCTGCATGAACTGCAAGACCTGTCATTTCCCGGTTTGCGGGTTCCAACACTAAGGAGGGAGTACGATGCAGGATATTTCTCTGGAAAAAGCCATAGATATGCTGTTGGCCCAGGTTGACAGGGTCCGTGAGGCTGAGGAGGTTCCCTTGATGGAGGCCTTGGGCCGCCAGCTGGCCGAGGATTACATCGCACCTTTCGACAATCCACCCTTTGACCGGTCACCACTTGACGGCTATACCTTTGCGGCCCAGGCGACGGCTGGGGCGGATAAAGATCATCCGGCCCGCCTGACCATCATCGGCGAGGAATGCGCCGGCCAGTATTTTGACCAGTCAGTGCCTGTTGGCTCTGCGGTGCGCATCATGACGGGCGGGGCGATTCCCGCTGGCTGCGACTGTGTCGTGCGGCAGGAAGAGGTCACGGTCACTGGCGATACGCTCTGCGTGCCGTATGAACTTCATCATCATGAGAACTACTGCTTTGCTGGCGAGGATATCCGCAAGGGAACATTGCTGGCCAAGGCGGGGACGCGGCTTACGGCAGCGCATCTCGGAGCGTTTGCCAGCATGGGCTTGGCGGCGGTCAAGGTCATCCGCAAGGTGCGCGTAGCCATTGCGAGCACGGGGGACGAGCTCCTGCAGCCAGGAGACCCCTTGGCACCGGGCAAGATCTATAACAGCAACCTCTACAGCCTCAGCGGCAGATTGCGCGAGCTGGGCTTTGAACCCGAGGTGCTCGGCATCCTGCCTGACGATGTCGATGCGGCTGCTGCTGAGATTGCCAAATGGCAGGACAAGGTCGATCTGTTCCTGACGACTGGCGGTGTGTCCGTGGGCAAGAAGGATATCATGCACGGTGTTGTCGATAAGATTGGCAAGCGTCTTTTCTGGCGCGTCTGCATGAAACCAGGCGGCCCGTCGATTGCCTATACCTTTGGCAAGACGCTCGGCATTGCGCTTTCGGGCAATCCCTTTGCGGCCTATGCGACCTTTGAGCTCATCGCGCGGCCTGTGCTCGTGGAACTGAGCGGCGAACAGGATCTTGCCGTGCGACATGGGCAGGCGGTGCTTACCGATGCCTTCCCGAAGGCCAGCAAGGGGCGCCGTTTCATCCGCGCCTATCATGAGAATGGCAAGGTGCGTCTGCCCCAGCAGCATGCCTCGGGCAGCTTGTTCTCGGTGGTGGGCTGCAATGCCTTTGTCGCGATTCCGGCGGGCACCGATCCGCTGCCGGCAGGGACGAAGGTCGATATCATCTTGTTGTGAGTACAGGCGGTGTTTTCGAGTATGATCGATCAGTATCAACGCAAAATCGAATATGTGCGCATCTCGCTGACGGATCGCTGCAACCTGCGCTGCCGCTACTGCATGCCTGAGGCTGGCATCGAAAAGCTGCACCATGAGGATATCCTGACTTTTGCTGAGATCCTGCGCGTGGTGCAGGCCTTGGCAGCGCTTGGCGTGCGCAAGGTGCGGCTGACAGGCGGCGAGCCGCTGGTGCGCCGGGGGATTGTTGACCTTGTGAGGGCTATCCGCAGCGTGCCAGGCATTGAGCAGGTGGTGCTGACGACCAATGGCGTCCTGCTCGACGAGCTGGCCGGGCCGCTGGTGGCGGCGGGACTAAGCGGTGTCAATATCAGCCTTGATACGCTGCGCCCGGATGTCTTTGCCGAGATCACGCGGCGGCCGCTCTTTGAGCGGGTAGAAAAAGGCATCGAAAGCTTGCAGGCCCTGGGCCTTACGGATATCAAGTTCAACTGCGTGCCGATTGCCGGTGTCAATGAAGAAGAGATACCGGCCTTGGTGGGACTGGCACGTGACCGGGCGGTCAAGGTGAGGTTCATCGAGCTCATGCCCATTGGCTGTGCCTATGAGGTCGGCTATAAGGGCGTAGCGATGGACAGGGTACGCGCTCTTATCGAGCGCGCCTACGGGCCGCTGAAGGCCGCAGGCATAAAGGCAGGAGCCGTCAATGGCCCAGCCGTATACTATCGGCTTTCGGGCTTTAAGGGCGAGGTTGGTTTCATCGATGCGATGGAGCATAAATTCTGTGCCTCGTGCAACCGCGTGCGTTTGACGGCGGAAGGATTCTTGAAACTCTGCCTCAATGCGAAGACGGGGATCGATATCCGCAAGCTATTGCGTGATGGCATCAGTGACGACAATCTGCGTCTGGCCGTTTATCATGCGATCTATCATAAACCCGAGGAGCATTTTTTCCTCGCTAAAGATAATGACGCCCGCGACAGCCGGGCTATGGTTCAAGTAGGAGGCTAATCAATGGGAAAGATTCAGGCGCTTTGCGTCAGTGAGAAGAAGGGAACGTTGAAGGTACCAGTAGACACTGTCGTATTTGAGACAGAATGGGGCGTCGCTGGCGATGCTCATGCGGGCAAGTGGCATCGCCAGGTCAGTTTCCTGGGACTCAAGGAAATCGAGGATTTCCGCAAGCTTGGCGTTGATGTGAAGTTTGGCTCCTTTGGTGAAAATGTCGTGGCGGAAGGGTTCCGGTTCAAGGAACTGCCTGTCGGCACGCGGCTGCGCGCTGGCGAGGCTTGGTTTGAGATTACGCAGATCGGTAAGGAATGCCATAAGGGCTGTGCCATCCGCGAGCAGGTCGGTGATTGCATCATGCCCCGGGAGGGTGTCTTTGCCCGCGTCCTGCATGGCGGCCGCGTGACTGTCGGCGATGAGCTGGTGCTGGTGCCAGCTGGTGAAAAGCTGCCCCTGGATGCGGCCATCATCACGGCCAGCGACAAGGGCAGCCGCGGCGAGCGCGTCGATAAGAGCGGTCCGAAGGTCAAGGAAATGCTGGAGGCAGCTGGCTATACGGTGGCCGAAATGACTATCCTGCCCGATGAGCAGACGGCCCTGGAAGATAAGATGAAGGAGTATGCTGCCCGCGGCATCGGCCTTATCGTCACGACTGGCGGCACGGGCTTTTCGCCTCGGGATATCACGCCAGAGGCGACGCTTTCAGTCTGTGAGCGGCTGGCACCGGGAATCCCCGAGGCCATGCGGGCACTGTCGATGAAGGTCACGGCGCGGGCCATGCTGAGCCGCGCCCAGGCGGGTATCTGCCGCCGCAGCCTCATTGTCAATCTGCCGGGCAGCGCCAAAGCTGTGGAGGAGTGTTTGGGTTTCGTCCTGCCGCAGCTGCAGCATGGCATCGAGATCCTGCGCGGCGATGCAGGCGAGTGCGGACGGAAATGATATGGATATTTCAGCGATAAGCCTTCTGGTCATTGCGGGCGGTCAAAGCTCGCGGATGGGGCAGGACAAGCGCTGGCTGGAACTTGACGGGACAGCGATGCTCGAGCGCCTGCTGCGCAAAGCCCAGCGCCAGTCCTTTAGGCAGAGGTTCCTATGTGTGGAGCGCGAGACGCCGGAGCTTTTGGCTCTGGCCGGGCAGTATGATTTTATGCTGTTGGCCGATGAGCAGGCAGGCGTTGGCCCGATGGAGGGGCTGCGCTGCGGCCTTGCGGCGATGCGGACGGCCTATGGCATGGCCGTTTCCTGCGATATGCCGTTTTTTTCGTTTTCGGCGATGCAGCCTTTGTTGGATATATTGACGGACACGGCGGATTGGCAGGCGGTACTGGCTGAAGCCGGGGGACGGCGGCAGCCGCTGGCAGCCCTCTATCATCGCGACATGGCTGTGCGCTTTGCTGACTCGCTGGCTGCTGGCGAGCGCAAGCTCGGCAAGGTTATCGCTGGGGCATCTCATCAGCTGGTGCCTGTACCGCGCGTCAACTGCTTTTTCAATGCCAATACGCCTGCGGATATGAGGCTGGCCCGCGGGCGGCTGGCCAACAGCCGGCGGGAAATCCCGCTGGTCACAGTGGCAGCACCCGTGTCGAATACTGGCAAGACGACCTTTATCGAGCGGCTGATTCCGCGTCTTGGCGTTCAAGGGATACGCGTGGGTGTGGTCAAGGGCGACTGCCATGGCTACGATGTCGATGTGGAGGGCAAGGATAGCTGGCGGTTTACCCAGGCTGGTGCCGATGCAGTGGCCGTGGTGTCGCCGGATGGCTACTTCATCCAGCGCCGGACGGCCAAGCGGGCCTCGCTGCTTTCGGTGGCGGCCAAGATGGAGAGCGTAGATCTCGTGTTGATCGAAAGCCGCAGCCATGGCACAGTGCCCAAGCTGTCTCTCTGGCGCGGATTGGGAGAGCCGCTGATCGATGCAGACACTGTGGCCTTGTTTGCTGGGGAAATCCCGCAAGCAGTAAAGGATGAGCAGGTATATTGCTATGGCATCGACGATATTGCCAGGGCGGAGCAGCTGGTCAGATTCCTTATGGGGAAAGACTTCTAAGCGACTTGTCAGACTTTTTGCTGTTGCCTTATCGACGCTGGGACAAATGACACAAAAATCAATAATGATAAGATTATCTTTATTTATAACCGGCCTTTGGCCGGTTTTTTTGTCGTTTGCCAATGGACAAAAACTTTGTTACCATGGCTATGGCGATGACGGATTTCGTCTTGTTGTGATAAAAGTCGTCGCCAGAAACAAGACGAAAGGATAAACTGATGCCGGAAGTTTGATTAGGAGGCGTTTGCTATGCAGCCAAGAGATACAGAGCTTATCGATTTCCCTGTGACGCGTTACGATGCGCAGCAGGGGCAGATCGTCGAGGACCACAAGTATACGTCCATCGAGCGCTATCTGGACATCTATCTCAACGGTGTCTTGCTTACGACCTCCTTTTGCTCGCCAGGGGATCTGGAGGATCTGGTGACGGGCATGCTGGCGCAGCTGGGATATATCCGTAACGTCAGCGACATCGAGGGGCTCAGCATTGATGAGAAGGCCTTTACGGTCCATGTGGAGACCACGGCGGCTGCCCAGCAGTGGGCGGCTCATGCCGCCGAGGATCCGCGTTACTATTCGGCCCGTGAGATCCTGGACTGCGCTCCTGAGCGCATCTTTGCCCGGCCTCGGGCGGTGCAGTTCGTGGCCCAGGATATCCTGGCTTGCGCGGACAAATTGCTGTCGGAGCTGGCGGCTACCCACGAGAAGACCAATGGCGTGCACAGCGGCATCCTCTACGACCAGCGGCAGCGCCGTATCCTGGTATTCCGCGAGGATATCGGCCGTCACAACGTCTTTGACAAGCTCTATGGCTGGTCGCTGCGGCAGGGGATTGACCTTACGGATAAGATCATCATTTTCAGCGGCCGCTGTTCCTCGGAGATGATGCTGAAGCTTGGCCGTATGGGCATTGGCGCCGTGGCTGCTAAGTCGGTGCCGACCACGCTGTCGCTGCGGCTGGCAAAGAAATTGGGGATTACCTTGGTGGCGCGGATGCGTCCCGGGAGCTTCTGTATCTACACGAATCCTGAGCGGATTATCGTCGCGGATGCCCCACGGGTAGAAAAAGAGGCATAAAACGCTATATTATTTTTGCATAGAATCATAAATGTAACATATTGATTCTTTATAGTCTTATGCTATATTGAATAGTTTTTATTTATGTAACATTGTTGATTTTATAGATACAAGAAATGGTTTTAGGAGACTAAAGGAGGAAGTTTTGATGAATTTGAGCAGGCGTGACTTCTTGAAAGCCACAGGTCTCAGCGGCATCGGCCTTGCCATGGCCAGCCTGGGACTCGACATGCCGAAGGTCAAGGCTGCCGCAAAAGAATTCAAGCTCAAGGGGGCACGGGAGTTTACCTCGATCTGCCACTTCTGCGCTTGTGGTTGTGGCGTCATCGGCTACGTGAAGGACGATAAACTCATCCAGCTCGAAGGTGCTGTTGACAGCCCGATCAACCGTGGTGCTCTTTGCAGCAAGGGATTGGGCTATGGCCATATCCCAAACTCAAAGGAGCGTCCGCAAAAGCCGCTGTACCGTGCACCGGGCAGCGACCACTGGGAGGAAATCAGCTGGGAAGAGGCTATCGACAAGGCTGCTCATGCCATGAAGAATGCCCGTGAGAAAGGCTGGAAACAGACCGAAGAAATCGATGGCAAGACCTATGAGGTTCGCCGTACCGATGGTCTGGCCTTTATCGGCGGTTCCCAGATCAACAACGAGGAATGCTATCAGAATATCAAGATGGCCCGGGCCCTCGGCGTTGTCTATATCGACAACCAGACCCGCGTCTGTCACGCCAATACGCCGCCGGCTCTGGGCGCTGCCTTTGGCCGCGGAGCCATGACGAATCCCTGGGCGGATATCAAGAACACGCACCTCATCTGGATTGAGGGCTCGAACCTGGCCGAGTGTCACCCGATGGGCCTCAAGAATGTCATGGCTGCCCGTGAGAAGAACGGCTCGAAAATCGTCCATGTGGATACGCGCTTTACGCGTACGTCGAAGATTGCTGACGATTTCTTCCAGGTACGTCCGGGCACGGATATCGTCTTCATGGGCTATATCATCCATGAGATGCTGGAATCTGGCAAATTCAACAAGGAGTACGTCCTGCAGAACACCAACGGTGCCTGCCTGCTCCGCGATGACTTCAAATTTGACGATGGTCTGTTCTCAGGCTATGATCCGGAGAAAAAGGCCTATACCAATACGGAGACCTGGGGCTATGCCCTCGGTGCCGATGGCAAACCCCAGAAGGCTAATGACCTCTTTGCCCCCAATACGGTTATGTCGCGGCTCAAGGAATTCTACAGCCGCTACACCCTCGAGATGGTGGAAAACATCACGGGCATGAAGGCTGAGGATGCCAAGCGCGCCGCTTCCATCTGGATTGAAAACGACAAACCGGCCATCATCATGTATGCTCTCGGCATGACCCAGCATACGGTGGGCGTACAGAATATCCGCTGCTTTACGATCATGCAGCTCTTGAAAGGCAATGTCGGCATCCCCGGCGCAGGCATCATCGCGATGCGCGGGCAGCCAAACGTTCAGGCATCCACGGACTTTGGCATCGAGTTCAATATGCAGCCGGGCTATCTCGTCCATCCGACGCATAAGACGCCGGACCTCAAGTCCTGGACCGAGGCTTATGGTACGTTCCGCCGCAAATGGTATGTCAATATGACGAAGGCCTGGTTCGGCGAGCATGCTACGCCGGAGAATGGCTATGGCTTCGATTATGGTGCTATCCGCAACGGCAATCATCCGGATTCCATCTATGCTATCTTTGAGGATGCCTGGAAGGGCACGATGCATGCGCTTTATCTCTGCGGCCAGAACCCGCAGATGACGAATGCGAACCTCACGATGGTCCATGATGGCCTTTGCAAGATGGATTCGCTTATCGTGCAGGATATTTTCGTTAACGAGACGGCGGAGTTCTGGAACCGCCCGGGCGACAACCCGAGCGAGATCCAGACGGAAGTCATCTTCCTGCCGGCTTGCTCCTATCTTGAGCGCGAGGGCACGATCACGAACTCCATGCGCCTGATTCAGTGGCGTATGCAGGGACCGAAACCGGTGGGCGAATCCAAGCCGGATTACCTGATCAACGACATGCTTTGGAAACGCATCCGCGAACTCTACAAAGATTCCACGGAGAAAAAGGACGAGCCGATCCAATACATGTCTTGGAATTATTCCCAGGAAAACTACATCGAAGACGTCATGAAGGAAATCAGTGGCTACAACGTGGCCACGGGTGAGCTCGTCAACGGTATCGGCGAACTCAAGGACAACGGCGAGACGGCTTCGGGCATGTGGATCTATGCCGGCTATATCAGCCGTGAGGGCAACCGCACGAAACGCCGTGGCCAGGAAGATCCAGGCGATATCGGCATCTTCCCGCAGTTCGGCTGGGTATGGCCGGATAACATCCATATCCTCTACAACCGTGCCTCCTGCAACCCGGACGGCACGCCGAAGGATAAAGAGCATCCGCTGGTTTGGTGGGATGCAGCCGCTGGCAAGTGGACGGGCTACGATGTACCGGACGTTGGCAACCGCACGGCTGGCCCGGATACGCCGGACGGCCAGAAGCCGTTCCGCATGAACGGCGAAGGCATCGGCCGCCTCTTTGCTGCCACCTATAAGGACAAGAACCCCGATGGCATGACCCGCGATGCCTCCTCGACGCCAGTCGATGGCCCACTGCCGGAATTCTACGAGCCGGTCGAAAGCCCGACCCACAATGCACTGCATACGAATGAATTGGCCCAGTTCAATCCCTGTGTCAAATATCCGCGCGTTCCGGAAAAACAGCCGCTGGGCACGAAGGATAAATTCCCGTATGTGCTGACGAGTTCGGGTATTGCGGAGCACTGGTGCTCCGGTACGGTTACGCGCAACATCCCGTGGCTAAATGAGCTGGTCAAGGAACCGTTTGTCGAGATCAGCGAGCAGCTGGCCAAGAAACTCAGCATCAAAGAGGGCGACAAGGTAAAAGTAAGCTCGGCCCGTGGTGCTGTCGTGGTCAAAGCCATGGTCACGAAACGCGCGCAGCCGCTTACCGTCAACGGTGAAGAGACGCATATGGTCTGGATGCCGTACAGCTGGGGCTTCAAGGGCCTGGCAAAGGGACCTAGCACCAACTACCTGACCATCGATGCCCTCGACCCGAATACACAGGAGCAGGAATTCAAGGCCTGCCTGGTCAACATCGTGAAAGCATAATCTGTATGATATTAGGAGACTTTTATGAAAACCGCCAAGAAATCACCCATGGATGAATATCTGAAGAAACACCCTTTCCTCGCGGAAACGGCTAACTTGCAGCTTGCTATGGAGAAAATCCTTACAGGTGCAGTCTCGCCGGTTTCCTTTCCTGAAAAGGATGACATTGCAAATCTCGTCAAGGACGGCATGCCGCTTTTGCAGCAGCCGCAGCTCCAGCGTACCATGGTCAAGGTGGCCGCAGTGTCGCTGGGGGATTGTCTTGAGGCCCTCAAGGACATCGAGGCGCCGGAAATGATGAAAGCCGCCCTCAATGCTTGGCAGAGCTGGACGGCGGAAGCTGAACTCACGGAAATCCAGCAGTTCTTCGACTATCTGCTGCGGCAGGAAGATGCGGAGATCCAGAGCTTTGCTGCAGACAATAAGCTCAATGAAGCGCTGGTTCGCACGCTGGGATGGCAGCTGGTCGAAGTCTTGGTTCCCGCCGAGCTCAAAGACCCAGTTTTCTGGCAGGGAATCGGCTGGAAACGTAATTACTGCCCGGTCTGCGGGCGCCAGCCGGTTCTCGCGCAGCTGCGCAAGGAGCAGGAGGGCCGCGCCCGTGTGCTGGCCTGTGACGGCTGCCATACGGTCTGGCCTTATGCGCGCATCGGCTGTGTCTACTGCGGCAACGACGATCTCAAGGAAATGCATATCCTTGAGCCCGAGGGCGAGGCTGCTATGCGCCTCGATGTCTGTGACAAATGCCATGCTTACCTCAAGACATATAATGAGGAAGGCGAGGAAGAAGTTTATTTGCGGGATTGGGCGACAATCCATCTCGATTTTCTCGGTGAGGAGAAGAGTCTCCAGAAAAAAGGAAGCGTAATGCTCGCTAATGCGTAAAACTGTGTATTTGCGAGTATGAAAGGAGAACTATAATGGCACAAGAAATCGCTATGCTGCATGATGTGGCACGCTGCAGCGCCTGCCGTGCCTGCATGGTCGCCTGCAAGCAGTGGCACGACCTGCCGGCCGATATGTCAACGCCCTTTGAAGGACAGTATCAGTCCCATAAAGAGCTGACCCCGACGACCTGGAATCTCATCCAGATGAACGAGCGCGTGGATGCTGCGGGCAAATTCCACTGGGACTTCTTCAAGCGCCAGTGCATGCACTGCGCTGACCCGGCCTGCGCCAAGGGCTGTCCCGAGGAAGCCATCGACAAGCTGCCCAATGGTGCTGTCGTCATCGATGAAGAAAAATGCGTGGGTTGCGGCTACTGCACCCATAACTGCCCCTTTGATGTACCGAAGGTCAACAAGGAGACCAACAAGTCCACGAAGTGTGACCTCTGCTTTGACCGCATCGCGGAAGGCATGGAGCCAGCCTGCTCGAAGACCTGCACGGCTGACGCTATCCGCTTTGGTACGAAAGAAGAAATGCTCCAGCGCGCGGAAAAGCGGGTGGAAATCCTCAGACAGGAAGGCTATCCGGAGGCCAATGTCTACAACCCGCAGGGCGTAGGCGGCATCCATATGCTCTATGTACTGCCAGAGAAGCCGGCGGTCTATGGCCTGCCGGAAAATCCGCAGACGCCGGATTCCATCAACCTCTGGAAGGATGTCGTGCGTCCGCTCGGCAAGCTGGCCGGAGCTGGTGCCATCGTTGGCGTGCTGGGTATGGCAGCGCTGAAAGGCATGACCAGCAAAAAGGAGGGGAAATAAGATGCTCGTAAACAAGAAATACATCAAGCGTCATAAGATGGGCTTTGTCTATTTCCATTGGATCAATGCCATCAGCTTCTTCCTGTTATTCCTGACGGCGCTGCCGCTCTATACGGATACCTTCCGGTTCTTGTATGACATGTTCGGTGCCGCGACGCTGCAATACGCACATCGCGTTTTTGCCGTCATTTTCATTGCTAATCCGATTATCGGTCTGGTAACGGCTCATGATGGCATCCGCCGTCTGGTCAAGGAAGTCCTGAGCTTTGGCCGCGATGATATCGTCTTCAACCAGAAGTTCCCGGCTGAGCTCATCGGCAAGGAACCCGAGGGCATCCCGCCTCAGAGCTTCTACAACGGCGGCGAGAAGATGAACATCCTGCTGCAGGCTGTCATCTGGGGACTGCTTGTCATTTCAGGCGCCGTGCTCTGGTTTGGCGAAGGGCTTGTGAGTCCTGCCATCCGTACCTGGATGATTCCTCTGCACAGTATTTGCGCAGGCTTCGGTTTTGCTGCTGCTATCGGTCATATTTATCTGGCGCTGGGCGTCAATCCCGATTCGATGCAGGGCATGTGCGATGGTATGGTTAAGGCCAGCTATGCGGCCAAGCATCATGGCAAATGGATCGATGAACTCGTGGCTGAGGGCAAAGTCACGCGTGAAGAAATCAAGCAAGCTGTGAAAAATTAAAAAACACAAGGAAACAGAAAATTCTCACACAGGCGTGATAAAAGTCACACCTGTGTGAGAATTTTTTTGTTATACTGTTGGCAGGTATAACTAACGAGAGACAGGGAAAGGGAGCGTGAAGGAATTGAATCAGCAAGAGACAATTGCATATTTGATTCAACGGCTTTTGGCACGGGTATTTGCCATTGTCGTTGGTGTAGTAGTTATCGTAGGGATTAGTTTGTACCTGTTTACAAGTTATGTTGCGGTGGTGAATGATGCCGGTGTCGTGCGCGGCGGTTCCCAGCGCATTGTCAAGCAGGTGCTGGCCGGCGCTGATGCCAGCCAGACGACACAGAAGATCGAGGGGTTGCTCAAGGATCTGGGCAGCCGGGTGCATCTGGGCAGCTTCCCTGGCAAGCGCGATGCGGCGGAAACCTATTGGCAAAACGAGGTGAAGCCGGCGATTGCCGAGTATGAGCAGACGAAGAACCCGGCCCATCTGCTCGAGGTCAGTGAAACGTATTTTGGCAAAACCAATGAGATGGTCGAGGCTGCACAGACCTTGGTCGACGTGATGGCGGTACTGCTGTATGTACTGCTTGCGGGCTTCATTGCTGCGGTAGGTCTGGTACTGCGCCGTGTCTATTATACGTTCCAGGAGCGCGTCGTGAATCCGCTGGCGGCGCTGGAAGACAGTGTCAATAAGCTGGCCAATGGCCATATGACACAGAAATTCAGCTATCCGCGCCAGGATGAGATCGGTGCTCTGTATGAGCTTTTGAACAAGATGCGCACGGCCATCCTCGGCTATGTGCAGGACATCGAGAAGAACCTCAATACGATGGCCGCTGGTGATCTCGTGACGACCACCGATATGAAGTATATTGGTGACTATGAGCCGATCCAGCGCAATATCAACCATATCCGCCAGACACTTTGTGCGGAAATGGAAAGCATGGGCGATATGGCTGAGCAGGTAGCGGTAAGCTCTGGTGAAGTATCGAAGGTTTCCCAGAGCTTGGCTGAGGGCGCAATGTCGCAGAATGAAAGCGTGCAGAATCTGCAGGACAAGATTCATGCAACGATGGCGGAAAACGCCAAGGTGGAATCTTTTGTTGAGCAGGCGCGTGAGTCAAGCCGGCTGACAAATGAGAGCATAGAGATGAGCCGTAAGCAGATGGATAACGTAGTGGCTGCGATGCATGACATCAGCGCCGCTTCGGAGGAAATCCGCTCGATCCTGGGCACGCTTGACGAAATCACCGGACAGACGGCACTGCTGTCGCTCAATGCTTCGATTGAGGCCGCTCGTGCTGGCGAGGCTGGCCGTGGCTTCGCTGTGGTCGCAGAGGAGGTACGCAAGCTGGCTGAGCAGTCGGCGCTCAGCACGCAGAATATCCAGGATCTTATCAACAAGGCTTTGGCCGCTATCGACAGCGGTACGAAAGTCGTAGGTACAGCGGCCGATTCGCTGTCGGGAATCACCGAAAATACTGAGGCTGTCGATAAGGTCATCGAGCAGCTGCGTCAGCAGAGCTTAGAACAGCAGAATATGATGGAGCAGGTGAACAACCTCTCCCGCGATATCCTCGGCGTTGTCACGGACAACTCGGCGGTTTCTGAGGAGTGTGCGGCATCGAGCAATGAATTGTCGACCTTCTCGGATTCGCTCAAGGACAGTGTTGGCAAATTCCGCACAAAATAAGCGATTTATGTAGAAATATGTAAAAAAATCCCCTGCGAAAGCAGGGGATTTCGTTTTGATAGCGAATATTATAAGTTACCAATAGAAGTACCATGAAGTGATTCAAATCGTTGATTTTTCCAAGAACTGCTCAAGGAAGACAGTCAAAGTATTACGAAGAAAGGAGGAAGAACGATGATTTGCAGAAAATGTGGCAAGGTATTGGATGAGGGCGTAAGATTATGTCCCTTCTGTGCAGAACCGGCTGATGATAAGGAAGAACAGCCGGCAAGCGAAAAAGTGAAGCTCAAAGAGCTGGCAGCGGTGCCTGCGGATAAGGCACGTCTGCTTCAGGAGCTGAAGCGGCTGCGTGAGTATTTCCTGCAGAACCGCGGCAAGTATGGTGTCATGGAAGATCTCTGGCTCATGCAGATGAAATGGCAGGCGCCATCACTTATGCATTGGATGCTGGGCGGCTGCCTGGCTACCGTGGTGGTGTATATGATGCTCTATGGTGCAGGTCTTATGCCGCAGGTCGGCTGGTCGTTGTTCTTCATCCTCTGGGGAATCATTACCTGTGGCGGCTATATCCGTTCCGGGCGTGACTACGAGGCGCGCCGGCTGAAGTTCCGCCAGGATTTGCAGGTGGTGGAAAATGATGTACGCCAGTATTATAACAAGGCTGACTCCTGCTTCCTGCCGCTTGATTACTCTGATCCGCGGGTAATCGGCGAATTGATTGACGGCATCAAGGCCGGATCCATCCAATCGTTTCAAGATTATCGGATAAGCTGAAAAAGCTGTAGATGAAATGCGTGGGCATTTTATCTACAGCTTTTTTTTGCCTGATTTTACTAGGGGATATGTTGTTTGGGGAAGATATGCACACTTTCACATATTATATATTTTTATCACATAAGTGAAAATACGAGCGGAAAAATAAGGAAAAACGATGTTTTTTACGAGAAAATGATAAAAAACTATTGAAGTATACGAGGAAATAAACTAATATCATACCTGTAAACAGCTTGTAAAGTTGATAACAAATCACAAATGTGAAGGTTATCGATAGATAGCGCGCGTTATGATTTTGCTGTGGAAAGGAGAATTTGACTATGGGCTGGATGATTTTACTAGCGGCAGGAATGTGGGTGTTACAGTTGCTGCTGGGACTATGGCAGTTTGGTCGTTTCAACAAACATTTGAAGGAGCTGAGGTGTTATGGCCGGGTAGCCTGTGGCAAGGCCAAGGGTGGCTTTCGGGCCGGAGCGGTGGCGCTTATCTGCATCAATGAACAGGCAGAAATCGTGCATGCTGAAACGATGGCTGGCCGCACAGTGTTTGCTGGTTTCAAGGAATTGCCAGCCCTGAGAGGTAAAGTTCTTCCTGCAATAACTGAAGAGGATTGTGAGGGGTTAGGAAAGCAGGTGACAGCGGCGGTGCTGAACGCCCGTCAGGATTACGAGAATTATCAAGAGTTGCAGCAGGAGCAGCATGCAGAAGAAACGGCAGCTCTGGCTGAATGACCGCAGCTTTCAATACAGAGAATGAAGAGGAAAGAAGGTAAAAAATGGACACATTGATTTTTTTCGCACAAGGCTTTATCGGTATGTTCAATAAAGGTGGAGAGGTGCTCACCGGTTGGGTGACTGGAATTATCCCGACGCTTATCTGCTTATTGGTGGCGATGAACTCCATCGTTCTGTTGGTAGGGAATGAGCGCATTGAAAAGTTTGCCCATCTCTGTGCCGGCAATATTTTTAGCCGTTATATCTTACTCCCAGTCGTGGGAACGTTCTTCTTCTGCAACCCGATGACTTTGTCACTGGGGAAATTCATGCCGGAGTATTACAAGCCTTCTTATTATGCAGCTGGTTCAGCTTCCTGTCATACGCTGAACGGTTTGTTTCCTCATGTAAATCCCGGCGAGCTTTTCGTGTTCCTGGGGATTGCCAATGGTGTATCGGCGCTGGGATTGCCGACGGTAGATTTGGCTCTGCGTTACTTTCTTATCGGTATCGTGATTAACTTTCTGCGCGGCTGGGTAACCGACTTTACTACGGCGTATGTACAGAAACAGCAGGGGGTAAAACTTTCGAAGCAGGTTGTCGCAATCAAGTCTTGATGATATAGGGGGAAAATGAAATGGCAGAATATAAAACCGTAGTTGTTTCGGCTGGTTCCGGCGGCTTTGGCGGTCCGCTTACCCTTGTGCCGACAGAAACGAAAAATAAGATTGTCAACATTACTGGTGGCGTGATTTCGCCTGTATCCATCCGTTTGGGGGAAATGACGGGCTGTGAAGTTGTGGATGGCTTTAAAACGCGGGTACCTGAAGAAGAAACGCTGGCTGTGGTTATTGATTGTGGTGGCACGCTGCGTTGTGGAATCTATCCGCAGAAGCGTATTTTCACCATCAATTTGAATCCTACCGGACCGTCCGGCCCTTTGGCACAGCATATCAAACCGGATATTTACGTATCGGCAGTCAAGGTGGACAATATCGCATTCGGCGATGGTGAAGCTGCACCGGCATCCCTTGCAGAACCGATGAAGAAACCCAAGTATGATACCAGCAAAAAGATATCCCAGCAACAGGCAGAAGGCAGTTTGATGGCCAAAATCGGTCAGTTTATGGGCGGTATCGTATCCATATTCTATCAGGCTGGCCGTGATTCCATTAATACGATGATCAAGACCATTCTGCCGTTCATGGCTTTTGTATCCATGCTGATCGGTGTTATCCTGACCACGGGCATCGGCGATGTGATTGCCAATCTTTTGGCCCCATTGGCCAGTTCGCCAGTAGGCTTGGTTATCCTGTCGCTTATCTGTTCGTTCCCATTCCTCTCGCCATTCCTTGGTCCGGGCGCTGTTATTGCTCAGGTTATCGGCGTGCTCATCGGTGTGGAAATCGGCAACGGTCAAATTCCGCCGGCATTGGCATTACCTGCTCTTTTTGCCATTAACGCCCAGTGCGCCTGCGACTTCATTCCTGTAGGTTTGGGGCTGGCTGAAGCAGAGGCGGAAACGGTAGAGGTTGGCGTACCTTCCGTACTGTATTCGCGTTTCATCACGGGGCCGATTGCCGTAATCCTGGCCTGGATGGCTAGTTTTGGTCTGTATGAAGGTTAATAGGATTTGTTATCAAAGACTTATTTAAAGTAAGAAAAATTCAGGGGGTCTTACAATGAAGAAGTATTATAGCACTACGGTGCAGGAACTAGGCGTAAATGTTCATTCCTTTAAAGATGCCAAAATGCTGATTATGTTCAATGAGAACGCACCAGAGGAACTGCGTGAATATTGCATTCTCCATCGAGGCAATAAACTGGAGGACAAGGTACAGCCCGGCGATATATTCAAGCTGGGCAGTGCTGAGTACAAGATCGTCTACGCCGGCAGCGAAGTGCAGAAGAATCTTCGCGATTTGGGCCATATCACCCTGCGCTTCAATGCCAATGAAGAAGGGGAAGGCCTGGAAGGCAGTCTCTATCTGGAGGATAAACCCATCGTAGATGTGGTGCCTGGCGATGAAATTTCTATTGTAAGACCGTAAAGGATTGTAATTTAGGAGATGTTTCGTATGGCTTCATGGCTTAATTTAGAAGGTAAAACAGCAGTAGTGACGGGAGGTGCTTCCGGTATTGGCAAGGCGGTGGCACAAGCCTTCCTGGATAATGGTGCCAATGTAGTGGTCTGTGATATGAATCCGCAGGCGCCGGAATTTGATCTCCATGCGGGCAGCGGTGAAATGCTCTATGTGGTCACTAACGTCACCAATCCGGAAAATATTTCGGATATGATTCAGCAGGCTAAGAAAAAATTCGGCAAACTGGATGTGCTGGTCAATAATGCTGGCATCAACATTCCCTGCCTGCTGGTTGATCCTAAGGACCCTCATGGCAAACATGAGCTCAATGACAATGTCTATGATAAGGTCACCGGGGTCAATATCAAGGGCGTATACTTGATGGCGCAGGCTTTGGGACACGAGTTCGTGGACAACGGTAAGGGGGTGATTATCAACATGTCCTCCGAAAGCGGTCTGGAAGGTTCTGAGGGGCAGAGCATTTATGCTGCCACCAAGAATGCTGTGAATTCCTTCACGCGTTCCTGGGCCAAGGAACTGGGTAAGTACAATGTCCGCGTAGTGGGGATTGCTCCCGGCATTATGGAAGCAACGGGCCTGCGGACGCTCTCTTATGAAGAGGCATTGGCTTACACGCGTGGCATTACGGTAGATGATTTGCGCAAGGGCTACAAGAGCACCAAGACCACACCGCTGGGACGCAGCGGCAAGCTTACGGAAGTAGCCGATACGGTGATGTTCTTGGCTAGCGATCGGGCTAATTACATCCATGGTGTAACATATAACGTCGCTGGTGGTAAGACTCGCGGCTGATAGATCCATAATTCGTGAAACTGGCACATTACCCTCTGTGTGCCAGTTTTCCGCGCATAAAAGCAGGGAGGTCATTTCAATGCAGCCAGTAGAAAGACGTATTCTGGTCAAAGTGGCCAATATGTATTATGTAGAGAACTTGAAACAAAGTGAGATAGCCCAACGCATGGGAATTGATCGTACTACAGTCAGTAAATATCTAAAAAAAGCCTTGAAAGATAAAATTGTCAAGATAACAGTGGAAAGCGATTCCTTTGATGAGCTGGAAGCGGATTTGGAGCGCCGTTTTGGCTTGAAAGAGGCCTGTGTGGTGCCCAAGAGCTACGATATGCAGTTTATCAAGGAACAGATGGCCCGGGCAGGGCTGCGGCTGATTCGCCGCATTTTGAGTGACGGTAAGGTAGTGGGTATGGCTTGGGGAACAAGCATCAGTGAGCTGGCTAAGTATGCAGAACAGGAAAAAAACTCGCCGCTTGATATTGATTTCGTTCCCCTTGATGGAGGACCGGAAGCTATTGACAGCGAGTTTCATGTGAATACGATCTGTTATCAGATGGCTCGGGCTTTCAGTGGACGCAGTCATTATATCTATGCGCCAGCTATTGCCAAGACTGCGGCTATCCGTCAGGCTATTGTACAAGATGTGAACTATGAAAAGATTTCTTCCTATTGGGACAGGTTGGACATCGGTATCGTAGGCATTGGCGCTCCAGTAAAATCATCCAACCTGGTCTGGGCTGGCAGTTTTGGCCGGGAGGCCATCGAGTCGCTGGCCAAGACAGGAGCAGTAGGAGAAATATGTTCGGTGTTTTATGATATCAATGGTCGTGAGGTGACAACGCCTTTTTCTGACAGGATCATTGCGGTAGGACTGGAAAAACTGCGTCAGCTGGAGTACAGCATCGGCTTGGCCGCTTCCCGGGAGAAAGTGCCAGCGATTATGGGCGCTTTGCGCGGCCATCTTATCAACGTATTGGTCACTGATGAGGAAACGGCTAAAATTCTTTTAAACGAGTGAGGTCAGATTCCAGCCATGATGCAAAGGGCCGGCGCCATGGCCGAGATTGAGGCCGGCCGTTAGGGCTCCCGTTAGATAGTCCTTGGCTGCCTGTACGGCTTGGGGCAGGCTGTATCCCTTGGCTAAGTGCGCTGCGATGGCCGCAGACAGGGTGCAGCCAGTGCCATGCGTGTTGGGATTGTCCACGCGCCGGCCGGGCAGCCATAAGGGGCCGTCAGCTGTATAGAGCAGGTCGTCGGCATCGGTTGGGCGATGACCGCCTTTGCATAGTACGTTGCAACCATAAGCCGCCTGGAGTTTCCGGGCGGCTGTTTCCATATCTGCCTTGTTCGTGATCGAAAGTCCAGTCAGCGCTTCGGTTTCCTTAAGGTTCGGGGTTATCAGCGTCGCTAGAGGGAATAATTGTTCCTTTAAGGCGGTAATCGCATCTGCGGACAATAGACGGGCGCCGCTGGTGGCAACCATCACTGGGTCCACCACGATGTTTTTGGCTTGGCGCTGGCGGAGTCGGCCGGCAATCACAGCGATAAGGGGGGCGGAAAAGACCATGCCGGTTTTCACGGCGTCGGGGAAGATATCGCCAAAGATGCTGTCCAGCTGCGCGGACAGAAAATCTGGAGTAGAGGGGGATACACCAGCTACGCCGGTGGTGTTTTGGGCCGTCAGGGCGGTGATGGCGCTCATGCCGTAGACGCCGCAGGCCAGCATGGTTTTCAGATCAGCCTGGATACCAGCGCCGCCGCTGGCATCGCTGCCGGCAATGGTCAAGGCAGTTTTGGTGAGGAGAGCGGAAAGACGCTGGCGGAGCCGGGTGGCTGCTGCTCGTATATCCGGGGCGGCAAAGATGGCGGAGATGACCGCAGCGCCGGTCAGTGATGGCATAGAGGGGCAGGGCCTTACGTAACGCACAGGCTTTGGTGATGTTGTTCTGGCAGAGACTTAGTGACATCGATATTCCTCCTTTGGGGCAACAAAAACAGGGACTATCCATTTCGGATAGTCCCTGTGAATCTTTTTGCATACTTTCCTACGTTGGCATTATCCAACTCAGGTGCGGTCGAAGTGCATAACTTCCTCTCAGCCTGTCTGCAGGCTCCCGTGTATCGTTTTGCCTCTACTTTACGCCGCGCGGGGATTTTTGTCAAGGCAGGCTTAGCCGACGACCCAGCTGACAAAGTAGATGACCAACGGAATCGTCACGCAAGCGATGCCAACGACGTCGATGATGACGCCGGTATGGATCATCTTGGTGATGGGGATATAGCCCGATGCGTAGACGATGGCATTCGGCGGTGTCGATACCGGCAGCATGAAGCCGAGGGATGCGGAAAGGGCAATGCCGACAGAGACCGGAATCGGGCTGAGACCAGCCGATACTGCCGCGGTGATGGCCAGTGGGCCAATCATGTTCGTGGCAGCCGTATGGCTCGTGAGCTCCGAGAGCAGCAGGGCCATGACTGAGAAGATGGCCACCATGCCAATCTGGGACGGTGCGCCGCCCATGGAGCTGACGATGAGGTCGCCGACCCACTGGGACAGACCTGTCTTATACATCATACCGCCCATGGCGAGACCACCGCCGAACAGGATCAGCGTGCCCCATTCGATACCTTCCATGGCTTCCTGCCATTTGAGGGTGAACTGGCGTTTCTCGAAGTTGACCGGCAGGATGAACAGGATAAGAGCACCGGCCATAGCGGCAACGGCCTCTGGGAACAGCTTGTTGTACATCTTGAGCGTAGGATCCGTGCTGCCAAGGGCAATCGAGAGGATGCCCGGCGTTACCCAGAGGGTTACGGCAACGATAAAGCAGAACAGCGTGTTCTTCTGTGCCAGCGTCCAGCCGCCGAGCTCCGCGAGCTTGTTGCGAATGAAGGTATCCGCCCCGTCGATGCGCTCCACATCAGCGGGGAACATACGCGAGAGCACAAAGGCAGCGATGAGGAAGTAGATGACCATCGCGATAAAGCCCCAGGTCATCCATTCGAAGAAGGATACATGGATGTCACACATCTGATCGAGGAAACCGAGCATGATGAGGTTCGGCGGAGTGCCGATTGGCGTCAATACGCCGCCAATCGAGCAGGAGTATGCAGTCATAAGCATAAGTCCTGTGGCATATTTGTATTCATGCAGGTCGATCTCACGGCCATTGGCTGCGAACATTTCCTTGATGGAGGTCAACAGGCCAAGGCAGATCGGGAACATCATGGCTGCGGTAGCCGTGTTGCTGACCCAGCCTGAGCACAGGGCGGCGGCAAGGCCGACGGCCAGGAAGATGCGCTTAGGATTCGAGCCGACCCAGGAACGTGAGAGCAGCCAGTAGGCAAAACGCTTGTCGAGTCCATGGGTCATCATGGCCTTGGCGAGGATGAATCCGCCCATGAACAGGAAAATCATCGGATTCGCAAAGGCGGCAAATGCTGTCCCTACTGGTACGACGCCGGTTACGACGGCCAGTGTCGGGCCAATCAGCGATGTGACCGGGATAGGTACAGGCTCGGTGATCCACCACAGAGCAACGAGTACCATGATGGCCAGCAGTTTGTGGGCCGGTACGGTAAGTCCGGCAATCGGGGTCAGGAAGACCAAGAGTGCGAGGATAGGCCCACCGAACAGGCCGATAGTACGGCGCTTACGGTCAAAGGCCTGTTCTGCGCGTTTGACCGCGAGTGCTTCCTTACTCATCTTGTCCAAAATACATACGCCTCCTTTATGATAAGAAACGATAATTATGATTGCTATAAATTGTTATTACAATTTATTATATTTCTATCATAAATAAAATTCAGTATTTTTTCAATAGCCAAGGCTGGTGAAATTGATTCTTTTTAGGCATAGTAGAAAAATTACGATAATTATTCAGCAATAATGAAAACAATTTAGGCAACAAAAAAGAGGAAGACCGTGAAGTGGGATTGTACTTCACGGTCTTCCTGGGAAGGGATGATAAAAAATTTGAGAAATGGGAAGCAAGAAGGGTGGGATTAAAACCTTCTTGTTTAGGGACGTCAATGAGTTCGTACCCCTGGGGGATTACCAGGTATATCTCTCATCGACAAGTTCATTATAATCGGATATTATGAAAAGAGTATGTAATCTAGGTTACAAAAGGACAAAAAGTAAAAGAAAATCTTTTTCTCACGTTATTTTTAGGATGCGTATGATAGAATAAGGATAGATATTTAACAGAGATGAGGTGATTTCTTTGCGCTATACCAAGCGATGGAAACGAGGCCTGACAGCCATGGTGCTGTCGGGATTCATGATAACTGGCACGGTGCTTGCGCACCTGCCGAAGGCTGAGGCGGCTGATGCCTGGGCCGTGGCAGCCCAGGCACTAGGTGTGCTCGGGGCGTATCAGTCAAGCCTGTCGAGCATCCTGGCGCTCGGCAACAATGCCAAGGCGCAGATAGAGAGCCAGCGGCAGGATATCCAGCAGAATGGTGTCGATCCTAATGACAACGATGTGCAGGTCGTCAATCAGGTCATGCAGCAGCTGGTGTCGAAGGGCGACTATGTATTGAAGGAAAACAGCCTGCCGTTCTGCTGGACGGTCAACAACAGCAAGGATTTCAATGCGGCCTGCTACCCGACGAATTATGTGAGCGTCAACAAAGCGCTCGTGCGTGGCTTGAATCTTGAGCCCGACGAGCTTGCGGCGGTGCTTGCCCATGAGATGACCCATGGCATCGAGCAGCACAGTGCCCATAACTATGCCAAGGCCGTGGCCCAGTACTATGGCATGGCCTTCCTGAATATGGATACGGGGGTAGCGGATTGGAATAAGCTCAATGCGCTGGCCAATTATTCGATTGCCAAGAACGTGACCCTGCCCACCGAGTATGATGCCGATGCAGGCGGTTTCAACATCATGACGAGTGCCGGGTTCAATCCAGGCGGCGGTGCAGCGGCTATGGCGCGCATGGCTCGCTATTTGACCTATGAGACGCAGAATGTCCTCGAATATCAGGACCCCGACCCGAAACTCAAGGAGCAGGAAAACTATAACGACCATCCCGATACGGACAAGCGCGAGCAGAAACTGGCCCAGATGATGACCGACTATGGCTGCGGTCATGTGACAGTCAAGGACCGCAAGGATGTCTATATCGATGGGCAGGAACTCCTGAGTGTCGACTGGGATGGGGACTATGACAATACCCTCGAGAATGCCTACTTTGTCGCAGGCGCGATTGCCAAGGCTTTCCATGATAATGACTCACCGGCAGGGTGGAACTTCCGCACCGATGGCGATGGCAATGTGACCTGCCTTACAGATACGCGCATCAATCAGGCCTTGCATAGATTCCTGAGCACGGAACGCGCCGGTGCGCGGCTGCAGGAGCTGGTCACGGCGGCTTATGCCAGTGAGGCGGCAAGCGGTGCCCGTGCGAAGATGAAGGCTGCGGAGCAGGCAAGGCAGCAGCAGTTGGCGGAGCAGCGTGAGGCAGTACTGGGAGCTAAAGCCAAGGCGGTCAAGAAGATGCGGGAAAACGGTGATACATATAGTGACTATGGGCAGGCCGATAAGGCCCTGTTTCAGATGGAGCGCGTATTTGCTGCGAGAAACCCCGAAAATGAGGCCGAAAACTATGCAATCCGCGGCCGGGCAAAGGCTATATCCGGGGATTTCACAGCGGCGCTGCAGGACTCGGATAAATCTGTGGCTATGGATGGCAAGAACGTCTATAACTATCTGAACCGCGCCGATGTCTATCATATGATGGGCAATACCGAGGCTGCCTTGGCAGACCTGGCGAAGGCCAAAGATGCTGATAAGGGGAATCCCTATGGCTGGCTTATGAGTGCGCAGATTTATGAAGAGCTTGGCCAGCGGGCTGAGGCTTTGGCCAATTATCAGGAATTCTACCGTCTGCGCCCCAAAGCTTTCCGCGTGATTCCGGCAGGATATCTGCAGGATGTCAGTGCCAAGGACTATAAGACACTGCAGAAGGAAAAGGAAGACGCCAGAAAGAAATACGAACAACAATGGAATAAGGAACATAAAGACAAAAAAGCTGCGGACAAGAAATCCGCAGCCACGTCTTAAAGCGTTTCGTTTATCTCTATGACCTCCACGCCGTTGGCGCGGAGGTTTTTTATTTCGTCGCCATTGGCACCTGCGCAGGTGATAAGGGTATCGACCTTGTCGATGGTGCCCGAGAGGAAGTTGTGTTCGCGGCCAATCTTCTGGCGGGCGGCCAAAACATAGCAGCTGCCTTGGCAGCGGCGCATCATCATCTCATTGATAGCGGTCTCTGGCAGGACTGAGGTGGTGATACCGCTGGCGACGCTGATGCCGCCGACGCCGATAAAGGCCTTATCAGCATTGATTTTCGTCAGCGTCTGCAGGGCGAACTCGCCCACCAGCGACTTGCGGCGCTGGTAAATCTCACCGCCGGTCAGGATGATCGTGACCTGTGAGTCGTGGGGATAATAGATGGCATTGCTGTTGTTCGTGACGACGATGACGCGTTTGTCTTTGATATAGTCGAGCATCATAAGGGTGGTGGAGCTTGAATTCATAAAAATCGTATCGCCGTCCTCAATCAGCGAGGCGGCATACTGGGCAATGGCCTGTTTCTGTTCGGCATCGACACGGCTCTTTGGGTCGGCTGTTGGTGTATCTTCTTCCTTCAATGTGCCGGCAATGAGCTCGGCACCGCCATGGAATCGCGTGACGAGGTGCTGCTGCTCGAACATCACGAGGTCGCGGCGGATGGTCGTGGCCGATACGCCCAGCTGAGCAGCTGCTGTATCAACATCAATGGTCTTGTTTTCTTTCAATAAACGGAGCAATGTCTGCTGGCGGCGAAAGACTACGCTTTTACTATTTTTCATATAATGGAATCCTTTCAAAATGGGAGTTTTGTGGAATAGGCAAAACAGACAGTAATACAATCATATCCATATAATTTATGATTACATGAATATTATAACGAAAGGATATGGAAAAATCAAGCATCAAATAATCATATAATGAGCGTAAAATATATTACAAATGTCACATTTTGATTATTTTATGAAAAAGTGCTTGAAATGAGCATAACAATGTGCTAATATAGACGTGTCGATAGGAAATACGGCAAAACAATCATAAAGTTACGCTTAAATGATTATTTTAGGGGGATTAACATGAGTAAGATTTCCGAAATGACCCGCGAAAGCTGGATCATGAGCACCTTCCCGGAATGGGGAACCTGGTTGGTAGAGGATATCGAAAGCTACGAAGTACCGGAAGGCCAGGTCGCCATGTGGTGGCTGGGCTGCACGGGCACCTGGTTCAAGACGCCAGGTGGTGCCAACGTGACCGTGGATTTGTGGTGTGGAAACGGCAAACGTACCCACGGCGATGGCAAGATGAAAGTTGGTCATCAGATGGCTAACATGTGTGGCTGCCGCTCGATGCAGCCGAACCTGCGCAACGTACCCTTCGTCATCGACCCATTCGCGTTCAAGCAGGTCGATGCGGTGCTAGCAACCCATTACCATCAGGACCATATGTCAGCGGAGTGGGCAGCCCATGTACTGCACAGCGGCATGACGACGACGGATGAGAACGGCAAAGAGATTCCGGTTCCCTTCATCGGACCGCAGAAATCCGTGGATACCTGGGTCAAATGGGGCGTGCCGGTGGAGCGTTGCCAGGTCGTCAAACCAGGGGATGTCATCAAGATCAAGGACATCGAGATCGTCTGCCTCGATAGTTTTGATCGCACCTGCATCACGACGACGGACTCGACGGGCCCGGACCGTGAGGAACTCACTGGCAAATGCCCCACCGACATGGACGAGAAAGCAGTCAACTACCTGCTCAAGACACCGGGCGGTAACATCTACCACTCCGGTGACAGCCACTTCTCGATTTACTTTGCGAAACATGGCAAGGATTACGACATCGATGTGGCCTTCGGTTCCTTTGGCGAGAACCCGATCGGCATGCAGGACAAGATGACGTCCATCGATATCCTGCGCATGGCTGAGAACCTCCAGTGCAAGGTGGTCGTACCCATCCACTGGGATGTCTGGACGAACTTCCAGGCTGACTGCAATGAGATTGAACTCTTGTACAATTTCAAGAAGGACCGCAACGAGTACAAGTTCCATCCCTTCTTCTGGCAGGTTGGCGGCCGCTATGTCTATCCGATGGATAAGGATAAGATCTACTACCACCATCGCCGTGGCTTTGAGGATTGCTTCGAGCATCCGCAGAACATTCCATTCCGTTCCTGCCTGTAATCAGAGGGGAGAGCCAAGATGTTTAAAGAATTTGTCGAGACTAAGCACTATTCGTTCCATGAAGGCTTTGCTGACTGGCGGGACGCCGTCCGGGCAGCCTGTGCACCACTGCTGGCTGATGGCACCATCGAAAAGGAATATCCGGAAATCATCATCGAGAAGGTGGAGGAGCTTGGCCCCTACATCGTCATTGCCCCAGATATCTGCATTCCGCATGCAGAGCGCGGCCGCGGCGTCAATGGCACGGCCATGTGCTTCATGAAGACGGAAAAGCCCGTAAGCTTTGATAAGAGCGACCCGGATAAAGATGCCCGCATCTTCGTGGTATTGGCAGCTACCGATGACGAAGTCCATCTGAATAACCTGATGGCGCTGTCCGAGACGCTTTCCGATGAGGATATCGTGGCCAAGGTCTTGGCAGCCAAGACACCGGAAGACCTGTTGCAGATCGAGGCGTAAAGAGAGCTTTTAGTGAGGGGAGTCTGGGGAGGCTCCCTTAGGGGAAAAGAAACGAAAGTGGGGAAAAAGTAAGTTATGGAAATCTTGTTATCCGTTTGGGAGTTTTTCCAAAACAACATCCTGACGAAACCGGCCTTCTTCATCGGTTTTATCGTCTTTGCTGGTTACGCACTTTTAGGTAAGAAATGGTATGAGTGTCTGGCAGGCTTTATCAAAGGTACTGTCGGCTATATGATCTTGAATGTCGCATCTGGCGGACTCGTCGGCAACTTCCGTCCGGTGCTGGCAGGCCTCAAGGACAGATTCGAGCTGTCGGCTGCCGTTATCGACCCGTACTTCGGTCAGGCAGCAGCCCAGGCCTCGGTAGAGAATATCGGCCGTTCCTTCTCCATGATGATGATGGTCCTGCTGATTGCCTTTACCATGAATATCCTCTTGGTACTATTCCGTAAGTATACGAAGATCCGCACCTTGTTCATCACTGGTCATGTCATGGTACAGCAGTCCTCGACGGCATTGTGGCTCGTCCTCTTCTGCTTCCCAGGCCTTATGGACCCGCAGGTTGTCGTGATGCTCGGTATTCTCCTTGGTACTTATTGGGCTGTGGCCTCGAACCTCACCGTTGAGCCAGTGGCAAAGCTCACCGAGGGCGGCGGTTTCGCTACTGGTCATCAGCAGATGTTTGGTATCTTCCTGGTATCCAAGATTGCCAAGAAAATCGGCGATCCGAAAAAATCCCTCGAAACCCTCAAACTGCCGGGCTTCCTTTCCATCTTCAATGAGAACATGGTGGCAACCGGCGTGCTCATGACCATCTTCTTCGGTACAATCATCACGATTCTGGGCCCGGACCTCATGCATCAGATCGATAAGGGCTTTGGCAAGAATCAGAACTTCCTGTTCTATATCCTTGAGAAATCTTTGAACTTCGCTGTTTACCTGACTATCCTGCAGCTTGGTGTCCGTACCTTCGTATCGGAGCTCACGAACTCCTTCCAGGGTATCTCGGAGAAACTCCTGCCGGGTTCTGTTCCGGCCGTCGACTGCGCCGCAACGTATGGCTTTGGTCATCCGAACGCCGTAACGTTTGGCTTCCTGTTTGGTGCTTTTGGCCAGTTCCTGGCCATCATGGGGCTTATCGTTTTCAACAGCCCGATTCTCATCATCTCGGGATTCGTGCCGCTGTTCTTCGATAACGCAACCTTTGCTGTCTTTGCCAACCGTCTCGGCGGTATCCGCGCCGCAGCTATCATTCCCTTCTGCAGTGGTATCATCCAGGTATTAGGTGGTGGTTTTGCCGCTTACCACTTCACGACGGGTAACTTCGGCGGCTGGCATGGCAACTTTGACTGGGATGCTGTCTGGCCATTCATCGGCGTCATCATGGAGAACTTGCAATACGTTGGTGTGGCCGCTGTAGTCATCCTGCTGCTGGCTATCCCGCAGATCCTCTATCAGCGCAACAAGGATACCTACTTCGTCATTGCTGAGGACTTTGATAAATACAAGGAAATCCTCGCCAAGAAACAGGGCGTACCTGTGGATGAAGTCGTCATTGATTGATTGTAGAAATTCGTTTTGTGATTATAAAGGAGTGCTTCAAAATGGCTAAATTGAAAGTTATCGCTGCATGTGGTTCGGGTATGGGTTCTTCTCAGATCATCAAGATGAAACTCGAGAAGGTCTTCAAGAAACTGGGCCTTGATGCAGAAATCTATCATACGAATGTTGGTGATGCCAAATCCCAGGCCAACAACTACGATGTGGTGTTCTGCTCCGAGTCGCTGGTGGGCACCTTCACGGGAACCAAGGCTACGGTCATCGGCCTCAAGAATCTGCTGGCCGAAAAGGAAATGGAAGAGAAAATCCAGGCAAATATCGTCAATGGCTAATAGCTGAGAATCAGCAGGGCTGCTGCAAAGTGCAGCAGCCCTTTTTATGCCTTTTTTGTGACTGGGGGAAGGAAAAATGAGCAAATATCAGTTAGGGCTTTATGAAAAATCCATGCCCGGTGACCTGACCTGGGCGGAAAAATTACAGGCGGCTAAGAACGCTGGCTTTGACTATGTGGAAATGAGTATTGATGAGACCGATGCGAAACTGGCGCGGCTTGATATGACCGATGGGGAAATTGATGAAGTCCGCGCCGCCATGCGGGCAACCGGCGTGCCGTTCCGCTCCATCTGCCTGAGTGGCCATCGCAAATTCCCGCTGGGCTGCCCCGATAGGCAGAAACAGGACCGCAGCCTCGATATCATGCAGAAGGCGGTGGCCCTGGCGGCAAAGCTGGGCATCCGCACGATCCAGCTGGCTGGCTATGATGTCTACTATGAGAAAGGCACGGACAAGACGCGGGCGGATTTCCTGCAGAATCTGCGCAAGGCCGCCGACATGGCGGCGGCCGAAGGCATCCAGATGGGATTTGAGACGATGGAGACGCCGTTCATGGATACGGTGGAAAAAGCCATGAACTATGTGCGGCAGGTCGATTCGCCTTATCTCGGAGTCTATCCAGATTCAGGCAATATCACCAATGCTGCGCTGCTCTACGATGGTGATGTGGCCGCTGACCTGGAGACGGGCCGCGGCCATATCGTGGCCGTACATCTAAAGGAGACCGTACCGGGCAAATATCGCGAGATTCCCTTTGGCACCGGCCATGTGGACTTCCGGAAAATCGTCGATAAATCGTGGCAGCTTGGCGTCAGGAGATTTGTCGGCGAGTTCTGGTACGACCCGCAGACGGACTGGCGCGAAGAATTGCAGAAAGCTAACGATTTTCTGCGTTCGTATTTGGATAAGGCAGAATGAGAAAGAAGGATAATTATGTTCAATGTCAATAAAAAAGTAATCGGAGAGCTGGAGAAATGCTATTCGCTGGCCATGCTACACTATCAAGGCAAGGATCATTTCCTCTGTGCAGCCGAAAAGGTCAACAACTGCTATTTGATCAGTCTGGATGGCAAGATTGAGGAAACGGTCTGGGAAGGCCCCGGCGGCGTCATGACCATGGTACAAGTGCCGGGCACCGATGGCCAGTTCCTCGCCACGCGCAAGTTCTACTCGCCGAACGACTCCAAGGAGGCGTCGATTGTCGTGGTCACGCCGAAAGGCAAGGATGACTGGGAAGTGCGCACGCTCTGTGATTTGCCGTTCGTCCATCGCTTCGACATCCTGCAAGCTGGTGGCAAGAACTACATCCTTGCCTGCGCCCTGAAATCCGACCATGAGTACAAGGAAGACTGGCGCTTCCCGGGCAAGCTCTTTGTGGCGGAGCTGCCCGAGGACTTGTCAGTCTATAATGATGACAACCAACTCCAGCTTACGCCAATCAAGGACAATATGCTCAAGAACCATGGCTATTACCGTCATATGGAAAAAGATGGCTCCACGAGTGGCATCGTATCCTTCGATGGCGGCGTATTGCAGGTATTCCCGCCGCAGACGGCAGGGGGTGAGTGGCGCATCGAGGAGCTTATCACCGATGCGGCCAGTGATGCGGTGCTCATGGACCTCAATGGCGACGGCGAGGAAGAACTCTGTGCGATTGCGCCGTTCCATGGTGATACCGTGAATATCTATGAGAAAAAGAATGGTAAATTCGAGCTGGCCTACACCCATCCGGAGAAACTCGAATTCCTCCATGCGATTTTCGGCGGCGATATTTGCGGCAAGCCGGCCTGGATCATCGGCAACCGCAAGGGCGATCGGCTGCTACTGGCTTTTACCTATGGGAAAGATGGCTATGAGGCTCAGGAGCTTGATCGTGGCCGTGGTGCAGCGAATGTGCTACACTATGTTCATGAAGGCAAGGACATAGTCATCGGCGCGAACCGCGAGACCAATGAAATCGCGCGCTACGAGCTGACGGAATGAACGGGGAGGAAATATAATGCTCGAAGAACTCAAACAGAAAGTCTATGAAGCCAATATGCTGCTGCCAAAGCACCATTTAATTACCTTTACCTGGGGCAATGTCTCAGGCATCGACCGTGAGAAAGGCCTGTTCGTCATCAAGCCGTCAGGCGTGGAGTACGATGTGCTGAAACCTGCGGATATGGTGGTAGTTGACCTTGAAGGCAACAAGGTCGAAGGGGAGCTCAATCCCTCGTCGGATACCGAGACCCATCGCATCTTCTACAAAGAATTCCCCAATATCGGCGGCGTCGTGCATACCCATTCGCGCTGGGCGACGATCTTTGCCCAGGCAGGACAGGGGGTGCGCGCCTATGGCACGACGCAGGGTGACTATTTTTATGGCGAGATTCCGTGCACCCGTGATATGACCGAGGAAGAAATCCAGGGCGAGTACGAATACAATACGGGTGTCGTAGCGGTGGAGCGCTTCAAGAAATACGGCATCAATCCCGACTATGTACCCGCTGTCCTTGTCAAGAACCACGGCCCCTTCTGCTGGGGAACGGACTGCATGAACGCCGTCCACAATGCCGTCGTGCTCGAAGAAGTAGCCATGATGGCCTTCCACACGCAAATGCTCACCGGCGACCGCGACCCCATGCCGCAGGCCCTGCTCGACAAGCACTTCTTGCGTAAGCACGGCCCGAATGCCTACTATGGTCAGAAAAAGAAGTAAAAAAATCCTTCCCGGCGGGGAAGGATTTTTGCTTTGATGAAGATAAATCAGGTATGACATGCTGATTATATGATATACTGGTATAGCCACAGCCCTCATCAAGCTAATTTGGCAAGGGAGGGAGGTCAGCAATTTGTTCATATCTAAAATACTGCTTGAGCTGCTTGTCAGTATTATCGGGAGTATTCTCGGTACATTGATTTTGCAGATGCTGGGGCTGTAAGAAAGCACAGCCATTGTGGCACCAGCGAGGTGTGCCAATCATCACGGTACACGAAAAAGCCCTTGGGGTCATCACTCCCAAGGGCTTTTTCTATGGCCAACATATGTCCATATCTAAATACTACATTCATTGTAGCATCATCATATCTATTCGTCAATATAGCTATTTCGCAACAAATCAATAAGAAGAGTGTTTATCGTTCCATGATGGCCTCAACAGATTTTACACAGGCATTGCGGAAGCCGTTTTCTTCCAGTGCCGTGACGCCGCGGATGGTGGTGCCGGCTGGGGAGCAGACGTTATCCTTGAGTACGCCCGGGTGCTCGCCGGTGGCGAGCTGCAATTTAGCCGAGCCGAGAATCATCTGGGAAATCAGTCGATAGGCATCAGCGCGTTTCATGCCGTATTTTACCGCAGCATCGCCATAGGCCTCGATCATGAGGTCGACGAAGGCCGGGCCGCAGCCTGTGACCGTGCCGCCGATGCCCATAAGCGAGCTCGGCAGCTCCTGGACAAGCCCGACGGCGGCAAAAAGCTGCATGATTTCGGCACGCTCGTCATCGTCTAGCGAATTTGTTTCCTCAAACAATAGCACCCCCTCGCCAACCATGGCGGGGGTATTTGGCATGACGAATTGCAGGCGCGTTGCGGTCTTTAGATGCTGCTGATATTTGGCGTAATCCCAGCCGGCAGCAATCGAAATCAGCGCCTTGCCATCGAGCTTATTGCCGAGATCGGCAAGTACGGATTCGATCTGATACGGCTTGCAGGCCATGACGAGCGTATCAGCTGCGGCAGCAAGGTCAGCCAGCGTCGCGCACGGCGTGAAGCCGATGCGCGTGCTGTTCTTCTGCAGCTTCTCCTGATTCGGTGCAAAGGCAAAGACCTTCGCCTTATCGATAGCCCCTGCTTTGATAAAACCTTCAGCCAGCGCCTGTGCCATATTGCCCATGCCGATAAAACCGAGTTTATTCATCGCGATAACCTCCTATATATAGCTGGTTGTTTTACTGTACGATACAATAGTTACAATTATATCATAAACAAACCGTTTTAGGTAAAGAAAATAGGCATTTCGATGTTCATGCAATCGAAATGCCTATTTTTTGTCTGTGTTTTTCTCGGCCACAGTATCATATGAAGTTTTCGCTACCCCAGCACCGGATTCAAGCTCCACATCCAGTGCCATATGCGCTGCGTAATGTTGCTGCATATGTTTCGATAGCTTATAGAAACTCTGCAGCATCTGCCGGGCAAGCGGTGGCAGTGTCATCTCGCTGGTTTGTTTCGCTTTGTGACCAACCAGGGCATCAAGCGTTATGCCATAGAAATCGGCCAGCTTCGTCAGCGTCTCGATATCCGGTGACCGCTTGCTTGCCTCGTAATTTGCATAAGTAGAACGGCTGACGCCAATCGCATCGGCAACCTGCTGCTGCTTCAAATCGTGCAATTCGCGCCATTCCAGCAAATGTTTATTGATAACCATCACGTCCTTATCAGAAATCTACATATATTATAAGGAAACTTTCCGATAAAACATGATTTTGTGCCGTATTGAATTATGAAATATTGACTTGCTTCACAATGAAACATATAATAGAAGTTGCAATACGAGACATAGTGCGAATATGAAGTAAATAAAATGAAACAAAAGGAGCGACGCAAGTATATGGAAAACGAAGAGAGCATCGACCTGGGCAGACTCATGCAGATCATGCTGGAGCGGAGGAAGGTAGTAGGCGGCATTATTGCCGGCTGCACCATTGTCGCCATGGGAGCAGCGTTGATGATGCCGAAGCAGTACGAATCGACGACCCTTGTGCAGACTAGAAGCGCGGGGAAAGACATCGGTGGAGCTGCAGCGATGGCAGCTGCTATGGGCATCAATATTGGTGTAAGCAGCAGTTCCGCTGCATCGCCGCTTAGTTATATCGAGCTTATGAAATCGCGTCGTGTTATAGAGCCAATTATTGATCAGATGGACTGGCCAAATGAGAAAGCTAAGCCGGAGGCCAGGGGGTTTGCGAAAGGGCATCTCAAAATCGAGAATACCAAGCAGACAAATCTCATCACGGTAACGGCTACAGGCCGCACGCCGGAAGAAGCGCAGATGATCTCGCAGGGAGTGGTGGATAACTTCCTTAAGATGCAGACTGAGAACAGTCAGCAGACGCAGAGTCTGCTCGTAACGTTCCTCAATGAACGAGTTGAGAATGCGAAAAAAGAAGCTGATGCGGCTGATCAGAAACTAGCACAGTTCTCGAAAGAACATAAGATTTACAGCCCGGATGATCAGGCCAAAGCAGCCATCGAGCAGCTGGCTGCGTTTGATAAGGCTATCAGTGAAATGCAAGTACAGAAAAAATCAGCACAGGCACAGAATGAGGTGGCTACGCAGAAGCTTAGGGAACAAAAATCGGGATCGCGTAACTACAACATTAACGATAACCCAACGGTTCAGGAAATTCGAAAGCAGATTGTTGAAAAAGAGGTTGAGCTTGTTGGGTTGCAGCAGAAAATGACGGATAAACATCCGGATGTAGCAGCTGTGCAGAATCAGCTCAAAGACCTTCATAGTTTATTGGCTGAGGAAGTAAACGCGGTAGTAGAATCTAATGCGGCCAGTCTCAATACAGCTCAGATGGAAATGCTGAAAAGTCAGGCGGTAGCGCAGGCAGAAGAAAGTGCTGCCAGTGCCAGTGAAACAGCTATCAAGGCTAAGAAAAGCGAGAAAGAGCAGGAACTTGGGCAACTGCCTGATGACATGATGAACTTTCTACAGCTCAAAAGTGATTCGGAAATCAAGCAGAAAATCTATTTGAGTCTTGTACAGCAGTGTGAGCAGGACAAGATTCAGGAAGCCATGGAATCCATGGACATCCAGATTATCGATGCAGCAAATCTCCCCGATGAAGATAAACCAGCCGCACCGCGCAAGAAACTCATCGCTGCTATCGGCTTTGTAATCGGCTGCCTGATCAGCTTTGGCTATGGTTTAGTCCAGTATAAACGAGAAGAGGCGTAAAAGGAGCGGTTTACTTGCGAACACGCAGATTCCCTAAATCACGTAAGTTAATACTGTTTTTAGGCGATATGATATTGATTTCTGTTGCGTATATCTTGGCGACAAGTATTGTCCTGAACCGTGAAATCATATTTGCCAATATCTATCTGTATTCGGGGATGCTTCCTGTCATTATGGTTATCAGTGGTTTATTGCTGAATATCAATGGCCTCTATTCTATTGCCAGGAAACGATTTGCGGAGATTATCCTCAGCACCGTCGTGGCTACGCTATGTACCTTTATTCTGGTAATGGCATTGAGCTTCTTTTTCTATGAATCTGCGTATTCTCGTGGTGTGATAGCCGTGAGCTCTATCTTGCAGATTGCTTTGCTGACAGTATGGCGTTATATGGGCTGGCGATTAGAGCAAAAACTTCATAGCTGCCGTACGGTGATGCTTATAGGAAGTCCTGGGGAATGTGATCATGTATACAATCGGCTGCGGTTACAGCCGCAGCTCCAGCTGAAACTGAAATATATTTGTACAGATATGGAACAAAGTGATTGGCGTAAAGCGGCCGAAAAGATAGATGTCATCATCCTTTGCCCGGAAATGCGGCATCGCTACAAAGTAGCAGTTATAAATTATTGTCATAAAGCTGGCAAAACAGTGCTGCTGGTTCCCAATACATATGAGATCTTTTGTACAGGTGCGGTGCTGGATAAGATTGATGATATCCCCGTATTCCGCGCTCCGAGCCTTTACCCCAGTTTGGAAGTTCGTACATTGAAACGACTGCTGGATATTGTAGTGGCAGGTATTGGTTTTGCTTGTGCGTTGCCCTTTATGGTTCTCACGGCGATAGCGATAAAAATATTCGATCCAGGGCCAATCCTTTATAGTCAGATCCGAACGGGCAAGAATGGCAAGAAATTCCGAGTATATAAATTTCGCACGATGCGGGTAGATGCCGAAAAGTATACCGGCCCGATGCTGGCGCAGGAAAATGATCCAAGAATTACCAAGCTGGGGAATTTTCTCAGAACGGTAAGACTTGACGAACTGCCCCAGATTTGGAATGTGGTCATTGGTGATATGAGCATAGTAGGGCCTAGGCCGGAACGGCCATTTTTTGTGGAAAAGTTTGTACAGGAAACACCGGAATATGCATATCGACATAATGTAAAACCTGGCATAACTGGTATGGCACAGGTCTATGGTAAATACAACACCACGGCTTTTGACAAATTAGTCTATGACCTCATGTATATCGAAAAATGCGGGATGCTCACAGATTTGGCTATCATTATCCAGACGGTAAAGGTGTTATTTACGAAGAGTGCGACTGAAGGTACAGGTAGCGTGCAAAAGCCATTAGATGTTGATAAGTATGATATTGGTAAAGATGTTTTTGGAGATTTTTAAGTGAAAAAGGTTCTATTCATTGCTACTGTTGTAAAAACTCATATAAATGAATTTCATTTGCCATATATAAATAAATTTAAATCTTTAGGATGGCAAGTGGATGTGGCGGCTCACAATGATTTTACACCTAAGGATGACTTGAACATTCCTGGTTGTGATAAGTATTACGATATTAATTTTACCAGGACTCCATTATCATGGCAAAATATCGTTGCGTATAAACAACTAAAAAAAATTATTGATGTAGAGAAGTATAATCTTATCATTTGCAATACACCAGTAGGCGGTGCGATGGGACGTATGGCCGGGCGAAATGTATCGATAAGCAAAATTGTATATATATGTCATGGATTTCACTTTTTTCAGGGGAATAAATGGTATAGGAATATAGTGTATCGTGGTGTGGAATGGCTTTTGGCGCGATACACGGATTGTTTATTGACGGTCAATCATGAAGATTATGAAGCGGCAAAGCGGTTTCCTTTGAGAATACCCGGTAATGTTCATCGGATAAATAGTATTGGCTGTGATTTGCACAGATTTGATTTGCCGCCTTGCACTAAGCATATTATGCGGAAAAAACTTGGTATATCCATGGATGCTTTTGTGGTTATAACAGTAGCGGAATTGAATCGAAACAAAAATCAGCACACAGCTATAGAGGCTTTCTATAAGGCTGCTATCCCGAACAGTGTTTATATACTGTGTGGTAGCGGTAACAGTGAACAGGAATTAAAAGAGCAGGTACGGGCCCTGGGTATGGAAAATATAGTACTGTTCTTGGGGTATAGACAAGATGTTCCAGAACTTTTAAATATGGCGGATTGTTTTTTGTTCACATCTCGTCGAGAGGGATTGCCTATGGCTACGGTAGAGGCGATGAGCGTTGGATTGCCGGTTCTTGTTTCGGATATTAGAGGACCTAAAGATTGCATGGTCGTCGAAAAATCTGGATATAGATTTCAGCCCTTGGACGCTGATGGTTTTGCTGCTGGTTTGCGCAAGATATATAACATGACAGATACGCAAAAAAATACAATGCGAAAATTCAATATTTCTCATAGCAAGAAGTTTGCTATTGAGGATATTGTTGATAATGTCTTTGATATTTACAGAAGGTCAGGTTTTTAATGTGAATAAAAAGAAACAACCTTTGATTTCAGTAGTTATGGGAACATACAATCCACGAGAACAATATATAAAAGCAGCTGTTAAGTCGGTGTTGGCACAAACATTTACTGATTTTGAATTCATTATTTGTAATGATGGATCTGAGGCTGAGTACAGCAATATATTGTCCGCTGTAGAAAGTATGGATAACCGTATAAGAATGATTCATAATTCCCATAATTTAGGGTTGGCGGCCACTTTGAATCGTTGCTTGGAAGTAGCATGTGGACAATTTATAGCGAGAATGGATGACGATGATATATGCTTACCAAACCGATTCCGCGATCAGCTGGATTTTTTGAATAATAACAAAGAGTATATGTTCGTAGGAAGTTGTATTGACTATATAGATGATAACAGTAACGTATGGGGGCATAGAACAGTGCCTGCATTTCCTCAAAGAGAAGATTTTTTGTATAACAGTCCTTATGTTCACCCAACGATGATGTTCCGTCGCGAAGTATTTGCAAATGGAGATTTTTACAGTACACAAAAAATCGCTTTGCGTACAGAAGACTACGAATTATGGATGAGATTATATGGCCATGGAAAGTATGGTGCCAATATTTCGAAAGTGTTGTTGCAATACCGAGAAGGAGAAATGGGATATGCCAAAAGGAAAAGATTATACAGACTACATGAAATGATGGTAAGAATTATCGGGTTTTATGAAATGGGAGTCATATCCAAAGGGGCTCTATATATTCTTAAGCCTCTATTATTTTGCATTTTGCCAAGTTTTATTATAAGAAAATGGAGAAAACGGAGCTGTTGGACATGAAAATAGCGATTCTGTATATTGCGTTGGGGAAATATGATGTTTTTTGGAAAGATTTTTATTTATCGGCAGAGATGCATTTTATTAAAAGTATAAAAAAAGATTATTACATTTTTACAGATGCACAACATATATATAAAGAAGATGCTGATAATGTTAAAAAGATACCTCAAGAAAACTTGGGATGGCCTGGAAATACTTTGTTTCGATTCAATATTTTTTTAAATATGGAATCTGAATTGGAGAAATATGATTATATTTTCTTTTTTAATGCAAATTATATTTTCGTCAAGGATATAGATGTGGATTTTTTGCCTATAAACAAATTGCTAGTAGTGCAACATCCGGGTTATTATAATAAAAGAGTAAATAAATATCCATATGAAAAAAATCCTAATAGCTTAGCTTATGTGTCTAATAAGGAAAAAAAGACATATGTACAAGGATGTTTGGAAGGAGGTAGTAAGAAAGAATTTATAAATTTGATAAGAGATTTAGCTGGGAATATAAAGAATGATTATAGTAATGGCATTATTGCTAAATGGCATGATGAGTCGCATTTAAATAAATATATATGTAGTCATGAATATAAATTAATGCACCCGGGATATGCTTATCCTGAAGGTTGGGAAATACCATATCCGATGGAGATAATGACAAGAGATAAGAGAAAGATTGCAAGTTATGATGTGTTGCGTGGTACAAATAGTAAAGGTGGAAAAGCTATTTTAAAAAAAATAAAAATAAGATTAATTGATATAATGGAGCACTTTTAAGTGATTATAGTTAGATTTATGGGTGGCTTGGGTAACCAAATGTTTCAATATGCTTTTGGTTTGGCCGTTGAACAAAGAGGTATAGATGTTAAATATGATATTTCATGGATGAAATACCATTCAAAAAAAATGGAAATACAAGATGTTTTTTGCCTAGATTTGTCGGGTAAAATTGCTACTATAGATGAATGTAATGAGCTAGGATATACAAGATATGATGTATATGGAAGATTGCGCCAGATATTTAATGCTAAGAAAAGTTTTATTTATCAAAGAAAAGCGATAGATTCTATTCTATTTGATGAAAGCTTGATGTATAAGGATAATACATATTTTGCAGGATATTTCCAATGTGAACAATATTTTTTATCAATTAAAGAACAAGTAAAAAATGTATTTAAATTTAATGATAGTTACGTGGGTGATGAAGTAAATAATAGAGAATTGATAAAAAAAATTGTAACTTCTGAATCGATTGCTTTACATATCCGCCGCGGAGATTATTTGAATAATAATATTTATGATGCATTGGATGATGATTATTATACAAGAGCTATAAATAAAATGCATAGAATATATTCAAAGCCAATGTTTATTATTTTTTCGAATGATATTCCTTATTGTAAAGATAAGTATGATGATATTAATGCTGAATTCGTAGATTGGAATACAGGTAGATTTAGCTGGGTAGATATGTATCTTATGACACTATGTAAAGGTGTTGTGATACCTAATAGTACATTTAGTTGGTGGGGGGCTTGGTTAAATAATAATGATGTAAAAACAGTTATTGCGCCACGTCAATGGTTTAGAAATATTCGATCTGGAGATATAATTCCTGATTCTTGGATTAGATTGTAGGAGTATTGTATATGCCACCTTTTTCATTATTGTTTACAATAATTGTAATCTTTATTTTTATAAAAAAAGATACGTTACATAAAAAATATATAAATTTAGTTTCCGTGGAAATAATATTGGAAATGACTTATTTTCAGGGATATTATTTGAAATATTTTTGGGGGGAAGATGGTGGAAAAAGTTGTTCGGTTATATGTTCGTATATTCTATTAATTTTTTCAATATATATCTTATTTGTCCAAAGAAAAAAGATGCCGGAAAGACTGTTTTTGGCGGGGGGCACATATTTGATAATTGTTATATTAGGAATAGTTGTTCAATATATGTTTCCTTATGATGGATTGATATTGCCTAAAAATTCGACTTGGGATGAGTATGTAGGAGGAGATGTAGGACTAATCAAGTATTCGTTTAGCATTGAAAATTATATTGTTCCATTATGGGGAACAATTCGTTGGTTGTTTATTGTGTTAGCATTTAAGGTGATTTGTACTAAGGATGATCTAATATATGTGCTTGGAAAAGTTTATTGGTTCAGTTTGGCGATAGTATGTTGGGGAATATTTGAATTTGTGCTAAAAAATATTATCCATTTTGAGAATTTGCCATATGATATGGTGAAATTTTTCTTTGGCGAAGTTGACCAAACTGTGGATTATGTGCTAGAACGTAATGATTTGGTATCGCTCCAAGGGGCAACAAGAGAGCCGTCACATTTTGTCTTATCTTTATTAAATTTGTTTTTTGTTAGATTAGTAATATATCGATACAATAGTTTAAAGAATAATTTAAATATAGGTAGAGAGTTGTTATATTTTATACTAGTGTTTATATTGATGTATTTTTCACAAGGATTTACATCGATATGGTGTATTAGTATTGCACTTATTATGTGGTATTTATCTGGAGTACAACATAATAATACGATTAAATCATATATAAAAGGTGGATTTAAATTACTGTTAATAGTAGCACTTGGATGGTGGTTGGTAAGTATTCTAGTGGAATCTGACAATTATTATGGAATTAGGCTGGGAGCTGCTATAAGTATATTAGATTCATTGATGAATGGAGAGGGGGTTTCTGTGCTGGGGACAACTGGGGGGATGTCAACATTTTCAAGATTAACAAGTGTTTTTGTTTGTTTTCGAATATTTTGGGATAATTGTATTTGGGGATTAGGAATCGGTGCACAAACAGCGCATGCTATTACAGCTACTTTGTTATCTAATATAGGAATTGTTGGTATGATATCATGGATTGTATTGTTAAATACAAACGGTCTTGTAAAGCGTAAATATGATTTAAAAACTTTTTTGTTTTATTTGATAATAGGGGGACTGGTTACTGGTATGGGAAATAGTCCATTATATAGATTGTTTTTTGTGTTTCTTTTGGAGGCAACAAGTTTATATTATGAGGAGATAAAATGAAAGTATTACAGGTGTCTTGTAATGACCTTTCGAATGGTGGCGTTCAAAATGTTTTTATGAATATTATCGCTAATATGCCAGATTGTGATTTCGATTTGGTAGTTTTTGGTGATGGTGATGATTATTATAAAGACGAATTTTTAAAATTTGGTGGACGTATTTTTGCATTCCCAATATATCAAGGGAATAACAAGTATATAGCACAATTAGACAGAATACTTTGGATTTTTAGATTACCGTTATTTATCTTTTGTATAAATCGTAAATATGGCAACTATGATGTTATCCATTGTCATAATTATTTTGAAAGTTTTCTTTGTAATTTTGGGGCTTATTTGTCAGGTATAAATGTAAGAATATCTCATTGTCATAATAGTGCAGATCCTTCGGAAACCAAATGTTATAAATTATATACAAGTGTTTTGAGGATGATATTTAAAAGATATACAAATGTTAAAATTGGCTGCTCGTCAAAAGCAAATGAATATTTATATGGAGATGATAATGATGTATTGGTGATTAATAATTTTATAAAAGTCAATACGTGGTTACAGGAAAAGAGAAAATATAAAACACCTGATGGAAAATATTTATTTGTGCACATAGGAAGGTTTTGTTATCAAAAAAATCAACTATTTATGTTAGAAGTTTTTAAAGAGATTTCTTTGAGAGAACCAGATGCAAGATTAGCTATTATGGGATATGGTAATGATGAAAAAAAATTACGCTCATATGTTGAAGAAAATATGTTGAGTAATTTGGTTACCTTTTATCCACATGATTACAATAAGTATCAATTGTTAGCAGAGAGCAATTATATGATTTTCCCCTCGATTTCGGAAGGCTTTGGTATTGCTTTATTAGAAGCACAGATAATGGATTGTTTATGTTTTGTTTCAGATGCGATTCCAGAAAATACTGACATGGGGTTAGAGGTAAGGATATCATTAGAGAAAACAACAAAACAATGGGCGGAAATTATTTTAAAGTGTATTAAAGATAGATGCTCATATTGTGCTGATGAGAAAAAGATAAACAAATTTGATATGAGAAATATTATGAAAAAATATCGTCTTATATATAAAAATATTAACGAAAGGAGTTAGTATGGGACCGAAAATTAGTATAATTACAGTTTCATTTAATGCGGTAAATACAATTGAACAAACAATTACAAGTGTGCTCAATCAAACATATAATAATTATGAATACATAATAATAGATGGGGAATCTACAGATGGTACAGTTGACATTATAAAAAAATATGAGGACAAAATAACGTGTTGGATTAGTGAACAGGATAATGGTATTTATGATGCGATGAATAAGGGGATTGCACATGCAAATGGTGATTATATTCAGATTATTGGTGCTGATGACTGTTTTTGTAATGATGAATCGTTGACATCTATAGTTTCCCAGTTGAGTAATGATATTGATATATTAAGTGCATGTGAGTATGTGATAGTAGACGGAAATAGACAATTCAAATACAGTAATGCTTTTGCTAAAAATAAAGATAATTATAGAGGCGGTATGGTGCCGCATGCAGCAATGCTCGTAAAAAAATCTATATACAATAAATATAAATTTGATGAGAGTTATAAAATAGTTGCTGATTATAAATTTTTTTTACAGTGCTATTATGATGACGATATAAAAATAAAATTTGTTAGTGACTATATAGTTTTTTTTGATGGTAGTGGTGTATCTTCTGACTCAGTTGCCTGTAGACAGGAGGATGAACGCGTTTATAGAGAATTAAAATTATCTTTTAATAAAAAAACGAAACCTAAAAAATATAAACAGCTTATAAGGTCATTATTTATGAATATTGGTATTTATAAATATATCTATAATCAATATTTAAATTTTTTTGTTTATGAAAAACATAGGTGCGATAATAAGATTTGTCGTTGGTGTAGGAGGTAAAATGTTAGAATTAATAAATAGGAAAATAAAGTTCATTATATTTTTGTTGTTGACAAATTCTTCGACGGCATTTTGTTATCTTATACCTCCGATAAATGATATTTTTTATTCTATTGTACGATTTGTCGGTTACGAAGCTTTGGTATGTTCTTGGTGCATATTTGTGGTTTTGTTTGCTAGCTTTGTGGAAAAAAGATATAAAAAGATAGCACGGATGTTTCTGTATCTGCTGATGTTATGCAGTTTTGTTCTGTTTTTGGTCGATATTGTCCTTTTAGTTAAGTTTAATTCCATATTTGATCAAGCAAAAATAGAAATAGTATTGGGGACAAGTCCTAGCACTGTACGTGAATTTCTAGAGCTGTATTTATTAGATGTTCGGACTTTAATATATTTAATAATATTATGTGGCATAGCGTATAAAGTTATAAAAGTGAAAAGGGCTGATAATATACATGCTGGTTTGTCATATCTGCTGCTTGCTTTGGGAGCTGTTGGGGCAGTAGTGTTCTTTTTTAATGTTTATCGAACTGGATTGTTTGGTTTATTAGAGAAGAATATTTATAGAGGATTACTGATAAATCGTGTTTGCATGGATACATATGCTGCTATTGATTCTTTGGGGGATGAAGAGCGTATAACATTATCTTTTGATAATAGTGAAGAAAAGATAACAGAGAATGATAGTGACGACTTGAATGTGATTTTTGTCTTAGGCGAATCCGTGGACAGAAATAAGATGTCGGCATATGGTTATCATCTGAATAATACTCCATTTTTGTCAAGTTGGGTACATGATAATGAGGCGTATCTATTTAGAGATACAATAGCCCCAGCTAATTATACTACTAAGGCGATGGAATTGATATTTACATTTACAGATAAAAATGATCAAGGTAAATGGTATGATAATGCAAATATAATAGATGTTGCTAAAAAAGCTGGATTTCATACCGCTTGGATATCAAATCAAAGTCCTGTGGGAAAATATGGCAATACCGATAGAATACTGGCTAATCGTTGTGATTATTATGATTTTACAAGTGTTGAAGGTGGTGGGACAGGTTCCTTGACAAGACCGCTTGATGAGGAAGTATTGTCGTTATTAGATAAGGCAAAGTCTAGTGATAGTAATAAGAATTTTTATATTATTCATCTTGAAGGATCACATGAAGTGTTCTCTATGCGCTATCCTGCAGAATTCAATGTTTTTAATGAAAATGACGAAGGAACTGATAATGTAAAGTGGAATAAGTCACGAGCTGAATATGCAAATAGTGTGTTATATACAGATTATGTTCTTAATGAAATCATTAAGCGTTTTAAAAACGACAATGCGGTTGTAATTTATATTTCTGATCATGGCAATGATGTGTATGATGATGGAAGAAATTTTGTTGGGCATAGTGGTGAGAATGAAAGAAGTCCACATATGGTTGAAGTACCAATGTTTATTTGGGGATCGCAAAAGTATTGGTCAACACATCAATCCATGCGCGATTCAATCATTGCGGCTGTGAATAAACCATTTATGACGGATGATATGATATATTTGTTCGAAGATATCATGCAGATAAAATCTTCGTCGTATAAGCCTGAGCACAGTGTCGTAAATTCTCTCTTTGTGCCTAAAAGAAGAATTTACGGTGGTATTGATTATATTAAGAATGATTGATTATGTCGTTTGGTTATCGTAGAGTTTTTTGTAACTATACTTTTGATTTTGTTTACTGTCTATATCTAAGATGAATATGGATAAAGTTTATTAAAACTTAATACATACATGGTTGCAACATTGATTCTTTAAAAGCAAAAGTAAAGGAAAGGTTGTTTTGAGAAAGATAAATGATAGAGCTGGATTTGAAAACTCGGTACAAAGAAGTGTTAATGTAAAGAAGAATGTTCTTTATTCTGTCGTATTGAAGGCAGCTGGTATTGCTTTGTCTTTTTTTACTTTGCCGTTAACATTGCATTATTTAAATGCTGTAGAATACGGCGTTTGGATAACACTCTTTTCTATTATGAATTGGATAAATATGCTGGATGTGGGGATTGGATTAGGTCTGCGAAACAAACTAGCAGAAGCTGTAGCTATGCATGATAATGATTCTGCTAGGATATATATATCGACTGGCTTCTTTTCTATTTTGGGAATAGGTTCATTATTATTACTATTTATAGTCGTTTCGGTTCGGTGTATAGATATGCAAATCGTTTTCAATACATCGGATATTGATCCTAATGAATTGAGTTTGGCGATTTTGTCAACAGGGGTATTTGTTGTTATATCATTTGTGTTAAGTATAATTAATCAGATTTATTATGCGTATCAAAAAGCGGCTATACCAGGACTGATTAGTGTTGTAAATGGTGCACTGCTATTATTGATAATATATATATTAACATTTCAAGAAAAACATTCTTTGGTATGTTTTGTTTATGGGTTTGGATTTTCAATATTGTTGTCCAAAATTATATTTATTATAGCTTTTTTTTACAAGCATATAGATATGATTCCTTCCTTTAGCCACTTGCACTTATGTCGATTAAAAGAAATTACTAACCTTGGATTAAAATTTTTTATTATCCAACTTTGTTGTATTGTAGGGTTCGGCTTTAGTAATATTTTGATAACACAATTGTTAGGACCGGAATATGTACGAACTTATGATGTAATATTTAAAATTTTTAATTTTTCAGTAATGGTACAAAATTTAATTTTAACACCACTCTGGTCGGCATATACAGAAGCATACGCTAAAGGTGATTATAAATGGATTAAACGAGCATTTTTAAAAACTTGTCATATATCAGTACTTATTGTGTTTGTAATGTTATTCGTAGCTTTGTTTTTAGATGATGTATTATATGTTTGGCTTTCGATGAAATTCGTATATGATAAATGGCTGATAATAGGGATGATCGTTTATCATACACTATCATTATTTGCAGGCAATTATTGCATGATATTGAATGGCATTGGCAGATTGAATATACAGATGATAGCTTGGATTATTGCTGCTTTATTAATTATACCTTTAGCTTATGTTTTTACGATTATACTAATGATGAATATTGAAGGGATAATATGGTCATTAAGTATTTCAATGCTAATATTACTGTGCGCATTATCTTATGATGTTACTATGTTGTTTAGGAAATGGTAATTTAATATTTAAATATTTGAGCTTAAGCGTGAGGTATTTTGAGATGAATGTTGATATGGGAATTGTCCTTACAGGGACAATAAAACCTAATTCGAATTTTGTAGCAGTTAAAAGCGTTAGTGAAAGAAGGAAACAATATTTAGAAGCTATAAAATATTATTGCAAGTTTTGCCCTGTATGGTTTTTGGAGAATTCAGAATATGATATAGAAAGCGATAATGATTTTAAAAAAATAGATGGGTTAATCATTGTGAAATGCCCTGTCTCCAAGGCGTATGATAAAGGGAAAGGATATCAAGAGTTTGAAATGTTGGATAAATTCTTTTCGAGGACGGATATTCCGGAAATTATTATTAAGGTAACAGGTCGTTATATTATAGATGATTTTTCTCGAATAGTGCGTGATAGCCTTGAGATGGACGAAGCTTCTGTGTTAATTGATTTACACAAGAAATATAATTATGCAGATACTTATTTATTGACGTTTAAAACTTCATATTATAGAAAAAATCTAATGGGATTGTTCAAAAGAGTAAATGATAGTATTGGCATTTATGTTGAACATATTTATTATGAATACTTTATAAAACATAAAGAGGATTGTCGTTTGTATAAAAACGAATGCGATGTTTGCGGTGTAAGTGGGTCGTCAGGTGAAATATATGAACATAGAGTATGGTGGAAAAAAATTTTAAAATCATGTATACGAATATGCTTGGTTATCAAAGGAACAAAAACATTGCCTTGGTAATATTCGGTTATTGATATCTTTTTGGGGAAATCTATTGTTTTTATTTATATAGCGGAGCTTTTGATGTAGGAGGAAATTTAAAGTTATGAAAAAAGCATTGATTACCGGTGTTACCGGTCAGGATGGTTCTTATTTAGCGGAGTTATTGCTGGAAAAAGATTATGAGGTGCATGGCATAATTCGCCGTTCTTCGGTGGATTATCGTGAACGTATTGCGCATTTAGAAGGAAAGCCGAATTTTCATTTGCATTATGGAGATATGGGCGACTCTATGGGACTGATGGCTGTCATCAGTTCGGTACGTCCTGACGAAATTTATAATTTGGCAGCCCAGAGTCATGTGCAGGTTTCTTTTGATGCTCCGGAATTTACGGCAGATGTGGATGCTACAGGTGTATTACGCATCCTAGAAGCCGTTCGCCTTTGCGGACTCAAGGATACCTGCCGAATTTATCAGGCGTCTACGTCAGAGCTTTATGGCAAGGTTGAGGAGGTTCCGCAGAATGAGAATACGCCGTTCCATCCATATTCTCCGTACGCTGTGGCCAAGCAGTATGGTTTTTGGATTACGAAGGAGTATCGCGAGGCCTATGATATGTTCTGCTGCTCGGGGATTCTGTTCAACCATGAGTCGGAACGCCGCGGCGAAACTTTTGTTACGCGCAAGATTACGCTCGCAGCTGCCCGCATTGCGCAGGGTAAGCAGGAGAAATTGTATCTCGGTAATCTCGACAGTCTGCGTGACTGGGGCTATGCCAAAGATTATGTCGAGTGCATGTGGCTGATTCTGCAGCATGATAAGCCGGAAGATTTTGTTATTGCCACAGGTGTACAGCATTCAGTACGCGAGTTCTGTAAGCTGGCTTTCCATCATGCGGGCATTGAGCTGGAGTTTACTGGCGAAGGTATGGATGAGAAGGGCATTGATAAGGCTACAGGTAAGGTTGTAGTCGAGGTAAGTCCGGATTTCTATCGTCCTACTGATGTAGTAAATCTTTGGGGTGACCCGACAAAGGCAAAGAAAGAACTTGGGTGGAATCCAACGAAGACTACCTTTGAGCAGTTGGTAGAAATCATGGTCAAGCACGACATGGAAAAAGTTGCAGCTGAGCGACTGACGGAACATGTAAATTTAGCGGAATTTTTGGAAAAGGGCATTATAAAATGACGAGTCAATTCTGACTCGTCATGCATAGGGTTATTCATTTGCCCAATCTTCAAGAGTTAATCCTTCTACTCGTTTAAACTCACGTGTGTTATTGGTTACTAATGTCATGTTCAATGCTTTTGCATGTGCGGCTATCTGTGTATCAAGTGGGCCAATAGGTGTACCATTTAATTCCAATGTGGCTCGTACTCTGCCATATTCATATGCAGCAAGTTCGTCGAAGGGCATGATGTTTATGGCAGATAGGAATAAAGTGAGTGCCAAGCGGTTTCTGGCTTTGGCCTGACTTTTTTCCACACCGTGGCAAAGCTCGGCATAGGTAATAGAGGATATGCAGATTTCTGATGGTTTGTGGGCTTGTAATCGAGCTAAAACCTTTTCGGGACGTTTTTTGATAGCGAATATGCAGATGTTAGTGTCAAGCATATACATTATAGTGCATCCCTTTCCTGTGTCTGGGGGATATCGCGACCGTCAGCCATGAAATCATCACTAAACAGATCCAGGCTGGTCAGTAACATATTCCAGCTGTCCTCTTGAGACTTAGGGAAGAGCATCAGTACATCACCGACTTTGTGTGTGAGGACTTCACTCTCGTTGAAGCGGTACTCTTTAGGCAGGCGAACGGCCTGACTTCTTCCATTTTTGAAAATTTTTGCTGTGAGCATAATCATCACCTCTTTTTAAAGAAGTATATATCAAAGTATATATCAAGTCAAATCAATTATATTTATGATTGGAAGTGATTCTTTGCATATAGTGTTATTATCTGGTGGTTCCGGCAAGCGATTGTGGCCACTATCCAATGACATTCGCTCGAAACAGTTTATCCCGTTGTTTCCACAGGTGGATGGTTCATATCTATCTATGGCGCAACGGGTATTTCGGCAGATTCGCAAAGTAGATCGAACAGCTGACATCACTGTGGCTACGTCAAAATCGCAGGTGTCAACATTGAAAAATCAGTTGGGAGATCGTGTGGATATTTCCGTGGAGCCATGCCGTCGGGATACGTTTCCTGCTATTGTACTGGTCAGTGCCTATCTTCATGATGTGAAGGGTGTAGGGACAGATGAGGCGGTAGCCGTTTGCCCTGTTGATCCTTATGTGTCCACGGATTATTATCTTGCCGTTCAGCACTTAACGGAATTAGCGGCTAGAGGAACTGCTGACTTGATGTTGATGGGCATTGAGCCGACTTATCCCAGTGAGAAGTATGGCTATATCATGCCGGCTTCAAAAGATGAAATAAGTAAGGTCGATTCCTTCAAGGAGAAGCCGACGGCAGCTAAGGCTGCTGAGTATATCGAAAAGGGTGCCTTGTGGAATAGTGGTGTTTTTGCTTATCGGCTTGGCTATGTGCTAGAAAAGGCGCATGAGCTGTTGGATTTCAAAGGCTACGAAGACTTATATGAGAACTACGGCAATCTGACGAAAATCAGTTTTGACTATGCTGTGGTGGAGAAGGAGCGGAGCATTAGCGTGCTCCGCTATGCTGGGGAATGGAAAGACCTGGGCACTTGGAATACCTTAACGGAAATCATGCATGAGCCGTTTATTGGCGATGTGACCATGGATGATAGCTGCTTGGATACTCATGTGGTCAATGAAATGGATGTGCCGATCCTCGTGATGGGGGCCAAGAATCTTGTGGTGGCTGCTAGCCCTGAGGGGATATTGGTGGCGGATAAAGAGGCATCGAGTCATATCAAGCCCTATGTGGAAAATCTCACCCAGCAGGTAATGTTCGCGGAGAAATCCTGGGGCAGTTTCCAGATCATTGATGTGGAGGAAGACAGCCTGACCATCAAGGTGACACTGAATGCGGGCCACGGCATGAATTATCATAGCCATGCGCATCGGCAGGAGATATGGAATGTCGTCAGTGGTGAGGGGACGGTCTTGCTGGATGGGCAGGAGCGTGTGGTTAAGGCTGGCGATATCGTAGAGCTGCCAGCGGGGTGCAAGCACAAGGTTACAGCGCAGAGCCGTATGACTATTATGGAAGTCCAGTTGGGCGAGGCTATCTCCAAGGCAGATAAAATCAAGTGGGAATAAAGAGGCGTATCATAATGATGGAAAAAAATGCAAAAATTTATGTAGCTGGTCACAGAGGTATGGTAGGCTCGGCTATTGTCCGGGAGCTTGAGCGGCAGGGGTATACGAATATCATTACCCGTACACATAAGGAACTGGATTTGATCGATCAGGTGGCTGTGAATGTGTTCTTTGCGCAGGAAAAACCGGAGTATGTGTTCCTGGCAGCAGCCAAGGTTGGCGGTATCGTAGCCAATAGCGAGGCGTTAGCTGATTTCATGTATGACAACATGATGCTGGAGATGAACGTGATTCATGCAGCTTGGAAAAATGGCTGCAAGAAATTGGAATTCTTAGGCTCCAGCTGCATTTATCCGCGCATGGCACCACAGCCGATGAAGGAATCGTGCCTGCTGACGTCGGAGCTGGAGAAAACAAATGAGGCCTATGCACTGGCCAAGATTTCCGGGCTTAAATACTGTGAGTTTTTGAATAAGCAGTATGGTACAGACTATATTTCTGTTATGCCGACGAATCTTTATGGGCCCAATGATAACTATCATCCTACCCACAGTCATGTACTACCTGCACTTATTCGGCGCTTTCATGAAGCGAAAGAACAGGGGCTTGCGAAGGTAGCATGTTGGGGAGATGGCTCGCCTTTGCGTGAATTTCTTTATGTAGATGATTTGGCTAATCTCTGCGTGTTCCTGATGAATAATTATAGCGGCAACGAAACCGTTAACGCGGGAACAGGTAAGGAACTTTCCATCAAGGAGTTGACTGAGCTGGTGGCAGAGGTTATCGGATACGAAGGTGAAATTGTTTGGGATACCAGCAAGCCAAACGGCACGCCCCGCAAGCTCCTCGATGTGTCTAAAGCTGAGAAATTAGGTTGGACGTATAAGACAAAGTTAAAAGATGGCATTAAGCTGGCTTATGAAGATTTCTTAAACAATCCCATGCGGGCTGAGCGTTAAGGAGTTGATGGCGTGGAAGTAAAAAAACGCGATGCCTATTTGGATATTGTCAAGGGCATAGCTATCATCGCAGTAGTAGTTGGACACTGCATTCAGTTTGGTAGCGGAGCCGAATTCATGCAAGGCGATTTTTTTTATAATGATGTGTTTCGTTTTATTTATAGTTGGCATATGCCTTTGTTTATGCTGGTAAGTGGTTATCTTTTCAGCTTTAGCGTAAGACGCCATGATTGGCGAGCACTTATAATCAGCCGTTTTAAACAATTGGTCTTGCCTATGCTGTCATGGGCTATATTGATAACAATCGTTTTATGTACACTCGGGGGGGGGCAAAGGTACATTTGCCCATGATTTAACCAGACATTTCTTTAATGATATTTGGTTCTTGTGGGCAATATTCTACAATTCGCTGTTAGTCTTGATGATAAGAAAGCTGTTAGCAGATAATATTTTAGCTTATGTAGGGCTTTATATGCTGACATTCGTAGTTCCGGACAGTTTCAATGCAGCGCTCTATAAGTTTATGTATCCATTTTTTGTGAGCTCATATTTGTATGGAGCTGGCAAACTGTCTAGGGTTAAAAGATTCTTTTCCAGAAATAAATTGCAGGTTTTATTGCTGACCATTATTGTTTATGCGGGGCTTTTTTCTATGTATGGCTATTATGCCTACATATACACATCCGGCTATGCAGTCGTGGGGCTTAGGTCGCATATAGTTACAGAATGGAAGTTTTGGAATGATATTTACAGGATGTTGATTGGCTTTGCTGGGGCTTTAATGTTTTTGCTGTTGTTGCGTCTGATCTATGACAACAGTCGCATGATATTAGACAGGGGATGGTCCTTGCTGCAGAATATTGGTATTGCGTCGTTAGCTATTTATATTATATCTGGCTATATTTACGGATATATACTACCAAAGCTTTGCAGAGATTTTGAGTTGAATTATGCAATGACAATTCTGGAATCAGTTTTAGTTTTGTCGGCTTGCTATGTCGGTTTTGTAATAATTCGCAAACAAAAAATTGCGAATAGATTTTTGTTCGGTGGCAGATAAAAATATATTTGACATAATAAAGGATTTTGATTTATGAGTTATTGCACAGAGGCCTTTGGAGCCTATGATATCCGGGGGATTTACCCCAAAACGATAAATGAAGATATTGCCTATCGCATTGGCAGATTCTTCCCCAGCTTGTTTGGAGCAAAGAAGGTTGTGGTAGGGAATGATATCCGTTTGTCCGGGTCGGCTTTGAAGGAAGCTTTGGTCAGAGGGCTGATAGAATCCGGTTGTGATGTCTTGGATATCGGTCAGTGTGGTACGGAGATGATTTATTTCGCCACGGCGCATCTGAAACTGGACGGCGGTGTCATGATTACTGCCAGTCACAATCCCAAGGAATACAACGGCATGAAGTTTGTGCGACAGGAGGCTCGCCCGATTTCTGGGGATACTGGTCTGCGGGATTTGGAAAAGCTGGTGGCTGATGGTGAGCTGCCAGCTGCGGCAGAAACAGCAGGTAAAGTGGAGATGGTGGATATTGCCGAAGCGTATGTAAAGCATATCCTTTCCTATGTAGATGTATCTCAGTTAAAGCCGCTGAAAGTGGTAGTCAATGCCGGCAATGGTGCGGCAGGGCCAATCCTGGATGTGATGGAGAAATATCTGCCATTTGAATTGGTAAAGGTTCATCATCAGCCGGATGGTAACTTCCCCAATGGCGTACCCAATCCGCTGCTACCCGAAAATCGTGAGACTACAGCCAAAGCTGTGCGAGAGTCTGGCGCTGATGCTGGTGTTGCCTGGGATGGAGACTTTGACCGCTGCTTCCTGTTTGATGAGCAGGGGAACTTTATCGAGGGCTACTATATGGTAGGTTTCCTTGCCACAGCGTTCTTGCAGAAGAATCCTGGGGAGAAAATCATCTATGATCCGCGGCTTACATGGAATACGGAGGAGCTGGTGGAAGAAAACGGTGGCATTCCAGTAATATCCAAGAGTGGTCATGCATTTATCAAGGAAAAGATGCGGGCAGAGAATGCCATCTACGGCGGTGAGATGAGTGCTCATCATTATTTCCGTGACTTTTCCTATTGCGACAGCGGCATGATTCCCTGGCTGCTGGTTCTGGAGCTGCTCTCAAGATCCGGTAAAATGTTGTCTGAGCTGATGAAGGAACGTATGGAACGCTATCCATGCTCTGGAGAAATCAATAGCAAGGTTAAAGACGCATATGAAGTTTTAGCTCGGATTGAGGTGGAGTATGGGAGCAAGGGGCAGATCACGAAGATTGATGGTCTATCTGTAGCCTTTGATGATTGGCGATTTAATTTACGTAAGTCTAATACCGAACCTGTGATTCGCCTCAACGTTGAGTCTAGGCATGATGATAATCTGATGAGGAAAAAGACCAAAGAATTGCTGGAGAAGATTCGTATGTAGAAATAGGGGGCTATGTAATGAAGGTTCTGGTAACAGGGGGCGCAGGTTTTATTGGTTCACATTTAGTGCGCCAGCTCTTGCAATCTGCTCATCAAGTATTTGTGTTGGATAATGTCAGTTCTGGGGCATGGCAACATTTGCCACAAGGAAAAGATACTTGTGTTTGTTGGCAAATGGATATCCGGGATGCATTAGCAAAGGAAAAGATTCAGCAGGAAAAATTTGATGTCATTGTGCATTTAGCTGCTCAGACCATGGTAGATGCTTCGATAAAAGATCCCGTTTATGATGCATCAGAGAATATCATGGGAACGCTCAATGTTTTAGAGGCAGCACGTCAGTGTGGGGCTCGAGTGATTTTTGCTTCGACAGCAGCTGCCTATGGCGATGTGGTAGAGTCTGATTTACCACTACTGGAGACGCATGAACTTTTGCCACAGTCTTTTTATGGACTGACAAAGGTTGGGGTTGAGAAATATTTAGCGCTATATCATGAGCATTATGGCCTGGATTATGTTGTTTTCCGCTTTGCGAATGTATATGGTGAGCGGCAGGGCGATAGCGGCGAAGGTGGCGTTATCAGCATATTTGCTAAGCGCATCGCAGCGGGGCAGGATATTACCATTTATGGTGACGGTACACAGACGCGTGATTTTGTGTATGCAGGTGATATTGCTCGCGGTATCTGCAAGGCGATGACGACGGAAAATGTGAATGCTGTATATAACCTTAGCACGCAGACGGAGACTAGTTTGTTGGAGCTGGTAAAAACATTGAGCGAGGTTTCGGGATGCGAAATCACGACCAAATTCGACTCACCGCGTGAAGGAGATATATACCGATCGATGCTTTCTAATCAGAAGGCAAAGACAGGTTTAGGTTGGGCGCCGCAAGTTTCCTTAAAAGAAGGTTTGCAGCGGACAATTGAATATTTTTGTGGAAATTGACATTCACTGAAGATAAGAGGGAGTTGTGAGGTGATTGAATGTTTATAGTCAAGAAGAACTCTGAGATGATGAATAAGACGTTTCGCTTGCCTGTCGATTTGTTGGAACGGCTCACTGAGGTGGCGAAGGCGCAGGAGGTGTCGGTCAATAATCTTGTGCAACAGTGCTGTGAGTATGCGTTAGGCGAGATGGCAGAGGCTAAAAGACCGGTGAAGAGATAACGAAGGAAGCGGCGTCAAGTGATGAAGTTCAGCAGAGTGAATTAAAGATGAGCCTGACCATCGATATCGTGGTCAGGCTCGTTTTAGCTATTGATAACATTGGGGGAGTTATTGCTTACGTTATTTAGCGCTTACAGTTATTCTGTGATTGGGATGTTGTTTTCTTTGGCGAAGGCGATAATACGTTCTTTAGACCAATCAACGGCATCGATGATTTCGATTAATGGTTTATGTTTTAGGAGCATGCGTTTTACGATGGTCATTTCCATGTTGCGTTCGCCTTCAGCACGCCCTTCGTTTAAGACCTCATTCATGATTTCGCACATTTTGCTCACTCCTTTGTCGTTGGTTTTGTAGAATTTTACTCGTTGCGCTAATTCAGGATAATACATGTCATCTGCATTGGTGCAGTGAAAATCATGCATTAAACGGCCGAGTGCATCGTCGGCTTGATGTGCTGCGTTTACGTAGATGATATCGGCATTGTCATGGAAGGTGGAATTGTTCATTTCCTCGATTTTACGCCGGATGTGGTAGATTGGTTGGTTTCCTTGTAGCACATCATGTTCTGTGATGAATATGACGCAGGTTTTTGGTAGATCCTTCCAATTGGTGCTTTTTTGCACTTCCATGGCATCGAGCAGGCTGCTGTTGTAGCGGGCTCGGAGCGGAACAGCACCAGCATCACTGCGCTGGACTTCAAAGTCATACGCGGTTCCCTGTGAGTCTTTAGCAAAAACGTCGAAACGAACCTCGCGCCCATATAGGTTGGGAACTGTGTTTTGCGTAACCATTTCCATGATTTGCAAATCGTCACGTCCTTGTATAATGCGCAGGAGCAATTCCATTCCTTGTGGGTATCCATCGAAGCAACTGTTGAAAAAGGTATCGTCTAATAACTTGAATCTTTTGATTCGCGCCAGGTTTCTTTGCCGGCGCAGTTCCTCTTGCGTTGCCGTTTGAGCCACCTTCCTTCTTCAATTATAAAAAAATGTAAGATGTGGTGCAAGTGATTTACTTTACAAACAAATGTTTCCGCATATATTATATCACAATAGGAACGTAGATTCTATATAGGATAAAGTATACAATAAGAATGATGGCATTAAATTTGAACAAGATGCCTTAGAACTAATTGAGAAAATAAAATGCCGAGGTAGTATTGCCCCGGCATTTTTATAACGAAAAGATATGGTTATTCTGTAATTGTGATGTTGTTTTCTTTGGCGAAGGCGATGACACGTTCCCTAGACCAATCGACGGCATCAATGATTTCTATTAATGGTTTATGCTTTAGGAGCATGCGTTTTACGATGGTCATTTCCATGTTGCGTTCGCCTTCAGCACGCCCTTCGTTTAAGACCTCATTCATGATTTCGCACATTTTGCTCACTCCTTTGTCGTTGGTTTTGTAGAATTTTACTCGTTGCGCTAATTCAGGATAATACATGTCATCTGCATTGGTGCAGTGAAAATCATGCATTAAACGGCCGAGTGCATCGTCGGCTTGATGTGGTGCAACTGCTTACGAAAGGTCTTGATACATGTAATTTTTTGAGGTATAATCCATACAAAACCTCAAAAAATACAGTTTTTGAGGTTTTGTATGAGCCGATGTTTTAGTTTAGCAGGTAAGCATATGTATGAATCGTTATATAAAATCTATTACAAGAGAAATACGGAGTGGCAGGGGGAGTATGAGCGTCGGATTAATAGTGTTGAGGCTCAGGTTCTGCCCTTGACGGTGTCGCAATATGGACATTCTGAGGAGTATCGGGCTTTTTTTTGTTATACGAAGGACACTGCAATTTTGCAAGAGAGAATTCGTCAGGAGTTTTCTGAGTGTCAGAAGCTGATCTATAGGCTGCCTCACTCCGCGATAGCTTTTTTCTTGCGAGCAAGTATTGTCGATGAAGTGAAGTCTACAAACGATATCGAAGGGGTACATAGCACGCGTAGGGAAATCCGCCAGGCGTTGAGTATGACTGCTGATGAACGGAAGAGCCAGCGGATGGGGACGATGGTAGACACATATCTACGCCTTTTAGCGCGGGAGGAGATTTCTTTTGCGGAGAGTCGGGATGTTCGTGTCTTATATGACGCGTTCCTGGCAGATGAGATACGGGCAGAGGACGAGGATAATCTTCCAGATGGCGAGATTTTTCGCCGCAATAGTGTGGATATCGTGTCTGCGTCGCAAAAGGTCGTTCATCGTGGCTTGTATCCAGAGGCCGAGATTATCGCTAGCATGGACCAGTCGCTTGCAATCCTTAGCGATGAGACGATACCTGTTTTTTATCGGGTGGCGTTGTTTCATTACTTTTTTGGCTACATCCATCCGTTCTATGATGGCAATGGCCGTTTGTCGCGGTTCATTACGGCGTATTATCTGACAAGGGAATTGGATCCTGTGGTGGCCTTGCAGTTATCCGTCTTGATAAAGCGTAATCGAAAGAAATACTATGAGTTGTTTTCTGTGACTGATGCGTCTATAAATTGTGGCGATATGACACCGTTTATTATCGGGATACTGGAGTTTATTGCGCAGACGGTATCGTATACGAGAGCTGTATTGGAAGAGAAAGAGCGTTTGTATTTAAAAGGCCTTGAAAAGATACAGGATATTGCGGGAGCGAATAAGAAAGTATTTGTATTTTATGACTTGTTGCTGCAGGCGGCCTGCTTTTCGGATTGCGGGGCGACTATGCAGGATATCCGCAAGTTTACCGGTAAGTCGGAGAATACGGTATATGCGTATTTGGATAAGATACCAGCAGATATGTTATTTGTGGATAAAAAATATCGCCCCTATCATTATCGATTGGATTTGGGGGAGAATGGCTGTGAGTAATAAAAATAGGGCTGACGTTTTGGTGTCAGCCCTATTGGCATTGGTGGTAATATTTATTTTTCGAGCAGCAGACCAACGCGTTTCTTGGCTTTTGTCAGTGTCTTGCGGGCGATATAGGTGGCGCGCTCGGCACCTTCGCGCATCTTTTCTTCGAGGTACGGGCGGTTGTTCATGAGCTCGGCGTATCTTTCGCGGATTGGTTTGAGCTCATCGGCTACGCACTGGCCGACGACGGCTTTGAAGTCGCCATAGCCTTTGCCGTCGAATTCGGCTTCGATTTCGTCCATGGTCTTGCCCGTGATGGCCGAGTAGATGGTCATGAGGTTGCTGACGCCTGGCTTATCTTCGCGGAAGCAGACCTTGGCTTCGCTGTCGGTGACAGCGCTCTTGAATTTCTTGAGGATGGTTTTTTCGTCGTCGAGGATCGAGATGGTAGCCTTCGGATTGGTGTCGGATTTGCTCATCTTGCTCGTTGGATCCTGCAGGCTCATGACGCGGGCGCCGGCTTTCGGGAAGTAGCCCTCAGGCAGCTTGAAGATTTCGCCATAGGTGTGGTTGAAGCGCGTAGCGATGTCGCGCGTGAACTCCAGATGCTGGGTCTGGTCGGCACCGACTGGCACATAGTCGGCCTGGTAGAGCAGGATGTCGCCAGCCATCAGGGCCGGATAGGTGAAGAGGCCGGCGTTGATGTTGTCGGGGTGTTTCGAGGATTTATCCTTGAACTGCGTCATGCGCGACAGCTCGCCGAACTGCGAGACGCAGTTCATGAGCCAGCCCATCTCGGCATGGCATTTGTTGTGGCTCTGGACGAAGACGAGGCTCTTGTCCGGGTCGATGCCGCAGGCCAGCAGCAGCGCGAATGCCTGCAGGGTCTGCTGGCGGCGCTTGGCCGGATCGATGTGGACAGTCAGCGAGTGAAGGTCAGCGATGAAGTAGTAGCACTGGTATTCTTCCTGCATCTTGCCCCAGTTGCGGACAGCACCGAGGTAGTTGCCCAGTGTGAATTCGCCGGTGGGCTGGATGCCCGATAAGATGATCTTCTTGGTTTCCTGAGTCTGTTCCATGTAGTTCCACTCCTATTCTAGCGCCGGAGCACTGAAAAAGTCCCCGGCAGTCAAAACTGCCAGGGACGAAATCTTTCGCGGTGCCACCCTGATTCATGGCAACTTTGCCATGCGCTTGATGGAGCACAACCATGCTCCTGACTACTTACGTGAGCCATACGTCGCAGCCTACTAGGCAGATTTGAAGTGCCTTTCAGTGCGCCCTCAGCGACCCATTTGCCCGCTCGTTTTTGATCCGGCTCCCAGCTTTCCGGACTCTCTGTGCAAGCGTGACGGACGTTATCCTCGCCTCAACGGTTTACATATCGTATTAAATATAGCACTATCCTGGGATATCTGTCAAGGATTGGCCAAAAAGGAAGGTGAAATATCTATACAGATGTGCTACACTAGAGGAAATGAATTTACATATTATCTGAAGGAGAGAAGGATATGCACCGTTTAACCGCAAAGCTCATCATCTATCGCAAGATCGGCAAGGACAGCATCCTGTTCCAGCTGGCTGATATCTGCCGCCAGTTCCAGAGTGGCAGTTATGATGCTGAGGAGCTGTCGGGGAAAGTACTGAACGAGGTTGCGCGCTTGCTGGATGTGGCCACGCGCTATGGCTTCAATGGCAATCTCTGGCATAACTATCTGGCGTTCCTGCTGGCGACGACGGAGACGCCCTTTACGCTGGTCTGTGAGAAGAAAGGCGCCAGCGACGGCAGTGTGCAGAAATTCGCGCGCAGCGATTTCGAGGTGTTCCGCAAGCTGCTCGACTATGATTTCGGTCCGCTGGAGCAGGCGCTGGGACTGGATTGCTTCAGCGTCATCGAGAACTATCAAGCCGTGGAAAAGAAGGAGCAGATCTACAACAAGAGCGTCAGCGACAAGGTGCGTGAGCTTAGCGATACCATTGAGCAGGCCAAGGACGGTGCGGATATGTATCGCATGGTCACGGATTTCTATGGCCGCTATGGTGTGGGCATGTTTGGCCTCAACAAGGCATTTCGCGTATCGCCGAATATCGAGGTCACAGGGCAGTTGTTGGAGTCCATCACGACGACGGGTGATATGCGCCTTGATGATCTCGTCGGCTATGAGAGCCAGAAGAAACGGCTCCAGGACAATACGGAGGCCTTCGTCGCTGGCCGCAAGGCCAATAACGTCCTGCTCTATGGCGATGCCGGTACGGGCAAATCCACGAGCATCAAGGCCATCCTCAACCAGTACTACGATCAGGGCCTGCGCATGATCGAGGTCTATAAGCATGAATTCAAATATCTGCAGCGCATCATCGCGCAGATCAAGAATCGCAACTATAAGTTCATCATCTATATGGATGATTTGTCCTTCGAGGAATTCGAGATCGAGTATAAATATCTCAAGGCAGTCATCGAGGGTGGCCTTGAGGTAAAGCCTGACAATGTGCTGATTTATGCGACCAGCAATCGCCGTCACTTGATTCGCGAGACCTGGAACGACCGGCCGGATTCGGTGGACCCCGATATGCATCAGACCGATACGGTGCAGGAAAAACTCTCGCTGTCGGCGCGTTTTGGCCTGTCCATCGGCTATTTCAGCCCGAGCCGTCAGGAGTACTACGATATCATCAAGACCTTGGCCCGCCGTCATCCCGAGATTACGCTCAGCGACGAGGAGCTCAAGGCTGGTGCAGTCAAATGGGAAATGTCGCATAGCGGCGTATCGGGCCGCATTGCGCAGCAGTATATCAATTCTTTGCTGAGCGGCAAATGATTATAGCTGCCCCTTTCGGGGGCAGCTTTATCTTATATAATTGTCGGAAAACAAAAAATAATTGCATTATTGAGATAAATGATGTATAATCATAGTACAAAATGCTAGCAAAGTTAAGAGACAGGTATTGGAATGACATCCAGGAGGGAGATGAAAAAAATGAGGAAGTATTGGAAACAGCTGATTATGGCTGCGGCGCTGAGTGTCGGGCTAGGCTTGGGGATGAGCAGCCAGGCAGAGGCAGCTGTAGTGCAGCCGATGGATTCGTTTGCAGCTACGCTGACGACGGGACAGGTACAGACGCTTAGCGTCATGGAGCTGGACAAGATCCAGACGCAGGATCTGCTCACGTGGGAGCAGCGTAAGCGCATCGAGCGTGAGCGTGAGCGTCGTCGTTGGGAGGCAAGGGAGCGTGAGCGCCGTCGTCGGGAGGCAATGAGACGTCGTCATCGCCGTCCGCCACCGCCGCCACCGCCACGTCGTCATCGCCGCTATGCTGCCGAGATTGGCACGGTAAGTCCGGTAGTTGAGATGCCGACTCAGGTCACGGTAGGATGATCATCAGCATATGAATAGGAAGAAGGCCGCGGGTCCGTTGGGACTCGCGGCCTTCCTGTCTATCAGAATTCGTAAGGTTTGCTTACCTTGTGATAGGTGGTATGCAGCAGCTCATGCGCTTTGTCGCTGAGCGGTTCGCCGAGGAATTCCTTGTAGAGTGTCTGGATTTCTGGGTTGTCATGGGACTTGCGCAGTGGCAGGTTGCGGTCAATCTCGTAAAGTGCCTCTATGCGTTTCTTGCGGATGGCATTGGTTGTGCCGATGGGCTGGCCGCCGCCGCCGATGCAGCCGCCAGGGCAGGCCATGATCTCGATGAAGTCATAGGGGCTCGTGCCCTTCTTGACCTGTTCCATGATGCGGCGGGCATTGCGCAGCGTATGGGCAACGCAGATGCGGATCTCGCGGCCGTTGATGTCGATGGTGCATTCCTTGATGCCCTCGAAACCGCGGACTTCGCTGAACTCTAGCCTTTCAAGTGTCTTGCCCGTGAGTTTTTCGTAGACTGTGCGCAGGGCAGCTTCCATGACGCCGCCAGTAGCACCGAAGATTGCACCGGCACCAGTGGCGAGGCCCAGCGGACTGTCGAACTCGCTCTCCGGCAGTTGGCGCAGCCGCAGGCCGACGTATTTGATGAGCTTGATGAGCTCGCGGGTGGTCAGCACGATATCGACATCTGGCCTGCCGTCACGGCCCATTTCGGGGCGTGCGGCCTCGAACTTCTTGGCCGTACAGGGCATGACCGATACGGTGACGATATCCTTGACGTCGATGCCGGACTTTTCGGCATAGTATGTCTTGGCGATGGCACCGAACATGCTCATCGGCGACTTGGCCGAGGAAAGATGGCTGATGCAGTCGGGGAAGTGTTTTTCCATATAGTTGACCCAGCCCGGGCTGCAGGAGGTCATCATCGGCAGGGTGCCGCCATTTTGCAGGCGCTCGAGGAACTCGGCGCCCTCCTCCATGATGGTGAGGTCAGCACCGAAGTTGGTGTCAAATACCTTGTCGAAGCCGAGCAGCTTGAGGGCCGTGACCATCTGCCCCGTAACGATGGCACCAGGTTCGAGGCCGAAGGCATCGCCAAGGGCAACGCGGACGGAGGGGGCAATCTGCACGATGACGTGCTTTTCGGGATCCTGCAGGGCATCGAGTACCTTGGTGGTGTCGTCCTTTTCGACGATAGCACCTGTTGGGCAGACAAGACTGCACTGGCCGCAGAGGATACAGTCTGTATCTTCCATCGGCTTGTTGAAGGCCGTCGTGACGACGATGTCGCTGGAGCGGCCTGCGTAGGTCAGGGCCGCGATGCCCTGTACGTCCTTGCAGGCGCGGATACAGCGGCCGCAGCGGATGCACTTGGCCGGATCGCGCACGATGGACGGATTGGTCTCGATGCGCGGCTCTTCCTTGACGACGCTGGGCAGCGGCGACTCGAGGATGTTGAAACGGCTGCAGAGACGCTGCAGGTCACAGTTCTGGTTGCGCGGGCAGCTCAGGCAGTCCTTGTGATGGTTGGCGAGCATGAGCTGCAGGATGGAGACCTGTGTATCGCGGACGATCTGCGTGTCCGTATGGACTTCCATGCCTTCCCAGACCTCCGTCGAGCAGGCGGCGAGCAGACGGCGCTTGCCGACGACCTCCACCGAGCAGAGGCGGCAGTGGGCTTTGATTCGCTGGTCCTCGTGGTAGCAGAGATGCGGGATATCGATGCCGAGGGTCTCGGCGGCCTGCATGATTTTGGTACCCTGGGGTACCTCGATGGGAATATTGTTGATGGTCAGATGAACCATCGGGATTTCATTCTGGTTGTTTTCAGCGGCCATCAATCTTCACCTCCGACGTCAAATACTTCCGGGAATGCCAGCATAGCTGACTGCAATGTGTTCTGGGCCGTTTCGCCAAGACCGCAGAGGGACGACATGCTCATGACGCGGGCAATGGTGGCCATGATGCGGATGTCTTCCTGTGTCGCCGTGTGATTGGCAATCTTGTCGAGGATGATCTTGATGTGCAGATTGCCTTCGCGGCAAGGCGTGCACTGGCCACAGCTTTCCTCAGAGAAGAATTCCTGATTCATGCGCAAGAAGTCGATGACGCTCGTGCGCTTGTCGATGACCAGCATGCCGCCAGAGCCGACCATGACGCCAGCGGCGCGCAGGTCGTCATAGGTGTAGGGCGTGTCGAGGATGGAGGCATCGGCCACCTTGCCTGAGGCCCCGCCGAACTGGATGAGCTGGATTTCGCGGTCATGCTGCATGCCGCCAGCGAGGTTGTAGATGATCTCGCGGATGGTCGTGCCGAACGGGATCTCGAACACGCCGGGATTGTTGACATTGCCAGCAACGGAAATCATCTTGGTGCCAATCGATTCGTCCGAGCCACAGGAGGCATAGAAGCCTTCCGTGTCCATGAGCAGATGCGGGACGATCGATAGGCTTTCGACGTTGTTGAGACAGGTCGGGCGGGCGAACAGGCCGCTGACCTTGATGAAAGGCGGTTTCATGCGCGGGCGGCCAGCCTTGCCCTCGATGGAGCGGATCAGTGCCGTACCCTCGCCGCAGACATAGGCGCCGCCGCCAGAGTAGAGGTGCAGGTTGAAGTTGAATCCTTTGCCGAGAATGTTCTCGCCCAGGAAGCCGTAGTTCTTGGCCTGCCGGATGGCATTGAGGAGCAGCGGCCGCAGGCAGGCGTACTCGGCACGCATATAGATGTAGCCATCGGTAGCACCGCAGACGTAGCCAGCGATGACTAAGGCCTCGATGAGATTGAAGGGGTCGTTCTGGATGAGTTCCCGATCCTTGAAGGTCGTGGTCTCGCCTTCGTCGGCGTTGCAGACGACGACCTTGTTCTCGCCACGGACGGCACGGGCCTGATGCCATTTGCGGCCGAGCGGATACTCGGCACCGCCGCGGCCACGCACCTTGACCTCGCTGATCATATCGCAGATCTTCTCGGGATCCATGTTGACAGCCTTGCGCAGGGCCTCGAAGCCGCCAATCTGCATATAGGAACCGATGGATGATGTATCGTACTGGCCAAAATTCTTGGTCAGGAACCTGATTGTCTTGCTCATACTCTTTCCTCCCAGCTTAGGTAAGCGAACGCAGCAGGGCCTCGATTTTTTCCTGCGAGTCGAGATGATCGTAGATCTGGCCGTTGATGCGTACCGAGGGCGCGCGGTCGCAGGCACCGTAGCAGGTCGTGGTCTCCAGCGTGAAGCGGCCATCGTAGGTCGTCTCGCCTATCTTGATGTCGAGCAGGCGTTCAAGCGTCTCTAAAAGCCGCTTGGTGTCAATGACATTGACGCGGCAGGCAGGCGAGCTGCAGACCTGAATCGGGTATTTGGCCCGTGGCTTGGAGGAGAGCTCACTGTAGAAATTCAGGCAGTCGAATACATTGGTGACTGGCAAGTCGAGCCGGTCAGCCAGATAATAGGCGACGGGCTCAGGGACGTAGTGGCGTTCGTTCAGTTCCTGCACCTCGAGCAGGATACCGACAATCTGCGTGGGATCGTTGTCATGCGATTCGAGCACCAGATCAATCTTGGCCTGCAGCTCAGCAGAGAGCGGATACTCTTTGGTCTGTGCGGTCAGCATAGATAAACCTCCTAAAATTTTACTACATACATAACAATTATATTATATAATAAATGTGTTTATATGCACAGTGTTTGCAGAAAAAAACAACACGCTAGAAAACGTCCAAGCCCGATTTAGTGGGCGAAAATTGGTTTTCCCCAAGATATAGTATACAACTTTACAATTATGTGTTATAATGTAGTTGCCATCAAGGGAGCATGTAAATATACTTCATACCAAAACTATGGGGGGATTATTTATGGCTATCAAGAACATTGAAATGGACCGTCGTGACAGCGCGAGTTATCGCAAAATCTTGAAACGAGGAGGTTTCCTTTCTGCAAGTTACTTGTCTGTCAATGGCTTTGACGTCAACCGGCTGCGCAAACTGGCGCTGGCAGGAGAACTTGACGCAGTACGCTGCGCTATTGGCAACTCGATCCGCTGGTATTACCGGGAACGGCAGGCGGAGAATGCGCACCTTCGTGGCTTGGCATAATCATATGTCATAGTTGTATTGTTTTTGTTTGCAGGTTAAGAATCGGCACTGCCGGTTCTATTTTTTTCGCCTTTTTACAGGGGAATCGCGTATAATCGTAGTATATACTAATAGTAACAGAAAAGGGAGAAATATATGATAAAGTTGTTTTGGTTCGTGTTCATTGGCGCGCTGGTGCTGGTATTTCTCGTGATACCGGGGGCAATCATCTGGCGGCGGGCGATGAAACTGCCTGTCGATACTGAGCGGCGCCGGTTCCTGAAACGGGCAGCTGCCTATCCTGTAGGTCTCGTGGCTGCCAGCACCTATGGCAGTCAGTATGAGCGCCGTCATACGGTCGACAACCGCTATACGCTGAAGTCTGCTGCGGGCGGTTTCCCCGAGGGCTTCCGGTTAGCGCAGATCAGCGATGTGCATCTTGGCCGCTTTTTTGACAACGAGGATTTACGGCAGCTGCTCACGCATATTGCCGCTGATGGCCCCGATATGCTGGTGATTACGGGCGATCTCTTTGATGATGAAACGCTCAACCCGGCGGCCGCACGACTGCTCGATGAGTATGTCGATGCATTTCCCGACGGCATCTGGTTTTGCCTGGGCAACCATGAGCATTTCCGTGGCGTGGAGAAAATAAAGGAAGACTTGGCGAAGACGCGCGTCCATGCCCTCTACAATGAGGCGGTCAAGGTGCCAGGGCGTGACTTCTGGCTGGCAGGTGCCGACTACCCGATGATCCGGGAGGAGAAGAAGTTCCAGCAGCTGAAGGCAAAGTATACGGCCGAGGCACTGTCACAGGTGCCAGCTGAGGAGCGTCCGCGCACGATCCTGCTTGCGCATCACCCCGAGTTTATCGACGATGGGGCGGCGGCAGGGGTGCTGCTGACATTGACTGGTCATACGCATGGCTGCCAGTTTGGCGTGCTCGGCATGCCGCTGTTTCCCGTGTTCAAGTACAACCGTGGGCTCGTGGAGAAAGGGAAAAGCTTTGGGTATGTGCACAGCGGCAACGGCAGCTGGTTCCCGTGCCGCATTGGCTGCTCGCCGGAAGTTGCATACTTTACGATAAATTAAATTACAGTTTGTCTGTTAGTGCGAGATTACAATAAGCGTGATACAGCTCAGCTTGGGTGAGGGTGGGTGCACTTTTTCTCCGCTTCGCTAAATGACCCGCGCTGGTGTATAAGTACGTATTTAGTTACATGCGCCGGGCAGGCCGGCGGCGCGCCAATACATCTTGACGTTCTAGTTTATACTTACCGCGTGCCATCCCTCACTGCGTTCGGGCAGTCGCTCCGTCTACGAAGAAAGTGTACCCACCCTCGCCCTCCGTTATGTTGGGATAATCCTGCTCTGTTCCGGCGATAGGCCACGGATTACATCGATGTGCTTGTTACGGGAGAAACGATTCGTACAATCTCAGACTTCCGTTGCCAAAGGGGCGAACGGGGTAGTGCTTCTTTCTGTCTGGAGCGACTGTCCTGCGCAGCAGGACTGGGCCGTAAGCGCATAACCTAGAAAGAACTATGTACGTCGCGACCTGGTGACGGGAGCAGGTAACTAAGTCCGTAGAACTGGTCGTACGGTCCATTCAGCGGAAACAGAAAAAGTACTACCCCGTGAACCCCGAGCTGCGTACTATCGGGATTCCAGTCCGCACGAACTAACAGACAAACTGTAATATTTTGGAATCTTGGAAGGTGGATATAGATGGCTGAAATATGGAAAGCGCGGCTGGATGAAATCCAACAGATGCTTGCGCGCGGACGGACGAGTATGGCGCGGCAGGCATTGGAGGATTTGCGTGAGGAGGGAATCGTACCGGCAGATGAGATGTGGCGCGTCCATGAGCTTTACGGTGCGGTATTCCATGACCTTGCCGATGCTGAGGGCGCGGCGGCGGCCTATAACAACGCTGCACAGGCCGATAAATACCTGCGCAGCCAGCGTGAGCATTTCTCGAATTACCTGTTTGCCCTGCATTATCTGCCGGGCATCCCTGCTGATGACCTGTTTGCTCAGCATCAGGTCTACCAGGGACTGTACCGCGATACGGAGCCACTGCCGCCGCGGGAGGGTATAACGCACGCGCGGCTGCGTATTGGCTTTCTGGCACCGGATTTCCGTGATTCCTCGTCGGCAAGGTTCTATGGATGCCTGCTTACAGGGCTGGATGCGCGTCGCTTTGCTGTCTATGCCTATGCACTGCAGGACAGTGAGGATGACTTCACGCGCCATCTGCAGGCGACGGGGCTCACATACCGTTGCCTGGCCGGGCAGAGCCTGCGGCAGCAGGCTGAGACAATCCGCTGGGATGAGATCGATGTGCTGATGGATCTTGGCGGTCATTCGGCAGGTGGCATGGGCCTCATGGTGCTGGCTCAGCGGCCGGCGCCGGTGCAGATCTGCGGCATCGGCTGGTTCGATACCACGGGCCTGCCTGCCGTCGATGCGTTCCTGACCGATGCGGAGATGGACCCTGTCGGCACGGACTACCGCTTTACCGAGCAGCTGCTGCGCCTGCCGAGCGGTTTCTGCTTTACGCCAACACCTGCCATGCGCCGATTGACGCGGCAAGTGCGCCAGCGGGATGGCATCGTCTTTGGCTGCTATCAGAACGTCATGAAGATCAACCGTCAGGTCATGGATGCTTGGCGTCATATCCTGGACAATCTTCCGGACAGCCGCCTTATCGTGCAGGATACGACACGGCTGCCGGAGCGGCGGGCGGTGCTGTGCAAGCGGCTGGAGAATGCTGGCCTGCCGATGGAGCGCGTCGAGGTGCGGCTGGGCAGTGACCGTTATCTTGAGGATTATCAGCAGCTTGACATCATGCTCGACACCTTCCCGTATCCGGGCGGCGCGGCGACGGCCACGGCGCTCTATATGAGTGTGCCGGTCATCGCCCTGCGCGGCGACCACCATAGCGCACGGCTCAGTGCGAGCATACTGGCGGCTGCTGGCCATGCGGAGTGGATCGCAGATGATGCAGACGAATACATCAAGCTGGCCTTGCAGCTGGCTGTAGACCGCGAGGCACTGGAAACACAGCAGCTTGGCCTGCGCGCCGAGCTCGAGCGTTCGCCATTGCTGGATGTACAGGCGTATTGCGCCGCGTTTTCAGAGGCCATCTTGGCTAGGGGAGGAAATTTCCTTGAATCATGATCTGATTGATTATCTCGCGGGGGGGCCTGAGCCGAGACGCTGGCTGGTCCTTGAAAGCCCGCAGTACCTCGTCCGCTTGCGGGCTCTCTATCCGCAGGCAGCTATAACGGCGGTCACGCGGTATGAGGAGATTGCAGAGCTTGAAGAGTTTGCGGGGCTTGGCATCGACTGGCATATCCTGGACTATCGGCAGCAGCGGCTGCCTTTTGCCGAGGAGAGCTTTGACTTCATTATCGCTGAGCCTGTGCTGACCGAGTCTTGGGAGCTGTATGATACGCTGATGGACATCAGCCGCAAGCTCACCGACGTCGGCACGCTCTATACCGCGTATCTGAACATCCGTTATCACGGCGTGCTCGCGCAGCTGCGTGAGGGAATCTTTCCAGTGCGTGATGATCATCTCTATGCCAAGACGGAGATTGTCCGCATCCTTGATGATGCGTTGTTCAAGGAAATCGGTTTCCTGCCGGGGCTGCAGGATGATGATCTGGCGGCGGGGGAATCCTGGGAGGCACAGGGATTTGCAAATTTCAGCCATGACCTTAGCACGGCGCAGTGGCTCGTTGAGGCGAAACGCAGCACAGCCAGTGTCGCCAATCTCAAGGGCCTCTATGACCGGGACACGCGCAAAGAGCTCGCGCGGCTGCTCCATCGCATCGAGTATGATATCGACACGCAAAAGAACCTCGCGGAGCTAAGGAAGCTCTGCGAGGCGCAGATGATATTTGACGAGTATCTCGAGGACTTCGTCCGCGAGACCTGCGTGCATCAGGACAAGGTGCTGGGCTTAGTGCGTACTGCCCAATAAGATCAAGCGGATACCGAGCGCGAACATCGCCAGTGACAGCAGTCCAAGGATTACCTTGGACTTTGTTTTTTGTGAGATCTTCGCGCCAATCTGGGCACCGATGGCTGCACCGATGGCGATGCAGATGGCTGGCAGCCAGATGATGTGGTTGAGCAGGAAGTGGGAGACCACACCGAAGGCCGAGGAGCAGGCCAGGACGAAATGCGAGGTGGCCGTGGCGACATGGACCGGGAAGCCCAGCAGATAGATCATCAGCGGCACGTGGATGACGCCGCCGCCGATGCCGAAGATGCTCGAGATAAAGCCGACGCCGAAACTCGAGACGATGCCGATCCACTGGCTGAACTGGAACCCCTCAGGAATCTCATGGATGTCTGCGGGTGGCCTATGGGTCGTATTCCAGAACATGATGCAGGCCATGCAGAGCATGAACAGGCCGTAGTAGAAGTCGAGCTGCGGCGCGCTGAAGGAGTTGACGATATACGAGCCCATGAAGGCGCCAGGCAGCGTGGCAGCCGCGAACGGTATCGCCGCATGGAAGAAGACGCGTTTCTGCCGGATATAGGCGAGGGTACCCGATGCGGCATTGGCGAGCACGATGACCAGCGAGGTGCCCGTGATCTGGGCTGCCGTATGGAAATACGGATAGATGCCGCCATCGGACAGGAAGAAGATGAAGACCGGCACGCAGATAAGGCCGCCGCCGATGCCCACGAGGGTGCCGAAGACGCCGACGAACAGGCCGAGCAGCAGGAATAAGATGATAGCCATAAAACAATCCTTTCGTGAATAATTTCTCAAGCTCATTATAGCACAGCTTTTGTCTGCATAGGGAAGAAAAATAGTTCAAATCTGTCTGAAAAATCTCGACAATTGCGACGAATTGTGGTAAGATGAATAAGAAATAATAGTCATAGTTTTCAGTTATCTTTGCACCAGAGGAGGATCGAGATGAAAAAGTTTATGGATGAAAACGTTCTGCTCCAGACCGAAACAGCACAGTGGCTCTATCATGAGCATGCCGCTAAGATGCCAATCATTGACTATCGCTGCCACCTGAGCGCGGCGGAGATCGCCAGCGATAGCAGCTATCGCAATATCACGCGGCTGCTGCTGGGCAGTGACGATGCCAAATGGCGCTTGATGCGTGCTGGCGGCATCGAGGAAAAATATATCACCGGTGATGCCAGTGACTATGAGAAATTCCAGAAATTCGCCGAAGTCCTGCCCAAGGCCGTCGGCAATCCGATCTTCCTGCGCACGCAGCTTGAGCTCAAGCGGTTCTTTGACTGCGATACGCTGCTTAGTGGCGAGACGGCTCCTGAGATCTGGACGCTCTGCAACGAGAAACTGCAGCAGCCGGATTTCACGATTCGCGGCCTGCTGCAAAAGGCTGGTGTCGAGAGCATCGATACGCTGGCTGACCCTGCCGATGACCTCAAATGGTTCCGCAAGACTTTGGATGATGAGACCTGCAAGACGCTGGTTCATCCGATTTTCTGTCCCGACAAGGTGCTCCATATCGAGTCACCCGAGTGGGAAAACTACATGAAGTATGAGCTCGGTACCTCTGCAGACATCGATATCAGCACGATGCAGGATATCCGCGATGCATTGCGCAAGCGCATGGATTACTTCGAGACGCTGGGCTGCCGCACGGCTGACCATACCCTTGATATGATGGATTTCTGCCTGGCCGAGGAATTTGAGCTTGATGATATCGTGGGACGCACGATAAACGGCAAGGCCAGACGGCAGACACAGACTGTCCGCGCGCAGTTCCAGACGGCTATCATGGTGTTCCTGGCAACGGAGTACGCGCGCCGCGGCTGGGTCATGCAGCTTGAGTACGCAGTGCTGCGCGACAATAACAGCCGTCTGTTAAATAGCGCTGGCCCGGCCAAAGGCGGCGACTGCCTGACTAGTGGCTGCTGCGGGGCAAAGCTTGCCCAGTTCCTCGATGCCCTTGACAAGGATTCGCTGCTGCCCAAGACCATCATCAGCTCGCGCAATCCTGCTGACGGGCCGATGATTGCTTCGGTCATCGGAGCCTTCCAGGGAAGTGAGGCAGCTGGCAAGCTGCAGCTCGGTGCCTCATGGAACTTCCAGGGGGACAAGGCTGGCATCAAGGCGCAGCTGGCCAATACCGCAGGACTGTCACTTCTGGGCAATGCGGTCAATATGGCCAGCAATGCCCGCAGTGTGCTTTCGTGCTCGCGGCATGAATATTACCGCCGCATCCTCTGCAACTTCATCGGCCGTCTCGTCGAGAATGGCGAGTATCCGGATGACAGGGAGCTGCTCGGCAAGCTCGTTGAAGACATCTGTTATAACAATGCGAAAAAATATTTTGGCTGAGCGCACAGGCGGCTATGCTATAATATAGTCATGATAACGCAGAGAAACGAGGGACAAGCACATGCCAAGAAAAAAAAGCAACGGCGTCGAGAGCAACGAGAAGGCCTTGAAATTCCAGGAGTTCCTGATTGAGAACAGCATCGATGTATTCAGCACCGAGTCGGTGGAGGATGACTACTCCACGGTCATCTTCCGCTCGCGCATCGAGGCCAAGGGACAGATCCTGCCCATGGCCATCCTGATCGACACGAGCATCTTCACGGTCATCCGCACCCAGATCATCACGGGCATCCCTGAGGACAAGCGCAGCAATCTCAAGGAGTATCTGAACGATCTCAACACCCAGTACAAGATATTCAAATACTACCTGCGCGATGAGGGTACGGTCTATCTTGACATCTGCCTGCCCTTCGTCGATGAGACCTTCGACAGCAAGATGATCCAGCTGATGCTCAGCGTACTTGTCCAGCACCTTGAGGCTGTCTACGAAGACATCATGGCACATATCTGGCATAAGTAAGAACCATAGCCTTCCCCTCTGGGGAAGGCATTTTGTTCGTGTTTTTTCGCAAATCGATTTAAGTTTTTCTCATTTTTATCCGATTATATAGATGTAAGCAATTTGCGGACAATATAGCAAGGATGGCAGAGAGCATTCGGCAGAACACTCTCATTTGTGTACGTTACACGGAGGACAAAGTCATGGGAATGGTCATCAAGAACAATATGGCGGCACAACAGATATTGGGTGAGCTTAATAGGAATAGCAATAAATTGGGCAAGAGTCTGAAAAAGGTATCATCGGGGATGAAAATCAATAGTGCAGCTGATGATGCTTCTGGATATGCTATTTCGGAACGTATGCGTGTGCAGGTGCGTGGATTGGATCAGGATATCAACAACACGCAGAGTGCACGTAGCATGATGCGTACGGCTGAAGGGGCTATCAGTTCAACGGTGGATATTCTGCGGACATTGAAACAGAAGGCCATCGATGCTGCAAATGATACGAATACGGATGCAGACAGAGCCACTATTCAAAAAGAAGTCGATCAATCAATAGATCAGATCGACGATAATGCGAATGTGACATTCAATGGTAAAATCCTGTTTGATGGTGCGGCAGATCATGCGGACACGACGGAACAGACGATTATCAAGGCTTTGAACAGTGAATGGATTGACAGCAGTCTACAGCTTATCAAGGATACTTATGGCTTGTCCTTTGAGGAAGACGATACGACTGTCAATGAAATTACGGTGAAGTTTGCCAATGATGATGATAATACCTTGGCGTATGTCAGGAATAAGTCGCGGGGCGGCAAGGCTACGGAACTGGAGCTGGTAATAAATCTGAAGTTCTACGAATCGTTGAATCGCGACGATCCCAACGGCAGTACGACAGCAGCAGGAGCTGGTTATCTGGACCGTACGTTGGCCCATGAGTTCACACATGCACTGATGGCAGCGAATATTGATAATTTCAATAACTTGCCGCTGTATATAAAAGAAGGTGCAGCTGAATTCACACATGGTATCGACGATGAGCGCAGAGTTGAACTCAGAGCCTTAACCAAGGATACATTAGCAAATAAGATTGACAACTCGGTATTGAATAGTACACAGGATTCATCCAACGATCCATATAATGTTGGTTATACGTTCCTGCATTACATCAATGCGCAAGGAGGTCGTAATGGTGCCATGCAGCGCTTTATGACTGTGCTGAACGAGAATGGCGCTGGAGCTTTGGATGATGCTATTGCTGCAGCGACATTGGGGAAATTCACGAGCGTTGCCGCAGCTAAGGAGCGTTTGCTGTCTGATATCGATGCTGCAGGTTCTATGGATGCATTTTTCAAGAACTATTGTGATATCGATTTGGATCGTACAGGGGAAAAAGATGATACTGGTGCAGTCACAGGCTCGAAGACCTGGGGCGGTGATACGGAAACAGCTGTGACAATCGTTCCTGAGGGGATGTCGACGAAATATTGGTATTATCCGGATAGCAGCACTTCGCGGATAAATGGACTGACAGTCAATTGGCCGGGCTTTTCACGTCCAGATTCGGGGTTCCGTTTCCAGGTGGGGACGAAAGCCAATCAGGTCATCAAGGCATCGTTTTCGGATGTCCATGCTGAAGCATTAGGACTGAAGAGCAAGGAAGGCAAGACAGTCAGTATACAGACAAGAGCTGATGCAAAAAGGGCATTGCGGACTTTCGACAAAGCCATTGATAAGGCACTTAACCAGCAGACGACAATCGGTGCTTTGCAGAGTCGCTTGGAATATACGGAAAGCAACCTTACAACAGCCAGTGAGAATGTCCAATCAAGCGAATCGACCATTCGGGATGCGAATATGGCCAAGGAAATGACGGAATATACGAAGAATAATGTCTTGATGCAGGCATCACAGTCGATGCTGGCGCAGGCCAATCAGAGCAGCTCAGCCGTATTGAGTCTGCTTCAGTAAGGAGGCAGTAAAGCCTTAAACGGATTACATGGAGGTAACGGATATGACGATGTCAGTATTGAATAGCGCCTCAGTAGCATTGACACTGGGAAACTTGAATAAGGTAATCACAGAATCGGGGAAAAAGCAGAAGACATTGTCGACTGGGGAGAAAATCAATACTGCTGGTGACAGTGCCGCAGAATATGCGATTTCGGAGCGTATGCAGGCGCAGATCAAGAGCCTGGATCAGGATGTACAGAATACGAAAACAGGTGCGTCGATGCTCGGGGTAGCAGCTGGTGGTGTGGAGAGTATCCTCAATGAATTGCGCAGTATGAAAGCTATGGCAATCAATGCGGCTAGTGATCATAATACTGATATGGATCGGGTGACAATCCAGAAGGAATTCGATCAGCGTAAGGCAGATATCGAAGATATCGCCTCATCGATAAACTACAACGGGAAACGGCTGCTTGATGGTACCTATGCGCATTATCATAAGTATTTGGACGAAGACGATGATGGTGCGACAGGGGTGCGTGGAGCAACATCAGTAACCCCGCTGGATGATGGCCCCACAGGTACACCGACTGTCATTGCCAGCGGTGATTACACCATCAGTGCCGGTGGTGTCTACCAGCTTGCTGATGGGTATACGGGGACAGTGAGTATCAGTGCAGAGGCTGCGGCAAGTGGTGTGCGGTTTACCCAGCAGACGGCAGCAATGGCTTTGAACAACGTCACGATTAATGTTTCTGGTGATAATGCTAAGCTTTGGATTGAGAATTTGAATATCACCAATACAGAAGGAAATGTAATCCAATTCACTGGTGAGAATAATCAGCTTACCTTGCTGGGGAGCAGTACGCTGACGAACAAAGGTAACGCAGCGAAAAAAGCCGTGGTAAATATGGGGAAGGGGCTTACCGTGAATGGTAATGGCTCCACGCTTACGGTCAATAATTCGGCAAATGGCAAAGGTGCTGGTATAGGCACGGATGCGGGACAAAGATCCTCGGGAAATCTGATTATCAGGAATGCCAATATCAATACAAACATGTTTGATGGCGCGGGCATAGGTTCTGGTGGTTCTGGTGGTTCCGTTGGCAATATTGAAGTAGATAATTCAACGATTCATTTAAATGGGCACTATTTTGCCGGTATTGGTGCAGGTTCGAACAATGCAAGCTGCGGCGATATCTTGGTCAAGAATTCAACCATCAAAGATATTGATAATACTACCCTGCATCTTACCAATCATATGGGCAGTATCGATACTGGGATTGGTTCGGGGTATTCGGGGTCGCGAGCAGGGAATATCACAGTAGACAGCTCGGTTGTTGAAATCCGCAATAGTGACAGTGCTTGCATTGGTTCCGGTGATGGTGGCAGTACCTGTAAGAATATTACAATCACAAATACGGATTATACAGGCTATAGTGAACATGGTGCGGGTATTGGTTCAGGGCGTAATGGTTCGAGTGCCCAAAATATCTACATCAAGAATGCGTCCAAGATTGTACATGAATCCCCGGAGGGCGCGGCAATCGGTTCAGGACTTAGCGGTAGTGTGGAGCATATCTATATCTCGAAGTCGTCGCTGCGCTTGCTGGATGCATCGAAGGCCTTCCAAGCGGATGATCATGAGGTACCAGGAATTGGACATGGTGAGGGTGGAACGGCAGGTGACTCGGGAGGAACCAGCTCGATGCCGGATGATGGTGAGTCTTTATATCGGCTGGGGACACCGCTGATTATCCATACGGGGACCAAGGCCAATCAGAATATACGTTGTTGGATAGAAGATCTGCGCACAGAGGCATTAGGTATTCGTGATATGAAACTTACGACGCAGGCAAGTGCGCAGCGGTTGCTGGGAGATGTGAAGGATAAAAATTCGACGGGGCCTATCGATGCTGCGATAGAAAAGGTACTGGGAGAGGCAACGCAGATTGGTGCTTACATGAGCCGTCTGGACTATACGGCGGCTAACCTTATCGTTTCTAGCGAGAATGTGCAGAATTCGGAGAGTGTCATCCGTGATGCCAACATGGCTAAGGAGATGACAGATTATACGAGGGACAATATCCTGACCCAGTCGGCGCAGGCGATGTTGTCGCAAGCTAATAAATCCGCAGGGCAAGTCCTGCAATTGTTGCAGTGAGGGTAAATACCGTCAGAGAGCTTTCTTTGGCGGTATTTTTGTTATATTAAATTTTGGCAAGGAGACTTAAGAAAAAAAAAATTTGTACGATATAATAGTTAGATAACTAGAGATGCCTTTGTTGCGGATAGCAGAGGCATTGTAGCAATAAGGGGAAACAAGGAGGTTTGCTATCATGACAATGGTAGTCAAGAATAATATGCCGGCCAAGAATACGCTGAATCAGCTCGATAAGAATGATAAGGCGCTGGCAAAAAGCCTGAAAAAAGTTGCTTCAGGGATGAAAGTCAATAGTGCAGCGGATGATGCCTCGGGGTACGCCATCTCCGAAAAGATGCGCGTACAGATTAATGGTCTGGAGCAGGATGATGCGAATACGCAGAATGGCAAGAGTTTGCTGACGGTTGCTCAGGGGGCTATAGATAGCACGGTGGAAATCCTGAAGACACTGAAAGAGAAAGCAATCAGTGCAGCTAATGATACGAATACGGATTCAGATCGCGCCAACATCCAGAAGGAACTCGATCAGTCCATCGACCAGCTTACGGATAATGCCAATGTCACGTTCAATGGCAAGACGTTGCTTGATGGTTCAAAGAATAATAGTGTTATCGAGGGTGGTACGTATACGCATCTGACCAATCAGAGCTTGTCGCCAGAGACGACGGGTGATACGTCGATTTTGGAATTGGTTACCCGTAACAATGAGTCGTTGGGCATCCAGAGCTCGGATACCTTGACGATTTCCTGGGTGCAGAATGGTGAGACGCATACGAAGACAATCAATCCACTGGCATATTTTGAACGAGAGTTAAATCCGAATTTTTACTCAGGAAGTGGCCTTCCTCGATATATTGATGTAAAGAAAGGTTATACGTTAAAGAAAATTCTGGAAGAAACGGAAGGTCGTATTCAGCTGGCCAGTGTGGATGCAAATATTGGTGCAAATCAGTTCGGCAATACCGTGAAGACGGCAGATGGACAGAATGCGATAACCATCAAGTCGTCGACGCCGGGCGTAGCAGGCCAGATCGCTGGTTTTACCATTGGCATCACCGATAAGGATGGCAACCAGCGCAAGTTCGCAAATAACGCCTTGGACGCCTTTGATGAGTCAATACGGGCGCAGAACGAATCGGAAGACAATGCGCTGGTGTTCCAGATTGGTACGAAGGCCAACCAAGCGGTCAAGGTCGGTATGACGGATATGCGGCCGGCTGCCTTGGGGCTTACCTCGACCGATACGCCGGTCAAGACTTTGAGCGTGAGCAATCAGGATGATGCCAATGCGGCCATCAATGTCCTGGATCATGCGGTACAGAAGGCGCTGGATCAGCAGACGCAGCTTGGCGCGATTGCGAGCCGTATGGACTATACGGCAGCCAACCTGACCACAGCCAGAGAGAATACACAAGCCTCTGAGTCGGTAATCCGTGATGCCAATATGGCTCAGGAAATGACGGCCTATACGAAGAATAATATCCTGACGCAGTCTGCACAGGCAATGCTGGCGCAGGCAAATCAGAATTCCAGCCAAGTGTTGAGCCTTTTACAGTAAAGAATCTTTAATCTCTCCCCTCGTTTGAGGGGAGAGTTTTATAATGATTGCGGCAAGGCTGGGATTTGCCGTATAATAGATACTAGAAGGAATCATGGGATAGGTTATGCCAAGGAGTTGGATGATTATGACGGCGAGAGCAAGACAGGAAAAAATAACCCTGCAAATCAGTATCGCATTGGCGGCTGGTATGTTTTCGATATTGCCGGTTTCTTATGGTGCGCCAGTGAAGGATCATGTTGCCGTAGGTGGTGCACAGATAAGTGTGGCCGGTACAACGACAAATATCACAAGTACGACAAAGAATAACGTCATTGAATGGCGCGATTTTTCCGTGGCTCAGGGCGAAACGGTACAATTCGACAATGGCGTCGTGGGTAGCAACGCCAATAACTATCTGAATATTGTAACCGGTGGGACAACTTCCTATATTGATGGTGCAATCAAGGGTGGCAATGAAGTTTATTTAATCAACCCCAATGGTGTGATTATGGGGCAAAATGCCACGGTCAATGTAGGGGCTTTTTACGCATCCACTAAGGCTTCGGTGGATTATTCGCAGGTCACAGCGGAAAGTGGCTCTTTGGCAGACAAGGTAATTACCTCGGGCACAGCGACCAATGATATCATCAATATGGGGACGATACAGGCTGATAAGGTGCAGGTTGAGGGCAATAATGTAACGTTCCTGAATACGGCTAACGTAGTACAGGCCAGTGGTGCGGCGCTTACCGACGGCTCCCAGGTAACAATAAAGGCTGCTGGGGATGTCTGGCTTGGGCATGAGGTAGCGACGACTTTGGCCGCAGATTCCTTGGCTGCGGATGATGCCAGCTATCAGTATCAGGTCAAGAATCTTGAGGAAACGGCAAATGTTAATCCTTATTATGCCAAGGTAATCCGCACGCAGAGTCAGCTGAACGAAATTGATGATACTGCTGAGCTGCGTAATGGCATCTATATGCTAGGACAGGATATCCCGTTGACTGGTACGCATACGCCTATCGGTCAATCAAATGCACCATTTTCGGGGCATTTCAATGGAAATTTCTTTAAGATCAGTAATTTGACTATTCCACATACTGCTCCTGTGGAATCTGCAGGATTATTTGGATATACCGATGGTGCCGCGATTGAGAATGTTGGGGTAGAGATATCGGCGATGTATGGGCGCCCATATGCAGGGGGGCTGGTTGGCATTGCAAAAGATACGACATTAAGAAATGTATATGCAACTGGAGGAATGATAGCCTCATTTGATCCCGTCGGAACGGGTATAGCCGATGAAGGTATAAGATTTTGTAATGGTGGTATTATTGGAAGGGCTGTTGGTACAATTACTGTTGATGGAGCCTATAATATGGCCACTATATATAATGGCTCGGGAATTATTGGATCCATTGCCGATGGTGCTAATGTAGCCATTACAAATTCTTATAATGCAGGCACTATAAATAATGATTCTGAAAATAATCTAACGTATTATGGTCTTTATAATGGTGATATGACAAAGCTGGTAGCTACAATTGGTGGAGGCTCAGCAACAACTGAATCGATTAGTGATAGTAAGACTGGCTACACAGTTAGTGTAAGTAATTGTTATGATAATGGTCGGTATATAAAATCTGACGCGAACATAGCTGCGCCTGGGACGGTGGGGCCCAACGGGGCTGGAACAAATTCCTATGTTATTACTGGATGGAGCGATGCTGATAAGAAAGACAAGTCAAAATATGCTTTTTTGAATGGCAGTGATGCTACGGATATTTGGCGTATTTATGATGGTCATTCTACGCCATTATTGCGTTCTTTTTTAAAGGCAAATGGTCACGGCACGATTGCGGTGGACTTTAATTATGGACTTTATAATGAGTCTGTGGGTGGCACGTCTGTGGCTACGAAATCCGGGGACTCGCTAAATGGTGTCGTATATAATGGCTATTACATTGGCATTGATAGTATCAAGGATAGTTCCCGATACGATAAAACTAAAATTGGCAAGACTGATGAACGGCAGCGTAATGCTGGTACGCTTGACCGGTTGTTTTATAGTACAGGGCAGGATGGCTATGATTTAGCTTCAACGTCACTGATCATCAAAAAACGCAATTTGGCACCCAATAGCGGTACGTTTTCAGCCGATAAGGTATATGATGGCAACGTGAGCGCGAATGCGGCTTTGCAGGCTGCATTGCTGGGAACATCCATCGATGTCAGCACTAGTGATTCGGATACCGGACTGGTCAGCACGGATGTAGGCAAGGTAGCCTTGAATACGAATGCCTTCTCCGCAGCTTATCGCAATGCTGACAATTCGGCTGATAATGCGGATGTCGGTAATGATAAGCCAATCAATATCAGCATTACAGACGCTGCGAATTTGTTGCAGGCAGGTGCGGATGGAAATGAGTCTGCGAACTATACCCTCGATACGAGTGGATTGACTAATGGGGTGCGGGGCAATATTACCCCGCGAAAAGTATATGTCAAACTGGAGCAAGCGACAGGTATCGATAAAACCTATGATGGTTCAACCGATATTGTCAATCCGGATAATTCTGCAGCGTATTCGCCAGAGAATAACGTCGTAATCGATACCTCGGCTGGACGTGAAAACAATCAGTTCCTTGGAACGGGGACTTATCTGCAGCGTGGCGCAGCAAGTTATGATAAAAAAAATGCTGGTGCACGTACGGTTAGCTATGCGGTCGGTTTGACCGATGCGGCAAAGAGCAGCTATGATTCCAGCAAGTATAATTATCAGCTTATCGGCATCGCTGCGAATGGACAGGAATATGATTTGGCGTCAGCAGGGAATAAGCTCCAGGCAACGGGAACGATAAAGAAACGCGATATTCCACTGGATAACATCGTATTCCATCATGCAGATGGCACGTCGACCGCAAATGGAGGGATAGCTTCCAAGGCATATGATGGGAATGCTGCTTACGGCGTCAGCGGTATGGACTTTACGGCTGGTCAGGTGCCAGATGGGCAGGAGCAGACGATTCATACAGGGATTATCGCTGATGATGCGGCGGCCTTTACGGGCTTTTCGGTTGCACCGACGGCAACTTTCCGCAATGCGACAGATACGGATGACGCGTCAAGTGTAGCGGATGCGAAGAAAATCAGATACACGATAACCCTGGCGGGAAATAACGATGCAGCTACCCTGGCAAACTATACGCTAGGGGAAAGTGAAATCACCAATGGTCAGGTAACGGTCACGCGAACGGGTGAAATCACGAAACGTGTCATCAATGTTGTCGTTGGAACGCCTAATGGTATTACCAAGACATATGATGGCACGGCTGCCGTGGTGGATGCCAATAATGCAGGCTATTTGACCTTTGGGGGTGACTATGTCCGCTACGCCGATGGTACGACTGCGGATCATCAGCTCGTTGACGATGGGACGAAGTTTGCTATTTCGGCAGTCTATGATGATGTGAATGTCAAACGTGATTCGACAACTGGAGCTGTGCTGGAGAACGGACATAATGTAACCTACACCGTAGCAATTGTGCCTGATACTGGTGCTGCAGCTGACAACTCGGCGAACTATGCGTTGAATCCAGTGACGAATGCTGCGGCAACGGTTGCACAGACTAGCAATGAAACGACAATCAACAATGTAACGGGCACCATCAATCCGGCGGGAGTGCAGGTAGTCTTTGCATCGGCAGATAAGTATTATGATGGAACGTCATATCTGCTGGATGCGCAGGGGAATTCGCTGACCAATACGGATAATGGGACACTGGTAAATCCCAGCTATATGGGTATACATCGCAAGGCTGGAGCAAACCAGGATGATGATGTCAAAATAAGCTTTGCCTCGCGGGAGGATGCAAGATATGCAAGTGCGAATGTTGCGCGCGAGAACAATACGGTTGTTGCACAGGATATTACCTACAAAGTCAGCTTGAGCGGAAATGACAGCAAGAATTATTATATTGCCGATAGTAGTTGGCAGCCAATCAGCATCGGGGAAGATGGCAAGGTAGAATTGACAGGCAGTGGCAAGATTGTACCTAAGATTCTCGGGGATGATGATATTGCCATTGGTTTCGGTGAAATAAGCAAGATTTATGACATGACCCCGGATGTTGATCAGGCAGCGGGATATATCAATACGTTTACGATTGGCGGTGTGGTGCTGAAGGATGCCACGCAGAACAATCTTGATGCGTATTGTTCTGCGATTGGCGCAGAATTCCAGAAGAATAATGGCGAACGAACCAGCAGTATCGATGCGACTAAGGCTGAATACACGATTACGCTGAATGATGCGGCACTTTCTAATTTTGACCTTGGTCAAGTAACCTTCTATGATTCGTCAACCAACGCTTTGACGGCAACAGCAGGTGATGCTCATATTACCCCGAAGGAAGTCACGGTCGTATTCAATGCGCCAACGCAAACTTTGACGAAGGATTATGATGGAACAGAAACTGTGCGTGCAGCCGATGGCAGTGTATATAATGTCGGGACTGATATGCTGGATGTGACAGGAATCTATGCTGATGATGCTAATGCTGCCTATATGGATCGTAGTGCAATCAATGCGCATTACGATGGGAAGGATGTTGCCTATGATTCGTCGAATCAAGTGACGGAAAAGAATGTCTACTATGATGTTGTGCTGGACGGAACGAGTGCGAAGAATTATAAGCTGGTTTATGGTACATCCTCGTCGACGGTAGGTGCGGCTCAGCCAAAACTTACAGTAACGGGTAAGGGAATCATCCGGCCCAAGGAGATCACGGCTGATTTCAATTTTGCTGAGGCGGCAGAAGACGATAATTTCAATAAAGTTGCTGGCGATACGACAGCCAATAAAGTGTATGATGGTCACACCAATGTCAAAACGATTTCGAGCAAAGTGATTGAAGGTGTCAATGGCGAAACAATCCAGTTGCATGACGACGATATTTCTGGCACGTATGGTTCTATGGCAACGGGTACCTTTGTAGAAAATGGCGATGTGAATTGGAGCTCCAATACGGCACTTACTGAGGCAGCAAGGACTGGCTATAAGGCGGTGAAGTATACAGGGCTCCAGAATGCCTTGGTACATGCAACAGGAACTAATGGCTCATCAACAGGGACGTTCTCGGCGAAGAACTATACGATTGCTGATACGGTGTATTTTGATGAGGCAAAGCAGAAAGGCAAGATTCGCCGTTTGGCGTTGACCGAAGGCGATATCGAGGCGGATTGGACGGATGAGTCAATCACGAAGGTATATGATGGTACCCCTACGGTCATCAATCCGGAGAGGTATTTTTCAATCTATACGGAGGTGACAGGGGAAAAGGTTGATTTGGGGTATAATCTTGAGAAAGCGGTCTACAATGACAATCAAGTGGATGTTGTTGCTGCTAAAGGGGTTACGTATACCATAAAAGGTCTTCAGGATCAGGCGTTCAAGAATTTTTCAATGTATGGTATCACAAGTGATGACTATCATATGACGGTAAATTCGGCAGATAAAAACAAGTTCGGAAGTATTACGCCGCGCGTGCTCAAGCTCGATTTCACGCAAGATACGGGCTTGGATAAGGTCTATGATGGTACCACGGCTGTGGCGGATGCTGCTAATGTGTATGAATTCGTTGTCGATGAAGATGGAACGAAACATGATCTTGTATCAGGTGATGGTGTAACGCTTATGGTTACCTCTGAGTATGGGGACAAAAATGCTAATGCCGATACCACAGAGGCTGCTCAGGCAGGTAATGGCAAGGTAATCAAGCATACTGTTGCAGTAAATGGGGATGATAAAGGCAACTATACTATCGAGGCTCTTGATGCTGATGGTAGAGTAATACATGAGGATACGACAACGTATGAGGGTGCAGGCGATATCATCAAGCGCAAGGTATATGTGGATTTCCAGGAAGGAAAGGGCATTGGTCTTAATAAGCAGTATGATAGCACCGATAATGTTGATGAGGCTTATAAGCAGCTCGATAGATTCAAGTTGGCAGCTAATGGACAGGATACTGGCGCTCTTACGGATGATGCTAGTATCATTCGATTGGGGAATTCTATCAGTGCTGCGTATCGGTCAGGGAACGTCAAGCGCGATAACCAAGGAAAGGTGACAACTCAGGATGTCGTATATTCAAGTTTCCAGCTGGAAGGATCCGATAAAGACAATTATTATCTTGCAACACAAGAGTTGACAGGCAAAGGAACTATCAAACCGATTACGGTTGGTGTATCCGTGAATAATGGCCCTGTCAAGGAATATGATGGCACAACTGCAGTGGAGGATGCCTATAAGACTGCTTCGAATATCACTGTTGATACTTCTGCATTGATTGGTAGTGATACCATCAATGTGGGGGTAGTGGACGCAAGTTATGCGGATAAGAATGCCGGCAGCGGTACAAAGGGCTATACATACCAGCTGAGCTGGGATAATGGCAACTATGAGCTGGGGGCAAAACCGACAGACGCAGGGGAAACCCTAACGACGGCAGGCCTTTCCGCTGAGCTTAACGGTACCAATGGTACGATTACACCGCGAATACTGACTGTGAAATCACTGGCTGATGCTGAGAAAGAATATGATGGTACGACAGCCGTGAAAAATGCTGCTGTCAATGTAGCATTCCATGAGCAGATTGTCCGCGGTGATGACATCGGTCTTACGGCATCAGCAACGTATGATGATGCGAATGCTGGTGTCAGCGAAGATACGGATGGACTCATCCAGCATACGGTCAATTATAAGTTGCAACTAGCTAATGGAAATTATCAGTTGGCAGCAACTGAGGTGCAGGGCAAGGGTACCATCCGTCGCAAAGGGCTTGAGGTTGTAGCCGAACCTGCAACTGTTGATGCTGGCGATCCAATGCCGGCTTTCTATGGGACGGTAAATGGCCTTTTAGCGAATGATACTGGTTTGTCAGATAAGTTCCAGTTCAAAACGGATGGACTAGTCACTACGGATACACCTGGTGAGTATGCAGTTTATGGCTGGTATAAGGGGCTGTTGTCAGGGAAACTAGGGCAGAATTATACTTTTGCACAGGCGGCAGCCAATGAGAAGGCCTTTACGGTACAGATGACAGATCCAGGCAGGGAATATAGAGATACAGTCAATCCGCATGGTCAGTTTACGTCAGATCATAAGGCCTATCAGCAGGCTGCATTAGATCCGGCTGCAGCTGGTGAGTTCAACAGCACCGGCAAGGCGGCGCTTGAATATCGTGACAGTAATGGAACGGTGCTTGGTTTTACGACTATCAGCAGCGGTGATGTTTATGAGACAGGTCCTAGTGCTGCTGGGCTGCCGAAGGCAATAGCTGGCGCAGGTGGTACTGAAGATTCTGGAAATGCAGGTGGTGCAAGTAATCCTGGTGCTGCAGCCGAGAATGGCAGTGAGTCTGTTGCTGGCGACGATGGCACGAATAGCGGCCTTGAGGCCGTAGCCAGTGTAGAGAATGGTGGTAAGAACAAGCTGTCACGCATCGGTATCACAGGCGATGATGTGGTCAACATGGAAAATGTTGATGCTGGCAATGTAGCGCAGATTGAAGTCGATGGTGATGGCAGTATCGTAAACTTGGAGATTGTTCCACTGGCAACAGCGTCAGCGGATAAAGATGCACAGGCAGAAATCAAGTCTGCTGGCTAAGAAAGAAGGATAGTAAGATATGCAGAATCCGTGGAAGAAACGAATTACAGCAGGAGTAACAGCTGTTTCGTTACTCAGTGTTATGAGTGGAACGGCAATGGCAGCATCGTCGCTGGCAAAGCCAGGGCAGGATGTTGAGGCACAGCTGCCGAAACCGGCAGCTGCTGTCGAGGACTTGAATCCAGAAGGCAATAAAGGGAAAGCTGAGGTGGAGTTCACGATTGTGAACTTCCGCCTTGAAGCACCGGATCTTTATCTGGATAAGAAAGAGCTTACTCGTATCCTGCAGGAAGGCATGGGCGATAATAAGACGATGACGCAGCTCAATGTAACGCTCAATTCCCTGACGCGTTATTGCCGTCAACATGGTTATCCTGCAGCAGCAGCCTATGTTCCGCCACAGAAGAGCACGGATGGCATGATTACTATCAAGGTTATACCTGGCCGTTATGGTGAAATCAAGTTCGACAATCAGACCAAGATGAAGAAAAGTGTCATACAGGGATTTGTCAATGGGCTGAAACCGGGCGATGTCATTCGCACGAAGAATCTCGAGACGGCTTTGTATACGCTTTCAGATATCAGTGGTACGCGGGCTGTAGGTGTACTGAGTCCTGGCAAGGATCTTGGTACGAGTGATTTGACCGTACGGTTGGAAAAAGGCAAGGGCGCCAATACGATTCTTTATGTTGAAAACTATGGCAGCCAGAATACAGGCCGTTATCGTTATGGACTGCAGCATAATATTTACGATGTTGGCGGTACAGGCGGTAAGCTTGCAGTGGGGACTATGGTTTCTAATGGTGGCTTGCATAATTATTATGCCAATTATGAGGCGCTGATTGGTCATGGAGGCACGACACTTGGTTTCGGCTATAGCCGTATGGACTATGAAGTTGGAGGAATCCTCAAAAACTTGGAGGCAAATGGTGTGGCTACCACCCTCAGCTTGTTTGGAAGCAGGCCAGTCTATCATTATACAGGCAGAGGGCTGAACTTCTCCTACGGTTATGATTATCGTAAGCTTGAAGATAATATCGATAAATTCAACCGAAAGGGTAAAAAGCATTCTCATAGTGTCCGGGCAGGTGTTGATGGCTTTGTACGTGGTGATGGATATACAGTCAACTACGATGCTAAGGTGATTACTGGTACGGTGGGGATGGATTCTGATGATTCTCGTACGCTGGATCTGAGTGCTAATACAGCAGGACGCTATACGAAATTAGAGGCTAAGGCAACAGCAGTAAAGTCCCTGGGGCATCGGGCTGATGTACTTGTTAAAGCAAGTGGTCAGTTGGCTAGCCGTAATCTGGATGGCTCTGAGGAATTATATCTTGGTGGAGCCAATGGTGTGCGTGCATATCCGCAAGGCGAAGGATCGGGAGATGTTGGCATCATGGGAACTGTCGAGACCCGTTTTTATACAAATGTACCGGGATTGGTATTCAGTACCTATTTCGATATGGGACATGTTCAGTATAGGAAGGATGGCGGTTTGGAACGTCTGGGAAGCGTTGCAGCGCCAGGAGTGTATTCATCAGGCATGACGCTTAAAGGCTGGGGGGTAGGTCTCTCGTATACGAAGCCGAACGACTGGTTTGCACGGCTTGATTATGCACGGCGTATCGGTGGTGATCCGAATATCACAGAGGCGGCTAAAGCCAAGGGCCGCATGTGGTTCATGTTGGGCAAGATATGGTAAAATAATGGATCGGCAGGCAGGATTAAATATACTGCCTGCCGAATTTATATAATAAATGCAATCGTATGCGATTGGAATCTGATGATAGGAGTGACAGAAGATGGCAGGAAAAATCAAGAATTGCCCGATGTGTGGCAAACTGTTTGCAGATAACGGCACGCGTGTATGCATGGACTGCTATGATAAGATCAAGGCCAAAGAGGCAGAGGTAGTGAACTTCGTGCGCGACAATCCGGGTTCGAAGATTCCCGAGATCGTTGAGGCAACGGGAGCTCCGGAGGGCATGATCAAGAAGATGATCCGCGAGGGACGTTTCGAGCAGGTCGGTGTCAAGATGAGCTATCCGTGTGAGAAATGCGGGGCACCAATCATTTCGGGCAAGATCTGCCAGAGTTGCCAGGAGGAAGTGCACAAGGAGCTGCAGAAGAAAGCATCGGCTCTTACCGCTGCCAAGCAGGCCGCAAAACAGCAGGCTGGGCGCGGCCACGGTATGTATTCGAAAAACACGATGGATTGAAACAAATACGCAATAGATAGAAAAACAGAGCATTTGTAAGAGATTGTGTCATAATCGTTTATAATGGCTGAAAAGCAGGAGTTAAGTCTCCTGCTTTTTTTTACGATACTTTTACCAGAAGACAGAGTAAGAGCCTAATCAGGGTCCTATAAAGTCAAAAAACAATGACAGGTGGTGAACCAGATGATAATCAATGGCAATATTCAGGCTGTGACCGGTGCGTACAATGTGAGCTCGGCGTCCGGCACGAAACGGGCTGCGGCTATGCGTGAGGCGCATGAGAGTGATGCGGTCGTGTTCTCGAATGAGGCACAGAGCTTCAGCAGCATGCTGCAGAAACTCAAGAGCATGGACGACAGCCGCGAGCAGAAGGTAGCAGCCCTGCGCCAGCAGGTAGCGGATGGCAGCTATCAGGTAGATGCGCAGAAATTGGCAGGCAGCCTGCTCGATACGCGTTACTGAGACGAATACGATTCCTGATGATGGAGGCAGTCTATGTGGCAGGATTTGGCAGCAACACTCAATGAACTGAACAAAATCTATCGGCAGCTTGTCGAACTTGGCAAGCAGAAACGGTCTGCACTTGTAACTATCGATATGAAGACGCTGGAACGGCTGCTAAAGGATGAAGATGATTTGACGAAGAAGATCAAAGAACTTGAGCAGCAGCGGCAAAAGGCACTGATAAATCTAGCGGTGAAAAATCGTGCAATCAAGAAGGATTCGAAACTTACTGACTTGCTGCAGTATGCGCCGAATGCGCAGCTGAGGCAGATTTTGGAGCAGCTCCATGGCGAGTTGTCGCAGAATACGGCGGCAGCCAAGGAACTTAGCGAAGGCAATAGCCTGCTTATCCGTGGGGCAATGCAGGCTGTTGCCTATCATCTGAATCGCATTGGCGGAACGACGGTTGAGCCGACCTATGGTCAGGGCGGTGGTGAGGTCGTCAGCCATCGGCAAAACTACGAATTTGACGCCTGACACTTGCTGCAAGATTGGAGGGCGTCAAAATTTTGATAAGGGTGGGGAGATCTATGGATGAGGCTGTAAAATTGTTGCGGGCCCAGATGATGCTCAGCATGGAGTGCCTGGAAGGATTGCAGGCGGTAAAGAAAGCCTTGCGGGATAATAGCAATGGTGCTGGCGTATCAGATGCAGTACAGGCTCTGGAAGCTCCCCTGACAAAACTCGGGCAGATTGTGGGGCTGGTTGATAAGTTCCTGCAAAGGGTAGGAAAGAAAAGGATGACAGCCTATGCAGTCGGCATGCCGGACTCTGTGGAAAGGGATGCGGTCATGCGGCTGTTAGCAAGAGTCCAGGGATTGGAGAATGAGATGCAGAAGGAACTGGCATCGACTAAGGTGCTGCTGAAGCACAGCAAGGAGTTTGCGGATTTTCACATCAATGTGATGACCCAGACGGCGGCGAGTGATACTTATGCACCGCCAGGAGCTGCTACGGTAGAGAACCGCCGCGGCGTCAAGATGTTCGATGCGAATGTCTGATTCCTTTTGCAGTTTGATCAGTAAGGAAATGAAAGATAAGGTGAGATATCATGCGTTCAACATTTGCCGGACTCAATACGATGGTCCGTGGTGTATTCTCCAATCAGCTCTCGCTGGATACGGTAGGTCATAATATCACGAATGCCTCGACGGAAGGCTATAGCCGTCAGAAAGTGAACCTGGCAGCCACCAGAGGACAGGAAATTGGCTCGCTTTATGGCACTGTTCTTGTAGGTACTGGTGTTGACTCGATGTCCATCGAGCGTGCCCGCAATGTCTATGCGGATAAACAGTATTGGCAGGAAACCTCGACGCAGCAGTATTATCAGACTACGCAGGTCAATTACGACAAGATCGAGGCGATTTTCGATGATTCGGACAAGACGGGTATCCGTCATGCGCTCGATGAGTTCTATGCCGCCTGGCATGATCTGTCGACCAATGCGTCGACGGCCAGCACGCGCGTGGCAGTTATCGAGAAGGGCAATATCCTGGCGGATAAGCTCAAGACCTCGGGTGAGCAGCTGCAGTCGCAGATAAATTCGCAGTATGATGATATGATTTCTACGGTCAGTAAGGTAAATCAGACGACGGAAAAAATCGTGCTGCTGAATCAGAATATCATGATGCAGGAGGCGACTGGCGGGTCAGCCAACGATTTACGCGACCAGCGTGATTTGCTTGTCGACGAGTTGTCGAAATATATGAATCTGAATGTCTATGAAGATGACAAAGGTATGTACTCTGTGGTATCCAATGGTATCACGCTGGTTGGTGGTATTGCCCGTTTGACGTTGGAGATGTCAGATCCCATCAACAATGCGGACTATGGAATCAATGACTATACTATCAACATCAAGGAGTCGGGGATTGCATTTATCCCGCAGAATGGTGCCTTGCGTGCTCAGCAGGATACGATTGCTGAGGACAAGGCATATCTTGACAAGGTCGCTAATATGGCAGGGTTCCTGCTCACGACGTTCAATAACATGCATCAGCAGGGGGCTGGCATCGGCGATACGAATGAGCTTAAAACGTTTAAAACGGATGCAGATGGCAAATTATTGAATATTGATGATACTGATTATATGGGGCCTGCCTATGGACTGAATTTCTATGGTGATACCAACACGGTTTATGAGTGGGATACGACGAATAACTGTGTCAAAGCTACGAATTACCAAGCTGGTACGGTCATAAGGTCAATCGATTCGGTAACGTCGGATACGTCGCCGATAAATATCGTTATCACGGGAAGCGTGGAGACAACAGAGGACCTTAAGGGAATCAATATTATCAAGGCCTTGACAGTCAACAGCCAGATCTCGGCAACGAGTGGTCAGGATTTGATTGCGGCACGTACCTTGAGTGTTGAACAAGATACAGCTGATGATGGTAGTGGTGCTTTACTGACTACATACAGTGTTGTCCCGAATGGTACGAAGGATGGTACGAATGCAGTCAATTTGTCGGCGCTTATCAATATGAGCGATTCGGAAGCGCAGAAGTATAATACGGCGACAATTATCAATAATGGTACGTCGGTATCGACGACTGCTCGGGCAACGAATAATGATTCGCTCAATGCCTATTATATCGCCGCGATGTCGCAGCTGGGCAGCGATGCGGAGTCCATCAAGGACAAGGAAAGTGCTCAGGAAGATTTGATTACGCAGATTGTTAACTGGCGTTCGTCGACGTCGGGGGTGGACTGGAATGAGGAACTCACGAATATGATTACGTTCCAGAAGGGCTATAGTGCCTGCTCGCGCTGCCTGACGACGATGGATGAGATGCTTGACCGTCTTATCAATAGCACGGGTACAGTTGGCCGGTAATCTTTGAACTAACGAGGTGAAATGAAATGTCTATTCGCGTAAGCAGCAATCAGATGGTCTATGGCTATCAGAAACAGCTCAATGATGCCAACTATCGGCAGACAAAGCTGCTCGAACAGGGAGATGGCAGTAAGCTGCATCGTCCGTCCGATGATTCTGTAGACTATTCCAAATATCTCCGCTATACGGTATCGGAGAACGAGAACACCCAATATCAGGAAAATGTCAATACGGCAATTTCCTGGATGAAGACTTCCGATGCCGCGCTGGTCAATATGACCGACATCCAGACTACATTCAAGGAAAAGACTGTAGCAGCAGCTAATAGTACGAACAATGTAAACGATATGGCTGCTATTGGCAAGGAAATGATGGCTGAGATTCAGGAGCTGGTATCGCTGGGCAATACCATGCAGGGAGACAGCTATGTATTCGGTGGCCAGACGGACCTGACAAAGCCATTCAGCATGTCGACAGAAGAGGTCGATCGTGGCTTGGCCAAAACACTTGATGAAAATCAGTCCGCATTTTTCAGTGGTACTGGTGCTGTTGATGACACTGGCAGCATGAAACAGATGCTTACACTCAAGGGCGACGATGGCAATACGTATTATCTCAATACGAAGAATGGCTATGTCTATACTAAGGAATTTGTGGAAAATGGTTATAAGGACATACTGGCCAGTGAATCGCGGACACAGGTTAAGGAAGGGGATCAAGCAGGGGCGCTTTCTGACTGGGGATCTGGATCTGTATCGAAGTATTTTACCAATACTGGTAAGATAAAGCCAGATGGTTCATCGTATAGTCAAATCATATCGGTAAATGGTACGGATGTTGTACTAAGCTTTACGACTGTCAAACAACAGATTGTCACATATAATGGCGATGATAAGCAGATTTCCATGGTCAAGAAAAATGGCACGACTGAGCCAGTAGCAGATACCATAAATGTCACGGGGCCGCAGATATTTGGTACGGATATCTTTGACGACGAGAACTCGGGCAATAAAGCCTCTGGGTCGGCAATGCTGAATCAGATGCTTACGGTTTATGCGCAGGTTGAAGGCTGTAAGCATGAGTGGCTTTCCAAAGATGGACAGACGGTTACCGATGCTGCTCATGCTACGACGGTCAATGCGCAGACACAGCTCGGTGCTCGCCAGCAGCTCTATGAGTCGGTCAATACGATGCTCAGCAATCAGAATGAGCTTATCACCAGCGACATCACGAATGTCAGCTCGACGGATGTGGCAAAACTCGCTGTGCAGCTGATGCAGGAGCAGACCATTTACAACCTAAGCTTGTCGCTTGGTGGCAGGATTTTGCCGCAGTCGCTCGCGGATTACCTGCGATAAAGATAGCTTAACGGCGGAAAACATAGTATAATAAAGGTAAGATAAAGGATTAGCAGGATTTTCCTAGGGAAAGGGTGAAATAATCTATGCTGCGGTTAAATATGCGGATAACGCAACCTATGATTGGTATGCGCACGCAGCTAGGAAAGCTGGAAGCCCATTCAACACCGGCAAAACTGCATAGTGAGAATCGGCAGGCTCGGTCCAATGCCCATTGGACGCAGCCATCCGTCGAGATCAACCAGTATCCAAGCCGTCATTCCTATGGCTTTACGAATCATACGGATTTTGCCAAGGAGCATGGACAGCAGGGATTCAGCGACCTCAAGCAGACGACGTCCCGTTGGACGTCTGAGGCGTGGGATAATATCGAGAACGGTGGCAAGACGGGCCGGCAGCCGGTCAAGCAACGGTATGATAGCAAGCTGCAGCAGGAAATCAGCAAGCAGCGTCATATCGTGGCCAATCTCATCCCTGACCCGGAAATCCACTTCACGCCGGTACAGGCCGAAGGGAATGTAGATCCTGGGGATGTGACGGTCAAGATTGACACGGAGGCCTTTGCGCAGACGCATTTCACGCCGGGCAAGGTCGAGACGTACCTGCAGCAGAAACCGGATGTCAGACGCTGGGTGACCGAGGGCAAATACGATATCTACGCATGACAGATGACGAAGCATGCGGATTTGGAGGCGTAACGAATGAAAAAGGTCAACACATTACGGTTTGGCGAAATCGAAGTCGAAGAAGAAAAAGTAGTACATTTCGAAGATGGAATCCCAGCCTTTGAAGATGAGCATGAGTTTCTCATCATCCCTTATGATGACGAGAGCCCTTACGTGTTCCTGCAGTCGATCACGACGCCGGATTTGGCGTTCCTCATGACGATGCCATTCGTATTCTTTCCGGAGTATGAGTTCGAGCTTGATGATGACAGTCAGAATAAGCTTGGCATCAAAACCCAGGAGGACATGCTGATTTACACGCTCTTGACGATTCCTGGTGGCAAGGTAGCAGATATGACGGCCAATCTCATGGCACCCGTTGTCCTGAATCAGAATACGATGCAGGCACGTCAGATCGTGCTGGACAAGAGCCGCTACACGACCAAGCATAGATTGTTTCCGGAACATAAGGAGGAAAACAAATAATGCTCGTACTTACCCGCAAACCCCGTCAACAGATTATGATTGGTGACAACATCGTCATCAACGTCGTCGAAGTGCAGGGAGACAATGTCCGCATCGCTATTGATGCGCCGCGCGAGGTAAAAATCTATCGCGGCGAAATCTATCGGGCGATCCAGGAAGAAAACCAAAAGGCTGCAGCTCCGGCTCCACAGGATTTGGATCTCAGTGCTGCTTTGCCCCATAAAGGACAAGAATAAGGTTAGGGAAAACTTGATTCATTCTACGGAGGGATAACAATGATAGGTAAAGTTCAGGATATGGTGGCTTCCGCTATTGTCGTAGGTGCAGCTGAGAAGGCCAGTGCCAACAAGACGGCGGACAGCACGCAAAAGATCAATGCCGAAGTGGCGACGGCCAAGGCTTCGGATATGGAGTCGGTCAAGGAGCAGGTAAAGAAGAGCGATGACGCTCAGGAATCCAATAACCAGAAACAGCAAAAAGAAGACGAGCAGAAGATGGATGAGAACTCCGTCAGCTATATGACGAAGGAGCTCAACGAGCTGATGCGCAGGATTGATGCCGATCTCGAATTCCAGTATCATAAGGAAGTCAATACGATGTCGGTCAAGATGTTGGACAAGAAGACTGGTGAGGTGCTCAAGGAAGTGCCGCCAGAGGAAATGATCAAGCACATGATAAAAGCCAAGGATTGGCTCGGTGCATTCCTGGACAAGAATGCCTAAGTAGGAGGTGTAGGGAATGAGTGTAAAGGGAATATACGGTTTATCGGGTTCGGGCATAGACGTTGATTCGATGGTCAAGGTTGGTATGTTGTCTAAACAGAATGAATATGACCGTATGTATAAAAAAGAGGTCAAGAATGAGTGGATGAAGGAAGCTTATGCCAATGTGTATTCAGAGCTTTCAACGTTCACGAATTCGACGATGTCGAATTATAAGATGTCGTATACGACCAATCCGATGAGCGCGACCAGCACATCGAGTACAGTGGCAACGGCAACGGCGAATGCAGATGCGGCATCCATGGCCCATACGGTTGAAGTATCTTCAGTAGCTAGCAATGCATATCTGCTGACGAAAGATACCGTGCATCGTAATAATGAGTCGGCACAGAAGAGCATCTATCTCAAGGATGTTATCTTTACCAAGGAGCAGATAGCAGATATTTCCAGCCGCATCGGTAAAACAGGTGAAGGATCTATCAAAGGATCAGATATCGCTGTAAGCTTCGATATTGCGGATGGCGTTGGTTCAGATCATACGTCAAAGACAGTGTCGTTTACTTATGACGATATTTTCTCTAGCAATGAGACGCTTAACGATCTTGTTTCGAAGATAAACAATGCCGGGGTAAACCTCAAAGCGTCGTATGATTCGACGAATGATGCGTTCTCCATCTATCAAAAGGACAGCGGTAAGGATAATCAGATCATCTTATCGGTACCGAGCATAGCAGGTTCGGATGCTGACAAGAATGCTGCGACGCTGCTCAATAATCTGGAGCTCCAGAAGGTCATCAATACGACGACAGAGAAGGGGGTTACCAGTACGCGCGAAGATTTGGGCACTTTTGCCGAGAATGCATCCAGCAATGGTGTATTGACTAGCACGAGCTCTTTGGGGGCAACTGCTGATGAGGCAAAAGCTGTTGCACTGTATACGTTGACTGGTGCCAATAGTGCTGCAGATGTTACGAGCAATATAGAGTTTACGCTTGGCAATGGCACGAAATCTGCAACTTTTTCGTACTCGAAGGATGATCTCAAGGCTGGCAAGACTGTCAATGATCTGCTGACGGATATCAATGCCAAAGCGGATACGACAGGGGTAACGGCTTCTATCAGCGACGATGGCAGACTGGTGCTTACCAGCTCAGATAATACCACCGAGGTAACGCTTACGCAGAGTAAATCCAGTTCCAGCACGGTTAAGACAGCTTCCAATGCGTTCATTGATAAGCTTATGGGTTCTACGTCCACGCTCAACGCGCAGGGCAAAGATGCCGCAGTCAAGATTGACGGTAAGGATTACACGTCTTCGTCAAGCAAGATTACGGTGGCGAACGTTACCTATTCGTTGGCAGCTGCTGGCAGTGCAACGGTATCGGTAGCTCAGGATACCGATAAACTCATAGAAAATGTCAAGCAGTTCGTATCGGACTACAATAAGATGATTGACTCGCTGAACTCGAAATATAATGAAACGCAGTATAGCGATTACAGTGTCTTGACCAAGTCGCAGGAAAATGCGATGACGCAGGAACAGATCGACAAATGGAACGAGAAGGCTAAATCGGGCCTGCTCTATCATGATAAGACAATCCGCAGCATCGTCTCGGCGATGCGTGAGGCAATCTATACGCCGGTAAAATCGGTCGACAGCAGCTACAATACGATGATGTCCATCGGTATTGAGTCCTCGACAGATCAAGGCCATCTCCGTCTTGATGAGGATAAACTCAAAAAGGCATTGGCGGCTGACCCGGATTGCGTCCGTCAGATTTTCGCGAACAGTGGCGATGTCACGACGACAAAGAATGGCAAGACGACGACTACGACGGATTATAACCAGGAAGGTGTCGTCAATCGTATCTACGACAAGCTGAATGAGGCCATGAAGAAAATGAAGACTTATTCTGGTACGTCCAGTGAGTCTGATGATGGCAGTACGTTAGGCAATCTTATCAAGGAATTGCAGACGAAGATGTCGAATTTCAAGACTATGATGGCTGCCTATGAGAAGGCTTTGTACAGCAAATACGATGCCATGGAGACCTCGATTTCACGGCTGAGCTCGCAGTATAATTTCATTTCCGGCAGTTGATGGGCAAGTGGCCTGCGTGCTGTTGGGGATAGGGGGTTTTTAAATGGTAAACAATGCAGCTGAGGCGTATAAAAGACAGCAGATTCTGACGGCGACGCCAGAGGCTTTGACGCTTATGCTTTACAATGGCTGCCTGAAGTTTATGAATGAAGGCAAGGATGCCATTGAGGCGAAGCAGTGGGAGCAGGCGAATACGTCACTTCAGAAAGCGGAGAATATCATCTCAGAGTTCCGTATCACGCTGAATATGGAATACGATATCAGCAAACAGTTGATGCCGCTCTACAACTATACCTATGACCGTCTGGTCGAAGGTAATATGAAGAGCGATCCTGCTTTGGTGCAGGAAGCTATCGATATCATCAAGGAGCTGCGTGATGCCTGGGCGCAGGCTATGAAGAAGGCCCGTCAGGATAACGGAACGAAAAACGCACAGGGTGATAGCTATGTCGGCTGATACTCCATTAGAACAGGCGAAAGCAAACTGGGAGTTATACTACACGCTCTCGGAGGAGCTTTTGAAGTTCATAAATAAGCAGGATATTGATGAGTTCATCGAGCTGGTCAATCAGCGCGAGGAACTAGTGAAGCGCATGAAAGCCCTGCCGGAGACTGAAACCTATCGGCAGACAGCAGAGTGTCAGGCCTTGATTGAGAAAATCAAGCCGAATGATATGCAGATTATCTACAAGGCTAAGTCCTGGCTCAATAAGTCAAAGCGTCAGAATGCTACAGTCCATGCGTATGACCTGCAGTCCATCAATACCGTAGGCAACATCCTTAATCGCAAATATTAAGTAAAAAAAATAAAAAATCTCAAAAAAACACTTAAGGAATCCCGAAAATGTCCGATATATATGGTGTAAGATGGAACATAAGAAATCTTACTAGGGATAACGGTAATATGTAAGCTGCTAAGGAAAGCAGTGACGGTCAGCTAGCAGCCGCCAATACTTACGGATCAGCTTACTATTATATATGCTAATAACGGGCATGGATGTTCCGTTAAAAAAATAATCAAATGTATTATCAGGGAGGAATATTATCATGGGTATGGTAGTAAAAAACAACATGTCGGCTATTTCGACGCTGAACACTCTGAACAAGAACTCGAATGCACTGACCAAGAGCCTGCAGAAAGTATCTTCGGGTATGAAGATCAACTCCGCAGCAGATGACGCTTCGGGCTATGCTATTTCCGAGCGTATGCGCGTTCAGATCCGTGGTCTCGACCAGGCTAACGCAAATACGCAGAGCGGCAACAGCATGATGAAGGTTGCTGAGGGTGCTGTTTCGAGCACTGTCGACATCCTGAAGACGCTCAAAGAGAAAGTCATCAACGCAGCCAACGATACGAATACGGACAGCGACCGTCAGACGATTCAGAAAGAGCTCGACCAGAGCATCGACCAGATTGACGACAACGCTAACGTAACGTTCAACGGCAAGTATCTCGTTGATGGTTCCCACAACAACAAAGTTACGGCTACGAAGACGGCTCTGACCAATGAGAGCATGTCCTCGACTACGGCTTCTGCTTCGAAACTGACGGCTCTTAAGAACCGCAATGGTGAGGACCTCAACATCCACTCCACGGACAATGTAACGGTTTCGTATGTTCAGCAGGGCAAGACCTACACGACGACCTTCCAGGTTGGCAGCAACACGCTGTCTCAGGTTATTGCTAGTGTTTCTTCGGCTAAGAACGGCCAGGAAGTTGGTAAGGCTGTATTGACGCTTTCGAGCACTACGGCTTATATCGGCCAGAGCTCGTCGACGAACAGTGTCTACACGGCTGATAACGGCAACGCTATCACGCTGACGGCTGCTACGGCTGGTACGATTGGTCAGGTTTCCGGCTTCTCGATCAGCATCACGGACAACACGGGTGCTATCAACAAGTCCGCAAACGCTGTTCTCGATAACTTCAGCGAGTCCATTCGTGCACAGAATGATTCGGAAGACAACGCTCTCGTCTTGCAGGTCGGCACGAAAGCTAACCAGGCTATCAAAGTCGGTCTGACGGATATGCGCTCTAACGCACTCGGCCTCAAGGGTACGGACGGCCAGACGCTGAACGTCTCCACGCAGGCAAAAGCTAACGCTGCAATCAACGTTCTTGACAACGCTCTGCAGAAAGCTCTTGATCAGCAGACGACGATCGGTTCTGTCGAGTCCCGCCTCGAGTACACGAGCAGCAACTTGACGACGGCTTCCGAGAATGTCCAGAGCTCCGAGTCCACGATCCGCGATGCCAACATGGCAAAAGAGATGACGGAATACACGAAGAACAACGTTCTTATGCAGGCCGCTCAGTCCATGCTCGCACAGGCAAACCAGAGCAGCAGCTCGGTTCTCAGCCTGCTCCAGTAATAGGAGTTCCGGTAACGGACTTAACTACCAAGTTACTCAAAACCCTCTCCTTCGGGAGAGGGTTTTTTGTGTGTGCTGACGAACTAGTATAATAGGATTGGCGGCAAAGAAGAGAGGGACGTGCACGATGAAATTGGCGGCTTGTTATATGGTGAAAAATGAAGAGAAAAATCTGGCCCGGTCACTGGGCTCGATTGCAGGTGTCGTCGATGATATTGTGGTGGTAGACACGGGCTCGACGGATAAAACAAAAGCGATTGCAGCTGGTTTTGGCGCCAGGATATATGATTTCCCCTGGCAGGAAGATTTTTCAGCTCCGCGTAACTTTGCTATCGAGCAGACTGATGCAGACTGGATCTTATTCCTCGATGCGGATGAATTTTTCGCTGCTAAGCCGGCCATCAAGGAGTTCCTGTCCAGCCAGCAAAAACTCCCGGATGCGTATATGGTAATGCGCCGTAATCAGGAGGATGGCCAGGATAAGGACGCAGGCCTAGGGACGGATTGGTGCTGCCGTTTGTTTCGCCGGGCGCGTGAGCTACGCTATCAGGGCATCATCCATGAGCAGCTTACCCGGGCGGATGGAGGCATATGTATTGCGAATCTGCCGAAAGAAATTTATCTATGGCATACAGGGTACCAGCATGGCTTGATCGAGGAAAAATTGCGGCGCAATCTCAAGCTTCTGGAGAAGGACAGCAGGGAAAAGGGAGAGACGCCGCATCACTGGCTGCATATGATTGACTGTTATTTTGGGCTTGGTGATTATCAGCGAGCCTATCAGTATGCGCTGAAGGTCCGGCAGTCTGAGCTTGAAATCTTCAATAATGAAGCGCATCTATATCATATGCTGATCGAGTCCATGCGGCAGCTCAAGCTGCCTGCTCAGGATATGCTGCCATATGCCGAAGAAGCCTTGCAGAAATATCCGACGATGCCAGAGTTCCATGGCGAGAAGGGCATGATACTCTGCGCCCTGGGAGAGCTGAAGGAGGCAAGGCAGGAGTTAGAGACGGCGATTGTTTGCTATCAGCATCCGGAAAGATGGCCGGCGCAGACGGGCTACTTTACGAAAAAGTCAGCGGCGGTGGTTCGTGCACGGCTGGAAGAGTTATACCAACTGGAACAAGAACAGGAGAGTAAGGTGGAGCAGTCAAGGATAACGGCATGTTATATCGTGCGCAATGAGGCGGATAATCTGGCCCGTTCGTTGGCCAGCATCAAAGGCCAGTATGATGACCTCATCGTGGTCGATACTGGCTCGACGGATACTACAAAGGCTGTAGCACAGGAATACCAAGCTAGGCTCTATGATTTTACGTGGCAGGACGACTTTGCGGTGGCGCGTAACTATGCATTGGATCAGGTAAAGACCGAATGGGTACTGTTCCTCGATGCAGATGAATATTTACGGCCGGATTCGCCAAGCAACCTGCATGATTTGGTAGCACGGGCGGGAAACTATGAGGTCTTGCTGCTGGCTATGCAGAATATCGAGCCGACAAGCGACGAGGTACTCATGGAGTTTTGGGCACCGCGCTGCTATCGCTATCGGCAGGAGCGCCGTTATGTGGGAGCTATCCATGAGGAGTTGCGCGATAATGGTGCTGTAATCGAGTCTGTCGTTCGTGTGGCACCAGAAGAAATCATGCTGATCCATACCGGCTATGCGGCAGCTGTATCAAAGGAGAAGGCTACGCGGAATCTGCTGCTTCTGCATAAAGCCATGGAACAAGAGGCAGAACCGCAAAGGCTTTATCGTTACCTGGCCGAAGCTTATGATGGGATAGGCGACCAGAAGTCAGCCGAGGCATGGGCCCTGCGCGATGTGGCGCAGGGCCGGCAGCCTGTGGTTTATGCCAGTGCCTCGTATCGCTTGCTGCTGCGGTATTACGCTCAGTCCGAGCAGCAGGAAAATCGCTATATCCTGGCAGCAAATGCAGTCAGGGAGTTTCCTGAGGTCCCAGAATTCCATGCGGAGCTGGCGGAATGTTTGGCAAGTATGGAAAAATGGGCTGAGGCAGAACAGCAGGCTGATCTAGCTGAAAGAACATATGTGAATCGCACAGGGGCTGAACCTGTGATGTTTACTGACGAGATGTTAGACACGTTGCGACAGCGCAGGAAAACATGGCAAGAAAATATCAGCATCGGTAATGATGAGGTGCTGTCTGTATTGCGGAGAGCACAGCAGGAAAAATCAGGACAGTATCCGCAGAAATTATTGACTGCATTAGCCGATAATGTTCCGCAGCTAACCAGAGCGTTGCTGGCGTTGGAACGGGAGCAAACATCAGCAGTGCAGGCATTGCTGGGGCGCGGCGAGAAATTACTGCCAGCTGCGATGGCGCAGGTATGGGCGGCTTATCGTGGTTTGCAGGGGGTGTTGCCGTCTGCCGACGGATATGGTTTGATGCTGAAGGAGGCTTTAGTCTATGGTGATGAAAGCCAGCGGCAGCGTTTCCTGCAGCTATCGCTGCAGATGACGACGGCCGAGGTCTATCAAGCTGCTGAGGCCGCTTTCCAGGAAGAGTTATGGGAAGAGGCTTTCCGCATGTATGAGACAATCCCTGCGGATGCACCCGAGGTGACGGCAGAATTTTGGCATCATGCGGGTATCTGTCTGTATCATCTTAGGGAATCAGCAGCAGCAATCGAATGTTTACAGCGGGCACAGGCGCTGGGCTGCAGGAATCGGTCAATCCCCGCATATATCCAGTGGAGTCAGGAGCTAAGCCATGATTAAGATATCTGCATGTGTTATTGTGAAGAATGAAGAGAAGAATATGCCGGCATGGTTGCATTGTGTGCAGAACATTGCCGATGAGTGCATTGTCGTCGATACAGGCTCGACCGATGCGACAGTCCGTCTGGCCAAGGAGGCAGGGGCCAGGGTCTATGAGCTCACCTGGCAGGATGATTTTTCCTATGCCAAAAACTATGCGTTGGACAAGGCAACGGGGGACTGGATCATATTCCTTGATGCGGATGAATTTTTCCCCGATGAGGAATTCGGCTTAGTACGGGAACTTATCAGCAAATATCATGGACGCAAAGAGGTAGCAGGTATCTTTACGCAGCGCATTGAGGTCGATGTGGATAATGATTATGAAGCATTGGGCAGTTCGCGACAAATCCGCATTTTCCGCAATTCGCCGTTTATCCGCTATGTGGGCAAGATTCATGAAACGTTGCAGAACACGGGAAAAAGAAAGCAGACCATGATGTATGATAATACCCTGCATATCTATCATACGGGTTACTCACAGAAATTGATTCAGTCTAAAGTCGATAGGAATCTGGAACAATTGCTGGCCGAACGCAAAAGACGCGGCCCAGAGCCAATGGATGCTTATTATCTGGCAGACTGCTACTATGCCAAGGGGATGTATCATGAGGCGCTGCAGTATGCGGACGAGGCAATCAAGTCACCAATAGAGGCAGGCGGACTTATGAACCGGCCCTATGCGATACGAGAACAGAGCCTGATCTATCTGGAAGCTGATGAGCAGGACATCGTGCAGGCGATGGAGCAGGGGCAGGAGGCATTTCCGACATTGGCAGAATTTGCTTTACTGCTGGCAGCGTATTATTGGGATAAACAGGATTATCTATTGGCAGAGCGTTACAATCGGCAGGGCTTAGAATGCTATCAGCACAACAAAGAGCGTAATACGCTGGATTACCGGATTACGGATCATGCAGAAACTTTGCTGCCGAATGCCTGGTGGCGAGCTGGGGAATTATACCGTTGGCGCGGGCAGGAGGATAAGGCCGGTACTGCATATCGCAAGGGGCTAGCTTTGCAGCCGCAGCATGAAAAACTGCGACGCTCGCTGGAAAAGCTGTCAGGGGCAAAACGAGCGCTGCCGGACTGCAAGGAGGCAGAAAAGATGATAAGGCGAGTATCTATATTATATAGGTGGGCAGCTGCCGAGCGGCAGGGAATCGAGGCAATCTATCCTGGTGCATTGGCACAGCTTTTACCAGAGGTGCAATCATGAGTTTGTTATCGGCATGTGTCATTGTCCGGAATGAGGCAGAGAATATCCGGCAGTGGCTGGAGAACATGAAAAAGATAGCGGATGAGCTTATCGTGGTGGATACAGGCTCTACCGATGATACCGTGGCCATTGCGCAGCAGCACGGGGCCAGGGTCTATTCGTTTGCCTGGCAGGATGACTTTTCGGCGGCTAAAAACTATGCGTTGGAGCAGGCACATGGGCGTTGGATCGCTTTTCTCGATGCCGACGAATATTTTACGGAAGAGTCCTTAGGCAAAGTGCAGCTTGTGCTGCGGCAGGCTGATCGCAAGGCGGCTTTGGTTGGCCTGTTTTGCCGGATTGTCAATATCGATTGCGATACGGGGGAGGATCTGCAGAGCACGTTCTATCAGGTGCGCTTGTTTCGTAACAGCAGGTATCTGCGTTTTGCGGGGAAAATTCACGAAAAGATACAGTATAGTGGGACGGGGCAGAAGTCGCTGGAGAAGACGGATGATTTGACCATCCTGCATACTGGCTATTCGCGCGCCATCATCCGGCAGAAGATCGAGCGCAATCTGAAGCTGCTCGAACAAAAGGCAGCGCGCGGTGAGAAGGAGGATGTGGATGATTATTATCTTGCGGAGTGCTATCTTGGTCTGCAGGACTATGCGCAGACCAGGAAATATGCCTGGCAGGCAATCCAGAATCAGGTGCATATTGTTGGCATGGAGATGCGGCCATATGAGCTCTATATCCAGGCATTGATATCCTTGCAGGTTCCTTTGCCAGAGCTGACAGCAGCCTTGCAGCAGGCTATCGAAACCTACCCGGAGGCGGCAGAGTTTCATTTCCTGTTGGGGCTGGCCAGATTCCAGCAACAGGAGGAGCAAGCTGCTGCGCTGGAGTTTCAGCGTGGACGTGAACTTATGGCTTTGGCTGAGGGCAAAATGCAGAATGGAACATTGTCGGAGCATGCTGAGTCGCTGCTGCCAGATGTCTGTCGTGCAGAGCAGCAGATTGCGGAGCGGCGCAAGTCACACTTGCTACAGACGGATGATCTGCCGGTGGACTCGCTGCGTCAGCGCATCTATGCAGCCTTGCAAGCCCACGAGTATCCGCAGGCAGATGCGGTCATTCGTGAACTGCAGGCCATTCGGCCGGAGGAGGCAGGGGAGTTGCAAGTCAGTCTGGACATTGAGCAGCATGATCTTGACAAGGCTGAGCAGGATTGGCAGTCTCTGCAGAAGTTGTCCCCATCGGGCTGGGGCACCCAATTCCTGCAGGCAAGATTGTTGTTTGCCAAGGGGGAGACCGTACGGACTGCGGCTTTGCTACAGGAGATGCTGAAACAGGCTGGCTGGCCGGCAGCTTATTTAGAAAAATTATATAATCTTTTGGGCCAGTGTGCGCGTTTCCTCGGCAATAGTGCCCTAAGTACAGAAGCCTATCGGTTGGCAGCAGCGCAGACCAGTGACCTCTCTTTGGCGGCGCTGGAATACAGCAATTATCTTTTTAATTTGCATTATCTGCCCGTAGAGGATGTCAGGTCACTGCGGGAGGCAGCGGCTGCTTATCAGCAGTTTTTCGAGGGACTCGCGCAGCTCCCAACGCGTAAGTTAGGGAACCTGCGTGATGGACGTTTGCGGATTGGCTATATTTCGCCGGATTTCCGTGAGCATGTTGTCCTGTCGTTTGCCTGGAATATGATAACGGGGCTGGATAAGAAACGTTTTGCAGTCTATGCCTATGCCTGCAATCCAGAGGATGATATGAGCCGTCAATTAGCCAGCCGGGTAGATGGCTGGCGTAATCTTATGGCGTTGCCGTTAGATAAAGCAGCCCGCGTAATCTACGAAGATGAACTGGATATCCTGGTCGACCTTTCTGGCCATACGAAGCGGAATTGTCTGCCGATACTGGCTTATAAGCCGGCACCAATCCAGATTTCTGGTATCGGCTATTTTGCCTCAACGGGTCTGGGGGCAATTGATTATGTACTGGGAGATGCGTATCTGGATCCTGAGGGGGCTGAGCAGGAGTTCACGGAACAGCTCATCCGGCTGCCGCACAGTCATTTCAGCTATTTGCCGCTGCATAAGGCACCGGCTGTAGCGGCAGCGCCATGCAGCCGTAAGGGCTATATCACGTTTGGCTGTTTCAATAATTTCACGAAAGTAAATGATGAGGTGCTCAAAGTATGGGCGGAAATCTTGCGCCAAGTGCCACAGTGTCATCTGATGCTGAAGGCAGCGGTATTCGATCAGGAAGACAGCCGAGAGTATGTCATACAACGCTTGCAGGCAGCTGGGCTGCCTTTGGAGCGCTTAGAATTGCGCGGCCTAACGAAAAATTACTTGCAAGAATACAGTGAGGTAGATATTGCCTTGGATACGTTTCCCTATCCGGGAGGCGGGACAACCTGTGATGCGCTTTATATGGGCATCCCGGTAGTCACATTGATTGGCAATACCCATGGTGGACGTTTTGGCTACTCTTTGCTGCAAAATATAGACTTAGGCGATCTATGTGCGGCGACGCAGGCGGAGTATGTCCAAAAGGCAGTCTCTCTAGCCGCAGATAAGGAATTAGTACAGCAGCTGCGCCAGATGATACGCCCGTTGCTGCAGAAATCCGTCGTCATGGATGCCAAGCTGTATTGTGAGGAATTAGGTGATGCCTATGAGACGGTATATGTCCAGGCTATCAGCGATAAGGAAGCGCGTAAGGATATGCTCGGTATGGCTATCGATGCGGGAAATCTGTCCCTGGCAGAAAAAATCAAGGGCATGCTGATGGCTGCTGGTGAGGATGATGCCTATGTGCTGCTATTAGCAGCATATTTGGCGGAAAAGCAAGATCGCTTGTCTGAGGCGCTGGCCTTGGCCGAAAAAAGCCTGTCGCTGGGAACGCTGAACCGTTCGCAAGGCGGAATGGTCCATCATCTGCAGGGAAATATTGCCCGCAAGCAGGGCAAGAGGGCTTTGGCAGCGACTGAATATCTGGCATCGAGCAAGAACAAGGATATTGCCAACGGGAAGCTGGCGGATTATAGCAATTATTTGTTAAATCTCCAGTTCCAGGAAATATCAGCTGAGGAGCTTTTGCGTGTATCAAGAGGCTATGATGGTCTGACGATGCCGCTGCCGAAAATGAAACACAATGTAAATCGTCATTTGCATGAAAAACTCCGTGTGGGCTATATATCCCCGGATTTCTGCCGTCATATTGTTGCTTGTTTTAGTCAGGTATTTTTCAAGGGGCATGATAAATACCGCTTGGAAGTATATGGGTATGCCAATTGCCGGGAGGATGATGTCACGGCGAAATTGGCAGCTGATGCCGACCATTGGCGCAATATATATGGGCTGGATCCTGTAGCGGCAGCAAGGATGATCTATGAGGATGAGATTGATGTGCTGGTGGATTTATCCGGACATACGGGCAATAATTGCCTGCCAATCTTGGCCTGCCGGCCGGCACCTGTCCAAATCAGCGGTATTGGCTACTTTGCAACGACTGGTCTTGCAGCAGTAGATTATTTCATCACTGATACCTATGCATCGCCACAGGGAGAAGAGCGTTATTATACGGAAAAACTTTTATGCCTGCAGCATAGTCATCTTTGTTATCAGCCACTGCGAGAATCATCTATGCCAGCATATCCAGCTGCTTGTGCAAGCCAGAAAATCATCACTTTTGGCAGCATGAACCAGTTTGATAAGCTGTCGGATGAACTCTTGACGGTATGGGCAGAAATCTTGCGACAGGTACCGTCGTCGCGGCTTTTCCTGAAGGCCGGACTGTTTGATGATGCTAAGCGCACAGAAGCCGCTTTACAGCGTCTAGAGAAACTGGGACTGCTGCGGGAGCGGATCATCACCGAAGGCTATACCGAAGATTATCTGGAAAGCTATCGTCAGATTGATATTGCGCTGGATTCCTGGCCGTATCCTGGCGGGGGCACAACTTGTGATGCCCTCTATATGGGAGTTCCTGTTGTGACGCGGCGGGGAAAAAATCATCATCAGCGTTTTGGCTGGAGTTTACTGGCCAACTGCGGCCTGGAGTTTTTGGCTGCTGATGATTGGGATGGCTATATACGGTGTGCGGTCGAATTGGCCCGTGATCCGTCCAAGATAGCTGAGCTGCATCGGACAATCCGCAGAAAACTGCAGGAATCTGCCGTGATGAATGCGGGTATCTATCAGAATGACTGGGAGAATGCCTGTCTGGCAGTCTTTGCCCATTGGCGCAATCAGCAAGGAAAAGCTGCAGTAATATGGCTGGATAAGATGCGGGCGCAGTGCAAGGCTGCTGAGCAAGCTGAAGACTGGCCGGTGATTTTCCGCCTGGCAGGCGCAGCAGGAGATCCGGCTCTTTATGAGGGGCGAGAGATATATCTGTCGGCAATGGCTGCTTATCAGTTGGAGGAATACCGCCGGGCCGAATTCTGGGCGCGGCAGGGGATTGTCCGGCAGGTGCCTGAGCTGGGACAATGTATGAATATCTGGATGAACAGTCTGCAGATGCTTGGGGAGCTGCAGCAGGCACTGGCAATCTGCCAGCAGGAGCTGGAGAAAGATATTTCCTATAGCTATCGCAAAAGTTATCTGCTTTCAGCAGCGAGCATTTGCTATCAGTTGGGGCTGCCAGAGAAATGGCGATATTATCAGCAGTCGTATGAGCAGGAACGAGATTTATGGGAGAAGTGTGATTCTTATGGCTCGTGGCTCTATTGCTATAATAGTCAAGAGACAGGCGAAGAGGAGCTATTGGCCGCACATAAGGCGTTCAATGACCTATTGGCAGGGATAAAGCCCTATGTGCATACGAAAGCTCGGCATCAGCATAAAAAACTGCGCATTGGCTACATTTCGCCGGATTTCCGTCAGCATGTGATGTATCATTTTGTCATTCCCTTTTTGGGGGCGTATGATCAGGCGAAATATGAGGTATATGCTTACAACTTGGCAGAAAGCCCGGATGCCTATACGGACATGCTCAGAAGACTGCCGGATCATTGGTGGGATGTCCAAGGCAAAAAGCTGGAGGATATTGCCCGCTGCATCTATGACGATGAGATCGATATCCTGGTCGACCTGGCTGGCCATACCAAGGGCAGTGGATTACCAGTACTTGCCTGGAAACCAGCTCCGATACAGATATCCGGGCTGGGCTATATGGCGACGACGGGGCTGAAAACGGTGGATTACTTCCTGACGGATCCATGGCTCGATCCTGAAGGGGTCAATGAGCGCTATTTTACGGAAAATCTGCTACGGTTGCCTACCCACCTGTGCTTTGTGCCAGAGGGGAATATTCCCGAATCGGCCGGGGCACCATGTAAGGAGCGTGGCTGGCTGCTGTTTGGTGTATTCAACCAGTATCTGAAGTATACTGATGAAATGATTCGCAACTGGCAGGAAATCCTGCGGCAGGTCCCTGATTCAAAGCTGCTGTTGAAGTCGCAGGTATTTTTCAGTCCTTGGACGGTAGAGCAGGCATATAAGCGGCTGGTTGGATTAGGTGTCGACATGGATCGCGTCATTTTTGAACCGGCGACAAGGGAGTATCATCAGCGCTATCTCGATGTGGACATAGCCTTGGATACGTATCCTTACCCTGGGGGAGGAACGACCTGTGACTCGCTTTATATGGGCGTACCGGTCATATCGCGCTACAGCACGCGCCATAGCAGTCGTTTCAGCTACAGCATCTTACAGAATGTCGGTTTGGGAGAGCTGGCAGTAACGACAAACGAAGAATATGTGGCGCGAGCTGTTGGCTTGGCAAACGACCGGGAATTGCTCGATATCCTGCACAAGAATCTGCGGACAATGATGCGCAATTCACCGATGATGGATATGCAAGGATATATGCAGGTGGTGGAAGGCTGGTATCAGAAGATTTGGAAGGATTTTCGGCAGTCATGAAGAATAATATAACAGTATAGAAACTAGATGGCAGGGGAGGCTGTGAACATGGGAAAAGCAAATCGGCGCATAAAGAAGAGACAACAAGAAAAGATACAAACGCAGCAACGTGAGATAAATGTAGACAATGAAGAGCGTATTCGTCAGCAGATGGCTGCTGAGCAATATGAAAAAGTCATTGAGACGTTGGCTGATCTGGTCAAGGGCAATGATATCAAACCGGAGTTTATCTATGATGGCGCATATGCGTATTTCATGGTAGGGGATTATGAGCGGGCGGCTGTCTGGATAGACAACACCTTGCACTTTGCGCCCACGCATATTCCGGCGCGCTTGTTACTGGCCAGATTATGTACCTTACAGGATCGTGCCAGTGATGGACTTGCTGTCTATGAATTCCTGCTCACGAATTGGAAAGAAAATCTGACAGCGCAGCAGCTAGAGGAGATTGAGGAGCAGACCGAGTATTATGCGCGTAATGAAGCGCAGATGCTGTGTCAGCAGTATCCCCAGCTGGCTAAACTGGTGCAGGCAGAGCCTGTAAAGCAGACTGAACCGGAAACTGTCGTACAGGCAGAGGAGATGCCTGTAAAACAGGAGCAAGAGCGGCCGGTTGATATGTTGCGGCAGCTCAAGGCTAAGATTGCTTCGGCAACCGGGGCACCAGTGCCTGAGCCAGAGAAAGAAAAAACAGCTGTTACAGAAACAGTGGAGAACAAAAAAGCGACAGTGTCTGATATACAGGAAATCCTGCAGAAACCAATAGCAATCAAGGAAAAGATTCATTTGCTGCAGACTTTGGCCGGTGGCTGCTATATGCAGGCGGATCTGGCCACAACGGCAGAATATTTGAAGGCGGCGCTGCAGCTTGATCCTGGGGAGGAGACTGTATTGCGCAACCTGGCACTGGTCATTGCGGAACAGGGAGATAAAGATAAGGCTTTGCAGTATGTGGCGAATATGGCCCATATGGATTTCCTGCTCCTGCGTGCAATCCGTGAACGCTGATGAAGGCGGTCAGTGTTATCCTGACAGTGGCAGAAAACTCAAGATATGCAAATCAATGCCTGCAGATGCTGCAGGCATTTTTGCCTAAGGGGCAGTTTGAGGTCATTACGGCTGCGCGCAGTCAGGAAAAAGAAGAAAAGGAAAATCTGTCAGCTGCCTGGAATCGGGCGGTACAGCAAGCAGAGGGAGAATATTTATTTTTCCTGCATGATGATGTCGTCTTATGCAGACGTACATTTTCACGGCTTTATCATGCGCTGCAGGCACAGGCTGGCAAGGGCTTGGTGTTCCCCATGTCCAATCGCAGTCATTATCCCGAAAACCAGGTATATCCTGATCCGTATGAGGATTTCCAGCAGTTGTTGCAGTATGCAGAGACGGTTGAACAAGGTTTTTCTGGTGGTGAGCGGCTGCTGGCAGAGGATGCGTGTTTTTTCTTGACAAAGGAGACCTATCAGTCGATAGGCCGATTTGCCGAAGAGTTTTCCAGTGGCAAGTGTGTGCTGGCAGATTATTCCCTGCGGCTGCGTGACGCAGGAATGCCGGTCACATGCGTGGCAGCGTATATCCACCATGAGCCGGGCGGTGCTGAATTAGATGGATATGGGGAAAAGGCTGATCATCATTGGTTTGAATTCAAGTGGGGCTTGCCGCTCTGGGAACCGCACTGTCTGTGGGCAGAGGCCATCCAAAAGGCGAAATGGCAGGGCCGCCGTACGATACAGAGCGTCGTTGCCGAATACCATCAAAAATTGCCATTGGTCAGTGTGATGATCCCTACTTACAATCGGCCACAGTTGTTTGAACAGACTTTGTGCAGTGTCCTTAGACAACGCTATCCGGCTTTGGAAATCTTGATTTGTGATAATAGTACAGATCAGCGGACAGAGAAGTTGATGGAAAAGTATGCTCATGATCCGCGTGTCCGCTATTACCGGAATGCGCAGGCAAAGACAAAAGCAGAGAATTTCCAGCCCTTTGAGTATCTGGCACGTGGAGAATATCTGCAGTGGCTGATGGATGATGACATACTGGCCGATGATAAGATCTGGCAGATGGCAGCCATCCTTATGACCAAACCGCAGGTTACACTCTGTGCATCCCGCCGGGGTGTTATTGATGAAACGGGGAAAGAGTTGGGGCAATTGTCGCAGGAATTGGACATTCGCAGTATGTATGCACTCTATGATGGAAACGCTATTGGCCATGCTGTATTGACAAGTGGTAATAATTTTATTGGCGAACCCTCGTCGGTGCTTTTCCGCCGGTGGGATCTTGCCCATCATTATTGGCGGGCTGAGGCAGCAGGCTATGCAGTGATTTCTGATGTAGCAATGTATATGGAGCTCATGGAGAAAGGCGATTGCGTGATTTTTCGCGATGTGCTCAGCTGGTATCGGCGCCACTCTGGGCAGGAGGGACAGCAGATTGATGTACTGCTGCAATCGTGTGTAGAGTGGGTGCGGTTATTGCAAAGCTACTATCAGCGGAAAGTCTTTGTGACAACGAAGAAAGCATACCGGGAAACGCTCGCCTATTGGCAGCAGGATTGGGAGCGACGTTTTACGCCGCATCTGGCTGCGGCTGGTGATGACATGAAGAAACAGTATCTGGCATTGCAACAGGAAATAAAAGCTATTCTAGGGGAATGAAGGGAGCTTGGGCTATGAAAAAAATCGCCGTAGTATCGATGGTAAAGAATGAAGCAGATTTGATTGAGAGTTTTGTCCGTCATTCCTTGACGTTTGCTGATGTGATAATCCTTGCTGATCATAGCAGTTCGGACAAGACAATGGAAATATTGAAGTGCCTGCAGCAAGAGGGATTGCCAGTGGTGGTAAGATCCCTTTATCAGGTTGAGCTGGCGCATCAGGAAGTCATGAATGCTCTGCTGCAGGAGGCGATTGATGACTATGGGGCGGATATTATCCTGCCGATGGATGCCGATGAGTTCCTCGTTAATACGGAAAATCAGTTGTCATGCCGTGAGATTTTGCAGCAGCTTGATACAAAGCTCTTGTATAAACTGGAGTGGCGCAGCTATGAGCCGTTGAAACAGCATGAGGATGAAGATAAGTTTACGCTGCTGCGTCCCTGCCAGCGCAGTCATGACTTTGCTCCAGGGCAGAAGACGATTGTAGGCGCTGAGATGGCTAAGCGTCCCGGGTTTCGTCTGGTTCAAGGGTGTCATTTTGCCTTTTGGGAAAACAATCCGAATCATCCCCAGATTGCCTGGACGGTTGCGCCTTATGTGCATACGGCACACTATCATTGGCGCAGTGATGAACAGTATATGGCTAAGATTGCAACCAGCTGGATCAATAATGTATCGAAGTATTCAGTCAATACGCCGACAGCCAGCTATCTGAAAGGATTTTATGAGAAGATTCGCCAGGGCGAGCGCATAGAGCCGGATAATCTGCTGAAAGATGGGGAGGTATTTGATCTGCGTCCCTATGTACAGGATATTTCTTTGCGGTATAGCCAGAATGTGCGGCCAGATGTACTGAAGAATCTGATGGCGGCAAGTGTTTTGGTGGCTGAGTCATACGTGGAGGAGAAAATCAAGGCACGTAAGAAAATTGTCACCGTGGTAATTCCGTATCTTGGTGACAGGCAGGCTTTACAGCAGACCTTGCACCTCGTAGAGGAACAGACGTATCCGTTCCTAGAGATATTTATCTGCAATCTGTCGGGAACTGAGGATATTGGTGTCAATCTGGCTGGTAATGCAGATGGTAATATCCATCTATTGAATGGGGAGAATCTCTTTGATACATTAGCTGCCAAGGCTGCTGGCGACTATGTGCAGTGGCTGTTGCCAGGGGATTCTATTCGCCCAGATAAGATTATGAAGATGGCAGTTTGCATGGAGACACAGGATTTTGACTATGCATTTACGATGGTAAATGGAGATGAGAGTTACGCAGATTGGTCGCCGTATACCGATATTCTCGTTGATGAGGAATTCTTGTCGGCAGATCGGGAAAGAGTGTGGAAAATTCTTTTGCGCGATGGCAAGAACCCGTCACGAGGGATTGCTGGAACATTGATCCGTCGGGGGATTATGGATAATTGCCATTGGTTCCGTGATTGTTTCCTGAGCAATCGTGTGTTGCAGATGACCATGTGGAAATTGCTCATGATGAGAAGACCTGAAGATGGACGTTATGGATTGGTCGGCATGATCCAGGAGAAGGAACTCTGCGCTGCGCCCGAGAAGAATATTGCGATTGAACGCTATGTCTGGCAGCAATTGGAGTGGGGAATCCTGCTTCTGCAGGAAGGCGATTCGCTGGGTGATGAAGGGAAAAGGATAGCCCAGCAGTCTATGAAGCGCAATCATGATATGGTTGCTGCACATAAGCAACAGGCTGATGAAGGGCTTTGGCAGCAATATGAGGCTATGCTGGCACAACTTCGTTAAGGACAGGATGTGACAGAGAATGGATTGGATTAAAGATATTGGCAAAGATGAAATACGGTCGGGCTTTTTAGTAACGACTGATCGCAAGAAAGTCTGGCAGGTAGAGATGAGTCTACTGGAAAAATTCCGGTCAATATGCAAAAAGCATGATCTTAAATGGTATGCGGGCTATGGAACTTTGCTCGGAGCAGTCCGCCACAAGGGCTTCATTCCCTGGGATGATGATATCGATGTATTGATGATGCGCCCCGATTATGAGCGCTTCAAAGCGATTGCTGCTCAGGAGCTGTCGGAACCGTTTTTTTTGCAGAATAGTTATACCGATAGCTTTTTGATGGCATTTTCCAAGATTCGCGACAGCAGGACGACAGGAATTGAGTTTATAGATGACCCCAATATGCATCAGGGAATATTCCTGGATATTTTCCCGTTAGATGACGTGCCGGATAAACAATCACAACGGCTGGACAGTATCAAACAAATCCAGTATGAGCTATGGGCTACAATTGTGTCTCCGCAACAGATTGATGCGTATGTAAGTGATGGTGGGAATTCCCGGGTAAGTGGGGAACTATTGCAGCGCCTTTGCCGGATGCCGGCAGCTGAGCGCATGGAACAGTTTGAAACATTTTGCAGCGATCACTTTGGCAAGTCAAGCCGGGTTAATTTCATCACGGAAGAATTGTTAGACATTACGCCGTCCTGGCAAAGAGATTGGTTTGCCGAAACCATGGAAGTCCCCTTTGAGCAGGGGAGCATTGTCATACCGAAGGAATACGATAAGATATTGACCGAAAGCTATGGCGATTATATGCAGTTCGTAAAAGGGAAAACAGATCATGAGGGGATAATCCTAAGCGCAGATATCCCCTATCGGCAGTATTTTCGGGAGGTACTCTTGAAACAGTAGATATCTTCTGTTAGAAAGGATTAGAGTTATGCCAATCGTATCGGTAATAGTACCGCTGTATAACAATAAACGCTTTGTGGGAGAGTGTATTACCAGTATATTGAATCAGACGCTGCAAGATATCGAGGTAATCCTGGTGGATGATGGCTCAACGGATGGAGGGCTGGCCTATTGCCAGCAACGATTCGGCCGAAATTCCAGAGTGCGGATGTATTCATTGGGAGAGAATCAAGGCCCCGGGCCAGCGCGTAACCGGGGCTTAGACTTGGCAACGGGCAAATACGTTGTGTTTGTTGATAGTGATGATCGGATCAAGCCAGATATGCTGGAGACTTTATACCACTTTGCTGAGACGAACAATGCGGATATCGTACATTCCAGGGGACGGTGGTTACTATCAGAAGATGGCGGCTATGAGGAGGCGTATATCGATGACAGTATAGTCATTGAGCAGCCACAGATGCTGACTGAATCACAGGAACAGCGGATGAGTCTGTTGGCATCCCGCGCCTTTTACGCGGCTTTGTGGACGAAATTGTTTTCCCTGCATTTCCTGCGGACGCATCATATCCGCTTTGAGGCAATTACCAATGATGAAGATTGGCTTTTCGTTTATCAATGTTTGAAATATGCTGAGCGGGTACTCCTTATCCCGCAAATATATTATGAGTATCGGGTCACTAATCATTCCATCTTGCGGGGAGATCATCCTAAAGCCAAGATTGCTGACTATATGCATACTTTGGCGGTACTGCTGAGTAAGGTTGGGGAAAAGGATGTCCGGACGATGTTTATTGCGGACATCCTGAAACTACTGCAGAATGGCAGTTGGGCAAAGACCGATATGAGCAAAGATGCGGATATTGTGCAGATGCTCGAGAGCGGAGGGGCATCGTTATCTGCACAAGATGCGTCTGCTGTGATATGTGTCTTGCTTTGCAAGCTGATTGAGCAGCGGCAAGATGTGGAGCGCCTCTGCCAAGCAGAGGCTGTAGGGAAACAGTTGTTGCTGGAAAATGAGAATATGAAAGCAGCTATCAGCGTGAGAAAGGTATAAGATGAGACAGAATGAGTTGTTTTATTCTTTGACAGAAGATGTAAAGGATAAGAAATTTGACGATGCGTATCTTTTAAAGTTGATAGAATTTTGGCAGGCTGATGATGATAAGACCGAGGGGAATATCTTTTATGCCAGCTATGCGCTAGCGCATGGAAATCATGAGGTGGCACTAGAGTATGCGGAAAAAGCATTGCAAAAGCGAAAAATCAATTTGCAGCTGTGGCGTATCTTACGCGATGCCTATTGGCAAAAGGGCGACAAGAAGAAAGCTATTTTTTTCGCTGGTCTGGCGTCGAAGTTTTACAATGAACCGGTCAATCTCCCCATACCGCGGGAAGAATTGCAGGCAATACTGGATGTCTTTTCTCTGGCAATGGGACATGGCGACTTTGCGCCAATAGCACAGGGGCGAATGCGTTTTACGCCAAATGGCATAGAGAAGAAACTGGCTATCTTCGCTGGTGAATATCTGCCGACGTTAAATGAGCAGAATGAATACCGGCTGTGGTCAGGCGCGTATACAGAGCAGGAGATGCTGGACTATAAGGGAAAATTGTTGGCAAAAATCAAAGATGATGAAGAAATAGCAGAAATCTGTGGTGCAGATTTTACCTTTGATTTGATGAAGGGAAAAACCATCAAGGAGAGTGAGACTATTCAGCTGGCAGGCTCAGCAGTGATTGTACCTATAATTGGTACGGTGGAGCATCAACAACTGAATTTCTTGACAGATACAGGCACGACTGCCGACTGGTTAGGGAAGTGGACAAGCAGCTTTTTTCGTTTAGAGCAGACAACAACCTTGTCCTCGGCAGAACCATTTGTATTGGGAGAGCCAGTTTTACTGGAGCATAGTCCCAGACGCAAAAAAGTGGTGTTGAATATACTGGTTGACGCATTATGCTGGCGGGCAGTTCAAGAACAAGACTATGAGCTGGTACCGAATATCCTGGCTTTTTTTGAAAAAGGGATTATCTTTTCAAATCATTATTCGGCGTCAGAATACACCTATCCATCGTTTGCTACGATTGAGACTGGAATGTATCCGCAGCATTCGCAATTGTTCAATGAAAAAGCAGCTGATGCATTGAACAGCGAATATATTACCCTGTCGGAACAGATGAAAAAACAAGGGTATTACTGTGTGAATATCATGGGGTGCGGCGAGGGCGTGTACGATGGTACGGCACGTGGCTATGATCGTTTGATTACGAATGCCTATGCCTTGCCTGCTTATGTAGGGGTGGAGCGAACCATCCATCAACTGGAAGCCTTTGGCGAATGTGACCAATTTCTCTTGCTGCATATGATGGATACGCATCCTTGGGCGGCACATACCTTCCAACTCCCGCTTACCACGCAGACGCATTTCGGATTGAGCGAGCGGTCCTTAAAGGAAGAACAAAAGAAAAACAGTGTCTATCTGCCGAATAGGCCGCTCTATCATCACTGGAATGCGCAGGGAATCCGTGATGTTGATATGGCATTGAAAAAGTTGTTTGATCATATCAATGCCAATTATGCAGAAGATGAGTACATCATTCAGCTGTATTCTGATCATGGTGTACCTATCTATGATGAAAAGAATTATATATTGAGTTCACATCAGACGGGAGCTGCTTTCATGCTGCGAGGTTCGGGGATTCCGGCGTTAGGGATGGTAGATGAATTGACCAGTGCGGTAGATATTTATCCTGTGCTGGCGCATTGTGCAGGTTTTGCTGTGCCAGAATATGTGGATGGCCAATTACCAGCAGCGCTAGGAGGAACGGCCAGGGAGTATACGATCAGCATGTCCATGTATCCGGGGATTCCCTGGATGATATGTGTACGCACCAAGGATTATGAGTGCCGGGCAGAATCACGCGAAGTATTGGATGAAGATGGTCGCACGGATCTTGCGGATCTGTCGCTGCATATATATCGGCGCAATAGTGAGCAGCCGGTGCAATCTGAGCGACTGGAAGCATATTTCAGGGATATCATCGAGTCATTCAGCCAGGATATCAATAATCATGGCCGGCAGTGGCCAGAGATGCGGGCAAAACGCTGGGAATGGTATGAAAAAGACAAGGCTTGAGAGGACAGGAAAATGATGACGGAAAAACAGTTTAATGAATTAATGACAACCTATCGGCAGCAGCAGATCGATGGGATTGTCGATGAAAAGGTCCGGCAACAGCTTGCGCCTTATCGTGTACAGAATGCAGTCATTATGGCAGCGGGGATGAGCTCACGATTTGCGCCATTGTCCTATGAAAAGCCTAAAGCACTTATACGCGTAAAAGGCGAAATACTCATAGAGCGTGAAATCCGTCAGCTGCATGAAGCCGGGATACGGGAAATCTATCTGGTAGTCGGTTATATGAAGGAAAAGTTCTTCTATTTGGCCGAGAAATATGGTGTTCATATTGTTGTCAATGAGGACTATTATCGCTATAACAATACATCGACTTTGATGCGGGTAGCTGAAAAGCTTGGAAATACCTATATTTGCTCATCGGATAATTATTTTACGGAGAACCCCTTTGAAGAGTATGTATATCGGCCTTATTATGCTGCTGTTTATGCAGAGGGACCGACAGATGAATACTGTTTGCGTGTAGATGAGACTGGACGTATCTGTCAGGTGGATATTGGTGGCGAGAATGCCTGGTATATGCTGGGGCATGTCTATTTTGACCGGACTTTCAGCAGGCGGTTTGTGGAGATATTGCGACGGGAATATGAGCGGCCGTCAGTAAAAGCAGAGCTGTGGGAGGATCTCTATAAAAATCATATTGATGAGCTGACACTCTATATCCGCAAGTACGATGCAGCAATCATTCATGAGTTTGATTCGCTGGATGAATTGCGTCAATTTGATGATCAATATATTTGCAATGCAGATTCGGAGGTGTTCCGTAATATCTGTCAGGTATTGGCATGTAGGGAGGATGAAATCCATACGATTGTCCCTATAAAATTTGGTATGACGAACTTATCTTTCCGTTTCTGTTGCCGGGGGGAAACTTATATTTATCGTCACCCTGGCCGTGGAACGTCCTTGTATATCAATCGGAAAAGTGAAGCAGCTTCTATGAAGATTGCCAAGGATTTGCAGCTGGATAATACGTATATATTTATGGATGCACAGAGTGGCTGGAAAATATCGCGTTACATCGAGCAGGCGCAAACCTTGGATTATCATAATTGGGAACAGGTCGAAAAGGCGTTGCAGCTGTTGTCAATTTTGCATGCAAGTGGTAGAACGACAGACTATTCCTTTGATATCTGGCAGGAAATCACACGTTTTCAGCAGGCACTCAAACAAAAGGGACAGGATGATTTTGCGGACATGCAGGAATTAGCAAAAGCAATCGAGGCGTTGCGGTCAATTTGTGATTTGCAGAAATATAGAAGTCTTTGTCATGCGGATAGCTATGCGGCTAATTTCCTCTTTGATAGTGAAGGACGGGCGGCTTTGATCGATTGGGAGTATTCTGGCATGGCTGATCCTGCGGTTGACTTGGGGACCTTCGTTACGTGCTCGGATTATTCCGAGGCAGAAGTAGAAAAGGTTTGGCAGCTGTATCAAGGACGGGAGCTTTTGCCTCAGGAGCGCCTGCATTATATGGCCTATCTAGCTGTATGTTCCTATTATTGGTTCCTATGGTCGCTCTATCAGGAGGCCAATGGCAAGAGCGTCGATCAATATATGTATATCTGGTATCGCAATGCAAAAACATATCAGAAAAGAGCGCTGGCTATATATCAAGAGGAGGGCTGATAGATGTCTGATGAAAAAGTGATCCAGAAGATATTACGCGAAGAAACGGAACGGCGTCTGTCGATCATGTCTGACCCTGCGTACCGGTTCCCCGAGGCACTTCCTGCTATAGATAAAGCTGGAATCTTGCTAGGGATAGCCGGTTCGCTATTGATGCTGGCAGCTTGTATGATGGGGTGGTTAGGCGAATGAATCAGCAGCATTATATCCAACAGGAAACCGTTACGGGTGTAGTACCTATTTTGAGGGACGAACGGAAATACTCGTTTGCAGACATATTTCTATCAACCAGTGGTTTTGCCATTGCAACCTGGTGTTATACGCAGGGGGCATATGTGGCTCAGTTTTTGGGCTTCAAACAGATGCTCATCAATATTTTCTGTGTGAATATCGTTTGGATCCTTATCGAATGTTTGCCAGTATTGTTTGCCGTGCATTATGGTATCGATCTTTGGATATGGCTACGGGCTGTCCTAGGACAGCGTGGCGTAGCTATCTTGTCCACGACGATCAGTCTGGCAAATTTTGGCTGGTATGCAGTGGCTGCCGGACTATTTGCCTCATCGATGATTCACTTGGCGGGGCTATTTGGACTGGTATTAGATGTATCAATCTGGAAACCAGTACTGGGGACACTGTGTGTCGTTTTAGGTACCTATATAGCGCTTGGTGGGCCGGAGATGATTCGCTGGGTCAGCCGGATGATGGTGGCAGCATTGCTACTGGTTGGTGTTATCGTGGTAGGCTTGTGTCTGACGGCGGTGCCGCTTGAGCAGCTCGTGCAAGTACAGGCTTTGTCGCCGGGGGATGAATCTTTTTTGACACGTTTTGTGACATCGGCAGAAGGCAATGTAGCTTTTGCTTTTTCCTGGTCGACGCAGGCGTTGGTGCTGCCTAGACTTGCCAAGACAGAACGCAGTGGCTATTGGGGCACGGCGATATCTTATGGACTCGTGGCGCCGTTCTTTGTTGCTGCTGGTGGTGTTATGGCAATGGCAATGTTTGTGGCAAATGGTACATATGAAAGCGATCCGACAACTATCTTGGCAGCACTATGTGGACCTGGTGCTGCACTCCTGAGTTTGCTGTTGGTGGCCTTTGCCAATATCGGTACACAGGGAACAGGCTCATATGTCAATTGCATGATTGTGAAGAGCGGATTTCCTACGGCAAGTTATCGTTTATTGGTGCTGGGGGCTATGGTTTATGTCAGCTTGTTGACGATCTGGGGCGGCGTTGAAGAGAATTTTGGTGCGTTTATTTCTTTGGCAGCCTATATCCAGGGGCCAATCATCGGGATGACCGTAGTGGATTATTTGCTGATCCGCAAACGGGAGATATCCTTGCCTGATGCGTATATGCTGCCGGGACATGATGCCTACCGGTATCCGGGTGGTATGAACTGGAAAGGCGTAGGTAGCGTCATCCTGTCCTTTGCTTTGGCGATGCTGTTTGTCTATAATCCATTTACCGGTGAGATACATGGCGATATTTTTTATTGGACAACGGGGAGTGGTTTTACGGCAATTTGCGGAGGCTTGTTATACTGGCTGGCAAATAAGCTGTAAAATAGTCTTTTGACTGATAAATAAAGGGAAGAATGGTTTGGATGTAGAATTTATTCTAAGTAGAAAATCAGGACGGAGAGGTAAGGTTTGAGGGGCATGTTATTATGATGGATCGCAGTACACAGCAAAAACTGATAAAGAATCTGATTAGCCTGAAAGAGGTATTTCAGCAGATTGAATGGACGGATGCGGTACAGCGTTTAGCTGTACAAGAAATACTACAGGCATTTGATGAACAGTGCAGGACAAATTTCTCTGCTAGCAGATATGCAGACTATCATGATACGGTCTCCGGATTGATCCATACCATTGACCGGACAGATTGGCAGACAATAAGTGCTGAGGAAAACAAAGAGTGTTGCCAGCTATGTCAGGATATTGTTTTTTATCTGGTAAAAATCCTGCGGGATGAACGGGAAATCAAAAAGGATATCGTTTTCTTGCCGTATAAGGCCTCGATGTGGGATAGCCTGGAAAGCGTATGGAGAGCGGCCAAAGAGGATGCGGAACACTGTAATACCTATGTCATCCCCATTCCTTATGCAGATCGTAATCCCGATAGAACCGTGGCGGCATGGCATTGCGAGGCGGACAAGTTTCCCGCAGATGTTCCAGTACTGGACTGGCATGATTATCCGTTGGAAAAGTTGAAGGCATGGTGTCCGGATGCCATATTCATCCATAATCCGTATGATGACTATAATGCCGTTACCTCAGTGGATGGACAGTATTATTCGCGCAATTTGAAAGAGGCAACGAAACATCTATACTATATTCCCTACTATAGTACGTCAGGCGGGATGGCTGAGAGTCAGGCGATGTGTCCAGCCTATGAGAATGTAGAGGCTATATTCGTCCAGGCGGAGCGGCTGAGAGGCTTTTTTGATCCCTCGGTCAGGGATAAGGTGAAACCATTGGGATCGCCCAAGTTTGACAAGGTCATCACGCTCTGCCAAAATCCGCCTGAGCCACCAGTTGGGTGGAAGGAGAAAATAAGGGGACGTAAGGTTTATTTTTACAATACCAGTCTCAATGGGATGCTGGCAGATGTTGAGGCCTTCTTAAAGAAGATGATGTATGTATTCAAGACGTTTGAAGGTCGCGATGATGCATGCATTCTTTGGCGTCCGCATCCATTGATGATGGCTACGCTGAAATCAATCCGTGCGGATGCGGTAGCTAGGTATGAGGCAGTAAAAGACTATTTCCTGTCGCATGATATCGGCATCTATGATGATACGCCGATGATTGAGACGGCGATTGCCTGGTCAGATGTCTATATCGGTGATACAGGAACCAGTGTTACGTCATTGTTTGGCGTGGCTGGCAAGCCAATCTTTGCTCTGGATAACCAGATTCATCAGCTGCCTGAGGCAAATGATTGGCTGGGTAAAGCATTCAATGCATTTGCTTCAATGGATGAGGATTGGATCATTACTTGGAATAATTGTCTGTTCCATTCGCCAAATCATGACCATCACTATGAATTTTATTGCCGCTTGTCGGAAGACCAGGATGGTGGGTACTATCAATTGGTTCATCCGGTGGGCAACAAGCTATATATATGTCCCGTGAGCACCAATGAAGTATTGGTGGTGCAAGATAAGAAAATCATCAAGCGGATAAAACTGCGTGATGACGAAAGCCATAGTGGACTTTTTTCAGGTTCGTGTTTTTTGCAGGATAAGATATTTCTTATCCCACTAAAGTATCCGGCTATCGTATGTCTGGATACGCGGGATGATTCTGTTGCATATATTGAAGGAACCAAGGGAGTAACTTCGGTTATGCTAAATGGGGATTGGTTTGTGGGCGGAAGCTGCGTATGGCAGGACAAGCTGGTGGTGTCGGCTGTAAGCAGTGCACAGCAAATTATCATCACACCTGAACCGCTATCAGTGGAAACGGTTGATTTATCACCGGGACGTGTCAGTGGCTTTTCCGCATTGATTCCCGAAGATGATAAAATCTGGATGTTGCCTGTTCGCGGGCAAGAGGTATGGTGCTGGAATCCGCTAGAGGGAACTGTGCAGAAGTATGAAGGATTTCCAGAAGGGTTTACCTGCTATCATCCTGGGATACATTATGAATGTGATTTACTGCCACTAGCATCGGCGGCGTTTTCATCAGATACTGTTTTTATTGTGCCTGGGTGGGGAAATATGTTTTTGCAGATCGATAAGGCAAACGGGAAGATTTCGGAATGGAAAAATACTTTCCGTCCCAGTCCGGAGGCGGCGAATGGCTATTTATATACCTGGGGAATAGGCTGCTTCCTTTGGCAGGGGTGGGATCAAATAACCAAGAGCTTGCCGAAGTTTATGTATGCTCCGACTAGAACGTTGTACCAGGTCGATTGGCAGCAAGAAAATTGGGAGGAAATTCCCATTTATTTTGATGATGGCAGTAAGGAATGTATGGCAATAGGCTTTGACCGGATGTCAAAGTGGTTTTTATATGGTTGTAGAGAAAATGCATTCAATTCGCTTAGGGATTTGCTGAATGGCAATATCCATGGCAAGGTATTTGATAAAGAAAAGCAACTTATGGCTTATGCAGATATCGCGGTAAATAATGATGGGACTGCTGGTGAGAAAATCTATTCCTATGTAAGACAGCAGATGGAAAGCTAAAAGAGAAAGAAGAGAGATGATACTATGGTCAAGGTAATCACATATGGCACGTTTGATTTATTCCATGAAGGCCATTACCGGCTGCTCAAACGTGCTAAGGCTTTGGGCGACTATCTGATTGTCGGTGTCACTACGGAGAGTTTTGATGAGGCAAGGGGAAAACTCAACGTGGTCGATTCCCTGATGACGCGCATCGAAAACGTCAAGAAAAGCGGCTTTGCCGATGAAGTCATCGTGGAGGACCATATCGGCCAGAAGGTTGAAGATATCCAAAAATATGGCGCGGATATCTTTGTGTTGGGATCGGATTGGACAGGGAAGTTCGACTATCTAAAGGACTTTTGTGAAGTCCGTTATCTTGAGCGTACCAAGGGTATATCGAGCACGATGAAGCGCACCCATAATCATAAAATCATTCGCATGGGGCTTATCGGCAGCGGCCGCATTGCGCGGCGCTTCGTGCCAGAGGCCAAATATGTCAGCGGCATGGAGCTCACGGGGGTATTCAACCCGCATATCGAGAGTGCTAAACGCTTCGCTGAAGAGATGGAGTGCGAGTTCTATACGGCCGATGAAGAGGAATTCTATGAGCATGTAGATGCCGTGGATATCTGTGTGCCACACCAATTTCATTACACCTATGCAAAAAACGCGCTGGAGCATGGCAAGCATGTGCTTTGTGAAAAGCCGATGACCCTGAAAAAGGCCGAGGCAGAGGAGCTGTTTGCGCTGGCAGAGGAGCGTGGCCTGGTGCTCATGGAGGCAATCAAGACCGCCTATACGCCAGGGTTCATCCGCCTGCTGTCAATGGTACAGAGCGGTATCATCGGTGAAATCCGCGATGTGGAGTCGTGTTTTACCCGCATCTTCCCGAAGGATTCAATGCGTGAGCTCACTAATGCTGAGCATGGCGGCAGCTTTACTGAGTATGGAAGCTATAATCTGCTGCCCATAATCAAACTGCTGGGCAAGGAATACCAAGATGTGCGCTTTGAATGCTTCAAGGCTGCCAATGGTGTCGATCTCTATACCAAGGCTTATTTTCGCTATCCGCACAGCATGGCCACGGCAAAAACGGGGCTGAAGGTGAAATCAGACGGTCACCTGCTGATCTCGGGTACGCGAGGCTATATCTTTGTGCCTGCGCCGTGGTGGAAGACGACGGAATTTGAGATCTGCTATGAGGATTTCACTCAAAACGAAAAGGTCTACACGAAATACTTGGGCGATGGCCTGCGCTATGAGCTCAGTGACTTCGTCTCAGCCATCAACGGCAATCCGCGTGGTGGGTTCAAGCTCACGCGCAATGAATCGATTGCTTTTGCCGACATCATGGAGAAATTCCTGGCCTGGCGCAAGGCTACACCTATCGAAGAAGGGACGGTTATCGTATGAAATTCTGGGCACACCGCGGCTGCAGCCAGCGCTATCCGGAAAACACGCTGACCGCTTTTGAAAGGGCCGCCGAACTTCATAAACATGGACTGACGGGCATCGAACTCGATGTCCAGCTGACAAAAGATCAGCAGATGGTCATATGCCATGATGAACGCGTCGACCGTACAACCGATGGTATCGGCAATATCCGTGACTTTACCCTGCAGGAACTATCCTATCTGCATATCGCCACGGGAACAGCAAAGGCAGAGCATATCCCTACAGCTGAGGAAGTGTTCGACCTCCTCACGCCGTATATCCAGGCAGGACTGCAGGTAAACATCGAGATAAAGAACAATGTCTATCACTATCCAGGCATCGAGGAAAAAATCGTCGAATTTATCCAGAAACGTGGGATTGAGGAGAACATTGTCTATTCGAGTTTCTATACGAAAACCTTGGAAATCGTACAAAAGCTCTCACCAAATGCCAAGCTAGGAGTACTGGATCTCAACGCTTCGGACTGTCTGTTCAAGCAGAAAAACTTCCCTGGCGCCGCCATCCATCCCTTCTGGCGGGCTATGGATCGGATACGCGAAGAATTGACCGGTCAAACCGTCCGTGCCTGGTTTACGGGCCATCTCTATCCCGAAAAGCCGACAGGAACGAAACTTGATTTGTCAAAGCTGGAAGATCAAGGCATAACAGATATCTTCATTAACGAACCAGAGGTGTATATACTGTAAACTTTGAAGTCGGTATTTATTGTCATTGGTGTATAAAAAGGCTCAGTTGCAGATAAGATGCAACCGAGCCTTTTCTTGTCATGCAGAAAAGAAGGAGAAAAAGGCTGGAAGTCGAATATAAATATTATATTGTAGGAAGAAGGATTTTGAAGCTATCGAAAGAGGACAGATATATACGTCGTCGCTTGCGGCAGGGCAGGAAACAGGCTAGAGAATTTTACTATTGCCGCAAGTATCCCATAAATCCCAAGAAGATAGTCTTTACCACTATCGAGGGGACGACGGGCTTTTCCTGCAATCCAAAGTATATTGCTTTAGAACTCTTGAAGCGTCGGCAGGATTTAGACCTTGTCTGGCTTGTGGATGATATGATAAAAGAATTTCCTGCTGGCATTCGCAAGGTAAAGAATACACTCAAGAATCGTGCCTATGAGCTTTCAACGGCAGCAGTCTGGGTGGATAATAGCCGCAAACAGCTCGAATGCCGGAAAAGGCCAGGGCAGTTCTATTTGCAAACCTGGCATGCAAGCATTGCCATAAAGCCGATAGGCCTTGAGCGTGGGGCTTCGTTCTCGAAGATTGCCCGAATGGTAACGGAACATGATTTACGCATGATTTGTTAACATCTCAGTGTGGCTAGAGGAGCATGTTGCGCACGGGATGTTTTATCATGAGAATAGGATATGTACTACAAAGTGATGGGAGTATGTATTATGGATGAATGCAAATATTTGGTATGGTGTGTTAATATTTTTAGTAGCAAATTAGTTAATATATGATGATAGTAGAAATGCAAGAGAGTGCATTATAAAATTGGTAAATAATAGCGGAATAATTGCTAACTTAGAAGAATGTAAAAGATGGTTTTAAATTCAAAAAACAAATTAGATGTAGTTAGAATACAGTTACAAACTTAAATCTCGCACAACTTAAACAAGTCGGTAGTGTTTGTGTTACGAGGCTGGGGGTACTTTTATCATACAAAGTGGAGATGGAGTATGTTTTTGTTTTTGGAAAGTTGATAATACTAGAATGACAGTTTATTATTTGCGAAGTTTGAGTAAGTGATGCTAAAATGTGTTGAATTTTAATAAGATACTGCACTAGAATGGAGTAAGATGTGATATCAGAAAATATCTATATTAAATACCGAAAAATAAAAAGTGTCGTAGAAAGTATCTTGTTTTATATATTTAGAGTATATTCAATTCGTGAGAATAGAATATGTATTGTTACATTTGAAGGTAAAGGCGGGTTTTGCTGTAATCCCAAATATATAATCGAGGAGTTACAGCGTAGAGAATGTGGTTATGAATATGTTTGGTTGGTTAATGATGAAAGGAAAAAATTCCCCTCTTATATAAAAAAGAAGAAAAATACGTTGTTGAATAGAGCGTTTTATCTTTCAACATCAAAATTGTGGATCGATAACTATCGTAAGCCGTTGGAAGTCCGTAAACGTGCAGATCAGGTTTATATTAATACATGGCATGGAAACGTAGGCTTTAAAGCTATTGGCATGTGGCGTGGAAGAGCTTTTTCTAAAATAGCATATCTTGTCAGTAAGCATGATTCAGATATGATTGATTATATGATATCCAGTTCGGATTGGACAACAGAGGCATTTGTAAAAGGTATGGTATATGAAGGAGAATTTCTAAAATATGGTCAAGCTAGGGAAGATATATTAGTTAATGACAGGCAGAGATTTAGGATATACATAAGAGATCTGTTTAAATTACCACAGACTATGCATATTGTTCTCTATGCCCCGACATATCGAGAAATAGGACAAAAAACGAGAAGACAGGTTTTGCTTGAAGATGCTTCATTAGATAAGGAGAATGTAATAAGGAAATTGCAAGAAAAATTTGGCGGGGAATGGATTATGTTTCAGAGACTTCATCCGCAATTAGCGTTGCAGCAAAAGAATATGGATGGGGCAGACAGTGAAAAAATTATCGATGTTAGCCAATATGATGATATGTATGAGCTGTTGGCAGCTAGCGATGTAGTTATTACAGATTTTTCAAGTATTGCTTTTGAAGCGGGGGCGATGAAATTACCTGTTTTTTTGTATATGGATGATTTAGACGAATATATTAATCAACGTGGTGGAATGAATTTTGTTATATCTGAGGATAAAACAATAACAACAAATCGTGAAATTGCTCCTGATGTTGATGCTAATCCTCCGTTTGCCATTGCAACTAATAATGGGGAGATGAATGATATTATTGATTGTTTCGAAAAACAAAAATATCAATATGAAATCGATAAAATGTGCTTAGATCTAGGTATGATAAATGATGGAAAGGCTTCAGAGAGAATTGCGGATTTTATTGAGAGTAGTATAATGACTTGATAAATGCGAGGTATTTATGAAAAATATAGCGCTAATTATTGCTGGTGGAAAGGGAACTCGAACAGGGCAAGATATTCCAAAGCAGTTTATAAATATTAACGATAAACCAATAATAATATATACTTTAGAAAGCTTTCAAAAACACCCAGAGATTGATGCTATCGAAGTAGTATGTTTGGAAGGTTGGCATGATATATTAAGAGCTTATGCAAAACAATATAATATAACAAAACTGAAATGGGTCGTATCTGGCGGAGAGACTGGACAGGAATCTATCCGTAACGGAATAGTCAACTTAAAGGATAAATTGGACAAAGAGGATGTTGTGATTATTCATGATGGTATTCGCCCAATGATAGATGAGGAAGTAATTTCTGATGTTTTGGTCGTGTGCCATAAGTATGGTAATGCGGTGTCATCATTACCATACAATGAACAGATTTTTATAAAAGATGACGAGATATCAACAACAAAATATATTCCAAGAGAGACATTGAGAAGAGTGGTTACTCCACAGGCATATAAATTCTGTAAGTTATATGATTGTTACCAAAAAGCATTTAAAGAGAAAATTGGCATCTATGGTTCTGCATATACTAATACTATGATGGCGGATTTAGGCGAAAAATTATATTTTGCCAAGGGATCAAACAAAAATATAAAAATAACAACTGTAGAAGATTTTGAATTATTTAAAGCGCTTCTTACTGTAAAAAGAAGTGAGTGGATGAAATAGAATGGAGATAATATAAAATGTTTTTCCATAATGAATTATATAAAATGGAAATAGAAAAAATAACAAATTACGGTATAGACTGGAATAAAATAACCGGGAAAAGCATCCTGATTACAGGGGCAAGTGGCTTACTGGGGACTGTGCTAATAGATGCGATTATGCTTAGAAATAAGTTGTATAATGAAGATATTAAAGTTTATGCTTTGAGTCGAAGCGAGGATAAGGCACGAGAACGATTTGCAGATTATTGGAATTCGCAATTTTTTTATTTTGTACAGTTTGATATCAATGAATCATTCAATATAGAGGTAGATATTGATTATATAATTCATGCTGCAAGCAATACCCATCCGCGCCTTTATGCTCAAGATCCTATTGGGTCTTTAATGACCAATATTGAGGGGACAAAAAACATATTGGAATTTGGTCGTGAAAAAAATGTAGCAAGAGTATTGTTTTTGTCTTCTGTAGAAATATACGGTAATGCGTTATACGAAACAGATATATTTGATGAAAAATACTGTGGATATTTAGATTGTAATACTTTGCGTGCAGCTTATCCAGAGGGGAAAAGAGCAGGAGAGGCTCTATGTCAAGCTTATCGTGAGCAATATGGAATGGATATTGTTATACCCAGATTGTCACGCGTTTATGGGCCTACTATGCGCTTGGATGATAGTAAGGCTCTGTCCCAATTTATCATAAATACTATTAACGGTGAGGATATAGTATTAAAAAGTGATGGTACGCAACGCTTTTCTTATATCTATGTTATGGATGCTGTGAGAGCATTGTTGCTTTTATTAGTTAGTGGTAATGACGGAGAAGCATACAATATTGCAGATACTTATGGAGTATTTCAGTTGAGAGAAATTGCAGAAATATTGGCTGAAATATCCAATAAAAATATTATTTTTGAATTACCTAATGCGGTGGAGAAAAAAGGATTCTCTAAGGCTCAAATTGCTGTTATGGATACAAGCAAAATACAAAGAATTGGATGGCAAGCTGATTGCGATATGAAAAATGGATTAAAGAAGACTGTGGATATCATGTGTGATAGATAGTGGAGGAAAAAATGGATAACTTTTATGGTGAAGAAGAAAATACTGTATCTCTAAAAAATGTATATAATCAGCTTCAGGACGATATATCAAGACAGATATATTTAAGTCGTTCGTTATATAGTTTAACTGATGAAAAAAAGTACATGAAAGAAATTGTACGAAATAGTGTATTGGGAAAGGTGCTACTCGAGAAAGTAGCTATGACAAAAAAAAAGGTTGCTTTATTTGGAGCAGGTACATGGGGAAAATCTATTGTAAATTTCTTCCCGGATATTAAAGTAGATTGCTTTATAGATAATAAAAAAAGTGGTCAAACGATAAATGGATTGAAAGTGTTTAGTTTTGATGATATGCGTCCAAAACTACATGAATATTATATTGTTATTTCTATTTTATTTAATTATCAATCAGTTGTTGCTCAATTTATGAATGAAGGAATATCTAAACAAAACTTACTTATTCTGGGGAAAATGGCAGAGGAATGTCAGTATTTTGATTTGGATGTGTTACAACATTGTCCTGAAGAAATATTTGTTGATTGTGGGGGGTTCCAGGGTGAGACTTCAGAGCAATTTATAAGATGGTGTGGCGGAGATTATCGAAAGATATATTTATTTGAACCAAATTCGGATTTAATGCATAAATGTAAAAATAATTTAGCTAAGATAACTACTCCTGATAAGATCAAGTATTATGAATGCGGTTTGTGGAATGAAGATACAATTCTTCGTTTAAAGAAAGGACAAGATATTGCAGGGGACAGGACAATACAAACTGATGTTGTCAGTGGGGAAGAAATACACGTAAAAAGTATTGATTCTGTGATAAGTAATAAAAGAGCTACTTTTATAAAAATGGATATAGAGGGTTCAGAGCTGCGAGCTTTGCAGGGGGCAGTGAATACGATAAAAAAAAGCAGGCCAAAGCTTGCTATAAGCGTATATCATAAGCGAAATGATATATGGGATATTCCAATTTTTTTACTAAGAATTCACCCTGATTATAAAATGTATTTACGTACGTATTCATTTTCTGGTAATGATACTGTTTTATATGCGGTATGAATATTAGCAGGTCGTAAAGATTGAGGAATTATTTATCAATGTTAAATATTAAGGATGCTGATGATTTAAAAAGAATAATAGCTTCTAGAGAGTGTGTGATTTATGGGGCGGGATATGTTGCACAACGTTTTTTTAAAACGTTGAGAAGGCAAGGGTTAGGCGAAAGAATTAAAGCATACGTGACTTCGTCAAATACAGTGACAAGTGTAGAAGGTTTTCCAGTTATAAGCCTGGACGGATTAAAAAAGTATTCAAACCCTTTGGTATTGATTGCAGTGCATGAGGCAATAGTTCCCCAAATAGAAATTGCTTTGCAAAAAAAAGGCTATAGAGAGTATATATGGATATACCCATTTTTGTATGAAGTTATGTTGGGAAAGCCTTATATAAGCGATGTTAGTTTGACAACAATATGGCGTGCGAGCAAAGATAGTATAGTGTTACCTGCAAGATATTTAGCAATTGAACAATATTATGGAAAAAATGATTATGGGTACGAAATATATAAAAAGTCAATCAAATTACTAGATTCAGCTGATGATGTGGTGGAAAAAAGGCTAAGAGAATTTTTGAAACTTATTATTAATTGGGAAAAGAAAGGTTATGATGAAAATAAACCAGTTAAAATATTGGGGAATGGGTTAATAGTTGATGGTGCGCATCGTATTTCATTAGCGTTATATCATCGGTTATCGAATGTAAAATGTGAGATATATCCAGAAACGGTTCCATATAAAGAAATACATAATCCAGCGGCTATTCCTCTGATTGCGAATATACATTTATTGAAGTTTACTCAGTCAGAACAAAATGCTCTTGAGGAAAAAAATAAGTATTTAAGTTATATTTATTATTAGGTGACGGATTGTCAAGCTAAGTGCAACACTTCATCAAAATGGACCTCATATGGTGTTCTGTAGTTAAGACATTTCCTTGGGCGCAAATTCATCATAGCAACTTTTCTCTGTATGTAGTCATCAGGAATTTCTGTTATGTCCTTGCCCTTTGGGAAATATTCTCTAAGCAGGCCGTTAGTATTCTCGTTGGAATCCCCTTTGCCACGGCTGGTGAGGTTGCGGAAAATAGAATGGCAGGCCATCTTTAGGTATTCGGTCGCATCTGCATAGCGGGCAAATTCTTTGCTCTTGTCAGGCGTTACCGACAGGACTTTGGCACCAAGAAGCAGGTCAACCATTGCCCTGCTGACTGCCTGAGCATTTTTCTTGTCAGCCTTGCCGCACATAAGGTAGCGACTTTTTCGGTCGACAAGGGTTACAAGGCAGGCTTTTCCTTGCTTGTCCACAACGGTATCCGCTTCCCGGTGGCCTATTTTTGAGCGGTTTTCGGCTCCTGCTGGGCGTTCTGTAATATCGTGGCTGATCTGGATTTTACCACGCTTCTCCTCAATGGAGCGCTTTTTCCTGCGCTTGCCATGGTGCCTCAACTTTTTTACGACGCTTGCCGTGGAGGCTTTGGGAGCGTTCAACCATCCACTGTATATCGCACGATAGATGGTTGTGGTGCTAATTACGCACCTGCCATATTCGGCTCTCAGCCATCCGGCAATTTCTTCTGGATACCACTGACATTCAAGCAGCCTATGCTTCACATGTTCCAAAAGCCGGGCGTGTTCCAGTCTGTTATGTGGCTTGCAATATGCACGGCGTGCCTGATACTGGTGTTGTGCCACTACTGGCATATACTTATTGGCAACAGAGTTTCGGCGAAGCTCACGGGATATAGTTCACTTATTGCGCTCCATACTTTTGGCTATAGCAGTTATGGAATAGCCCTTGGCCTTAAGAAATAGTAGATTTTCTCTCTCATATTCAGTATATATCATCACCTGTTTGATATAGAAGTTGGAGAGCCGGTTCAAAGAAATATATCAGTAAAAGTGAGTAAACTGATTAAGAATCTGCATAGTGGTTGCTTGCCAGCAGTTTATTATTTTTCGTTGTGCGATTATCTAGGACATAATAAATATAATGGAGCGATATATAAGAAAACTTATATGCATTTCACGACCTTTAAGTTTGCCGAACAAAGGTGGAATAGGTTTAAAGATAGGATCTACCAATTCGAGAATAAAGGATTCTTTCAAGATTATAATGTGAAGATTACCAGGGATTACTGTTTGATGGATGGTTTGCATAGATTGATACTGGCAAAATATTATAATGTAGATGCGTTGAGTTGTGATGTGTATGATTGTGATGCAAGCTATTTCAGCAATAATATTTTCAGTCAGGATGTACTGATACAAAAAAAGATTTCGAAAAGTATTATACTCGAGATGAAATTGGTGAAATAATGCGAGCTTATATAATGTTGGAAAAGTAACAGAAAAGATAAACGGGATAGCGATAATTAGTCAGGCCGTTGGTGAGATGCAATTTTAGAATTTTTGCTGTGACTAGGTAAGTGAGGGGCGTTGGAGTATGGAGATAAGTGTAATCATTCCAGTATACAATGTAGAGAAATATCTGAATCAATGTCTGGAAACTGTAGCTGGTCAATCATATCGTGATTTTGAAGTGTTGATGATAAATGATGGTTCAACAGATAGATCTGAGCAAGTATGTCAAGACTGGGCTGCTAGGGATAAACGATTCAAGTTATATTCAAAAGAAAATGAAGGCCTATCACTCACAAGAAACTATGGCATAAGAAAAGCTGAGGGCAAATATATTGCTTTTGTAGATGCAGATGATTGGCTGGATAGGGATTATTTGAAACTGCTATATGAGAAGATTATAACTGAAGATGCTGATATAGTGGAATGTGATGTATATCGAGTTAATAATAATACGGGGAAGAAAACTGTAAAAGTTTGCTGGGGAGCTGTTGGAAAGGAGTATAATAAAGAAGAACGGATAAAGAGAGGGTATACTGCTATTTGGCGATGTCTATATAAAAAAACATTATGGATAGACAATCAGATAGAATTCCCAGATTGTCACAGCCAAGCACGTGGAGTGTATGCATTGCTTGTGGCTCTTGCCAATAAGGTTGTATGTGTGAGAAAGCCTCTTTATTATTATAGAAAGTTCAGGGAAAATTCTCTTTCCGCAAAGCCTAGGTGGAATGCGGTTGATTTTAATGCAGAAGGCATTCAGGCTTATAGATGTTTGATAGATGGTTTCAAAAAGAGAGGACTGTTTTCTAAATACAGAGATACATTACGAAGGATGTTACATATAAAATCATCTGAAAGTTTGGCCGGATTGTATCCGCTTAGAGGAAAAGATGATTTCTTGGAACTGCGTAATAACTACAGAACTTTTTTGAGAGAATTATTTCCTCATAATAGAGAGATTTCTTATATTACTTTTGGAGGATATAATCTTAATGTCATTTTGCGCGATATGGATCAGCTGAATGATCCTTATTTACGGTTTAATTTTTCTAGTATTATTAGTGTTATGCATCCTGTTGATGGATTAGATATCTCACATAAAAATAAGTATAGACAAATTATGGTGAGACGGGATATTGCATCGTCGTTTTGGAATATAATAAAAGAAGAAAAAATAGAATATTTAATTCTGGATTTTATGGAAGAGCGTTTTGATATATTGGAAGTTGATGGTGGTTATTTGACCAAGACAGATGCCTTTGATGATGCGGTCGTATCTGTGAAAGGGAGAGTTATATCAAGATTTAGTGAAGAATGTGATGTGTTGTGGAAAAAAGAATGTTTAAATTTTATAAATAGGCTAAGATGCTATATACCAAGTGAGCATATTATTCTTGTAAAAAGCTATCTTAGTGAAAGACATGGAGATTTAACAGGATGTGTTGATTTTGAGGACAAGAATGAGATTGTAAAAATCAATAAAAAATTAAAGTACTATTATGATTTCTTCGAATGTAACTGTGAAAAATGCAAGTCTGTAGATACATCAAGACTGAAAAACTATTTTACCGATGATGGCTATGAATATGGGGCTGTTCCTTCACATTTGAATGAAGTAGTGAACAGAAATATAGCTGATTTAATATCACAAAAAATATGTGAATAGAGGGGAGAAAGAGTATGGCTAAGATTTTGATATTTGGGGCCGGTCGCAATGGAAAGATTTTTGAAAAATATATTAAGGAATATACATCACATATAATAATTGGTTGGATAGACAATAAAATGATAATTTAGAAAACGGGTTGGTGAAACGACCAGAAGAGATACAAAAATTCGAATATGATAAAATCGTTGTATCAGTAGCTTCAAAAATAGCTAGGAAGGAGATAAGGAAGCAGTTATGTGAACTGCATGTGCCAAGAGAAAAATGTATTTTCCTGCTTGAGGATGAAGAACTTAAAACAAAAGTATTTTCTAACCATAACCGTTATGATGAATCTGATATAAGAGTAAATTGGGTAAAAGCTTTTTCGAAATATGTTTATAAGGAAAATATAAAGGGAAGCGTAGCTGAAGCTGGAGTCAACAGAGGAGAATTTGCATATTATATAAACAAGTATTTTTACGATAGGAGATGTTATTTATTTGATACGTTTGAAGGCTTCTCAGAAAAAGACTTGGATGTAGAGCGTGCAATTGGAAATGAGTCTTTTCTAAGAGGTGAGTTTAATAAAAGTGATGGCTTCTTATGTACGAATATAAATACTGTGAAAAAGCGAATGGAAAATATAAATCTTTGTGAGTTTTGTGTTGGATACTTCCCTGAAAGCGCAGCAGATGTTGATGATATTTTTTGTTTTGTGAATCTTGACATGGATTTGTATCAGCCTATGTTAGAGGGATTGCGATTCTTCTATCCTAAAATGTCAAGTGGCGGTGTGATTTTGTTGCATGATTATTTTCATCAAGAGTTGCCGGGCGTAAACAAAGCGGTAAAAGATTACGAACAAGAAACAGGAGGGTTATTACGTAAGTTTCCTATTGGTGATCATTGCAGTATAGCTGTTATTAAATAGAAGCAACTTTCAGACTCCCTATTAAGGCAACGTAGAGAGTTTATGAAACTGTTGAATATTACAGTGGCTGTGAACATACCAATATGTTCTACATAGGTAACTTCTATAAAGCCTTATAAATTATGCTTAGCTAAAAATGTCGGCGAAGCTGAGGAAAAAATTGAGAATAGCATTCGAGTCATGAATAGTCAGCTGATATGTTGATAAAACCATGATGGATGATGTATCTTCTGTACGTAATTACAGAATTAGGTTATCTCAATACTGTTAGTATGTGGGATATATTTGTGACTGATATAATGCTAACAAATTCGAAAAAATTACATTGAGGCGGGGAGAGGAAAAGAATGTACTTGGGATTGACAAGTAGTCACGAATTGTCTGACAGAAGAGTGCCTATTGTATTTTGGGGATCGGGCATGGTTTATCAGAATTTTTGTGAGATGATTAATCTTGATAATGATATAATTGGCGTTGTGGATAATTATACCGCCAGCTGGGGTAGGAGAATATTTTACCGTGGCAGGAGTTTGGAAATTATGTCACCGCAAGAAGCGATTCGACGTGGTGGTCGTAAAGCTGAATGGATATTGACAACAGGAGTCAATGCAACAATGGAGATTCTGCTTCAGCTTAGTAAAATAGCTGAACTGAAAGATACTGTATGTTACACAGCTTATAGCATCATGGCGGTATACTCCTACGAAGGACATAAAATCCCTAGTACATTTCGATTGGAAGAAAAGCAAATTATTCCCCATATCATACATTATTGTTGGTTTGGGGGAAGGCCCTTGCCTGAATTATATCAAAACTGCATAGACAGTTGGAACAAGAACTGTCCTGGTTGGGAAATCAGAAGGTGGGATGAAAATAATTATGATATCAGCAAACATCATTACATGAAGCAAGCAGCTGAACAGGGATGTTGGGCATTTGTGTCTGATTATGCACGTAAGGATGTTGTTTATCAGTATGGCGGAATTTATTTAGATGCAGATGTAGAGGTGTTGCGTCCCTTGGATGAATTGTGCTACCAGAAGGGATTTTGTGCCTTTGTACGTAATCAAATTGCTACTGGACTTGGATTCGGAGGACAGGCTTACAATAGCGTAATTAAAGAATGGATGGATGTATACGATACGGAGTCGTTCATGATGAAAAAGCGAACAGAGATGAAGATATGTATGGATTATGAAACAGAAATTCTGGAACGACATGGTTTGATTCGAAATGGTGATTTGCAGTACCTTCAAGGTATGACGGTGTACCCAGGCGAGTTGTTTATAGATGAAGGTGTATGCTGTGGCTATGAATACGTGAGTGATAAGACGTTTATTATTCATAGAAATGGAGGATCTTGGTTTGGAGAAAGGAAGGGAGCCATGCGGGCATTGGCAAGATTGCATGCACGATTGCATGAGAGTAGTTTTATTTATCTTGATGGAGATTCTTTAACGCAATAAGCCTATACTACTTAAATGTAAATTGGAGCTGATTTACAGTAATTTATGGATGATTTTTCGGATGTTACGTGAAGAAAAAGAAATTATTTACTTATTGAATGGTTTATGATAGAGCGGAATCATCTTATCTGCAGCATGAGCCGTAGAGGCAACTGCTGGGACAACGCCCCGATGGAAAGCTTTTTGGGTACGATGAAGCAGGAGTGGCTGAATGATCAGCATTTTCGTATGCGAGCAGAAGCAAAGTCCGCAATCTTCGAGTACATTTGGATTTTTTTACAACCGGAAACGACTGCATTCCAGCATCAGCTATACGACACCAGAACGTTATTACGTAGCAAGATGCAAGCAAGTTTTAGTAGTGTAATAGGGATTGCAAATTGTAAATCTTTTATGGCCACCAGGAGCCTAAATGGTTTGAATGCAGCGAAAAATCAAGCATTTTTATAAAATCGAGAGAATCCTTTCGTTTTGGGTGCCTAACCACGCGGGGAATGGTCATTATACCTATTATGCGTGATGTAATAAAGGTATATCCAAAAGCAAAACTGAAGCTAGTAGGAAGCAAGGATCGTGAGTATGAGTATAATCTCCTTGTGGATAATATTAGGCGATATAATTTAGAGAGTAACATAGAAATATGTGGATATCATAAAATAGTAGATGATTTTTATAAAATTGCAGATGTTTTTTGTTTACATCATCATATGAAAGTTTTTCGCAAGTAATCATAGAAAGTAAACAATGGGGATTGCCTATGGTTATGTATGAGATTCCTTGGCTGGAACTTACAAGATCTGGGAGAGGTTATATGGCAGTTTCACAAGGTGATACTGTTGCAGCAGCTAATGCAATAATAAAACTATTAGATGATGTTGAATACCGAAAAAAGATGGGAGAAGAAGCTAGAAAAAGTGTGGAAGAATTTTTGGAATTTGATGTGTATAATGCATGGCGTGAAATTTTTGGCGATATTTATGGTGGGTGATTATCAGAGTAGGATGATATGTATTTGTTATGAGGGAGGTTCTGATGGCAGCTTTACCTATATGTTTTAATAAGGAAGATAGGATAGCAATTATTGCACCACACCCAGATGATGAATGTATTGGAGTAGGTGGGGTGATGTTAAAATATCCTTCGCAATGTGATTTATTTATTGTGACAGATGGCAGGCAGGGGAATATATTAGTAGAGCCGGATGTCGAAGCGCGTATACGACGAGAGCAGTTTGAAGAAGAAATGAAGTTGGTCAAAGTTAATACCTATTATTGGTTAGGTTATCAAGATGGAGCTTTGATGTCGTATTCAAATAATATCCTTGCGGATATAGATTTTTCTTGTTATACAAAGATTTTTATTCCATGGGGGGATGATAATCATTCAGATCATGCAGCTGTGTGGTCCTTGGCAATTGAATGTCTTCAAAAGAAGGCTGTGAAAGCTGAAGTTTATCAGTACGAGGTTCATGTTCCCTTTCATGACGTATCTCATTATGTGGATATCACAGAGATGATAGAAAAAAAAATTGAATTAATTAATTGCCATAAAGACCAAGTTAATGCGGTGCCATATTCGGAGATAGCAAGAGCATTGGGGAAGTATCGTGCATGTCAAGGCAATGAGATTAATTCATATTGGGAAACTTTCCTTAAAGTTGATCTTCAAGGTGATAGCAATTGCAATAGTGTTTGTGAGAGAGAAAAAACACTTCAAAAATATCAATCTTTTTATCGGCTGTTGTTACGGTGGCTAAAAATACATCAGTATGGGAAGAAAGTCACTGATTGTTTATTGGATAATCAGTGGAGAAAAATAACAATTTATGGGTTTTCTTCCTTGGGAAGGTTATTTTATGAAGAGTTAGATTTTAAAAAGATTGAATTGATAAATATTTTAGATTCAAGAGATATACAAGATAACATAGAAGGAATTCCAATATTAAAACCGGAAAAGGGTGATACTTGTGTTGATGCAGTAATTGTGACAGCTATTACATCGTATAATGAAATAGAGGAAAAGTTAAAAGAGATGGGATATTCAAATATTGTTTCTTTACAATATGTACTGGAAAAATGTGTTTAATCATAGAATAATAATTATTTATATCAATTTTATAAGATGTATATATACTGGAGTGTGACTGGCCTTGGTTGCATCTTTTATATCAGATGATTTGGTTTATAATAGGTTTGATTTGTTCTTTGAGGATATAAAAGAACTAACTTATAATTATAATGGAATTCTTTATAAAATAATTTGCCATTGTACTGATAAGAGTGCTTCATTAAATATATGGGGAAAAGTGTTTCCTCAACCTGTTATAGAGCAATGCATAAGAGATGTCTTTCGTTTATATCCTCAAATAATATATATATGTGTAGTTAGAGCTGGTAATAACTATAAAGATTTATTGTATAGGAGTAATAACATATTTATTTTTATGCCGACATCTAGCGATTTATTAATGCAAAGATTAAAAAAAAAGCATCGATATAATCTTCGAAGGGAAAGAAGACTATTAGAGGAAGCAATTGGTGTGATAACTACAGAAATATGTTCAAGAGATTATATTTCTGACAAGCTTGTAGAACAGTATTTTGAGTGGAAAAAAAAGACACATGAAGTTGAATATGGATTATCAGCTAAGGAGTATTTAACAACATATCATGTGACACACGCTATGTTGCTGCTAGCTTCGTCTAAATTGGTAGGGGTGGTGTTTTATTGCAAAATAAATTCCACAGTGTATTTAGAGAATTTCGCTTATGATTATAATTTTAAGAAGTATTCAATTGGTGGTGTGCAATATCAATTGTTTTTAGAAAAAATGATTGATACAGGAGTCGGAATCGTTTTTCTTGGCGGAGGTGGCTATGAATATAAAAAGTATTTCGGATCAATTGATTGCAATACATATAGTGGAAAACTTTATAGTCCATATGGGATTAGTTTAATAAATCGGTGGATGGAAAAAGAAGCAATAAAAAATGTTGCAATTTATGGATTTGGTGCCATGGGAAAAGCTTTTTTATCGCTTGGTGAAAATTTAAATATAAATATATGCTATGCTATTGATGCAAAACAAATCGAAGACGAATATATTAAAGTTTACAATCCACAAGATATTTTACCCAAAGTAGATGCGATTTTTATTGCAATGAAAAAGCATGATGAAAATGTTGAAAAACTATTGAAGTCGAAATTTAATCATGTGTATTATGTTGATGATTTTGCTAAATTGGTTTGTGAGGAGTAAGTAAATGAAAGTACTTGCATTGTATTTGCCGCAGTTTCATAAAGTTAAGGAAAATGATGAATGGTGGGGAGAGGGGTTTACCGAGTGGACAACAGTAAAGTCGGCTGAGAAGCTTTTCGACAATCACGAGCAGCCAAGGGTGCCATTAAATAATAATTATTATGATTTGTTAGATATGGATACGATGTGTTGGCAAGCAGATCTAATGCATAAATATAATATAGATGGCATGTGTTTTTATCATTATTATTTTAAAAAAGGGAAAAAAATATTGGAGAAACCGGCCGAAAATTTATTGCGATGGAAACAGATTGATATGCCTTTTTGTTTTTCGTGGGCAAACGAGTCTTGGGTTAGAACTTGGAGTAGACTATCAAGCGGTGAAGGAAATATTTGGACGATAAAACATGATAAAAATAAAGACAATATTAGCGATGATGGTGTTTTGCTAGAACAAAATTATGGTAATGTATCTGATTGGGATGAACATTACCATTATTTAGTTAAATTTTTTCGGGATGATAGATATATAAAATATATGGGAATGCCTGTTTTTATAATTTATAAGCCCAATAATATTCCGTGTCTATTTGATATGTTGAAACGATGGGATTATTTAGCACAACTTGATGGATTTCCCGGTATATACACTATAGGAACAAATGTAAATGATCCTAAAAAGTATGGATTGAAGGGAAATTACATTCAGGAACCCAATGATACAACTGCTCGATTTGATTCAATGCTCTATTCCAACAAAGATAATATAATGCAGAGTCTAGATTATCAAGACGTATGGAATAATCTTATATATAAAGAAGTTCCTACAGGAACTTCTTTGGGGGGGTTTGTTGGGTATGATGATACACCTAGGCATGGAAAGCAAGGATGTGTTATTCGATATCGTAATCCATATATTTTTTATGAAGGAATGAAAAAATTGATAAATAAGGCAAATCGAATACAGGCCCCCTTCATATTTATAAATGCATGGAACGAGTGGGGCGAAGGAATGTATTTAGAGCCTGATGAAAAATATGGAACGCAATTTTTGGAAGCATTTCATCAAGCCAGAAAGGATAGTAATAGATTAAGATTTAGTAGGGACTCTTTGAAAGAAGATGACGGTGATAGTTTGTCTGTATTACGTAAGGAAAATGAATCTCTTAATTATTTGATAGCTAAATATCGTGGCTTTTGGAAAGTTTTAGATACATGGATGACTTCAATGGAAAATGGAGAATCACCTGTTGATATCTTGAAAAAAATGGGTTACAAAAAAATTGCTATTTATGGTTATGGAATGCTTGGCAAACACCTTGTTTTTCAAATGAAGGAAAAAGGGATGAGAGTCGATTATGTTATAGAAAGACAGAAAGGAAAAGAAACAAATGGGATTCCTTTATTTGTTTTGGATGACGACTTGCCGTTTGTAGATGTTATCATAGTAAGTGTTTTATATGATTATGCTAATATAAAGAACTGCATAAAAAAGAAACTGAATGTAGAGATAATGTCAATCGAAGAATTATTAGATAAAAGTAAGTAGACTTACTATCGTAAATGTAGGTGTGATTAGGTAAGATAAATATACTTTTTATATATTATAGTAATTATGATTATGCTGCATATTAAAGAATGTAGAATAGTTGATGTTGGAGAGTAAAATGCTAGACTTAAGTATTCTTATTCCTGTATATAATGTGGAAAATTTTCTGGAACGATGTGTCAATTCAATACTTCATCAAACTATTAATAATTTTGAGATTGTTCTCGTCGATGATGGTTCTACCGATAAATCTGGTAAAATATGTGATTGGTTGGCAAAGAAAGATAAAAGAATAAAAGTTATTCATAAAGAAAATGGTGGCTTAGCGAGTGCAAGAATTGCTGGAATAAAAAATAGCGCTGGAAAGTATATAGGGTTTGTTGACAGCGACGATTATGTGGATCCAACGATGTTTGAGCAATTGTTAAAACCAACACGTGACTGCGGACATGTTGACATCAGCATTGGTGGACATGTTGTTGACCAGATGGATGGTAGAATTACTATTCCGTGCAAAGCGCACGAGAGTCAAGTGTGGATTGATGGAATATCAGCAATGGCTGAAATGTTTAAAGGGGATAAATTTGTTTGGAGTCTTTGTGACAAAATCTATAATAGAGATTTATTTACTGATGATGTTTTAGCATGTTGGCCCAATTCACATGGAGAGGATACATTTGTTAATTCTGTAGTTATGCCTAAAGCAAAAAAAATTATTTTTCAGCCTATATATGGATATCATTATTGTATGCATTCGGAAAGTATGATGCATACAAACTTTAATCCAAGTAAATTAGCAACCGTGTATATTGTAGCTGGTATTATGGAGAAGTATCAAGATTATCCATCACTCATAACAGCTTTGAGTAATCAGTTGTTTGGATATTTGCTTACTTATTTAAAAAATATGCAGGATGAAGCGCCGAAATATGATGTAGAATTAGATAAATGTCGAACTATTGCTCAAAAATGGCTAATTAATAATAATAGTCTTGATTTATTTAAAAGACATATTTTGGAAGTTTTATTGTTGGATCACGTTGGGTTTTTAAATTGGCAACAAAGCGAAAGAAAAAAACTTGAAACGAATTACTATTGCGGGCAAAAAAAATTATATATATATGGAACAGGTATTTATGGAAGGAGAACAGCAGAGTATTTAGAAAAAAATAAAATAAAGATCGATGGTTTTGTCGTGAGTGATTATGAACATAAAAAGATAATTGAGAATATAAATTATCCAGTTTACGTGATTGATCAAATAAATACAGATGCAAATATATTGCTTGGATTAGGTATTGAAAATACCATTACTGTTATAGAAAGATTGAGAGGTAAATATAAAAATATTTATCCAATGTGTGTTTTTTTGTTGTGCTGTTAAATGATTACTAGATACGATTGGAATTTTTCATTATCTGTTGGATGATGTTTTTACTTAAAAGGAATATTACCTATGTGGAAATATAGATTGCCGTATGAGAAAATAGAATATGGCTCTAATATCATAATATATGGAGCTGGGCTGATTGGAAGAGAGTATGTTGGACAAATTTATGAATTGAATTATGCAAACATTATAGCTGTTGTTGATAAAATGTGGACTAATTACAAATCTGAAAGCATACAGGTAGTTGGTATAGAAAAAATTAGAAAACTGAAGTTTGATAAAATTATAATAGCGATAAAATCAAAAGATATCCGTGATGAAGTGGTAAGACAATTGCATAACGAATATGATATTTCTATTGATAAGATTATAGCTGATCCGCCTGTTATATATGAGACGAATAGTGATATTATATATTATAAGTCACCGTGTGATTCATCTTGCGGTGACCAAGCTGTGACTGTAGCCGTACTTTTGGGTAAAGGAATTGGTGATGCAATTATATCTAAACGCTTTATATGCGAGCTGGCCAATGTGTGCGATGAAAATATTTCGATAGATTTATATGTGGATGAACATATACTTGAGTTTTGTAAAGTCTTATTTAGTGATGCTGGTTATATAAAGAATATTTACGCGCGAGGAACGATTCCATTCGATAGTCTTGCTTACAATTATGATTTAGCGATATATCCAGCGTATATCCTATATGTCTATAATGTAAATTATATTAGCATGTTGAGAAAGAATGAAAAATTTGCAGAAAAAATTAGTTTTATGTTGCAGCAGCTAAAAAAACAAGATTATAATAATAGTCATTATATAGAAAATAGTATTTTGTTTGCTCGTTGCAAAAAGAAGGGGGTAAATGCATATACTTATTATAGTTTTGATGGATTGTTTGATATAAAGGACACCTATGTTCATATCCCTATGTGTGAGAAGTATAAAACACGATTTGAGGAAATAAATCTTCCTGAAAAGTTTATCACAATAAATTTTGGGTGGGGATATAATGAACATGAAAAAGAAAAGAATTATATTCCAAATAAGGTTTGGCCAATAAAGAGGTACGAAGAATTTATTGGCTTCTTTAAGAAAAAATATCCTGATATTTCTATTGTTCAGTTAGGACTAAGAGATAGTTATAGAATTAAAGGTGTAAATCAATATATATTTGATGAAAATATCGAGGTTGTCAAATATATTTTACAGGCATCACGTTTACATGTAGATTGTGAAGGCGGTTTAGTACATATTGCTACGCAATTGGGGACGAAGTGCGCGGTGCTTTTTGGACCTACGCCAGCGCACTATTTTGGATATCCACAAAATATCAATATTGTTTCTGATGTATGTAGTGATTGCTATTACTTAGATGAGGATTATTCTGTGTGTTATCGTCTCTTGGAAAAGCCTGAATGTATGTGGGGGATTACAGCAACTCAGGTTATGGATGCGATAGATGGGTATTTGTCGAGCGTTCTGGATAAATAGGAGGATGTTTTGATGATAAGCTTATCGCAGGCGGCAAGAAAGTCAATAGACGAAACGCTGATTAAATACGGTCCGTATACTCGTTTTGTGATATATCCTTTCGGAGAAGGTGGAAAAATATTAAAAGGAATATTAAATTATGAGTATAATATTCAGGAAACAGCGATAATAGACAATTATCTGGCACTAAATAATCCAGTTATTAAAGATATATCATATTTAAAAAATAATCATGATGTAATAGTATTGATTTCTAGCTATAGAACAGATAATTTTATCGATATACGGCAGCCAATTTACGAATTTGTTTCACTAGATAGATGCGTCGAGGTTTTCAGTGAATATATGCTAGGAAATAATTATTATGTGGATTTGTTAAGATTTACACAAGTGCATTGTGCTTATAGTGACTTGGTGCGGGTGGGAGATAAAAGACGTGGTTTTGTTTTAGCTGATGACTTGCAAAAGGGAAGAATATATTCTTTTGAGACTATTGATGGATCTGATAGGGATAACCAGTGGATTTCCTCCTATGACTTTAAGATTTATCGATACAATAACGTGGATGCGTATTCTATGCTAATAAATGCTGTAATAGAAAATAATGATGCCAACTATGTTGATGATATGATTTTAAAAATAGATATGAAAGGATGTGAATGTGAATTTTTAGCTAAGGTATCAAGTGATAGATTAGCTTACTTCAGACAAATTGTGGTTGTGTTTTATAACGTAAACACAATGGACGAAAATAAGAGAAATCACATATTAAATTCCTTATCAAAATTATTTTCGACGCATAGAGTTATTCACATACATGGAAATAATGAGGGGAACTATATATCGTTATATAATCATATTTTCCCTGATGTGTGGGAAGTCACATATATGAGAAAAGATTTAGTTGGTGGTATAAAAGAGCCTGTTAGTCTACCGTTGGGTATCGATTGTCCACGGTGCGAATATAAAAAGGATTTGTTGTTAGGAAATTGGAATGAACCTTTGGTAAACGATAATAATAAAACTGATTTATTTGAATGGTTTATAAAAAGATATTACGGTATAAAAGACAAAGTTTATGTTATAGGAGATTCACATGTAGGTTTCTTTTCTGGTAACGATTCGGAAGTTTTTATATACAAAAATGGTATAGGTGTTGGAAAGCCATGTATAGATCCATTTAGAACGATTCATATTGGTCCGGCTTTGGCATATAATTTAAACAAATTAGGGACTAATACAAAAGCGAGAGAGAAAATCGACTATATCATAAATAATGATATTATACCATATGGTAGTAAAATTATTTGTGTGTTCGGAGAAATCGATATTCGAGTTCATGTGTTTAAACATGTGAAAAATAAAGGAATTAGTTATGAGGATGTTATTGATAAGATTATAGATAATTATATCGTGTTTTTAAGAATGCTAAAAAAGAATTATGATGTGTTTATATGGTGCCCTGTAGCACAACAAAGTGATAATTATGCTATGGATGAAAAATTTCCTCGCTGCGGAACTATGGTAGAAAGAAATATTGCAACAGAGTATTTCATTAATCAACTCTGTTCTAGGTGTGAAGAAATTGCTGGAATAAGGTGTGTGTCGATTTTTCACTCGCTTATCGATGAAAAATATAGAACAAAACTTGAGTTTTATAAAGATAAAGTTCATTTGTCGCAGAAGGCATGGAAATTAGCTGAAGATAAATTTGAACCGCTGGGGATTACTTGTAAAAGAAACTTAATCTGTAACTAAACAAGGTCGTTGATGGGAGTGTTGATTTAAAATGATAAATGTTTCATTGTGTCATATATTTCCGTTTTCTAGGGTTCCTAAAGGAGTTCCCGTAATAATTTGGGGAAAGGGAAATGTTGGGAGTCAATACTATAATGAGCTAATAGCATCGAAGTACACTAAAGATATACAGTGGGTAGATTCTAATGATGTTAAAGACTTGAGGTGCTTTACACTAAAGAGTAAAGATAAGTATATAGTAGTCGCGATGGCATCAGAAAATGATAGAAATGAAGTGGTGAATAAATTACTTCATGCGGGGATAGATGATTCGAAGGTTATTTCTGACCAACCACAATTTATGCTGATTAATCCATCGAATAAAACAGGATATGTTTCATTTAAGCTAAGCATATTCAGCGAAGAGATCCGATATGCAATTAATCGTTTTCATGAATTGCTCAAGTTGAAGAATGCTAAGGGATATAAGTATCTTCGCGTTGGAAATTCTAATGACGGTGGATATGTCATGTTAGACGATTTGACTGGAGGTATAGCTTATTCCTTTGGAATAAGTAATGATGTTTCGTGGGACGCAAGCATGGTACTACATGGCTACGAAGTATACATGTATGATCACACAATTAGCAATTTACCCAGGGAAATTGATGGTTTTAAATTTTTTCGAGAAGGAATCGCAGGAAAAGAAGAAAATGACGAGTTGAAGTTTTTAACTACTTTTTTGGAAAGAAATCATCATGATAAAACAGAGAATATGATTTTGAAAATAGATGTTGAAGGTGCAGAGTGGGATGTGTTGAATCAGATAGATGAAGATGTTCTCAAACAATTTTCTCAAATATTGTTTGAGTTTCATGGCCTGATGAATTTTGATGAATTATCAAAATATGTAAAGGTAATCGAAAAGATAAATCGGACCCATCAAGCGGTTCATTATCATATAAATAATTATAGTAAGGTTATATGGATAAATGATCATCCATTTGCTAATACGATTGAAGTGACGTTTGTGAATAGAGAGAAATATATATTTGAAGATAACATGATTATGTTGCCACGTGATGAGGATGCTCCTAATTGGCGAGATTATCCTGAAATTGAAATCGGCAATTGGAATGATACGGAATATTATGGCACTTGATGTTTGATGGTCTATGGAGGAAAATGATGCTTAAGCAGCAGTGGAGTGAATTTTATAAAGACATAGATAACAAAAAAGTGGTTGTTTTTGGTGTTGGACAACTTTGCAAATCATTTCTAAATGGATATGGTTCTAAATTAATGATTGCAAAATTTGTAGATAATTCCCCTGCGAAGATTAATCATGATATCTTGGATATTTATCCTGAGTTTAAGAGACTGCAAATTCAAGATACAGTTATTCATTCCTTTGAAGATGCTAAATGCGATGCAGAAGTTTCTAGATGTATTTTGCTTATTGCTACAAAATATGATGATGAGATTCTGAAATGTATAGATGTTAATATGTTTGATGATGTATATTCTATTGCAAAAATGAATCGAAATTTGGTATGTAAAAAAGATAAATTTAGCTTGTTGCCTGTATGTAATAATAAAGTGGTTGTGTTCATTGGAATACAGGGAGGGCATGGTAAGGCGATAACACGTCAATTGTTGCAACTGAATAAAGATTTAGATATCGTATGGGTGGTTGAAGATGTCAATCTAGAATATCCGTCATATGTCAGAGTGGTGAAACATCGTGATTTGGATTTATATTACTATGAAGTGATGACTGCTAAAGTTTGGATTGTAGATATGACGGTTGAACCAGATATCCCTAAAAAAGAAGACCAGATTTATTTACAAGTAAAACATTGGTCTAGTATAACTTTGAAAAAATTTAGTTGCGAAGATGTAAAATGGAGTTCTTTGCCTGGCGCAATCGAGAATCAAAAAAAAGAAGCAGCGAGAACCGATTATATCCTTTCAGGAAGTCAGTTTGATGAGGATTCGTGCAGACGAGGATTTTTGTATGAAGGAAAGTTCATTAGAGTAGGTTCACCACGTAGTGATATGTTGTTTGATAGCAATGTTCGACAAGAAACGAGAAGAGAATTAGGGATTTCACCAACGGAAAATATACTACTATATGCACCAACTTTTCGTGTTGCGAAAGGTGATGCATCTATTTATCAATATACTGATCAAGGAATCGACTTTGAGATGTTGCATGAAACTTTAATACATAAATTCCGTGGCGAATGGACTATTTTTTTACGGTTACATCCTGCGGTGGCTGACTACGCAAGCAATATAATTTTACCAGAATACGTAAGGAATGTGTCAATGTATGATGACAGTCAGGAGTTAGTGGCTTGCTCTGATGCGTTGATTTCGGATTATTCTAGTATTATTTTTGAGGCAGCTTATGTTTATAAGCCGATATTTCTCTTTGCGCCTGATTTAGATGAGTATTTGAAGAATGAGCGGCAGTTACTTTTGGATTATAGAACACTTCCCTTTTCGATAGCTGAAAATAATAAGGAATTAGAGGATAATATAGCTTGTTTTGATGAAAAACTCTATAGGGAAAACGTCAAGAATTTATTTGATACATACGAAATACATGAGGATGGGCATGCTAGTGAGCGGGCCGCAGCATTTATTGTCGATTTAATGGGTGGATAGAAGGAGAAGATAATATTGATGGTTTCTATAATAATGCCAGCATTAAATGTTGCGCCGTTTGTTGAGGATTGTATAAATAGCGTATTAACACAGTCTTTTTCGGATTTAGAAATATTAGTAATAGATGCGGGTTCGACTGATGGTACTAAGACAATCGTGGAAAGATTATCTTTGCAAGATAAAAGAATTCGAATGGTATCATCTCCTGTTCGCAGTTACGGTTATCAAATGAATTTGGGGGTAAAAAATGCACGGGGAAAGTTTATTTTTATTTTAGAATCCGATGATATGATGGTCGAAAATTCGCTGGAATTTTTAGTCGACTATATGACGCATGATGAAGAATTAGATTTTGTAAAAGGTTACCCGATTGCTTTTTATGACATAAGGGGGGGAGTACGATATGATATACCTTGGCCTTACTTTTCTGTAAATGATAATATTTTAGGAACTGTTTTTGATCCTTCAGAAAATCCTAAAATGCTGTCGCGTGATGTATATTTATGGTTAGGCTTATATCGTAGGGAGTTTCTAGAAAATATTTGTTTTAATGAAACATCTGGTGCGGCTTTCCAGGATCAAGGATTTTTATTGCAAACACTTAGCTCATCTAAACGGGCGATGTATGTTGATATTCCTGTATATCGTTATCGGCAGAATAACCCTGGATCCTCAATTTACAATCCAAAAGGGTTCTCGTATATTTTGCAAGAATATGGTTTAAATGAAAGATTTTTGCCGAATTTGTCAAGTGACTGGAAGCATTTTTTCTATTTGCGGATGTTGCAGCAGACATTAGCACGCTTTCAAGTGATGGGGCTATCTGGGACGTTTTGGGATGAGGCTGGTGCTGCCTTGCAAGAGATAAAAGCGCGGCTCAGTGATGCGATAGAAAAGGGATTGCTACAGGTAAATCGTTTTAATGAAGAGCAACGTATATTTTGGGATGACTTCCAGCAGGATATCAGGCAGCCGTTTTTGCATTTTGCAGGTCAGTATGCAGAAAAAAAACGTGATTTTGCAGAGATTGCCGAGTGGGCACGGGGACACAAGGTGGTTGTCTATGGTGCCGGGAACTGGGGGAGATTTATACAGGCGTTTCTGTTGATTCATCATTTGGGAGACTTGCAATGTTTTGCGGATCAGTCGGAGAAGTTGCAAGGAACAGAAGTACAAGGGACCGTAGTTTTCTCTCCAGAGGAGGCATTGCGGTTGTATGTAGATGCACATTATCTTATTGCAAATTCCAGACATCGCGAAGAGATACGTGAGTATCTTATGCGAGGCGGGGTTCCTGAAGAGCATATACTTTCTCCTCAAATTACGATTGATACTATGATGTTTTTAGCAGATTTTACCAAGGAGGAAAGTTGATGCCTCAAATATCTATCATAATGCCTTGTTTGAATGTGGCAGAATATATGGAAGAGTGCCTGGCAAGTGTATGTGCACAGACATTGAAGGATATTGAGATTCTGGTGGTTGATGCTGGATCTACGGATGGGACGCTGGCGATTGTCCAAAAATTTCAAGACCGTGATTCGCGTGTCCGGTTGATTTCGTCGGAAAAACGCAGCTATGGGTATCAGATGAATCTTGGTATTTCTCAGGCTGTAGGCGAATATATTGGTGTGGTTGAGACCGATGATTATATTGAGCCGAATATGATGGAGGTTTTGTACCGGCAGATTGTTGGTACGGATGCTGATTATATAAAGGCTAAGGCGCGGGCATTTTATGATGATGGTATTCATCAGACCGATTTTGTGTTAAGACCGTTCGATACTGAACAGACACAGGAGGTAAAGGTTGTCAATCCATCACAGCGTCCTGCTTTGTTTGTAAGTGATAATTTCCTTTGGAATGGTTTGTATCGTAGGGACTTCTTGCAGCGATTCCGTTTCAATGAGACATCAGGTGCAGCGTTTCAGGATGTTGGCGTCTTGTATCAGATGATCCATGCAGCACAAAAGGGAATATATCTGGACAAGGTGGTGTATCATTACCGGCAGAGCAATGGTGGGGCATCTTCGTTTAGTCGTAAGGGGCTGAACTTTGTTAGGACAGAGTATGAGGCTCTTTTGGATGTTGTACGGGAGGTGTCTGAGCCTTGGCGACGAATCTATTATGCGAAGATGGCATGGCATACAATCAATCGATTTCATTTCATGTCCTTTGGTACTTTTTGGGAGGAGTCTGAGCAGAGTGCTGCATGGCTGCAGAAAACGTTGCGTGCGGCCTTGCAAGATGGATGTTTTGGCAAGGAGGACTTGCAGCCTTGGGATTGGGAAGAACTGCAGATTTTCCTGCAGGACTATCATAAACTGTATGAAGTTTGTCGGGAACGGTTGCTGAAACAGACAAGTATCGTCCGAGATGCCTTTGCAAAGCTAAAACGTGATCCTGTTATTATCTTCGGCTGCGGAGCAATTGGCAGGCAGATTCCTGGCCGCTTACGTGGATGTCATATCGATTTTGTGGGCTATTGTGATAATGATGAGGCCAAGCAGGGAACATCAGTAGAAAAACTGCCGGTATATTCGTTGACCGAAGCACAACAGCGATATCCGCAGGCAGTTTTCTGGGTAGCGAATAAATATCATGCAGATAGTATTATTTGCCAGTTAAAGGAAAATGGTGTAGATGATGCTAATATTTATGAAGAGAAAGAACCGTTGGTAATAAACCATTATACATTGCAGATGTTGTTGCAGGAAGACGGTTTATGATAATTTTGAATACACATAAGAAAAACTCCCGCTTTTGGCGGGAGTTGGTATTATATATGTTGATTTTTTCAGGGATTCTATCAAATTAAAAGTCCCACCGAGTTGCGCATAGTTTAGAGGCGTGGTGGGTTCTGTTGTCTTTAGTATATAATATATATGTGTCAGTGTCAAGGAGATATGAATGGAGTGTGTATGAATTTGGATGCTATAGAAGTCAATGAAATAGTTAAAGGCTTGCCGATGGGGCTACTTCGCTGGTATCCATTTAGAAAAGGATGTAAGACCTTATTGCTAGGCAGTACTGATATTGTGATTGCTGATATGTTGAGTAATCTTTTTCAAATGGAGGTAGTTATTGCAGGGATTGAGCAGTTAGAAGAGGTAGAGGGGTCTTTTGATTACGCAGTGTCGATAGGTTCCTTGGAGCAAGTGGCTGAGCCGGTGGATGTTTTAGCGAAACTTCAGCAGTTGCTGGTTAGGGACGGTGTCCTTTTGCTGGGGATGAATAATCGGCTGGGGCTGCGATATTTCTGTGGTGATCGTGATCTGTACACAGATAGGTCATTTGATAGTGTAGAGGGATATCGCCAGGGTAAGTCTCCCTTGGGAAGGATGTATGCTCGTAGTGAGATAGAGTCGATGCTATCTGCTACTGGCTGGTCACAGCGGAAGTTCTACTCTGTTTTGCCGAATTTAGCTGAGCCGGTCTTCCTTTTTGCTGATGGGCAGCTACCGAAGGAGGATATGGCGAATCGGCTTTTTCCTAGTTATCATTATCCGTCATCTGTATTCTTGCAGGAGGAGTCTTTGTATGGAACTTTGGCTGATAATGGGCTGTTTCATACGATGGCGAATGCTTTTCTGATTGAGTGTTCCAATTTGGGAGCTTTTGCCGATGCACTTTATGTGACTACTTCTCTAGAACGGGGCAGGAAAAATGCCATGGTGACGGTTATTCATGATGATGGTACAGTCAGCAAAGATGCTATTTATCTGGAGGGGAAGGCACGACTGAGATGCTTAGCGGAGCATATGCAGACGTTGCAGGAATGTGGTGTGCCTGTGGTGGCAGGCCGTTTAGACGACGATGGACGCTATGTCATGCCGTATATAGAGTCCGTGACAGGTCAGGTCTATTTAAAAGAACTACTGAAGAAGGACAAAGAGAAGTTCTTGCAGACTATGGACGATTTCCGGGATGCGATACTGGCATCTTCGCCAATTCATCGGGGGGAGTTTGTCGATGCCCGAGGCGAAAAGGGTGAGACAGATCTCTTTGATGAGGCTTTTCTGGATATGGTGCCATTGAACAGTTTCTATTTGAATGGGAAATTTGTTTTCTTTGATCAGGAATTTTCAGAGGGAAATTATCCGGTAAATGTTGTCTTGACGCGTATGATTGCGACTTTGTATGCGGGAAATCCAGAGTTGCATCAGATTCTTCCGGCAGATGAACTGTATGATAGATATGGACTGCTAGCGGAAAAACAGAGATGGCTAGAGATGGAGTGGGCCTTCTTGCGGAAATTGCGACAAGAGGAACCTTTGCAAGAATATCATCAAAAGGTACGTCGTGATAATGGCATAATGGCTGCTAACCGTGCGCAGATGAATTATCCGGCTGGAAAATACCAGAAGCTGTTCGTGGATATATTCCAGGATGCAGATGCTAAGAAGTTGGTTCTTTTTGGCAGTGGCAGATATGCGCGAGCGTTTATGGATCTTTATCGTGTACGCTATCCGGTGTATGCTATTGTCGATAATAATGAACCTGCATGGGGGACAGAGATTCATGGCGTAAAAGTTCAGTCACCGGAAATCCTGGAAAAGATGCAGCCGGGCGAGTATAAAGTCCTGATTTGCATCAAGAATTTCATGCCTGTTATGGAGCAGCTGGATAATCTGCGTGTTGTAGACTATAGTATCTTTGATCCAGGCAAGAGTTATGTGATTCCCAAAGCACCAATGACCGACATGGAGGAGAAAGATCCTCAGAAGAACAAGAAGTATCGTGTCGGCTACGTGGCTGGCGTATTTGACCTCTTTCATATTGGCCACCTCAATATGTTCCGTCGGGCGAAGGAGCAGTGTGATTATCTGATTGTCGGTGTGGTGTCTGACCGTCAAGTGCGAGAGTACAAGAAGGTAGAGCCTTTTGTACCGTTCGAGGAGCGTTTGGAGATGGTGCGGGCTTGCCAATATGTAGATGAAGCGCATGAGATTCCCTTCGAGCATCCGGATACGAATATGGCTTGGAAACTTTATCACTTTGATGTACAATTCTCCGGCAGTGATTATGAGCACGATCCCGTGTGGCTGAAGAAGAAGGCATGGCTGGAGGAACGAGGCAGCACGATGGTGTTCTTCCCGTATACGCAGAGTACGTCGTCGACAAAGCTTAAGAAATTGATTACGGAACGGTTGATATAATACATTTTTATGTCGATGGTACGTTGATAACCGAATATTGAAACTGATAGGTGGTGATGTTATAATGTCGTCAAGGAGGTGCTGACGATGGATAAAAACATGACAGTAACGCATACCAAAACTAATCTTGGTACACAATCGACACGTATTGTGCTAACGTCTCAGAATAATGCTCAGGTTAAAGAATTATGGGCGCAACTGTCGCAGCAAGTTATGAAAAAAAATGAGAATCTTTACAAAAGGTTGGCCAATAAATGAGTATAGAACTCCTTATACAACCGCTTCTAGAGAATATATTACAGTTTCATGATGACCTGGAGAAAACGGACATACCTTTGAGTAAAGGGGTTAGGGATATGTCTTTGTTGGAGTCGGCGATTAATGAGCCGTTTAAAACTTTTGGTGGTGAAGATTTATATCCAGGTATTTGTTTAAAAGCAGCTAGGCTATGCTTTGGTATTGCAACCAACCATGCGTTTATAGATGGCAATAAGCGAGTAGCTGTTCATGCTATGGAAACTTTTCTTCTCGCAAATAATAGATTTCTGGAATGCACTGAAGACGAAATGGAAGAGGCCATTCTGGGGGTTGCAGAGGGCAAAATAGCGTATCAGGATTTATCGCAATGGATAGAATCCCATATAGCCGCTGATTTCAAATGAGAAGTCAGCGGTTTTTTAGAATAATTTTAGGCAGGTGTGAGTATGAGAATAGTTTGTTCTCCTGTGGGGATTGTTGAGCATAGGCGACCACGTGGTGGATTGGAGAGGCTTTGTCAGAGCGGCTTTTCTGAGACGGTGCTGGATTTTGGGATGTTTGCTGGTGGTTTTGCTGGAAAAAAACGGCGGGCTGAGGCTGAGACTCATTGGCAGGAGTGGGCGGATCGGTATGTCGAGGAGGCCAAGCGACAGGGAGTGTTACTTGGCTTGGCTTTTGCTCCGCATTTTGAGTCCGAGCAGAAGATTCCGGATTCGGAAGAACTTGAGATAAGACTGGCAGAGATTTGTATCCAAAAGTCTGCTCAGTATAGTATTGACATGCTAGTGGTGCGTAGTTTGGTTGGTGGTAGTTATGCAGAGAATTTTGCGAAGAACCGTGAATACTTTCTGCGACTGGGGCGAATGGCACAATCGGCAAAAGTCCGCTTGCTCGTTGTGAATAGTTATAGGAATATAAACGGTCATTTGGTACGTGGGTTCTGTGGTGAGCCAGCGCAGGCGGTGGCATTCGTTGATGAAATCAATGCGGCGTTAGGGGCAGAGGTGTTGGGCTTTTGTCTTGATGCGGGGGTGTGTAACCTCATAGGAATCAATATGTATGATTTCGTGACTGCTTTGGGGGCATGCTTGCAGGCGGTTATCCTGCGGGAAAACGATGGCGTTCATGACGATTCGCTGCTGCCGTTTTCGTCGGCGCATGGCGGCGGTTCGCGCATGGATTGGCTGAATCTTATCCGTGGTTTGCGGGCAGTGCACTTTTCTGGTGTTGCGGTACTGGATTTCCGGACGACGCTTACGGCTTTGTCAGGACTGCTGCGCCCTGCGATGCTATCCTTTGCGCATAAGGTGACAGAGTATCTGACCTGGCAGGTGCAGATGGAGGAATGTTTGCGGCGTTATCCCAGTCGGGTATTGTTTGGTGCAGGGAATATGTGCCGGGCTTATATGAAATGCTATGGCGAGGATTTTCCACCCCTTTATACTTGTGATAATAATCCGCAGGTCTGGGGGAAAGAGTTCTGTGGGCTTTCGGTGCATGCGCCGGAGGATTTACGGAGCCTGCCGGAGGATTGCGCGATATTTATCTGCAATGTATATTATGAAGAAATCGAGCGACAGCTGCGGGATATGGGACTGAAGAATCCCATTGAGCGGTTTAATGATGAGTTTATGCCGTCGTTTCATTTTGAGCGGCTGGAGTCGGATGGATGGAAAGAGCAGGTGAAGGGATGACGGTACAGGGAATCGGCGTACAGACGAAAGAGGCAATCGATGATGCCTGTCCGGAAAATGGTTTCCGGCTTTTGCGGGAGGCGGGGTTTTCGCATGTGGATTTCAGTTTGAATGGCTATATGCGGAATACGGATATCTACAAAATGAAGAACAGCCATTTCTTTGACAAGTCAATGGCGGAGATCGAGGCGTTTTTCCAGCCGCATAAGCAGGCGGCTGCGAAGATGGGCATCACGATTGGGCAGATGCATATGCCCTATCCTGCCTATGTGCCGCAGGGGAAAGAGGAACTCAACCGTTATCTATGGGAGGAAATGGCGCCCAAGAGTATGCAGCTTTGCAAGTTCTTTGACTGTCCGTATATCGTAATCCATGGGTTCAAGCTTACGTATTTCCTTGGTGCTGAGGAGGCTGAGTGGGCGGAGACGGAGCGGTTCATTCATTATCTGGCACCGATGGCCAAGGAGATGGGAATAACGGTCTGTATCGAGAATCTTTATGATAACTTGAATGGCCATATCGTTGAGGGACCGTGCTGTAATGTGGATAAGGCTGTCGAGCGGATTGACCGCATCAATGAGCAGTATGGTGCTGAGGTGCTGGGCTTCTGTTTTGATACGGGTCATGCGAACCTGGTAGGCCTTGATTTTGAGTATTTTCTTACGCGGCTTGGTCATCGGCTGAAGGTACTGCATATCCATGATAACGATGGGCGGCAGGATCTGCACCAGATTCCCTTTACGTTCACGCGGACGCGGGAAAATGCATCGTCCACGGATTGGGAAGGTTTTATCCGTGGCTTGCAGAATATTGACTATCAAGGTGTATTGAGTTTTGAAACGGCACCGGTGTTGACGGCATTTCCAGATGTGATGAAAGCGGATGCCTTGAAGTTTATTCATAAGATTGGACAGTATTTTGCTACACGAATTTCTGTTTAACTCGTTTAGAGTATTTGAAGATATCTTGATTTCCTCCACTAACTATCATATAATTATAGTTAGTGGAGGAAAGTGATATGATTAGAACGACATATGATTTATTAGATTCTTTTTCTGGTTATGCCAATCCTGATATGAAAATCAAGCGAATGGTTCAGGAGGGGAATCTTTTTCGTTTGCGAAGAGGATTATATGTAACAACTACTAAAATTTCCTCATATCTAGTAGCAGGTGTTATATATGGGCCGTCGTATATCTCGTTTGAAACTGCGCTTTCAAGATATGGTTTGATTCCGGAGCGTGTTTACGCTTGTACTTCTGCTACTTTTCGGAAGAATCGTTCCAAGATATATAAAAATGATTTGGGCGTTTTTACATATCGTGATATTCCTGCGGCTGCTTTTCCGCTTGGGGTTAAGTGTGAGAGGGAGAATGATATGTTTTATGCAATTGCATCGCCAGAAAAGGCATTATGCGATATGCTGTATGTTCAGAAACCCGTATATAGTCAAAAGGCATTGAGGGAATTGTTGTTTGCTGATTTGCGTATTGATGAGGCAGCTTTTGCGCAGCTAAATCGACAAGAGCTACAGCAGCTGGTGCCACGCTATAGACGGCGCACTTTGAATTTGCTAGGGGAATTATTGGACAAGGGGCGGTGAGCTGGTGGATACGTTATTGAATGACTATATGAAGTTCTATGAACCACAGACGGCGGATGACTATAGGAATGCGTTGAAGGAGATTGTCCAGGAGATTGCGTTATATGGATTGAGCCACAGTGATTTTTTTCAAAAAGCGGCTTTTTATGGTGGGACGTCGTTGCGGATCTTTTACGGGCTGGATCGTTTTTCTGAAGATATGGATTTTTCCCTAACTGAGCCGAATGCGGACTTTTCGTTGGAGAAATATTTTTCCTATGTGGAGGAAGCTTTGGCAAGTCATGGCCTGGAAATGTCGGTTTCTAAAAAGATAAAGGCCAATCAAACCGACGTTCAGTCGGCATTTATCAAGGACGAAAACATAATCCAATTGATTACGATATGGGATAAAGAGGAGCGTGGATTTCCAGGGATTGCACCACATGAGGTAATAAAAATCAAGATGGAGATTGATACGAATCCTCCTGCGGGCGCTTCGTATGATATCAAGTACGGCCTGCGCCCTGTTCCTTACATGGTTCGATTGTATGATGAACCGTCGTTGTTTGCCGGTAAATTACATGCTGTGCTTTGTCGAAATTGGCGAAACAGGGTAAAAGGGCGAGACATTTATGACTTTGTCTGGTATATTACGAATAGGACAAAGGTCAATCTGTTCCATTTACAAAAGCGCCTGGAGCAGACTGGACACTGGAATAAGGAAGATACTTTGACCATTCAGGACTTGAGGAATATGTTGGCTGAGAGATTTGATTCGATCGATTATGAACAGGCAAAGCAGGATGTGAGGAGTTTTATCAAAACGGAAGAAAAATTGCAGCTTTGGGGAACAGATTTTTTTAGAGCTTTATCAAGCCAAGTAGAAGCGATATAGTTAAGGTGGTTGGGATATGGAAAATGGGCGTCAGCGGTTAATCGAGGCCTATCGGAATGCGTTCCGCTTATGGCAACAAAGGCGTTTGATTGAGGCGGAAAAGTTGCTGGATGAGTTTTGGCAGCAAAGTAGCATGAAATCTTTGCGTGGGATGCTACTTATGGCGTATATCCTGCGCGACCGGCAGAAGTATGTGTCGGAAGTCGAGGTGCTGGAGGAGCTATTGGAGCGTTTTGCGGATTCGGGTGAGGCAAAACTTTTGGCTGATGCCTGGAGTTTGCGAAGGTCAATTTTGAGCGGCTGGGAATGCCGATGGAGCGTATTGAGTTTAGAGGATTATCGAGGGATTATCTCGAATAATATAATGATATGGACATCGCCGTGAAGATTGCAGGCGACTCGGAATTGCTCTCATTGCTGCGGGCAAATCTTCGTCGGATGATGCAGGCGTCGCCGCTTATGGATGGCGATGCGTACATGCGGGAAATGGAGGATTTGTATCAGCAGGCCTTAGAGGATGATAAGAAAAGTTTAGCAGAGGAGTAAAGGATTGTGGCAAAATACGATTATTTGATTGTAGGCTCGGGATTGTTTGGCGCAGTATTTGCGCATGAAATGACGAAGCGGGGCAAGAAGTGTCTGGTGCTGGAGAAGCGTGAGGCAGTTGGTGGTAATATCCGCTGCGAGGAACGCGAGGGCATCAATGTGCATGTGTATGGCGCGCATATCTTCCATACGAATAATAAGGAAGTATGGCAGTATGTGAATCAGTTTGCGGACTTCAATCAGTATGTGAATTCGCCGGTGGCTAATTTCCGTGGGGAGCTTTACAATCTGCCGTTCAATATGAATACGTTCCATGCCATGTGGGGCGTGACGACGCCGGCTGAGGCAGCGGCCAAGATTGCTGAGCAGCGGGCTGAGATAGAGGGCGAGCCGCGGAATCTCGAGGAGCAGGCCATCTCGCTGGTGGGCCGTGATATCTATGAGAAGCTGATCCAGGGCTATACGGAAAAGCAGTGGGGACGCAAATGTACGGAACTTCCGGCGTTTATCATCAAGCGACTGCCAGTCCGCTATACGTATGATAATAATTATTTTAATGCGCTCTATCAGGGCATTCCTATCGGCGGCTATAACAAGATTGTTGCTGGTTTACTGGAAGGTATCGAGGTGCGGACGGGGGTAGATTATAATGCTTCGCGTGCTGAGTATGAAGGCGTGGCCTGTAAGGTGGTCTATACAGGAGCACTTGATGAATATTTTGCCTATAAGCTTGGGCGGCTGGAGTATCGTGGCCTGAAGTTTGAGACAGAGCGGCTGGCGCAGGAGAATTATCAGGGTGTGGCGGTCATGAATTATACGGCGGCAGAAGTCCCGTATACCCGCATCATCGAGCATAAGCACTTTGAGTTCGGCACGCAGCCGGTGACCTATGTGACGCGCGAATATCCGCAGGAATGGAAGCCCGGCGAGGAAGCCTATTATCCGGTCAATGATGAGCGGAATCAGCAGCTTTATGCAAAGTATGCAGAGCTGGCGGCGAAGGAAGATAATCTGATTCTCGGTGGCAGGCTGGCAATGTATAAGTATTATGATATGGATAAAGTCATTGAGACGGCATTGGCGGCAGTAAAAAGCGAAGTTGTCAGTGGTGAATTGTAATACGCAAAATGTTGACGTTGTTTTTTCTACATAGTACAATGTACTAAAGGGGGGCGATGATCATGGCATTTTCTATTCGATTGACTGATGAAGAACGTATGTTGGCAGAAAGTTATGCTAAATTACAGGCAATTTCTTTAGGGGAAGCTTTTAAGCGAGCGCTGTTTGAGAAAATACAGGATGAATATGACGTAACTGTGGCAAAAGAGGCTTATGATGAGTATGTGTCAGATGGATGCAAGAGTCGTCCCATCGGGGAATTGTGGAAGGAACTGGATGCATGACTTATCAAGTAGCAACTACAGCACGCTTTGATAAGGAGTTCAAGAAGCTGGATAAATATACCCAACGAATCTTAAAGGCTTGGATTGAAAATAATTTGGTAGCTTGTGAAAATCCCCGTGTACATGGCAAAGGCTTGACCGTGAATTTAAGTGGATTGTGGCGGTATCGGATAGGGGATTACCGTATGATTTGTGATATTCAGGATGAAAAACTTGTAATTCTTGCCTTGACGGTTGGGCACAGGCGGGAAATCTATCAAAAATAAAGGCTAGGACGGATTGATGGGGGATTGTGATGGCGGAGAAGATAAAGCCGGAACTTTTGGGATTTTTGCAGGCGGGGGATTTGCCGCTGCGAATTCTGGTGGTGGAGAGTCTCTATTACTTGCCGGCGCTTAGGCAGATGATGCCGCAGGCGGAGATTCTGGCGGTGGCGGCTGAATCTGATGCGATGGATGGCTATGAGGGGCTGGATGTGAAGTTTTCCTGCGTGGATTATCTCAATGAACGCCTGCCGTTTGCTGCGGAGAGCCTCGATTACATCATTTCGGACCTAACGTTGGAGCAGGCGGGCAATCCGCAGGATATTGCGGCGGGTTTTTCGACGTTTTTGAAGCAGACAGGGTCTTTTCTGACGAGTTTCCGCAATATCCGTCATTGGTCGGTGCTTGAAGAGCTGATGGATGGCCATTATTATCATGTGGTGGCGCGGCTTTATGCGAAGTCAGAGTTTGAGCGTTTGCTCTATGCTTCGTATTACAAGAATGTGACCGTGCGGCCGCAGCGGCGCGAGGCCGATAACGATATCGTGGACAAGCTTGTGGCGGCGGGCTTTGAGAATATCCATGCGGATATCGATACGGAGTTCTGGCTGGTGAAGGCTGATCGCTCGATGCCAGAGATGGCGCTGTTAAAGTCTATGTATACGAAGGAGCAGCGCAAACAGCTGTCGGATTATCTGCATCGCATCGAATATGGTGTGGATTTAGAGGGGCAATGCCGCTTGTTTTGGGCGTTTTATGAAGAGACGGGATTGTTTGCCGATTATACGGCAAATTTCGTGAAACAGGCAGTGTTCCATCCGGAAAGGTTCTATCGGAATCTTGTCCGCTATTCGGGGCGGGAACTCGATGAAATCGTGGCGATGCTGGAGAGTGCGCGGGAAAATGTGACTTCGGTGCAGGAACTGCGCTGGATCGAGGAGCTGGAGCAGGAATTGCAGGCGCAGCCGGGAAGATGAGGGATATTTGATGGATTTGACGATAAACAAAGCGCTTGACGATAGTAAGGTAGCCTTTATTACCTGCGTCAATAGCGAGGATTGGTACAGCGAATGCCGCCTTTACTTGGAGAGTCTCAAGATTCCGGCGGGGATGACCGCCGAGTTCATCCCCGTGCGAGGCGCAGCTTCGATGTGTGCGGGCTATAACATCGGCATGCATCAGTCCGATGCGAAATATAAGGTCTATCTTCATCAGGATACCTTGGTGGTCAATAAGGATCTGGTGGCAGATTTGCGGCAGCTGTTCCGGGATGATTCGGTTGGTGCTGTGGGGGTGATTGGCTGCCGGAGCCTGCCGCGAAGCGGTGTCTGGTGGGATGGCCTGCGGACTTATGGCCGCGTGCTGCATGCCTGCGAACCCGAGAGCGTCGTGGATTCCCATTGCCGGGAGCCGGAGGGGGCCTGCCAGGAGGTGGAGGCTGTTGATGGCCTGTTCATCGCAACTCAGTATGATATTCCCTGGCGGGAAGACCTCTTTACGGGGTTCCATCTCTACGACACGTCGCTGTGCAAGGAAATGCAGCGCCGGGGACTCAAGGTGGTTGTCCCCAATCAGGAAAAAGATTTCTGGTGCATCCATTGTCCGAAGGAAAAGCCACTGGCCATGGAGTATAAAGGCTATCAGAAGATATTCGTAAAAGAATATGGTCAGGAACTGCACCCAGAGGTGTGAGGTTGAACCTGAAATTCCTGCAGCTTAGCAGGAGTTTCAGGTTTTTTGTAGAATGATAAGAAATATGCGAGATTACGAGACGGAGTAGGAGTCCTTGTTCATGAACCACGATGTACTGAATTGGCTGAGTTTAGCAGATAAATTTGCGGCGGATGGCGACCCGAAGGGGATGCGTGCCTGCGCGCGAGAGCTTTGGGAGCTTGACGCGGAGAGCATGGATGGCGCGGCTGTCATGGCCGAAGCTGCATTGTACTCGGGGGAGCGCGAAGAGGCACATACTTTGGTTGATGAGATCCTGGCACGCAAGCCGAATCACTTGCGTGGGCGTCTCGTAAAAGCAGGCCTTGCGGCGCTGGAGTTCCGGCTTGATGAGGAGCTGCCGCTGCTGCGGGCGATTGTTGCCGAAACGGAGCGCAAGCGCCAGGCTCTTGACCCCGATGATGCCTACTACGGTGTGCTGCAGCATATCCTTGATAAAGCACGTGGATGGCTTGCCGATGGAGAATATCTGGCAGCAGCACCGGACAAGGCGGCGGCGGAGCTCTTGGCCCGCAGCGAGCTGTTGGAAGATCCTTTGGCTAAGGCCGATTCCTACAGCAAGTATCTGTTCATGCGCAACTATCGGAATCAGTCACTGCATGAGAGCCGCCAGGCAGCTGAGCAATATGAGCCGCTGCTGGGAATCACGGCCTATGCCCATGACGATGTGAAGAAGCTGCCTGATAAGAAACTGCGCATCGGCTATCTGTCTCCGGATTTTCGCGAGCATGCCGTGGCGTCATTTTTGGAGCCGCTGCTCCGGTATTATGATGACAGCCGTTTTTCGGTCTATTGCTACTCGACGGGACGGGCGGATAATGTGACGAAGAAGCTGCGCACCTGCCATGTGCATTGGCGGGAACTGCGCGGCCGCAGCCCGCGGACGGCGGCCCGGCTGATTGCTGAGGAAAAGATCGATATCCTTGTCGATCTGTCAGGGCACACGCAGGGGAGCTGCCTGCCCATCATGGCTTATCGCCCTGCACCTGTGCAGGTGGCTGGTATCGGCTATATGAATACGACGGGCCTGTCGGCTATCGACTACTTTTTGTCGGATGAGGTCTGCCTGCCGACTGGTGAGACAACGGCATCTGGATTTACCGAAAAGATCCTGCGGCTGCCGCATTCGCATCTTTGCTATGCGCCGGGATTCGTGCGCGAGATACCAGCGGCTGGTATGGAGGCGCCGTGTTTGCGCAATGGCTATGTGACTTTTGGCAGTTTCAATAATTTTGCCAAGGTGACTGATGAGACATTGCTTTTGTGGCGGGGAATCCTCGACCAGGTGCGGGATTCACGGCTCGTCATCAAGGGCAAGATCTGCAGCATTCCGTCGGGACAGGCTATTGTCAAGGAGCGGTTGATGCGGCTAGGTATCAGCCTGGCTCGTGTGGAACTGCGGCCGTATAGCCCGGATTACCTGGAGCAGTACCGCGATATCGATATTGCTCTTGATACGATGCCCTATAACGGCGGTCTTACGACCTGTGAGGCGCTCTATATGGGCGTGCCAGTCGTGAGCATCCGTGGGCGCAGCCATGGTGCACGGTTTGGTGCGTCAATCCTCACGAATGCTGGCGTCAAGGAGCTCGTAGTCGAAAACGATATCAACTACGTGCGCCGGGCTGTGCAGCTTGGCAATGCGCCGGAACTCATCGGTGCGTATCACTCGGGACTGCGGGCAAATCTGCTCAAATCACCGCTCATGGACCGCAAAAACTATATGAAAGAGCTGGAAACTGGTTATTGTCAAATATGGAAGAATTTTTGCACAAATTAAACAATATCAAAAAAACTTGCATTTTTGACAGTACTTCAGTATAATACAGTTTGGGACGTTCTTTTCTTAGCGTTTTTAACACGAGGAGAAGTGGGGATCCAAATATCATTCATTTTTTTCTAGTAAGGGGATTATCTTATGGCTTTCGAAGACAAGACACTGGTATGCAAAGATTGTGGCAAGGAGTTCACGTTCACCGCTGGTGAGCAGGAATTCTATGCTGAGAAAGGTTTCGAGAACGAGCCGGCACGTTGCCGTGACTGCCGTGACAAGCGCCGTCGTACCCGCGAGGGTGGCGAGCAGCGCCAGATGTTCAAGGTAGTTTGCGCTGAGTGCGGCAAGGAGACGGAAGTTCCGTTTGAGCCGAAAAATGATCGTCCGGTTTACTGCCGTGACTGCTTCAATAAAAAACGAGCAGAGAGAGACTAATCTCTTGCAGTTTGCTCAGCGTGTGCTATAATAATAAATGTGCGTGGGCAATGGAGCTCAAGCTTTACGCTTGGGCTCCATTTTGTTTAACTGTAAACGCAACAAAGTTTGAGAAAGTAGGGATCTTCATGAAAATGAAAAAAGTATTGGCATTGGTCGCAGCTTGTGCCTTCGCTGTGTTCGCTCTGGCAGGCTGTGGCGGCAGCCAGAATGCTTCCTCGGGCAGTGGCTCGGGCGCCAAGGTACTCAAGGTTGGTTCGTCAATCGACTTTGCACCGTTCGAGTTCCAGGATGAGGGCCAGAAGGAGTATCAGGGCTTTGATATGGATCTTATCCGTGCCATCGGCAAGGAGATGGGCTATGAGGTCGAGATCCAGAACCTCGGTTTCGATGGCCTGATTCCGGCACTGCAGGGCAAGAACATCGATGTCATCATTTCCGGTATGACGATCAATGATGAGCGTAAGCAGAATGTCCTGTTCTCGGATCCGTATTATCAGTCCGGCCTGACGATGGTTGTCCGCAGCGATGAGCAGAACATCAAGAAGTTCCAGGATCTCAAGGGCAAGAAGGTTGCTGTCCAGATGGGCACGACGAGTGCTGCTGAGGTCGCCAAGATCGAAGGCGTTGAGGTCAAGACCCTCAATACGCCGGCTGACTGCTTCATGGAGCTAAAGGCTGGTGGCGTCGATGCAGTCGTAAATGACCGTCCGGTCAATGACTACTACATCACGAAGAGCGGTGCTACGGGCGTCAAGGCTCTGGAGGAGAAACTGACGGCTGAAGACTATGGTATCGCTGTTGGCAAGGACAACAAAGAGCTGCAGGAAAAGATCAATGCGGCCTTCAAGAAACTCAAAGAGAACGGCGAGTATGACAAGATCTTCGCTAAATGGTTCGGCGAGAAAAAATAATCAATAAACCTGCATAAAAAAACATCAGCCTGTCATGGCTGATGTTTTTTGTTTTCGCTGATTACTCAAGGTATATTCATTGTTGACACCGACTGGACATTGAAATATAATAGGCTTTAGGATGATAAAATAGTGAATAAATATTAGAAAAATAGCAAAGGAATCAGGTGAAGATTTATGGAATTCAATTTCCAGCTGGTACAGGACTCGCTGCCGCTGTTATTGTTAGGCGCAGGTATCACCATCAAGATTACGGCGTTATCGGTTATCGTCGGTATCATCATCGGCTTGTTCATGGGCATTGCCCGTATCGTGAATATCCGCATTTTCCGCATCATCGCGGCCATTTATGTTGATTTTTTCCGCGGCACGCCGTTATTGGTACAGATTTTCCTCGTCTACTTTGCGTTGCCGCTGCTGACTGGTCAGCGCAGCGACCCGTATGTGGCAGCCATCAGCGCCTGCGGACTGAACTCGGGTGCCTATGTCACCGAGATTTTCCGTTCGGGCATCCAGTCCATCGACAAGGGGCAGATGGAGGCCGGCCGCTCTCTCGGCATGACCTGGACGCAGACCATGCGCTATATCATCATTCCGCAGGCGTTCAAGCGCGTTATCCCGCAGCTTGGCAATGAGTTCATCGCCCTGCTGAAGGATTCGTCGCTGGTCTCGGTCATCGGCTTTGAGGAGCTCACGCGCCGTGGGCAGCTGATCATCGCCAAGACTTATGCGTCGGTGGAAATCTGGACCTGTGTTGCCATTATCTATCTGATCATGACGCTGTCGATTTCCCGTTTCGTGGCTTATCTGGAGTGGAGGTTCAAGACTGATGATAAACATTAAGGATCTATATAAATCGTATGGAAAAGTCGATGTCTTGAAGGGAATCGACCTTGATATCAAGGAGAAGGAAGTCGTTGTCATCATCGGGCCGTCAGGATCGGGCAAGAGCACACTATTGCGCTGCATGAATTACCTCGAGGAGCCGACGAAGGGCACGGTCTGTGTCGATGGCATCGTACTCGATGGCGAGGCTAATATCAACAAGGTGCGCGAGGAAGTCGGCATGGTGTTCCAGCGGTTCAATCTGTTCCCGCATATGACGGTGCTGCAGAATATCATGCTGGCACCGATGAAGGTCCGCCATATGGCCGAAGACGAGGCGAAGAAAGAGGCTGTACGCCTGCTGACGCGCGTCGGTTTGGCCGATAAGGCTGACAACTATCCGACACAGCTCTCGGGCGGCCAGCAGCAGCGTGTGGCCATTGCCCGGGCACTGGCCATGAAGCCGAAGGTCATGCTGTTCGATGAGCCGACTTCGGCTCTTGACCCCGAGATGGTCGGCGAGGTTCTCGATGTCATGCGCAACCTGGCCGAAGAGGGCATGACGATGGTCATCGTCACTCATGAGATGGGCTTTGCGCGCGAGGTTGGTGACCGCCTGCTGTTTGTCGATCAGGGCAAGATCCTTGAGCAGGGTGCGCCGAAGGATGTCTTTGAGCATCCGCAGCAGGAGCGTACGAAGCTGTTCCTGTCGAAAGTCTTGTAACTTAAGGTTTGGCGCAGTATTAAAGATTTGTCAGAAAAAAATAGAAATATTGACAGTTGGATTTCTAACAATTATAATTGATATTGACCACTATTGTTGTGGTGTGGTATTTTTTCACTAGGAGGAATCTCAATGGTTGGCAAAGTTAAATGGTTCAGTGCTGAAAAAGGTTATGGCTTCATCGCTCGCGAGGACGGTGACGATGTATTCGTACATTTCTCGGCAATCAAGGATGAAGGGTTCAAGACCCTGAATGAAGGTCAGGCTGTAGAGTTTGACATCGTCGAAGGCGCTCGTGGCCCGCAGGCTTCGAATGTCGTAAAGACGGCTTGATACGATAGTATACCTTAGCCCCGGTTCGGCTGAATCGGGGCTTTTTTTTATGCAAACGGCCATGCGTTCCCTCATTGAAATTTCAGATTTTTTTCTTAGGATGAAAGAAGGGTTTTGCTAGTTATTGGCGAATACTAAGGGTATAAACCTACCGGGAGGCAGGATTATACGAAAAGAGCCGTGGCATCTGCCATGGTCCATCATAAGAAAGGGGATGTGTCGTATGGCAACATTCACTGTAAGAGGCAAGAACATCGAGATCACTCCTTCCCTGCGTGAGTACGTGGAAAAACGCGTCGGCAAAGTAACGAAGTACTTTGACAACGTCGGTGAGATTTCCGTACTGCTCACGGTATCGAAGGGCCGTCACATCGTTGAGGTCACGGTACCGGTGCAAGGTGGTATCCTGCTTCGCGGCGAGGAAGCCACGATGGACATGTACACGTCGATTGATCTGGTCGTAGAGAAACTGGAGCGTCAGATCCACAAGCAGAAAACGAAACTGGCTCGTCGTTTCCGTGGTGGCGGATTCAAGGCTGAGGCGCTGCAGGCGCCAGCTGTTCCAGACAAACAGGATGACACAGATGAGGAGTACAAGGTCGTCAAGACGAAACGTTTTATCGTCAAACCGATGGACACCCAGGAAGCTATCATGCAGATGAATCTGCTGAATCACAATTTCTTCGTCTTCCGCGATTCGGAGACAGAGGATGTCAATGTGGTCTATAAACGTACTGATGGCAACTACGGACTGATCGAGTCGGGAAATTGACCGGTCAAGACAAATAAATAGCGAAAAGAAGGCCTTCCCTGCAGGGAAGGCTTTTATGATGCTCAGATCGCTATAAATATAATAGGAAAAGAGTTGCATGAATTGACTTATCCAAGGCAGTTTGTTAATATTGTAAGGTAAGACTACTTGTAGAAGCTATATTGGTAATAGGAGTGATTTTGTTTGCTGGGATTTCTTAAAAGATTCTTGGGTGACAATAACGATAAAGAGATAGCACGTTATCGCGAGGTCGTCGAGAAAATCAATGCCCTCGAGCCGCAGATGCAGAATCTGACGGATGACAAGCTGACGGGCTATACGAATAAGTTCCGGGAGCGTCTGGAAAATGGCGAGACCCTCGACGATATCCTGCCAGAGGCATTTGCCGTAGTTCGTGAGGGTTCGCGCCGTGTGCTCGGCATGCGCCATTTCGATGTCCAGATGATCGGCGGCATGTGCCTGCATGAGGGCCGCATCGCTGAGATGCGCACCGGTGAAGGTAAGACGCTGGTTGCGACGCTGCCCGTGTACCTCAATGCACTGACGGGCAAGGGCGTGCATGTGATTACGGTCAACGATTACCTGGCTCGCCGCGACAGCGAGGAGATGGGCAAGCTCTACCGTTACCTCGGCTTGACGGTCGGCCTTGTCGTCCATGATATGGATTTCCCTGAGCGCAAATACGCTTATGGCTGTGATGTCACGTTCGGTACGAACAACGAGTTCGGTTTCGACTATCTGCGCGACAACATGGTCATCTCCCAGGATCAGATGGTCCAGCGTGAGCTGCACTATGCCATCGTCGATGAGGTGGACTCGATCCTCATCGATGAGGCGCGTACGCCGCTGATCATCTCGGGCCCAGGGGCGAAATCCACCGATATGTATGCTGTCATGGCCAAGGCTGTGGCTGGCCTCAAGGAAGGCACGGACTATACGGTCGATGAGAAGCAGAAGACTGTAGCCGCTGCTGACAGCACGGTGCCCAAGATCGAGAAAATGCTTGGTATCACGAATCTCTATGCGCCGGAGAACATCGAGCTCTCGCATTGCTTTACGGCAGCACTGCGTGCCAAGGCGCTGATGAAGCGCGACCGTGACTACGTCGTGCGTGGCGATGAGGTCATCATCGTCGATGAGTTCACGGGCCGTCTGATGGAAGGCCGCCGCTACTCCGATGGCCTGCACCAGGCCATCGAGGCTAAAGAGGGCGTCAAGATCCAGCGCGAGTCGCAGACGCTGGCTACGATCACGTTCCAGAACTACTTCCGCATGTATGACAAGCTGGCCGGCATGACTGGTACGGCTAAGACCGAGGAAGACGAGTTCCTGAAGATCTACAACCTGCCGGTCATCGTCGTGCCGACGAACAAGCCGGTTCAGCGTGTCGATTATCCGGATCTCATCTATAAGACGAAAAAGGCTAAGTATAAAGCCGTTGGCAAGATGGTCAAGGAGCTCCATGAGAAGGGGCAGCCGGTGCTTATCGGTACGACCTCCATCACGCAGTCTGAGGAGCTCAGCGCCGTGCTGCACAAGCATGGCATCCCGCACAATGTGCTCAATGCGAAGTTCCATGAGAAAGAGGCTGAGATCATCGCCGATGCCGGCCAGAAAGGCGCTGTCACGATCGCGACCAACATGGCTGGCCGCGGTACTGATATCAAGCTCGGCGAGGGTGTGCCGGAGCTTGGCGGTCTCTTCATCGTCGGTACGGAGCGCCATGAGTCCCGCCGTATTGACAACCAGCTGCGCGGCCGTTCGGGTCGTCAGGGTGACCCGGGTGCATCCCGTTTCTTCCTGTCGCTGGAGGATGACCTGCTGCGCCTGTTCGCATCGGACCGCATCGCAGGCATGATGGACAAGCTGGGCATGGAAGAGGACGAACCGATTGAGCACAAGCTCATCACGAACTCCATCGAGCATGCGCAGAAGAAGGTCGAGGCCCGTAACTTCGATATCCGCAAGCACGTCCTTGAGTATGACGATGTCATGAACCAGCAGCGCGAGGTCATGTACGGCGAGCGCCGCAAGATTCTCACGGGGGACAACCTGCGCGAGAACATCATGGGCATGGTCAAACATATCATCAAGGACGAGATGAACCAGTATGCCAATGAGCAGCTGTATCCGGAGGAGTGGCAGCTCGATGGTCTCATCGAGGATGCTGAGAAGATCTACGCGCCGGCCGGCCGCCTCAAGAAAGAGGAACTGGTCGAGCTCAGCCGTGATGAACTCAAGGAAGCGCTCGAGAAGGTCGCAGAGGATGGCTACCATCAGCGCGAGCTGCTGTTTGGCGAGGAGAACATGCGCGAACTCGAGAAGGTCGTCATGCTGCGTGTTGTCGACAGCAAGTGGATGGAGCATCTCGATCACATGGACATGCTGCGTGAGGGTATCAACCTGCGCGCCTATGGCCAGCGCAACCCGCTGGTCGAGTACAAGATCGAAGCGCTCGATATGTTCGAGGAGATGGAGGCTGCCATCCAGGATCAGATCGCCTCGCTGATGTATCATGTCAGCATCATCACGCCGGAACAGCAGGCTATGGCCGCTGAGCAGGAGGCTGAGCATGCACAGCCGAGCGAGACGCAGAAACAGAAACTGGAAAAAGCCATCAAGGAGCAGCGCTCCCAGCTTTCCGACCACCTGAAGAATGCCCAGGCATCCCATGGTGATGAGGTCAGCGCGGCTGAGGCGAAGAAGAAGCCGGTAACGAATGATGGCAAGAAGGTCGGACGCAACGACCCGTGCCCCTGCGGCAGCGGCAAGAAGTACAAGAACTGCTGCGGCAAGGACGAATAAGATAGATAGGATATTAGGTTTTACATAAGTAAAGGTGGAACAATGCTAGAAGATTTGAAACCACGGCTGGGCGAGCTGCGTGAAAAGCTTGCTCAGATGGAAACGTCCCTCGAGGTCCCGGCGAAAGAGGAAAAGATTGCCGAGCTCGAATACAAGATGGGCGAGCCGACCTTCTGGGATGATGCCGAGCAGGCTCAGAAAATCAACCAGGAGCTCAACGATGTCAAGATCAGCGTCGATAAATACAAGGCACTGCTCAATAAGTTCGAGGATGCCGAGACGCTGTTCGAGATGGGCATGGAAGAGGATGACGCGAGCATGGAAGAGGACGTCAAGGCTGAACTTGACGCCGTCGCCGAGGGCCTTGAGGCCCTGCAGCTCGAGGTACTGCTCTCAGGCCCCTATGATGCGAACAATGCCATCCTGACGCTGCACGCTGGTGCTGGCGGAACGGAGGCCCAGGACTGGACGCAAATGTTGCTGCGCATGTATGGCCGCTGGGCTGAGCGTCACGGCTTTACCGTCGAGACTGCTGACCTGCTGCCGGGCGATGAGGCCGGTGTCAAGTCGGCAACGCTGTTCATCAAAGGCCATAATGCCTATGGTTTCCTCAAATCGGAGAAGGGCGTTCATCGTCTCGTGCGCATTTCGCCCTTTGATGCCAATGCGCGCCGTCACACGTCGTTCTCGGCCTGCGATATCATGCCGGAAATCGACGATGCCGTAGAAGTCGACATCAACATGTCCGATGTCCGCGTCGATACGTATCGCGCATCGGGTGCCGGTGGTCAGCACATCAACAAGACGTCTTCGGCCGTCCGCATGACCCATGAGCCGACGGGAATCGTCGTCCAGTGCCAGAATGAGCGCTCCCAGCTGCAGAACCGCGAGCAGTGCCTCAAGATGCTGCGCGCTAAGCTGTTCGAGCTCGAGATGGAGAAGAAAGAGGCTGAGCTGGCTAAGCTCGAGGGCGATCAGCAGAACATCGAGTGGGGCAGCCAGATCCGTTCCTATGTATTCCAGCCGTACACGATGGTCAAGGATCATCGCACGAATCATGAGACGGGCAATGTCCAGGCCGTCATGGATGGCGAGATCGATCCGTTTATCCGGGCGTTCTTGAATGCCAAGGCGAATCACGAATTTTAATCTGAAGGAGTCAGGAGTACGCGAATGTTCCTGGCTCCTTATTGCTTTGTGAGGTGATTGATTTGCGAAAAGGCTTGACTATTCTGGGCTTGTTATTCATAATATTAATCGTGTCAAGCGCAACGGTGCTGCCGTGGCTGGCACAGTCGACCATCAAGACGAAACTTTCGCAGAAGGCGGCCACGAATGATGTGGTGGTCACAGCTGATTCGTCGCCCTCGGCCCTGCTGGCCCTCGGGCGCATCGGCCAGCTCGATGCGGTGCTGCATCAGGCCAAGATCGGGCAGGTATATCTGCGGGAGCTCACGCTCAAGGGGCGCAATGTGCAGCTCGATATGCCAGCACTTTTTGGCAATCAGGGCGTGAAGGTAAACAAGGCCGATGAGCTTACGCTTACGGGCACGGTCGATGAGGAGAACCTGCGTGAGGTCTTGCAGCGCCGTGTGGATAAGATAGAGAATGTACAGGTCAGCATCAACCGTGAACGCGTGCTCGTCACGGCCAATGCCAAGATCTTCGGCCGCGTGGCCGATATCGAGATGGAAGGGCAGATCACTGAGGACAGTGGGGCTTTGTACTTCCTGATGACAAGACTGCAAATGAGAAATACCCTTATCGGTACAGCAAAACTTGGCGATCTCTTCGGCAATATCCAGCTGGCAGCTGCAGATAAGCTGCCGCTCGGCATGAAGATCCGCCAGGTCGAGCAGACCGATGGTGCCGTGATCATCACGGCAGCACGAGATAATAAGGAATAAGGTGAAGATAAAGCAATGAAGGTATTCAAGTACAACCGCTGGCTGCTGATATTCATCGCCATCGGGCTGGCCGCGGCGCTGGCGATAAGCTTTCAGCGCCATAGCGTTGAGCAGGCGAACCGCCAGGTGGATATGGCCATCGACTATGAGGGCTTGGTCGAGCTGGCTGAGCGTGAGGGCAGACCGGTCGATGAAGTGCTGCAGCAGGCAAAAGACGCTGGCATCACGTCCTTGGCTGTCTACGATACGACGTTCAAGAAACTCAATGCCAATGGCAAGGCCACGGCTATTGCTGGCAGCCAGCTGCTGGCTGACTACCATAGCGGCCGTCTGACGGATCCACTGTGGCGGCAGCTGGCCGCCGAGGGCAAGATTGTCGGCACGGAGGTCTATATCGTCGGGCACCATGCGCAGACGTGGAAGGAACTGAAGGAAGACCTGCCGCGCCGTCTCGGTGCCGACCGTGTCAGACTCTTCACGGTCGGTTTCGAAGAGGTCATGGCGGTCAAGGCCCACTATGAGTCCTTCGTCAAGATGGATATCGGCATGCCGACCGACGAGATGCAGGCTGTGAACGATGCGGGCTTCTACGTGCTGGCCCGCCCGAGCAATTTCACTGCCTGCACGCCGGATGACGTCAAAGCCGTCTTTGCGCGCATGGATGGGTTCCGCATCTCGGAAGTCGTCTTCTCGGGCAGCCAGGTGCTGGGTGCGACGAAGGCATTGCAGACGACCATCGATGAGATGAAGGCGCGCGATATGACGCTGGGCCTCATCGAGGCAACCACCCAGCTGCAGTTCTATCATCAGGACGGCATGAATGAGGTGGCCAAAGGCGTCGGCTATGACCATGTGGCCCGTCTTTACTCGGTGCCGAAGGACGAGCAGCCGAAACTCAAGATCGATACGGCTGTCGAGCGCTGGTCGAATACGGATGAGGAACGCAATATCCGTATCGACCTCATGCGCATCTACGATAAACCGTCGCCCAATATGAGTCTCTTGGAGACGAATCTGAAGTATTTCCAGGATACCCATGACAAGCTTGTGGCCCATGGCTATACGATCGGGCCTGCTGGTACCTTCCCGGAACTCCTGCCGGCTAAGGGCCTGCGTGCGCTCGTCATGATGGGCGTGGCCGCAGCAGTTGTCCTGTACCTGTCGCTGGTGATCCCGGCGCTCAATGGGCGTCCGAAATATCAGTATATACTGTTCGTATTGTTTGCCCTGGCTGCAGCTGTGCCGGTGCTCATGGGCAGCGGTACGAAGATTCGCGTCATGGCGGCTCTTGCCAGCGCGAACGTATTCCCGGCACTGGCTGTCATCTTCCAGCTCGACCGCGTGCGCGCGTTCAAGGAGAAGGCAAAGGTGGCCCTGCCGCGCCTTATCGTGACGGCGGCTCTGGCGTTGTTTGTCACGGGTGCGCTGGCTTATATCGGTGCGGCCTATCTTTCGGGATCGCTTGCTGATACCGAGTACCTGCTCGAATTCCAGATCTTCCGTGGCATCAAGCTGACGTTCGTACTGCCGATTATCCTTGTGGGTGCCGCATTCCTGCAGCGCTTTGATATCTTCGATGGCAAGATGGATGATACGGAGGGGGTCGTCAACCAGCTCAAGAAGATCCTCGATATGCCGGTTCGCGTCAAGACGCTGTTCCTGATGGGGCTCGTGCTGATTGCTGGCGTGGTCTTTGTGGCCCGCAGCGGTCATACGTCGGGCATGCCCGTTTCGCAGTCGGAGCTCAAGTTCCGTGCGTTCCTCGAGCAGGCCTTCTATGCCAGACCGCGTACCAAGGAGCTCATGATCGGCCATCCGGCCTTCATGCTCGCAGCGATGGCTTTCTGGCGCAAGTGGCCGACCATGGTGTTCTTCGCACTGGTGCTTGTCGCCACGATCGGTCAGGGCTCGATGGTTGAGACCTTTGCGCATATGCGCACGCCGGTCTATATGTCGTTCATGCGCGGCATCGGCGGCATTGTCTTAGGCGCAGGGATTGGCGCCGTGGCCATGGTTCTCGTAGAGCTCTGGCAGGTCATTATTTCGAAAGCAAAGGGGAGTAAGGCAGATTCATGAGCAGGATCGTCGTATCGGGATATTACGGCTCGAAAAATGCCGGCGATGAAGCGATGCTGGCAGCAATGCTGGAGGTCCTAGGAGATCTCGACCCAAAACTTCATATCACGGTGATTTCTGCCGATCCTGAGGACACGCGCAAGCGTCATGGTGTCGATGCGGTTTCCTGGCTTGGACTGCCCGCTATCATCCGTGAGCTCCGGCAGGCGGATCTCCTGATAAGCGGTGGCGGCAGCCTGCTGCAGAACGTCACGAGCCGCCGCAGCCTCTACTATTATCTGGCAATCATCCTGCTAGCCCGTCTGCTGGGCACGAAGGTGATGCTCTATGCTCAGGGCATCGGCCCCATCCTCGGCCATGTGGCTGAGCGGGCGATGTGCTGGCTGGGCAATCGCGTGGATCTCATCACGGTGCGTGATGAGGGCTCGCTGAAGGAACTGGCGCGGCTCGGCATCAACAAGCCCGCCATCCACTGCACGGCCGATCCGGTGCTGGCCATCCATCCAGTAGACCGCGCCGCTGGGCGCGCCATCTTCAAGGCTTATCAGGCTGATGGTGCCAAGCCAGTCGTCGGTATCTCGGTGCGCGAGTGGCAGGGCTGGACCCATTATAAAGAGGTGCTCGCTGAAGTCTCCGACCGCGTGGTTCGAGAGCTCGGCGCCCGCGTGGTGTTCCTGCCGATGCAGTTCCCTGACGATGTGCGGGCAGCCCGCGATATTGCCGCGCGTACCACGGAACCCTGCACGGTACTCAAAGACGAGTATACGACGAGCGAGTTCTTGTCGCTCGTCGGCAACATGGACCTGATGCTCGGCATCCGGCTCCATGCACTGATTTTTGCTGGCGTCATGGGGGTGCCGATGCTCGGTATTTCCTATGATCCGAAAATCGATCGGTTCCTGCAGTCCATCGGCGAGGAGCCGGTCGGCAATCTGCGCGATGTCACGGCTGATGAGCTCATGGCGGAGATTCGCCGCAAATGGAATGACAAGCAGACATTCCGCCAGCAGAATGCAGAGCTGCTGACGGTACTGCGTGACCGGGCAGCCAGCAATGCAGAGCTGGCGCTCAACCTGGCCCATAAATGATAGGTAGATGATATGGATAAGCCTTCCCGGCAGGGGAAGGCTTATCTTTTTGCGTGGGATATGGTACAATAAAAGATAGTTTTGCAATTTGAATGCGGAGGATGAGTATCTCATGATACATATGAGCAACGTTTCCAAGATATATGAAAATGGTGCTGTTGCCCTCGATGGTGTCGATGTCGATATCGAGAAGGGCGAGTTTGTCTTTATCGTCGGTGCCAGCGGTGCCGGCAAGTCGACTTTCATCAAGATGCTGTTCCGCGAGGAGCTGCCGACCAGCGGTATCCTTACGGTAAACGGTCACGATGTGGTCAATATGAGCCACAAAGAGGTGCCGTACCTGCGGCGCGGCCTCGGCGTAATCTTCCAGGATTACCGCCTGCTGCCCGACAAGACGGTGTTCGAGAATGTGGCTTTTGCGATGCAGGTCATCGAGGCGCCGCGCCGTCTGATGCAACGCAGTGTCAATGCGGTGCTCGACGTCGTTGGCCTCAGGGATAAGTATAATTGTTTCCCGGCGCAGCTCTCTGGTGGTGAGCAGCAGCGCGTGGCAATCGCACGTGCCATCGTCAACGATCCGGCTATCGTCATTGCCGACGAGCCGACGGGCAACCTTGACCCGGATACGAGCTGGGATATCATGGATATCTTCAAGCGCATCAACAAGGCAGGCACGACGATTGTCATGGCAACCCATGACCGCACGATTGTCGATACGATGAAACGCCGCGTCATTGCCATCGAGGATGGCCATATCGTACGCGATGAGTTAAGAGGAGGCTATGGTTATGAAGCTTAGGACCAGTGAATATTTCATCACGGAGGTATTTCACTCGCTCCGGCGCAATAACTGGATGTCGTTTGCCTCGGTGGGCACGGTAGCCGTCTCGCTGTTCGTGCTTGGCGTCTTCCTGACGCTGGTGCTCAACATGAACCGCCTGGCCTCGTCTCTCGAGTCGGAGGTGCAGATCAGTGTCTATCTCGAGGATAGCGTCAAGACCTCAGAGCGCAAGGATCTGCAGAAAGAACTAGAGAAGATGCAGGGCATCGAGAGCGTCAAGTACGTGAGCCGTGAGGAGGCCAAGGAGCGCCTGACGGAGCGCCTTGGCGACCAGAAGTATCTGCTCGATGCGCTGGGCGACCAGAATCCGCTGCCGGAGTCCTTTGAGCTCACGGTAGCCCAGCCGGATATGGTGGAGACGGCGGCCAAGGCCATCGAGAAGATGGATGGCGTCGAGGCGGCCAAGTACGGACAGGATGTGGTCAAGCATCTTTTCGATATCACGCGGCTGATCCGCTTGTTTGGCCTGGCCCTTATGGTGCTTTTGGCAGCGGCGACCTTGTTCATCATCTCGAATACAATCCGATTGACGGTATTTGCGCGGCGCAAAGAGGTGGCCATCATGAAATACGTCGGCGCGACGGACTGGTTCATCCGCTGGCCCTTCGTGCTGGAAGGTGTCGTCATGGGTTTTGTGGGCGGCGCGCTGGCGGCCATCGCTCTGCGCAGTTTCTATGCGGCCATGGCGGCTAAGATCTATAACACGCTGGCATTTTTCCCGCTGATGCCGCAGTACCCGTTCATGAACTATGTCACGGTGGCTATCATCTTTTCGGGCATGGCTATCGGCGCGCTGGGTTCAGCTATCTCGCTCAAGCGGTTCCTGAAGGTTTGAGGAAGGAAGCATAGGCATGAAAAGACAAGCAGAAAAGGCTGTAGCTGTCGCTTTGACTGCGGGCTTTGTGGTGTCCCTTGGCGCAGCTCCTGTCCAGGCCTCACGTGAGGATGACAAGGCCAGCTACGAGCGCCAGGCTGAGGAGAAACGCAAGGAAAGCGAGGCGCTGCAGCAGAAGATTGAGTCGCTGTCCGAAGAAAAGCGTCTGGTGGACGAAGAGGCTGAGACGGCGATTTCTGAGCATAAGCAGCTCAAGGCGGCCCTCGATGAGACCATTGCCCGCATGGATGAGAATGAGGCGCGGCTCAAGGTGGTCCGCAAGGACTATGAGAAGAAGAGCGATCATCTCGGCAAGCGGGTGCGCGATATCTACATCAATGGACAGGTATCGTATCTCGATGTGCTGTTCGGCGCCAAGGACTTTTCGGATTTCATGACGCGCATGGATCTATTGAAGAAGGTCATCCGTCAGGACTACGACCTGGTGCAGAGCGTACTGGCTGAAAAGAACGAGATCGAGACGACGCAGGCGAGCCTTGCCAAGGACAAGGAGGCCCGTGCCGAGCAGGAGCTCAAGGCGCGGCAGGCCCGCGAAGTCATGGAGGAGAAGGTTCGCCGCCGCAAGGAAATCATCGACAGGATGAAGAACGACAAGGCGACGGTCGACCGCCAGTATGATGAGCTCATGGCAGCATCGAAGCAGATCGCGGCGATGCTGCAGCGCAGCAGCATGGCGAATATGCCAGCGGCTGGCAATGGCTCGATGATCTGGCCGGTGGGCGGCACGATCACGTCGGATTTCGGCTGGCGTGTGCATCCAATCACGGGGACGCAGAAATACCATAGCGGCATCGATATCGGTGCTGACTACGGCGATGCCATCTGCGCGGCACAGGCCGGTACTGTTGAGTACGCGGGCTGGATTTCGGGCTATGGCAATACGGTCATCATCAACCACGGCGGCGGCATCACGACCCTCTATGGTCACAATCAGTCGCTGGCCGTTTCGGTTGGGCAGTCGGTAAGCCAGGGCGATATCATCGCCTACTGCGGTTCGACAGGCAACAGCACGGGGCCGCACTGCCACTTTGAGGTGCGCAGCGGCGGTGAGCCCGTCAGCCCGTATAGTTATTTATGATGGAGATAGATATGCAGCATCTGAGCAAGAAAAAGATAATACTTGGCATCGTGCTGACGGCCTTGATTTCCAGTGCCCTGACACTGGTGGGCTTGGCGGCACTGTTGGGGCTCGATACAGCGAAGTCACTGGACATGGTGCGATTCCTCGGCGTCAAGCGCATGATTGAGGCGCGCTATGTGCGCGATGTTGATTCCCGCGACCTCATGAATGGTGCCATCGATGGCATGGTGAAGTCGCTGGGCGATCCACATTCCATCTATCTGAAGGAAGACATGTATAAGACCCTCAAGGAGCACACGGCCGGCACTTTCGGCGGCATCGGCGTGACGATGGGGTTCAAGGACAACAAGGTCACGATTGTCTCGGTGCTTGAAGGCACGCCAGGTGAGGCCGCAGGCCTCAAGGCTAACGATGAGATCGTAGCTGTCGATGGCACGCCGGTCACCGAGTTCCAGCCCGAAGAAGTATCGATGCATATCCGCGGCGATGTCGGCACCGAAGTTACGCTGACGATTCACCGCGAGGGCGTAGAGAATCAGGACTACACGATACAGCGCGACACCATAAAGCTGCGTACGGCCAAGGGCAAGATGATCGACGGCACCCAGATGGGCTACATCCGCATCGCCTCGTTTGGCGAGAATACCGGCGAGGAGTTCAAGGAAGAGTTCGAGAAACTCGGCCAGGAGGGCATGAAGGGCCTCATCATCGATTTGCGCCAGAATCCTGGTGGGCTAGTCAAGAGCTGCGTCGAGGTCGCTGATCTTTTGGTGCCGAAAGGGCCAATCGTTTCGGTGGTCCAGCGCGATGGCTCGAAGGAGGAGCATGATTCTTCGCTGGAGGAACCCAAGTATCCGGTGGTGGTGCTGATTGATGGCAACAGCGCCAGCGCGTCGGAAATCCTTGCCGGTGCCCTGCAGGATACCGGCGCTGGCACGCTGGTGGGCACGAAGTCGTATGGTAAAGGCTCCGTGCAGGTTGTTGTACCGCTGTTTGAGGACGATGGCCTGAAGCTCACGATTGCCAGATACTATACGCCGAATGGACGCTGCATCGATGGCGTCGGCATCGAGCCGGACGTTGAGGTGGACTTCCAGGAGGGCGACACCACCGATGTGCAGCTCGCCAAGGCGAAAGAAGTCTTGCTGCAGAAAATGCAATAAGAAGGGCTGGGGATAACAGCCTTAATGATATATGAAGACCCGTTGGCTGAACAGGAAGCCAACGGGTCTTTTGTTAATTGCAGTTTGTCTGTTAGTTCGTGCGGAATGGAATCCCGATAGTACGCAGCTCGGGGTTCACGGGGGAGTACTTTTTCTGTTTCCGCTGAATGGGCCGTACGACCAGAACTACGGACTTAGTTACCTGCTCCCGTCACCAGGTCGCGACGTACATAGTTCTTTCTAGGTTATGCGCTTACGGCCCAGTCCTGTTGCGCAGGACAGTCGCTCCAGACAGAAAGAAGCACTACCCCGTTCGCCCCTTTGGCAACGGAAATCTGAGATTGTACGAATCGTTTCTCCCGTAACAAGCACATCGATGTAATTCGTGACCTATCGCCGGAACAGAGCAGGATTATCCCAACATAACGGAGGGCGAGGGTGGGTACACTTTCTTCGTAGACGGAGCGACTGCCCGAACGCAGTGAGGGATGGCACGCGGTA
>FPAX01000022.1 GCA_900116485.1 Selenomonas sp. GACV-9
CTTTGCGGCAGGTTGTCTACGCGTTACTCACCCGTTTGCCACTCGACTCTCAAAAGCAAGCTTTCAATCGTCTCGTTCGACTTGCATGTGTTAAGCACGCCGCCAGCGTTCGTCCTGAGCCAGGATCAAACTCTCCAATAAATCATATTGAAGAACTCAATCAAGCTCTCAATTATCATATGGTTCATAAATTACTGAAGTAATTTATGTAAGCGACTCACAAGCAATCAAGATTGCTGTTCGCTGCTTAAGAAATTGCCGATTGCTATGTTGTTCATACCAATCGATGTTTTTTAAAAAACATCTGGCTTAAATCATGTTGCATGATTTCATTTTACATTGTTTAGTTTTCAGAGAACAATCTCCGTCGCTCATTTCAGCGACTCATTTATTGTATCGCATCGATTTCTTTCTGTCAAGAACTTTTTAAATTCTTTTTCGGAAGCAACAGCTTCCAATCACTTGCCACTCAAGGCTTGCCGATTGTTTTCCGTTGCCGTATCTCTCAGCGACTTGTATAATGATACACGCCTTTTGCCGATATGTCAACACCTTTTTATAAAAAAAGCAAAAAGATTGCTGACAACATTTTTGCCAGCAATCTTTTGCTTATTTTGCCGCCTTAGGGATTCGGCTTCAATATGATGTTGACCGGAAGATTTGACGCCCCCGGCGGAGAGTACAGGAAATATACCGGCCTGTCGCTAGGATATACCCCCAAGTCTGCGACTTCTGTTCCGTAAGCCAGGACCTCTGCCCCTTCCCCTAAAGCAAAGGGCAACGGCTCCGATGCCGCTGGTATCTTATCGCCAAAGAAAGGTTTTGCCGGCACCGGCAGGAGTTTTTTCCCCGCAGGATCAGATACAGCCAGCATCGCCCCTGCATATACGCCGCCTAACGGCGACAAATAATACTGGACAGGCTTTTTCCCTCGTGTCGGGATATTGATGCGATAGACTATCCCGTAATTACCTACATTGCGTACTTTGCTGCCGTCCGTTGCGTCAATACCGTCGCGGAATTTATCTCGCTCATCATCAGCCACGCGGAAATAACGGACGCCATCAGTTTCCGGATCATATATGTGTTTTACCGTAAGCTCCCGATTCATGCCCGCAAAGGTGCCACGCAGCCGCATCTCATCCTTCGGTAAGACCGGCAGATCCCGCGCAGCGGCCAAGGGGTCAGCATCCTCAGCCATCATGAGCACGGAAACCTCCACGGGCTGGGCAGCGTGAAAATCATACATCCCTGCTACCAGTTCTCCTGGCTTGACAAGGGTCGTATTCATCTGATCCTGCAGCAAACGGCCCATATTCCGCGTCAATACAAATGTATCATCCATGCCCTTGGCAAAGTAATTCATCTGTGTCGTCTTGCCAACATAGAGATAATCCTGGCTAGGCGCACTGCTGCCGCCCCGGGTCAGCTTGATGACATTGATGCCATCGTATTTATTCTGGAGTACCACCACAACTTTTTTCGGCACATCAGTATTGTTCAAATGATAGTAAAACACCCGCGCATCACCAGTTACCGTATCGCGGTATAGTACGCCATCCTGGGTTACATACTCAGGGCTGTCCGAAAACAAAAGCGTCCCGCCAGCATCCTTGCTCGATGTCGGCATCTCATGCATTACACAGGCAGCATCTCCCCATATTTCCTGTTGGGACGATTTCTTGTTTTTTTCTGCCGCTCCACGGAGGATAGCATTTATCCTATCTTTGATATTCATATCCTGCTGCACCGCCTCATGTCCAGCTGCAAAAACAGGCAATGGCTGGCTGCCGAAACAAAAAGCAGCCGCTAACGCCGCTAGTAATTTCTTCTTTGCTGATACTCGTTTAAAGATATTCCGGCTCAATGCTGTTTCACTCCTAATTTCGTCATGACCGCTGCCTTCCAAAGCCGCAGCTTGAATTCTGTAAGCCCAAACCGCGGATGAGGAATATTCACACGTTGTAATAGATATGGATTCGTGGCAAAGGTATTGAGGCCAGCATCTCCCGTTACAGCCGTCAAATACTCGTTCTCGGCTAGCATCGCTGGCATATCATCGGAGTAAGCACCATTAGGATAAGAAAAACTGAACACCGTATGGATGCCGTTCCATTCCATGATAAGCTTGGAAAGTTTCATCTCCTCGGCCTGTTTCTCCGGATCAAGATGCGTAAGTGGCTGATGATTAGCCGTATGGCTGCCGATCTCGATTCCCCGCTGCTGCATGTCGCGCAGCTGGTTCCAGCTCAGATACTTTGGCCGTCCGATATCATTAGTCACCATGTAGACCACAGCCTTCATGCCCCGCTCTTCAAGCATCGGCAGCATCGTCGTATAGTTATCCTCATATCCGTCATCAAACGTCAATATGACGGGCTTTTCGGGCAGCTCCAGCTTACCCTTCTTTGCCTTCATGAACTCGAGCATCGTAATGGTCGTATAGCCCTGCTGCTGCAAATAATCGAGCTGCTGGCGGAATTCTTCCGGCGGCACGTTGTACGACCAGCCCTCGCCGTTATCCTCATCATTTACCATATGATATTCCAATACAGGAATCCCAGTAGGCATTGGCGTCAACAACAGCCAGCACAAAAAAATCAGCAGCATAGCCGCCACTGCCAATAGCATTCGTTTTATATATTTCACCAAACTGTCTTCTCTCCCCTTATCATTGCTGCGCTGCCGGCAAAGCATCTGCCAGCTCTCGCAGCTTGCGCATCCGATGATTCATGCCCGACTTGCTGACGCCAAGCATCTCCGCGAGCTCTGCCAGGCTCGCATCAGGATGTGCGAGCCGCTGCTCGGCAGTCTGGCGCAGCTTTTTCGGCAGCTGTGCCACAGCATCCGCCGCCTGCAGCATGCGGATTGCCTCCAGCTGGCGTCCCGCAGCATCAACGGTTTTCTGCAGATTGGCCGTCTCACAGTTCACGAGCCGGTTTACCTGCTCGCGCACCTCCTTGACGTTGCGGGCAACTTCAAAGGCCTCCACAGCCTCATCAGCCTGGATCATCGCCAAAAAGTCCATGACCGCATCCCCCTCCTTGAGGTAGACGACATAGTCATCCTTGCGATCGATAAATCCAGCCGGAAAATCCATACGCTTCAGCAGCGTATAGAGCAATTTGCCCAGGCTGTAGCTGCCGGTAACCAGCTCCAGATGGTAACTGGCCTCCGGACGATTGACGCTGCCGCCTCCCTGAAATGCCCCGCGCAGATAAGCCACGCGGCAGCAGTTCTTCTTGAGGATGGCCATATCCGTGTCCATATTGAGGCTGTCGTCATGCAGGAATCCCAAGGTTTCCAGCAGACCAGCAACATCCGGCGACGGCACTACGCGAACCGTGTAATTGTTGTTCTTGTTGAGCTGGCGCGCCCGGCGAACGGTGATTTCCGTCTGGATGCCGCCGCCCTCGCTCTTCAGCAGCTGCAGCGTCTTGCGCGCTACGGCCGCATTCTTGGTCGTGAAATTCAGGCCAAAGGTGCGGCGCAGGCCAAAGGTTATCGTGGCGCCCATGCGCAAAAGCGCCGCCAGCTCAGCCGTGCGGCAGCAGCTGCGCTCATAGCTGAGGCGCGCTAATTCATTCTTTACTTCCGTCGCAAAAGACGGCATAGTGACTCACTCCTCCGTCTGCCCTGCTACTCAAAGCCCTTCATCGCACTGGGTTGCAGGCGGTAGACCATCTTCATGACACTGCGGCAGAGCTTGTCCGGATCGTGGCGGATAACATCCGACTCATTGATGATATCAGCCTTGACAAAGCCGATGCCCAGCGCATTGATGGCCTCTTCATCCACCTCCACCGGATAAGCGCCCTTTTCGGCATAGTACGCCTGCATATCTGCAGAGATAGGATGGCTGTTGACCAGCATGTAGTCGATGACCCCCTTGCCGCCATGGTCGATGATGGCCTTCGCATGCATCGAGGCCGTATAGCCATCGGTTTCCCCAGGCTGGGTCATGACATTACAGATGTATATCTTTACGGCCTTGCTCTTGCGCAGTGCCTCAGCCACACCGCCGACCAGCAGGTTCGGCATTATGCTGGTATAGAGACTGCCAGGGCCAAGGATGATCGCATCGGCTGCCGTCAGTGCCTCCAAAGCCGACTGCACCGGCTGCGGATTTTCGGGGAACAGCCGCACGCGATGGATGCGTTTCTTCACCTCAGGGATATGCGACTCACCCTCGACCACCGTGCCGTCCTCCATGACAGCATCAAGGCGCACATGCTCCTTCGATGCCGGCAGGACCTGTCCCTTGACAGCCAGTACCTTTGACGACTCCTTCAGTGCCTGCTCGACATCACCGGTCACTTCATTCATGGCCGCGATGAACAAGTTGCCAAAGCTATGGCCAGCCAGCTCGCTCTCCCCCCGGAACCGGTACTGGAACAGCTTTTCCATCAAAGGCTCTGTATCAGCCAGCGCCACCAGGCAGTTGCGCAGATCCCCCGGCGGAATGATGCCGAGCTCCTCCCGCAGTCGGCCCGACGAGCCGCCATCATCGGCCACAGTTACCACAGCCGTGACATTGCTCGTTGCCGACTTGATGCCGCGCAGCAGCACCGACAGGCCATGGCCGCCGCCGACAACGGTCACCGTGGGGCCCTTGCCCAGCCGGCGTTTCTCATAGATGATGTCCACGAGACGCTCCGAGTTATCGGGCAGCAGTACCGTGATGACCGAACGGATGACGAATTTCGTCGCCAGCAGCATCAGCGCCGCCCCGAGAATGACGACAGCAATGCCGATAAGGGTCGAGAAGGTATAGTTATAGCTGCCCTTCCAGAGATATACTGCGCGGAAAATCGCCTCTTCGATATAGTCAAGATATTTGTAGTTGAAGATCAATGCCAGTCCAAGGCTTACGAGCATGACGCCTGCCGAGAACAGCAGCAGCCATCGCTTGAACTTCATGCCTGGATAAAGCCATTTCAATAAATGCATCTTCCCTTAACACTCCTCACGCACATGTTCATGCACATCATTCTTCATGAGGTCGCGGTGCTCGAGTTTGACCGGATACTTCTTGGCACTGAGCCGGTCATAGATATGTTTGGCAATGAACACGCTGCGATGCATGCCGCCGGTACAGCCAACGGCAATGACCAGCTGGCTCTTGCCCTCCTTGACGTACTGGGGCACCAGGAAATCGATCATGCCGTCCAGCCGCTCGATGAACTCCTGCGTCACAGGCCACTTGGCAATATACTCCGCCACCTCGGGGACAGCGCCGCTCTTATGGCGCATCGTCTCGATGTAGAACGGATTCGGCAGGAAACGCACATCGAGCACCATATCTGCATCAAGGGGCATGCCGAATTTGAAGCCGAAGGACAGCACGTTGATATTCATCTGCTCGCCCTCAGTATTGCCGAACAGCCGGTGTATCTTGTCGCGCAGATCGACCTTCTTGAGCTCCGACGTATCGATGATATAGGTAGCCTTGGCCCGAGCCGGTGCCAGGCGCTCACGTTCCTTGGCAATGCCCTCGGAAATACGGGAGGACGGGGCCATCGGATGACGGCGCCGCGTTTCCTTATAGCGGCGGATGATGACGGGATCCGATGCGTCCATGAACAGCATCTCGTACGACACATCATCGCGGTCCATATCATCAAGGGTGTGGATGAACGTATCAAAGAACTCACGGCTGCGCGTGTCGACCACGAGCACGACCTTGCCCACATGGCCGCCCGCATGCTTGCAGAGCTCTACGAACTTCGGGATGAATACCGGTGGCAGATTGTCGATGACAAAATAGCCAAGGTCTTCCATATAACGGCAGGCCTGAGTCTTGCCGCCCCCCGACATACCCGTGACAATGACAAAGCGGAAGTCGTCCTTCTGTGGCTGTACGATCTCAGCCTCCATTTCTTTCTCCATGATCTCACCTTCTATAGAATAGTTTATAACTCCAACCTGTTATTTCCGTGGAATGACATAGCGATAGATGGCCTCAGCAAAACCATCAGCCTCACAGTCCGTCGTCTCATGATCGCAGACGGCTTTGACTGCCGGCACGGCGTTGCCCATGGCTATAGCCTGGCCTGCCGCCTTGAGCATCGGCAGGTCGTTATCGGCATCGCCGATGGCCATCGTGTCTTCAATCGCAATGTCCAGCCGCTTGGCCAGATTACGGATACCAGCTGCCTTGCTGACGCCGGCATTGATGATTTCCGCATAGTTGGCATTCGAGCGCACCGGCGCAATCACATCGCCAAAAGCCGCGCGCAGTTCAGCGATGCGGGCATCAGTCTCGGCTGCGCTGCCCGATACCGACAACAGCTTGCAGACTTCCTCCGTATGCTGCTTGAGACCATCCCAGCCCACGGCATGTCCCTTGACATTCTGCGACGCCTCATAGGCCTTGGCATTCTCATCGTACGCCGCATAGTAAAGCTCATCCTTGCTGTAGGTCTGCAGGTACCAGCCCCTGTCATGGCAGAAATCCACGACGCGGCAGACAAGCTCCGGATCAAGATAGCTGCTGTAGAGCACCTCGCCGGCCACGGTCTTTATCAGCGCGCCATTATAGGTGATGATAGGCACATCGACGCCAAGGGCCTTGGCCACCGGCAAAGCAGCCTTATACATGCGTCCCGTGGCGATCGTCACCGTGACGCCGGCCTTGACTGCCGTCTGGGCAGCCTCTATATTCGCGGGCGACACCTGCTGGCCACTCGGCAGCAGCGTGCCATCCAAATCCGTTACGAAAAGCTTTACTGACATAATTCATCCTCCTCATGATTGGGGAACTTATCAATCCTATTTTCTCACATTGGTCAGAAAATGCAAGTGGGCAGAATATCCTTGAAAAAACCGCCCTTATATAAGATAATAAGATTACCAATATACACGCAAAATTACCTGTCAGAAAGGACGTTATATATGTCTAAGCAGCCAATCACGCACCAATGCAGTTTCTGCAAACGCACCATCAAGGTCCATGACCAATACGATATGCCGATCTATGATCCCAACACGGGCTTTGCTATCTGCAAGAACTGCGTGCGCGAGATCAACCACTTCCTCGACGAGCACGATGCCGCCACCCAGCAGGAAGAACATCAGGAGTTTGCGGGCCAGCTTGACGACATCCTCGCCAAGAACAAGCCCCATATCATCAAGCAGTATCTCGACGAATACATCATCAATCAGGATCGGGCCAAGAAGATTCTTGCCGTCGCGGTCTACAACCACTATAAGCGCATGAAGTACGGCTATCAGAATGACGATGGCACCGAAATCGAGAAGTCCAACGTCATCATGCTGGGCCCTTCCGGCTGCGGCAAGACCGCACTGCTTTCGCACCTGTCGAAGCTCCTCGACATCCCCTTTGCCGTAACGGATGCTTCGAGCCTTACCGAGGCCGGCTTTGTCGGTGCCGACGTAGAAGTTGCCGTGCGCAACCTCTACTATGCAGCCGATAAGGACATCGAGAAAGCGGAGCACGGCATCATCTACCTCGACGAGTTCGACAAGATTGCCCGCAAATCTGGCGCCAATAACTCCATCACGGCCGACCCGGGCCATGAGGGCGTCCAGCAGGCACTCTTGAAGATGCTCGAGGGCAATGTAGTCGAGTTCACCTCCCGCGGCCAGCGCAAGCATCCCGAGGCACCAACCATCAAGGTAGACACCCGCAACATCCTGTTCATCGTCGGCGGTGCTTTCGTCGGCATCGATGAGGTCATCGGTAAGCGTCTGTCCAAGTCCTCATCGATTGGCTTCGGCGCCGAGGTGCAGGGCAAGGACGACAAGCCGAAATTCGACGAGCTCATCCATAAGGTGCGCCCTGAAGACCTCATGCAGTACGGCATCATCCCCGAGATCATCGGCCGCCTGCCAGTCATCTGCACCCTCGAGACCCTCGACGAAGACGCGCTGCTGCGTATCCTGACTGAGCCCAAGAACGCCCCGGTCAAGCAGTATGAGAAACTGCTGGCCATGGACAATGTCCAGCTCGAGTTCGAGGAAGACGCCCTGCGGGCCGTCGCCAAGAAAGCCATCGAGCGCAAGACTGGCGCCCGCAGCCTCAAGGGCATCATCGAGGACGTCATGCTCGATGTCATGTTCGAGATCCCGAAATCCGACGAGCCACGCAAGGTCATCATCACCAAGGAATGCATCGAGCACGGCACCAAGCCGGATATCGAAAAGCTCGCCAAATAAACGACATGCAAAAAAGCCTTCCCGCGGGAAGGCTTTTTTGCATGCGCCAGATATCGGTCAGATATCCATTGGCGTGATATTTTCCTGTTTCATAAACTGCGACAGCTTGTAGATACCTGCCATGACCTCCTGATAATTCTCCGGGGTCAGCGACTGGGGGCCATCGGAAAGGGCCTTGGCCGGATTCGGATGTACCTCCATCATCAGGCCGTCGGCACCAGCAGCGATGGCTGCAAAGGCCATGGGTTTTACCATGCGCCATTTGCCCGTGCCATGGCTCGGGTCGACGATGATTGGCAGATGCGACAGATGCTTGACCGCAGCGACTGCGCTGAGGTCGAGGGTGTTGCGCGTATACGTCTCATAGGTGCGGATGCCACGCTCGCAGAGCACGACATTCGGGTTGCCGGCATTCATGATGTACTCGGCAGCATTGAGCCACTCGTCAATCGTTGCGGCCAGGCCGCGCTTCAAGAGCACCGGCTTGCCGCATTTGCCTACTTCCTTCAACAGGCCGAAGTTCTGCATGTTGCGGGCGCCGACCTGAAGCATATCCGCATACTTCACGACGCTCTCGATGGCCTCGACCGTCGTGACCTCGGTGACGACGCGCAGGCCCGTGCGCTCACGTGCCTCGGCCAGATATTTGAGTCCTTCTTCCTCCAGGCCCTGGAAAGAGTACGGTGACGTGCGCGGCTTGTAGGCGCCACCGCGCAGGAACTGTGCACCAGCCGCCTTGACGATATCAGCTGCCTCAAACAGCTGCTCCTTGGACTCAACGGCACAGGGACCAGCCATGACTACCGGTGTACCATCGCCGATCTTGATGCCAGCCACATCGACCACGCTGTTTTTCGGATGGAATTCACGGCTGGCCAGCTTGAAGCTCTTGGAGATCGACACGCTCTTCTCTACGCCTGGCATGACGTCGATAGCCACATCAGCCACCTTCGTCTTGTCGCCGATGACGCCGACGATCTTCTGCTGGCTGCCTTCCATGACTTTGGCCTCCAGGCCTGCTGCCGTGATTACCTCGATAACGCTTTTGATTTCGGCTGCCGTCGCATCCGGATTCATGATAATAACCATAGACTATGCCTCTTTCCCTTTTCTTTTTATATTATCCTGTTATTCCACGGTCAAAACGGGGAATGTCCCCAGGTTCTTGAGCCAAATGCTCTTCTTCGCCACGGCTTCGATGGATCCCTGCAAGGACTCCACATCCGTCGTGTACTCCAGATCGAAAAAGAAGATATAGGCACCAAGCTCCGTGCGCGCTGGCCGCGACTCGATGCGGGTCATGTTGATGCCGCGCTGGGCAAACTCCTTCAGGACATCGTACAATGCGCCCGCTTTCTGGCCATCGATCTGGCAGATGATCAGCACCTTTTCCTTCGGCAGGCAGGCCTTGCCTGTGCCGCGACGCCGCACCTGGAAGAACCGCGTGCAGTTGGCCATATTGTCCTGTATCTCTGCGGCCACCGTCGACAGTCCCGTGAGCTCGCCAGCCCGCTTGGTGCAGATGGCAGCCCAGCCTGAGGATGCCGGCTCCGCGGCCACGAGCTCTGCCGCCCGTGCCGTGCTGGCCACCTTCACGATCTCCGCCTGCGGATAATGCTGCTGCAGATAGGCCCGGCACTGCGATATGGGCTGGGGATGCGAGAAGATGCGCGTGATAGCAGCACCATCGCACTTAGCCATCAGCTGGTTATGCACGGGCCAGATAAGCTCGCGCACCACCTCTAAAGATTCACTGCGCGCCAGGGTATCCAGCGTGATATTGATTGCCCCCTCCAGGGAATTTTCCACAGGGACCAGCGCCGTATCCAGCCGGCCCTCCTCGACATCCTGCAGACACTCAAAGAGATCGGGAACCGTCACCAGCTCGCAGCGCTCTGGCAGCCGCTCATTCAGATAGCTTGCCGCCGCCTCGCTATGCGTGCCCTTGGGCCCCAGCACTCCCATCGTCTCGCTCATAGCCAACCATCCTCCCATCCTGCCTTAGCAAAAAGGCCCCGTCCGCTGATGGACAGGGCCTTGAATGGTATTATGATAACACATCATCACCATAACCGCAAGCAATATTTAAAATGTTACAGGATTTATTCACACCATATAAACAATTGTTTAGAGGCTGTCCTTGAGTTTCAGCAAATCTGGGCAGAGATCGCCTATAGAGCTGGCCAGATCCTCTTTCGGCTGCAGGATATCCAGCACTGGCTGCATCGTCGCCTTGAACTTCTCATCGTCCTGCATGAGCACAAGGATGGCACTCGTATTGATGGCATCGGCCAGCGCCGTATGCTGCTCGCCCTCGAATTTATGATCCATCGCCCCGAGCGCATGCTTGAGCGCCAGGCTGTTGTGCAGACCCAGACGGTCGTCAAACTCCTGCTGCAGGTCAACCCAGCGGCTGTCGAGCCACTGCACATCAAAATCCGGCATCTTGAAACGGCATTCCTTCTTGAGCTGCTTGATATCCGACATGCTCCAGGAATAGATGCGCGTTTCCTCCTCGCCGATCCAGTCGACGAAATTCTGGAAGCAGATTTCGTAGCTGTCCTTGCCCTCGACCATGGCCTGAGTGATACCCGTCAGATTCGTGATATGCTTCTTGATGGGACCATAAGCGGGTGCCACATAGCACTGGAACTCCGCCTCCTGCTCGAACTTCTCGTTGAGCCGCACTGCACCGAACTCAATGACCTCCTCATTGATCTTGCGGCGCACCTCGCGGAACTCCCGGCTTACCGGATTCATCTCCAAGTCGACGACAACATACTTCATCTGTAACCCCTGCACTTTCTGTACGTTTTCTTCTATCTTCTTATTCTACGTTATCCCGCCATTTTCTTCAATAGGATTCTATGCTATCATAAGATGGAATCGACCACGGAAAGGATTTTTTGCTATGAAAAACTACCGTCTCTATCTGTTTGACTTTGACTATACGCTGGTCAACTCGGAATCTGCCATCCTCAAATGCTTCCACATCACGCTCAACAAGACTGGCTGGCCCCAGCGCGACGATGATACCATCCGCTGCACGATTGGCCTGCCGATGCTCGACGCCATAAAACGCGTCATCGAGTCTGAGGATGACTGCAAGGCCCGCCAATTCCTCGAGGTCTACAAGCACGAGGCCGACCGCTATATGACGGAGGGCACCCATTTCTTCCCCCATACCGTCAGCACACTCCAAGCCCTGCGTGCCCGCGGGGCCCGCATCGGCATCATCTCCAGCAAGACACGCTCTCGCATCCAGGAAAAGTTCGACCGCGACAAGGTACCGGAGCTTATCGACCACATCATCGGCAGCGACGATGTCAGCGCCCATAAGCCTGACCCCGAGGGAATCAAGAAGGCACTGGCCTGGTTTGACGTGCCGCCAGCTGCTGTTCTCTACACCGGTGACAGCTATGTAGATGCCGGTGCCGCCCAAAATGCCGGCGTGGATTTTGCCGCCGTGACCACAGGCACCACCGCCCGCGAGACCTTTGCTGATTATCCCCATGTGAAGATCATGCAGGATATTGCCGAACTGCTGGCATAACAAAAGCCTTCCTTGTACATCAAAGGAAGGCTTTTTATACGTGAAATTACATCAGCATGCTGACTGCTGCACCGCGGCTGTGGTTGTTGAGACCGCCAAGCGCACCAGCTGACTGCTGGCTGAGGCTCTGCATGCCCTGCTTGATGGCCCAGAGTGCCGCCTGCTCCTGAGTGTTCGAGCTGGCGAGGTTGACCGACTCCTTGGCAATATCTGCCGAGTCCATCGTCTCTGCCGTAGCGATGAGGTTCTCTTCCTGCGTCGTGTAGTTCGACGACTGGTACGTGAGTCCCTGCTGTGCGGCACCGATATTCGTTGCCTGATCGGTAGCAGCATTCAAGGCGCTGTCTACCTTGTCGAGAGCTGCGCTGATCGACGACGCATCCGTCAGATCGATCGTGCTCTTGCCCTCACTGTCCGTGAGCCCAAGGCCCTGCGATGTCATGTTGCCAAGGCTGACCGTGTTGTAGCCGTCAGCACCAGCTACCGTTATCGACTGGCTGCCATCGAGAAGTTTCTTACCATTATACGTTACCGACGCATTGTCATCGATGGACGCGATGGTCTGGTCTACCGACTTCTGCAAAGCTGCCAGATCCGTGCTGCCATTCGTGCCATTAGACGCCTCAAGCAGGGTGGAGCGCAGCGAGGACAGGCTGTTGACCGTTTCATTGACGGCACCAGCTGCCGTCGACAACATGGAATTTGCCGTCTGCGTATTGCTGTTCGACTGTGCCACTGCACCGATATTGGAATACGTGCGCTGGACAATCGCATAGTCAGACGGTCCATAGGACGCGCTAGGATAATTTGAGCCCGTAGCGATCTTCTGAATACTGCTGTTATGCGTCGACTGGACTTTATTCAGCGTATTCAGCGAGTGATTGACACCACTCATGATGCTGTTAATGCTCATAAGCATTCTCCTTCCTCTTCTTTTCCCAAAACCTTATGACGAAAGCCCACGAATCAACGTAGGCTTTCCCACTTATATTATAAAAGAAATCCGCCCATCCTGCAAGAAAAAAAGCGCCGCCACAAAGATAAACCCTTGCCAAAAGATAACAATAATGATAAAATAAATGAGTCGATGCGGGTATAGTTCATCGGTAGAATGCCAGCTTCCCAAGCTAGAGAGGTGGGTTCGATTCCCATTACCCGCTCCAGATGAATGCAAAGCTACATGGTTTTCCATGTAGCTTTTTTGGTATAATCGTAGATTTCACGTTTGGAGGTTCCATCATGCATGTTCCACGCACTTTCCTGTCCCAGCTCGTCCTCTGTGGCCTCACAGCCGGCCTCTTAGCCCAGCCACTCCCCGCAGCAGCCTCCCCTGAGGCTGCTGTCGCGCAGACGCCAGTCAGCAACCGCACCCTGGCCAACCGCCCTGACTTTGCTGCCAAGATGCCCGGCGAAGTCAATCCCAAAGCCATCCGCGAAGTCCGCTGGAAGACGAAGCCGCTCTATGACACGCCGATGATGAGCGTCGACACAGCCCCCAACACCATCACCATCCTCGGGCCGGCTGAAGCCACCCAGGAGCAGATGGCCGCCTTCATCAAGAAGAACAACGCCCATCCCAAACTCAACTGTACCGTCGAAGATATCGTGAACTACTATTACCAGGAAGCTGGACGCGAGGGCGTCCGTCCCGATGTCGCCCTCTGCCAGGCCCTCAAGGAGACCGGCTTTTTCGGCTATGGCGGCGATGTGGCACCAAGCCAGAACAACTTCTGCGGCCTTGGTGCCACAGGCAATCACGAGCCCGGCTACAGCTTTTCTACGCCCCAGCTTGGCGTCCGCGCCCACATCCAGCACCTGCTGGCCTATACGCGCACCACACCGCCGAGCAGCAAGCTCGTCGATCCGCGCTACCAGCATGTCGTCCGCAACCGTCCCGACCTCCACGGCAAAGTGACAAGATGGACAGGGCTCAACGGTGCCTGGGCTGTCCCCGGCAAGAACTACGGACAGGACATCCTGAATCTCTGGCGGCAGGCTCAGGCGCCGGATGCCTCCGAAGCTTCACTCCATGCTGCCGACCGCAAGATAAAGAAAGCCCCCGACGAGGCCTCCAGCTACATCTACCGCGGCATCGTCTACTACAACCGCCACGATTACAAGACTGCTGCAGCCGACTTCACGACAGCTCTGCATTTTGCGCCGCAGTCTGCCGAAGGCTACTATAACCGCGCCTTGGCTGCCACCAGGCTCGGCGATACAAAATCCGCCAGCAAGGATTACGATGCGCTGCTCAAGCTCTCACCGCAGCTGACACAGGCCTGGTACAACCGCGGACACCTGCGTTTTGACAAGAAGGACTACGATGGCGCCATCGCCGACATGATGCAGGTACTCATGCTGGAAGACCGCTCGGCCTTTGCCCGCAACCTTATCGGTGTTGCCCACGTCCAGCAGAAGAAATACGCGACCGCCTGGAGCGATTTTGCTGCAGCTGCCGCCATCAACTCGGCGGATATGGATATCCTGGCCAACCAGTTCATCATGGAGGCCTGCCTCAAACAGAAGTAAATATATACAACCGCATATAAAGACAGGGCCGCATGCTCATGAAGAGCATGCGGCCCTGTCTTATTGAACGGTAACCACGATTACTGCAGTACCGGCAATGCCACATCAATACGTTTCAGCCAGCACGTCCGCTCGCCACCGATATGGTTCAGCTTATAGACCCAAGGATTGGAGGTCGGCACGATCTTATAATCATCAGGAAGCCCCATCATCACCTTGATGCCATACTCTGTCTCCTGCTGCTGGCGGACCTGTTCCTGGGCCAGCGACTCCCAAGTATAGCCTTTGCTGTCATCGCTATGCACGATCTGCGCAAGACCGCCCCGCTCTACCATATGCGTATCATATAACGTCGCACTTGGCGGCAGCTCCGATACCAGCTTGATATGCCGCGGTACTGACGAGACCTGTACCAGGACGACCTTATCGCGGTATATCGTGCCGTCCCCGCCCGTGATGGCCGTATGGCGCGGAACGAAGGCCACGATATCCACGTACTGATCAGCAGTCGAACCTTTGACCCACAGGTATTTCGTGAAGTCCTGCAGCACCGATGCAGCCTCTACTGGTGCGCTGCGCTGCATCGTGCGCTCAAAATCCTGACGGTCCTGCTCAGAACGCCACCACGCATTGCCGCACGACAGGTCATAGGCCTTGATCTTGCCAGCCTGCAAGGCCTCACGGATCGTGTTATCCGCATCAGCAAACTGCTGGATCACCTGCTCTACGGCAGCCTTTTCCTTGGCCACAGCAGCTTTCTGGCGGCAGGCCTGATACATCTGCTTGATTTCATCGGTACCATAGCGGCTCGATGATGCCGCCCGCAGGTCAGCCTCCGCTGCCTCGAACTGGCCGCGTTTATACCGGCAGACGCCGCGCACATATTCTGCCATGCCCATCATGCCTGGGAGCATCAGATCCCGGGCACTGCGGTTATAGATTGAGGTATTGGCATCCCTTTCAGCCTGCTCATAATCGCCCAGCAAGAACCGGCAGTATGCCCGTCCTGCATAGCCCCCCAGCCGTTCATTGATATGGATGGCCTTGGTATACAGCGAAATGGCCTGCTCGTAGTCGCCGGCAGCCCGCAGCTGATTGGCCTGCTCTAAAAGCTGCACCGCCCTTTTGTTGTCCTCCGGCGTAACCTTGCGGAACACCTTCTGGTTGGCTGCAACCCGCGGAGCGTCCCAGCTGGCAGCCAGCGGGACTGCCAATACCATAGCAGCCATCAGGCTGCACATGAACTTCTTCATACTGCACCTTACTGCAGCTGCGCTGCGTATTCTGCCGGGATATCCTTGGCATTCGGTCTTGCCTCATGATAAGCCCTGTATTCCATCAATGCGCTGTCTGCTGCGCCCTGGGCACGGAAGATATCACCAGCAAGTTTGTACGCATAGGTGTTGGATTTCGGAGACTGCAGCGCCATATTGCAATCGGCCAGCGCGCTGTCCATATTTCCCATATCCTTATAGATGATGGCTCGCGCCACATAGCTCGTGCCGAGCTCCGGATTCATGGCAATAGCCTCATTGGCCATGGCCAGAGCCTCATCGAATTTGCCATGCTTGCCCAGCACTGCTGCCATGCCGCTCTTAGCCGACGGATTATTCACATCGAGCTTGGCCGAACGCTGGAACTCTTTTTCCGCCAGGTCAGTCAGGCCCATCTTCAGATACATATGGCCATTCACAGCCTTGTCACCGGAGTCATTCTTGCGGGCTGCCTGGTTTTCACGCAACTCTCTGTTCTTCTGCTTGCGCTCGAGCTCTTCCTGCAAGTATCTTGCCCGCGCATTGCTCTTCGCATCATTCTCATAAGCGCGCTCTACCAAGGTCTGGAAACGCTGTCCCAAGCCCTTTTCCATCTTCAGCGCGTTTTTCAGCGGCTTATAGGCCGGATCATTCGTGAGGAAATCCACCGATCCATCTGGCAGGGTCTTGAAATTCCACGACGTAAAGAAACGATTGTCATGGAAGCCCTTGGCAATGCCGCCAGAGATCAGATAGGCCATCTCTTCTGCATCCTGCATGCCATCAGGCTCAGCGGTCAGCAGCAGCTCTTTGTCGAAATAGATATCGTTGACATTCTTGACCTCAGTGTGACCGATACCATAATTATGCAGCAGCGCAGCCATATCCTTCAGACGCTTGCGCGTATCCGGATGGTCACTCGGATTGAAGAAATCCGTCACCTGGTCGCGGTGTTCCGTATAATAGCTCATGCGCGCCATGACAGCTGCCGGACCGCCAGGATTGAATCCAGCCGAGGCCATGACGAAAAAGCCATTGCGATCGGCATCTTTCTCATCCGGGACATTGATATTCTTGACCGACAGGAATCGGATCGTAGCATCGGACAGGGATGACAAGCTTGCACCGACCCCGAAGTTCGAAGCATTGAGGGCATCGTTAGCCATGCCCGACATAGCACTTGCCCAGGCGCTCTTAGCTGCGCTGTTGGCAATATGCTGATTGAAGCCATGGGTCATCTCATGGCCCAGCACAGCTGCTACCATATCCCTGTTGTAACCGCATTTCTGGACAAAACCATCGTAAACCGTGATGAAGTCCGCAAAATCGCAGCTGGCATTGAATTCATTGTTGGCCACGACCTGCCAACGGAATGGCAGCGAATTGTTGCGCAGGACATAATCGCCCTGCTCTACCATCTGTTTCATGATAACATCCGTCATAGCAGCTGCCTGCGCATCAACGGGGCGGTCTGCCTTGGCCTGCTGCAAAGCAAGGTCATGTCTGGCATTCTGTACCGTCGGGTTGTCGCCGGCATCGAGGAACTGCGAGCGCAAGGCATCAGACGTCACCGCCGCGTTAATGACACCGCTCAGCGCATCCATCCAGCCAAAAGCCTGTGCCGTCGGCATACCAACCGGCATCGAGACCAAAAGTCCTGCTGCCAGCAATGCCGCAGCCGCCTTTTTCTTCATCTTCTTTTGTACGATTTTCCGTCCCTGATACATAAATCCTCCTAAACAATCTTAAAACAAAAAACTTCCGGTAGATATCTCCCAAGCAGAAAATATCTAATCCGATTATAAACTTCCCCTCATGAAATTACAATATAACAGTCTTATTTTTTGTAACGATCGACCAATCCTGCCAGCCACCATTGAAGGCCGCTGCTTTTCATGCTAGGCTTAGAGTGATTCTATGAACAAGGAGTGGCTGACATGTATTATCTCGGATTCGATGTAGGCGGCAGCAGCATAAAGTACGCCGTGATTGACGACGCAGGCAGTTTCCTGCAGAAGGGCTCTGTACCAACGCCTAAGACCTTGCCGGATTTCTATGACCGGCTGCAAACTGCCAAGGACAAGCTGGCAGCGCAATACGAGCTTGCCGGCGCTGGATTCAGCCTGCCCGGAGCTGTCGACGACAAAGCCGGTATGATTGGCGGCAGCAGTGCTCTGCCCTATATCCATGATTTCCCGATTCGCGACGCTCTGGCCGCCATGCTCAAACTGCCCATTGCCATGGAAAACGATGCCAACTGCGCCGCCCTCGGCGAGGTTTGGACTGGCGCCGGCCGCGACTATCAAGATGTCGCTTTCTTCGTGCTTGGCACCGGCGTCGGCGGCGCCCTCGTCCACAACAAGCAAATCATCCACGGTGCCCATCTGCATGGCGGCGAGTTCGGCTACATCTATGTAAACGAACGCCAGGATATCCTCAGCGAAAGTGGCTGTTCGGGCGCCTTGGTCCGCCAGCTGGCCAAGGCACGCAATATTCCCAGCGAGGAGCTGGACGGCCGCATCATCTTCCAAATGGCTGAGGACGGCGACAATGAGGCCCGCCGCTATATCGACGATATGTACGAACATCTGGCCCGGGCCATCTACGATATCCAATACATCTTCGATCCCGAGGCCTTCCTGATTGGCGGCGCAATCAGCGCCCGCTCTGACCTCATCCCCAATATCGAGGAGCATGTGAGCCGCATCATCCATCATGCCCGTGTCGCCCGCATCCACCCGACCATCGTCGCCTGCCAGCACGGCAACGATGCCAACCTGCTCGGTGCCGTCGCCAACCTCAAGCAAAAACTCCATACCCCAAAATAAACGAAGCCCCTGGCACGATATGCTATCATGCCAGGGGCTTATGCTATCTATCCTTTGTCCAGGCCTAAGTCGGCCATGACCTTCAGCATCTTTTCTGTATGGAGGGGCTTGGACGCATAAGCATCACAGCCGAGCTGGAAAGCTTGATCGACGACGTTGACATCGGCAATCGCCGTCACCATCAGGATCTTGGCCCTTCTTGCCTCGGGGATGCGGTATTGCTCCTCTAGGCCGCGAACAACCTTCAGTACCTTGAGCCCGTCTACTTTAGGCATCATGATGTCCAGGCAGAGCAGGTCATACGGATCCCGTTTCTCCACCGACTCGAGGACATGATCGATTGTCTCCATACCATCAGCCGCCAAGTCGCAACTGCCATATGCCTTCATGAATTCTTCCAGAGCCATGCGGTTCCGCCGGTCATCGTCTGCAATCAGTATCTTCATGCCTCATCCTCCGCCTAGGTTCGTCCTGCACTTTCCTATCAGCATAAGCATACTACAAAAGCCCACGCTTGTACAGCTTTTACGCCAGCGCTTACCTGCGGGCCGCCCCCGTAGAGTCGCGGGGGATCAGCACATTGTCGAGCATGACACGCTTGCTCTTGCCACCCTTGATCTTCTCCGTCAGCAAAGTGGCCGCATTGCTGCCGAGCTGGAACATATTCTGATCCATGGTCGTCAGCTTGGGCTCGACGAGCCGTGACAGCGAGATATTATCGTAACCCATGACCGAGATGTCCTGGGGCACCTTGCGCCCCAGGCGCTTGCAGGCGTTGAGCGCACCCACGGCCATGAGGTCGTTACAGCAGAAGATTGCGGTAGGCTCTGTCTGCGGGATGACTTCCAGCAGCCGCGCCATCGTCGAGTCGACAGTTTCCACGCCATTGCCCTCGCCAATGTTCACGACAAGGGATTCCTCCAGCATGGATTTTTCTGTCATCAGCTCACGATACGCCTCTTCCTTGATGGTATACGAGTCAGAATTCACGCCGCGCACGAACATTATGCGCTCGTGGCCGAGACCCTCAAGATACTCGAGGGCCTGCCGCGAGCCCAGTTTCTCATCATTGGCCACGTAGGATACATTGGCAATGCGATGATAGCCGTTGATGAATACGAGCGGAATGCGCTTGACCAGCTCCGCGTAAAAGCTCTCCTTGATATCGGCCGTATTCGGGCTGATGACGATGATGCCCGAAACATTGCGCGATACCAGCGCATTGATGCAGTTCATTTCCTGCTGGGGATCGTTCTTCGCACAGTTCAGCAGCAAGGAAAGACCATCCTTGCGGACGGTCTCCTCAATGCCATCGATGACTTCGGCAAAGAACATATTATATAGACCAGGTACGACAACGCCGATGGTCGATGAGCGGCGGGTATTGAGCTCCCGCGCCTGCACATTCGGGACGTAGTGAAGCGTCTCGATGGCTTTCTGGACGCGCTCCCGTGTCTCCACCTTGACCGGATAGTTGCCGTTGACTACACGCGAGACGGTAGCCACCGACACCCCGGCCAGCTTGGCCACATCGACGATTGTCGCGTTTTTCATATCTTCCATAGATGACTTCCTGCTTTCTCTGATGCCCTGCCGAAACAGCTTGCCTCAGGTCAGGCTCTCCACGAAGCGGTCGAAGGCTTCCAGGCCCTCCTCGTCACGCTTGTAGACACCTGCATGGGTGAGCACCGTCTTGAACACCTGACCGATTTCCTCCTTAAGGACATCCTCAACCTGCGCCGCAGTGACCTGCGGATATTTCGCCACCAGCTCCTTATACCAATCGCCATGCTTGGCAATGCTTTCGATGCCTGCGATATCAGGCGTACCCTTGACGAGCTCCTCACCGACCAGTCGCATCTCTTCCTTGAGGCGGGCTGGCAGCACCGCCAGTCCCATGACCTCGATGAGGCCGATGTTTTCCTTCTTGATATGATGGACTTCGGCATGAGGATGGAAAATCCCCAGCGGATGCTCCGCGCTCGTGCGGTTGTTGCGCAGCACGAGATCGAGCTCGTAAAGGCTGCCGCGGCGGCGCGCAATCGGCGTGATCGTATTATGGGGCTCACCGTCACTCTCGGCCAGGATGCCGACACTTGCATCGCTATAGGAGCGCCAAGCCACGAGGATCTTCTCGGCCAATTCGGCCAGAGCCTCACGGTCTTCCCCTGTCAGCCGCAGCGTCGACATCGGCCACTTGACGCGGCCGGCCTTGATCGACGGATAATCCTTGAACACGTAGCCCTTCTCGATGGGCGCCTTGGCCATCGCAAAGGTATAGCGCCCGCCCTGATAGTGGTCATGGGACAGGATGGAGCCGCCAACGATTGGCAGGTCAGCATTCGAGCCGAGGAAATAATGCGGGAAAATCGTGACGAAATCCAGCAGGTTCTCAAAGCTCTTGCGCGATACCTTCATCGGGATATGCTTGCGGTTCAGCACGATGCAGTGCTCGTTGTAGTACGTGTACGGCGAGTACTGCAGGAACCAGCGATGGCCCGCCAGCCGCAGCGGGATAAGGCGGTGGGTCTGGCGCGCCGGATGCCCGGCGTGACCAGCATAGCCCTCATTCTCCCGGCAAAGCAGGCATTTCGGATACGAACCCGATTTTACTAGCTTAGCCTTGGCGATATCACGCGGATCCTTCTCGGGTTTCGACAAGTTTATCGTGATATCGAGATTGCCGTACTCCGTCGCCGTCTGCCAGACGATATTCTTGTCGATACGATCCTTGCGGATGTAGTTCGAGGCGATGCTGAGCTTGTAGAAATTATCCGTTGCCGCCTTCGGTGCCCGCGCATAATCGCTGTTGAAGCGGCGGATAACCTCCGACGGACGTGGCATCACGCAATCCATGATACGCGTATCGAAGAGGTCACGTTCGCTCACGGTATCCTCGATAAGCCCCTGTGCCACCGCGTAAGCGAGCATATCCTGGAGGATTGGCGCAGCTGTTTCCAGCATTTCACTGATTTCTTCTGGCACAAACTCCTCAACATGCAGTACATCAAGCAGTCTGTTAGCCGTATAATAAGTATCTTCTTCATTCATGAGTCCGCGCTGCTTGGCAAAATGCAGCAGGCGGTTGATTTCTGTATTGATTGACACTGTGATCTTCCTTTCGGCTGAAACTTCCTTCGATTATTTCTCGTAGCCGTCCGGGTGTTTCTGATGCCAGTTCCAGGCCGTGCCGATGACCTGCTCGACATCCGTGTAGCGCGGGTTCCAGCCCAGGACCTTGCGTGCCTTCTCGCTTGACGCGATCAGCTGGGCCGGATCGCCAGCACGGCGCTTGCCCATCTCGACCTTTATTTCCTTGCCCGTGGCCTTCTTGGCTGCCTCGATCATCTCCTTGACCGAGAAGCCCTTGCCATTGCCAAGGTTGAAGATATTGCTCTCGCCGCCCTTGCGCAGATACTCCAGCGCCAGTACATGGGCATCGGCCAGATCGATGACATGGATGTAATCGCGCAGGCAAGTGCCATCCGGCGTCGCATAATCGTCACCAAACACCGTGATATGATCACGCTTGCCCAGCGGCACCTGCAGGATCAGCGGTATGAGATGCGTCTCAGGATGATGATCCTCACCAATCGAGCCATCATCGAGAGCACCCGCTGCGTTGAAGTAGCGCAGCGACACATAGCGGATGCCATCGGCACGGCTGACCCACTTCATCATCTTCTCCATCGTGCGCTTGGTCTCGCCATAGGTATTCGTCGGATTCGTCTCATCATCTTCCATGATCGGCACGCGCTTGGGCTCGCCATAAACGGCCGCCGTCGAGGAGAACACGATCTTGTCAACACCGTGACGGACCATAGCCTCGAGCAATACCTGCATGCCATAGACATTGTTGTTGAAGTATTTGAGGGGCTTTTCCATGCTCTCACCCACCAGCGAATTAGCCGCAAAGTGGATGACCGCCTCGATCTTATTCTCCGTGAAGATCTTGTCGAGAACAGATGCATCGCGGATGTCCCCCTCGTAGAACTTCGCCTTCGGGTTCAGCGCGTCGCGATGCCCCGACTGCAGATTGTCGACAATGACGACCTCCTCGCCTTTGCCCACAAGCTGATGAACGGCATGGGAACCGATATAGCCGGCACCGCCGCAAACTAGAATAGACATACTGGAGACTCCCTTTCTATCGCTAAATGATCAAAACAGAAATCGCTTTCTATTTTATCACGTTTTCTATTCGTTTTCTATGCTGCTTTTCTGGATTCTTTTCTCAGCTCAGGCGATGCGTGCCATCGGCAATGCTGGCCACATAGAAGCTCGGCGCATAACCGATGATATCCGTATAAGCCTTGCCGATCTTTTCCTTGAAGGCCGGGATCGCATCGTTGCGGACCAGGCTGACCGTACAGCCGCCAAAGCCAGCCCCCGTCATGCGCGAGCCGATGACCCCCTCCTGCGCCCAGGCGAGCTCAGCCAGCGTATCGAGGTTCTTGCCCGTGACATCGTAGTCATCCCGCAACGAGAAATGAGACTCATCCATCAGACGGCCAAACTCCTCGACATCATCCTGCTCCAATGCCTCGACAGCCTCGAGTGTGCGGTTGTTCTCATAGACAGCGTGACGGGCGCGCTGGCGCTCCAGCTGCTCCTCGATATGCCCGGCAATCATGTTGAACTCCTGATTGGAAAGCTCGCCAAGGGCTGAAAGCTCCGGCTTCACTTCCTTGAGCTCATTGAGCGCGTGCTCACACTGAGCGCGGCGGACATTATAGGCGCTGGATGCCAGGCTGTGCGGCTTGTTGGTATTCGTGATGACGATGCTCGCATCCTTGAGCGCGATCTTGCTGTAACGGTAGGAAAGCGTATTGCAGTCCAGCAGGATAGCGCAGTCTTTCTTGCCCATGCCCACCGCGAACTGATCCATGATGCCGCAGTTGACGCCGACAAACACATTCTCCGCTTTCTGGGAGAGCTTGACCATATCGACCATATCGAGGCCGAAACCAAAAGCATCATTGAGGATGACTGCCGTCAGCACTTCGATCGATGCCGATGAGGAAAGACCAGAACCGCCTGGCAGCGTACCGTTGATGACGATATCGAAACCGTGGCTGCAGGCGTGACCAGCCTGCTCGAATACACTGACCACCCCCATCGGGTAGTTGGCCCAGTCCTTGGCCTTGTCGTATTTGAGATCCGTCATCGGAAACTCGATGACACCCTTATCAGCCAGATTCATGGAGTAGACGCGCGTCTTATCATCGTCGCGGTCAGCCACCAGCGCATAGGTACCAAGGGAAATCGCACAGGGAAAGACATGACCGCCATTATAGTCGGTATGCTCGCCAATCAGGTTGACGCGGCCCGGCGAAAAATAGCTGCGCGTTGCTTTCTCGCCGAATTTTTCCGTAAAAACCGCTTTCATTTCTGTCAAGATTTCCTGCTCCATGTTCAATTCCTCCCTAAAATTAAGTAAACGTTTTCATTTTGTGGTAAAAACATAATGCAAAGCGGATCTTCATCGCATTTGCATTGCATTTCTTTTTGTTGTCTCTAGTTTACCGCTATTCCGAGTGAAAGTCAAGAATTTTGTAAACGTTTTCTTACATTGAGGAAATATGAGCTCCTGCAGTCATGACTGGCTGCAAGAGCCCATCTACATCATGCTTCCTCCTGCTGCGGATTGTTCAGCTTATTGAACAGTTCCTCGAAGCGCTTGTTGATCTCGTTATGGGTATCCTTGGTAATCTGCGGCATGTCGTCCTGCCCCATGGCATCCTTCCAAGTGATACCAGCCTGCCGGAAGCCTTCCTCGACAGCATCCTGCATAGCCTTGAGTTTCTCCGGGTCACCACCGGCAATCGACGTAGCCATGTCCATGATGCGCGTCGCCACGCTGTCCACCGAATAAGCACCACCGTCAGCAACTGCCTTGGCAGCCTCTTCAGGCGTCGTAGCAACTTCTGGCAATGCGAACTTGTCCGCGCCAATCAGGATACCTTCAAAGTTCAGCTTGCCGATGCCTTGATCGAGCCAGCCCTGCAGCTTGAGATTCTGCTCAGTCAGCGTTTTGATCATGAGCTGATAGCTCTTCTGGATTCCCTCTTTGAGGATATCTACCTGTTCAGCCGTCATGCCCTTCGTGGCCCCCGAGGCCTTCTGAGCCGCCTCGGAAATATCGAGACTATACGCCTCGGTTGTCGTAGTTGTTGTGGTCAGATTCTTCGCGGCATCCGTCGTCGTCGACGTTGTCGTTTTCTTGTAGCTCGCACTCAGTGCAGCGGTCTGCTGGGAGAGCGAAGCAATGTTGTTGACATCCATGTTAGCTTCCTCCTTAATGTTTAACACTTACACTTACACATATCAGAGTAAAGTATTCCTATTTATATTATCCATGAAACCACGACAAAAAGCAAGCAGAAAATCGCGCACTTTTCCTGTATACATCGATGGATATCATGAGAATTTGACCGAGTGGATAACCTTATAGCCTTTGGCCTCGATTTTCGCTTTGATGTCTGCTACATCAGGGATATCACCACGGATGACGATCTCATAGCTGCCATCCGGCTGCTTGCAGGTCACGAGACTGTCAATCGACAGGCCCTCACTGGCAAAGATCCCCGACAGCTCATTGACCACGCCGACCTTGTTGTCGACCTGCACGGTAATCCTCGTCTTGCCCCCCGTGAGTTCCATGACATCGACAAAGGTCTTGAAGATATCGGTCTCGGTAATCACACCGACAACAGCACCGACCTGGGAGACCACCGGCAGGCCCCCGATTTTCTTGTCGTACATGATAAGGGCGGCCTCTTCTATCGTCGCATCCTCGCTGACCGAAATGACATCCTTATTCATGATTTCCGCCACCTTGAGCTTGGCCAGCAGGGATTTTTCCTCATAGCGCGACAGCGTCGTCGCGGGTGACGGAGCTACGCGCATGAGGTCCTTATCGCTGAAGAACCCCACCAGCTTGCCATCCTCGACCACCGGCAGGCGGCGGAAATTCCCCTTCTTCATTGCCAGCGCCGCATCATCAAGCGAAGTGTCAGGCGTTACTGTTACAGGATTTTTAGCCATGCGATTTGCAACAAACATATTGATATCCTCCGTTTCCCTACCCGAAACCATATTCGGGATTTTGATGTTTTGATAGTAAAAGGATTCGCCAAAAGCCAGCGAATCCCTTCTTCCTTATGATATATGAACCTTAGCCGCCCAGATATGCCTTGCGGACGTCCTCGCTGGCTGCAAGTTCCTTCGCATCGCCCGCAAGCGTGATGCGGCCCGTCTCCAGCACATAGGCGCGGTTGGCAATCGACAGCGCCATGTTGGCATTCTGCTCAACGAGCAGCACCGTCGTGCCAGCCTTGTTGATATCGACGATGATATTGAAGATTTCCTTGATCAGCAGCGGTGCCAAGCCCATCGACGGCTCATCGAGAAGCAAGAGCCGCGGCCGGCTCATCAGTGCACGCCCCATCGCGAGCATCTGCTGCTCGCCGCCCGATAAGGTGCCGGCAATCTGATCCTTGCGCTCCTCAAGACGCGGGAACAGCTCAAAGACATGCTTGATATCGGCCTTGATGCCGTCTTTATCCTTGCGTGTGAACGCCCCCAGATCGAGATTCTCCATGACCGACATCTCCGCAAAGATGCGGCGTCCCTCAGGCACCTGGCTGATGCCTGTGCGGACGATCTCATGGGCGCGGATGCCAGCAATATCCTGCCCCTCAAAGGTAATCGTGCCAGTCTTCGGTTTGAGCAGTCCCGAAATCGTGCGCAGCGTCGTCGACTTGCCGGCGCCATTTGCCCCGATGAGCGTTACGATCTCGCCCTGGTTTACCTCAAGACTGATGCCTTTTATCGCATGGATGGCGCCATAATAGACGTTCACGTCCTTCAGTTCCAACATCTTGCCCATTATGCTTCGCCTCCCAAATATGCCCGGATGACCTCGGGATCATTCTTGATATCCGCCGGTGTCCCCTGCGCGATGATCATGCCATACTCCAGCACGTAAATGCGCTCACAGATGCCCATGACAAGGCTCATATCATGCTCGATGAGCAGGATCGTAAGGCCAAACTCCTTGCGGATCCAGGCAATCATCTCCATGAGTTCCTTCGTCTCCTGCGGGTTCATGCCAGCTGCCGGCTCATCCAGCAGCAGCAGTTTCGGCTTGGCCGCCAGCGCCCGCGCAATCTCCAAGCGGCGCTGAGCGCCGTAAGGCAGATTCTTCGCCAGCTCCTCAGCCTTATCCTCCAGATGGAAGATTTTCAGCAGCTTGCGGGCCTCCTCCTCGATCCGCTCCTCTTCCTTGAAATAGCGCCCCACACGAAAAACCGACTCCAACAGGCCATATTTGACATGGAAGTGGAATGCGATCTTGACGTTCTCGAGGACCGTAAGTTCCGCGAACAGGCGGATGTTCTGGAAGGTACGCGCGATGCCGCGCTGGGTGATCTGATAAGGCTTGAGCCCGACGATGCTCTTGCCATCAAACGTGATGTCCCCCGTCGTCGGCTGATAGACGCCCGTAATCAGGTTGAAGGCCGTCGTCTTGCCAGCACCATTCGGACCGATAAGGCCGATGAGCTCGCCCTTGTTGATATGGAAATTGAAGTCCGAGACCGCCTTGAGGCCGCCGAATACCTCGGACACATCAGTTGCTTTGAGTAATTCGTTTGCCATCAGTTACGGCCTCCTTTCCGGAAAATCTTGCGCAGGATGCCCATGTTCGTGACCTCCATGTAGCCGAACAGCCCTTGCGGACGATAGAACATCAGCAGGATAAGTGCCAGCGCATAGATGATCATGCGGAACTCGGGCCAGCTGGCCAGCGCCGCCGAAATGAACGTGACGACAAACGCACCGGCAATGGAGCCCGTAATCGAGCCCAGACCGCCCATGACCACCATGATCAGATAGTTGAAGGACTGCATGAACGTGAACGAGTTCGGGCTGACGAGATAGAAACAATGGGCAAACAAGCCGCCAGCCACGCCGGCAAAGGCCGCACCGATCGTGAAGGCCATGACCTTGAACTTCGTCGTGTTGACGCCCATCGACTCAGCTGCGATCTCATTCTCACGGATGGCCAGGCAGGCGCGGCCATGATTCGAGTTCACGAAATTCTTGATGAAGAACAGCGCAAACAGCATGAGGAAGAATACCCAGGCAAAATTCGTATGATGCGGGATGCCCTTGAAACCTGCAGCACCGCCGACATAGTCGATATTCATGATGACGACGCGGATGATCTCGCCAAGGCCCAGCGTCGCAATGGCCAGATAGTCACCACGCAGGCGCAGTGTCGGGATACCGATGAGGAACCCCAGGAAACCAGCTGCTACACCGCCAGCGAGCAGAGCCACGGCAAAGGGCATATGGAAATTCGTCGTGAGCACGATGCCCACATAAGCACCGACAGCCATAAAGCCCGCATGGCCCAGCGAGAACTGGCCCGTATAGCCATTGATGAGATTGAGGCTGACGGCCATGATGATGTTGATGCCAACGATCAACAGGTTCAGCTGCCAGAACGAACTCAATACGCGTCCCGTGATAAGCCCCTGCAAGACCGCGAACAGGATAATGGCGAAGCCCAGCATGATACAGTCATTCTTGCGTAAATATTTCATGATGCTCCCCCCTTAAACCTTTTCTTTCGTATTCTTACCGAAGATTCCCGTCGGCTTGAACAGGAGCACCAGGATCAGGATGGCAAATGCTGCGGCATCACGGAATGTGGACGAGACAAAGCCCGAGACAAAGGCCTCGACAATACCGAGAATAAGGCCACCGACCACAGCTCCTGGCAGGATGCCGATGCCGCCCAGAACAGCGGCGACAAAGGCCTTGAGGCCCGGCATGATGCCCATGAGCGGGTCAATGGAGTTGTAGTAGACACCGACGAGCACACCAGCCACAGCCGCCAACGAGGAGCCGATGCCGAACGTGATCGAGATGATGCGGTCAGAATCGATACCCATGAGCTGGGCCGTCTCCGTGTCGAAGGAAGCCGCGCGCATGGCCTTGCCGGTCTTCGTCCGGTGAACCACATAGGTAAGGATGACCATCAGGATAGCCGTGATGCCAAGGATCAGCATCTGCTGGCCGTTGATGACGATACCGCCGATATTTATGGCAACGTCGCCAAACATAGCCGGGAACGTGCGCGGCGTCGGCGACACGAAATACATGCTCGTATACTCGAGAAAGAATGACACGCCAATAGCCGTGATGAGTACCGATATACGCGGCGCATGGCGCAATGGCTTATAAGCAAGCTTTTCGACCACCATGCCGAGAATGCCGGTAACGACAAATGAAAGCAAGAGTGCGGGTACGATTGAGAGTTTTGCCTGCGTAATCGCATAAAAACCGATATATGCGCCCACCATGTAGATATCGCCATGAGCGAAGTTGATGAGCTTGATGATACCGTAAATCATCGTATAGCCTAACGCAATCAGCGCATAAATGCTGCCCAGCGAAATGCCATTGACGAGCTGCTGCAGGACCTGGTGCGTAAATTCCATAATATCCTCCTTGCCGCGTCCGTCCATGAAGGACAACCGGCGATAGTCTAAAGGGCCGCATCACTGCGGCCCTCTGATTCTGCCTTATTGGCTCAATCACTCAGCATCCGGCATGATCTTAGCAACCATGACGCGGTCGCCGTTCTTGTTCTCCAGGATAACTGCCTGTTTGATTGGGTTGTGATTCTTGTCCATCGTGATCGTTCCCGTGCCGACCTTGAGGTCTTTGGTCTGTTCCAATGCCTCGCGGATCTTCTCCGGGTCATCGCTGCCAGCGCGCTTGATGGCATCGGCAAGCATCTTGCCGGCATCATAGCCGAGAGCGGCGAATACGTTCGGTGCATGGCCATACTCTTTCGTGAAGGCATCGATGAAGCCCTTGACCTCAGTATCCTTATCGGAATAATGGGTGCTGAAGTAAGTCTTATTCAGCGCATCAGCACCGGCGATATCTGCGACCTTCGAATCATCCCAGCCGTCCGTGCCGAGGAACGCCTGCGTGAAACCAAGCTCGCGAGCCTGTTTTACGATCTTGCCGACTTCTTCATAGTAAGCCGGAACGAAAACGACATCAGCATTTGCCGTCTTGAGTTTCGTCAAAGCGGCCTTGAAGTCCTGATCCTTGGCCAGGAAAGCCTCTTCCATAAGGACTTTGCCGCCAGCGGCCTCAAACTTCTCCTTGAATACCTTGCCCAGGCTCTTGGAGTAATCGGAGCTGTTATCGACATAAATGACTGCAGTCTTGGCTTTGAGGTCGTTTACTGCGAACTTCGCCATGACCGAACCCTGCTGCGGGTCGATGAAGCAGCTGCGGAAGATGAACGGTTTGACCTTGCCGTTTTCCACCGTTACATCAGGGCTCGTAGCATCCGGTGCGATGACCGGTATCTTGTTATCCGTAGCCACCTGGGACTCAGCGATGACGTTTGCCGTTACTGCCGGGCCGACGATGACCTTGACCTTGTCGTCAGAAATCAGCTTTGTAGCTGCATTGACGGCCTCCGAGGCCTCAGACTTATTATCAGCCTCGACGACTTTGAGTTTCTTGCCATTGATGCCGCCAGCCTCATTGATTTCCTTGATGGCGAGATTGAAACCATCAAGGGTAGCCTGGCCGTAGTTGGCTACATTGCCCGTGCGCTCGAAGTTGGCGCCGATCTTGATCTCATCAGCATTGCCCTCGTCCCCACAACCGGCAAATACACTACCCATGAGCATCGTGCCCGCAAGCACACTCATGAGCTTCAGACTTTTCTTGCTGAAATTCATGTGAATTCCTCCCTTGTCCGTCAAACAATTCAACGATGGAACTAATTATAGTTTACAAGTTTACAAAAGTCAATGTATTTTTAGAAAATATAGCTATATATTTTATTCATTTGTGTTTTATCGGTAGACTTCATCACAATGCAACTGCATTTTATATCATTTATTCGGTATATTTGATAAGAAAGTACAGTATACAATAAACAATCTACTCTGTTCTTGTTTCTATATATTAGACATTTCTTGAAAAAGTCCTGCTCAAAAAGAAAAAATTCATCATTGCTGTAAAATTGCAGTTTGTCTGTTAGTGCGTGCGGAACGGAATCCCGATAGTACGCAGCTCGGGGTTCACGGGGTAGTACTTTTTCTGTTTCCGCTGAATGG
>FPAX01000002.1 GCA_900116485.1 Selenomonas sp. GACV-9
CATTTAGCGGAGCGGAGAAAAAGTGCACCCACCCTCACCCAAGCTGAGCTGTAGCAAGCTTATTGTAATCTCGCACTGACAGACAAACTGCAATTTTACGTAAAAAAGCCCGCATAAGCCATTTTCATACCGACTTACGCGGGCATTTCATTTGCCACTTGTTTTTTGAATGTAGCTTTTTATCTCATTACGGAACCATCACCATCTGTCCGCTGCGCAGCAGATAGAGATAGCGCTCCTTGACGGGACGTTGGAGGATTTCTTTTACCGCTTCGCTGTAGAGGTCCACCTGTACCTGATAGCGCCGCAAAGCCTGCTCAGGATCAGGATTCTGGTCAGTCTTATAGTCGATCAGCACGAGGCTACCGTCATCCTCCTCAAACAGCAAGTCAATGACGCCCTGTGTGAAGACTTTCTCATCCGGTGACTGCACATCTGAATAGAAACGCTTGGCTGGCAGCATACGCGAAAACGGCAGCTCACGCCAGATATCCTTCGCCTTGCGCAGACGCTGCCCGACAGCCGACTGCACGAAATCGCGGATGCCTTTCAGATAAACGACATCCTTCTGGCCAGGCAGCAGGATTCCAGCCTGCTCCATCCCCACCAGCTGTTGCCGGATTCCGGCAAAACTCATATCGCCATGGATATCGATATGCTGCATGACGGTATGCATGATGGTGCCCTTCTCGGCTGCAGATAATCCCTGCCGCTCCTCCTGCAGGAACTGTGGCCGTGGCCAGTCAAAATCAGCCTGGACCGCCTTGTCCATAGTTTCTGCCTTTACCAGCATCGTACCAGGCTCTGTGTCATCCTCATGCAGTTCTTCGACGGCAAAGCGTCGCTTGATCTCAGTGACCGTCAGCTTGGCTGGCACCTCATCGAGTCCCCCCATATCATAACGATACGCGAGACAGTGCTCAACACGCTCCTTGTTCTCCGTTGCCGGCATGGGCTGCCCCAGAGCAGCTGCCCGCAGCAGTTCGTCATCCTGCAGTTCCTCTTCGTGCTGCATGCCGATAGCAGCAGCATTCAGGACTTGCACGGCAAAATGGGCCTCGGGCTCCAGCTCCAAGGCAGCATATCCATCAGCCTCATCAGCCACGAACTGCCGCAAAGCCTCGCCATCAGCATGGCGGATGATGGCAGGTGCCACCCAATCCAGATAGCTTGCCGCCTGCCGGACAAAAGCCGCAGGCATCTGCCTGTCAGTACTTTGCAGATATTTGCCCCATTTCTTTTGTACCTTGTCAGCCTTCGACGCCGTCAGCACACCTGTCAGGATGAGCTTTTCGCGGGCCCTTGTCATTGCCACGTACAGCACACGCATCTCCTCTGCCTTTGACTCTGCGACGATTTTATCAGCGATTGCCTGCCAGGGCAGTGTATTGTAAATCTGCCGCCCGACACGCGAGCGCTCGCTGAGCTTTATGCCGATGCCTAGCTGCTGATGCATCAGGAAGTTTTTCTTGGTATCCTGCAGATTGAACTCTTTGGCCATATCAGCCACGAAAACCACAGGGAACTCCAGTCCCTTGCTCTTATGGATGCTCATGATGCGCACGACGTTTTCACTAGCCCCGAGCGTCCGCGCCACGGAAAGGTCCGTATCGCGCTTGCGCAGGTCATCGATGAACCGCAGGAAACGGAACAAGCCGCGGTAATTCGTGCGTTCATAATCAGCCGCACGGTCAACGAGCATGCGCAGATTCGCCTGCCGCAAAAGACCGCCCTTGAGACTACCGACATAATCATAGTAGCCGGTCTCACGGAACAGCATCCAGATGAGTTCCGGCACGCTGTGGCTCACGGCGTAATTGCGCCAGGCAGCCAGTTCCTGCTGAAAGGCTGACGTCCGCTCCGCAAGCTCCGCAGGCAATCCGGTATCTGGCGAGAAACTAGCCAGCAATCCATCGTAGAGATCACCATCTTCCGCCGACATGCGTATGCGGACAATCTCCTCCCAGGAAAAGCCGCCGATTGGCGATGCCAATACCGCCGCCAAGGGAATGTCCTGCCGTGCATTATCGATGATCGCCAGTAATGCCAGGACAAGCCTGACCTCCGTCGCCTCAAAGTAACCGCCATCCACATCAGCATAAGCGGCAATGCCATTCTTGCGCAGTGTCTCGAGCAGTATATTGGCCTTGCCACGCACGGCGCGCAGCAAGATAGCAATATCGCGCAGCTCCAACGGCCGATAGCCGTCAGCATCCTTATCATAGACGAATTTCCCCGCCTGCATGAGCTGCTGGATGCGGCTGGCGATATGCTGTGCCTCAAGGTCAAAACCTTCCAGCTCCTCACTATCGCCATCCTCTGCTGTCTCATCCATCTGCTTCTTAGGCACCTGCTGCTCCTCCGCAGCCTCCTGCAGCACGAGATCAAGTTCCAGTGGCCCTTGCAAGGTATTTCCATGGGCGGGATAGTTGGCCCCTGGATACAGCTTGCTGCGCTCATCGTATTCAATCTCGACGGCATCCCGCCGCATGACCTGATCAAAAATATAGTTGATTGGCGCGAGCACCTCTGCCCGGCTGCGGAAGTTCTGTTTCATCGTGATCAGCTGATTCAGTTCATCGGCCTGCGGCTGTTCCGGATAACTGTCATATTTGGCCTGGAACAGATAGGGATCTGCCAAGCGGAACCGATAGATGCTCTGCTTGACATCGCCTACCGTGAACCGGTTGTCTTCACGAGCAATGAGATTCAGTATTGCCTCCTGTACACCATTGGTATCCTGGTACTCATCGACCATGATTGCCTTGAACTGCTCACGCAGGGACAAAGCCGCCTCCGTCGGCACGAATTCCGGCTCCGCCTGCATGAGCTTTGCCGCATCGCCACAGAGGATTGCCAGCGCATAGTGCTCGAGGTCGTTAAAGTCGAGGATATTGCGCTCTTTTTTCGCCGCCTGCAGGGCCTCGATAAAATCAATGACTAGTTCCGTATACTGCACAATGACCTCGCCGCAACGATTGATGCGCTCCATATTCCCGGCTTCACTTTCACAAAAGTAACGATCCTTGAGCCCTTCATTGAAACGTTTCTTCAGCTTCTTGCGCTCCGCATCAAAGGCTTCGCGGATTTCCGGATAATCTTCCTGCAAGGGTTTGAAAATCTTTGCACCGATATTCTTCCACTTTAGGTCAGCGACACATTGGCATACCTCATCAAAACAGCCTGCTGCCGGATTTTTCTCACAGCTGCGCAACGCCCCCCGGATTGCCTTGAGCTGTTCCACATCTTCCTGCACCGCAGCAGCATAAGGCTGCCATTCCTCCTGCAATGCCGCAGGGGCCGCATCCGATACTATTCCTGCCAGAGCAGCATACTCTCGGATGATTGCATCTAGCTCCGGACAGACCGTGGACAACATCGCCTTAAACCACGGCGTTGCAATAAGGCTGTCTGCTGTCAGGAAAAGCTCCTGTTGCTGACGCAGCCAGGCAATTGGATACGGCTGGCTCTGACAAAATCCATACAGCTTCAATACTGCATCGTATATCTTATCATCGCCCTTATCATCGCCATAGTCATCGGCAAACGACAAGAAACCTTCCCAACGAGAAAGTTCCGCTTCGTTTTCCGGCCGCTCATAATGCTGTTCCAAGAGTTCTTCGAGCACGTCGCGCTTGAGCAGGACCATTTCCTGCTCACTGGCCAGGCGGAACTGCGGATCTACATCAATAACATCAATGTACTGGCGGATGACCTTCTGACAGAATGAATGGAAGGTACAGATATCGGCCCCGGTCAGCAGCACCGACTGCCGCTCCAGCCAGGCAGACATCCCGGCACTCGTCTCCTCTAGCAGCCGTTCCTGCAAGGCCCCTTCGATACGCTCACGCATCTCGGCCGCCGCTGCATTGGTAAACGTCACGACCAATAGCTCATCGATGCTGAGTTCCTGCTCCATCAACTGCTTGATGATGCGCTCGACCAACACGCGGGTCTTTCCCGAACCGGCTGCTGCCGCTACGAGGATATTCTTGTCGCGGACATCAATGGCTTTCTGTTGGTCCTTCGTGAATCCCATCGAGCAAATCCTCCCTTCCCATACACTTTGCCATCTGGCACTCCATCTGCGCCTCATCGCTGCAACCGATTTCGCGGTATTCGCAGCCCGGCAATTCCGGATTGAAGCCGCAGACATCCTTATACAGGCAATATCTGCAGGCCGTGCGCTTCTTCTGCTCCCGCAGGCGATAGGGGCTGGCTTTTATGACACCATCGAGTATCTCACGGCCTGTATCCCGCAAAATATAGTCGACATAAGCAAGCAACAGTTCAAATTCCTTCTGCGTGCGCACATAATGATACTTCTTGGTATTATCATCAAAACTGCCGTCTTTTTTCTTCTTCACCTTCAGATGCCCCAGCCCCTTTTCGATGCTGTCAACAAGTTCCGCATCAGCCAGGACCCAGCCAGGCATACGCAATTCGGCCATTACCTTCTTTTGCAGCTCTGCTTCGGACAGGCGCTTCCCGCTCGCAATCAGCGGATTCTGCAAGAACGCATAGAGCATGCCAGCGGGAAAACGGTCTTGGCCCTGCTGATGGAAGAGCTGCTGTGCCACCAGCACATAGACCAGCAGCTGCAGCTTGAGCCCATAGTAAACCTCAAACAGATTGATGGCCGCCTGCCCCGTCTTGTAGTCAATGACCAGGAAGAATGGATTATCCTGATGGATATCAAGACGGTCAATCTGCCCCTTGAAGGACAGCTGATAGCCATTGCCAAGCGGCAACGGCGACAGCTGCGCCATATCCCCCGCATGACCGAAGGCCTGCTCGAAATACGCCGGCTGGAACTCCGACAACGCCGCCCAAGCGGTAAGCTGCTCCACCGACTGGCTTGCCGTTGCCGCGATACGTTGCTTGAGATGCCGGTAATTGGCACGGCTCAGCAGGATCTCGCTTTGCAGCCGCGGAGCCAATGTATCCACAAGTTCCCGGCAAAGATCCAAGCGGCGCTCTGCCGGTACATCCTGCCAGCGGCCAGCATACTGGTCACGTACCTGCTCACCATAAGCACGCAGTACGGCATGCAGCAGCTGCCCCAGATCCATATTACGGAACTGATATTCACGGCGTTCCTGCAGCTTGAGCCCATAACTGGCAAAATGCGCAAAGGGACACGAGCGGAACTTCTCAAACTGCGTCACGCTGCCATGCAGGCTCTTGCCCCGCAGATATATCATCTTGGCCAGTTCCGGCGGCAGCTGCTCTTCATCAGTCTTGGCAAACAGACCTGACAGTGCCAGCTGCAACGGCCGCTCCAAATCCTTTTGGTTTAAAGCCCAGTTGTAGACATCCTGCCAAAACGGCTCCATCTCACGGCCGCCAGTTTCGCGGCGGCCACGCAAGGCATTCACGAGTCCTGACAGTGCCGGCCGTCCCGCCGAAAGCTGCAGGTCATCGCTGCGCCCCAAGGTCTCCAGCGGAATGGACAGGAACGTGGCCGCCGGCACGAGCTTGCGCAACTGGCTGACAAGCGTTGATGGCTGCAGCCCTTTTCCTTCAGCATCAGCCAGCGCATACGATACCCAAAGATACTCACGCGCCTCGTTGAAGCCGCGATAGAGCAGGAACTTCTCACCGAAACTGCGCTCGCGGCCGCCGCGTGATATCTCCTGCACATCCATGCCTTCCTTGTCCAGCTGGGCCAGGATCTCATCGATATGAAGCCGATCAGCATCTGTGAACAAGCCCTGCTCGGCCGTGTGCCGTGGCATGATGCCAGCATTAGCCCCCAGGATATACACGGCCCGCGTATTATCAAGACTGTTCTGATCGAAGGATGCGATGGTCACATAGTCAAGCCCTGGCGGGATCAGCGAGATCTGCAACGCATCAAGCCCATCACTGAGCACAGCGGCAAAATCCGTCAGGGACATGGTGTCCTGTCCACTGATCTCCACGATCTGGTCGAGCAGGGCGATACTGCCTGCCCATATCTGCCGATGTTCGGCCGCATCAGCCAGACGCCCTTCCTGCTCAGCCATTTCAGTCCACTGGGCAAGATGCAGCGGCACCTCAAGCCCCACCAGCAGATGATAGACTGCCTCCGTCTGCGCCCGGACATCCTTAGCCGCCCGGACCTCATCCTCAAAGGCAGCCAATGACGCCACAGCCTGGCGGCGCAAGCTGTCGATATGCAGCAAGCGAAGCTGCGCTGCCTCATCGATTGCTGCTTCATCATCCTCCAGATCGTAGCGGCGATGCCACGACCATGCCTCTTCCTGGGTCCAGCGCTTGCGACCACGAATCCCAAACTCCAGCACATAATTCTCGAGTTTGTCCACGTCCTCGCGGACCAACGGGAAGAATCCTGTACGCAGGCAGCGGAATACCGTTTCATACCGCCAGCCCTTCACGACCACTTCCAGCACAGAGCGCATGAGTTCTGCCAATGGATGATGGATACTCGGCCGCTTGCTGTCCGCGAAGAACGGTATTCCATAATCCCGGAATACGAGCTGCAGCACCTCATCATAGGCCTCTTCGGCCCGGATCAGCACACCGATATCCCGATATCGGCATCCTTCCTCCCGAACCAGCCGCAGGATATCCGCCGCCACGACTTCCACCTCGAGCCTGCGATTAGCTGCCTCCACGATCTTAAGCCCCTGACCTTCCACCAGCGAAGCACCGCCAGCAGCAAACAGGTTCTTCTCTACCTGCTGCAGGACCTGTGAGTCTGTGCGCCGATTCCCTGTCAAAAGCGTTACTGGATAGCTGGCATCTGCGCTGCTCCTTGAAAGCTCCCGCATCAGACGGACGATATTTTCCATAGTCCGGTACGACCGTTGGAACAGCCCAGTCTCCTGCTGGTTCTCTGGCAGCTGCAGATTCACGCGCCCATCCGCCAGCAGTTCCCCCTGCATGGGCAGGGTAATATGCACAGCCGCTGCTGTTTGCAGCAGCGCTGCCAGCACCATCATTTCCTGCGGATTGAAGAAGATAAAGCCATCGATCCACACCTCGGCCCCATGCATGAGCTCAGCCTGGGGCAGCTGCTCTGCCAGCAGTGTCATCATGTCTTCGGCATCATTGGCCTTGCCCTGCATGGCAGCGGCAAATTCATCAGTCAGCAGGGAGAGCTCCTTGAGTTTGCCCGCCAAGCGGCTGCTGTGTTCATCCAGACGGCTGCCTGCCATGCGCAGCACATCAGTCGTCAGCCGATAGCTCTTGATCTCCTTGATAGCCTCCGACAGGCTTGCCGTAAAGCCACGCTGCCGGGCCGCTCGGGCAAACACCGTGAGATCCTTGGCCTTCTGATGCCTCACAAGCAGCTTGCGCAGCAGCAACCGGCGTCCGACCTCGCTGATGCGCGGTGTATACGCCCCGCCTGTCTCCATGAGGATTTGGCGGGCGAAACGGCGAAAGCCGAATACATAGGCGCGGAAAAATCCCTGGCCCTGCGGCATCGATGCCGCAAGCTCGCGCTCCACCTTATACGTCATATGCTCGGGCAAGAGCAAGAACAGCGCCGGCCCCAAAGGGTCGCGCTGCATCTTTTCGCGCATCGCCGTCAGGCATGTCTGTGTCTTGCCTGTACCCGCACGGCCGATGATGAAATCTAACTTTGCTGTCATGATAACCTGCCTTTATCCATGCCTGTCATAAAAGAAAGGACATATTCCCCTCGGGGAATATGTCCCTTTCACTCACATAAAAGAGAACGGTGTCGTAACACGGCACAGCGTACGTCCGCAGCTGCAAGCCTCTTCCTCCACCATGACGGCCTGACCCGTACGATAGCGGATAAGCGGCATCGCCTCATTCATGAGGCTGGTGATAACCAGCTCACCCATCTGATGCGGCTCTGATATGACTTGATCGCTGTTGAACGCCACGATCTCCGGGTAATAATAATCCTCCTGGATATGATAGCCATTATGTGCCTCACATTGGAAAAGTATGCCTGCAGTCCCAAGCTCAGCTGGCTCATAAAGGTTGAATACCTGTGCCTTGGTCCGCTCCTGGATATGACGCTGCATAGGGTTCTGCACGCCCTGAGTATTACAGCAGATCACGCGGCTCAGCGGATAATCCACGATGTTCTTGCCTGTCGCCTGCAGCTGGATGATCAGCTGCATGATAAGCTGTGGCGTGCTGACCAGGGTATCCATGCTCATGAGCTCCATGAGCCGCAGCCACTGCCGGTAATCTGTGCCCATCGGCACCACCGTCGAGCCAATCATCTCAAGCGCATACTGGATATCGAGCAGTCGGCTGTCCGACAGGTCTCCCTGCAGGGCGACAACCGACGCATTGGTGATGCCAGCAGCCACCAGGCAGCGTGTCATCATCTCAACATTATGCGCGATATCCCCATTCGTATAGAACTTCGTTATCTCACCGGTCTCCTGCTGCATCACATTGAAGCGCAGGATTCCTGAAAGCGGCATCGTCAAAATGTCGAGCGAATCAACACGATACAGCATATTCTTTTCCAGGAACGGCAGTTTCGCAATGTCCGCCAAGCTTTGCACATCCTCATAGGATACACCTTTTTCCTCAAACTGCTTTTGATAGAAAAAGCTCTTTTCCAGCGTCCATTTCAATTGCTTTTTCAGCCGTTCCAGCTGCAAGTCGCGCAACTTTTCTCTATCCAATTGTTCGATCTGCTGATTCGCGTACATGACTTAGCTCCGTTCAACTCTATTTGCTATTTCCGGCTTACCCCAACGGTTTCTGATAGAAGAACGGCTGGAAGCTGGTATACCCCAATTTGCGGAAATTGAGGATTGCCTCAGTAGCACCGACAAAGAGGATACCACCTGGCTTGAGTGCCTTGAAAAAGTTTGCATACAGCTGGTCTTTGGCTTCCTCGGTAAAGTAGATGACTACATTACGGCAAAGGATCAGGTCAAAGCCCTCTTCGAACTTATCCTTCAACAGATTGTGACGTTTGAACTCGATGCAGCTCTTGATTTCCTGCTTGACTGCAAACTTGTCACCATCCACCTTATCAAAATACTGGGCACGACGCTGCGGCGTCATGGCCTTGATCTCGTTATCCGTATAGATACCGCGTTTTGCCTTGGCCAGGATCTCAACATCAAGATCCGAAGCTAGGATGCGGTGGCGCGTATTCGGCGTCATCTCTTTCATGATGATAGCCAGGGAATAGGGCTCAGCACCAATCGAGCAGCCAGCGCTCCAGATATTGAGTTTCGGCGACCGCTTGAGCAGGTCCGGAATGACATCAGTTTCCAGCTTACCAAATTTCTCTGGCGTGCGGAAAAACTCCGAAACGTTGATCGTCAGATATTCGATAAAAGCCGCAAAATCATCCTTATCCTTGGCCGCATTGTCAAAATACGCACTATAGGAATCCATGCCTGCCCGCGTAACCAGATTGCCGATACGGCGTTTCATCTGTGGTTCCTTGTACAGGTCAAGGTCAATTTCCGTCTTAGCTTTCAACTTTCTCTTGAATTCCACCCAATCTTTTTCATCCATCATGGGTCTTCCCTCCTATTTCCTCTGCCTGACTGCCCACTAGCAGTCTCCCGTTGCTACATCTCATTACTATATAGTATTCCCGCTATCCTAGAAAAATCCTGCTGCTGGCCATGGGAGGGAAAAAATATTTTAGTCGATATCAAATACGGTACGATTGTCTTTGGCCTGTTCTTTTGGCATGATGATATGCAAGATGCCGTTCTCATACGAGACACTGACATCTTCTTCCTTGATGCCATCGATCAGGAAAGTCCGCTCATATTCACCAGTGCGGCGTTCATGGCACAGGTATTTGAGCTGCGATTCACTTTCCGGCCGTTCCGCCCGGATACGCAGATAATTATGCTCATCATACGAGACGTTGATCTGTTCCTTATAGAAGCCAGGCAGTTCGGCAAACAGCTCATAGGCCGTCTCGGTATCAATGACATCGACACGGAACGGCGACAGTGCACTGCTGACCCGCCCCATCGGATTAAACGGCTGGTCGGCCATAAACTCCAAAGCCTTCTCCAGCACTTCGCGTCCACGCTCAGCGTTTTCCCGCAGGTTAAATGGTATCGTCCGGAACATAAAAATCGCCTCCATATATAGACTGAGTTTTTCTGTCAGTTCTATTATAGAGGCGTTTTCTGAATTTTTCAAGATTCGCGTCAGTGACTATATGCGTGGGGGAAACTTCGCGAGGATATGACTGCAATCCTGCACGACTTCCACCGTGCCGATATAGCTGCCAGCCTGATCGTAGACAGCCATATATTTCACCATGACAGGTTTGCCCATGATGTAGCGCGCCACTTCCAGACTGTCACGCTTCTTTGCCTTGAAATCCGCCAGCAGGTTGCGAACAACGGGTACGATCTGCGGCGGATGACACTCGTAGACCTCGCGGCCCAACGCTGCTTTGGGTCGAGGGAAAATGTTGCCCTCGTTGATAAAGAACCGCAGCTTATCCTGTTCGTCAATGAATGTGATGTCTACAGGCAGCAAGGAAAACATCGCCCGCAGCTGCTTGACCGTAAGCTCCCCGGTGGGCAGCTGGATCCTGCCAGCAAGGATTTCCTGCTCGCTGACACGGGCCATCTCAGCCTCAGCCCAGGCCTCGCCCTCTGGCCAGATTGGCGGTTTCTCCACAAAGGCAATGCCCATCTCGGGGAAATCGCGATAGATGCGTTTCCATTCCTCCGCCGTAAAATACCGCAGGCAAAGCGGAAACAGGATGCGCTCTTCCTTGTAGATCATCTCCCGCGTGCGCTGAGCCAAAGCAGCGATACGCCCCTTATAGATCATCACATTATCCGCATCCTCTTTTATCGCCCGCGTCAGGGTGCCAAGTTCTTTCTTGATTTCATCATCGACACCCCACATGACCTGCGCTGGCCCCGTCACACCATAATTGTAGAGCAGCGGCATCAGCAGCTCTTCTTTCTTGGCATAATGCGCGCGCACGCCATTGAAGTCCACCAGGGCCTTAACCACCACCGCTGCATCCGGTGCACCGCTCTCACATTGGGCGGTGATGATGTCAAGAACCTTCTCCATTCCTTCATTCTCCGCCCTTAGCAGGCTCAGCGGATGACCTGCCGGCAAATCGCTGCCCGCTAAATCCTCCATCTTTGCCGCCTGTGCCTTAAGCCCTTCTTTCAAGACTTCCGTCTCTGTACATCCATGAAACATCGCCGAATGCACATCGCAGAGTTTCTGCACATGTTGCAGTGGCACGCCACTCTTGATGAGCTCCTGCTCCGCCGTCGCGATTTCCAGTGCTGATACACTGGCAAACTCGCTGACAAACTCCGCCCGCACAGACTCGAGCGCTTCGCCCTGACTCAGCCGCTCGATATAGCTGCGCAATTTTGCCTTGCGCTCTTCGTCCTCGTCATAGCCCACAACCATAAAATCATTGGCCTGTAAAGCAGCAACGACTTTCTCCAGCGGCACACCCTTGACAGCAGCCCCGCGCGGCAAAGTCATGATATTTCCCATCGCCTTGAGGGCCAGTGGACTCATGATCTTATCAAAGCCCAGCTCTGCAAGGATAGCCCGCAACTCTGGATATGTATTTACCAGTTCCCCCACCGTGAGGTTCAAATCGATTTTTTTCATAATGGCTCCTTCTTCCCCACATATCATTCATCTTGCTTTTATTATAACCTGCCGCTTCCCCATCGTCTGTTGCATCGGTTACACTTCCTGAAGGACGATTACGCCACGAGCACTTGCATTTTTTTTCCCAGAGGTTTATGATATCAGTGTCGCATTAGTATATGAAAAAAATATCACCCTTAGGTGATATATATAAAATAAGTATAGAGAGGATATTCTATCGCTATGGACCTCAAGCAGCTAAAGTATTTCCTGACTGTCGTCGATGAACGGCAGATTACCGCTGCGGCCAAAAAACTCCATATGGCCCAGCCCCCGCTGTCACAGCAGATGAAGATGCTGGAATCTGAGCTGGGAACTGAACTCTTCAAACGCGGCCCCCATCATATCGAATTGACCGATGCAGGGCGTCTGCTGGCCCGCCGGGCGCAACAACTGCTCGCCATGGCCGATTCGACGAGCCGCGAGATTGCTGACCTCTGCCAGGGCCTGCGCGGCACGCTTTCCATCGGCACCATCTCTTCTTCGGGCAGCATCCTGTTAAGTCCTGGCCTGCAGCAGTTCCAACAGGAATACCGTGACGTCCATTTCGAGATTTATGATGCCAACACCTATCAGCTCATTGAGCTGCTTGAAAAAGGCGTCATCGAAATCGGCATCGTCCGCACCCCCTTCAATGCAACTCCCTTCAATTGCGCTTACCTTGCCGCTGAGCCAATGGTTGCTGCCATGACAGACGCCTTTGACTGGTGCCCGGAGCGTGATACCATTGACCTTGCTGAACTTAATGAGCGCCCACTCATCATCTACCGCCGTTTTAGCCAAGTGCTGGCTGATGCCTTTGCCGCCCAGAATATCGCGCCCACTATCTATTGCCGCAACGACGATGCCCGCACCACGGTCCTATGGGCCAACGCCGGCCTTGGCATTGCCATCGTCCCTGCCTCAGCAGTCAATCTTGCTGCCCACGAGCAACTCCATATAAAAAAAATAGCGGCTGACGCACTGGTCACCCGCATTGCCGTCATCTGGCGGCGCAACCGCTACCTTTCCAGTATCGGCGAAAAATTCCTGGCGGCTCTCGGAGCCTCACCATCCAGACAAGACCACAAGGCCACTCAGGAGGAACAACTATGTCCAACGAAGAATTGAAATCAGTTGCTGCCGCTTGTCCCCATTTCTATTGGAAACTCTTCCAATCCACTTTCCTTATCAGCGCCTTCACCGTGGGCGGCGGCTTTGTCATCATTCCATTGCTGCGCGCTAAATACGTCGACGAGTATGGCTGGCTTAACGATAAGGAAACCTTGAATCTCGTTTCCATCGCCCAATCGATGCCCGGTGTTGTCGCCGTCAATGCCTCGATCATCCTCGGCTACCGCATGGCCGGCCTGGCAGGCGCTCTTACCGCCCTGTCAGCCACCATCCTGCCGCCGCTTATCACCCTGTCAGCCATCTCCTGTGCCTACGACTGGTTCGCCAGCAATCCCTATGTACGCTATGCCTTGAAAGGCATGCAGTGCGGTGCGACGGCCCTGATCGTCAACGTCGCCATCGACCTGCTCAAAAAACAGTTCAAGAAGAAATTGTTGCTGCCGCTATTTATCATCGCCGGAACATTCCTAGCCAATTTCTTCTTTGCCGTCAACATCATGCTGCTCGTCATCATCGATGGCATCATCGGACTGCTGTTCCTGCGCGGCACCGAGTACAGCAAATAAGGAGGACATCATGATATACTTGCTCTTGTTTTGGGAATTCGCCAAAGTCGCCATCTTCTGCGTAGGCGGCGGCTACGCCTCCATGCCACTGATCCAGGCCGCCGTCGTCGACACTTACCACTGGATGAGTCTCAGCGAGTTTGTCGATATCTTCACGATTTCCCAGATGACACCAGGCCCCATTGGCATCAATGCCGCGACCTTTGCTGGCCAGAAGATTGCTGGCTTTCCCGGAGCGGTCTGCGCCACAGTTGGATTCTGTACTCCATCCCTTATCATCGGCATCGCCCTCACGCGCCTGTTTTTCAGCTACGGCGATATCGGCGCGATCCGCGGCGTCCTCAACGGCCTGCGTCCGGCCGTCGTTGCTCTGATTGCGGCTGCTGGCATCAGCTTTGTGGTACTGGCGCTCTGGAACACCGAGACACTGCCCGCCGACCTCACCACGATCGATCCGATTGGCGTACTGATCCTCGCCGGTTCCCTCGTCGCCGTCCGCCGCAAGATTGGTGTCATCCGCATCCTTGCGGGAACAGGAATCATCGGCCTGCTGCTTGGCGTCGCACGCGAATTCCTCTGATTCCCTCACCCCTCAACAATCAGTATGCCGCTGGCATAAGCGGGCAAGGAGGCAGCCTCCCCGAGGCTTACCGTCCGTACTTCCTCATCTTCATAGGACAGCCGCATACAGATATGCAGCTTGGCATCTTGGGGCCACCCCTGCTCAATCAGCAGGGGTGGTATTGTTTTAGAGGTATACTGGCCATCAGTCAGCATCCCGATCACAGTGCCCGGCGCATAGCGCAGGGCAGTATCTGCCGGGCGCCGCCCGTGAAAGCTCACGAGACGGGCATCATGCCAAGGAAGGGCCAGCCGCGCAAAGGCCAACTGCATCGCGCTGATGCCAGGAATCACCGCGATCTGCTCCACAGGAAAATTGCGGCGCAATGCATCGAGCAGCGAATAATAGCCGGGATCTCCCGAAACCATGACGACCACATCATGGCTGGCAAGTTCCTGAGCAATAAAGGCCATGACGCCTTCGATATCCCGCGTGACAGCCATGGTCTTCTGCTCCGTTGATGCTTTAGCAGCGAACTGGGCTAAAGCACGTTTGCCACCGACTAGGGCCTTGGCTGCTGCAATCGCCTTACTGGCCAACGGCACCATGTAATCCGGATTGCCTGGGCCAATGCCGGCTACGATGATCTTATGTCTCACTGTGGCAGTTTCCATCCATATCCCTCCCCGATTTCTTTGGCTGTCGCATCCATGCCTAAAAGCTCGCCGCTCAAGGTCACCATGACGGTACCGACTTTCAGCTTCTGGAACAGATAGCGCTCAGCGCGCAAGCTTGCGCGCTCCGCCAGCTTTTGACATACCTTTTCCTGTAGTCCCGCCTGCTGCAGCACGACCAGTGCATCCTCCGTCGTATTGGCGGCCAATAGTGCCTGTACTCCATCTTGCGGCAGACCTGCCGCTGCCCCATAGGCCGCCATCGTCTCCAACCGGCCATCGGCAATGCGGTTATGGGTGTAGAAAACACCGGCGGCCACCTTGCTGAGCTTGCCGATATGGCCAAACAACAGGATCCGTTCTATCCCACGTTCGGCTGCCGCCTCAAGCATGAACCCGATGAAGTTGCTCGTCTGCACCATAGCTGCTGCTGGCAGATTCCAGCCAGTCGCAATGCGTTCGCCAATCTTGCCCGGCACAAAGATCAGGTCCTTAAAACCGGTTGCCTTCGCCACATCGATCTGCGGCACCAGCGAATTCTTGAACCCTTCCTCGGACATCGGCCGCAGGACACCAGTAGTGCCGATGATTGAGATGCCGCCCTCAACACCAAGGATCGGGTTAAGTGTCTGCCGCGCCAGCTCTACACCAGCCGGAATCGAGATCGTGACCTCAAGCGGTATCGTCTCCTTGCCCAGCACCTCAGCCACAACATTGCGGATAAGCTGCCGCGGCCCGGGATTGATGGACGGCTCTCCCACCGGCACCGATAGGCCAGGTTTCGTCACAGTGCCGATGCCCTCACCAGCCCGGAATATGATTTCCTCTTTTGCGCCAGTCAGATGCCGCACCTGAGTAAATACCGACACTCCGTTCGTGATATCAGGATCATCCCCCGAAAACTTCACGACCTCAGCCTTCAGCCCTGCGGCTGTCTTCTCAACAGCCTTGACAGGAATCGTCAGCTTAGTGCCATCGAGTGCTGTGAGCTCTACCTCCTGCCAGCTTTCTCCGGCTGCATACAGCAATGCCGCCTTGACGCCTGCTGCCGCACAGGCACCAGTCGTATAACCGCTACGCAATTCTTTTGCCACAAGATTCACCTTCTCCAGTATCTATTCCACTGAAACAGCCCCGCCGGTAAGGCTTGACATACCAGCGGGGCTGTTTTCTTTTACTTGTTCAACTGCCTGTTGAGGAAGTCACGGCCAAATACCGTAAGCGTATAATAAAGACCGATCAAGAACGGGATGTATTCGGCAATCAGCCGCCAGCAAACCGCGACAATGCCTACAGTACCAGCCGGGACCGTCTCGCTGAACAGCAGCACGAAACCGCCTTCGGCGATGCCCGAGCCCCCTGGCGTCGGCGTGAAATAGAGCAGCATGTTCAGGAATATCATGCGCCCCATGACCGTATACCAGTCAGCATCCGTCACCCCCAGCCCCAGCAGCAGGCAAGGCACTATCGCATAAATGCAGAGCAGGTTCAGTCCCGACTCGATGAACACCAGCAGCATGCACTTTGGCGCTTGTGACAGCAGATTGATGGCGCTCTTGGTATCACGATAAAAAGCAAACAGCTTGCGCCGCTTCTCATTCTTCATGCGCTTAGAGCATTTGACCACCACATAGTCAAGATAGCCGCGTCTAGCGCCAAGGATGATAGCCAGGATGACCGCGAAAGCCGTCAGCGTTATGCCCATCAAGGTCTCATTCGACACACCGGGAATGATGCCTGCATCATGCAGGAAGATAAACGGCATGCAGACCACTAGGAACAGGATGGACAACAGGGTGCGCACGATGACCAGCACCGTCGCCTTGCCCGTCGGCACCCCCGCATGGCGCAGGAACATCAGCTGGGCCACAGCGCCGCCAGTCGCCCCTGGTGTCAAAAGTGCCAAGAAGTAGTTGCCGAAAATAACCTGTACCGCCTGGTACAAGGTTATCTTCTCATTTGAAATTTTTACCATATGCATCAGCCGGCTGCCATCAAAGAACATGCCCAGACCAACAGCAAACACCGCCAATGCAATCGACCACGGTTGGAATTTGTCCAGATTCCGCAGCGTGTGGATATCGACAGTCGAATAGATGACGATGCCGGATATCACGACGACGAGCAGGATCAAGAACAGGAACCGCTTATAAAACTTATTCATGCAAACCGTCCCTTAGGATAGTTGTAATTCTCATTTAAACCAAGTTTTCCTCATGTGCCGCAAAGGCGCTGTGATTATGTATCGACTCATAGTTCTCACACTCAACCGAGAACCACGCGAGACCTGCGATTCCCCGCAAGGCGAGGACGATATCCCGCAGGATATCCTCGACAAATTTCGGATTCTCATAGGCCGCCTCAGTCACGAACTTCTCATCCTCACGCTTGAGCAACGGATAGATTGGTGACGAGCCCTGCTTTTCCGTAAGCGCCGCCAGATTTTCGATGTAGATGCAATCCACACCAGGCTGGAAACGCAGCTGGATACGTGCGACCGAGCGCTGATTATGCGCCCCGTATTGCGAGATTTCCTTACTGCATGGACAAAGAGAAGTGAACGGCACCTCAACACCGAGCTGGAACTCCAGCTCGCCCCCCCTTTGTTTGCGTCCCGTAAAACAGCAGTCAAGATCGAGCACCGATTTCTTGCCGCTGACCGGCGCCGTCTTGTCCACGAAATATTTGAAGGCCAGCTCTACCTCTGCCGACTGGGCATCGAGATGTTCCAGGGCCTCAGCGAGCATCTTATCGATTTCAGGCTCAGCCAATGGTTTCTGGCTCCAAGGCATCAAGATCTCCAGAAAACGGCTCATATGCGTGCCCTTGTATTCACTGGGCAGGGAAACCGTAAACCGGATGCGAGCCAGTACCTGCTGGAAACCGCCATCCTTCGTCTTGATGAGGAACGGCAGATGTGCATCCTTGATGCCGACACGCTGGATTGCGATTCCCCGGGCATCCTCCCGGCTCTGTACGTCCTGCATTTCAGATTCTCCTCGTTTCATCGTATAATCAGCCACGGATTGCCTGGATTGCTGCCGCCACATCATCAGCACCATAGATTGCCGATCCTGCTACGAGCACATTGGCACCCGCCTCGCGCACGAGCTTGCTCGTCTCTGCATTGATGCCGCCATCGACCTCGATATCACAAGCAAAGCCCATATCCTGGATCGTGTGATAGAGCATATGGATCTTCTCAAGCTGTGACGCGATGAATTTCTGACCGCCAAAGCCCGGATTGACCGTCATGATAAGCACCATGTCCACATCCGGCAACAGCTCCTCGATCATGGCCAGCGACGTGCCCGGATTGACAGCAATGCCCACCTTGCAGCCAGCCGCCTTGATCTGCTGGACAATGCGATGATGATGTTTCGCTGCCTCCACATGGAACGTGATGATATCTGCACCAGCCTCGGCAAACGCCTCAATCTGCGTCTCCGGATGTTCCGTCATCAGATGGACATCGAAGACAGCCTTCGACGTCTTGCGCAGGCTCTTGACCACCGGCGAGCCCAGCGTGATATTCGGTACGAAGGTACCGTCCATGACATCGATATGGATGTACTCAGCTCCGGCATCGGTAACTTTCTTTACCTCGTCTGCCAGGTGGGCAAAGTCAGCCGATAGGATAGATGGTGCAATCTTGATCATTTATATTCCTTCTTTCGTGCAATTTTTTGATTCTCTTTGATCTCTTCGTAGATATTCACATAAGCATCATAGCGTTCCTGGGTGATGGCGCCAGCGGCAACAGCCGCCTTGACCGCACAGTCCGGCTCATGGGTATGGCTGCAAGGCGCGAAACGGCAGCCATCAAGATACGGGCGGAACTCTGGGAAATAGCCCGGTAATTCCTGCGTATCAAGTTCTGTAAGCTCCATCGCGCTGAATCCCGGCGTGTCGACAATGAAACCGCCAGCATAAGGCAAAAGCTCGGCAACGCGCGTCGTATGACGGCCGCGCTTGATCTTCTCGCTAACATGACCAGTCTGCAGAGCCAAGCGCTCATCGATGCAATTGAGGAGCGACGATTTGCCAACGCCAGACGGCCCGGCAAAGACTGTCGTCTCGCCCTGCAGCTGCTGCCGCAGCTCAACGATGCCCTCGCCCTGATGCGCCGAAACGCGCAGGACTGGATAACCGATCTGCTCATAGGCCTTGAGGAACGTTTCGATATCGCCCTCGTATAAGTCCTGCTTATTGACGCAGATGACGATCTTAGGGATGCCCGACCATTCAGCCAGCACGAGGAAACGATTCAAGAGCAGCGGATGGAGATCCGGCTGCGCAGCTGCAAAGGTCAATACCACCTGCGTGATATTGGCCACGGCTGGCCGCTTCAGCAGGCTCGTGCGCGGCAGCTGCTCCTCGACTACGCCGCTGCCGTCCGGCAACCGGTCGATACGCACGCGATCGCCGGGCACAACCCCGACACTCCGCCGCGATTTCTTGAACTTCCCCCGCAGCTTGCAGGTAACCATCTCCTGACCATTTTCCATATCGGTCAGCACATAGAAAAAACTGTTATAGGCCTTGATGACTCGCCCTTCTTGCATGAACGCTCCCTTTCTCAGCGGCTCTTTGAGCCTTCTGTCGAACGCTGCACCGCTGGATTATCATTTTCCTGCTTACTGTTTGTCTTATTGTTTTCTTGCTTGCTCTTCGCGGTGGATGCCTCAGCCACCACCAGGTTGACCGACGTGCCCTCTGCAATGGAGCTGCCGCCTGACGGGCTCTGGCTGATTACCGTTCCCGCCGCCTGCTTGCTGGCCTCCTTCGTCACGCTGCCGACATGGAATCCGGCACTCGTGATGGCCTCCTTGGCTGCCTCTAACGGCAGGCCCGTCACATCTGGAACCGAGGCTTTCTTCTCCTTCTTGCCCTTGCTGACGGTAATATCCACACTCTGACCCTTGGTGATCTTGCTGCCAGCCCGCGGATCCGTCGCAATGACCGTTCCAGCCTCTTCATCCGAATTGCGCTCATAGATCGAGCCTATCTTGAGCCCCATCTTCTTGAGCTTTTCTTCCGCATCGGTCCGGCTCAGGCCTTTGAGATCTGGCATCTCCATGCTCTCGCCGCCCTTGCTGACATAAATCGTGACCAGGCGCTCTTCTTTGACCTTTGCACCAGCCTCAGGATTCTGGGAGACGACCGTACCAGCCGGAACGCTGGCATCATAGGTCTCGGCCACGTTGACGCGCAGCTTCTTGTCCTCCAGGATCTGGCGTGCCAGCGTCATCTGCTTGCCGGTCACATCCGGCACCACGACTTCAGCCGTACTCCAGAACTTGCCATAGCTCATGAATGCTCCGGCAAAGAATCCCATGACCAGTACCATGATAAGGCCAGCAATGAACGCCTTGGATTTGAAGATCGACTTCTCATTCTCCTCGGGTTCCTCGTCCTCATATACGGCAGCATGATTGCGCTCACGGCGCGACACGATGGGCTCCGCCGGTTCTTCTACCCGTGGCAGCACCTGCGTCGCGAAGGGATCCGGCTGGCCCCCATTGCCGTAGCCATGACCAGCCCCCAGCATCTGCTCGGCCTGCTGGATATCGTGCATGAGCTCTGCTGCCACTGGACGCATGGCAGGATCCTTACTCATAGCCCGGGCAACGATTGCCTCAACCACAGGCGGTATTGACGGATCAAGCTGACGCACAGAGGCCGGCTCTTCCTGCAGATGTTTCATCGCAATGCTGACCGGCGTCTCACCCGTAAACGGCAGTGCTCCAGTCAGCATCTCATAGAGAACCACGCCCAGCGAATACACATCGGACTTCGGCGTGATCATCGTACCCTTGGCCTGCTCCGGCGAGAAATAATGTACAGAGCCCACGACATTGCCTGTATAGGTCATCGTGGATTCTGTGACCGCACGAGCAATGCCGAAATCAGCAACCTTGGCACTGCCATCTGGCATCATCAGGATATTGTGCGGCTTGATATCACAATGAACGAGATTATTCGCATGGGCATGTGCCAAGGCACGGGCAATATCCCTCGCAACCTGAAGGGCATCCTCGACAGAAAGATGGCCTTCCTGCTTGATCCTGTCCTTCAGCGTCCGGCCCGGCACATATTCCATGACGATGTAATGGGCATCGTCCATCACGCCAACATCGAAGATATTGACGATATTCGGATGTGACAAGCGTGCAGCCGCCTGGGCCTCACGGTTGAACTTATTGATGAATTCCGTATCGCTCTTGAACTGCTCATGCAGTATCTTCACAGCCACAGGACGATTGAGCAGCAGATCCTGTGCCCTGTAGACATCTGCCATGCCACCACCGCCTATGAGCTCCTGCAGCTCATAGCGCTGATCTAATACACGCTTTATCATTAACTGTTCCTCCTAGACTTTAATACGATCTATCGGACAACTCATACTCTCTCTAATTCTGCAGACTCAGGATTACCTTGCGGGCAATCGGTGCCGCCTGAGTACCGCCGCCACCACCATTTTCGACGATGATGGCAAAGACGATGCGGCGATTGCGCAGTTCTGCCGAGCCGATGAACCAAGCATGATCCTCGCCCGCCGCATTCTCAGCAGTACCGGTCTTGCCCGTTACGCGCACGCCACTGACCTGCGCTGCCCGGCCCGTCCCCTTCGTAACGACGTCTTCCATGAAACTATCGATCTTAGCTGCCATTTCCGGTGTCGTAGCTGTCAGCCATTTTTCCGGACGCGTGTCCGCGATGACTGTTCCCCCTGGCGTAATGACTTGCTGTACCAGATACGGTTTCATGATCGTGCCGCCATTGGCATAGGCAGCTGCCAGCAAAGCCATATGCATCGGCGTCACCAGCAAAGTACTCTGACCGATAGCCGTCTGGGCCTGGTCACCACTGCCCAGCTTGCCGAAGTCGGGCAGATGGGATTTTGCCATGAGTATCTCACCGCCAATGCCGCGGTCAAAGCCAAAACGTGTAAAGCACTTCTTGAGCTTATCATCGCCAAGGCGCATGCCCAAGGTGCCGAACGTGACATTGCACGACTCTGTCAAAGCCTTGCGGAGATCCACCTTGCCATGAACCTCGCCATGGCTCTCACGGATGGAATGTCCGCCGCCAACATCAAGCGCGCCCGTGCAGTCGAAAACTTCTTTCTCATCAGTCACGCCTTCCGTCAGCGCCGCATCAGCAATCATCGGCTTGATGGTCGACCCCGGCGGATACATGCCCTGCACCGCACGGTTCAGCAGTGCGCCGTCCGCCTGCTTCGACAGCTCCTTCCAATTGGCCTCGATATTGTTCGGATCATACGAGGGCGTACTGACCATAGCCAGTATTGCACCAGTATTCGCATCCATGACCACGACGGCCCCCTTGCGGCCACCAAGGCCATCGTAGGCAGCCTGCTGGGCATCGGCCTCAATGGTCAGCTTGACATCATTGCCACGCTCTGACTGAAAGAGCTGTGAGGCCGGCCCCATATGGCTAAGGTCCTCCGATAAGCCCAAGAGTTCGCGGTTGGCATGACCTTCCACGCCAGCACTGCCGATGTTCTCGCCATTGTAGCCAGTCACGGCCGCCATAGCCGCGCCCATCGGATAGCTGCGGCTGCCATCGGGCCGATTCTGTGCCAGCACGCGCCCCTGGGCATCGAGGATTGCCCCGCGCCAGATATCTGCCCGCGCAGCCGCGCCGCGCATGTTCAGCGAATTATTGGCAAGGCCATCCGCCGCCCAGGTCGATAGATAAATGATATATGCGGTCAAAAGACCTGTCAGCACCAGTAAGATTGATGCCGCCTGCAGGATCTGCCGCTTGATTTTCCAATCAGCCATGTTCCTGCTCCTTTGATAACGATAATAAAAGTCCCAATAAAATAAAACTGGATACCAGTGAACTGCCGCCATAACTGATGAACGGCAGCGTAATGCCTGTAAGCGGCAGGAATTTCGTGACACCAGCAATGATGATGAATGCCTGCAAGAGCAGCAGCGAGCAGCAGCCCGCTGCCACCAAGGCCTCCTTTTCCTTGCGGCAGGCCAGTGCAGCCTTGATTCCGCGCCAGAAGAACAGCACATAACAACAAATCAGCATCATCGTAGCAATCAGCCCCATCTCCTCAGCGATAGCTGCAAAGATGAAGTCCGTATGCACCTCAGGAATAAAGCCCGGATGGCCAAAGCCAAAGCCGGTTCCCCAGATGCCCCCCGTGCCGAATGCGAACAAGGACTGCACGACCTGATAGGCCATGCCGTTCGGATCCTGCCACGGATCCAGCCAGATGTCAAAGCGCACGCGCACATGGCCAAAGGCCGCATAACTGGCAGCCGCCGCTGCACCGATAAAGGCAAGCGCCAGGAAAGCATACGACTTGCTGCCTGTAGCCATGTATGTCATGAGCACAGCCATGCCGAAAAACAACAAGGCCGATCCAAGGTCCTTCTCCACGACGAACATCAGGACCGCCATGCCCCAAATACAGATAAGCGGTGCGATGAACCGGATAGGCGGCAGCCGCAAGAACAGGAAGCGCCGCGAGGGCAAGGTCAATACGCGCCGATGATCTGACAGGTACGAGGCCAAAAAGAACACCAGCAGGATCTTGCCAAACTCCGACGGCTGGATCGATATCGGCCCCAGCACGAGCCAGTTCTTGCTGCCGCCAATCTCAGTGCCAAAGAGCAAAGGCAGCCCGAGCAGGAACACGCAGACCAGTCCCAACAGATACGGATAATTGAGCATCCGCCGGATACGTCCCCAAAAGCGCAACACCAGGATCATCACGATCATAGCCACACAGAGCCATTGCAGCTGCCGGATGAGCAACGAAGGTTTCAGGCGGGCAATCTCGACGATGCCGACACTTGCCAGCGTCATCACGATGGGAAACAGGAACGTATCTTCGTGGCGACGGATGATAACGGCCTGGATGAACATGGCCAGCACGATCACACCAGCCAGCCAGGGCACGTAGTTAAGTGGCCCCTGCAGGACATCTGCCGTCAGCTTCGAGCCGCCAGGATTCATCTTGAGATAGAGCACGCTCATGCCACAGAGGACAATGCCCAAGGGCGCAGCCAGCAATCCCCAATTCTTCATGAGCCACACACCACCACAATCGCTGTAATATTGTCTTTGCCACCGCCGGCCAGGGCACGCTGGATAAGTTCCGCCGCCGGGTCATCATAGCCGGCACGGAGGATGCGGCAAATCTCCTCATCCTCGACGGTCTTCATCAGCCCATCTGTCGCCAGCAGCAGGATGTCCTGCTGCTCCACAGGGAAATGTCCCGTGTCGACCTGCAGCTCTGCCTCGATGCCTACAGCCCGTGTCAGATAGTTCCGTTTCGGATGCACCCGGGCCTCAGCCTCAGTAATCGTTCCCTCAACGACGAGATCCTCCACATAGGAGTGATCTCGCGTGACCTGCTGCAGCGAATCGCCGCGCAGCAGGTACAGGCGGCTGTCACCAACATGGGCCCAATAGGCCTCATCGTCTGCCAGGTGCAGGACCGTTGCCGTCGTTCCCATGCCTTTGTAATCGGGATTTTCATCCTCACAGGCCAATATTGCCTGATTACCTGCCAGCACAGCCTGGCGCAGCTCATCTTCCCCGATTGCTGCCACACCGGATAACTGGCGGCGAACGGTATCTGTCAGCATATGGCTGGCAACTTCGCCAGCCACATGGCCGCCCATGCCATCAGCCACCACATATGTCGATGGCTCAAACACCACGGCACAATCTTCATTTCTCGGACGGACCAGACCAACATCGGTGGCCTCGTATACCTGAATCATCCGCTCACCTCTCGAATCTCAATGTGACCATGCCAATGCGAACGATATCGCCTGGCTTGATATAGGCTCTGCCTTCCAACAGATGATCGTTCACATAGGTATGATTCACACTGCCAAGATCTTCAATAACGTATTGGTTGCCATGCTGATAGATAGCTGCATGATGGTGCGATACGAATCCCTCAGGAATCACGATATCGTTGTCTTCACCACGGCCGATGGCAATTTGCTCACTAAAGGCAAACCGCCTGCCAGCAAGGCTTTCCTCTTCAGCCTCCAGCACAGACAGCACCGCCTCATTCTGGCTTGTCTCCGGCCGCCGCTGCTGCTTTTTCTCCTTGCGGATTTCCATGAACATACGCCGCGTAAGTTTCGTGGCAAACCATAGCAGCCATAGCAGCATGCCATATTCGAGTATCACGCGGACACCCTTCAAAATCATCGCCATTGCCGGCAATTCAAATCACCTCATATAATAAAACCGTAGAACCAGCCTTGATCTTATCGCCAGACTGCAGGCAATGCGTCTCCACACGTTTGCCATTGACAAAGGTACCATTGGTACTCTGCGCATCATGCAGCACATGGCGATGCTCCTCATACGTGATCCAGGCATGAAGCCTTGATGCCTTGGTGTCGGTCAGGATGAACTCATTCTTGTCCCGGCGGCCGATATAGATCTTCTTTTCGCCGAATTCCAGATAGGCATCCTTGTCAGGACCTTCGAGCACCGTCAACGATACTGTCTTGTATTCGCGCGGCAGATTGAGGGGCGTGCTGCCCGAAAGGCCTGGCCTTTCAAGGACAATCGTATTCGATGCCGCCTCAGTTTGTTTGGGCGAAGGCAGTTCCTCGTAGGAGGATTTGAGCTCATATGTCCCCATGCCCCGTGCCTTATCCTGTTGGCAGGAAATCTTGAGCTGTCCCGTCATGCGGTAGTTCTGCAGGATAACCTGTTTTTCCACGGCCGCATAAAGTGTATCGATGACACGCTGGGCACAAAACCGCTGATAGTCATCGCCAGATAATATGAACACATAGCTGTTGGGCACCTGATGCATAGGCTTGCCGCGGCCCTGCCGCGCCACTTCCTTCTCAATGCCCTTGATCAGTTCAACAAGCTCCAGATTGCTGCTGAAACGCTTGTTGAAAAAACCTTCGATATGATTCTCGAGAAACGATTCGAGCTTGCCGATTCCCATAAAACAGACCTCCTTTTCCCGTCTGTTTTCCTTTTTGTCCATTATAGCAGAAAGCCTGCGCAATGCCTAGGTTGCGTTTCTTTCCGCCGCCTGCTCACTTGCACAGGTGCTTGTTGCGCAGCTGGCCGCAGGCCGCCTGGATATCTGCCCCCATCTCCCTCCGTACCGTGACATTTATATGATGATCGGCCAGGTATTTCTCAAACCAGTCGATTCGTGCCTTGGACGGACGCATCAGATTGCGCTCGACAACCGGATTGATGGGAATCAGATTGACGCTGGCCAGCTGCCCCTTGAGCAGGGCCACGAGCTCACGTGCTTGCTGCTCACCATCGTTGAGCTGATCGATGAGGATGTACTCATAGGTCACACGCCTTTTCGTCGTATCGGCATAATGCTTGGCCGCTGCGATGACATCGTCCAGCGGATACTTGCGGTTGATGGGCATGATCTCAGACCGCAGCTCCTGATTCGGCGCATGCAGCGATACCGACAGCGAGATTGGCATGCCCTCATCGGCCAGCTTGTACATATTCGGCACGATGCCCGACGTCGACAAGGTAATGTTGCGATAGCCCATGCCCAGCGTATACGGCTCATGGATCAGCCGCAGGAAAGCCACGACATTCTCGTAGTTCATCATGGGCTCGCCCGACCCCATGATGACCATCGTATCGACCTTCGCACCTTCTTCTTCCTCCCGCAGCATATCATTGATGGTCACGGCCTGGGCCAGGATCTCGCCTTTAGTTAGGTCACGCGCCATGCCGTGCAGCGTCGAGGCACAGAACGCACAGCCCATATTGCAGCCAGCCTGTGTCGACACACAGATGCTGTTGCCATAGGGCTGCCGCATCAATACGGTTTCTACTGCCGTGCCATCGGCATATTCGAGCAGGAACTTCGTCGTGCGGTCATCCTTGGAATCCAGACGATCCTTGATGCGCGGGCGGCCGATGTACAGCTCTGCCGCCAGCTCCTCGCGCAGCTGCTTGGAAAGGTTCGTCATCGCCACAAAATCCCTGGCGCCGCGCTGATACATCCACTCGGCAATCTGCTTGGCCCGGAATTTCTGCACCTTATACGGTGCCAGCACCTCCTGCAGCTCCGCCAATGTCATTCCAAATATATCTTTCACGTTTCTTTCCTTTCTAGTCGCTGCGACGCATGCGGGCGATGAAGAACCCGTCCGTACCGTCCTGCTGCGGATAAAGCTGCACCATCTTGTCCTGCCGCTTTTCCCCTGGCAGAAAGGCTCCTGTGTCTTCCAGTACAAATCCCGGCTGCTTCGCCAGGAAGGCCTCGACCACATCCTGGTTTTCGGCTGCCTCAATCGTACAGGTACTGTAAACCAGCACGCCGCCCTTCTTCACAGCTTTGGCCGCACTCATAAGGATTTCCAGCTGCAGGGCCGGCAACGCATCGATTTCCGCCGCAGTCTTGTTCCAGCGCGCATCGGGCTTACGGCGCAGGACGCCGAGCCCTGAACAGGGTGCATCGACCAGCACGCGGTCTGCCTGCTCAGGATATTTCTCCCCGACCTGGCGCGCATCGATGAGCTGTGTCTCGACGATATGGATGCCCAGACGCTCCGTATTCTCTCTGATGCGCTCGAGCTTATGCTCATAGACATCGCCGGCAACAATCAGTCCCTTATCCTGCATCAGCGCCGCCATATGCGTCGTCTTGCCGCCTGGCGCACTGCAGCAATCGATGATGAACTCGCCTGGCTGCGGGTCGACGATATGTGCCACAAGCATCGAGCTCTCATCCTGCACCTGGCAAAGGCCCTGCTGCAAAGGCGCCAGTGCATCCAAGGCACCATGGCGCGTTATGCGTATGCCCTCGGGCGTCCATGCCGAAACCTCCGCCTCGGCCCCCTGCTCAGCCAGCTTGGCCAGCAGTGCCTCACGATCCGTCTTCAAGGTATTCGTGCGCACCGACAGCACCGGCTCCCCATTATCGAAGTCACAAAGATCCCGCGCCGCATGAAAGCCGAATTCCTTGACCCAGCGCTTGACGAGCCAGTACGGATGCTGACTCTTGAGGGCTAGCTCCTCAACACCGTGTCCCTTGCCACTGGGGAACGTTGCCTTTTCCGGCTCCCGCACGGCCGTCCGCAGTACCGCGTTGACGAATTTTGCCGTTCCCGCATTGCTGTATTTCTTCGCCAGGTCGACTGCCGTATTGCAGGCTGCCGATGCCGGCACTTTGTCGAGATAAAACAGCTGATAGATACCGAGCCGCAAGATATCGCGTACCATGGGCTCAATCTTCTTCAAGGGCCGGTTCACATAGCGGCGCAGGATCCAGTCCAGCGTGTCGCCGGCCTTGACTGCACCATATACGAGCTCCGTCACAAAGCGGCGGTCACGATCCTCGATGCCAGCACGGCGCAACTCCCTGACTAACGCCACGTTCGCATAGGCGCCCTTCTCATGCACTTCATTCAAGATTTTTACCGCGGTGTCACGCGCTTTGTCCATTTATTTCTCCTTCGGTATGATAATCTTCTCCAGCTGAGCCTTCACTTCGTCGATATCCACATGGGTGTTATAGCATGGCCCATTGGGACGGATGTTCAGTACGCCCACCGCCGGCAATGGATAGACATCCTGAATACCGCTCATGAGATCGCGCTCACAAGCAATCGCCAGCACAGCCTTTGGGCGCGTCTGATAGACAATCTGCCGCGCCAGCGTACCACCTGTGGCTACGAAAAAGTGAAAGCCCATCTCCTCGGCCAGCGTCACCAGTGCGCCGATGTCACAGCCACCGCAGCGCTTGCAATTGTTCGGGTCACGCGTGATCTTATGCGGGCACGTTGCCAGCTGCAGGCAGTGTGGCGTCACCACAAGCAGCCTGTCAGCCGGCACACGGATTCCCATGCGGGCAAACATCAGATTGCTCGTCGCGATGAATGAACCCTCCAGTTTCCGCCGCCCGATACCAAAGGGCTTTGCCAGCCGCACGGCCACGGGAAACAGTAGATTGATGAGCTCATAAGTCTGGCGCTGCAATACCGGCAGATATGGCAGGTTCAGCACCGCCAGCACCATATTGATTATGCCCAGCAAGGAAACTGCCACCACAATGCCAAAGACAGCACCAACCACCAGCGGCAGCACCGCAGCGATATTGGAAAGTCCCGGCGACGCAATGTACCAGATGCCATACAGCAATGCTGCTGTCAGCATCGCCGTCAATGTCAGCATCGCCAAAAACAAGCGTTTTTTCGGTCGGCCGGGAATCACGATTTTCTTCTTATTCATGGATTGATCTGCCATTGTTAACCTCCAACAAATCTCACCCGTTTCGCATCCTGATTCTCAAAATCCCCTCAGACAAACGCCGCGGGCAGGCTGATGCCATGGCCGTTCAGATAGTCAGCCGCACGCATCTTCTTCTTGCCCGGTGCCTGCAGCTCCAGGATTTCCAGCAACTCATCACCAGCAGCCACCAGCAGGCCTTCTTTCTTGTCGGCCTTGACCACCGTTCCGGGCGCAGCCTCCGTCTTGCTGCCGGTTTTCTTCGTCAGCCAGATTTTATACTTCTTGCCCTCGAGTTCCGTGAAGGCCCCGGGCCAGGAATTGAGACCACGCACCAGGTTATGGACCTGCTGCGCTGGTTTTGACCAGTCAATATGGCCCGTCTCCTTCGTAAGCATCGGCGCATAATTCGACTCACCAGTCTGCGGCGTGCGCGTGAGGCTGCCATCCGACAGCTGCGCCAACGTCTCCATGAGCACTTTGGCGCCCATCGCCATCAAACCATCGTGGACGGCCTCGAGCGTCATATCGGGGCCAATCGGCAGCTCCGCTTTGAGCAGCATATCCCCCGTATCAAGGCCAGCATCCATGAACATCGTCGTGACACCGGTCTTTTCCTCACCGTTGATGACGCACCACTGCATCGGTGCCGCACCGCGATAGCGCGGCAACAGCGACGCATGCACATTGATGCATCCATAGGACGGAATATCGAGGATGCGCTGCGACAGGATCTGCCCGAAAGCCACGACGACCATCAGATCCGGTTTGAGTTTCTCGAGCCTCTCCGTGAATTCTTCCGTCTTGATTTTTTCTGGCTGGTAAACAGGCAGGTCATGCTCTGTTGCCCAGGCCTTGACCGGCGACGGCATGAGTTTCTGCCCACGCCCCCGCGGCTTATCCGGCTGCGTGATGACACCGATGACCTCACACTGCTCATAGAGAGCAGCCAGGCACGGAACGGCAAACTCCGGCGTGCCCATAAAGATTACACGGAACTTCTTCAATCCTGATTCCCCCTGCGGATGCTCTTAGCAACATCGATGAACAACTGTCCTTCCAAATGGTCAAGCTCATGCTGAATGCAGCGTGCGAGCAGGCCCGTTGCCGTCAGGTGCTGTTTCTTGCCCCGGCGGTTCATGAACTCGACCTTGACCTTGGCTGCGCGTTCAACCTCGCCAAAAATATTCGGTACCGACAGGCAGCCCTCCGTATCCAGCTCTGACCCTTCACGGAACGTGATGACCGGATTGATGAGCTCGATGAGACCGTGGTCATCCTGGCAATCGATGATGACCAGGCGGATTGCCTTGCCCACCTGCGGCGCAGCAATGCCAACACCATCGTTCTGGTACATGGTCTCAGCCATATCGTCCATGAGTTTTTTTAGCTGCTTATCGATCTTCTCAACCGGTGCGCAGACTTCCTTCAAAACCGGATCGCCGGCTTTCTTTATCTCTAATAATGCCATTCCATTACTCCTTCGCTTAATATCTGTTTATCGTATTTCCTTCTGTCAGCTGCAGATGATAGACGCGCTGGGCATTGGCAAAGAACACGGCCTCCCAATGCTCGGCTGGAATGATTTCCTGGGTAAACTTGATATAATCCCCAAGATTGGCCAGCGGCCAGTCCGTGCCAAACAGGAACCGGTCGTAGCTGTCCAGATATTCCAGCCAGCCCTTCATGCGGTCGATATAGAAATGCTTTTTCTGCAGGAACGCTGCAAAATCAGGTATCTTTGCCGTAAGGATGCCCGACAGGTCCGCCACGACATTGGGATTCTTCTCGATTACTGCCGCCGCATCCTCAAACCACGGCTCACCAAAGTGGCACATGACAAACTGTACACCACGGAACTTCGTGGCCGCCTCGTCCATGACCAGCGGGTGGCTGTACTTGAGCAGCGCGTCGTTGCTGGCCGTAAGCCCCATATGCACGGCCACCGGCTTCGCATACTTTTGCGCCAGCTCATAGAAAGGCTCCAGGCAGTCATCATAGATGTAGAAATAATTATAGCCTGGATAGAGCTTGAGTCCCACACACTGAGGATTCCGGAAGTGCTGCTCGACCAGCACTGCCTGTGCCTTGATTGTCTCCCGGTCAAAGCCCACGCGGCTGTCGATACCCACACAATAGCTCACGAATGCCGGATACTGCGGTGCCGTGTTCTCCAGCGGCAGGTTGCCCATGACGATGCCATGCACCAGGCCACGGGCACGGTACTGCTCCGCCAGATGTTCTACATTGTTCTCATGACCGGCCGCCTTGGCAATCGCGTCAAAATAGGCGTCCGTCCCCAAGTGCAGATGCGCATCAATAATCTTCATCGCTATCCCTTATTTCTTCAAAGATGCCGCTCCCACTGCAATGCCGAGAACCGTCTCTCCGGCTTTCTTGAGGGAATTCAGCGGCAGATATTCAAAACGGCCATGGAAGTTGGCACCGCCTGTAAAGATATTCGGGCAGGGCAGCCCCATGAACGACAAGCGCGCACCATCCGTGCCGCCGCGGATTGGCTGCACATCCGGCGTTACGCCGCAGCCTTCCATTGCCTGCTTTGCCAGCTCCACCACATACATATTGCCATCCTCGATTTTCTCGAGCATGTTGTAATAGACATCATGCGGCGTGATTTCCACCGTACCTTCCCCATACTTTGCGTTGAGGAAGTCAGCTATCGTCTGCAGCATGGCCTTGCGGGCCTCAAACTTCTGACGATCATGATCGCGAATCAGCATATGCATCGTGCACTTCTCCACGCCACCCTCAAGCTTGTGGACCTGATAAAAGCCTTCATAGCCTTCCGTATACTCCGGCTTTTCGCCTGCCGGCAGCATCTGCTGCCATTCAGCGGCTACGCTCAGCGCATTGATCATCTTGCCCTTGGCGCTGCCCGTATGCATGCTGCGGCCATGGAACGTGATTGTCGGATTGGCCGCATTGAAGTTCTCATACTCAAGTCCGCCGAGCTCGCCACCATCAATCGTATAGGCAAAATCAGCCGCGAACTTCCCGACATCGAAACGATCTGCACTGCGGCCTACCTCTTCATCCGGCGTAAAGCCAACGCGAATCTTGCCATGCTTGATTTCCGGATGCTGGACAAGGTACTCCATGGCACTCACGATAGCCGTGACGCCAGCCTTGTCATCAGCGCCCAATAGCGTCGTGCCGTCGGTGAACATGATGTCCTGTCCCTTATACTTGAGTACCTCAGGGAAATCCTTCGTCGAGAAAATGATTGGCCCATTCTCATTGAGCACCACATCGTTGCCATCGTAGTCTTTGATGATCTGCGGCTTGATGTCGGCCCCCGAAGCGTCTGGGCTCGTATCCACATGGGCGATGAATCCGACGACCGGCGCATCCGTTACGCCATTTGCCGGCAGCGTCGCCATGACATAGCCATGATTGTCAAGATCGACCTCCTCAAGGCCAATCTCCTTCAATTCCTCGGCCAGATGCTTGGCCAATACCAGCTGCCCCGGCGTACTCGGGCATACCTTATCATTTTCTTCATCAGACTGAGTATCAAAGCTGATGTAGTCCTTAAAACGTTTTACTAATACATCCATTTCCAGTTCCATGGATAAAGCACCTCGATCAATATTTCTATTTATACATCATTACATTATAGCAAAGTTCATCTTGAAAGTCCAAACTCGTCTCTTTCCCCGCTAAAAACACAAGCACATAAAAATGCCGCCTGCAACCGCAAGCGGCATTCTGCTGACTATTCAATTATCGGCCCATCACCTGTCATGCCTGATGCTTTTGCAGTCTCACGGCGCAAACCTTATACTCAGGCTGCTTGGATGCAGCATCAAACGCATCAAGCAGCACGCGGTTGATCATGCGCTCCTTGACCTGATCGTGGAACGGCACATAGACCAGCCCCTTGCGCGGACGGCCGCGGCCATTGAGATGTGCCTTGAGCGTACAAGTTGCCCGACGTGAAATGACGTCGACCTCATCCCCCTCGGCAATGCCAAGGCCAGCGGCATCCTCAGGATGGATCTCCACATACATCTCACCGACAACATTCTTGAGCTCCGGCACGTTGAAGGTCATCGTGCCCGTATGCCAGTGCTCGAGAATGCGGCCCGTCGTCAGATAGAAAGGATACTCAGCATCAGGATTCTCCTGCGGATCGACCTGCGGCCGTGCCCAGATGACGGCGCGGCCATTCGGACGGCCGTAGAATTCGATGCCATCCGGCGCATCTTCCTTGACATATGGATCCCAGGGACGCGCATAGCGGATATAAGTCTCAGGCTTATCATCCCCCGGCACCGGCCAGGTCAGTCCGTGTTCCTTGCGCAGGCGGTCATAGGATGCCAGCTGCATCGCTGTTCCCTCCTGACACTTCTGATATTCCTTCCAGACATCCTCCGGCGTCTTGAACGGAACGAGATCATCATAGCCAAGACGCTTGGCCACCTCGATGAGTACCTCAAGGTCTGGCTTGGCCTCCCCCGGCGGGTCGATAGCCTTAGCCAGATGCTGGGTGCGGCGCTCGCCATTGCCGTAGACGCCTTCCTTTTCCATCCAGAGTGCTGCCGGCAGGACAACATCGGCAAGCTCCGACGTACGTGTCGGATGATAAGCCTCCGAAACCACCATGAAGGTCTTCTCCATGCCAGGACGGTAATACTCGAGATTTGGCAGTGACTGCCCCGGATTCGTGCACATGACCCAAAGGAACTTGAGCTTGCCCTCTACAGCGGCCTTGAACATCGCCAACGTATGATAGCCTGGCTTGCTCGGCATGCGCGCGGGATCGATGCCCCAGATCTTTGCGAGCTCCTCACGATGTTTCGCATTGGCCACCAGACGATGCGCCGGCAAGATATGGGAAAGGCCGCCCGTCTCGCGGACAGAACCACAGGCACTCGGCTGGCCAGTCAGCGAGAACGACGAATTGCCCGGCGAGCAGATCTTGCCCGTCAGCAGATGCAGGTTATGGACGAGGTTGTTGACCCAGACACCACGCGTACGCTGATTGAGGCCCATGCACCAAAGCGACATCGTCTTGCGGCCCGGAGCTGCAAACAGGCGCGCCACCTCACGGATAGTCTGTGCGGGAATCCCCGAAATAGCCTCGACCTTTTCCGGTGTATAATCCTGCAGGAAAGCCTTGTATTCATCAAAGGACAGCTTGTCCGTCCCCTTCATGAATTCCGTGTGGCGGTCGATAAATCCCTGATTGATCAGATTCTCTTCAATGATGACCTGCGCCATCGAGTTAAGCAAAGCCAGATCACGGCCCGGAATGAATTCCAGGTAGTAGTCGGCAATATCGCCAGTGCGCGTCTTGCGCGGATCGGCCACGATGACCTTGACATCGGGATTGGCATTCTTGCGGTCAATCAATCGCGAGAACAACACAGGATGCGCCTCGGCCGGATTGGCACCGATGATGAAGAACGTATCGGCCTCCTCGATGTCTGCATAGGTGCCCGACGGTTCATCTTCGCCAAACGAGGTCATGAATCCAGCCACGGCCGACGCCATGCAGGTACGCGGATTGCCATCGATATTGTTCGTACCGATGCCGGCACGGATGACCTTCTGCGCTACATACGTCTCCTCAGCAAAGGTCTGCCCCGAACCGTAGAAACCGATGGAATCCGGGCCATACTGGTCAACCGATTCCTTGATCTTGGAAACGATGAGTTCAAGGGCCTCATCCCAAGACGCTTCGACAAACTCGCCATTTTTTTTGATCAGCGGATGCAGGACGCGATCCTTCGTGTTGATGATCTTCGGCAACAGGATGCCTTTGACACAAAGGCGTCCCTTATTGACGGCACAATCGGGATCCCCCTTGACCGCCACGATCTTATTGCCCTTGACACCAGCCAGGACACCACAGCCAGTACCGCAGTAACGGCAAACGCCCTTTACCCATTTTTCCGCATCTTCGGCGCCTTTCGGCCCATTTTGCGTATCGCGGTCTTTCGAAGTACAGCCGGCTGTAAGCATGGCACAGGAAACAGCCATCGCTTTCAGGAAATTTCTACGCGTTATCGATTTCATCATTATGCCTCCTTACAGCTTGCCCATGTTATCGAGATGGCAGGTGTAGCAGCGCTCACGGCCCGGCACATCCATATTCACCTTGTCATCATGGACGACGCCCGTATGACAGGTCAGGCAGTTCATGCCATTCTCGAAATGTTTGGCCGTATGCGGATCTTTATGTTTTGCCGCCACTTCACTGTTCATGATCTTATCCTGATGGCAGATATAGCAGTTGACCTTCTTATGGGCATCGGTCATCTTGATGGGATCTGGTACCTGACCAGTCACATGCAGGAACAACTCCTGCGTGCCCTGCCACTTCGACTCGATCGTGCCCCGAAGGCCCGGCTTCTCATGGCAGTCAGCACAGCCAACCCCAGCCTTCGCATGTATCGAGTGATCATAGCTCTGCGCCATAGGTGCCATCTCATGACAGGTCGATGAGCAGAACGAAGTCGTATTCGTCGCCTCGATCATAGCCGTTGACACACCAAGCAAGGCAATGCAGGCCAGTCCGGCCACAGCAATGTACTTGAGTTTGAATTTCTTATCTGGCAATTCTGATAATTTCATTTCACTTTCCCTCCCCAAGCGCGTCTTCTCCTCTTCCACGCCAAGTAAACCTGATAGCCTGCTTATCACAGGCATCTATACAGTCACCACAGTTCGTACACAGATACGATTCTTTCCAATTGCCGCTCCCCGGATATGTTCCCATCGAGCAGGCAGCGCGGCATTTTCCGCAGCGCACACACCGCTTCGCATCGACCTGCAGGAACAGGCGGCGCTTGATTCCCAGCAGTCCATAGACAGCACCGAGCGGACAAAGCGCACGGCACCAAATCTTCTGCCCCCAAACCAGTGCAGCCAGCAATACCAGCGCCACCAGCAGCAGTTCACTCCCCCAGCCAAACAACAGCACGCGCAGCAGCGAAAACACCGGCGAGATCGTATTATTTACAGGTACCGCCAAAACCAGCGACAGCAGCAGCACCATGACCGCAATGCCAATCGGCAGCGTCTTGCGCACCAGCTGCCTTTCTTGGCGCCGCGGCAGCAGCTCGAGCAGGAAGTTCAGTGGGCAGATATAGCTGCAAAACACTCTCCCCAGCAGCAAGGCCAGTACCACCAGCGGCACAGCCGAAAGCCACAAGGCCGGCCAGATAGATTTGCCAGCCAAGGTGATCTCGAGAACCGACAACGGGTCCGTCAGTCCCACACCCAGGAAATCCGCCGATATATAGGTACCAACCCAGACCGTCCCGAGGAAGTACACCGGCGGAAACAACCAGCCGATGGCTGCGAGCTGGATCAGGCGGCGGATGTATTTCTTTTTATTCTTCATGCCAACCGCCTCCTATTCCCGTACCCGCACATGCACGGCCTTGGGATTTCCCAGACAGACATGCTCGCACATGCCGCAGCCCGTGCAGTAATCCGGATCGATGATTGGGTACTTGAGTTTCTCGAGCTTGATGGCCTTGCCATATTGCGGACAAGTACGGTAGCAGGTCTGGCAGTCATCGTCACGGCGTGCAATGCAGAGATCCTGATCGATGACGGCAACGCCCATACGTACCTCTTCCTTCGGGATCTTCTTCAAGGCACCTGTGCTGCAGACCTCCGTACACTTCATGCAGAGGTCACAGGGATGCTCAAGCGGTGTCATATACGGCGTTCCGACTGCCAGCAGTCCATCGTCAGCATGGGCAATCTGGATACAGCCCAGCGGACATACCTCGGCACACTTGCCACAGCGGGCACACTTGGCCAGGAACATCTCCTCTGCCTCAGCCCCAGGCGGCCGTAGCATCGGCGCTGCCCGGCCCTTGCCAATGCCGAATACCAGGCCAAGGACTCCGGCGCCTGCCGCCATCTTGATAAACGTGCGTCTCTCCATATCCATCCTTCCCCATTATCCCTCGACACTCTTATTGTGGCGCAAATAGCCGCAGTTACTATTATAATTATAGCGTTTTCTATCAACCCATGATGTTGCGACAATCACCTTACTGAAAATTTTGTGATAAAAATCAAAGACATGTCATTTCGCGCACAAAAAAAGAACTGCTGAATGCTCAACAGTTCTCTCTAGCATGGAATATGAAGTCAGGCAAAGACCTTGCCACCAATGATTGTCTGTCTGATATTGACACCATCGTCAAAGATGACGATGTCAGCGCGCTTGCCAGCTTCCAGTGAACCAAGCTCCGCATAAAGCCCGAGTTCCTGCGCCGGCGTCTTCGTCACCATCTCGATGACCTCTGGCAGTGGCGCCCCTGTATTCTGCCAGAAATGAGCCACGCAGCGGTTCATCGTCGCGACACTGCCTGCAATCGTCCCATCCGCCAGTGTCGCCAGCTCGCCTTTGACAAACACAGCCTGGCCGCCGAGCTCCGAGGGCCCATCGCCAATGCCACAGGCCCGCAGCGAGTCAGTGATCAGGATGATATGCTTGCCGCCCTTGGCCCGATACAGCAGCCGCTGAGCCGCAGGATGGGCATGCACATTGTCGGCGATGATCTCACAGTTAGCCGCCGAGTCGAGGGCCGCTCCGACAACGCCAGGATTGCGATGATGAAATGGTGTCATTGCATTATAAAGATGCGTGATGTGATGGACACCGTGATTTTCGATGGCATCCATCACCGTATCATAGTCGGCTGCCGTGTGGCCAATCGATACCGTGGTTCCCGTCTGCTCACAGGCAGTAACAAACGTGTAATCTGGCAGCTCTTCGGGGGCTAGCGTGATGATGCGCACAACATCCTGCCACGGCTCGACCAGCGAGAAATCTGCCTGGCGGATATTCTCTTCGGCCTGCGCCCCTTTCTTGGCCGGACTGATGAAGGGTCCCTCCATATGCGCACCAAGCACGCGCGCTCCCTCTGGCTGCTTCTGCATGCATTGGCGGATATGGGCAAATGCCGTTTCCACTTCCTTCCAGGCACAGGTCATCGTTGTCGGCAGGAAGCCCGTGACACCGGTCTTGGCCTGCAATCTTGCCATGCGCGGCAAGGCCTGCGCATCGTCATCCATCGTATCCATCCCATCGCAGCCATGCACATGGACATTGAGGAAGCCCGGCGCTACATAGCCGCCCCCAGCATCGATAATACTTTCTGCGGGCAGAACTGCCGCTTCCTGCGCATCAACGATGGCTGCGATGCGCTCCCCCTCGCAAAGGATCGCCTTGTCCGTCACGATGGCAAAGTCTCCCTTGGCATCGGGCAGGAAGAACCGGCCATTGATGATTGCAATCATAGCGTCAATCCTCCACGTAATGGCTGAAACTGCCGATGACCAGCTGTGGGAACTCCTCATGCAGCGTCTCGATAAACTGGCGTGTGCCCACCGCCTTGCCCTGGGGCTCTGGCATGATATCGAGGAACGCATCGGGATCGATGTTGAGGTTGCGCACTTGGATCATCTGCACCGGCAGCTCACGGAAGAATTCCTGCCAAGCCTTCAGCTCTTCCTCACGATCATTGAACCCTGGGAAGTAAAGAAGATTCAAGGACACATAGACGCCCTTGTCGAGCGCATAACGGATGGAAGCCTTGACATTCTCCAGATGATAGCTGGCCCGATAATAGGCATCGTAGCCTTCCTCGCGGGCACTGATGATCGATACGCGCAGCGAGTCAAGGCCGGCATCGACGATTTTCTTCACGCCCTCGGTCCAGCCGACATTCGAGTTCATATTGATCTGTCCCTTATCCGTCTTGGCACGGATAAGCTTGATGCCAGCTGCGATATTGTCAGCAGCCAGCGAGGGCTCGCCCTCACAGCCCTGGCCAAAGCTGATGATGCCATCAGGGGCAACGCTCAGATGGTAGATGCCCACCTCAGCGATTTCCTCCGGCGTCGGCCGGAACTTGATGCGCTCCTGTGGCGAGGGACAGCACTCTGCCGGCTGCAGCGAAATGCAGCCAAAGCAGTTGGCATTGCAGACCGGCGAAGTCGGGATACCGCACTCCCAGCGGCGGTAGAAGAGATTCTGCGCCGTGCAGCAATGCCAGTTGAGGGAGCAGCCGCCCACCTGCTCGACGATGCGATTGCCCGGCAGCTCCTTCTTCGTGCGCTTGACGAGATTCTTGAGCTCCTTCGTATTGTAGTGAACAGGATCCCACTTGTCATTCTCATCGGTATAGACTGCCGCACAGTAAAGCTCATCCTTGTAAACCACCACGGCCGTATAGCCATAGAGCGGCAGGCGCTCGGCCTCTTCGGCACGCTCATAGGCCGGCAGATAGAGCCGCGTATAGCCAGCTGGCAGGATGGCCGCCACAGCCAGGCCACTTATCGGCATGACCTCGCCATCCTCCGAGCAGCCCACGGCCAAATGATCTGGCAGCAGCATAAGGTCAGCACTTTCCGGCAAGGGAATCAGATCTTCAGGCTTCAGCAGGATGTTTTCACGCCCCGTGCGCCCCATGCCTTGCATGCCTGGCGCATCAAGGATATTGCCATCTTCATCGGCATAGACTGCCGTAATCCTCTCATGCATTGACTGCCTCTCCTTCCTGTGGCGCATCGGCTGGCGCCGTCTTCTTTTTCTTCTGCTTCTTCGGGTTATACTGATTCATTGCCATATCGACATCTTCGCTGACGATGCATTCCACCGCTGGCAGCAGATAGTCGATAGCCTCACGGATTTTCGGCTCATCCTCAGCCGTGAACGGCGCCAGCACATGATTGACCACCGTCCACCCCGGCAGCGGACGGCCGATGCCGATGCGCACACGCGCAAAATGCTCATCCCCCACATGGGCCAGGATCGACTTGATGCCGTTATGGCCGCCCGCACTGCCCTTCTTGCGGATGCGGATCGTACCGGCAGGAATATCCATATCGTCATGGACGACGATAAGGTCTTCTATTGCCAGTTTATAGAAATCCATCAGCGGGCCAACCGCCTTGCCACTCTCATTCATATAAGTCTGCGGCTTGACCAGCAGGACTTTTTCCGTGCCGATGCGAGCCTCACCGATCAGCGCATCGAACTTATCCTTCCACTGCGTCACCCCCAGCTTATCCGCCAGCGCATCGACAAGCATAAAGCCAACATTATGCTTCGTCTTGGCATATTCACTGCCCGGATTGCCCAGGCCTGCAATTATCTTCATTCTGGTTTTCACTCCCATCAAAACTGTAACTCCCATTATAGTAAAGTTAGCCAGTAACGGCAAGCCATAAAAAAACAGCCCTCCGAAAGGAAGGCTGCTATAGGCATCAGTTGTCAGCCGTCGGATCGCCAACCAAAAGCAGGTAAGCGATGACGATGATACCGAGAACGATACGGTACCAACCGAAAGCTTTGAAGTCATTGGTCTTGATGTAGCTGAGCAAGAACTTGATGGACAGGATGGAAACGATGAAGGCCGTGACCATGCCGACCAGCAGGATGACAATCTCAGCCCCCGTATAGCTGAAACCGAACTTGACCATCTTGAGCAGGCTCGCACCGAACATGACCGGGATTGCCAGGAAGAACGTGAACTCAGCTGCTACATAGCGGCTCGTGCCAAACAGGATACCACCGAGAATCGTCGCACCGGAACGGCTCGTGCCCGGCACCAGCGACAACACCTGGAACATGCCGATGATGAAAGCCGTCTTGTAATCGAGGCGGCGGAGCTCACTGACACGCGGACGACGGCGCTTGTTGTAGTTCTCGACCAGGATGAACATGATACCATAGAAAATCAGCGTAGCTGCAACGACCGGTGCCGTCATGAAATGCTCTTCCATGTATTTGTTGAAGGCCAGGCCAATGACTGCGGCCGGCAGGCAGGCAACGATGACCTTGCCCCAGAGCTGGATCGTCTCGCGTTTCTCCTGCCGCGACTTCCACGACGACCAGGGATTGAGTTTCTCAAAGTTCAGCACCACGACCGCCAGGATGGCACCGAGCTGGATGACCACCAGGAACATATCCATGAAGGCCTTGCTGACATCGAGCTTGATGAACTCGTCCACAAGAATCATATGACCCGTACTCGATACCGGCAGCCACTCAGTCAAGCCCTCGACGATACCGAGGATGATTGTCTTCAATAATTCTATGATACTTAAATCCACTGTGCTATTTCCTCCTAAAATATGTGTTCAGATTCAAAAACAAATCCCATTATAGCACAGCCACTTGCCTTATGCATGTATATGGTCAAAAAATCTGTATATTTTTATTGTCTGCACTCTATCTGTGTGAGCCGGTCACTGAAAAGCCCGTTCCAGCACTGCTATAATCCAATTGAACAAACACAAGAAACTACAATTTACCATTTGCTATAGGAGGAATATCATGGAACCTGTTACGATTACCAATGAGAATTTCCAGTCTGAAGTGCTCGAGGCCAAAGGCACGGTCCTCATCGATTTCTGGGCCTCTTGGTGCGGCCCTTGCCGCATGCTCGCCCCCCTCGTCGACCAGGTTGCCGCTGAACACAGCGACGTAAAGGTCGGCAAGGTCAATGTCGATGAACAGCAGGAACTTGCCGCTCAGTTCGGCGTCATGAGCATCCCCACGCTGATTGTCTTCAGGGACGGCCAGAAAGTCAACGAGTCCGTCGGCCTCATCCCTAAAGAAAATATCGAATCACTTATCCAGTAAGTGCATAGGAAAAAGCCTTCCCAAAACCGGGAAGGCTTTTATCATGTCCTAGAACTTGCCACCGCCACCACCATGGCTGCCGCCAGAGCTGCGGCTGCTGCTTTTCGCTTTCCGCGTGCGCGTGACGCTGGTATAAAGATATGTATCACTCTGCTCCGTCAGCGCAACGCTGTCTTGCTGCAGATACGTGTCAGCAGCTACTGCATGCATGACATTGTTGAGCTGCCTGACCAGGATCTGCCAGACGCCGATTGCAACGAGCCCCGCCAGTACCATCGCTATGATAAGCGCCAACAGGTTGAAATCGCTGGCCGGATCATACGGCTCCCCCTGCTCTTCATAATAGCCCAGCATTTCATCGGCCGTCGCCGCATACATCTGGAAGGCTTTCGCATACTTCTTTTCCTTAAGCGGCGGCAGGAACGCCTCGGAAAGATGCTTGAACCCACCTTCATCGGTGATGCGCTTGCGCATCGTATTGTCCGTCGACACATACCAGTCACGGGAATCCATGGCCAGCAGCAAGACCATGCTGCCGTGAGTCCCATCCGCATAATCCCGGTCAAGGATACTGTCAGCTGTCGCCCCCGGCTGCTTGCCGTGCAGGGATTTGAGCGTGACCACAGCAATCCGGACGCCATGATCGCGTTCCACCTGATCGATCTGGCTCATCAATTCCTGCCGCTGTGCGTCCGTCAATAGGCCGGCTTCATCCACCACACTTGGCACCGGGCCATTCTCATGCTGCGGGACAGTCAGGCTGCCAGCAGCAAATGCCGTCGTCATCATCACAGCTAGGATGAGGACTGACAACAAAGCAACGATTCTCTTCTTCATCGCGTCCCCTCCTCAAGCAACAAAAAATTTCGCCAGGTAATACATGAGCGGCAGCAGCAGCAGGAACACAGCCGCTGGATAGAGCACCTCTTTGCGCTTATCGCTTGGCAGGCTGCCGACGACCTTGCCGGTCTGCCCATTCATCATGAAAGTATAAGGTTCCCCTTTATACCGCGTCGTCAGTATCCATACAGGCACCATCGCATAGGCTACCTGGCCGCTGTTCTTGATCACGGCCGAGGACTGGCATGATACCGAATCATAGCCGATGACGCTTTCCTGGAGCACGCCTACGGCACTGTATTCGATACGCTTGTCAGCCCGCGGCACCGATGCCTCGGCATCGACATCGTATTTATCGGCCAGGAACCCTGTCAGGAATGCTGTGCTGAATGGCACCATCTCGGCATAGTCAAAGGGCTCGATGCTTTCCATATAGGCATCATCCATCTTCTCACTGCCATCCACAGGAATGCGCGCAAAATCCATCGAGCCGCTGCGCTCGCAATCATAATACGAAGTCTCGGTGATGCGCTCATCTGAAGTCTCATAGACGCGCACTCGCGTAGCGCGGAATCCCGCATGCGCTGACACCGAGGAATCAAACAGCCAGAACGGCACATACATCGGCTGGATGGCCTCCAGGCGATTCTGCGCCTTGAACTCTGCTGGCAGCAGCCACTTACCCTTGTAGAACTCCTTGAGGGCCTCCACCGCATCCTGCTTGGTCTTCTTGAACGGGATGACATAGTCAGGTTTCAGCATGCCATCGAAGTTCTTCGGTATCATGGTCGGATTGCCACAGTATACACACTCCGTTGCCATCGTATTGCCATCACAGACGATTTCGGCACCGCAGGACGGACAGGTGCAGACGCGCAGAGCCGCGGCCTCAGCTGCTGCCCACTCGCTGCCGGCCTGCTCCGTCGCCCATTTGGACTCCTGCGCCTCAGCAGCTCGGGCAGCTCGCTCCTGTTCCTTTTGGAACATTTCCTCGATGGTCTTTACCTCGAATTCGTTGCCGCAATACTCACAGCTGACCTTCTCATGACCGGGCTGGAACGAAAGCGGCGCACTGCAATTCGGGCATTTGTAGTTCACAGAGGTCTCTGCCATCTGTCTCCCTCCTTTTTACGGGCGCGGCTTGCCACAGTTCGAGCAGAACTTCCCTTCATTGGCCGTCCCGCAGTCGCAGGTCCAGGGGCCAGCTGGTCTTGGCTTACCACACTCCGAACAGAACTTGCCCGTGTTGCCGGCATGACCGCAGCTGCAGGTCCACGACTCGGCCTGAGGTTTCGGCTTGCCGCAGTTCGAGCAGAACTTGCCCTCGTTGGCCGTCCCGCACTCACAGGTCCAGCTGGCAGCAGGCGCTGCCGCAGCTGGTGCCGCTGCTGCCTGCTGCTGTCCCATCGCATAGAGATTGCCCGCGTTCATGCCGCCGGCCTGCCCCGCCATGTTCATGCCCATAAAGCCCAAGGCCGCCCCCATGCCGCCCTCGTTGGCCGCCGCAGTCTGCATCGCCTCAGCCTGCGCACCTACGAGATGCGCTGCCGCCATCGTCGGATTGCGGAATGCAGCATTGCGCTGGATTTCCTTGATAAGCTGCTGGTCTTCCTCACTGGCACTGACATTGCTGACACCAAACGACACGACATCGATACCGCGCAGCTGTCCCCATTTCTGGCTCAGCACCTCATTGAGGGCATCGGCAATCTCCTGCGTATGTCCCGGCAGGGCGCTGTAGCGGATGCCCATGGCCGAAATCTTGGCAAAGGCCGGCTGCAGCGCCGTCATGAGCTCCGTCTTGAGCTGGCCGTCAATCGCACTACGATCATAACTGCCTTCCACATTGCCGCAGACATTCGTATAGAATAGTATAGGGTTGGTCAGCCGATAGCTGTATTCGCCAAAACACCGGATGGAAATATCCACATCAAGTCCGATATTCTGGTCGACGACCCGGAAGGGAATCGGGCTCGGCGTGCCATACTTGTTGCCCATGATCTCCTTTGTATTGATATAGTAGACGCGCTGATCCTTTCCCGTGTCGCCGCCATAGGTAAAACGATGGCCGATACGCTCAAAGACCGCCTTGATATCCTCGCGCAGATTGCCGCCAAATATCGATGGCTCCGTCGACTTGTCATAGACATATTCCCCCGGTTCGGCACAGATATCGACCACCTTGCCCTGCTCCACGATCAGCATGCACTGGCCGTCATTGACAGCAATCGTCGAGCCATTGGAGATGATATTATCCTCTCCACTCGTATTCGAGCTCCGCTCGCTCGTGCGCTTTTGTCCCTTAGCCGCCAGGACATCGGCCGTCAGGCTGTCACAGTAAAAGAATTCTTTCCATTGATCCGCCAGTACGCCACCCACAGCACCAGCAGCTGCTTTTATGAGACCCATATGCTTTCCCCTTTCTGCTTGTCAGCAATAAAACGCTGTTATTATACATCCCATATACTAAAATACGCTGAGATAATGACTTCTTCGCCATCTCTCAGCGTATTTCCTGCTAGACTCAGCCCGCCAAATCCCGCAGGGCCTCCCGATTCGTCAAACGGATGCAGCCACGTGCTGTCTTTACCCAGCCTTCCTGATTGAAATATTTTACCAGCCGGCTGACCACTTCACGGGCTGTTCCCATAAAGCGGGCAATCTGTTCATGGGTCATATGAATCTCATCGCCGCCCAGTTTCTCACTCTCCTCGAGCAGGAAGATGGCCAGCCGCCTGTCAGCGGACAGGAAGAGTACTTGCTGCATCTTCCAGAGCATTTCCGACAGGCGATTTGCCGCCTTCTCATAGCCAAAGCAGCGCACATAGACATTGGTGTCTGCCAATTTCCGGAAAGCCACCGCATCAGTCAGCAGCACTTCGGTATCCTCTTCGGCGTCGATATATACGTCAAAGGTCACAGCATCCAGCGCACACGATGCCGACAAGATGCCGACATCATCGGGAAACAGACGGTAAAGCGTGACCTCACGTCCATCCTCGGACATGGTGTAGACGCGCAGCTGGCCGCTCTTTATGAGCAGCACGCCGATGCAGTCCAAAGGCCCCTGATGGACCTGCGTTCCCTTGGTATAGCGGACAATATTGGTATGCGCACTGATCAGATCCTTTTCCGGTTCCGACAGATGCGGCCAGAAATCAAAATGCTTGATAAAAAGGTCGGTAACATTCTTTTTCTTTTCCAAACATACTCCTCCTCTTTCGAACTACTCATTTCTCATTATAGCGAAACAACCTGCCGGAATCTGTAACTCATGCACAAAAGCAGCCCGCTCCACAGAGCAGGCTGCTTGAAAAGCCAATGTATTCGATTAGCGGAAGAGCTGGCTGACCGAACGATGGCTCTGGATGCGCATGATGACATCGCCGAGAGCATCGGCCAGGGACAGCGTAACGATCTTGTCGGATTTTTTCTCCGGCGGCAGCGGAATCGTGTTCGTGATGACGAGTTTCTCAATCGGGGACTCGTTGATGCGCGAAACAGCCGGATCGCTAAGGATTGCATGGGAGCAGGAAGCAAAGATGCGTTTTGCACCGCGCTTCTCAAGGGCCTTGGCACCCTCGCAGAGGGAACCAGCCGTATCGACGATATCGTCGATGATGATGGCCGTCTTGCCCTCAACATCACCGATAAGGTTCATGACCTCAGCGCAGCCCGGTTTCGGACGGCGTTTCTCGATGATGGCAATCGGAGCCTGCAGATGATCGGCGAGGATACGGGCACGCGTAACACCACCGAGGTCCGGCGATACGACAACCACGTCCTCAAGCTTCTGCTCACGGAAGTAGTTGGCAATGACCGGAGCAGCAGCCAGATGGTCAACCGGGATATCGAAGAAGCCCTGAATCTGACCAGCATGGAGATCAACCGTAACAACACGAGTAACTCCAGCCGTAACCATGAGATTAGCGACGAGTTTAGCGGAGATTGGCTCACGGCCACGGGTCTTGCGGTCCTGACGAGCATAAGCATAGTACGGAACAACTGCTGTAACGCTGTGTGCCGAAGCGCGTTTGCAGGCATCTGCCATAATCAGAAGTTCCATCAGGTTGTCGTTGACCGGATAAGACGTCGGCTGAATGATGAAGATGTCCTTGCCACGAATGCTTTCGCTGATCATGACCTGCGTTTCACCGTTGTTGAAATGACCGACATATGCATCGCAGAGATTGACGCCGATATGGTCAGCGATTTCTTTTGCCAGTTCCGGATTCGCGTTACCGGTAAGGATGCATAAGTTTCCAGTGTCTAAAGCCATTTTGTAAAAATCCTCCAAATCGTTTTGTACTAAAAGTTTTCTTCTCCTGAGTGAGCAAAGTCACCCTTTATACAACAGTATAGCACTGTTTGTAACAAAATAACATAAAGCTTTTTATTTGTTTTTAAAATTCCATTAAAAATCTTATCAGCTGTTGCGCTTATCTTTCCAGCCCTCGATATTCGTCTGACGCGCACGGGCGATTGCCAGCGTATTGCTCGGCACCTTCTTGGTGATCGTGGAGCCTGCTCCTACATAGGCACCATCTTCCACCTCGACCGGTGCGACGAGATTCGAGTTGCAGCCGATGAACGCATCGTTGCCAATCTTCGTGCGGAATTTCGTCTTGCCGTCATAGTTGACCGTAATCGTACCGCAGCCCATGTTGCAGCCCGAGCCCATATCGGTATCGCCGATATAGGAAAGATGCGGCAACTTGGAGCCTTTGCCCACCGTGGAGTTCTTGACCTCGACGAAGTTGCCGATCTTGACACCCTCAGCCAGGTGGGTATTCGGACGGATATGGGTGAACTGCCCCAGGATGACACCATCCTCCAGCTCACAGTCATGTGCATAGGTGAACTGGCCCGTCACATGATTTCCAGCCTTGACATTCTGGAAACGGATGCTCGGTCCGATCTCGCATTCCTCACCAATGACCGTGTTGCCCTCGAGCCAGGTCATTGGATAAATGACCGTATCACGGCCGACCTTGACATCAGCATCGACATAGGTCGTATCTGGATCCATCAGCGTTACGCCTTCAGCCATGAGCTCTTCGTTCTTGCGGCGGCGCAGGATCTTCTCAGCACCTGCCAGCTGCTGGCGGGAGTTGATGCCCAGCGTCGACTCATAGTCATCAGCAGCTACAGCCCAGATTTTCTCGCCCTGCTTCTGCAGGATCTCGAGGACATCCGGCAGATAGTACTCGCCCTGCGCGTTGTCGTTCGTGACTTTCTCGAGAGACGCAAACAGTGCCTTGGCATCAAAGCAATAGATACCGGAATTTACTTCCTTGACTTGGCGCTCTTCTTCCGTCGCATCCTTATGCTCGACGATTTTCTGCACCGAGCCATCTGCCATGCGGATGATGCGGCCATAGCCCGTAGCATCCGGCATGATAGCCGTCAGGACCGTAGCTTTGGCGCCAGCCTCAACATGAGCATCAAAGAGTTTCTTGAGGAGATTCCCCGTCAAAAGCGGCGTATCCCCGCAGAGAACCATGACCGTGCCAGTTTCATCCTTCAGCAGGTCTGCCGTCTGCATGACAGCATGGCCCGTGCCGAGCTGCTCTTTCTGCTCAACGAACTCAGCCTGAGCGCCGATAGCCTCACGAACCACATCGCCACCGAAACCAGTTACGACGATATTGCGCTTGGCGCCAGCAGCCTTAGCGGCATCGATGACATGCTGCACCATCGATTTGCCCGCAGCCTTGTGCAGGACCTTCGGCAGCTTGGATTTCATGCGGGTGCCTTTGCCGGCAGCCAAGATAACTGTAACTAAATCAGACATGTAAAAATTACTCCTTTATTGCTCCGAGGCTCATTTGTCCTCGGCTTTTTTCTTCTTGGATTTCGTCTTGGTCTCGCTCTTCTTATCCATGATTTCCATCGCCTTGAGCAGCGTCTTCTCGGAATTTTCCATATGGCGCTCTGCTGCCTTGATGGCTGCCTTGCGGTCGCCCTGGGCAATGGCCTCGACGATCAGGCGATGCTCCTCGAGGGTTGCCTCGAGACGGCCCGGATAAGACATGGACAAGGTACGGAAACGCGTCAGTTGATCGCGCAGATTCGAGATGATACCGACCAGACGCGTATTGCGGGCAGCATGGTACATCGTATCATGGAACTCGATATCAGTCTCGACGATCTTTTCCATATTGCCTTCTTTGATATAGCCGCCAATGATGACGAGCAGCCGCTGCAGATGCTCGAGCTCCTCGTCCGTGATGTGGTCAGCAGCCAGGCCATTCGACAGCGCCTCCAGCGCCGTGCGGATCTCAAAGATCTCATTGATATCACGGATCGACATGCTCGCCACATAGGTACCGCGACGCGGCATCATGACAACATAGCCTTCGAGCTCCAGCTTGCGGATTGCCTCACGTACCGGCGTGCGGCTGACACCGAGTTCCTCAGCCAGCTGGATTTCCATGATGCGTTCGCCCGGTTTCAGGATTCCATTGCGGATAGCCTCACGCAGGGACTCACATACGACCTCGCGCAGCGGTTGGTAGCTGTCAAGCTTAATGGGAGCTAATCTGTTGTCCATTTACGATTCCCTCAATTCTGGTAGCTTAGTGATTTAGTGATGATCTGTGGTTACTGTACTTTCCCCGTCGTGCGGATGACATAGACATAGGCATCGGTATGCTCGCGCATATAGGCCGCAATCTTTTCGGCTGCCTCCCTGCTTTCCGCCAATCCGAAAACGGTCGGGCCGCTGCCAGACATCATGCTGGCCATAGCTCCCTGCTGCATCATCATCTGCTTGTACTGGGAAATGACATCATACTTTTTAATAGTAACACTTTCGAGCACATTGCACAACAATCCAGCTACAGCTTTTCGATTGCCGCGGGCAATTTCCTGCTGGATCTTCTCAGTGTCCGGATGCTTTTCTGCCCCCTGCTCATCATAGTTCTGATACGCCCAGGCCGTCGAAACCGAGATGCGCGGTTTCGCGAGGACCACCCACGTTTCCGGCATATCGGGCAGCCGTTTCAGTATCTCGCCGCGCCCCGTCGACAGCATAGTGCCACCGAGCAGGCAGAACGGGATATCCGAGCCCAGACGCGCACCGAGCTCGCAGAGCTTCTCATCGGAAATATCCAGGTCATACAGCGCATTCATGCCGCGCAGCACAGCTGCCGCATCAGTACTTCCTCCAGCAAGACCAGCAGACACCGGGATGCGCTTAGTCAATTTCATGCACACGCCACCCGTCAGGCCATACTCTTCCTTTATAAGTGCCGCTGCCCGCCAGGCCAGATTCTTCTCATCTGCCTTGAGCCAGGGAACATTGATGGCAAGCTCAATCGGCCCATCCGTCTTCTCCATCTCCACCGTATCGCTGAGGCCAATCGACTGCATGACCATCGCTACTTCATGATAGCCATCGGGACGCTTGCCCAGAATATCCAGCGTAAGATTAATCTTGGCATTGCCCTCCACCTTAATCACGAAACCACGTCCTTTCGCAAACTTTTCTATATAAGGATAGCAATAAATCCCCCCCTGTTCAAGTGTTTCCGTCCAACTCTATTGCACAATTTCATATTTTGCAGGATAATAAGAATCAGAAAACTGAAAAAATGAGGTCATGCGTATGAAAAAACAAACAAACATCCGTTATTTCACCGTTCTGGCCGTATTGCTCGCTGCCGGAATGAGCGGCTATTGGTACTCCACAGGCCTGCCACTCCCTCAAATCATAAATATTGGTTTTGCGATTCTCTTGGCCGCCCTGCCCATCCCGCTGTGGCTCTCACGGCCAGTTGCCCTCGCACGCGGTGCCAAGCGGGCCGCAAAAGAAGAAGAGATCCTGCTGGCCCATCCAGCTGTGATTGCCGAAACAGCCAAACTTGATACGCTGGTCGTAGCCAAAGATGGCATCGTCACCGAGGGCAACCCCTATATCGCCGCCCTCGTCCCTGAGGGCATCAGCCAGGGAGCACTGCTGGGACTGGCCGCCTCAGCCGTGCGTGACTCAAGCAATCCGCTCTTCCAGGCCATCTACCGGACGGCTATCGAGCGCCGCCAGCATCTGCAACGCTTATCGGCAGCCAACGAATTTCCAGGCTATGGCGTCGAGGCACTTATCAACCGCTCGCCCCTGCGGGTCGGCAAAGGCGAATGGCTGCAGCAGGAAGGCATCGAGATCAGTGCCAACCTGCTGACTAAGGCTGACCAGCTCGCTCAGCGTGGCCAGACCACCGTATTCGTCGCCAACGACAAATACTGCCGTGGCATCATCGCTCTAGCTGACGAGATTCCTCAGGACAATATCACGGCCTTCCATAAGCTGCACCGCCAGAAAATCAAACTCATCATGCTGACGGGAGACAGTCGCCGCACAGCTAATGCCGTCCGCAAGCAGGCCCACCTCGACGAGGTCTGCTCCAACCTTTCCCCTCAGGACAAGGTCCGTGAGATCCAGCTCCTGCGGGCCCATGGTGCCACCATGGCCATGGCCGGCAGCCTTGACAGCGATACAGCCGCCATGGCAGCGGCAGATCTCAGCATCCATGTAGGTGCGTTGCCAGAAGAACCAGCCGGCGATATGGAAAATCCTGCCCGCCCCTTTCCAATGACCTTTTCCATTGTCTTGCAGAGCGGCAAGCTTTGGGATCTATCCACGCTGATCGACATCAGCCGCAAGACCATGGGCATCGTCAAGACGAACCGCTTCATCGCAGCTGTCACCTGGCTTATCCTGCTGCCACCAGCCCTTGGCCTGCTCCACGTTTTTGGTGGACCTTTTCTCCCGCCATTCTGTGCAGCAGCCATGCAGCTGACAGCTGCCGTCCTGATTCTTTTGAATTCCTTGCGTGCCTGATTTTCAGCGAACTGCACCGCTTCTGAAAACGGAAGCGGTGTTTTTATTTTATTGTAATTCTTAATTTTCTGATTTATAATAAAAGATGAATTTATGTCTTTTATCTACGCCGCAAAGGAGGGAATCAAATGGAAGCCTTGCTCTTATCCCGATGGCAATTTGCCATCACGACAACGTATCACTTTCTGTTCGTCCCGATTACCTTAGGGCTGTCGATTTTCGTCGCCCTGCTCGAAACCTGCTATGTCCGCACGAAACACCCGGCCTGGAAAGCCACCTGCCGTAAGCTCGTCCGCTTTTTCGGCACGATTTTCCTGATCAATTTCGCCATGGGCGTCGTCACCGGTATCGTGCAGGAATTCCACTTCGGCATGAACTGGTCCGAGTATTCGCGGTTCATGGGCGACATCTTCGGCGCGCCGCTGGCTCTTGAGGCACTGACGGCCTTCTTCCTCGAGTCGACATTCCTCGGCATCTGGGTATTCGGCTGGGATAAGCTGTCCGAGAAACTTCACTGCGCCTGCATCTGGCTCGTCGCCATCGGCAGCAATATCTCGGCATTCTGGATTCTTGTCGCCAACAGTTTCATGCAGCATCCCGTCGGCTTTGCCATCGAAAATGGCCGTGCCGTCATGACCGACTTCTTCGCACTGCTCACGAACCATTATGTCATCGGCGAGTATTCCCATGCTCTGTTTGCTGGCATTTCCACCGGTGGTTTTGTCGTGCTAGCGGTCTCGGCCTGGAAGGTGCTCTATGATGAAACTTCACGCCAGGCCTTCACCCAGACGCTCAAGGCCGGTGCCATCTATATGATCATCGGCATCCTCGGTGTCATGGGCAGCGGCCACATGCACACGCAGTATCTTGCCGAGGCCAATCCGATGAAGCTTTCTTCGATGGAAGCCCTCTGGGAAACGGAGAATCCCGCACCGTTTGCCATTATGGCCGACATCAACATGGAAAAGAATCGCAACGACAGCGAACTGGCTGTCCCCGGCGTCTTCTCTTTCATGCTCTACAATAAGCCAGAAGGCGAGGTAAAGGGCATCAACGCCCTGCAGAAAGAATACCAGACGAAGTACGGCCCTGGAGACTATCGCCCTGACGTGCCAGCCCTGTTCTGGAGTTTCCGCATCATGGTAGCAGCCGGCGGCTTTATGCTGATGCTTGCGCTGGCCATTGGTTTCCTCGCCAAGATGGATCGCGTCATGGCCTTCCCGCTACTGCTCAAATCACTGCCCTTCCTGCTGCCGGTTCCCTTCCTAGCGAACTCAGCCGGCTGGTTCATCGCTGAGGCCGGACGCCAGCCTTGGATTGTCGTTGGCCTGCAGAAAACCGCCGACGCCGTGTCGCCAAACCTCACTGCCGGATCTGTCTGGCTGACCATGATCGGCTTTACGGCCATCTATCTACTGCTGGCCATTGCCGCACTCTACATCGCACTACGTCATATCCGCACGACCTCGATTCCCGTTGAAGGGAGGGATTCATGATGGAACTCAATGTAATCTGGTTTGTGCTCATCGTCGTCCTGTTCACAGGCTTTTTCCTGCTCGAGGGTTTTGATTATGGTGTCGGCACGCTGCTGCCCTTCATGAGCCCCCACGACAACGAACGCACACAGGTACTGCGCACGATTGCGCCAGTCTGGGATGGCAACGAAGTCTGGATGATTACGGCTGGCGGCGCATTATTCGCAGCCTTCCCCCATGTCTATGCCACGATGTTCTCGACCTTCTACCTCGCCTTGTTCCTGATGCTCGTGGCTCTTATCCTGCGCGGCGTGGCCTTCGAGCTGCGCGGCCGTCACGAGTCGCCGTGCTGGCGTCATTTCTGGGAAGGTGCTATCTGCTTCGGCAGCGCGATTCCCGCCTTCCTCTGGGGCGTCGCTGTCACCAACCTCATCCAGGGACTGCCAATCAGCGAGAAGATGATTTACCTCGGCGGGTTCTTTGACCTGTTGACGCCCTACACCATCATCGGCGGTCTGACCTTCCTATTCGTCTTCACGTTCCATGGTGCCGCCTTCCTGACCCAGCGTCTGGCCAGCCACGGACTGATCCTGCGGGCCAGGACCCTTGCAGCCAAAGCTGGCGCACTGGCAATCATCGCCTTTGTCTTCTGCCTGGCCCTGACCTTCCTCAATACCGACCTTTTCCACAGTATGCTTGGCGGTCTGTGCCTGCTGGCTGCTGGTGCCTTCTTCATCGTAGGGTATCTACGCTTGTTCCAGGGGCATTCCCGCACAGCTTTCGTGCTGAGCTCGCTGGCAATTGGTGCCACGACTGTTGCCTTCTTTGCCGGCCTGTTCCCGCGGCTCATGGTCTCCAGCCTCAATCCTGACTGGTCACTGACCATCACCAACGCCGCCTCGACTCAATACACACTGTCAATCATGACCATCGCAGCCGCCTGCCTGGTGCCGGTCGTCCTGCTCTATCAAGGTTGGACCTACTGGATCTTCCGGCAACGCATCACGCCTGAGGATGGTGAAAGCTCCCATTGATATCTGAAATATCTGACCGGTCAAAAGAGTGAGGTACTATGTCCAAACCATTCATCCAGCATTTCCTAAGCACATATAAAGCCGCCTTGCTCTGGCTTGCCAGTCTCGAGCTTGTCAGCAGCCTGCTGATCCTTGCCATCGCCTGGCAGTTCACGGGCCTTATCGCCGGGGTAGCCAGCCAAACCTTTACGGCCATTTCCGAAACAGCGCCAGTCCTGCTGGCGCTGTTTCTCATGCTCTGCCTGCGCCTGCTGCTGACAGATTGTCAGCGCCGCCGCCTCGTCCACCTCTCCACCAGCTGGCGGGAACAGTGCCGGCAAAAGATCCATACTGGATTGACAAGTCAATCCCTGGCACCAGCTGACTTGTCAATCCTGGCCGTCGAAACAATCGATGCGCTGGACAATCTGCTGAGCCAAGGACTGCCTGTGCTCCTCGCGCTGGTGATCCGCACGCCAGTGCTCATCGCCGCAGCCTCTGTGGCCGATCCGTTTACCGCACTGCTCTTTGCCCTGACCCTGCCCATCGCCCCCTTCCTGCTCTACCTGATTGGCCAGACCACCAAAGCGGCCAGCCAGAGGGAATGGGCAAAGCTTGAAGAGCTTGCCACAGGCTTTCAGCAAATGCTGCGCAGCATGCTGACCATCAAGCTCTTCGGTCAGGAGCGCACCGCCCGTCATACGCTCCATACCCTCAGTCATGACTTTGCCACGGCTGCCCTGCAGGTACTAAAGCTTGCATTTGCCAGCGCCTTTGCCTTGGAACTCATCACGACGCTTTCGATTGCCATCATCGCCGTGAGTACTGGCCTGCGCCTGCTTGACGGCACCCACTCCTTCCCTGCCGCCTTTTTCCTGCTGCTGCTAGCCCCGGAATTCTATCAGCCGCTGCGTCAGGGCGGCATCATCTTTCATGCAGCCATCGAGTCGCTGACCGCCTGGCAGAAACTGAAAGGCTTCGGCCTGACTTGCGAACCTCCAGCAACAGAAAATGCCCGCCATGAGCAGCTGCAGGTTCCCCCCGCCATCTCCGTGCAGAGACTCAGCTACCACTATCCAGGCACTGCTGCAAAACTTTTCGAACAGTACCATGAGGATTTCCCCGCCGTCAAGATTTCCGTCATCACCGGGCCAAGTGGCTGCGGCAAGTCCACCCTGCTGAAACTTCTGGCCGGGCTGCTGTCCCCCGCTTACGGCACCATCCTGCTCAACGATCAGCCGCTTGCCACAATGGCAGCTGCCAGCCGCCAAAAGCTCATCACCTATGTCCCCCAGCAACCCCATATCTACGACGCCAGCCTGAAAGATAATGTCAGTCTGTTCCAGGAGGTGCCCGACGAGCGCGTCCGTCAAGCCCTGCGGCTCGCCTCACTGGAGGACTGGTTCCTTGCGCTGCCTGATGGCCTCGCCACACCGCTTGGCGATAGCGGCCTGCCGCTGTCACAGGGACAGCGCAATCGTCTTGGTCTTGCCCGTGCCCTGCTGCAGAACCGCCCGATTGCCCTGCTCGACGAGCCGACAGCTGGCATGGATGAGCAACTGGAGCAGCAGCTCCTTCGCACCTTGACGGCCTTTGCCAAGCGGCGCACGCTCATCATCATCTCACATCATCCCGCCGTACAGTCCATCGCCGATAAATGCATTACCCTCTCCCCAGCACCCGAACAGGAGGCCACACCATGAAAAACTGTCTTGCTGCCATAACCCCACTGCTAAAACTCATGGCCCCCTCGGCGCTCCTCCCGGCTGCCCTGGCCGCTCTGGCCTCAGCCCTCTGTGCGCTCAGCCTTATGGGGGCAGCCGCCTGGCTCATAACCACCGCCGCACTCCAGCCGCCCCTAGCTGCGTTGGCGCTGGGCATCACCATTGTCCGGGCCTGCGGCATCGGCCGCGCTGTCTTCCGCTATGCCGACCGCTATTTCTCACACCGGCTGGCCTTTGACAGCTATACCGCCCTGCAGCTAAAACTCTACGATAGCGCAGCTGCTGTCCTGCCCCTGCGCGAGGGACCTGTTGCCCAAGGCCAATGGCTGCACCGGCTGACAAGCGGCTGCCAGGTGCTGCGCGACTTCTATCTGCGCGCCCTGCTGCCACCGCTTGTCAGCCTGCTGCTCATCCTGTTGACCACCATCCTGCTGTTTCCCGTGATTGGCCTTATGAGCTGCCTGCTGCCTCTGCTTTTTCTTGCCCATCTGCTAGTGCCGCTATGGCGCGAATCTGCCCAGCCCTGCGCCAGCCAGCAGGCAGCCCCCGCCTATCGCAGTGCCCTGCTGGACACTGCCGAAGGCCGCGACGAACTCCAGCTGGCCGGAAGCCTCGCTGCGATAACGATACGCCTGGATGCCCATGCCCAGCGGCTTTGCAGTCAGCAGCGGCAGGATGACTCTGCCAGGATAACCAGCGACAATCTGCTGCAGCTGGCCAGTGTGACCGTCCTTATCCTGCTGCTTGCCAGCCTCAGTGGCGCTGCAATCGCCCAGACGCTTTCCTTTATCGAGCTGGCGGTCTGGCTGCTGATCCTGCTCGCTTTGCAAACGGAACTGCCACCGCTTGCCGCAGCCGCCCGCTCCCTGCGTGAGAGCAAGACAGCAGCACTGCCCTTATGGGCAGTGCATTCGCCGCTAACAGAACAAAAGACTGCTGCCACGCCTACGGCTGCTACCCCACTGCTTGCCGTCAACCAGCTGACCTTCGGCTACCACCCAGAAGTTCCCATTTTCAATGGCCTGTCGTTTACGATTACTACTGGCCAGCATACAGCTGTTATCGGCGACAGCGGCAGCGGCAAGACAACACTGGCCTGCCTGCTGACGGCCTGCTGGCCCCCCGACAGTGGCAGCATCAGTCTTGGCGGACTTGACGCCGGCAAACTCACGCCCACACAACAGCGCAGTTTCTTTGCCGCCTGCCTGCAGGGCTGTCAGCTCCCCGCTGGTACGATCCGCTCGCTGTTCTCGCAGTTCATCCCCGGCATTAGCGATGATACTATCCAGCACTGCCTGCAGACTGCTCAGCTGACCGCCTTTATCCACCAGCAGCCCCAGGGACTTGATACCGAGCTCACATCCGATGCAACCAATCTCTCAGGCGGCCAGCGCAGCCGCCTGCTCACGGCCCTATCTCTTGCCCGCCCCGCACCTATCCTGCTGCTCGATGAGCCCACAGCCGGTCTTGACGCAAAAACATCGTCCGCACTGCTTACCGCCGTCCTTGACGAACTCGATAAACAGCAGCGAACGCTGCTGGTGATTACCCACGATCCACTGGCCATTGACCGTGTCTCCCAGGTAATCAGGCTTTGATTATTTCGTTTTCATCTCCGCATCATAGTCCCGGCCGCGGACTATTCGCTTGCGGCTGCTGACAAAGGCCGGATTGATGACACTCTTGGCCGGATTGAACTCCGGCGTCCGGATGTCGAGGATATCGAGCAGCGTGTGGATCATATCATCGGTCATATAGGGCCTGTTCACAGCGGCACAGATAGCCTGCCACTTCTCGGGATGTTTCTGCTTATAGGCAGGCGATGCCCAGAATACCAGCGGCACCTCGAGCTGCTGCCGGTTAGGGTTCTCCTCCACATGACCAGCAAAGCTGCTGCCATTATCGTAGATTGTCTCACCGTGGTCGGGCAGATAGATGACAAGGGCTTCCTTGTCCTGGAACTTGCCGATCAGCGAGCTCACCACAAAATCATTGTAGAACAGCGCATTCTCATACTGTGCGATTTCCGTGCGCTTTTCCTCAGACAAGTCATTCTGAGGGGCCGGGATATCCTCCTTGGTAAACTTCGTGAAGATATACGGGAACCGCAGATAGTAGAGGCTATGGGCCCCCATCAGATGCAGCACATAGAAATTCTTTGCCGCCGGCTGCTGCAGCGCCTCATCCACCAACGGGAACAGCTCCTCGTCCAGCCGCCCCGACTCCTCATGGGACTCGCGCAGCTGCGTATAGCGGCGCACATCGCTACGGCCCGCAAAGAGCTGCCCCACATTGCCCCAAATCCCCGAGCTCTCCTGATTGGACAGCCAATAAGTACGATACCCAGCAGCCTTCATGACATCGATAAGGTTGTTGTACTCGTACCACTCCTTATCCGACTCAGCGTCGTTGAAGGTCATGAGTTCCCGCAGGACAGCCACAGTCGCCCCCTGCGGCGCAATGGCATCCCGGTAGACAGCAATATCGCCCTTGACGGCAAGCTCATCAAGGTTCGGCGTATTTTCCAGCGGATACCCATAGAGGTGCATGCGCTCGCGGTTTGTCGACTCGCCGAGGATAAACACCACATAGGGTACATCGCTGTCATTAGCCGTAATCGTCACATCAGCTGCGGCCTGCTGCCTGAGCTGTTCAAAGGCCTGGATGTTGCGCACCGAAGTATCGATGGCCCTGCCCACACGCACAGCCGGAATATCCAGGGAATCGTTGACGACAAACGAATGATAATACTGCCAGAGACAGACGCCAGCTATGCCGCCTGCCAATAGGAACACCGGCACGATGCGGCTGCGCCAATGACGGTTGCCGAGGCTTAGCCGCAGTTCCCAGTCAAGCCGGTATACGGCTGCTGCCAGGCCAATAGCCACCAGCATGATGAACAGTCCCGTCCAACCCACATACATGCGCAGGAATTCGCTAGCCTCATGGATATTGGTTTGCATCAGCGCCGTGATGATGCCCGCCCCCACCAATGTCTCATAGTTGTAGATGGAAAAACACTCCAGCGCAGCCAGCACCACCGATATGCCGAGCACCAAGCCCGTGAGCAGCTGCCGCCCCCGCTTTACTGGCACCCAGCTGATACCTACGACCACCAGTGCCGCCATGGCCAGCAGGAACACGGCATCCACACCGAGGACTGCAAGCTGCCCATCCTTATACATATGGATATTCTGCCAAGCTATCGTGAAGAAATTCAAGCAAAACAAGCTCAGGATCGAACCAATCTTCGACTCCACCACCTGCTGCATCCTGGCCCAGAGCCTGAGGAAAACTGCCTTCAATCGCACAAAAAGACCTCCTGTCCTGTCAAATCACAGGATTCATGATATAATGGTATCATTATATCACGTTCCAGGAGGTTTTTTCATGACACAAGATGAATTTCATAAATTGGTGCACGTCGTAATGGATTCCCCGGCCAAACCGCCCGAGTCGCTGTTCATGGGCGGCATGGACAGCTGGCAGGCCCGCGCGCGGCTCGCGCATTTCCTCGCCATGCAGGGCATCGATAAGACCGATGAGGCCCTCGAACTCTTCCACAGCGTCGTCGAGGCTGAGCCTGACGAGGAAAAATCCGAAGAGGTCGAGGAGAAGGTATATGCGCTGCAGCGTCTCAGTTCGCTTGAAAAGGAGCTTGGCCAGAACGACGAGTCCTTGAACCATATCAATCAAGCCATCGAGCTTGCCGAAGGCACGGACTTCCTCTACAAATACATCCTGCGCGGCGAACTCTGGGCTGACCGCTGGAACCTCATGCACAAGATGGGCATGACCAGCGAGGCCGAAAGTGAGGCCGATGAGCGCATCGCCGCCTACAAGGACATCCCCGTCGAGCACAACAGCTATCTCTACTATGGCTACCGCTTCAAGGCCCAACTCTCGGCCGAACGCGGTGTAACACTAGTCGCCAAGGACTACATGCACATGGCCATCCACAGCATGGAAATCCCGGCCGAATACGAGGCTGGCCTCGAAAAAGCTTTCGCAGCCACCCACGATAACGCCTCATGGATCCTCAGCGAAGTGGACAAAGCCACGCCTAATCCAGAAAAATTGCACTGGGATATCTGATAACCCTTTACCTCATCCGTCAGACTTCGTCTGCCACCTTCCCCATAGGGGAAGGCTTTTTTTTTGCAGCCTTTTGCTGCTCCCGGCGCATCTTGAAGAACCGCTTCATGATATCGGCGCATTCCTGCTGCAATATCCCCGCTGTAATCTCCGGGCGATGATTGAGTGTCGGATTACCTGGGATATTGAATACTGACTCGCAGGCACCGGCCTTGGCATCCGTACTGCCATAGACCACACGGTCAACACGGCTCATGACGATAGCCCCGGCACACATCGGGCACGGCTCGATCGTCACATAGAGGGTAAGCCCTGACAGGCGCCAGCGCCCCAGATCCTTGCAGGCCTGCTGGATGGCAATGAGCTCGGCATGGGCCGTCGCATCATGCCAGTTCTCCCGCATATTATGCCCACGCGCCACAACAGCGCCATCCTCATCCACAAGGACAGCGCCAATGGGCACCTCTTCTTTGTCATAGGCCTTCTGCGCTTCCGCCAGTGCCAGCCTCATATACTTCTCGTCATCCAGCGTCATGGATCTTCCCTTCTACCTTGCTGAGGTCCACGCCTCCGCGATAGAACAACGACTGGGTAGGCCGGGCCGAAATCTCCAAACGGTAAGCATTCGGCGCGCCGGGCCCTGCCTCGTTCTCTGGCCGTGTATCCTTGGCCAGCTCGCGGTCGAGCACGTCAGCAAACTGTTTCTTTTTCTTTGGATCGTCCTCATAGCCTTCCTTGCGCTCAAAGAACTTGCCAATGCCTGAATCGATTCCCTTGAGACGGGATACTCTTTCAATGCGGTCTACCATATCAACCACCTCCCTGGTGATGGCAGCGGTTATTATCATACCTTACATAGTTTATATCGTCAAATATCCAGCAAACATTAAGCATTTTGCCGATATTTTACAAGATTTTATGAAAATAGGGGCATGTGCCAACCGCACATGCCCCTATCTCTATTGATCCAGTTTCATCGCTGGATTATTTCAGTGCATCACCGAGTTTTGCGTTCGTGTTGCGAGCAGCAGCTACGCTCTCATCGAACTTAGCTTTCTCGTCGCCTTCGAGTTTATACTCGACGATCTTCTCCATACCGTTCTTGCCGAGCAGGACCGGTACACCGATGCAGAGGTCTTTCTCGCCATACTCGCCATCGAGGTATACGCAGCACGGCATGAGCTTCTTGGAGTCAAGGGCAATAGCCTCGACCATAGCAGCTGCTGCAGCACCCGGTGCATACCAAGCGGAGGTGCCCAGAAGCCCCGTCAGCGTAGCGCCGCCAACTTTCGTCTGCGCAACGGCTTCATCCAGCTGCTCTTTGGAAAGGAGCTGCGTAACAGGAATGCCGCGATACGTAGCAAGGCTCGTAAGCGGAACCATTGTCTTGTCGCTGTGACCGCCAATGACCGTACCATCGACATCGGTCGGCGTAGCCGGATAGCCAGCTTCCTGCAGAGCCTTGGACAGGAAATAACGGAAACGGCTGCTATCGAGCATACCGCCCTGGCCGATAACACGGTTGCGCGGCAGTTTGGAATCTTTGAGCGTCAGGAACGTCATAGCATCCATCGGATTGGAGATGATGATGAAGATGGCATCCGGCGAATACTTGAGAGCCTGATCGACAACGCTCTTGACAATCTTAGCATTGACGCCGATGAGCTCCTCACGCGTCATGCCCGGTTTACGCGGCATGCCAGACGTGATGACAACGACATCAGAACCAGCCGTCGGCGCATAGCCATTCTCATCCCCGATCTCGGCCGTCACACCGATGACCCGCGTGTCGAAGTTCAGCATATGCGCCGTCTGCATGATATCCATGGCTTTACCTTCGGAAAAGCCCTTCTTGATATCCACGAGCATGACCTCGCTGCAGAAATTCTTGACTGCCAGGACATTTGCAACGGTAGCACCAACGTTACCTGCACCAACAACTGTTACTTTCATAATAGATTGCCTCCTTATAATTTGAAAACGGCTGCCCCATTACCATAATGGAAACCGCTTTCGGAATGCCTATTATTATGAATCACACTTATGATTCATTACGTGTAAATTATAACAAAGTACGACCAAAAAAGCAATGACTTTCCTTGAAATTTCTTATTTTATCATAAATTATGATTATTATCATAAGACCTGCTAACAATTCGTCAGACAATAAAAGAGGCCCCTTTCATAAAGGGCCTCTTTGACCATACAGAGTGGATAAATACCATTTCTATCCACTCGTCACGACTGTTCCTCGAACATGTCCTTGCCGACACCACAGAGCGGGCAGACGAAATCATCCGGCAGCTCTTCAAAAGGAACGCCTGGAGCCAGATCGTAATCCGGATCTCCCTTTTCTTCATCATAAATCCAGCCACAAACCGAGCAAACCCAAGTCTTCATAACCGAACCTCCTAAAATATCTACACACCTGTTATCCTAGGAGTACACTTCGCCTCACCAAAGATGAATTCCTGCCTCCCTGCAATTATTTTTCCCGGCTGCAGCGAGGCCACGTCACTCGAGCACCGCCTCCAGCGGCTGGCCTTCTACGCATTGATCATCCTTCCGCAGAACAACAAAGGCATACACGCTTGCCACACACACGATTCCAGAGATCACCAGAAATGTCGGCTGATAACCAATTGAATCATGCAGTGCTCCTAAAGGAGCCGAGAAAATAATCTGGCCAACCTGCGCAGCAATCTGGAAGCCAACCATATAGAGCGTCGCCGAGATACGCGTATCGAAATGGAGCGTAAAATAACGGAAGATGGCCAAAATAAACAGTGCTGTCTCCGGAGCATGCAGCAGCTTGATCACTGCTACACCGAACGGATTCGTAACCAAGCCGCAGCCGCCGATACGCAAGATCATGATTGCACAGCTGAGGAGAATGGCCTTGCGGACACCAATCTTTCTCATGAATACAGGCACCAACCCCATCATCAGGAATTCCAAAAATACTTCAACGGAGTTCAGCACACCATAAGCCTGCTGCCCCTGTTCCGGCGTTGCAAAGAAACGGGTGAAAAACTCAGGAAACATCTGTTGATCGAACACCGTATAAAACGTCCAGCTCATAACCACAAAAAGTATGATCTTCCAAACGTCAAAGATTTTGAATACACCCAGGATCTCTCGCATCGATGGTGTTTTATTATCTTTTCTGCTCTCTTCTTTATCCTCATAATGCGCCAGATTTTTCGTGTCGCGCTCAGGTCTCCATACCAGCAAGCTCACGAACAATATGGCAGAAATCGCCGACCCCGTCCAAAAGATCAGATACGGATTGATGGTAAATAGGAATCCGGCGGCCAGCGCTGCCACAGCATAGCCAAAGGAGCCCCATGCCCTTGCCTGTCCATACTCAAAATGATACCGCCGGCTCATGCGCTCAGTCACAGCCTCAAACACAGGGCAAGCTGCCAAATACGAAATTGCCAAATAAACCGCACCAACCATCGCACCAAGGAAAAAATTGTTTTCCAGCATCGGTACATACACCCAGGTAAAGAACGGTGCTATGAATATCTGTAACCCAATCAAAGCCAGCAACAGATTTTTCCTCATGCCAAGTTTATCCTGAATCGAACCATAAACAAACATCAAGACCAGCGCGACCGCCGAACCAAACGAAAAAATCGTACCTACTTGAGTCCCCGAAAAACCTTGTTTTGTCGTGAGCCATATCTGGAAAAATGACCACCAGATTCCCCAGCCCATAAAGAATAACAACAACTGTGTAGAACCAACACGATAAAATGGATTTTGAAATGCCTGTAGAAATTTCATGGTAAATCCCCCTTATCCATACCATTTCTGCCCCGATTATCTAGCGGTCAATATTGATTGGCCTGTGCCTCCAAGGCGTAAACCTTAGCAACTTCAGCCCCCCAGGGAAGCTGCATCGTCAAATCGTTCTGCCAATAAATCCGTTCGGTAAACGTAAATTCCCCCTCGTTCACAAACAATTCTGCAGAACTATTATCAATATACACCGTCAAATCCAGCTGCGCCGCCGAACGCATGGTGAGCGACCGCTCGCCATCCTCCGTTGTACGCCTAAGCGTCAGACGCCTGTCCCTCCTATCTATCTCCAAACTAAGCGTCTGCTGTCCATCACTCAATTCCAAAAGCTTTTGCTTGCCATCGGGGATATCCCCAAAAACCAGCTCCACTTCAGCCGTACGTGGTATCGCCAGCTGTTTTCCAGCAGCCAGATTGCCATCCCATAGTTTTTTCTCGCGCAGCAGCTGCATTTCTTGAATCGGCCGCTGATATATATGATTATCCTTTATGGATAATTCCCGAGGAATCGTCAAAGCCCCCGCCCAGCCATCTGTCTTTTCATACATGGGCGAATCCCAAGCATTCATCCACGCTACCATGATTCTTCTTCCATCTGGTGCCAGCATGGTCTGCGTAGCATAAAAATCATGCCCATGGTCGATTTCCTCGAACTGGCCGCGAATGAATTCCTTGTCATCTGTAACCTGTCCCAGCATATAGCCCGTCTGATTGAGATTGCGGAACCGATCGCCCTGCGCTTCTACCCCTTGCGGCGACATCAGTAAAACGTCCTGCCCCATCAGAGGGAAAAAATCCGGACACTCCCACATATAACCTTCACTTTTTACATTTGCAGCTTTTGCTAAGACACTGACCTTCTCCCACTGCTTGAGATCCTTTGACTGATAGAGCAGCGCCCGACCTAAGCCGTCCTTTCCTTGGCTCCCCAGCACCATATAGAAAGTCCCCGCCTCCTGCCAAACCTTAGGATCGCGAAAATGTTTTGTATTATCCGCCGGTACCTGCAAGACCGGATTTCCTTCATATTTTACGAAATGAACGCCATCCTCTGACCACGCAAGGTTCTGATCCTGATAAAACGCCTCGCTGTCTGCAGGGTCGGTCAAATGATGACCTGTATAGATCAGCCAAAGTTTATCCTCATAGACAACCGCACTGCCAGAAAAGCAGCCATCCTCCGCTTCATCTGGTGTCAACGCAACAGGCAGCGTCTCCCAATGTACCAAATTCTTGCTCCGCGCATGCCCCCAATGCATCGGCCCCCATTCAGCCGCATATGGATAATACTGATAAAACATATGATAATAGCCTTTGAACCAGGAAAAACCATTGGGATCATTCATCCATCCGCCGCTGGTCATCAAATGATACCCTAGTCTATATCTTTGATTATTCACCCGTATTTTTTCTTTCATCGATTATCCCCCATAGCTTCTTCTTTTTCTCAAACCGGTTCGAGATTTATTCGAAAATACATCGAACCAATATCGAATCGGTTCGATGTATTAATAATAACGCCGCAAATACGATTTGTCAATAGTATTTGCGGCAAATATATAGCATATAATAAAAAATAGGACTCAACAAGTATTGCCATCCAGGATAAACGGATCGATAACCCAAGGACCGTCTTCATACGTACCATTGACCATCTGCAGCACTTTACGTACCGATAGCTCCGCCAATTCACGAATCGGCTGCCGCACAGCAGTGATTGGCTCTAACCCCATCCGCGTCACCGCTGTGCCATCATAGGCAAGCAAGCGCAAATCATCAGGGACACGCCGCCCCAGCGCGGCAGCGACATGCAAACACGCCGCAATAGCCAAATCTGCTCCCAGTACGCCATCTACATCCGGATACTGCTGGAATAACTGCTGTGCTGCCGCTGCAAAGCTCGGATAATCAAACGCATTCCACGGCATCTCAACCACGTCCACTCTTACCCCATGCGCGTGTAAGATATCTGCCGCATTGAAATGATATTCGTTGGCTGGCGTCTGTACCCCTTGATAACCTATGACTTCGACAATATGCCTGCACCCATGCGCCAAAAAGCGCTCCGCCGCCAATTGTCCTCCTTTTTTATGATTGCAATGCACAATCGGAATCCGATCATTCAGATAACGGTCAAAGGCCACGATAGGCTGCTGGACATCTGCATACAGCGAAACATCCAGTGAATGGGCGCCCATGATGATGCCATCCATAGTCCGCCGCTTGAGCATATCCACAAAGGTCCGCTCCCCATTTTCTTTATGCTGCGTACAGCATAGCATCATCTTGCAATTCTGGTCATAAAGCGCAGCCTCCAGTGCTTCGATGACCTCACCAAAAAATGGATGCGATACCGATGGCATGATGACACCGATCGTATTTGTCCGGCTAAGAGACAGATTGCGCGCTACCTCACTCGGCACATATTTGAGCTTCTTCATGGCAGCCTCGACTTTTTGCCGTGTGGCTTCCGAAACATAGCCTTTCTTATTCATGACCAATGATACAGTACTTGCTGCTACCCCTGCTTCTTTCGCTACATCTTTTATCCTAACCATTGCTATCCTCTAATCCCGTGTCTTATCCTATCATTTCCCGCAATGCGCCCTGACCTGGGCAAAGAACTCATACGGCACGGCCATATTATTGTCAATACCTGTCCCGAGCTCGATTCCCGGACGGTTCGTACCATGGAAATCCGTGCCGCCCGTTGGCAGCAGACTGTATTTGTCAATCATGGCCGCAGCAAACGCCTTATCTTCCTCGGTATAGTTTGGATAATAACGCTCCATCCCATCGAGGCCAAGACTATGCAGATAACAGATAGCCTCTTCCTGCTGCTCACGCGTCAGACCCTTGAGGCCGATATTCTTATGGAAATGCGCCAGTGATGTCACGCCACCCGCCTCATGGATAAGCGGCAGCGCTTCCTCGACCGTAATCGTCTTATTGAGCCCAAGTTCAGCAGCCGCTGGATCGAGATAATTATCCCAGAGGGGCTGCGCCCGGTCATACATGTGCAGCGACACCAGATAGCGCATGATGGCATAGCGGTCAAACGGGCCATCATAGGCAAAGGGACGCACCTTCTCTACGGAAATATCTACGCCCTTGTCCCTGACGTAGGCGATGATTTCCTCGATTTTTCCTTCCTTGACCGCGCGGATCTTCTTATAGACCTTCTGAAACGATGGATGCTCTGGATCGAAGCCAAGGCAGACGATATGCACCTTGCGCTCACCAAAAGTCGCCGCAAGCTCCATGCCCGGGATGAATTCGATACCAGCTTCCCTTGCCGCTGCAGCGGCCTCCGCATTGCCCGCAATAACATCGTGGTCGGTCAACGCCAAAGCCGAAAGGCCACGCTCCTTGGCAAGCCTAACCAGCTCAGCCGGACGGTAGCTGCCATCAGATACCAGCGAATGGACATGCAAATCAACTGTTTTCATTTATATCTTTATCCTTCCCTCGAAATTCCTGTTGTGCCAAAAAGAAATTAAAGACGGCCTCCGCCGCTGGCCGGTTCATGCCTGGCGCCGCCATGAGTTCCTCGACCCCAGCCGCCTTGATGCGGCTGAGCGTGCCGAAATGCGACCATAGCGCCTGCCGGCGTTTCGGCCCGATACCGACGATATGGTCAAGCACCGAGACAAGATTGCGCTTGCCGCGCAGTTTGCGATGATACGTAATCGCAAACCGATGGGCCTCATCGCGAATGCGCTGGATAAGGTATAATGCCTGGCTATGGCGCGGCAGTACCACCGGCTCTGACTCGCCCTCACGGAATACGAGCTCAAACTGCTTGGCCAGGCCAACCACCGGCACCTTTTTATGTCCGGCATGCTGGCGGATGATTTCCAGTGCCGAGGAGAGCTGTCCCTTGCCACCATCGATGACGATGAGGTCTGGCAGCTCATTTTCCGGCAGGCCCACATAGCGCCGCGTCGTTACCTCGCGCATCGACAGGAAGTCATCCGGCTTGCCCTCGGTGCTCTGGATCTTGAAGCGCCGGTAATCCGACTTCTTCGGCAGGCCGCCTTCAAAGACAACCATCGACGCCACAGTCTCACTGCCCTGGATATGTGAAATATCGAAACACTCCATGCGATCAGGCGGATTCCTGAGCCCCAGATAACGCCCGAGCTCCTCGACTGCCCCGCGTGTCTGGTCGTTGGCCTGCTTGATGCGTGCAGCCTCATCCGCCAGATATTTCTGCGCATTGCCCGCAGCCATTGCCACGATATCATGCTTAGTCCCGCGCTGCGGACACAAGATCTGCACCTTGGCTTTGCTTTTCTTCTCACTGAGCCAGGCTTCGAGCAGCTCGCGCTCAGCTGCTGGCAGCTCCAACGGCAGCAATACCTCGCGTGGAATAAACGCGGCCCGATGATAATACTGCTGCAAAAAAGCCGCCAGGATTGCTTCGTCGCTTTCCTCTTCCGTACTCTGCAACAGGAAATGCTCACGGCCAATCATCTTGCCTGCACGAATGAAGAAAATCTGCACAACGACGCCGATTTCCGAACGCGCCATGCCGACGGCATCCTGATCGCCCGAACCTGTGACGATATTCTGCTTCTCTGCTACCTTGCGCACAGCCAGCAATTGATCGCGCAATCGCGCCGCCAGCTCGAAATGATAGGCATCGGCCGCCGCCTCCATGCGGAACTGCAGCTCCCGCTCCACATCATCGGTGCGCCCTTCCAAAAACAACAGCACCGCACGGATCATCGCATCATAATCGACCTTCTCGACCTTGCCGGCACACGGTGCCAGGCAGCGCTTGATATGGTACTCAAGGCACGGCCGCACCTGCAGATGCCTGCAGGTCCGCAGCGGGAACAGACGCCGCAGCAGCTTTAGGCTTTCATGAACTGCCGTCGCATTCGTATACGGGCCAAAATAACGCGCCCCATCCTTCAAGACCCGCCGCGTGATGAACACGCGCGGGAAATCCTCCTGCACCGTCACCTTGACATACGGATAGCTCTTGTCGTCCTTGAGGCTGATGTTATAGCGTGGCCGATGCTTCTTGATGAGGTTGCACTCGAGGATCAGCGCCTCCACCTCGGAATGGGTCATGATGATCTCGAAATCTGCGATATGGGAAACCATCGCCCGCACCTTCGGCGTGTGATTCTTGTTCGACTGGAAATACTGCCGCACACGGTTCTTGAGCACCACGGCCTTGCCCACATAGATGATCTTGCCCTGCTCATTCTTCATGAGATAGACGCCAGGCTTATCGGGCAGCAGCTTGAGCTTTTCCTCTACGATCTCATTCATCGGCTCACTTCCTTTCCTCAATAAATCGATGCTTCTTATTATACTCCATTTGACCGGTCAAATGAAACGCAAAATCTGTATACAGTATAAATAATTCTTCTGAAGAATTGCTATAATAACCGAAAATTATCATTGCATTTATCAGACAACTGTGCTAGAATTCGTTCATGAAGTTTTTGTTAGTAACAGGTACTAATACCAGTTGATTGACACTAATAAACTTATTTAGAATTATTTCTATTTAATTTGTTAAGTTTAGGAGGTAATCCTATGTTTAAACGCATTCTTATTGCTAACCGCGGCGAAATCGCCGTCCGCATCATCCGCGCCTGCCAGGAGCTCGACATCGAGACCGTAGCCGTATACTCCGAGGCCGACGCCAAGGCACTGCATGTCCGTCTGGCTGACCAGTCAATCTGCGTTGGCCCGGCAGATGCCATGGAAAGCTACCTGAATAAAGACTCCATTCTCGCTGCTGCCCGTGAATCCGGCGCCGATGCCATCCATCCGGGCTATGGCTTCCTCTCCGAGGATGCTGACTTTGCCGAGAAGGTCACGAAAGCTGGCATCACCTGGATTGGACCGATGCCGGAAACCATCCGTCTTGTCGGTGACAAGGATATCGCCCGCGCCTCGATTGCTCCGTCGGGCATCCCGATGGCCAAAGGCAGCGACCCGCTGACCAGCAACGAGGAAGCGATGAAGGCTGCTGAGGAAGTCGGCTATCCGGTCATCCTCAAGCCAGTTGCTGGCGGCGGCGGCAAGGGCATGTGCGTAGCCCGCAACGAAGAAGACCTGCGCAACATCCTGAACCTGCTCGTCGACATCACGAAGACGAAATACTACTTCGAGCATTACATCGAGCGTTCGCGCCATATCGAGGTACAGATTGTCGCCGACAACTACGGCGAAGTCCTGCACCTGGGCGAGCGTGAGTGCTCGCTGCAGCGCCGCAACCAGAAACTCCTCGAGGAGTCGCCGTCGATTGCTCTGACCCAGGATATGCGTGAGCGCGTCGGCCAGCTCGCTGTCAAGGCTGCCAAGAGTGTCCACTACTCCAACATCGGCACCGTGGAGTTCCTGCTCGACCTCTCGAACAACGAATTCTACTTCATGGAAATCAACCCGCGCATCCAGGTCGAGCACGGCATCACCGAGGCTGTCACGGGCATCGACCTCGTCCGCACCCAGATCCGCATCGCTGCCGGTGAGGCCCTCGAATTCACGCAGAAAGACGTCACCTTCACGGGACATGCTATCGAGTGCCGCATCAACGCCGAGGATCCGGACAACAACTTCCTGCCGTCCCCGGGCGACATCACCTTCCTGCATGAGCCCAGCGGCCCCCGCGTCCGTTTCGACAGCGGTGTGACGGCCGGCCTTGCCATCGAGCCATACTATGACTCGATGATCGCCAAGATCATCGCCCATGGCCGCACGCGTGGCGACGCCATCAAAATCATGGAGCGTGCCCTCAAGGAATTCCGCATCGACGGCGTCAAGACGACCGTATCGCTGCACAAGAAGATCCTCAAGGACACCTACTTCCGCACGGGCAACATCGACACCCAGTTCATCAAGAACCGCATGGACGTCTACGAAGCCCTGCCGAAAGACACGAGCGACATGAACGAAGAAGAACTCGCCAACACCATCAGTGAAGGCATGTACTTCGCTTAATCGAATACTGAAACATCGTTCTCTTTTTCGAGAACGATGTTTTTTATTGCACATATATAAAATAAGCACTACAAGTCATTGCAATTTCATTGACTTTACCTACATATCAGCTGTAAAATATACGTATAGGAGGGATCAGTATGGCTACAGCAACAATACAAGTGCGCATGGATTCAGCATTGAAAAAAGAAACCGAAGCTGCACTCAAAAGCATGGGACTCAACATGTCCACAGCAATCCATCTTTTCTGCCGTCAGGTTGTGAACCAAGGGCGCATTCCTTTTGATATTGTCGCCCCCAACATCCCCAATGCAGAAACCAGAAAAGTTTTAGACGACGCTCTGGCAGGAAAGAATCTTAGTCGTTCCTTTTCTACAGTAGACGAAATGTGGGATGACCTGAATGCTTAACGTCCGTTACTCTACAAAGTTCAAAAAAGATTTCAAACTAGCCAAAAAGCGTGGTCTTCCGATGCACGAACTAGAACTACTCGCCTATCGTACAGGAACACATAGTGACTTATTTCAATAACACCGCACAGAAGGCATCGTTCTCATTTCTTGGAGAACGATGCCTTCTTGCTGTCTACCTTCAGATTTTCCTGTAGCTCAAAATCAACCAGCCGCGAAAAGAACTCCTGCTTGTCCGCTGGCAAGCGCCGATACCGCTCAAGCAGAGAAATTTCCTCTGGCAACAGACGGCTATCATCTGGCTGAAAGCCTAACAAATCATCCACACGCACCTGAAACAATGCCGCAATCTTCATCAGCATGACATTGTTCGGACTGCGCTGTCCTGCCTCATAGTTTGCATAGGTAGCCCTGCTGATGCCCAGCCTATCGGCCACATCCTGCTGCCGCAGTCCACGAGCCGCGCGTATGCTCTGGAGATTCTTCGAAAGCTCCGTCATACCCTCACTTCCTCTGCTTCGTCTCCACCTTTCCTCCGCCTGCCATATCCCCCAGCGCATACTCACAGCACTGCTGCACCAGATTGTTGACCGATACCCCCTGTGCCGTTGCCACTTCAGTGAGCCGCTCCAACAAATCTACAGGCAGACGAAATGTCTTATTCATCATCTCAGAGTTTTTCTTTACTACAAACATTCAATCGCCTCACTATCTTCAAACTCGAAATAACGCATAACATCCTTATCTCACTTACCTCTTCGGCAATGCAAATCAAATTTCTGTGGCATTTTATCTAAATCCTATCCTCGAACCAATGTAGTTTCATCACCAGTTTTCATATACTGCATTCCGTTATATTTTCTCTCCGATGGTTCGTATTCCTTATTTATAACGCTTTTACTCGGTTCGTAGTCCTTAGTCTCAATCGATAAGATATCCAGCAACACATGAATCATATCATCTGTCATAAATGGCCGATCAACAGAAGCAGCTATCCTACTAGTTAACGCTGGACGCTTTTTGCTAAAAGAATCAGAAGTCCAAATCAACATCGGTATTTCTATCATGTGTTTTGTCCCCTGTGATTCCGTATGCCCTACAAAATCTCTATCTTCATAAACCTCATCCGCATGATCAGATACATATATGACTATTGCATCCTCATTTTTAAATTTCTCAATAATGGAATCTACAATATAGTCATTATATAATACAGCATTATCATATTCAGCTCGAATCTGTTTTTGCCTCACATCGCTCCCCTTCGTTTCGTCATCCGCTTTGAATTTTGCAAATTCTTGCGGATAACGTTTGTCATATGATCCATGAGTCCCCATAAGATGAACTACAACAAAATTCTTCTCTGCAAAACCCATATTATCCAGCATCGGCAATAATGCTCCATCCGGCAACGAGCTATCCTCTCTGCTTTCGCGAATCTCTGTAAAATATTTCTCAGTGCATCGTTTAGAATAGAACTTATCTAAACTCCAAACGCCAGAAGATTCCTGATTCGACAACCACACTGTACGATAATTCGTTTGCCGTAGAATATCAAACAGATTATCATAACGGAACCATTCATCATCCATGCCTCGACGATAAAAAGTGAACAACTCTCGCATAACCGTCAATGTATGTGAATGATGGCTAATAACATCAGAAAAAACATACAGACCCTCATTAGATTTACGCTTACTCAACAATGGATTTGTATTCAAATCATAGCCATACAAACTCATGTGATTCCGGCTTGTTGATTCACCAACTATAAAAATTACATAAGGGATATCGCTATCATCTCGAGTTATTGAAACAACATTTTTCGAGGCTTCTTTTTCGTATTTTTCGTATGCTTTAACATTTTCATACCCAACTTGTACAATATGAAACAATCGCATAATAGGAACATCTTGATTAGTGGCCATCCACCACTGGTTTAAGCCTAATCTTCCCATGTCAACAGCACCAAAAGCAAAAACAAAAGCGACAAGCATCCCCCCCCAGAGGACACGTCTTTCTATCCATTCCGCCCATTTCACTATAAGTCCAATACCTAAAATACTGATTGCCAAAACCAATAAATATCTAACAGTCACAAACTGTTCCACATACTCCAAAGCTTCATGTTTATTAGTCGATATAATCACATCAAACATACCTGTATTAAACGGATATCCATACTGATACACAGAAAAACAATCTAAGAAGAAAGCAGTTCCTGCAATAGCGAAAATAATGAGTGCAGCAATTCTATGCAAACACTTATGCTTTATCAAGGATAAGATAAAGCATAAAGCTAATGCTCCAAGAAGGCTACGTTCTAAAACCACCAAAGAATGCAATTTAGATCCACTTACGATTTGATAAAATAAATAAGGCGTATTCAAAAATATCAATAAAAACATATAAAAAACAGAAAAGTTTTCACTTTTGTATTTTTTCAATCTAGATAAACAACGAATACACCTCATAACAATCTCCTAAACACTCGCAACATACCCCATAAAGTTTTGTTTATTCTCCAACGCCGTAGTCGTCGGACGCCCCAAATCTTCCCGTGCACCGATTGCACTTGCTACCTCGATAAAGCGAAGACCTGCCGTTGTCTTTGCAGCTTGCAGTGCTTTGTCTAGTTCTGCAAAAGATGCTGCCTGGCTTACCATATCATAGCCGCAAGCCTTTGCAACAGCTGGCAAATCAGCACTCTGCGCCACAGTCGGCATCCCACCTACGGTTTCATGCGCGCCGTTATTGATGACGATATGCACGAGATTCTGTGGTTTCACAGATCCCATGACCGCCATCGCCCCCATATGCATAAGCACTGCACCATCGCCATCGATGCACCAGATTTTCTGTTCTGGTTTATTGATGGCTACGCCCAGCGCAATCGAGGAAGCATGCCCCATCGAACCTACCGTCAGGAAATCGTATTTATGACTCTGCCCATTTGCCTCTCGCGTTTCAAAAAGCTCACGGCTGGCTTTACCTGTCGTCGAGATGATTGGATCTTCGCCCGACACCGCAACGATATGCTGGATGATTTCCTCACGCAGCATCTGATTATCGTTCTTATAGATGACTTTCTCCTCATAGGAAAGAGCGCCCTTGCGGATGACAAAGGCCACATTCTTGCCTTTCTGTAAGGATGCATTGTATTCCGTCATCACAGACTGCAGCTCATCGACCGTCGTCTCCTTGCTGATGACAAAGCTCTGGATATCCATATCATCCAGCAGCTTTATCGTTACCTGTCCCTGATAGATATGCTGCGGTTCATCATGAATGCCCGGCTCACCACGCCAACCGATGACAAAGATCATCGGAATCGCATATACCTTATCACTTAGCAGCGATGCGACCGGATTAATGATATTGCCCTCGCCGCTGTTCTGCATATAGACAACGGGCACTTTGCCGGTAGCCAGATGATATCCTGCCGCCAGCGCCGCACAATTTCCCTCATTTGCTGCAATGATATGATGCTCCATGTCGATACCATAGGTATGCATCAGATATATCCAATGGACGAATCGCACAGGAACCGCTGACTTCGTTCAAAGCATTTTCCGCATAGCAGGAAGTGTTTCCCGTCTCACAGAATGCAACGATTTTCGTCAGCCAAGTTCCCCAATCTTCTTTCGTCAACTTGTAAAGCGGCTGCGCAACCATTGCCTTCTCAAAGAATTCAATGCCTACCTTCTGGATCTTATCATCAACAACAACAGCCTTGAAATCTTTCTGCGGCAGTGCCTCCGTCGAGCTGACCGCCATGACACTGCCCTCCGCAGCCATGAGCTGGTCAAACACAGAATTCTCGAAAACTAGATCCCCATGCATCAGGATAAGGTCCGTATCCTGCAGATACTCTTTCGCCTTGAAAATCGAATAGATGTAGTTCGTGTCCTTGAATTTATCATTATGGACAAAGGTAATCTTCAACGGCAGATCAAGCCCCTGCACATACTTCACCAGGACATCTGCAAACGCACCAGTCGTGATAACCACTTCATCTACACCAGCATCCACAAGACTCTGCAGCTATCTGCTAAGAATCGTCTCCCGACTGGAAATCTCCGTCATGCACTTGGGTTGTTCTGCCGTCAAAACGCCCATACGAGTTCCCATACCAGAATTTAAAATCAATGCCTTCAAAACTATCTCCTCCAACAAGTTATCAATAACAATAAATTCGAGCAATCATCTTCTGCATGAAAGCACGATTTCACATATTTTATCCACTACATCAAAGTTCAAATCTGCATAAAGTGGTAATGTCAATACATGTTTACTCATATGCAAAGCAACAGGTGTTTTATTGACATCATATTTATTATGAAAACACTCAAACGTATTGGTCAGTGGATAGAAATATTTTCTAGCCCCTATCCCCTCTCTTCCCAGTGCTTCAACCACTTCATTCCGCGTAGATCCGAATTTTTTCTCTTCAAAGATTACCGGGAAATATGCGTAATTAGGCTCTACATCTTTTTGAATAGGATTAAGCTGTAATCCTTCTACATTTTCTAGGTGCTCACGATAACGTTCTACCACAGCTTTACGCTTGTTTATTTCTTCATCCACATGGCGTAAATTACAAATCCCCATTGCCGCACAAAATTCATTCATTTTTGCATTAGCCCCCACTGCATCTACACACTCTGGGCCTCGAATACCAAAATTCTTCAGTCGATAAAGTTTTAACCCAAACTCTTCATCTTTAAAACAAGCTGCACCACCTTCAATACTATTAAAAACCTTTGTCGCATGAAAACTAAAGCAAGAAACGTCACCAAAAGTTGCCGTACTTTTACCTTTATATTTCACGCCAAAAGTATGCGCAGCATCATATATAACTTTCAACTCATATTTTTTTGCAATACGTTCAATTTCTTCTATATTGCAGACATTCCCATAAACATGTACTGGCATTATCGCAGATGTTCTATCTGTAATAAGGGATTCTATCTTATTTACATCCATGGTAAAATCATCTGGACTAATATCACAAAAGACCGGTGTCAATCCATTACGGACGATTGCATGCGTTGTCGACGCAAACGTGAACGGAGTCGTAATGACTTCTCCTTGTAAATTCAATGCCTGCAATGACAATTCCAATGCCATATGCCCATTAGTAAATAAGTCAATATTTTGTACTCCTAAATACTCCTTTAATTCTCCTTGAAACGTTTTATGCTTAGCCCCCATGTTCGTAAGCCAATGACTGTCCCATATATCTTTAATTTCTTCAACATACTCATCCATTCTAGGTAACGAAGACCTAGTAACAAGAATACTATTTGCCAAGATTTACCGTCTCCTATCCTAAATAACATCTTTATATTGAAACTACTTCTTCGTAATGCGATTTTCTTTTATCTTCAGGGGAAGTTTCATATATTCACCATAAAGCTCATCCAAAAACAGCATCAGAATTCGAAGGTCCATAAAATAACTCATCTGAAAACTTATATTTTTTCAACGGGAAAATATCATCATAATAAAAACCATAATCTGAAATCAGATTCGACATAATCAATTTACTACCACTAGAGATTTTCTTTCGCATCTTAGCTATATCTTCTTGCCGCCGGTCATATTCTTCTTGTGTTATCAAATCCTTCTTCAATCGCCTATCGATATACAATTGATATTCATTTGCTTTTTGTATATACAGTTCTGATTGCTTGCAAAACTTAGCCCGATATAAATCAACGTTAAGCCCTTTATGTGCATAACAGCTGTCTTGTGGATAGCATTTATACGTTGTCATAGTATTTAAATCTTTTACCCTAGCCCACCCATGAAAGAATAACGGCTCCGACTTTTCATCCTCAACAAACATATCATCTGGTAATTCATTTCTCAAGCATTCGATTGCAGCATCATATTCATCATCGAACAAATAAAAATCGAAGTCATCATCCCAAGGAATAACCCCCTTATGTCGAACAGCTCCCAAAAGTGTACCATATGCAATCATGTATTTGAAATTATTCTTCTCTAAAGCATCTCTTATTACCACTGACATTTCAAAGAGCCTTCTCTGAATATCTTGCAAACTATATACTTTCATGTAAAATTCACCTTCAACAGAACATCCACATCATCCGGCGCAAATACAGGTATGCCACAATTATCTTTTACATCGCATCGTTCCGCATAAGAATCATCGATAAATATAGCTTTTTCGCCACAGATGTAGTCTGATTTTTTCTCATCTTTAGTTATATGGATAACCTCATCAAATATATCCAGTAGCCGAAGTGACTTCAAGTTCTCATATAAATCACCATCATGCCGAGAAAGCAAAACCACTTTAATATTAGAATTTCTGCATTGGAATAAAAAAGATACCAGCAATGCATTCACCTTATTATCTCCCAATTTTATGCAGTCATCATAGTCAATAAATACAATATCATACACCAAATCACATCTATACCTGCAATTTAGCGCCCTATCCATTACGACCTTACAATCATTCAGCAATATCCTAACATCATAATCAAATGCATCAAAAATACTCAACAGTGCAAAATTAACGCCAATCGCTCTTGCCACTCCTGATGAACCACCAAAACGAGCTGCTATCTCTAAAAGGCATAGCTCACCACTTGAAGTTTCCTTGACTTGCACAAACCAGGCACCACGAAAGGCAATCGCGTCATTTATTTTACTCGCGAATGCAAAAAACCTTTTTTGATCATCCTCATAGCTTGTGTTCACACTGATACCATTTCGGATGCGATTCCTGCATCTTGCTGAAGCAAAATGCAACTCGCCATGCCTATCGGTAAAACAATCTATCGTGTATTCTTGCCCAGATAAATATTCTAACAGTAAATATTCTTCGTCTTTTTCACGCAGAAACGATTCTACCTCTACATAACTATCAATTTTTTTTGTCCCCCTTGCCCCATACCCGATAGTCGGTTTTGCAAACACAGGATATTCACGAATGTTTTCTTTAGTGTATACAACTGGCACACGTACTATGTCTTTTAGTTTTTCATAAGTTTTTCGTTTAGATAAACATATTGCTGTAGTTTCTTGACATGATGTTATGACTTTACATCCTAGATATTCCTCATTTTTCTTCAATACAGCAATTACCGAATCCATTGCCGGATAGATTGCATCAATATTGCGTTCACAAATTATCTCTTTTAATGCTGGTAGAAAGTTTTCATCATGAATCTGTGGAACATCACCGATATAATCATCATATGCATACTCTCCATGATCATGAACAGAACTCGCACCTATCAAATGAAAATATGTTGAAAACTTAACACTTCTCCGAATCTCTAAACCAATTTCAGACCCACACGGAAACACCATAACATTTTTCATCTATTCTATACCTTCATTCTTGTTTTTCATTTTTAAAAAAACTTCATAAACATATCTAAGAGATTTTAACTTAAACAGCCACGCCATCGATATGTAAGCCACACCTCCCGCAACAACTTGAAAAAAAATAACCATAGCCAACGGCAATTCAACTCGCCCAATCAGCCAAACTATTCCGCCAGCCATAACAGCCAATATGATAGCTGGTAAAATATCTCTCATTTGTTGGAAATATCCGTATTTAAGCAGTTTATGATTTGGCCAGGAATTTACTAGCTGACTTATTCCCGACATGACCAATAAGCCATACGCCATAACCAACAATCCATATTGCATCGTGTATAATAAAACAGCTATACCAACAATCTTTTTTATTACTTCCATCCCCAAGAACAAATCACTTCTCCCCAACGCCTTAATCGCATTGAGATTTGCAGTATGAAGAGGATAAAACATATAGATGATACAATAAACAACAAAAAAAGGAACACATGGCAGCCATTTGTCGGTTAAAACAAGCATAACAATATTTTCAGCAGAAAAAGCCATAATCATCATTATCGGTGCCATAATGAAAATACTTGTTTCCATCGCATGACGCGTCATCTCTTTCACCCTGTTATGATCCTCTTGTACATTTGACATTACAGGAAGTAAAATACTATCAATGGATGCGTTGATATTAGTCACTATTAAACTAGGGAATTTTTGGCCTTGATTAAAATAGGCTAAATCACTCGGTGAATAGAACTTACCAATCAGCAACTGCCAAAGCTGATTATACCCTGTGTCTAATACTGCAGACAGGAGCAATTTCCAACCGTAAGAAAACAAACCTGCTACACGACGAAAAGAAAAGTTCATAGACGGACGCCAAGATATAATCTTATCAACAACTATAACTCCAGCTATATTATTTATTAATTGCTGAGCAACCAATGCCCATACTCCCACTCCTTCTATAGCCATACCTATTCCAACTACAGCAGACAATGCAGAAGAGACAAGCGTTGCATAAAAATAACACTTGAACTTCATTTTTCTTGATATATACGCCTGCTGAACACTACGCCAAGCAGCTATTATCAAGGTAATCCCCATCACGCGGATAAGTACTGTCAATTCGGTGACAGAATAAAATCTTTCTATGTAGGGAGCACATAACCACAATGCAACATATAATATTACCCCGATAAATGTATTCAGGATAAATACAGAAGAAAAATCCAGCTCATCTGCATCTTTTTTCTGTATCAATGCTACCCCCATACCATTGTCAACAAAAACAGATAGAATTGTTAAAAAAATTTGCACCAATGCAACAAGTCCATAATCTTCAGGCATCAGAATTCTAGCCAGAAAAACCGTTACAACAAACGAAATTCCTTGTGAGCCACAACGTTCTGCAAATTTCCAAAACAAATTTAAAACAATATCATATTTCGTAAAAGCCATTTTTCTCAACTCATCATTTTCGTCAATCTCATCTTCAAGCCTTTCAGCACCATATATAGAACAGGAAATCTTTTTATGATACGCACCAATTTATGCTTACAAATCATCCATTTAACAGCATTAGAATCACAGACCGACAATTCGTTAATAATAGTATTCCATTTTTCAGCAGGATATACTCCCTCTAAATACATTCCTAACGATGACAGTACAACAACATATGCCACATCTTTTCCATATTTATGAGTTGTATAACAATTGAATTCTCCCAACCACGAACGTAGCGTATACAAATGTTTTAAATACTTTTCTTTATCATCAATCATACGATTAGTCCATGATCCTTCATTTATCCACCTGTATTTTGCCATTACTCGGGGGATATAATGCACATTCCCAGATACCCCCAATAGCAACTGCACCGGATAATCTGTTATATCAGCCATTCGAACAAACGCAGGCAAATCTCCCTTAACATATTTACTACGGAAGAACAATGAACAAGTCGCTTGAAATCCTCCACCGCCTCGAATCAATTCACGTATAGAAAAATTACGTTCACAATCTCCATGTTTATCATTACATACCACAATTTCATTCTTTAGATATTCTACAGGATGGAACACACAAGCACAGTCTTTGTGTTTACTTATATAATCATACTGAATCTTTAATTTATTATTATCCGTCCAATAATCATCTCCTTCACAAATAGCTATATATTCTCCACGTGCTAACTTGAACAAGTTATGCATGATTTGAACACCTTTTGAATATTGATTCTCCTTTTGAAAAATCGGCCTTATAATATCAGGATATTTTTCATAGTATTCTTTTATTATATCTGCTGAATCATCTTTAGACGCATCATCGTGAATCAAAATTTCATATTTAAAATCCACTTTTTGATTAACAAATCCTTCTAATGTTTTCCTTAAATATTTCCCATGATTGTATACAGTGCATAATACACTGACCATGCCAACTTCAATATCACTCTCACCATTCATATATATATCCATTCTAACCAAACACACCCCAATATAATTCCTACTTTTTTATAAAAACATCAACACATAATCCATAAAACAGGATTCGAGCATTCGTTACAAATATTCCCCCACAGCATGAAATCACACAGTCCACATGGTTGCGCATAAATTTAGTCCATTCTCGCAAAGCTCTTACAGTATGAAAAAACACCTTGGGATAGTAACTTCACAAACTCTCCACAGCACACAAGTACTTCCTGCAAGATATTTTGAACGATTCCTCTATTTTCAGGACTTGCTGCGAGCTTGTAATCCATAAAACCGTATGAAGAAAAATTCTTCTATTTTGTTAAACAAATTATCTATCGCCCCATCATCTGTTACCACAATATGACAATCACACTGCACCTGCATAAGTACCATTTAAGCGTCAGTCGCAACTTTTCCCAAACAGGACGATAAGAACAAACCACAACACTGCAATCATAGAGTTCGGTTTTACTTGGCATCTAAAATCATTGCCTTCCTTTAAAGTTTTACCCACTGTCCCATAGATTCATCCTAAACCTTCATAACTTTTGCAGGACTGCCAACAACAATAGAATTTGCAGGGATATCGTGCGTCACTATACTATGACTGCCAATAATGCATCCTTCACCAATGAATTCCCATATCAACCACTCCAGTTACGCACGAATACCAGTCAGCAGCTCTGAAGTTTTCTTTTGCATCAGCTCTTCATTCTGACGGGTCTCCACGTTCAGTCTTATGACTGGTTCCGTATTGGACTTGCGCAGATTAAAGCGCCAATCCTCAAACTCTACCGATAAACCGTCAAGCCGCGTTATCTTGCCTTTCGGACCATACTCTGCTTCGATGCGTTTCAGGACTTCATCCGCATCCTTGACCTTGCTGTTGATTTCCCCTGAGCATGGATATCGATCCATACGTTCCTTCATCAGTTCTGACAAGGTTTTATCTGTATTGGAAAGCAGTTCCAACACCAGCAGCCACGGAATCATGCCACTGTCGCAATAGGAAAAATCACGGAAATAGTGATGCGCACTCATCTCGCCACCATAAATGGCATTCTCCTCGCGCATCTTTTCCTTGATAAAGGCATGTCCGCTCTTGGACATCACTGGGATGCCACCGTTTTCCTTGACCAACTCTTCGGTATTCCAGATCAGTCGCGGATCATAGATGATCTTCTCACCAGGATTCTTCTGCAGGAACGCTTTGGCAAGGAAACCTACCATATAGTAGCCCTCGATGAAGTTTCCTTGCTCATCGAACATGAAACAGCGGTCAAAGTCCCCATCCCATGCAATACCTGCATCAGCGCCAGACTCACGCACAGCTTTGGCGGTGGACTCACGATTCTCTGGCAGCAGCGGATTCGGCACACCATTCGGGAAGTTGCCATCCGGCGTATGATGAACCTTTACCAGCTCAAAGGGCAGATACTTCTCCATCACATCAAGGATTGGCCCTGCGGCACCGTTGCCGGCATTGACCACGATTTTCAATGGTTTCAGCTTGGCTACATCCACATAGGACAGGGTATGCTTCACGTAATCTTCCACGATATCCAGCTTCTCGACTCGGCCAACGCTCTCTGCCTTAGCCGGAAGTTCACCATCTGCTACCTGCTTTTCCAATTCCCGCAGTCCCGTATCTCCTGAAATCGGACGGGCTTCCTGCCGGACAAACTTCATGCCGTTGTATTCCTTAGGATTATGGCTGGCAGTGATCATGATGCCGCCGTCCAGCTGCAGATGTGCTGTGGCAAAGTAAATCATCTCCGTACCACATTGCCCGATGTCGATGACATCGCAGCCAGACTCCGTAAGACCTTTTACCAATGCCGCCTTCAAAACTGGGCCAGACAAGCGGATATCATTTCCCACGACAACTTTTCTCGCCGAGAACAGCTCAGGAAAAAATCGCCCAATACGGTAAGCTATCTCTTCATTTATGGTATCCGGATAAATACCCCTGATATCGTAAGCACCGAATGCCTCTACGCAAAAACTCATATAATCCTTCCTTATTCTGGGTCTGCAAACCTTACTATGTCATCCTCGCCGATGTAGGCTCCATTCTGTATCTCAATCAGCTCCAAAGGGATCTTGCCTGGATTGGCCAACTGATGTCTTACCGTCTGGGGAATGAATACGGACTCTTCCTCATGGATGAACATCCGCTCTTCCCCACGCACGACTTCAGCCGTACCGCGCAGGACTACCCAATGCTCTGTCCGATGGTAGTGCATCTGCAATGCCAGTTTCTTGCCAGGCATCACCCGGACTTTTTTCATCCGGTAGCCTTTGCCCTGGCCAATGATGGAGGATGTGCCCCATGCATGGAAAATTGTAGTATGTTCTACGACCTCTTTACGGTTCATAGATTTAAGCTTTTCCACCACATTTTTTACCTTTTGGGATTCCCCCTTTTTTGCAACTACAATCACATCATCAGTTTCAACCAATAGCAAATCATCAAGGCCAATACCAGCAATCAAACGGTCACACCCTATAATCAGGGAATCCTTGCATTCAAAAGTCAAAACATCACCTTTGACGGCATTACCGTTATCATCCTTGGGAAGAATATCGTACATCGCATCCCAAGAGCCAATATCATTCCAATAACAGGACATTTCCACCATGCACACATTTTTTGACCGCTCCGCTACAGCGTAATCAATGGAAATTTCCGGCAAGTTAGCAAAGTTTTCCAACATCTGCTTATAACCTGCATCCATCTGCTGAGCAATTTTCGGCTGCCAGGTTTCCAATTCACGTTTTATTGTTTCCAAAGTAAAAGCAAACATCCCGGAATTCCAAAAATAATTACCCACTGCAACATATTTTTCTGCCGTTGCTAAATCTGGTTTTTCTTTAAAAGAAACCACCTGCATAACATCATCAAACTTTTTACCAGCTTCAATATACCCATAACCTGTTTCCGGCTTTTTGGCAGGAATGCCGAACGTGACCCATTTACCGGTCATCGCTTCTTTTTCAGCCGTACGCATACATTGCTGAAATTTGTTCAAAGGCCGTATTACATGGTCAGCTGCAGCCACTAGCAAAACTTCCTCATCAGCACAGCCAAGTTCCGAACGACAAAACTCTACACCAAGTGCAATAGCCGGAGCCGTGTTGCGAGCAACAGGCTCCAATAGAATATGTGCAGCTTCTGCATGACATTCACTAAGTTCATTCTGCACATGATAGAAGTATTTCTGATTGGTAATTATGACAATATCCTCTGCTGAGACAAATGATATAAATCGCTTCACAGTATGCATTAGTAATGAACAATCATCCTCTAAGCATAAAAATTGCTTAGGATAAGATTTTCGAGATAGTGGAAATAATCGCGAACCACCACCACCGGCTAAAATTAATATTTTCAAGTTTAAATTTCCTCCCATATAGTATGGATGCGAATCAGAAAACTCAAAGGCCACTGTTTACGTGTCTTGAGATGTAGCACATTCCTCAATGTGCCTCCCAATATTCACGATTTCTTCCACTGCTTGCAGCCTGGATTCAACAATTTCTCGCCTCAAATGCGTTACCACAAGAAAAACTCCCAAAAACAGTGAGCGCAGCCATTCAACCTGCAATTGTCATAAAAACGGCTCGCTAATTGCAGCAAAATGCCCACTGGGGTTGAGAATCCTGCGCTCATTTTCAGTCACATCTTTCAAAATTACAGTATTCCAGGCCTATGTAAAAGCATTTCGCCTCACCGCCTTACTGACAACATAGCATTATCCTTTAATCTGCTTGGTTTTCTAATTTACGTAAGGACATTCTAAAAGGTGTCTTAGTTATAATCATCAAATATTCTCCATCACCTTCGTGTTTCAATCACATAATCCCCACAATTTTTTACAACAGAATTGGAACATATTTCACCATTTACCACAACATTCGCTCCAATTACACAGTTATCTCCAATTTTACTGCCGGCCAATATCTTAACGCCGCTACCAATCCAACAATTATTTCCTATACTAACCTCTTTTATGGAAAAACCTTGTTTATGTATTAATTGTGTGTTATCCGAAAACCGATGATTATGATCATATATTTTTACATTCTCGCCAAAAATACAATCATCACCGATTTCAATATGATTGAGCGCCGTAATTGAACAGTTATAATTAAAAAAACAATCTTTTCCAATTTTTAGAGTTGCATTATTTTCTATAATTACATGAAATCCCGGTCGGATAGACACCCTCTCTATGTATATATAGGGCGCATACATTTTTTTTAATATACTCACATACATTCGGCTATAAATACTGTAATATTTTCTGCGTACATATGATAATAATTTTCCTATCATTATTCTCTTCTCCACATTTTTAACATTCGCTTAGCAAAAGCAATAATGAATTTTTTTCGACTTAAAACAAGCTGATCTGCCATTCCATTTTCCAACACAGGATTAACATCCCATATCATTTCCACAAATTTGTTTTTTTCCATTCCCCATGGCGAAGCCGCTAAATATTGCCAAAAAATAATATCAAGACGCGAAGTTTTAACTTTCCATGGTTTGTTATAAGGATTATTAAAGTGTAATATACAATTGTTTATATCTGTTTTATCATCGTTCAAATGGTTAACAAAAACATTATATTTACCGTCGATTATTTTTTTATCTTCTAAAAACATACTGTTTAATGCGTCTTGATCCAAAAGAGGCGCATCAGGATATTTCGTAAGAAAAGCTATGTTATCATTCAAAAAATCATATTTTTCTCTTATTTTTGCAAGATTCATTAACATAACGCCGGCGTTAAAATATTTATCAGTATAGTAATCTTTATCCTTATAAAATTTATACTTTCGAGGCAATCTATTTGGAACAATAGCATGTGATAAAGTATCTCTAACCGCTGCTATGGAGCAATCTGAGATATCAATATTATATAATTCACTTATGTCCATACGACAAATAATATCGCAATCAAGGTACAATACTCGCTCTATAGTTTTTAACTCTTTTTCTATAAAAAATCTAAATAAAGTCCCCGGAGAAAACTCTGCTATAGCTTTGCAATTTAATAATTTTGCAGGTAAATCAACTTTATAAAAAGTTATCTTTGCATTATTATCATCAATCATCTCTATTAATTTATTTTTATTTACATTTCGCAATGTATTATCATGAAGAACATGAAAATGTAATTTTGATTTGTTATGACTATTTATTAATATTGAATATATCATAACGCCTGCATACATACTATACTTACCATCCGGTTCCCAAATAGAAGTAACAATATTAATTTCATCCAACATTAAATATCTTCCCTTTAATATAATTACCAATTTCGCGACTATTTTAAAAGGTTTTGTAGCAAGTAACACTTGCAGATAATTTTTCGATTCTGCATACAATAACAGTTATACATGTACCTCTATTTTCTTTAACATTAAAGCACAAAACTTTAACCAATATAATAATCAAATGTATATTATTACCGTATACGAATCGAATCACTAAGCAAACGAATGTATAATTTCTTCCTTAGTTAAATAAAATATTTATTTCCTCTTTTTTTATGCTCTTCATCATCATAATAAATTCTTTTCGTTTGGTTAACATATCTAAAAAATCTTCTTCTTCAAAAACATGGTTGTTTACCTTTATCATTTCAGCTGCAAAGTCCCCCATATCTCTATGTATATAAATATGTGTCAGTCCATTATACTTAATATTTTCCATTCCAATTGGTGTTGAAATAATTTCCAAGCCGTTTACAATTGCTGTTAAAGTCCTATTCTTGGTCCCCGAGCCAGATGCCAAAGGTATACAATGTACATCTCGTCCAAATCTACATACATCATAATAATCTTCTATAAATCTAACGTATTTCACTTTAACATGACTAATACCACGAAATAATTTTGCAACCCATTCATTATTTTTCCCAAGTACAACTATAAATAATTCTTTAGTCAAATCCTTTTCACGTTTTTTTAATGAACTCACTAGCGCATTTATAGTCACCTCTTGATATGTTTTGGCCAAATCACCAGAAAAAATAAACCGTTTTTCTCCACTACAATCTAATAATTCGTTAACATTTATATCATATTGCTCATTAGATAAAATTGGATGATGTAAGAACCGTACTTTATTAATATCTTCACAACAACGTTTTTTTAGTACTTGCCTTATATATCTTCTATCGTTTTTTCCAACTACAATATATCTATAACATTTATTTATAAGAGCCTTTTCGTGCAATTTGCTTATACATATAAATAATCTACGTATTGTATTTTTTCTAAACCAATTTTGTGTTACTCTATAAAGGCTAGAGGCATTTAATATTAATGAATCAGGACTTACAATTATTGTCTTTTTCCATTGTTTTTTCGACACAATCCAAAATAGATACCCTGGAAAAACAATTATTCTATCATAATCATCATAATCAAAATCTAATTTATTAAATACATACCCCCCCATTTGATAAAATGCTCTTTTGATTTTTCCTTGATGAGGCTCTAAATACATAACATCAATACTATGATTATCGTCTAACTCTTTTTTTATTTCCCATATTAATCCCTTTCCTCCCCCCCAGTCTGAAATCTCTAATTTTTTTCTCTCTATCAGCACTAGTATCTTCATAAGTCAATCTACCCTTCTATAATTTGTTTTAAGCAACGTCCTAAAAAACAATCCCAAAACAAATATATAAAAACAATTCTATGTGCATAAGCTCTCCATATTCATATGACATGTATATCCATGCTTTCAATTTTATGACATGCTAGACATTCCAACACACGATAACTAATCATTTACCATCATTATCATATAGTCTTAAACGGGAAAAATAAATTTGGATAAGCAGATAATCCCCAATAAAATTTCAAACCGCAATATACAAACAAAATAACCCATAATAACAATTTATATTTGATTTTATATGAAACCAGCGCTAAACTTGCCAACAAAAACGACTCAAAACAGAAAAAATATATCGATAATCTACCGACCATAATCCCCATACTGCCTGTAAATGCAATCATTAATACTACACTAAATGTATATAGATTCAATAACCCGTTATAAATAGGAAACTTTCTACTAATTGCATTCTTAAAATAGTACAAACACGGAAGAAAAACAATGCGCCTTGCTATGCTTACTACAATGGCCATTTTGCCATATTCTGTTTCATCTGCCAGTGCATCTGTAACATCAGAACTTGTATATTCTGCCAGTTTAACCATCACTCTTATGTCCGCATCAAACCAATACTCTACAACACTTGTTAATATTTTTTCAAAAACTCCTGTAACAGTTATTAACATCGCTAATAACACAAGATATGTACATTTTTTAGTTCCTATATCCTTATAATATAAATAATACGCTAAAAAGAAAATAATTGCAGTAAAATGAAATTGCATTGCCATCAACACACAAAAAGCAAATTTCAGTTTTTCTCTATCCACAATATATCTAACAGAAAAAAGGCATATTGCAATAGCAATATGTTGTCTTACAGGAAAAATATCTCCATTAAAATTCGCAAAATTTATCCAAACAGCTATTAATGGATAGGGACTAAATTTATATAATGTTTCATATTTCAAACCCACTATAATTAAACTTATTAATCCAAGAAGTATATTATAAGAATCAAAAGTTATTTTCACCAAATAATTTAATATTGCATATCCTGCCTCAAAGCCATATATCGAATTATGCATATATTCATCTAACTCTTCATTACCCATATAAAAGTCATAATACGAATACCAATCCGTACCAGTTTCCCAGCGAACCGCTCCTAATGCCGCAATAAAAAAAGCCAGCAATATAAGTATATTTTTTTTAGCATTACAATTAATATTAAAAAAATCAAAAATACCTGTAATTGAAAATAACAAATATGAAAGTATATATATAAGCATATAATATGTCCTCTTTAATCATATATATCATGACCAAGATCTAATCCTGACTTTTATGACTCTTCTAATATATTTTATGATTGAAAAAATATACACTGCTACAAACATCACTAATGGCAATTTGTTTTTGTTATATAAATCAATAAAATTTTTTAATTCCCCTTTTTCCATTTCTAACATTCTTCCACTTAACCCCGATGAACCATAAAACGGTTTAAATACTCTTGCCAAAGCCCTATCAATATAAACCACCCGATAGTTATTAAACAACAACTCACACCATAACGATGTATCTTCCGCATATCTTTTATCAGTTTTAAATCTATACGGGATACTTCTCTTTAGCATAACACTCGGAGTCATCATTTGATTTTTAAATAGCGCGCGATATTTATTTACATAAAACCATCTGTAATTTTCATCATCGTCTTTATTCTCATCTAAAATCATTTTATGACATGATATATCTATATCATCACTGTTTTCCATAATTCCAAATTGTACTTCTAGTTTATTAAAGAACCAAGCATCATCAGCATCTAAAAAAGCTAAATACTTTCCTTTCGCCTTGTCCCATGCATAATTTCTAGCCTGCCCCGCACCAACATTAACGGCATTTCTTATTATAATAAGCTTTATAATATTCTTATAAGCAGCTTTAATATCCTTTAAAACAGTCCAGGAATCATCGCTACTTCTATCGTCTACTATAATAACTTCTTGTGGTAATACGGTTTGTTCGATTACCGAAGCCACCGCACGTTCGATTGTTGTTGCTGCATTATAACATGGTATAATTACTGAAACTGGCACTACTTTTTTCAAATCATTTTCCATCCCCATTTGTTAAAATAATAAAACGCCGACTTTATATTAATAAGCATTAATTTTATCGAATGATGTGCCCCTTTATTCCATATATGCTTTACTTTATTAGACGGTTCGTACATCGACTTTTTTGTTATATTTATTCTTCTTGTTATATCTGCATCTTCTAAATACATAAATATATTCTCATCAAAACCTCCAATCGATCTATATGTTTCTCCTCGTATGAACATGCAACACCCCGAAGCGTATTCTATACCAAATGTTTCATTATAATCCTTGTCCCTCATTTCATAATAATACTGCCTTTTTCTTAAATACTCACAATTAAAAGACTTCAAAAATCGTCGCATAAACAAATCAAAAAAAGTGGGATTTCTTTTACATAAATATTGTAAATCTCCGTTTGGATATTCAACTCTAGGCACTAACAGTCCTATATGTTCATTTTCTTTCATCTTCTTAGAAAAAACATATAATAGATTATCTGTCAAAAACAAATCAGGATTATATATTAAATAATTTTCAGCGAGGGGATATCTTTCGGCATTTCGATTATGACCATAGCCAAAACCATAATTATACTTAGATTCAACCACATCTATTTTATCGCATTTTATGGATTTTATCAGACTGACTGTGTCATCACTAGAAAAATTATCAAAAACGACTATCTTAAAATCTATTCCTTGAGAATGCTCTATAATTGATTCTATAACCTCTTTAATATTCTCCTGATTATTATATGTAACAATGCTCACAACGAGGCCATTAAAATCCATATTATTATTCATATTCTAATAATCTCCATATATATTTTTCCCAATATCATATTTCTCTAAATCTATAGGTTTTTGTTTTATGCCTGCACCCTCAGTAGCGCTCTTGGTAAATAATACTTTTACCGTCTGTACGATAATAGACAAATCTGTTAGAATACTACAGTTTTCGATATACATAAGATCATAAACAAGTTTGTCAAAGGCTGTCGTATTATACTTTCCATAAACTTGCGCCATTCCTGTAATACCAGGCTTAACATTATGACGATAGGCATATTCCGGAATTTCCTTTGTGAATTGTTCTACGAAAAAAGGACGTTCCGGCCTAGGACCTACTATGCTCATATCACCTACAACCACATTCCAAATTTGGGGCAATTCATCCAATCTTACAGTTCTGAGGAATTTGCCCAGTTTTGTAATTCTTGAATCGTTTTCTTGTGCCAGCATGGGGCCTGTATATTTTTCAGCATCTACCCGCATGGTACGGAATTTGTAAACACGGAACTCTTTACCATTTTTGCCTGTCCTTATTTGGCTGTAAAGAATCGGGCCAGGATCAAAGATCTTGATTGCCAGAGCTGTCACAGCCATAAATGGCAAGGCACAGATAAAGCCAATACCTGCTACTAAAACATCTAACAGACGTTTCAGTGTACGAACTTCCAAACTGGGATAAAGGCTTTGAGGTCTGAATACAGGAATATCATCAATCTTGTCTAAAACAGCTCCCGCACAAAAAATCTCATAGGTGTTCGGGATAAGCATTGCCGTCTTGCCTGTTTGGTGACAGTAGTTTATAACAGCCACTTTGTAGCGATGACGTATTTCCGAACAAAGGATAATCACGTCTATGTTCTCCGACGCTCTTTTCCAGTCGCTCGCCCCCATATCCGTGCAAATATATTTCAGTTTCAAATTTAGTTGCGGCTGTAAGCGCAAACGGTTATACACATGGTCGCATTCCTCGGCAGTACCCATCAGCATTACTGTACGGCTGTTATGAATTTTTTGCTCGAAACTCCAACCTAAGTAACGCCAAGCTATGAGCATTATTCCTTGCAGAATACAACTAAAAGCTACAACACTGCGGGAATAAGAAAACTCCTGTATGAAGAAGCTTAGCGCCATTACTAAAATAAAGGTACACAGGGTTGCCACCGCTGTGCTAAGAATTATTTCAGCAAACCGCTTACACGCAATAGAGTAAAGACCATTGATATTCAAAAGCAGACCACTGATTATCATAATTACGGGAAGCATCCCAGAATATAAATAAATGTTGTTCAGAATAAATTCACGATCTAAGACTATACCCGCAGCAATTATGTAGGCCATTACAATGAAGGCCACATCTCCTAGTAATAGTATTAACTTGCGGGATTTTGGGAAGTTGCGCGTACGCACCAATGTGCCTCCTTTATGCTTCTTCTCGTTTATAGCAGACCAAGCCGTAACCAAAGCTGATTAGGCATCCAATCACGAACCCAACGGCCGTAATTATTTTCTTACGAGGGCCAGCGGGCTTATCTTCATCCGGCAAATTTGCTGAATCGATTACCTGTATATCCATACTCTGCATAGCTTCCTGAATCTTATCCTGCTCACATTGTTGCACTAGGCTCATATAGATCTTCTGCTTGATTTCCGCATCACTCTTGAGCTGCAGGAATTTCATCATATCATCCGGCAGCTTGCCGATTTCCTGTTCTTTCCTTTCTTTCTGTGCCTTGATGGCAGATTCACTAGCAACTGCTGCCTCCCTCTCTGCCTCAGCCACAGCCTGATTCTGCAGTAGTGTCATCTGGGCAGCATTAATCGTGGCTGCATTCGAGCTGACGATTGCGTTTACCTCATTTTCCAACGAATTGTGTAATTCGTTCAGCTGACGCTGTGTTGCAATCACTTCCGGATGCTTGTCCGTTAATTTCTGTTTAAGGCCTACCAATTCCACCTCTTTGTCGACAATTGATGAACGTATACTTTGAACCGTACTATTATCATTGATGCTATATTTACGCGTACCTGCCTTCTGCTCACCAAGTTTCTGCGTTGCCACATCATACTGCGCTTGTGACGATTTCTGCTTAACCTGCATTTCACTAATCGCTTTGTCAAAGGCCGACAGTTGCTCGAGCGCTTCTTTTGCCTGGTCATCCGGACTGTAAATCTGATGTTCTCTAGAGAATGTCGCCAATTTCTGTGCTGCATCATCGGATTCTTTCTTTGCTGTTTCAATACGCTCATTGAGGAATTTCACGAGCAGACTCTGTGTCTGCTGGTTCATATCCGTCTGCATAGCCAGGAAGTTATCCACTACTCCCTGACTTATTTTCTGTGCCTCTTCCGGCGTACGCCCCTTAGCTATGACAGTAATCAGATTCGTTTGTTTGATATTTTTGATATCCAGATTACTTTTCGCAAAACCAGCAGCACTCGGCTTATGTTTTTCATCCGGCCATTCCAGAGAGTCGATAACCGGCTCCAGTACATGACGAGATTTCATCAACTCTATATAGTTAGTTGGCGAAGCAGAACCACTACCACCACCGCCAATGCTTATCCCCAGCATACTTGCCATGGAGGATAAGCCGCTGATATCTTTACCTACGCTTCTCGTCTGTACCAGTGCTGTCGACTCGTATTGTTTCGGCATGACCAACGCTGCCCCCATGGCGACAATGGTGCAACCGGCAATGATGCCTCCTACAACCTTCTTTCGCTCCAGCATGATCTGTATAAATCGCCCAAGGTCGATGCTCTCTTCGTTTTCCATATTGTAGTAACGCTCCTTTATTCGTCGTGTATTTCGTGACTAAATTTTCCGTGCAACTATTATCAAAAAGTGTACTTATTGATAATGCACGAAAAATGTCTCAAAACTTGTCGTATATTCTCAAAACCTTCATCTAGACACGTAAAATAGGCAAAAAAATAGACATCCACAACGCCATTTGTTATAATGGAGGTTGTGAATGCGCTGTCTCAAAAAGTACACTTTTTGAGACAGCGCATCATTTATGCAATCAATAGCATTACACGCAAAAAGAGCATGGACACACTGCTTTGTGTTTCCATGCTCTTTCTTGTTGTCGTGTTATTTTAGGCATAAAAATAGCCCGCTGTATCAATTGATACAACGGGCTTTATCTTCAAGTGGTGCGGATGACAGGGGTCGAACCTGCACGTCGTGAGACACTGGATCCTAAGTCCAGCGCGTCTGCCAGTTCCGCCACATCCGCAGGAACTTAAGTATTATATCATGTTTTTCATTAGTCTGTCAATTCATCATGCCCGTACCAACAGTGGCTCAAAAAGGTCTACGAGCCAGGAGCCGAAACTGAACCCCTTGTCTACCTTGCCGACTGTCATGTCGACGCTGCCAATCTGCTCGCCGTCATACTTGATGATGGCCTTGCCGACTACGTCGCCATTCTTATGGGGAGCGGTGATGACTTTTGGCAGGTCATAGGCGACGGTGTAGTGCGTTGCATCCTCGCCGTTCAGCAATGGATAGTTGATGTCGCTGGCCAGATAGACATCGGTTGTCGCCTGTTTGGCGCCCTTTACCCAGACGCGGCGATGGACGCGCTCTTTCGAGAGGCCTTTGACCATCTTCACATGGTCAAAGCCATAGTCAAGGATAGCCTGCGCGTCGGTAAAGCGGTCTTCCATCGTCGGTGTCTGCATGAGCACGACGATGAGTTCCACGCCGTTACGCTTGGCCGATGCGGCCAGGCAGCCACCGGCCGCCTGGGTCCAGCCTGTTTTGATGCCGGTCATGCCCTCGTATTTGCCGAGCAGTTTATTGGTATTTTCCACTGGCAGATAGTGATTGGCCGGAAAGGCCCACTGGATCTTATCATGCTTCTGCCGCACAATCTCGCGGAATTTTGGATTTTCCATCGCATAACGGGCCAGTCTCGCAATATCCCTAGGCGTCGAGTAATGGTCAGGATTGGTCAGGCCGTTGGGATTGGCAAAATGCGTATCATTCATGCCCAGCTCCCGGGCCTTCGCATTCATGCGTTTGGCAAAGTCTGCCACGTTGCCATCGATCTGCTCGGCTACGGCCACAGCCGCGCCATTATCTGAGACCATCAGCATGCCCGTCAGCAGCTCGTCAGCCGTCAGCCGTTGTCCGGCCTTGATGCCCAGTGGGCAGTCCTCGGTTTCTGCCGCCGTCGGCGAAATGAAAACCTCCGCATGGGGACCGATGTTTTCTAAGCCCAGGATGCCTGTCATGATCTTTGTCGTGCTGGCCGGATAGTGGCGCTCATCGGCATTTTTCTCCCAGATGACGCGGCCCGTCGATGCCTCGATGAGGATTGCCGCCTTGGCCTTGATCTGCGGTTCCTGTCCGCCGTCTTCGGCTCCAGTCACAGGCATCTGTATGATAAGCAGGCATACCAGTAAGATGCCCGCCATGATTCCCTTGGAAAATCTCAAAATCTTGCTAAACCTCCCATAAAAAACAGAGCCCTTCCAAATTGAAAGGCTCTATTATTATAGCACTTTATGCCGCAATATGCATCTGACCGGTCAATCTTTCGGCATGGCCAGCCGCAATGCATCGCTGATGGTCTCGGCCCCATAGAGATGGATGCCGTCGACCTCACGCGCCAGCTGCCGGTAGTTCTTCATCGGCAGCACCACATGCTCAAAGCCGAGCCGCTTGGCCTCGTTGATGCGGATGTCAGCCTGGCCGACGGCGCGCACCTCGCCTGAGAGTCCCACCTCGCCAAAGACGATGGTCTTGGGACGCAGCAGGCGGTTGGCGAAGCTGGAAGCCATCGCCACGCAGATGCCGAGGTCGGCTGCCGGTTCATCGATGCGGATGCCACCGGCTACCTTGACATAGACATCGCAGGCACCAATCTGCAGGTGCACACGCTTTTCGAGCACGGCCAGCAGCAGCTGGATGCGCTTGATGTCGACGGAGTCAGCCGTGCGGCGCGGCGGCACATAGGGCGTCGGTGCGACCAGGGCCTGCAGCTCGACGAGCAAGGGCCGCGTGCCCTCGACAGTCGGGATGATGACCGTACCGCTGTCGCCGACACGGTCAGACAGGAAGAGCTTGGACGCGTCAGGCACATCGACGAGTCCCACCTCGCGCATCTCGAAAAGCCCCAGCTCATTCGTGCTGCCAAAGCGGTTCTTGACAGCCCGCAGCACGCGGTACTCGGCATTGCGCTCGCCCTCGAAGTACAGCACCGTATCGACGATATGCTCAAGAACCCGCGGGCCAGCCAGATTGCCCTCCTTAGTCACATGACCGATGACGAATGCGGCAATGCCGTTCGTCTTGGCAATCCGCAGGAGGTCTACGGAGCACTCGCGCACCTGCGAGACACTGCCCGGCGCGCTCTGCACATCGGGCTTGAAGATGGTCTGGATCGAGTCGATGACCAACAGGTCAGGCTTGATATTTGCCACATGGGCCTCAATCGTCTCGAGATTCGTCTCACTGACAACATAGAGGGTATCCGCGATGGCCTTGAGCCGGTCGGCACGCATGCGCACCTGCCGGGTGCTTTCCTCGCCAGTCACGTAAAGCACCCGGTGGCCGCCCCGCGCTACATCGGCGCAGACCTTGAGCGTGAGGCTCGACTTGCCGACGCCGGGATCGCCGACTATCAGCACCATCGAGCCTGGAATCACGCCACCGCCGAGCACACGGTCAAGTTCGCCCGAGCCCGTCGCAAATCGCGGCAGGTCCTCAACCTGCACCTCGGCAATCGGCTGCGGCTTTACGGCATCCGATAATCCCAGCCGCAGGCCGCCGCCCCCAGCAGGTTCGGGCGTTATGGTCTCCTCGACCATCGTATTCCAGGCACCGCAGCCGGGGCAGCGGCCCAGCCACTTAGGGGCATCATAGCCGCATTCCTGGCAGACATAGACAGTTTTCTTTTTCTTTGCCATATTATTTCCCTATCCTTTTGAGCAGACGGATTGTCCAGCGTCCGAGCCAGACAATCGACCAGAGCAGATTCGCGAAGAAATCCAGGATCCTGCCGCTACGGCTCTCTGGAGCCAATCTGTTCTTAGGCATCGGCGTTCTCCTTCTTTACTGCCTTCTGTTCCTTTTTCACGAAGTCGAGGCTGTCGCCGCTCTTGCGCACATAGATGGTATCGCCCGCCTTGAACTGGCGTCCGAGCAGTCGCTCGGCAATCGCATCCTCGATGTGTTTCTGCAGAGCGCGCTTTAGTGGCCGTGCACCGTATTTGAAGTCTGTGCCAGCCTCAACGAGCTTGTTCTTGGCCGACGGGCTGATCTCGAGCTTGATTTCCTTTTCCTCCAGCCGTTTCTTGACATCGCGCAACAGGATGTCGACAATCTTCGCCAGCTCTGGCCGTCCCAGCGGACGGAATACCAGCAGCTCATCGATGCGGTTGAGGAACTCGGGCTTGAAGATGCGCTTGACCTCACCCAGCACACGCTTGCGCGCATTCTCCTCAGCCTGCGCCTCCTCGTCGGCAGCACTGCCGATGGCAAAGCCCATGGCCGTGTTCTGTTTCTTGAGGAAGCTTGCCCCGGCGTTCGATGTCATGATGATGACCGTATTGCGGAAGTCCACCGTACGGCCCTGGCCATCGGTCAGGCGGCCGTCATCGAGCACCTGCAGCAGGATGTTGAACACATCGGGATTGGCCTTCTCGATCTCATCCAAAAGGATGATGGAGTACGGCTTGCGGCGCACAGCATCAGTCAGCTGCCCGCCCTCCTGATAGCCGACATAGCCCGGCGGCGCGCCGACCATGCGCGATACGCTGTATTTTTCCATGTACTCTGACATATCAAAGCGGATGACGGCATCTTCACTGCCAAACAGCGACTCTGCCAGCGCCTTGGCAAGCTCAGTCTTGCCGACTCCCGTAGGCCCCAGGAACAGGAACGAGCCAATCGGCCGTTTCGGGTCCTTGAGCCCGGAACGGGCCCGGCGGACAGCCTTGGCTACTGCTGTCACAGCCTCCTTCTGGCCGATGACGCGCCGCGTGAGGATTTTCTCCATATTGAGCAAACGCTCCGACTCCTTGGCCGCCAGCTGGCGGACAGGAATGCCCGTCCACTGCGCCACAACGTCGGCAATATCGTCAGCCGTGACCGTGATGCGGTTATTGCCGCGCTTTTCCCAGCGACGGCGCGCCTCGTCAAGCTCACTTTCAGCCGTCTGCACGGCATCGCGCAGCTTGGCAGCCCGCTCATAGTCCTGCGAGGCTACCGCAGCCTCCTTCTCGGTGTTCAGCCGTCCGAGGCGCTCACGGATTTCCTGTACCTTGTCCGGCGGTGCGACCTGGCGCATGCGGACCTTCGAAGCTGCCTCATCCATCAAATCGATGGCTTTGTCGGGCAGGAAACGATCGGTGATGTAGCGCTGCGACAGGCGGACAGCAGCCTCGATGGCCTCGTCCTCGATAGTCGCCCGATGGAACTCTTCGTACTTGCCGCGCAGGCCGCGCAGGATCTTGATAGCATCCTCCGGCGAGGGCTCCTCGACCACGATGGTCTGGAACCGGCGGGAAAGTGCCGCGTCTTTCTCAAGGTATTTCTTATACTCATCCAGCGTCGTCGCACCGATGATCTGGATCTCGCCGCGCGACAGCGCCGGCTTGAGGATATTGGCCGCATCGAGTGCTCCCTCAGCAGCGCCAGCTCCGACCAGCGTATGCATCTCGTCGATGAACAGGATGATATTGCCGAGTCGCTGGATTTCCTCGATGACGCCCTTCAGACGTTCCTCGAATTCGCCGCGGTACTTGGCTCCGGCGACGAGGGAGGCCATCGACAGCGAGACGACCTTCTTGTCCTGCAGCATATAGGGCACCGCCCCTTCGATAATGCGTTGCGCCAGTCCCTCGGCGATGGCCGTCTTACCGACGCCCGGCTCGCCGAGCAGGATGGGATTGTTCTTCGTGCGGCGCGACAAGATCTGGATTACGCGCTGGATTTCCTTTTCGCGACCAATGACCGGGTCCATCTGCGCCTCTTCAGCCATGCGGTTGAGGTCGCGCCCGTACTTCTTTAGCAGAGGCGCGCTTTCGCCTTTGCGGCCACGTGACCGCGTCTCCTGCGGGCCGTCATCCTCCGAATGCGGCTGGTCGATGCGGTCCATGACCTCATTCTGCAAGGCATCGGGATCGATGCTGAGCCGGTCGAGCACCTCGACCGCTGCGCCCTCAGTCTCCTGCAGCAGGCTCAGCAGGATATGCTCGGTGCCGATATAGCTGTGGCCAAGTGTCTGCGACTCCTCGACGGCCCCTTCCATGACGCGCTTAGCCCTTGGCGTGTAGTAGGGATTATCCGACGGATATTCCGCCTCCTTGGCCACGAGACTGCGGATCTGGCTGACAGCGGTCTCAAAGGTAAGGCCCAGCGCCTGCATCGCCTGGGCTGCTACGCCCTCACGCTCATGCAGCAGGCCGAGCAGGATATGCTCGGTACCGATATAGTCCTGCCCTAAATCCTGGGCTACGTACTGGGCAAATTCAATCGCCTTGATGGCGCGATTGGTAAAGTGATTTCGAAAATTCATGGATGTTCCTCCGCGCTCACGCGATGGTCCAGCAACGCTTGCCGCGTCTTGCGGGCCCTGAGCCGGTCAATCTCATTCTTGGACATATTCGCATTCTCGGCCAGATTCTGCAGATAGCTCTTGCGGCTGGCCAGCAGGATATCGGCATAACAATCAGCCGTAACCTCACTGATGAGCTTTAGATCGATGCCGAGGCGAACCTTCGAGAGCAGCTCCATCGTTTCCTTCTCGGACAGCAGCCGCGCGTAGGCCAGTGTGCCATAGGCGCGCCATACCTCGTCTTCGAGCTGTTCCTTGCGATAGAGAGCCAGGGCCTTGCGGGCCCGGCGTTCATGGGCGACGATTTCCGTCACGGCACTCTTGAGGTTCTCAATGAGCTCCTCCTCCGAAAAGCCCAGCGTCAGCTGGTTGGAAATCTGGAACAGGCAGCCAATCGGCTCCTTCGCATCGCCGTAGAGGGCGCGGACAGCGAGCCCCAGCTGCGGCGAGATGTTGATGATGCTGCCGACATTGCGCGTGAACACGAGTCCTGGCAGATGCAGCAGCACCGAGGCCCGCAGGCCTGTGCCGAGATTCGTCGGGCACGACGTCAGATAGCCCATCTTTTCATCAAAGGCAATATCGAGCTTGGACTCGATGAGATCATCGAGCGTCGAAGCTGTACTCATCGGCAGGTCAAGATTGAGCCCCGGCGCCCAGCACTGGATGCGCAAATGATCCTCTTCGTTGACCATAATGCTGATGCAGCGGTCATACGACACATAAGCCGCCCGATGCTGGGGATTCTTGACGAGATTCTCCGTAATCAGCTGCTTTTCAATCAAGACTTCACGCTGTACTGTCGACAACCGTTCGACATCGACACGGTCAAACGACATGCCCATCGATTTCTCGAGTTCCGGCAAAACACCATCCGTCGCTACGAGCACTTTTGCCAGCTGATTGAAGTCAGCCCGATTCGGGAACGGCTCGCCGCGCAGATTGCGGGCCAAGCGGATGCGGCTTGCGATGACGACATCGCTGTCCGTACCGCCACTTTTGAGCCAGGTGAGATCCTTATCCCGCAGCAATTCATTGATTGCCATCAGCCACGCCCCCTTCCTTGCTTAAAAGCTGAGCCTCAAGGGCCCTTATCTTATCACGCAGCTCCGCTGCCTTCTCATATTCTTCCTGGGCCACACTATCCTGCAGCTTTTGGCGCAGCATGCCAATCTCATGCTTGAGCTCGAGAGTGCCCCCCGTACGGTGCGGAATCTTGCCGCGGTGCAGGCTCGAGCCATGAATGCGGCGCAGCAGCGGCTCCAGCTGCTGCCGGAAAGTCTGGTAGCAGTCCGCACAGCCGATCTTGCCCGACTGCTGGAAGTCATGATAGCTCATGCCGCAGCTCGGGCAGACGAGCTCATGCTGCCCGGTCTGGCGCAGTTCCTCCTTATCCGCGTGGTTGCTGAAGATTCCCTTAAGGAAATCATCCATCGATACATTGCGCGGATGGTGCTCAGTCGCCATGAATTCGCCATAGGCTGCCGCACACTTCTCGCAAAGATTCTTCTCTACCCGCCCATCGGGGCCAATCTGGGTAATATGAACGACCGCCTCATTGCGGCCGCAATCGTCACATAACATCCGTTTCTCCTCCTTTGCAAAAATGCTCCGACCTGCTACGAGAAATTTTCCAGTGTCAGCAGCATAGACTTCAACAGATGCACACGTTCCTCATCCGTACATGTCGGCGACTCGAACACCGATACCACGACCTGCATCACGAGAGCTGCCTCACGATTCGTTATCATCTGATGCTGCAGCAGATAATGCACCATGGACTGTACCATCGGCAATTCCGTGTCCTTATCTATCTTGTCGAGCATGTCCTGATAGACCATATTGCGCGTCGGCACTTGCACGATGCGGATAAAGCCGCCAAGACCACGGCGGGATTCGACCACAAAGCCCTTGTCCTGGGTGAACCGCGTCGACAGCACATAGCTGATCTGGGAAGGCGCACAGGAGATCTCATCGGCAATGTCCGTACGCCGCAGCTCCACCTTGCCATCCTGCTGTGCCGCCAGCTGGCGCAGGATATAGGCCTCAATCAAATCTGCGATATTGCTCACAATAATCACCTTCTATTTAAATTGACCATTTGACTTTTATCTCACTCTATTATAACGCCTTTGCGCCGATTTTGCTACTGGGAAAATCGGGCAACGAAAAAGGAGCTGGTCTAGCAGCTCCTTTTTCGTTGCCCCCAGAGGGGAAGGCTTTATTGCAGTGCAGTCTTGAGGGTTTCCATATTCTTTTTCATCGTATCGATGTATGCATCCATAGCAGATTCATTTGCCTCACCCGTTACTATCGGGTCCAAGGTATAAATCTTGGCGCCGGTCTCGCGAGCTATGGTCTCAGCAGCTGTTGGCGAGTACTGTGGTTCGACGAACAGCACCTTGACTGGCAGATCCTTGACCTTGGCTATGGTTTCCTCGAGTTCCTGCGGCGCCGGCTCAGTGCCCGGCTCGCGTTCGATGACATCGACGATATTGAGCTTGAACTCCTTAGCCAGATACGGGAATGCCTCATGGAACGTCACGATATCCTTATGGGGCAGATTGTCGAGCTCCGCATGCATTTCTTTCTTGAGCGCTTCAAGTTTCATGCAGTAGTCCAGCGCATTCTTGCGATACTCATCCTGATGGGCAGGGTCTGCCTCACAGAGCTTGGCCGTGATGGCCTTGACCTGGGCAATCGAGTAAGTCACCGACGTCCAGACATGAGGATTTTCTTCATCGCCGTTCTTCAGCAGATTGATATCCTTGTAGTCCGCCGCCTCGATGACCTTGAGTTTCTTGTTCTGCTTTACGGCCTTGTCGAGGAAACTCTCCATGCCAGCACCATTGGCGACAAATACATCGGCCTTTTCCAGCGTCTTCATATCTTCCGTCGTCAGCTGGTAGTCATGCAGACAGCCCGTCTGGGGCTTGGTCATATTGATAACCTCGACGCCCTCGACACCCTTCGTGATGTTGATGACATCGATATACATCGGATAGAACGATGTGACGATGGTAAAGTCCTTCTTATTGCCAGACGGCTGCAAGGAACTGCACCCCACCGTCATGAATGCCATCATGAGCATCAACAAAAACACCACTATTTTCTTCAAGCAAATCCCCCTCTTCAGCAGCCAGCTGCTTTTCATAAGCTTATCATAAATACATTGTAACAACTGTGTCAAGCTGCCGCTAACGCATAGCCTTGCTGATCATCAGCCGGTTACAACCATCACGATATTCATACTGCATGCTGTCCACGTTCTTCTTGGCCAGGAAAATCCCCAAGCCGCCTCCCTGGCGCTCCTCTAAGCGCAAGGTAATATCAGGGTCCTGCCTTTTCAAGGGGTCATAGGGCAGCCCTTGATCGATAAACGTCAGTTCCAGCCGCGAAGATTCCGGCTGCCAAAAACCTTCAATCGTCACATCGCCTGTCTCGGCGCCATACGCATAACTAGCAATATTGACAAATATTTCCTCCACCGCCAGATCCAGCTGAAAACGTTTCTGCGACGAAATCTCCTGCTGCGCCAGCAGGCTGTCCACAAATGCATTGACCTGTGGAAGATTATCCACCTCTGCCTTAAGCTGCATCTCATGCCTTCCTTCCCCGCAGGATTCACTCTGCTGATTCAATCGTCAAAAAGCTGCTGAAACCAGTCATCTCGAATATATCGCGCACATTATCACCTACATGGATAAGTTTCATTTCCCCCAGATGCTTCATGCGTTTTTGAGCAATCAAAAGGGAATGGAGCCCCGCCGATGCGATATACTCGAGCCCGGCAAGATCCAGGATCAGCTCCGTGACTCCATCGAGTTCCTTTTCCAGCAAGGTATTGAACTGTGGTGCCGTGACCGCATCCATCCTGCCGGACAATGCCAGTTTCAGCGTCGTTCCCTGTCGTTCCTGCTTGATATCCATAACTGTCTGCTGCTCCTTTCAAGTCCTTCAGGACTGTACCCAAAGCCGTTGATATTTTTCCATCTGCCGGCAAAGATGCTGGATCACACTCTGGGCTACGGCTGGTTCTTTGCGCAAGATGCTCTCCATGGTAATCCTCGGGACAGCCAGCAGCATTGCCTGCTCGGTCAGAATCTCCAGCGCCAAGTTTATCTTGCGTTCCGGCAGCAGGATCATCTCATTGACCCAGGAGTTCTCTGCCAGGATGTCGAGGGTATTGTACCAGCCATCGCCTGTCTCTATGCTGCGAGCCACTTTGCCCCGCACAACGAAAAGGAACTGTTCATCGACATCCTTGCCGATGAACCTGTCACCTTCATAGCATGGCAAGAGCTTGGCGGTTCCCGCGAAAGACTGCACCAATCCCTTTTCGCAAGACTGGAGCAGCTGCAGACGAGACAAGGCATCCAATAGTTCCATCCGGACGAAAGCATACTCTGCCGGTTTCTGCCTGCTGTGCTCCTGCCAATTCTCCATGAATTTGCGGTAGTCCAGATGCCAGTCCGTCAGCATCTGCCGCAGGATCTGTCCGTAATCCTGAGCGAGCTTTCCTATCCCTTCCGGCGTGAAATACAAGCTGTTATAGGCAAACGTGATCGCAATCTCTTTTTCTCCATAACGGAAACGCAAACCCAGACACATATCGCGGATATCCACGACCTCCTGGGTCACGATATTCCCATCGGCATTTCCTTGGCGCTGCGAATAGCCAGCCTCCTCTTGGAAGAAATCGCTGAAATTCAGCACATGGTCAAAATCCGTTTCGTCCTGTCCCATGATAGCCCGTATATCTTCACGCCCCAGCGCTGCATACGAATGCGCCACCCGGAACTGCTTGAGCACCTGGTTGACAATCTCCTGTACAGCAGGTTCGCCCTCTACCCGCAGACGGAAGGGCAGCAGGCTCTGACTGCCTCGCGCCCCATTGCGGCTCGGCGCCAGCAGGCAAAAAGCCACATCCTGGCATTCGTTCTCTCCCTGCAGCAAGAGCCCCCACGCAGTCTGCAAGATAGACAGCAGCACCATCTTGTTATCCTTTGACAGCTTCCGCAGTTCTGACAAGACATCACCAGGAATATGGGTCAGATAGCTCTGCATCCTTCCCTGCTTTCCTGCCGCCAGTACAGCAGGTTTATTCACACAGTAAGGGATACGAGCAGGCGGTGGCAACTCGCTGAGCAGCTGGCTCCAATACTTGCGGATTGGTTCGGCGAGTCTCACCGTCCCAACTGGCGGAACGGCTGCCTTCTCCAGCGGCATATTCCTAAGCGCGCGGAAGATATTGCTCACATTGAAGCTTGCGATTACCGCCTGCACGCCTGTGACCACCACCGCGTATTCTTCCACGCCGGTATGGTAGACGGCAAACCGCAGCAGGCTGCCATGCCGCAGGTCAAAACCCTGACGCAGATCAGCCTCCATCAGTCGGCGCAGGTTGTCATCGAGATCCTGCCCCGTAAGCTTTTCGAGATTACGATACATGATCTCGGGCAGGTCGCGCCGCTCCTTGAATACTATCGCTCGCATCTCCCGGCCCACGCAGCAGAAATTGAGCCGCAGGATATCTTCATGCTCCGTCAGGGTCCGGATTGCCAGATTGAACCGCAAGGGCAACAGGCTTCCCTGAAACTTATACAGGATCTGGCGCAACGGACTTACAGGTATGGCTGCCTCTCCCTGTGACAAAACCTGCTGCTCTCCCTCAGTCAGCTCCCTGACATATTCTATCCGATTGGCTGAGTACCCCCAACGTTCATCTACCTGGGCACCGTACAGCTGGCGAAGGATTTCCTGCTGCTCTGCTGGCAGCTCTGCAACATCCCATTTACGCACATTCATCAGAGCTCCTCTATCTAAAATATACGGTCATCGCTTCAGTATTATCTTAAAATTCGCCAATCAGGCAGCTTTTCCCTGCCTAGCCAGTGAAAAACATCCACCAATGCTGAAAAGCAACAAAAAATTCCCTTCAGGAAAATCCTGAAGGGAATTCTTACTCTCTATAGCGATCTATGATTAGCCGAGGATAACCAGCGACTCATGCGCTTTTACGCTCTGGCCAGCATCAACGTTGAACTTCTTGACAACGCCATCAGCATCAGCAGCAATCTCGTTCTGCATCTTCATAGCCTCGAGGATCAGCAGCGTCTCGCCGGCTTTGACAGCCTGGCCTTCGCTGGCGACGAGTTTGACGATCTTGCCCGGCATCGGGGCATCGATGGAATGCTCACCAGCGCCAGCGGCAACAGCCTCTTTCTTCGGAGCTGCCGGTGCAGCCGGAGCCGGTGCCGGAGCAGCTTTCGGAGCCGGTGCAGCAGCCTTCGGAGCTGCCGGAGCAGCAGCTTTTACTTCTTCGACCTCTACTTCATAAGCATTGCCGTTAACAGTAATATTGAACTTTTTCATTAATAATTCCTCCAAATACCTTCAACTTCGGAATCAATCAAAACTGTTTGGCCAGACCGCCGCGAGCGGAAAGAGCCCATACATCGCTGCGCTTGATGCGGACAGCGATAACTTTATTCGACATCATCATCTGGACAGCAGCCGTAATAGCAGCTACTACCTCAGGCGATACGCCATTTGCTTCTGTTTTCATAGCTCGCCCTCCGATCAAAGCGGAATATTGCCGTGTTTCTTAGCTGGGCCAACTTCGCGCTTGCTGGCAAGAGCATTGAGAGCCGTGATGATGCGCGGACGCGTCTCTTTCGGCTCGATGACCATGTCGACGTAGCCACGCTCAGCAGCAACGTACGGCGTAGCGAAGTTCTCGACATACTCAGCCGTCTTGGCATCCTTATCCGGATCCTTGCGGAAGATGATGTTAGCAGCACCAGCCGGGCCCATGACTGCAATCTCCGACGTCGGCCAAGCCATGACCTGGTCAGCGCCGAGCTCACGGCAGCACATAGCGATGTAGGAACCGCCGTATGCCTTACGCGTGATGACCGTAACCTTAGGAACCGTAGCCTCGCTGTATGCATAGAGCATCTTCGCACCGTGACGGATGATACCGTTGTGCTCCTGATCGACACCTGGCAGGAAGCCCGGTACATCGACGAGGTTGACGAGCGGAATGTTGAACGCATCGCAGAAACGGATGAAACGTGCCGACTTATCCGAAGCATCGACATCGAGGCAGCCAGCCATGACGTTCGGCTGGTTGGCGATGATACCTACGCTGCGGCCGTCGAAACGGGCAAAGCAGCAGATGATATTCGTTGCGAAATGCTCATGGACTTCGTAGAACTCGCCATTATCAACGATGGAACGGATGACATCCTTCATATCGTACGGCGCATTCGGGTTGTCCGGGATAACCGAGTTGAGGCTGTCATCCTGACGATCCGGATCGTCACCAGTCTCCATGATCGGCGCATCTTCCATGTTGTTGCTCGGCAGGAAGGACAGCAGGTAACGGATCTGCTTGATGCAGTCGTCCTCATCCTCAGCCGCAAAGTGAGCAACACCGCTGCGCGTGTTGTGCGTCATAGCGCCGCCCAAAGCCTCAGCCGTGACTTCCTCAGCCGTTACCGATTTGATGACAGCCGGGCCCGTGATGAACATCTGGCTCGTATTCTTTACCATGTAGATGAAGTCCGTGATAGCCGGGCTGTAGACAGCACCACCGGCGCACGGTCCCATGATGACCGAAATCTGCGGGATAACGCCCGATGCTGCCGTATTGCGGTAGAAGATACCACCATAACCGGACAGAGCATCTACGGCCTCCTGGATACGGGCACCGCCCGAATCATTGATGCCGATGCACGGAGCGCCCATCTTCATAGCCAGATCCATGACTTTCCAGATCTTGTGCGCATGCTTCTCGCCCAGCGAACCACCCTCAACGGTGAAATCCTGTGCGTAAGCATAAACCAGACGGCCATCGACCGTACCATAACCCGTCACAACGCCCTCGCCCGGGAGTTCTTTCTTCTCCTGACCGAAGTTCGAGCAACGATGTTTCATGAACATATCCAGCTCAACAAACGTGCCTTCATCGAACAGCTTGTTGATGCGCTCGCGAGCCGTCTGCTTGCCTTTAGCGTGCTGTTTCTCGATGCGCGCCTGACCGCCGCCCTGCATGATATGCTCTTTTTTCGCATGCATTAATTCAATCTTTTCCTGAACAGTAGCCATTATATACCTCCTATAATTAGCTTGTGAGCATCCTGTCAATGACAAGATACTCATACACTGCAATCTCTATTTTGCACTATTTGTGTGAAAATTGCAAGACTAATTTATTACCAGGTATCAATCACGCTGGCAGAGTTCGAGGAGAACACCATGGGATGCTTTCGGATGAACGAAAGCAATCTTGGCACCACCGGCACCGATACGCGGCGTTTCATCAATCAGGCGGACGCCTTTTTCCTTGAGATCAGCCAGCGCTGCCTCGAGATTGTCAACACGCAGAGCGATGTGCTGGATGCCACCGCGGCCGCCGTTCTTCTCGATGAACTTGGCAATCGGGGACGTCTCGTCCGTAGCTGCCAAAAGCTCGATCTCGCTGCCGTTCGGCGTCGGGAAGAAGCCCGTCGTTACTTTCTGCTCAGCAACGGTCTCCTCACCATTTGCCGGCAGGCCCAGCATATCGCTCCAGAAGGAACCAACTTCCTTGAGGTCAGAAACTGCAACACCAATATGATCTACGCCTAATACTTTAAACATGATTTATTCCTCCATTCTATAATCTTGAAATTCATTTGAGCATCTCGTCCATGACCTCGCCGATAACTGTGTACGGGTCAGTCTCATGCTGCCTGATCTGCTCAACATAGCCATCCAATCTGCCACTGTCGACAATCTTTTTCTTGATGTAACTGCCGATATTGCTACTAAGGATATCGAGTATCTCATCCCTGGTACGCTTCGTCCGGCGTTTGGCCAGTTCGCCATTGCCTTCGATATACGTCCGATGCTTCTCTACTGTTCCTAAGAGCTCAGTGATGCCCTCATTCTGGCTGGCTACCACTTTCGTGATTGGCGGACGCCAGTCCGTCATCAGGCTGTCAAGATCAAGCATCATGTTGATCTCGCGAACCAGCTTATCGGCACCATCAAGATCTGACTTGTTGATGCAGTAAAGGTCGCCGATCTCGAGGATGCCAGCCTTGATGGCCTGGATATCATCGCCCATGCCTGGAATCAATACGACCATGGTCGTATCCGCAGCCTTGACGATATCTACCTCAGATTGGCCGACACCGACGGTCTCGACGATGATGATGTCCTTTCCGAAGGCATCCAATGCTTTGACAGCGTCAGCGGTCTTATGGGAAAGACCTCCAAGACTGCCACGAGTGCCCATACTGCGGATAAAGACTCCCTCGTCAAGAGTCAGGCCATTCATGCGGATGCGGTCGCCTAAGATGGCACCGCCCGTGAACGGGCTGGTCGGGTCAACAGCTATTATACCAACGGTCTTGCCCTGGGCGCGGTACTCTCTTGCAATCTTGTCCGTGAGCGTACTCTTGCCAGCGCCAGGCGGCCCCGTGATACCTAATACATAGGCATGTCCGGTATGGGGATAGAGCCTCTTCATGATGTCGGTCGCTTCATCATATTCATTCTCGATGGCCGTGATAGCCCGCGAGAGTGCCAGCCGGTTGCCTTTCAGCAGTTCTTCTGCAATATCCAAAATGCCACCACCTTTCGGTAGTTTTCACAAAAATGATGCTGGGAGGAAGCATGCTTCCTCTTCCCAGCACCACTATGAGTATTAGAGTTTTACATGTTCATTGATGAATTTGACGACATCACCAGTCGGCGTGCCCGGCGTGAATACTTCCGAAACGCCAGCCTCTTTGAGAGCCGGGATATCGCCCTCAGGAATGACGCCGCCACCGATGATCAGCACGTCGTTCATGCCATTCTTATGGATGAGGTCGACGACTTTCGGGAACAGGTGACCATGGGCACCGGAGAGGATGCTCATAGCGACGACGTTGACATCCTCCTGCAGAGCTGCCTCAGCAATCTGCTCCGGCGTCTGGCGCAGGCCCGTATAAATGACCTCGAAACCAGCATCGCGCAGAGCGCGGGCGACAACCTTAGCACCGCGGTCATGACCATCAAGACCCGGTTTAGCGACTAATACTCTGATTTTCTTTTCCATTTTGAATTCCTCCAAAAACGTAAACGCTATTCTTGTCCGATTGTTCGCGATAGGGACGCTTACAGGCTGACATGAGCCTCATACTCGCCGAATACCTCACGCATGACGTTGCAGATCTCGCCAAGGGTTGCATACGTCTTGACAGCAGCGAGGATATGCGGCATGAGATTTTCATTCTCATCCTGGCAGGCCGTCTTCAGGTCAGCCAGAGCAGCTTTTACTGCCTCATTATCGCGTTTCGCTTTCATAGCCTCAACCTTAGCCTTCTGACGCTCACCGACGGCCTCGTCGACTTTCAGCAGGCCTTTTGGAGGTTCTTCTTCCATCTGGAATTTATTGACACCGACGATGGTGCGGGCACCAGACTCGACATCCATCTGCCATTTGTAAGCAGAATCCTGGATTTCCTTCTGGATGTAGCCCTTCTCGATAGCGGCAACTGCGCCACCGAGATCGTCAATCTTCTTGATATAATCCCAAGCCTCAGCCTCGATGCTGTTGGTCATGGACTCTACATAGTAGGAGCCAGCCAGCGGATCGATGACATCAGCCAGGCCGCTCTCGTAGGCAACAATCTGCTGCGTACGCAGAGCAATCGTAACGGATTCCTGCGTTGGCAGGGCCAGTGCCTCATCACGGGAGTTCGTGTGCAGGGACTGAGTGCCCCCCATGACAGCAGCTGCCGTCTGCAGGGCAACGCGGACGATATTGTTGTTCGGCTGCTGAGCCGTCAGCATCGAACCAGCCGTCTGGGTATGGAAACGCAGTTTCATGCTCTTATCGCTCTGGGCATGGAAACGCTCCTTCATGACTTTCGCCCAGATACGGCGGGATGCGCGGAACTTCGCTACCTCTTCCAGGACGTTGTTGTGTGCGTTCCAGAAGAAGGACAGGCGGCCAGCAAAGTCGTCAATCTTGAGTCCAGCCTTGATAGCTGCCTCGCAGTAAGCGATACCATCGGCAATCGTGAAGGCGATTTCCTGAGCAGCTGTGGAACCAGCCTCACGGATATGATAGCCGGAAATGGAAATCGTATTCCATTTCGGTACGTTCTGGGAACAATACTCGAAGATATTCGTGATCAGGCGCATGGACGGACGCGGCGGGAAGATATACGTACCGCGTGCGGCATACTCCTTGAGGATATCGTTCTGAATCGTACCACGCAGCTGGTCAGCCGGTACACCCTGTTTCTCAGCTACAGCGATATACATAGCCAAGAGGACCGATGCCGGTGCATTGATGGTCATCGACGTGGAAACCTTGCCGAGATCGATCTGATCGAACAGCGTCTCCATATCAGCCAGCGAGTCGATAGCAACACCGACCTTGCCGACCTCGCCTTCAGAAATCGGATCCGTAGAATCATAACCGATCTGCGTCGGCAGATCGAAGGCACAGGACAGGCCCGTTGCACCGTTCTCGATCAGCATGCGATAGCGTTTGTTTGATTCCTCAGCGGTGGAGAAACCAGCATACATACGCATCGTCCAGAAACGACCGCGATACATCGTCGGCTGGACACCGCGGGTGTACGGATAAACTCCTGGGAAACTGATCTCGTCAGCATAATCCGTATCCTTGATGTCAATCGGCGTGTAAAGGCGTTTTTCCGGCAGATGTTCACGCTCCGGGAAACGTGCGATTGCTTTTTCGACGCTGGCTTCGTATTTGGCGAGCTCAGCCTGGATTTTCTCATTGCTCATTTGGAAATTCCTCCTGATTCATTCAGTCAATCTATATCTATATATTATCTGTATGTGATTTTCTTATTTTGCCATGCTGCCTGTCTCGACGAAACGCTCATGGAAGGAAAGCGCCTCTTCAAGGATGTGCGGCGTATGGGCATGCTTCGTTGCCTCAGTCGCACGGTTGAAGTAATCGAGCAGGATTGGGCGATAATCCGGATGTGCGCAGTTGTTGATGATCTCAAGGGCACGCTCACGCGGTGCCTTGCCCCGCAGATCGGCAATGCCCTGCTCCGTGATGATGATATCTACATCATGCTCCGTGTGATCGATATGCGAACAGAACGGAACAACAGCGGAAATCTTGCCTTCTTTAGCAATCGACGGCGTATAGAAGATGGTCAGGTAAGCGTTACGGGCAAAGTCGCCGCTGCCGCCGATACCGTTCATCATCTTAGTCCCCGTGATATGCGTCGAGTTGACGTTGCCATAGATATCGACCTCGATGGCCGTGTTCATGGCGATGACACCTAAGCGATGGACGACCTCTGGGCTGTTGGAGATTTCCTCCGGACGCAGCAGCAGGTATTTCTTATACTTGGCTACATCCTTGTAGAAACGAGCCATGCCCTCTGGCGACGGGCTGAATGCCGTGCCCGATGCAAAATTCAACTTGCCAGCATCGATAAGGTCGAGCATGCCGTCCTGGATGACCTCGGTGTAAACCGTCAGATCTTTGAGGTCAGAATCGACAAAACCAGCGATAACGGCGTTAGCGACGTTACCGACACCAGACTGCAGCGGCAGCAGGTTCTTCGGCATGCGGCCAGCCTCGATTTCCTTGTTGAGGAACTCCAGCGTGAACTCGCTCATCTTCTTGGAATCTTCATCGATTGGTTTCAATGGACGCGTGTGATCTGGAATATCGCAGGGAACGATGTATTTGATCTTTTCCGGCGTACACGGGATATAGGTCGTGCCCACGCGGTCATTGGCCTTGACGATTGGAATCGGCAGGCGGTTCGGCGGATCCATCGGGATGTAGACATCGTGCATGCCTTCAAGATCCAGCGGCTGCGAGGTGTTGACCTCGACGATGACGACATCCGCGCTCTGGACATACGATGCAGCATTGCCCAAGGAAGTCGTCGGGATGATATTTCCCTCTTCCGTAATCGCGCAAGCCTCGACAACGGCTACATCGACATTGCCCAGATAGCCGCAGCGGCTAAGCTGTGCCGACTCCGACAGATGCAGGTCGAGGTAATCGACCGAACCGTCGTTGATCTCATTGCGCAGTACCTTGTCTGTCTGATACGGCAGACGCTGCTTAATGCCATGTACCGATGCCAGTGCATCATCAAGCTCCGGGCCCGTAGAAGCGCCCGTCCACAGGTTAATCGCAAATGGCTCCTTTTTCATGCGCTCAACGAGTGCAAGCGGAACAGCCTTCGGATACGCAGAAGCGGTAAAACCGCTCATAGCGACGTTCATATCCGGTTTGAAGAATGCTGCAGCCTCTTCAGCCGATACGATTTTCGCTTGCAATGCTTTGTTGCGTACGCGATCGAGAATGTCAATCATGGAAAATCCTCCCTCATCAGTGCCGACCCATCTTCGGTTCCGGCACCAGATTTTAACGATTGGGACGCCGCATCTTGTTTCGAATTCCTTGTTATGATTCATAACATGTGGAAGTATAACACGAAGTTATCAACATTATGAATTATAATCATAGATTATCATAACACTATGCCTTGATTATGCCCCATGACTAAGGATAGCACGAAAAGAAAACGCCGTCAAGTTAGACTTGACGGCGTTTGACGAGATTTCGTGCAAAGCTTCACGTATGAATTTTTTGTGCTTATTTGCGGGTAATATGATATGACAAGCTACTAAGACCAATTGATAAATCTTCATTGACGATATGCATGGTCTCAGGCACTTCCATCTTGATCGGGGCAAAATTCCAGATGCCTTTTACGCCTGCATCGACGAGCTTATCTGCTACGCCCTGGGCAAAGGCAGCCGGCACGGCAATGATGCCGATATGGATATTGCGCTCCTTGACAATAGCCTTCATGTTGCGGATATCCTCAACCTTGACATGATTGACCGTCGTCCCGATGACATTCGGATCCTGGTCAAAAAGTGCCACGAGGTTGAACCCTAGCGTCACGAAGTTCTGATAGTTCGCCAGCGCCGCACCAAGATGACCGATGCCGACCACAGCGATATTCCAATGGTTATCCAGTCCTAAGATCTCACCTACATTGCGCTTAAGCTCATTGACATAATAGCCCACGCCCTTCTTGCCGAACTGGCCGAACGACGCCAGATCCTTACGGATCTGCTCGGGGGTGATGCCCAGCCGGCGGCCAAGCTCATCAGAGGAGATAATATCGATCCCCTCATCCTGCGCCAGACGCAGGGTACGGAAATATAACGGAAGGCGGTCGATGGTTGCCTTAGATATATTCACTTGACCTTTCATATATACGCCTCCCTATTCTTCATCTTGTTCTGCTGGTTCATTCAAGATTGCCAGCGCTGCTGTCAATGCGGCCATCATCCACAGGAACATCGACGATGGGATATTGAACAGCAGATCATCGGTAAAGCCGTTGAGGGCCACCGACAGGATGGCAAGGCCCAGTCCCAAGGACAAGCCGCCTAGCAGGCGGTAGTCCTGCCAGTCACAGCAGTCCTTCCAGAACGGTGTCGCCGGTGTATCCTGGGTAGCCTGCATGCTCTGCTCGACACGCTGGAGTTCCGCATCAGCCGCCGCATCTTCCCTGAGGTCAAAGGGCGTCGCCTCGACTGGCGCGGGAACCGGCGGCAAGAATTTCTGCCGCAGTGCCAGTCCCATCGTGCCGAAAAAATACCATAAGAACGCCAGCGCTCCCGGAATGCCGATTTCCGCCGCATAGTTCAGGTAGAGATTATGCGCATGCACGATGCGGATATCCGCCCCCTGCAAATAGAAATCATATTCCGGATAGACCATCCAGTACGCACCCCAGCCAATGCCGAAGAAGGGATGATCCTGGATCATGGCCACGGTACTTTCCCAAAAAGCCAAACGCATCTCCGAGGAAGTATCGACCTTCGTGAATACCGAGGTCAGCCGCTCGTAAAGCACGGGATCAGCCAGCAGCAGGATGCCGCCAACGACAACACAGCCCAGCAGGATGCGCCAGTCTTTCAGCATGCCATAGATCACCAGGATCACGGCCATGACCAGCAGGGCACCGCGGGCATACGTCATAGCCAGGCAGGCAGCTGCCAGTACCATGAACACGCCCAGCACGATGCGCTTGGCCTTGCTGTCCGCTTTGACAAACAGGCCAAAAGCCAGGCAGATGATGATATCGAGATAACCAGCCAAGATGTTGGGATTCTCCCAAGTCGAGAAAACGCGTTTCCGCAGCTCGGGGAACGCATCGCCATCCACCCATTTCATCGCACTGATGTCGATGCCGAAAATGAACTGATAGATGCCATAGAGCACCACAAACACAGCGGCAGCAGCCATGGCCAGCAACACCTGCCGGATTTGCCGGGCATCGCGGGCCTGCTGGCCCACCAGGAAGTAAGTCAGCGCATAGACACCCACGAGATTGTACCAGTTGTAGAAACTGAACCCGCGATCCGGTGAGCCCACGATCGAGACACCACTCAGCAGCAGGAACAGGCACACAGGCACATCAAAGGGCAGATGACGGAACTTGAACGCGCGGTCCACCCGGAACCGCAGCACCGTGAGCACGACGCCTGCCAATAAGGCAATCGTTGCCCCTGCCGGCCACAAGGCTAGCAAGAACACTTCGGCCAGCAGCGCATACCAGGACCAGTCCGTAAAGCGCTTGCACCATTTCTGGCGGAATGCCTCACGGCGGCGCTGATGGATTTCCCGCATGGAATCAGACTCCACAGCCATCACATTTCCCCCTTCCGTTCAAGCAGCAGATGGCGGACTTCGCCGACCAGATACAATGACCCCGCCATGATCAAAAGCTTTTCGCTATTGGCAAGCTCCAGCGCACGGTCAAGGGCCTCGCCGTTATCAGCGATTGCCTCAACATGCTGGACATGCGGCGATGCGCGTCTTGCCAGCTCCTGCGGGTCTGAGGCCCGCTCCGAATCAGGAACGGTGACCACCACCGTATCGTTGGGCCGCAGCAAGATATCCAGCATCGTCTCGATGTCCTTATCTTTGAGGATTCCGAGCAGCAGCACGCGCTGCTCAGCTGGGAAATAGAGATCCAGGCTGTCGCGCAGGGCCTGCATGCCAGCTGGATTATGGGCACCGTCAACAATGACTGATTGTCCTCCCAGCTCGATGCGCTCAAACCGTGCTGGCCAGTTGACCATCTTCAAGGCCTCACCTATCGTGATCTCGTTGACCCTCTCGTCGATATTATGGATCAGCTGAGCCGTCATGACAGCCACAGCACTATTGGCTACCTGATGGCGTCCTAGCAGACGCAGTTCATAGGGCGTCTGCAGCTGTCCCAGCAGCGCGGAAGTGAACTGCACTTGCTGTGTGCGTCCGTCACAGGAAAGATAATCCATCTGGAAATCAACGCCTGACACAAACACATCGGCGTTCTTCGCCTCTGCCGTCTGACGGATGATTTCCAGTGGCACACCATCGGCTGCTGTAACGACTGGTACGCCCTCCTTGATAATCCCTGCTTTATGCTCAGCGATGCCTTCGAGGGTTCCGCCACAGCGATCCGCATGCTCAAAGGTCACATTGGTGATGACCGAAACCTCCGGCGTGATGACGTTGGTCGAATCAAGCAGGCCGCCGAGGCCAACCTCGATGACTGCGTACTCCACATGACGCATGGCAAAATAGAAGAATGCCAGCGCCGTCAGCACCTCGAACTGGGTCGGGCACTCATCGCCTTCGGCTACCATCTGCTCCACATAGGTGCGGATGGTGCTCAGGCAGTCGGCAAATTCCTGCTCGCTTATGGGCTGGCCATCCACCTGGATGCGCTCCGTATAGGAGACCAGATGCGGCGAGCTGTACATGCCCGTATGGATATCCGAACGGCGCAGGATGCCGGCGAGCATCGCCGACACCGATCCTTTGCCATTCGTACCAGTCACATGAATGGTGCGATACCGGTCCTGCGGCACATCCAGGAGCTCCAGCAGCCGCTGGATGCGCGAAAGCCCCAGCTTGATGCCAAAGATATTCAGCCCCTCCAGATAGGCGAGGGCTTCCTGATAATTCATGTTACGATTCTCCTATCTTAGAGCTTCGCCAAATCCTGAATGCGGCTCTCCACCGATTTTTTCTTTTCTTCATAGCCAGCGAGTTTCTCTTTCTCACCAGCAACAACCTGCTCCGGAGCTTTGCTCAAGAAGCCTTCGTTGCTGAGCTTGCCCGTAAGGCGTTTGATTTCCTTCTCGAGTTTCTCCAGCTCTTTATTGAGGCGGGCTGTCTCCTTCTCCACGTCGATAAGGCCCTTGAGAGGTAGATAGATCTCGACGCCATTTACCACACCAGCCATGGCGTTTTCCGGTGCATCGGCGCCAGCCGGCAGGATGGTGACTGGCTCCGAAGATGCCAGTTTGTCGAGGTAGCCCGTATTCTCAGCAAATACTTCCCGCAAGGACTCATCCTTGAAGTTCAGGATGACTTCGCTCTTCTTGCTCGGAGCAGCCCCAACTTCAGCGCGCATGTTGCGGATGGATTTGATGCTCTCCATAATAGCCGTCATCTGTGCCTCGATATCATCGCTGATACGGGCAGCATCAGCCTGCGGCCACTGGGAGATCATGATGCTCTTGACTTCCTCTGCATGAGGAACCTTCTGCCAGATTTCCTCGGTGAGGAACGGCATGAACGGATGCAGCAAGCGCAGCGTGCCCTCGAGGACATGGGAAAGCACATACAGAGCCGTATTGCGGGCCCGGACATTTTCCGTATCGTAGAGGCGGGCTTTCGTAAGCTCGATGTACCAGTCGCAAAACTCATTCCAGAGGAACTCATAAATCATGCGGCCAGCCTCGCCCAGCTCGAATTTGTCGAGGTTCTCGGTGACGTCGCGGACCGTGCGGGCATAGCGCGAGAGGATCCAGCGGTCAGACAGCGTGTAATCTTCTTCGCTAGGCACGAAATCCTTGTCAAAGCCCTCGAGGTTCATGAGCATGTAGCGGGATGCGTTCCAAATCTTGTTGGCAAAGTTGCGGGCCGACTCGACACGCTCCCAGTAGAAGCGCATGTCATTGCCCGGCGTGTTGCCCGTAATCAGCATGAAGCGCAGCGTATCGGCACCGTACTTCTCGACAACCTCAACCGGGTCGATACCATTGCCCAGGGATTTGCTCATCTTACGGCCCTGGCTATCGCGGACGAGGCCATGGATGAATACGTGCTTGAATGGAATATCCTTGCCAAACTCCAAGCCCATCATGACCATGCGGGCAACCCAGAAGAAGATGATGTCATACCCCGTAACGAGCGTAGCCGTCGGATAGAAATGCTCCAGCTCCTCGGTCTTTTCCGGCCAGCCCATGGTCTCAAAGGGCCAGAGCCCCGAAGAGAACCAGGTATCGAGAACGTCTTCATCCTGATGGATATGCTTGCTGTGGCAGTGCGGGCACTCCGTAAGGTCCGTGCGCGAAACGCTGGTCTCGCCGCAGTCATCGCAGTACCAAGCAGGGATACGATGCCCCCACCAAAGCTGACGGGAAATGCACCAGTCGCGGATGTTTTCCAGCCACTGGATATAGGTCTTGGAGAAACGCTCCGGCACGAACTGGATCTTGCCGCTCTTTACAGCCTCGATAGCCGGCTCAGCCAGGGACTCCATCTTGACGAACCACTGCTTGGAAACCAGCGGCTCAATGGTGCTGTGGCAGCGGGAGCAATGGCCAACGGCATGCTCATGCTCTTCCACCGATACGAGAACGCCGAGCTCCTCCAGCTCTTTGACCAGGGCCTTGCGGCATTCATAGCGGTCCATGCCCTCGTACTTGCCAGCGCCTTCCATCATCTTGCCCGTATTGCTGATGACCTTGATTTCCTCCAAGTGATGACGCTGTCCCATCTCAAAGTCGTTGGGGTCATGGGCCGGCGTAACCTTGACGGCACCCGTACCGAAGGATTTGTCGACATACTCATCGGCAAACAGCGGAATCTCGCGGTTGACGATTGGCAGGATCAGCGTCTTGCCAACGATATCCTTATAGCGTTCATCCTCCGGATGAACGGCAACGCCCGTATCGCCGAACATCGTCTCGGGACGGGTCGTGGCGATTTCGACATACTGGTCCGTGCCTTTGACCTGATAGCGCAGATGCCAGAGATGGCCCTGCTCCGTCTCATGCTCGACCTCGATGTCGGAGATGGCCGTGTTGCAATCCGGGCACCAATTCGTGATGCGCGTGCCCTGATAGATGAGGCCCTTCTCATAGAGGCTTACGAATACCTCGCGGACGGCCTTCGAGCAGCCCTCGTCCATCGTGAAACGCTGACGATCCCAGTCGCAGGAGGAACCCAGCGTACGCAGCTGATACATGATACGGTTGCCGTACTGCTCTTTCCAGTCCCAGACGCGCTCGAGGAATTTCTCACGGCCGAGCTCGTAGCGGTTCGTGCCCTCTTCGCGCAGTGCACCCTCAACTTTGGCCTGAGTCGCGATACCGGCATGATCGCAGCCCGGTACCCAAACCGTGTTGAAGCCCTGCATGCGATGATAACGGATCAGGATATCCTGCAGGGTATTGTCGAGGGCATGGCCCATGTGCAGCTGGCCCGTGACATTTGGCGGCGGAATAACCATGCTGTAGGGTTTCTTGCTCTTGTCTACCTCAGCATGGAAGAATTTATTCTCCTCCCAATACTGATACCATTTCTTCTCGAACGACTGCGGGTCGTAAACCTTCGGGATGTTGTTTCCCTGTTCCTGATTCTCTGCCATGATAAACCTCCTAAAACTAAATAAAGCGCTCTCGTCCAAAAGGACGAAAGCGCCTGCCTTCGTGGTACCACCTATCTTCCCATGCAGATAAAACCTGCATGACTCTAAGCCGTAACGTGGCTGACGGCCCTGCCTACGTCGCTTTCAGCAGGGCAACTCCGAAGCTACCTTCCAGACACCGGATGCAGAGACTTCCACCTGCCGTCTCCTCTCTGAGGCACCGATTGCTGTACTCCTCTTCTTCCTCGTTGTTGTCGATTTGATGATTCAGATGTCGTTAATTTTATCATACCTGTCCCGCATTTGCAACGCCCGAAATTTTATCTTTTAATAATTGAAACAAATATATTAAGCGATTATACTATAAATAGATTGTAAGCAGGAGTAAAGATTGATATGAATTTTTCGTCCATATCCCTAAGCAAAGCAGCTGCCATCATCACCATCGGCATGGCCTTCACGGTCGTCGTCGTCGGCAGCGTATCGGTCTCGGTTACCAACCAGAACCGTGTCATCATGGGCGTCCAGGCTAATGGCAAGAGCCTTGCCGGCATGACCAAGAAAGAAGTCCATGATTTCTTCCAAAGAGAATCTCAGCAGGCACTCAAGCGGCCAGCTGCCGTGCTGACTTATAAGAATCGCCAGTGGTCCATTGCCCCAGCTGATATCGACCTGCACGGCAAGGTCAACGAGGCGGCTGAAGCCGCTTATGCCATTGGCCGTAATCAGAACGGCATCAGCAATATGATCACGCAGATGACCTGTGCCCTTGTGGGTCGCAATGTCACGATGACCGCGGCCTTTGATAAGGACAAGCTCGATGCCCAGCTCGCCAAGATCCAGCAGCAGCTCGACACGCCGCCGGTCAACGCCGAGGCTCAGCTGCAGAAAAATGGCACCATCAAGAAGACGCCCGGTGTCATCGGCTTGACCCTCGATACGAAACCGATTGCCGAGGAGCTGGCACCGCAGTTCGAGGCCCTGAAGCTGACGGCCAAGGTTGACTTGCAGCCCCAGGAGCATCCTCCCTTCGTCATGGATGCAGACCTTGCGGCCATCGACGGCGTGCTGGCCTCCTACACCACGCGCTTTTATCCTGGCGACCGCGGCGATAATATTGGTCTTGCCGCCAGCCATCTGCAGGGCGCGCTCATACGCAGCCAGTCAACGCTCTCCTTCAACAGCATCGTCGGCCAGCGCACCTATGAGGCCGGCTATAAAGATGCCGGCGTCATCGTCGACGGCGAGCACAAGATTGACGTGGGCGGCGGTGTCTGCCAGGTCAGCAGCACGCTCTACAACGCCGTCCTGCTCGCGGGCATGACCCCAACCGAGCGCGCAAACCACTCGCTGCCATCAGCCTACGTGCCTGCCGGGCGCGATGCGACAGTCGCCGATAATCTGCTGGATTTCGTCTTCCGCAATCCACTGCCGCATCCGGTCTATCTGCGCGTATCCAACACAGGCTCAGCGCTGACCATCTACGTACTCGGCACCAAAGCCGACCTGCAGGGCCAGACCATCGCCCTCGTCACCGAAGGCTCCGCCAAGAATCCGTCGCTCTACCGCATCTGGAAACGCAACGGCCAGGTCGTCGACCGCGAGTACCTGCATACCGATCATTACTCCGATCCGAAAGAAACATGATATACAGCAAAGTGCCGCAAGCTTTTCAATCAGCTTGCGGCACTTTTTCATTCGTTCTTCTCTTCGAGCAGCGGCTTGAGGAATTTACCCGTATAAGACTCTTTTACTTTGACAATGTCCTCCGGCCGCCCCTCGGCAACGATGGTTCCGCCATTGCTGCCGCCCTCGGGGCCCAGGTCGATGATATGGTCGGCCGTCTTGATGACGTCGAGATTGTGCTCGATGATGACCACTGTATCGCCGCCATCCACCAGACGCTGCAGGATGTCCAGCAGCTTATGGATGTCAGCCGTATGCAGGCCTGTCGTGGGCTCATCGAGGATGTAGAGGGTGCGGCCCGTGCTGCGGCGAGAAAGCTCCGTCGCCAGCTTGACGCGCTGGGCCTCGCCGCCCGACAGCGTCGTCGCGGGCTGGCCGAGCTTGATATAGCCAAGACCGACATCCTGGATGACCTGCAGCTTGCGGGCGATGCGCGGCACATTCTGGAAGAACTCCACAGCCTCATCGATGGTCATCTCAAGAACCTCTGAAATATTCTTGCCCTTGTAGCGCACCTCAAGGGTCTCGCGATTATAGCGCGCGCCTTTGCAGACCTCGCAGGGCACATAGACATCGGGCAGGAAATGCATCTCAATCTTGAGGATTCCATCGCCCTTGCAGGCCTCACAGCGACCGCCCTTTACGTTGAAACTGAATCTGCCCGCCTTGTAGCCGCGCATCTTCGACTCAGCCGTCTGACTGAACAGCTCGCGGATGGCATCAAAGACCCCTGTGTAAGTCGCCGGATTCGAACGCGGCGTGCGGCCGATTGGCTGCTGATCGATATCAATAATCTTGTCGATATGCTCAAGCCCCTTGATTTTCTTATGCTTGCCTGGCTTACCCTTGGAATGATAGAGCCGTGAGGCAATGCCCTTGTAGAGGATTTCGTTGACGAGCGTACTCTTGCCCGAGCCCGATACGCCGGTTACCAGCGTCATCGTTCCTAAGGGGAATTTGACATCGATGTTCTTGAGGTTATTCTCCTGTGCCCCTACCACTTCAATGAACTTGCCATTTCCCGGACGGCGTTTGCTTGGCACCGGGATGAACTTGCGCCGCGATAGATAAGCTCCGGTCACCGAATCCTTGACCTGCATGATTTCCTTGGCCGTGCCCTGCGCGACAATCTGCCCGCCATGGGCACCAGCCCCAGGGCCGATATCGATGATATGATCAGCCGCATACATCGTGTCTTCATCATGCTCCACCACAATCAGCGTATTGCCAAGGTCTCGCAGATTCTTGAGGGTCGCTAGCAACCGGTTGTTGTCCCGCTGATGCAGGCCGATGCTCGGTTCGTCGAGCACGTAGAGCACGCCCTGGAGCCCTGAACCAATCTGGGTGGCCAGACGGATGCGCTGAGCCTCGCCGCCCGACAGCGTGCCCGCGGCCCGCGACAGCGTCAGATAGTCAAGGCCAACGTTCAGCAGGAAACTAAGACGCGCATGGATTTCCTTTAGAATCTGCACGGCAATCTTCTGCTCCCGGGGCGTAAACTCCACGCCTGCCAGGAAAGTATCGGCCTCCCGGATGGTCATAGCCGTAAGTTCCGCGATATTCTTATCCCCCACCGTAATCGACAACGTCTCGGGCTTTAACCGCGCACCATGGCAGACCGGGCAGTCAATCTCGGTCATATAGTTCTCATAGGACTCGCGCATCTCATCGGAATCCGTTTCCTGATAGCGGCGGTTGAGCATCGGCAGTACGCCCTCAAACTCCACGTTGTACTCCTTGCGCTCGCCAAACATATTCGTATAGTGGAAACGGAATTTCTCATCACCGGCACCATGAAGCAGGACATGGCGGGTCTTCTTGTCCATATCCTTCCATGGCGTATCCACCGTATAGCCATAATCCGTCAGCACCGCCCCAATTACGCACATGCCATAGGAGTGAGGATTCTTCGACAGCGGCGCAAAGACGCCCTGTGCCACCGATAGCGTCACATCGGGCACGACGAGCTCCTCATCAAACTCCATATGACTGCCAAGGCCCATGCAGACCGGGCAGGCACCATAAGGACTGTTAAAGGAGAACATGCGCGGGGTGATTTCCGGCAGGCTGATGCCGCAATCCACACAGGCAAAATTCTCGCTGAACATCAAGAGTTCCCCGTCGACGATCTGCACGTAGACCACGCCCTCGCCCAGTTTCAGCGCCGTCTCCAGGGAGTCAGCCAACCGCTGTTCCATACCCTCGCGAACGATCAGGCGGTCAATGACCACTTCGATCGTGTGCTTTTTCGTTTTCTCAAGCTGGATTTCATCGTTGACATCGTGGACTTCCCCATCGATGCGCACACGCACATAGCCCTCGCGGCGGATATGCTCGAGTACCTTCTTGTGCTCTCCCTTCTTGCCGCGAATTACCTGGGCCATTATAAGCAATTTCGTGCGTTCCGGCAGTTCCTTGATCTGATCGATCATCTGATCCACAGTCTGCTGGGTAATCGGCTTACCGCACTTCGGGCAATGGGGACGCCCCGCCCGCGCATAGAGCAGGCGCAGGTAGTCATAGATTTCCGTCACCGTGCCCACCGTGGAACGGGGATTGTGGCTCGTCGTCTTCTGGTCGATAGAAATCGCCGGCGACAAGCCCTCGATATTGTCCACATCAGGCTTGTCCATCTGGCCGAGGAACTGGCGGGCATAGGACGACAGGGACTCGACATAGCGCCGCTGCCCCTCAGCATAGATGGTATCAAAGGCCAGTGACGACTTCCCCGACCCCGACAGCCCCGTGATGACCACGAGCTTATCCCGCGGGATTTCCACATTGATATTCTTGAGATTATGGGCTCTCGCGCCCTTTATTTTGATGCTGTTTTCCATTGCCTTTTCCTCTTATTTCTTCGGTGGCAGGCTGCCATCGAGTTCCAATATCATATCGCGAAGCTCTGCGGCCCGCTCGAATTCCAGTGCCCGGGAGGCCTGCTGCATCTCGCGGGTAAGGGTCTTGATGAGGTTTTCCTTGTCCTTCTTGGTGAGCTTTTTCTTCTTGCGCTTGCCATCGGCAGAATAATCCGCGGAAGATTCTGCCACCAACGTCGTTTCGATAAGCGGCTTGATGGGCTTCTTGATGGTCTTGGGCACGATGCCGTGCTCGTTGTTATAGGCCTGCTGGATTTCCCGGCGGCGCTCGGTTTCATCAATGGCCCGTTTCATCGAGTCCGTGATGCGATCCGCATACATGATGACATGGCCATTGGCATTGCGCGCCGCCCGGCCGATAATCTGGATAAGGGAGGTATCCGAACGCAAAAAGCCCTCCTTGTCGGCATCGAGGATGGCGATAAGGGAAACTTCCGGCATATCGAGGCCCTCGCGCAAAAGATTGATACCCACCAGCACATCAAACTCGCCAGCGCGCAAATCGTGGATGATCTCAGCGCGCTCAATGGTGGCGATGTCCGAGTGCAGATAGCGAACCTTGACACCTGTTTCCTTCAGGTAATCGGTGAGGTTTTCGGCCATTTTCTTGGTCAGCGTCGTGACCAGCACGCGCTCGTCCTTCGCGATGCGAATCTTTATCTCTGCCAGCAGATCATCAATCTGTCCCTCCAGAGGACGTACCTCAATCTCGGGGTCTAACAGTCCCGTCGGACGGATAATCTGCTGGGCGACCTGCTGGGCTTTACCCAGCTCGTATTTGCCTGGCGTAGCCGAAACGTAAATAATCTGATTGATGCGCGCGGCAAACTCCTCGAAGGTCAAGGGCCGGTTATCAAAGGCCGAGGGCAAGCGGAAGCCGTTTTCCACCAGGGAAACCTTGCGGCTGCGGTCACCAGCGTACATCGCATGGACCTGAGGCAGGGTGACATGGGACTCATCCATGACAATCAGGAAATCCTCCGGGAAATAGTCGAGCAGCGTATAGGGCGCATCCCCGGCCTTGCGGTGAGTGAGATGACGCGAGTAGTTTTCGATACCCGAACAGTAACCCATTTCCTGCATCATCTCGAGGTCATACTTGGTGCGCTGCTCAATGCGCTGTGCCTCCAAGAGCTTCCCCTGTTGCTGGAACATTGCCACCTGCTGCTCCAGCTCCGTGCGGATATCCGCCATGGCAATCTTGAGATCTTCATCCTCGGTGACATAGTGGGAAGCCGGGAAGACCATCACATGGGTGCGCTCGCCGTAGACCTCCCCTGTAACCACATCAAATTCCACCATGCGGTCAATCTCATCACCGAACAGCTCAATGCGCACTGCCCGGTTGTTATAGCCGGCGGGGAATACCTCCACCACATCGCCGCGCACCCGGAACCGGCCGCGCTCAAAGGCGATGTCGTTGCGCTCGTAACGAATCTGCACCAGCTTGCGCAGGATAGCCTCCCGTTCCACCTCCTGCCCCTTGTGCAGGGAAAGCACCATCTCATGATAGCTCTCTGGGGAGCCTAAGCCATAGATGCAGGAAACCGAGGCCACGATGATGACATCACGCCGCTCGAACAGGGAACAGGTCGCCGAGTGACGCAGTTCATCGATTTCATCGTTGATGGAGGAATCCTTTTCAATATAAGTATCCGTCGAGGCGATATAGGCCTCAGGCTGATAGTAATCGTAGTAGCTGACAAAGTAGCCGACGTAATTGTCCGGAAAGAAGGTCTTGAACTCACTGGCCAGCTGAGCCGCCAAGGTCTTGTTATGAGCAATGACCAGCGTCGGCTTCTGCACTTTCTCAATGACCTTGGCTATGGTATAGGTCTTGCCGGTACCAGTGGCGCCCAACAGCACCTGGGCATCCTGGCCATTCGTGATGCCCGCCGCCAAATCGTCGATAGCCTGGGGCTGGTCGCCCATGGGGGCAAACGGTGCCACCACCTTGAAGGGAATATTCGTATCGAATTGGGTTGTATTCAGTTTCGGCACCATCGCCATGACAAGACCTCCTCTGCCTTTTATCGAATGTGTGTACTCTATTATAACGCCATTTTCTCCCTTTTGTCGACCAGCAAAAGCACTCCAATTCCGCATCTTTTGCATACTATTTATATCTTTTCCCGCTTTTCTAGGCAAATACAGCAGGTTATAATAAAGACAACAGCATTCATTTATATTTTTTTACGCATAGGATGTGATTATTATGGAAAAATCATCGTATCTCAAGAATTACGGCTTTGTGCTCTTCATGCTGATTGGCATCGTCTCAGGCACGTTGCTGGGCCTTTACTTCCCTGAGGCCAAAGGCCTGAAACCCCTGGGCGACCTCTTCATCAACTTGATGTTCTGCATCGTCGTGCCCATGGTCTTCGTTTCGATTGCCTCGGCCATCGCCAACATGGACTCTGCGGGCCGCGCCGGCAAAGTCATGGGCATTACCGTAGCCACCTTCTCCATTACGGCACTGATTGCCGCCATTGTCATGTATGGAGTCGTCTCCTGCATTAACATCGTGCCAGTTGGCTTCTCCGTTAGTGAAATGGTGACCTCCACCGAAGAACTCACCAAGATTACCGCCGGGGAACTGCTGGTCAACTTCTTCACAAAGCCTGACTTTGCCGAACTGCTCTCTCGCCGCGCCATGCTGCCGCTGATCATCTTTGCCGTCATCTTCGGCTTCGGCGTTCAGCTCTCAGGCGGCAAAAAGACCATGACGGCCAAACTGCTCGATGACCTGTCGCGCTGCATCATGAAGACGGTCACGATCATCTCCTACTATGCTCCCATTGGTTTCTTTGGCTTCTTTGCCAACCTCGCCGCCACCTACGGCACCGACCTTATGGGTGGCTATGCCAAGACGCTGCTCGTATACTACGGCATGTGCTTTCTCTACATGTTTGTCTTCTTCCCCCTCTATGCCTGGTATGGCGGTGGCCGTCATGCCATCCCTGTCATGTGGCGCAACCTGTTCAAGCCGGCAGCCGTATCCTTTGGCACCTGTTCCTCAGTCGCCACCATTCCTACCAACATGGAGGCCGCCAAAGCCAGCGGCATCTCCAAGGAAGTCACCGATATTGTCATGCCACTGGGTGCCACCATGCACATGGACGGCTCGGCTATGGGCGCCATCGTGAAGGTCGCCTTCCTCTTCGGCATCTCGGGCATGGATTTCAACAGCGGCGACGCCATCCTGGCCATCATCATCGCCGTATTCTCCTCGGTAGCCATGTCTGGCATCCCAGGAGGCGGCGGTGTCGGCGAATTGGTGCTTTGCTCCTTCTTCTTCAACAACAGTGCCGAACAAATGACCATTGCCTACACCCTGGCCCTGGCCATCGGCAATCTCATTGACCCACCAGCTACCATGGTCAACGCCGCTGGCGACTATGTCGCCACCTATATCGTCTCGCGCTATACCGACGGCAAAGACTGGCTGGAGAAAAAACTCACCGATTTCCAAACGGAAACCGAGGCCTGAAACAAAGGATACCACAAAGCCGCTGATTGACCGGTCAAATCTGACTGGTCAATCAGCGGCTTTTCCATTTATCACGGGCAATCATACCACAGGCGGATATTTCTGGAGGATCTGCTTGGCAAGCACGATGCCAATCATTGCTGTCACGAGCTGTGGCCAGCTCATCATGAACAGCATCACCACCTGCATCGGTTCGGGAATCTTCATCATTTGCAGGACCCATTGGGTACCACCATAAAGCAATACCATCTTGACTACGGGACCAAGATACAGGAGCCGTTTATGACGGAAGGCTCCCGCCCAGACAATCAAGGCCATATTCCCCCAAGCTACCACGGGAACCATCCAGGCAATCGGCAGCTGCCCTTGGAAGAACGCACCTAACGGCAACAAACCTCCGATTACTGCGGCCCAATAATTTTTCGTATACCAGATGCTAAGTACCATGACGGTATTGAGCAAGCTACCAATCAAGAACATGTTGACTGGCCCTGGAATCATCGGCAATAACAGCCGGAGACTCTGAAACAAAAAGGCAATGGCCAGGAACATCGCCAATCTTATCCATATTTTCTGCAACGATTATCCCTCTTGACTTGCCGTCAATCAATCTCAGCTGCAGTCAAGATGGAGTCGATCTTCACCTGACGCGTAGCGTTGAGGTCGATGAACTCGCCCCTAGTGGTCTGGACGACCGGCAGCGAGGTGACACGGCTCTCATCGATATAGACGATGCGCCCACGCTCGCCGTTGCTCAGCTGTACCCAGTTGCCATTCAAAGCATGGCAGAGATTCTTGATGAACAGCACGCCGTATTCGGTATCGAGCTTTCCCGCCAGGATATCATCGGACAGGATGGAGAACACATCAAAGGGCGAGCGGCGTTTGGCAAATACGCGGTCGCCAGCCATGGCGTCGTAGATATCCAGGATAGCCAGTACGCGGCCAAAACGGGAAATCTGCTCTTTCTGCAAGCCATTAGGATACCCTGAGCCATCGCAGCGTTCATGATGCTGGAGCACGCCTTCCATGATATCGCGATTCGCCTTGAGCGTTGTCATGCCAATCATGTCATGACCGAACTGGGTATGTTTCTTGATGACATCAAATTCCGCCTCGGTCAAACGCCCTTTCTTATCAAGGATCTCCTCCGAGATACGCATCTTGCCGATGTCGATGAACAGCCCAGCAATGACGAGATTGTACTGATCGAGGACAGACCAATTGAGCCACTTGCCCATAAGGCCGGCCAGGATACCGACATGCAGGCAGTGGTTGATCAGATAGCTGCCCTCACGAGCCATATTGTGAATCTGTGAAACAGCCTTGGCCCCATCACAGAGCTCACGAAAGTTCTTCTCATCCATGATTTCCTGCAATGCCGCCGCATCGAATTCCCCACGTTCTGCCAGATTCGTGAACATCAGCTTGAGCTTGCGATAGACCGTGTCATAACAACTCGTGTACGAATCATCGAGAAGGAACTCTTTGCCAGGAATCTCAACGGTCGGCTCATCTTCCTCAATGTAAACCGAAAAGATTGGGCGATCGAGCAGACTGTAAATCAGCTCCAGCGTCAAGCTCATTCCCTGTCCAATCAGCACATTCATATCGCCATCCATCACATCCCGCCCCACGACCATCCCGGGGCGCAGATTCTCCACTGCATACGCCTTCAACACGAGGTATCATCCTTCCCTTAGAAGTGGTCAATCGCCACCTGACTATCCTTAAGACTATACATGAATTATACCATATCCACGTGCAATCCGTATACACTATTACAGAAAGATAAGAAGCGCTCCCTTCACGGGAGCGCTTCTGACAGGACTATCAGCCCTTGACAACAATATTCACGAGTTTCTTCGGCACACAGATAACTTTGACAATCTGCTTGCCCGCGGTGAGCTCTTTGGCACGCGGCAGTTCCATGACTGCCCTTTCCATAGACTCACGGTCAAGATCCGGCGATACCATGATCTTATCGCGAACCTTGCCGTTGATCTGCAGGACAATTTCAATCTCATCCTGTTTCATAGCTGCCTCGTCGTAAGTCGGCCATTTCTGCTGATGAACACTGCCCTCGACGAACAGATGGCTCCAAAGTTCCTCCGTGATATGCGGAGCGAACGGTGCCAGCATCTTGACGAGGTTTACAGCCATCTCACGGGCAAGGCCTGCATTGAGCTCCTTGTCCTGGAAACCATAGAAGGCGTTGACCAGCTCCATGACAGAGGAGATAGCCGTATTGAACATGAAGCGGTCACGAACATCTTCCGTTACTTTCTTGATGGTGACGTGGAGGATGCGGCGCAATTCCTTCTCGTCCTTCGTCAGTGCCGATACATCATAGCTGTCCTTACCAGCCTTGATGCTCTCCTCAAAGTGACCGAGGATACGCCATACACGGTTGAGGAAACGGTAAGCACCCTCAACACCCTGGTCGCTCCACTCGAGGTCACGGTCAACCGGTGCTGCAAACAGGATGAAGAGGCGAGCCGTATCGGCACCGTACTTGCCGATGATTTCTTCCGGCGATACCACATTGCCCTTGGACTTGGACATCTTCGAGCCATCTTTGAGGACCATGCCCTGAGTCAAGAGGTTCTTGAAGGGCTCATCAAAATCCACGAGGCCAGCGTCTTTGAGAACCTTCGTGAAGAAGCGGGAATACAAGAGATGCAGGATGGCATGCTCGATGCCGCCGATGTACTGATCCACCGGTGCCCAGTAATTGACCTTATCCTTGTCGAACGGTGCCTTGTCGTTGTGGGGATCCGTATAGCGCAGGAAATACCAAGACGAGCAGATGAAGGTATCCATCGTATCGGTCTCACGGGTTGCATCAGCGCCGCATTTCGGGCACTTGCAGTGCAGGAATTTCTCGCTGCTGGCCAGCGGCGATACCGAACCAGCCTCAAAGGATACATCCGTCGGCAACATGACCGGCAGCTGGTCTTCCGGCACGAGGACTTCGCCGCAATGCGGGCAGTTGATGACCGGAATCGGTGCCCCCCAATAACGCTGACGGGAAATCAGCCAGTCGCGCAGGCGGAAGTTGACCTTGCGCTTACCAAAGCCCTGCTCCTCCGCATAATCCATGATGGCCTTGACTGCCTCATGCATATCCATGCCTGTGAACTGAGCCGAGTTGACCAGACGGCCTTCTTTTTCCACATAGGCCTCGGTCATTTCCTCGAGCACCAGCTCCTTATCCTTCGGCTGTAGCGTCAGGATAATCGGCAGGTCGTATTTCTTGGCAAACATCCAGTCACGGGAGTCACCGGAGGGAACGCCCATAACTGCGCCGGTGCCATAGTCAGCCACAACGTAGTTCGTAATCCAGAGCTGTGCTTTCTCTCCGTTGAAGGGATTGACAGCATAAAAGCCCGTGAACATGCCTTCTTTTTCCGATTCGCTGGAAGTACGCTCAATATCGGACTGGTTGCGGACCTTCTGGCAGAAGGCCTTGAGCTCCTCAGCCTTGTCGCTCTTTTCGATAAGCTTGTCCACCAGGGCATTCTCCGGAGCCAGTGCCACGAACGTGATACCATAAGCCGTGTCCGGACGGGTCGTATAGACGACGAGCTTTTCGTCAAGCTCTGGTACGTCCAGGGTAATCTCGAGACCTTCACTGCGGCCAATCCAGTTATCCTGCATCGTCTTGACGCGCTCCGGCCAGCCCTCGAGCTTGTCCAGATCTTTCAGCAGCACATCGGCATAATCGGTAATCTTGAGGAACCACTGAGACAGGTCCTTTTTCTGAACATCGGAATCGCAGCGCCAGCATTTGCCATCGATGACCTGCTCGTTAGCCAGAACCGTGCCGCAGGTATCGCACCAGTTAACCGAGGCTTTTTTCTTGTAAGCAAGGCCCTTCTTATAGAAGAGCTCAAAGAGCCACTGGGTCCACTTGTAGTATTCCGGCGTGCAAGTCAGGACTTCGCGGTCCCAATCGTAGGAGAGACCCATCTTTTTCTGCTGCTTCTCCATGTTTTCGATGTTGCTGAAAGTCCAATCAGCAGGGCTTACCCCATGCTTGATGGCTGCATTTTCAGCCGGCATACCGAAGGAGTCAAAGCCCATCGGATGCAGGACATTGAAGCCCTCCATGGTCTTGTAGCGGGCCATGACGTCACCGATGGCATAGTTACGAACATGTCCCATGTGCAGATTGCCCGACGGATACGGGAACATCTCCAGAGCGTAATACTTCGGACGATTCGGGTCAGCCTCAGTCTTATAGACCTGCTCATTTTCCCACTTGTCCTGCCATTTTTTTTCAATCTCCTGCGGTGAATACTTCTCCAAAACGATCTCCTCCTAAAGAATAGAAAAACCCCCGTCTGCAAAATGCAGCCGGGGATTGAAATTCGCGTTTTACAGCTAAAGCCTATTATACCGTAACTATGGGCACAGCGTCAACTGTTAATCATGTGCATTGTGTAAGAGCTTTTGTTTCTCCTGCTCTTCCTGCCATTTGCGCCGCGCATCCTGATATGACTCGCATTCCAGCGTGAATCCCTTGCCCGATACCTCCGAGGTATCCGACACGATCATAAAGGCCTGGGGGTCGTAATGATCAACGATGGTCTTGACGCGGCTGACCTGCGTGAGCCGCACGACGATGAACAGGATATCCTTGTGCTCGCGCGCAAAACCGCCCTTGCCTTCGATATAAGTAACGCCGCGGTGGACATTCTCCATGATATCCTGGCAGATCTTTTCCGCTGCCGGTGAAACGATGAAAATCGATTTTTCCCGGTTAAGGCCTGCTGCCACACGGTTCGTGAGCTCTGCCGTCACATAGATCGACACCAAAGTATAAAGCGCCTCATCGACGCTGAACATCCAGGCCGACGCCATGACGATGACGAAATTCAGTACGAAGACCACCGTGCCGACGTCAAGCGAATAGAATTTCTTGGCCACGGCCCCGACAACATCAAGGCCGCCTGTATTCGCGTTGGCGCGGAAAATCATACCAAAGCCGATGCCCGCCATGACGCCGCCAAATATTGCACTGAGCATGCCGTCATTGGTCACGTTCCAGTCAACCATGAAATGCGTCGCATCGAGGATCAACGACAAAACGACTGTACCGACAATCGTATCCCAGGCGTAAAGCTTGCCAAATACGCGATAGGCCAGATACAGGATTGGCAAGTTATACGCCAAGTTCTGCATACCGACGGGCAAGCCTGTCAGATAGTAGATGATCAGCGCCACACCACTGATGCCGCCCGTCAATAGATGTGCGGGGATTATGAATAAGTTGAACCCCAGACAGACAATCAGGCAGCCCAACATGATCTGGATATAACGCCCCGCATGTTTCCATATGCCAAAATTACTCATTTTTGTATTCCCGAATCTTCCTCAATTGCTATGTTCCTTAGACCACTTGAAAGAAATCCCGCGATGACTGGTCAGCGATGACTTCCACGGTTCCCTTGGCCAGTTCCAGTTCAGCGGTCAAGCGTTCACATAGCGCTGTCACCACCGGAAATTCTGTGCCGAAGTGGCCAGCATCGATGATGTGCAGCCCCAGCTCCACAGCCTGCTGCGCCTCATGATATTTCACATCGCCGGTCACATAGACATCTGCGCCCACAAAGGCCGCCCGCTGGATGAACTCCGCACCACTGCCGCTACAGATTGCCACCTTGCGCACAGGACGCTGGCCAGCATCCACAAGCCGCACATGCTCCGTGGGCAGGGCATCGCGCACCTGGGCCGCAAAATCCTGCACCGTCATCGGCGCCGGCAGGCTGCCAACGCGCCCCATGCTGACCACCGAGCCATCCTCTTCCTGATGCTCGATGACAAACGCCGACAATTTCGTAAGGCCGATGGCCTGCGCCAGCACATCATTGACGCCACCCTCGGCGATGTCAAGATTCGTATGGGCAGCCGCTACGGCAATATCGTGTTTCAGCAGCTGCTGCAAACGCCGCCCCAGCGGCAGATCCGTCCGCACCTTGCGGATTCCCTTGAAGATCAGCGGATGATGCGCCACGATCATATCAGCGCCAGAAGCCACCGCCTGCTCCACCACCTCATCGCTGACATCGAGGCAGACGAGGATCTTATGGATATCCTGATTCAAGGCGCCCACCAGCAGCCCCGGATTATCCCAATCCTCGGCCAGACGTTTCGGCGCGATGCGCTCGAGCGCATCCATGACCACCTGACATTTTACCATGTGAGCCGTTCCTCCAATTCCTTGACCTGTTCCTTGATAACTGCATATTTCTTGGTCTTGAGTGCTCGTGGGCTCTTCTCCATGCCCGTAAGCACACGGCGCTGCTGGAACAGCAGTGATTCAATATGATGCTTCAAAAGCGGTGACTTTTTCTGCCAAAGCACCGGCCCGATCAACAAGTCGATTGGCTCCGGGCGCACCTGCCGGCCACGCTCTGCCTTGATGATCTCATAGATGCGCCCATCAGCCACCGCCAGTTTCTCATCTGCGATGTGCCAGCTATGGCGATAGAGCCACTTGCGCAACTCCGGCGCACCATTCATCGGCTGCAGCACGAGTGTCTTCAATTTCTTCACCACATCTGGCGACTGCTCGAGGATTTGCGTCATCAAGACGCCGCCCATTCCCGCAATGCAGACGGTATCTACCTCGCCTGGTGCGAGCACCTGCAGGCCATTGCCCAGACGCACCGAAATCTGATCCTCTGCAATGGCATTCTCATGCACAGTACGCTTAGCAGCCTCATACGGGCCCTCATTCAAGTCACCGGCTACCACGAACCCCGCCTTGCCCTCACGGATGAGGGCAATGGCCAGATAGCCATGATCCGTACCGATGTCGGCCGCGCGGCAGCCAATCGGCACAAAATCTGCCAATGCCTGAAGTCTATCATCCAACTGCATGATGATGCCCCCTGTCTAAAAAAATAAAAAGGGTGTAACCTTCCGTTACACCCTTGTGTTTCCAATGGCTCCTCGAGCAGGATTCGAACCTGCGACAGCCTGATTAACAGTCAGGTGCTCTACCGGCTGAGCTATCGAGGAATTAATGGGTCAATGCCGTGCATCAACATTGACTATTATACGCATCAGCTCAGTTCTTGTCAAGAATTTTTTTAGTCCAAGAAATCTTTGAGCTTGCGGCTGCGGCTCGGATGACGCAGCTTACGAAGTGCCTTGGCCTCAATCTGACGGATACGCTCACGCGTGACGCCGAAATTCTGACCAACTTCCTCCAAGGTGCGTGCCCGGCCATCATCAAGACCAAAACGCAGGCGCAGGACCTTTTCCTCACGCGGCGTCAGCGTATCGAGCACTTCCTCGAGCTGCTCCTTGAGCAGCATGAACGAGGCAGCATCAGCCGGTGCCGGTGCATCCTGGTCCTCGATGAAGTCGCCCAGATGGGAATCCTCTTCCTCGCCAATTGGCGTCTCCAGAGAAACCGGCTCCTGAGCAATCTTCATGATCTCGCGTACACGCTCGACCGTGATATCCATCTCCTTGGCAATCTCCTCTGGCGACGGTTCACGGCCCAGCTGCTGCAGCAGCTGGCGGGATACGCGGATGAGCTTGTTGATGGTCTCGACCATATGCACAGGGATACGGATCGTACGTGCCTGGTCGGCGATAGCGCGCGTAATAGCCTGACGGATCCACCAAGTTGCATAGGTACTGAATTTGTAGCCCTTCGTATAATCAAATTTCTCGACAGCCTTGATAAGACCAAGGTTACCCTCCTGGATCAAATCCAGGAACAGCATGCCACGGCCAACATAGCGCTTGGCAATACTGACAACCAGACGCAGGTTAGCCTCAGCCAGGCGCTTCTGCGCCATTTCGTCGCCTTCCTGCATGCGCTTAGCAAGCACGACCTCTTCCTCAGCCGTCAACAGAGGTACACGGCCGATTTCCTTCAGATACATGCGAACCGGGTCATCGATGCTGACACCTTCTGGCACGGAGAGGTCAATCTCAACCTCTTCGTCCTTGTCATCGATATCGACCTCATCATCGGACTGGTCACTGCTATTCGAATCATCGATAATCTCGATCCCTTTCCTGCTGAAGGTATCATACATCGTATCTATCTCATCTGGGGAAAGGTCCTGCGTCTGCAGTGCCTCAACCAGCTCCCCATAGGTTAACGTACCGCCATTTCTCTTGCCGCGCGACAAGAGGTTCTCCACGATCTCCGAGCTGCGGTTCTTGCTGCCAGCCTCAGCCTGAATGTTTTTAGCCTCAGCCATTCAGCATCCCCCTTTCCTCACATTCCATGACTACCAATCTATTCAAATCACAATTCATCCATTTCATCTTTTATTCTCATAACCTCATTCAGTTCATCGACATAGGCTGTATTTCCCGCCTTCATATATTCATCAGCCTTGCGGGAATGTTCCACGAACAGCATATTAAGATAGGCTTTCCTGAGCACTTTCAGGGAGTCATTGTAGGCTTCGGTTTCCGCACGTCCGCCTAAATCCTCAACCAGAGCCCGAGAGAGTTCTGCCGCCGCGTCCTCACTGAGGTTCTCCGCGGCCGTAACATCATCTGGAGCCTGTCCCTGGCTGCTCAAATCCTGCAGGAACAACAGGATTTCACGCTGGACTGGGTCACTGACACCGTCAAGGGGCAGCACCGAACTTACATGGTGGATCAGCGAGATATCCTGCCAAACCATGCGAACGACAATGCGCCCAGCCCGTCTGAGTGCATTATCCTGCTGCTGTACCGCCTGCCGGATAGGAGCGCGAACCGGTCCTGCCTCCTCAGGAACCGCCCCCCGGGCATAACGCCGAAGCTCATCACGCACGACACCCTCGTCCAGCAACAAGATCTGCGCGAGCTTCTTTTCATATTCGCTGCGTACCGCTGTCTCTCTTACTCCGGCCAATACCGGCAGCATCTCATGCAGTGCCCTGACCTTCCCATCGAGCGTGTCATAATTGACATGCTTGAGGACATACTGCAAACGGTACTCAACCAGTGGCAGAGCTTCTTTAACCAAAGCGCGGAATGCGTCTGCCCCATGCTTGCGAATGTATTCATCAGGATCCTTGCCATCGGGAACAACGATGACCCTGACAACAGCGCCCGTGTCACGTACGATGGATAATGCCCGAATCGTGGCTTTCTGGCCAGCCTCATCGCTGTCATAGCAAAAATAAATATCCGGCGCATAGCGCAGAAGTTTCTGGCAATGTTCTACCGTGAATGCCGTCCCCAGTGATGCCACGACGTTCCTGACGCCGGCACCGAAGACCGAGATAGCATCCATATAGCCTTCTACGACGATGGCATAGCCTGCCTGCTGGATGGCCCGATGGGAGCGATCCAGACCAAAAAGGATTTTCCTCTTATTAAACAATATCGTCTCTGGTGTATTGAGGTACTTCGGTGTACTGTCATCGAGCACCCGGCCGCCGAAACCGACCACCCGGCCGCGCTCATCCGCTATCGGGATGATCACGCGATTGCGGAACCGATCGTAAAGTCCGCCGCCATTATTGCGCTCTGCTGCGAGCCCGCTTGCCAATAAAAATTCCTGCTTCACTCCACGCTTTGCAAAGGCTGTGGACAACTTATCCCAGGCATTCGGGGCAAATCCCAGCTTGAACTCTTCAATGGTCTCGGGCGAGATATCACGGCCAGCAAAATACGCCTTACCAGCCTCGCCATAACGCGTCATCGTCAGACAATTATGGAAGAAATCCCGCGCCATCTCATTAACCTTGCGCAAATCCGCCATCTCCCGTTCCCGGGCGATTTCCTGCGGTGTGCGCTGCCGTTCCGGCAAGGGGATTCCCAGTTTTTCTGCCTGCAGCTTGATGGCCTCGAAATACGTGACATTCTCAATCATTGAAAGGAACTTGAAAACATTGCCACCGGCATGACAGCCAAAACAGTAGAAAAAACCTTTATCCGGAACGACGGAAAAAGAAGGAGTCTTCTCGTTATGGAAAGGACAGCAGCCCCAATAACGATTTCCCTTGCGCTTTAAGGGAACATAGCTCTGGATGACATTGACGATGTCGGACTGGGAGCGAACCTGCTCCACAAATTCATCCATTCTCTCGCTGCGCATACTCGACCCCTTGCTGATACCCAAAGTTAGATACTTTATAATAAGGTACCTGTATGTGATTCGCCATTAACGACAAATTTCCTGCTTTTCGTGAAAATTTCTTACGAAAGCAGCATCACTAACATACAGCCCTTTTTACTATTTATATTCCCGCAAACTTGCCAATATCCTTTTTCCTATTGACAAATTTAAAATTTTTTGTCTCAATGAACCATGAGTCCCACCGGCGGCATGTATATCTCATGGAAAAGCTGCACGGCATAGCTGTCCGTAAGACCAGCCACGTAATCCGTGACAATCTTCTGCCTGCCCCAGCGTTTCTCCCGACTGATGAATTCCTCCGGCAGTTCATTAAAATGCTGCAAGAACCATCCATATAATTCCCTGAGCACATAAACAGCCTGACGGCGTTCATGGGCCAAGGTCTCTGAATGATAGATGCGCTCAAACATGAAATTGCGGAAGACATCCATGACTTCTTTCACTTCATCAGAAAGACTGACATCATCCTTGTCCATCGAATTAACAATCATGTCCGAAACCATGCTCGTAATCATATGCGAGGTATCTTCCCCGAGCCTCTCATAGACTATAGCTGGCAAATCGCCCGGCTGCAGCAGTCCTGCCCGCAGGCTGTCATCGTAATCATGACAGAGATAAGCGATACGGTCAGCGGTCCGCACGATACGCCCTTCGAGAGTCTTTGGCAGCACGCTGCCCGTATGGTTTACGATGCCATCCTTGACCTCAAAAGTAAGATTCAGTCCCTGTCCACCACGCTCCAGGAATTCAACGACGCGCAGGCTCTGCTCGTTATGCGCAAAATGACCGGTAAGTTCAGCCATAGCAGCCTCACCGGCATGACCGAAAGGCGTATGCCCAACATCATGACCGAGGGCAATGGCCTCAGTCAGATCCTCATTGAGTCGCAGGCCACGGGCAATCGTCCGTGAAATCTGCGAAACCTCCAAGCTATGGGTCATACGCGTGCGATAGTGATCGCCTGCGACGATATAGACCTGTGTCTTATGCTTGAGCCGGCGAAAGGATTTCGAATGGAGAATGCGATCGCGGTCCCGCTGAAACGACGTCCGGAACGGACACTCCTCCATCGGATATTTCCGATGGGCCTCGCGGCTCTTGGCCGCATATGGCGAAAGGATCTCATATTCCTGCGCCTCAAGACGTTCCCTTACATTCATGAATTCTAACCTCCTTTTTGCAGGGTTTCCTTTTTATATTACACTATTTCCGTCAAAAAGTCTCGTCTTTTTCCTTTTTTTTCGTCATTTTTTTCAAAAAAACGCTTGCCAATCTTATGTTTTTCATGCTGCCAACGCTTTTGCAAAAATTTTTCCTTTGGCGTACAATAAAAAGAAAAAGCACCCCGAAAAGGAGGTTTCCATCTATGAAACATTTTCCTTTGCTGCTGGCTGCCACTGCGCTCGGACTCCTCGCGCTCTCTGCGCCGCAGCCGGCCACAGCCGCGCCACGAACCATCACGATGAGCATCACCGATAATATCATCAAGGGCCGTGACAAGGCCATCGTCACAGCTGACCACAGTGATTACAACGAATCTACCGCACGCTACACCTTGCAAGGCAATGTCAAGATCCAGTTCGGCAATCGCACCATCTTGACCGATGCGGCCAAGATCAGCACCCAGACCCTGCAGCTCTGGACAGAGGGCAATACTAAGCTCAACGAAGGGGAGCTCTGTTTCTCAGGCGGTGCCGTCTACGCGGAGCTGGCTGGCAATGTCGCCTGGTTCTTTGGCCCGAACTGCAGTCTCGAGCGTCCGGGGCTTGCCATCCACTCCGACAATATGGCTTACCACTGGGACAAACAGACCGCCGTCTTTGACGGCCATGTGATCTGCATCTATAAGGGCGAGCATCGCGCCGCTGCCCATCTGGAATTCGATCTGGCCAACGACGAAATCCATTGACCGATAAAAAAGAACCATGGAACACAGTGAGATCCACTGCATTCCATGGTTCTATTTTTATGTCATTTCAGCTTAGAGCACAACCTTCGAGAAGTCAGCTACGCGATTGACCAGTGCGTCAATCGACTTGAGCAGGCCCAGGCGGTTATTCTTGACCTTTTCGTCCTTATCCATGACCATGACGCCATCGAAGAACGCATCGATGGGCTGGGAGAGTTCCGTCAGAGCATCGATGGCCCCCGTGTAATCCTGGCCCTTGACTAGGCTCTCAACGGCGCTGGCCGTCGACGTATAGGCCTGATACAGTGCCTTCTCCTCATCAACCGTGAAGAGAGCGGCATCGACAGCAGCCGAATCTGCTTTCTTGGCCAGGTTGGCAGCGCGAACAAAGGCCTGGATGTTGGCCGTAGCCGCATCACTTGCGACGAACTTCGCCACAGCAGCAGCGCGCAGGCTGACCGCATAGAGATCATCGACATTTTCGAGCACAGCATCGACCACATCATAGCGGACATCTTCCAGCACGTTCTTGAGACGCAGGCGCATGAAGTCAGCCACATCCTGCTGCATCTTCGTGCGGGCAGCCTCATCCGTGATCTGGTAAAGGTCCATAGCTTTCGCAACGATCTTGGCAAGGCTCAGCGTGTATTTGGCCTCAATCAGCATATGTACAAGACCGAGAGCCTGGCGGCGCAATGCGAACGGATCCTGGGAACCCGTCGGAATCTTGCCGCGGCTGAACGTACCGACAATCGTGTCGATCTTGTCAGCCAGCGAAACGATGCGGCCAGCCTCAGACTGCGGCTGGTTGTCGCCAGCAAAGCGCGGCATGTAGTGCTCGTCGATAGCGATGGCAACCTTCTCGCACTCGCCATCGAGCTTAGCATACTCGCGGCCCATGATGCCCTGGAGCTCCGTGAACTCCTGTACCATGCCCGTCACGAGGTCAGCCTTGCAGAGTTCAGCAGCACGTCTAGCATGTTTATGAGCCTTCTCATCAGCACCAAGTTCATCGGCAATGAAGTCAGCCAGTTCCATGAGGCGCTCGGATTTCTCATACATCGTACCGAGGCCCTGCTGGAATACGACCGTCTTGAGTTTTTCGCGGTGCTCTTCGAGGCTCTTCTTGCGGTCTTCATCGAAGAAGAACTGCGCATCGTCGAGGCGGGCGCGCAGCACGCGCTCGTTGCCGTGCTGGACGGTCTCAAGATGCTCCTTGCCGCCGTTGCGGACCGTGATGAAGAGCGGCAGCAGGCTGCCGTCAGCAGCCTTGACCGGGAAGTAACGCTGATGGTCACGCATCGGCGTAATGACCGTCTCCGGCGGCAGTGCAAGATATTTCTCCTCGAACTTGCCGCAGAGGGCCGTCGGATACTCGACGAGATAGAGAACCTCTTCGAGCAGATCTTCTGTGATCTCGGCCTTGCCGCCGTTAGCCTTGGCAACTTCTTCGATCTGCTCGCGGATCATAGCCTTGCGCTTATCCTGATCGACAATGATGAAGTTTTCCTCGCAGGCCTTCTCGTAGCTGTCGGCATCAGCAATCTCAAAATCGCCCTGGGACAGGAAACGGTGGCCGCGAGAGGTGCGGCCCGATTTGACCTCAGCCACCTCAAACGGGATGACCTCGTTATCGAGCAGGGCCACAATCCAGCGCAGCGGACGGATGAACTTGAAGTCCAGGTCGCGCCAGCGCATATTGTTCGGGAAGGACAGGCCGCAGATAAGGTCTTTGAGCAGCTCCTGCAAGAGGTCAGCCGTAGCTTTGCCCTCTTCATGAACCATCGCATAGACATAGCCGTCTTTTTCCACCAGGTCTTTCGGGTCAACTCCCTGACCGCGGGCAAAGCCCTGAGCGGCCTTGGACGGATTGCCATCAGCATCGAAAGCGATCTGCACCGACGGGCCGCGGTTCTCGCTGGAAACATCTTCCTGTTTCTCCGCCAAATCTTTTACGATGAGTGCCGTACGGCGCGGCGTACCAATCGTGCGGACGCTGCCAAAGGCAATGCGGTTCTCTTTGAATGCCTTTTCCGCATTCTCTTTCAGCTGGGCAAGGATGCCCGGCATGACATGGGCCGGAACTTCTTCCGTGCCGATTTCCAGTAATAAATCCTTGCTCATGCTCACTTCTCCCCTCTATGCAACATCGGATAGCCCAGCTCCTCGCGCTGTTTCAGATAGCACTCAGCGCAGAGGCGGGCCAGCTTGCGGACACGGCCGATGAACGCCGTACGCTGCGATACCGAGATAGCGCCGCGGGCATCCAGCAGGTTGAAGGTATGGGAGCACTTGAGCACGTAGTCATAAGCCGGATGGACATAGCCCTCGGCGATGACGCGGACAGCCTCAGCCTCGTATTTGTCGAAGAGCTCAAACAAGAGCTTCTCATCAGAAAGGTCAAAAGCATAAGCCGACTGCTCATACTCGTTCTGATGGAAGACATCGCCATAGGTGTAGTCATCCGTCCACTGGATGTCGTAGACGTTCTCGACACCCTGGATGTACATGGCGAGACGCTCCAGGCCGTACGTGATTTCCGAGGCTACCGGCTTGATGTCCTGGCTGCCCACCTGCTGGAAATAGGTGAACTGCGTGATTTCCATGCCGTCGAGCCAGACTTCCCAGCCCAGTCCCCAAGCACCTAACGTCGGGGATTCCCAGTTATCCTCAACGAAACGGATATCGTGTTTCTTCGGGTCAATGCCGAGACGCTCAAGACTCTCGAGATAGAGCTCCTGAATGTTGTCCGGCGACGGTTTCATGATGACCTGGAACTGATGGTGCTGATACAGGCGGTTCGGGTTATCGCCATAGCGGCCATCAGCCGGACGGCGGGACGGCTCAACATAGGCAACATGCCATGGCTCCGGCCCAAGTACGCGCAGGAACGTGGACGGATTCATCGTGCCGGCGCCCTTTTCGACATCATAGGGTTCGGCCAGGATGCAGCCCTGTTCCGACCAGAATTTCTGCAGGGCCAGGATGATTTCCTGAAATTTCATGGGAACAACTCCTCTTCAAATAAATCTGCTACGGAAACGCAAAAAAGTCCCGCCCCCGTAACGTTATCGTTACAGGGACGAGACTTGCCATTCAAGATCCCGCGGTTCCACCCTGATTGGTTTCCATCTAGGAAGCCCACCTCATCATATAGGGTTCCGCTCCAAAGTGCCGTTCATCACCTATTGACAGCCTTTCACCATCGCCATCTCGCTAAAGTCAGGGACTACTCTTCTTCTTCATCGCTGTCTACGAGTTTAGCAAAATCGTGGATACTTGTCAACTCCCAGCATCACTTCGTGAGCTTGATGCCCGGGATGATGGTCTCATCGATCTGTTTGCCGATGCCATCGCTTTTTTCCTTCGGATAGGCCAGCGTGACCAACCAGGATTCCTCTGCATCATCGATATAAACGACCTTGAGCACCTCATCCTCGCCGCGCATCTTGCAGTTCACCGTGGTCACGACAGCATCACGGCCATCGATGGTCATCTGTTTCTCATCCGTTGTGACATTCGTCATCTTGGCTGCCTTCGCCAGGGACTGGATGTAAGTTGCCCGCATCGCCTTGCCCATATCAGCATAGAACTGCTTGGCCTTAGGCTCCTTGAGCGAGCCATAGTTTTTCTCGATGCCCTGCCGGTCAAAGGTACTCGCCGTGAACTCTGCCATATGGATATCCTCACCAGTCGGCCGTTCCATGCAGCTCTGGCGTTTCTTGATAGCCACTGCCAGCTGCTGGTTTACAGGGACATCCTTCATGACGCCGCCCACCGAAAACGGCATCTCCAGCGAAAGCTTATAGACCTCTCCCTGCACGGACACCTGCTGCAGCGGCTTATCGCCAAAACAACCCGTCAGAGATATACACATCACCAGCAACAGCAGCGATGCCAGCAGTATCTTGTGTTTCTTCATTGCGTTAACCCTTTCATCAAAAGACCAGTTACAGTTGCTGGATAAAAGCCAAGGATTTGAGCGGCCGTCCCAACAACGACTGCAAATAGCTCAGCAGCAGTTGCTCCGCCTGCACCAGCAGGCGCGCGCTGACCTTCAGCGTCGCAGCCTCTGACCAGTCAAAATCCCGCAAGCTTAGGATGAACCGCCGCAGCTCATCGGGAAATGGTGGCACGCCGGCCTCATGGCAGTCCTCGCAAAGCACGCCGCCTGCCGCTTGCAGGAAGTAGGCATCGCCGTTGATTTCCCGCCCGCAGTGCACGCAGTGCTCATAATGCAGCTGCATGCCAGTGAACTCGAGCAGCTGATAGACGGCCGCCAGAGCTGTCACGCGCGGATTGCGCGTCTCAAAAGCTGTGAGCACCTGCTGCAGCTGGGCAAACATCTGCGGCTCAGGCTGCCCCTCAGGCAGGAACTCACGCAGGAACTCGGCAACAAAGCTGCCATAAGCCATGGCTGTGAGATCTTCACTGAGACTTCGGTAATGACGTTTAAGCGTGCACTGCTTGACCGTATCGACCCGCTGCCCTTCCGCGAGCTGCAGCTCGAGCAGCGAGAACATCTGCATGCCGCCAGCCAGCGGACTACGCGGACGCCGGCAGCCAAAAGCCGCAGCCTTCACAAGACCGCGCTCCCGCGTGAAGAAGGTCATCATCTTGTCGGCCTCGCCCCAGTTCTTCGCCCCGAGCACTACCGCCTCAGTCTGATATATTGCCATTATTGCTTTTCCTTCTGCAGCAGCTCATCGACGGCAGCCGCTGACAGGTTGCTGCTTTCCTCAGCTGGCACCGACAAGCGCTTCGGCATGACTGCACCAGCTGTCAGCATATACTGCAGGGCCGACTCACTGCTGATGTCCAGGTATATGACATCTTTCTTGAGCACAAACAAGTTCGTCCCCGAAGTCATATTGAGGCTCCAGGGCACAAAGACGCATACATAGTCATCGCCTAGCCGCTCCTTGAGCATCTCAGGCACATCGGCCATGATGAACCCCAGTGCCTTCGACTGATGGAACGGCACGAGCACTACCTGGTCAAACATATTATTGGACTCAAACACCGCCGTCGACAGATGCTTGACGCTATTGTAGATGAATTTGACCACGGGAATCTTACCCAGCAACATCTCACCGACATGGATCAGCCGGCGCGTCGCCCAGTACGACGAGGCCCAGCCCGTCAGATAGATGACGACGAGCAGTGTGATAAGCCCCATCCCCGGGAAATAGAAGGGCAGATGCATGCCGAGCACGCCCTCGGTGAAATGCAGGGTCTCAGCCACCACAAAGAACGTGATGGCCAACGGCACCAAAAGGATCAGGCCATTGATGAACCGGCGCGATATGCAGCGGGACAGACTGCGGTTCGTCTTTGCCCCTGTGTCCCCGCTCATCGCTCGTCACCAAAGCCGAAGTTGCGCAGGATGCCATCGCGGTCACGCCAATCCTTGCGTACCTTGACCCAGAGATCAAGGAATACCTTCGAGCCCAGCAGATTCTGGATATCCGTGCGCGCCAGTGCCCCGATTTCCTTGAGCATCGAGCCCTTGGCACCAATGATGATACCCTTCTGGGAATCGCGCTCGACATAGATGGTCGCACGGATATAGACATCGTCGTTAGGACGCGTCGTCATCTCATCCACATCGACGGCAATCGCATGCGGGATTTCGTCACGCGTGAGGTGCAGGGCTTTCTCGCGGATGAGCTCGGCCACGATGAGGCGTTCCGGCTGATCCGTGATCATATCATCCGGATAATACTGCGGCCCCTCGGGCAGATATTTCTTGATCTCAGCCAGCAGGCTGTCAAGATTCAGCTCCTCCTTGGCCGAAATCGGCACGACACCGGCAAACTGGTACTTCGCCGTATAATTGCCGATAATCGGCAGAGCCTTCTCGCGCTCGATAAGATCGAGTTTATTGACAACGAGTATGACCGGACGTTTCGTTGCCTGCAGGCGCTCCAGGATATACATCTCACCGGGGCCAAGTTTTTCCGTGGCATCCACCACGAACAGGATGGCATCGACTTCCTTGAGCGTGCCCTCGGCCGCCTTGACCATATACTCCCCGAGCTTATGCTTCGGCTTGTGGATGCCCGGCGTGTCAAGGAATACAATCTGCGCATCGGGCTGCGTCAGGATGCACAGGATGCGGTTGCGCGTAGTCTGCGGCTTATCGCTCATGATGGCAATCTTCTCGCCAATCAGCGTGTTGACAAGTGTCGATTTACCGACATTCGGGCGGCCGATAACGGCGATAAAGCCCGATTTATGTTTCTGATTCTGTTCCATACTCTTCCTTCTATCCTCTCTCAGTCCCGGGAAATCCCGAGCTTCTCCATGACGAAACGCTGCTCGGCTTCCATCTCCTCGCGTTCTTCGTCCTCCATGTGGTCATAGCCCAAAAGATGCAGCATGCCATGGACAGTCAGGAACGCCATCTCGCGGCGCACGCTATGGCCGAAATCTGCAGCCTGCTCCTCGGCACGCTCCACCGAAATGATGAGATCGCCCAGCACATTGACGTCCATGCCGCCATCAATCTCAGGCTCCTCGCTCTCATTGAGCGCAAAGGACAAGACATCGGTCGGACGGTCAATGCCGCGATACTGCTTGTTCAGCGTGTGGATATATTCGTTATTCGTCAGCGTGACGCTGACCTCGCCATTCTCTACACCATAGAGCTTGCCGACCATTTCGGCTGCCGCCTTGACATTCTCGACATACTCCTCCGGAAATGTCAGCTCCTCCGGATAATTGCTGATGATTACTTCCATTTTACTCCTGCCCCTGTTTTTCTTCCCGTTTCTTTGCGGCGGCTTCCTTCGCCTTTTTCTTCTTGGCTTCCCAGTCGCCATAGGCCTCGACAATGCGCGTCACGACCTCATGACGGATGACATCCATCGGTGCGAGGCGCACGATGCCGACGCCCTTGACACCATCGAGCACCTGAGCAGCCTCACGCAGTCCCGACGTAACGCCACGGGGCAGGTCAACCTGTCCCAGGTCCCCTGTGACCACCATACGCGAGCCAAAGCCAAGACGCGTCAGGAACATCTTCATCTGCTTATCGGTCGTATTCTGGGCCTCATCGAGAATGATGAACGCATCCTCCAAGGTACGGCCACGCATATAAGCAAGCGGTGCAATCTCGATGATGCCCTTGGCCATGAACTTCTGATAGGTGTCCTGGCCGAGGATATCCTGCAGCGCATCGTAAAGGGGGCGCAAATAAGGATCGACCTTATCCTGCAGATCCCCTGGCAAAAAGCCCAGGCGCTCCCCAGCCTCGACAGCCGGACGCGTCAGGATGATCTTGTTGACCTCTTTATTGCGCATAGCTGCTACCGCCATGACTACAGCCAGATAGGTCTTGCCTGTACCTGCCGGGCCGATGCCAAAGGTTATGGAATTGTGGCGGATCGTATCAAGATAAAGACGCTGGCCTAGTGTCTTTGGCCGCACATGACGGCCCCGGGATGTCACGAGGATCGTATCGCCAAACAAAGTGTGCAGCGCCTCGCCCTTGCCGCCCTTGACGAGTCCAATGCCATAACGCACCTCATGCATCGTAATCGTCGTGCCCTGACGGTAGAGATACTGGAGCTCCTCAAGCACCTTGGCCGCCGGCTCCACCATCGCAGCCTCACCGAGGATCTCGATGCGGTCGCCGCGGCTCACGAACTGACAGTCAAAATTCTCCCGCATGACCTGCAGGAACTCATCGCGCTCGCCCAAAAGCGAATAAGCCTCTTTATGATCTTGAAAGATGATCTGCTTTTCTAATGCCTGCTGCAAAGAATCTGTTCACCTGCTTCTTTCTATTCGAATAAACAAATACACATAGTCACATTGTACCACATATCAGGCCTGCGTCAAAAATACTTACAATGAAAAAGCCAATAGTTAACTTTTATTTAAATATATGTTGACTGTTAACTACAGCGATTTTATAATGTTTACAATAAAATCTTATATTTTGCGAGGGTTATAGTTATGAAAATCACTGCTATCGACAAGCTTACCGACAAGATTATCGCCGGACTGCGCATCAGGCGTGGCGATGATGTATCTTATCTGCTTACTGCACCATTAGAGGAGCTGCAGGTGGGGGCGCGGCGTCTGCAGGATTATTTCTGCGGCAATCATATCGACCTCTGCACGATAATCAATGGCCGCAGCGGCCGCTGCGGCGAGAACTGCAAATACTGTGCGCAGGCCGCCTGCCATCATACCGGCATCGACGAATATCCCTTCCTGCCCAAGGAAGAAATCATCCAAAACGCCAAGGCCAATCAAGACGCTGGTGCCAACCGCTTTGCCATCGTTACGTCAGGACGTGCTCTTGCCGGAGCAGACTTCGACAAGGCCATCGATACGTACAAGGCCATGCACGACAAACTCACCATCGGCCTCTGTGCCTCCCATGGCCTGCTGACCCGCGAGCAGTTCAAGCGCCTGCGTGCCGCCGGAGTCACGAGCTATCATCATAACATCGAGACCAGCCGCCGCTTCTTCCCGCAGATCTGCACCTCGCATACGTATCAAGACCGCATCGATACCATCAAGATTGCTCAGGAAGAAGGCTTCTGTGTCTGCTCGGGCGGCATCATCGGCATGGGCGAGACCTGGGAAGACCGCTTCGATATGGCCATCAGCCTGCAAGAGCTCGGCATCGAGTCCATCCCCATCAACTCCCTGATGGCTATACCAGGCACTGGCCTTGCCCAGCAGCCGGCCCTCCCTGCCGCAGATATCCTGCGCACCATCGCCATTTTCCGTTTCATCAATCCTACCGCTAACATCCGTCTGGCAGCGGGCCGCAAACTTCTGCCGCAAAACGGTGCAACGGCCTTCCGAGCCGGGGCCTCGGCTTCGATTACCGGCAATATGCTGACCACCTCAGGCACGACCATCAAAGAAGATATGGAACTGCTGCACACGCTAGGCCTTACCAATCATAATGACGACAGCACCATCAGCTGCAGCACCTGTGGCACACATTGATCGCTACAGATAAACAGCAAGGTGGATTGCTTACCGAAAGCAATCCACCTTGCTGTTTTTATCTTATGCGTTTTGCATTGAATTTCTCAATCATCTTTTCGGGTTTGTAAGACTCCTTAGCCTTACGCAGCCCTTCATGCCCCATGTCTTCCTCGCGGTTCACATAAGTCATGCCCTGCCAGCAATGCTCGATAAATCCCTGATTGATTGCTGGATAGGCGCCGCGGATATCGGGATCAGCCTTTTCCACATGGACGACCACCGTATCGGTGTTGAGCTGCTCGCCAAACGTAAACGCGATGATGCGCCCATCGAGACGGATGGCCCCGCCCTTGAGCCCAAAATAATCAAAGTCGGCAAATACCTCACGGATTGCCTGGCTTTCCCAGCCGATGAACGGATCATCAGGCTCATCCTGGATGCGCAGGTCATACCAGCGCTGCAATTCCTCGAGACACGCCGGCAAGATTTCCGGCGTCATCGGCTGATACTCAGCCTGCGGATAGAGCTTACGGAAGGCATTCAGATGGTTTTTCTTGGAGTGCAGCTTGCGGCCAGACAATGTGATAAGCTTTTCTGCCAGATAGACATAATCATAATTATCACGATCAGCCTTGACCTCAAAGTCAGCCCCCTCATATTGTTCCAGCACAGCCGCATAGCATTTCTCTATGCCGGTAATGACAAAAGGCTTGCCCTGCGCCTCGAAATACGCCAGGAATTTCGCCGTGGCCTCAACCATCTTCTCCTCAGGCCCATAGGGCTGCAAAGCCATCAGCTGCCCGTCCCATTCTGCGGTCATATAGAGGACATTATCCTCCTCACACCATTTGATATGGAACGGCTCACGCCACATGAACAGATTTGTGAAATTGAAATGGGAATTTTCATAATAACGACTTTGGAAATACCGGTCAAGCAGTGGCTTGTCGGCTTTCGTCAACTCACGGAATTCTATGATAATCATCCTCCTGATGACACACTTTCGTTACTGTGTACCCTCTCATGATACCAAACCTGTCAAGCTCCCGCCGTGACTGACTCACTGAAGCTTCATCATCTGGCGGCCGGCCTCTGCCTGTCTGGCCACCTCAACCACATCGGCACCACCAGCAGCAGCCACCGCAGCCAGGACAGTTCCCTCAACCAGCGGGCAATCTACCAGCCGCACCATATCATCCTTGAGGTTCTCCTGCACCAACTCGGCCGTCATGACCGCACTGCCCATGTCCATAAGTATCACTGCACCATCGTGGCCACAGACTTCCTCTACGGCCAGCGTGATTTTCTCATAGCTCGTTCCCATCATGCCGTCGTCGAGTCCACCGGCTGCGGCAATCTGCACATCACGCGCCATCATCTCAGCCAGTTCTTTGACGCCTTCCGCCAGCTTCTGGCTATGTGATACGATTACAATCCCTACCAACGCCGTCCCTTCTCTCCTGCTTTATTTGAAAATGCGGCCAGATGTCTGACCGCATTCCATCAATGTATCCTATTGTACCATAATTTCTTGCAATTGCAACAAATCTATTATTTATAGTAAGCCACGCCAGCCTCAAAGAGCTGCTGATCTTTGCTGCCCGGCACGTTGACAGCAATATGCTCACCAATGCGCTCCGAATGTCCCATCTTGCCAAGCACACGGCCATCCGGGCTCGTGATGCCCTCAATGGCATTGACCGAACCATTCGGGTTGAACGGAATGGAAAGCGACGGATTGCCAACAGCATCGACATACTGCGTAGCAATCTGACCACGGACACGCAGTTTCGCGATGATTTCCTGATCAGCCACAAAGCGGCCCTCACCATGGGAAATGGCAATCGTATGGACATCACCGACCTTGACATTATTGAACCACGGCGAGAGGTTCGATACCACCTTCGTCTGTACCATGCACGAAGCATGACGGCCAATATTGTTGTAAGTCAGAGTCGGAGAGTTCTCTGACAGATCCCGGATATCTCCATACGGTACCAGGCCCAGCTTGATCAATGCCTGGAAACCGTTGCAGATGCCGAGCATCAGACCATCACGCTTGTTGAGCAGCGTCATGACCTCCTCCATGATGCGCGGATTGCGGAACATCGCTGCAATGAACTTGCCCGAACCGTCCGGCTCATCACCGCCACTGAATCCGCCCGGCAGCATGATCATCTGCGACTCACGGATGCCCTTGACGATAGCCTCAACCGTCTCCTCAACGGCTGCAGGCGTAAGGTTGCGGACGATCAGCGTCTGGGCCTCAGCGCCAGCACGCTCCCAAGCACGGGCCGAATCATACTCGCAGTTCGTACCAGGGAATACCGGTATGAATACCCTTGGACGTGCGATATGCGTCTGCTTACGCAACACATTGCCTTTCTCATAAGGAATATAGGTGGCCTTGTCCTTGCTGCGCTGTTTGACCTGCGTCGGGAAGATTTTCTCGAGCGGCGACGTGAAGGCCTCCTCAGCATCAGCTAGCATGATAACATCCGCACCACAGACAATGCTCGGGCCAGCTGTCGTCACGCCGAGTTCGCGATAGCCTGTGCCAGCTAGCAGCGTTTCGACATCGGTATTTTCTGCTACCTCGATGATGATTGAACCATAATCAGGCGTGAAGAGGCTGTTCCGCGTCACATGGCCCGTGAACTTGAAGCCGATGCCATTGCCCAGTGCCATCTTCGTGACAGCTGCAGCGATACCGCCGACACCGATGCTCTGAGCCGAGAATACCTTTTTGCCGGCCGTCATCTGGCTGATCTTGTCCCAGTTCTTACGCATCTTCGCAAAGACTGGCAGATCCTGGCTGTCCTTCGGTGCCGGTACGAGATAAACCTTATTGCCTGGATATTTGAACTCCGGCGATACAGCACAGTCTGCCTTCATGACATCGACAGCAAAGGCTGCCAGCGTCGGCGGTACATGGAGGTCCTCAAAGGTACCGGACATCGAGTCCTTGCCGCCAATAGCCGGAATCTCGAGCTCATGCTGAGCCCAAAGGGCACCGATCAGCGCAGCAAATGGGTTGCCCCATTTCTTCGGATCCTTGCCGAGGCTCTCGAAATACTCCTGGAACGTCAGGCGGATCTTATCGGCACGGCCGCCAAGTGCGACCATCTTAGCTGCCGATTCAACCACCGAGTAGAGTGCACCATGGAACGGGCTCCACTCCGTAAAGGCCGGGTTAAGTCCAAAGGTCATTGCCGTAGCCGTATTCGTCTCAGCACCGAGTACTGGCAGCTTGGCTACCATACCCTCAGCCGGCGTCAGCTGCTTACGGCCGCCGAACGGCATCAGCACCGTATTGCCGCCAATAGTCGAGTCAAAGCGCTCGGCGAGGCCCTTCTGGCTGCAGACGTTGAGATCTGCCAGATTCGTCAGCCAGGCCTTCTCCAGATCTTTGCCGCAGGCCTCGACAGCCGCCGGAATCTTGTGCAGATAACGGTTGTTTTCATCCGGGCTGCTGATGACTGCCGTGACATGCTGGCGCACGCCATTCGTGTCAAGGAACTCACGGTTCATCTGCACGATTGGCTTGCCACGCCACTTCATGATGAGGCGCGGCAGTGCCGTGACCTCAGCAACCTGCGTCGCTTCAAGGTTCTCTTCATCGGCAAATTTGACAAAAGCCTCGAGATCTTGCGGATCGATGACGACAGCCATGCGCTCCTGGGACTCCGAAATTGCCAGCTCCGTACCATCAAGGCCGGCATATTTCTTCTTGACCGCATCGAGATCGATGACAAGACCATCGGCCAGCTCGCCGATAGCTACGGCCACACCACCTGCACCGAAGTCATTGCAGCGCTTGATCATGCGGCTGACCTGCGGATTACGGAACAGACGCTGGATCTTGCGCTCTGTCGGCGGATTGCCTTTCTGTACCTCAGCACCGCAGCTGGTCAACGACTCCTCCGTATGTTCTTTCGAGGAACCCGTAGCACCGCCGCAGCCATCGCGGCCCGTGCGGCCACCGACGAGAACGATGAGGTCGCCCGTAGCCGGACGCTCGCGCACGACATTGACCTTCGGTGCTGCTGCAATGACGGCACCGATTTCCATGCGCTTGGCCATATAGCCTTCATGATATACCTCACGAACCTGACCAGTTGCCAGACCAATCTGGTTACCGTAAGCGCTGTAGCCCGCAGCTGCTCCCAGAGTGATCTTCTTCTGCGGCAGCTTGCCAGCCATCGTATCCTTGAGCGGACGACGCGGATCTGCCGCACCAGTCACACGCATGGCCTGATAGACATAGGAACGGCCCGAAAGCGGATCGCGGATAGCACCGCCAAGGCACGTAGCCGCACCACCGAACGGCTCGATTTCCGTCGGATGATTGTGGGTCTCATTCTTGAACATGACGAGCCATTCCTCATCCTTGCCATCGATATCAGCCGTTACCACGATGCTGCAGGCATTGATTTCTTCCGATTTATCGAGATCCTCGAGCTTGCCCTGCTTGCGCAGTGCCTTCATGCCGATAACGGCAATATCCATCAGCGTCACATCGCGGAGGTTGCCGCCATAGATATCCTCACGGTCTTCCAGATATTTATTGTAGGCCTTGGTAATGGCTGGAGAAAAATAGCCCTCTTCGATATCGACCATATCGATAGCCGTCGTGAACGTCGTATGACGGCAATGGTCAGACCAGTACGTATCAATGACGCGCAACTCGGTAATCGTCGGCGCTCTGCGCTCTGTCTCACGGAAATATTCTTGACAGAACTTCAAATCCTCGAAGCTCATCGCAAACCCCTTCGCTTCCATGAAGGCCTGCAGTCCAGCATCATCGAGGGTGTTGAAGTCTTCCAGCACTTCAACATCCGCCGGCTCCTCATAATGCATGTCAAGCGACTCCGGTTTTGCCAGGCTTGCCTCACGACTCTCGACTGCATTGATGCAGTAATCCTTGATTTTCGCAAAGTCCTCCCGGCTCACATCACCGACAATGACGATGACACGAGCCGTCGCAATCTGCGGACGCTCCTTCTGCGTGACGAGCTGCACGCACTGAGCCGCCGAGTCTGCCGTCTGGTCATACTGGCCAGGCAGATATTCCACCGCAAAGGTCCGGGAATTCGGAAAATGCGGCAATTTCTCCTCATATACTACATCCACCGGCGGCTCTGCAAATACCACCGACTTTACCGCCGCATACTCTTCATCGCTGAGACCCTCGATGTCGTACCGCTTGATGATACGAACGGCCTTCAACTCCTCAAGGTGAAAGGTTTCCTTGAGATCGCTGCAGAGCTGCTGGGCGGGGATGTCAAAGAATCCCTGTCGTTTCTCTACGAAAATTCTTCTTACAGTCATGAGTGCTCTTTTCCTCCAAATGAAAAAATACTTAAAACATAAAGCTATATAGATAAAATAGGCATAGCAAGCCCCCTACAGGCCTGCTATGCCTATTGCATCACAAACAATCCACCGCAATCTTGACGACCACTTTAGTCACCTGAGACGGCATATCATCTACTGCGCCCTGCGGACGATGCACGTCCTCCGGATAAAGCACAGCAAAACGACCCGGAGACAGCACGATATTGCTGTCCGGTACCAACGATTCATAGAACGTTATATCTCTGTCCGCATCATAAGGACTCGTCACCGTAAGATCAGGGCTGAACGGACACCATCCCATGTATTCTTCGCCTTCCACGACGAACTGGATGTCTACATACTTCTCATGCGTTTCGGGACGGCATTCATGATAGAGCCGCGTCGTATAGCGCTGCAAGTTGGCCACACATTTATCCCCATCAATCGGATAGCGTCCATCCGCCAGCTTGGTAAAATCATGATCGCGCAGATAGTCCAAAGCCTTCTGCACCATAGCTGGATATCTTACATGGCTGTCATCCAGCGAATCAATGCTGCCAATAATCATGCCATACCCCTCTTCCCATTCTCGTATCTTAGTCCTTGAAACAAGGCTGCACCAACCAGCCTTTAGTATCATTTTACCTAAAACAGATGCGTATTGCAAGAACACAGGACTATCTTTATCAAAAAGCGCTTAATTTTTCTACAAAAGGACATCTGCGCCAAAATCCGCCTTCATCTGTTCCCTGACAAAAGACTATCTGTAATTTACAACTTGCCAACCATCCACATCCTGTGATATGATTGTCATATATTGAGACAGGCAATGACTGAAAGAGTATCTGCCCATCTTCTCGCCAGAGAGGCGGTGTCTGGTGCAAACCGCCGGGAAGATCCAGAGAAAGCTGCTCACGAGCCTGCAGGGCCTAATAAGTCCTGCCGTTTGCCGCGTTAAGGCATCGAGTGGGTCCTGCCATGGCAGGATCTGATTAAGGTGGTACCACGGGAACAAGCCCTCGTCCTTTACTGGACGAGGGCTTTTATAGTAGACAAACACATTCAAGGGAGGAATATCCATGCGTGAACTCTTAGAGCTGCTCGAACACGACGCCCGCCGGCCGGTCAGCGAGCTGGCCTCGATGCTGAACCGCAGCGAGTACGAAGTCGAGCGTAACATCAAAGACTTAGAGAAGGACAAAATCATCCTTTCCTATAATACACTGATCAACTGGGAAAAATTCGGTGACGATACGGTCACAGCCGTCATCGAGATCAACCTGACGCCACAGCGCGAGGTCGGCTTTGATGCCATCGCTGAGCGCATCTACCGCTTTGACGAAGTTCGTACGGTCTATCTGATGAGTGGCAGCTTTGACCTCATGGTCATCATCGAAGGCAAATCCTTGAAAGACGTGGCAAACTTCGTCGCTAAACGCCTGGCTACCATCGAAGGTGTCACGGCTACGCGCAGCCACTTCATGCTCAAACCGTACAAGAAAGATGGCGTCATCATCAACGATGAGGAACGCGACCGCAGATTGGTGGTGTCACCATGATCGAGACGAAAAACGATTGGGCTGATCGGCTGTCTCCGGGCGTCAATGCGATTGCTCCGTCGGGCATCCGTAAATTCTTCGATATCGCTGCCCAGATGGACGATGTCATCTCCCTCGGTGTCGGTGAACCGGACTTCATCACGCCCTGGTCTATCCGCGAAAGCTGTGTCTATGGCCTCGAACAGGGCTATACTTCATACACTGCCAATCGTGGTATGCCAGAGCTCCGTCAGGAAATCTGCCACCATTACCATGACTGTTATCAGACAGACTATGATGCCGCCACCGACGTTCTCGTAACTGTCGGTGTCAGTGAGGCCCTCGACATTGCCATGCGTGCCATCCTCGCCCCTGGCGACGAAGTACTGATTCCGGAGCCTTGCTATGTCTCCTATCAGGCCTGCACCATCCTGGCTGGTGGTGTCCCAGTGGCCGTCCCGGCAAAGATTGAAAACGAATTCCGCATCACACCGGCTGAGCTCGAAGAGCATCTCACCGAACGCACCAAGGTGCTGCTGATTGGCTATCCGAACAATCCGACCGGTGCTATCATGACGCGCAAGGATCTCTTAGCCATCGCCGACTTCGCCGAAAAACATGACCTCATCGTCATTTCCGATGAAATCTACGGCGATCTGACCTATGGGGACGAAGAACATGTATGTTTCGCTTCCCTGCCACGCATGCAAGAGCGTACCATCCTGCTCAACGGTTTCTCCAAGGCATACGCCATGACAGGCTGGCGCATCGGCTATGCACTGGCCAATCCGACCATCATCGCTGCCATGACCAAGATCCATCAGTATACGATGCTCTGCGCACCGATCACGGCTCAGATTGCCGCCATCGAGGCCCTGCGCCACGGCGAGAAATACATGAAAAAGATGGTATCGGAGTATGACCGCCGCCGCCGTCTGATCTATGACGGGTTCATCAAGATGGGCCTTGAATGCTTCGAGCCGAAAGGCGCCTTCTATATCTTCCCGAATATCAGCTCAACAGGCTACACATCAAACGAATTCGCCGAAGAGCTGCTGAAGGCCGAGCATGTCGCCCTCGTTCCTGGCAGTGCCTTCGGACAATGCGGGGAAGGCCATGTCCGCTGCTCTTATGCAACGGCTATCGACAAGATTTCCGAGGCGCTCAATCGCATCGAAAACTTCCTCAAGCACCATAGGAAATAAAGACTGAAAGCCGGAAAGCAACCATTGCTTTCCGGCTTTCAGTCTTTAGGCGCCTACGCCATGACGGGGATTCTTATTCACGACCTCTATCGCATTGGCAATAGCCTTTATGACTTTTACCTCACATTCCGTATTCATCTCATTGACACGTACAAAGACGTCACCCTCGCGCGTGGATACATATCTTGGCGGCAGCTGGTTAAGCGCCAGTGCGGCAATATCAAGCCTGCACTGCTCACACCGACAGCAATCCGGATACTGTTCCAGCACAACGTCCATTTTGTCCTGGACAAATTCCTCCATGCAGTTTTTCAGTTCCATTGTAATTCCTCCCTGTACGCCTCATTATAGCACGTTTTTTATATATTTTTAAGTAACCTCAGCACAGTTTCCCTAGTTTGACAAAGACCATGCTCTATGCTATACTATGTACTGTTGTCAAGGACAACGAAACAAGCGCTCGTAGTCCAGTGGATAGGACGTTAGCCTCCGGAGCTGAAAGCGTGGGTTCGACTCCCGCCGAGCGCACCACTTACGATATTTCACGGCCTGTTGTTTACAGGCCGTTTTTCATTTTCTGCTCAGACATCTGCAAGATAACTATAACCCTCTTATAACCCCCTGGTATTATCATGGATAGCAACGGGGGAATTATCATGTCTGCTGATTTCTTTAACATGATTGAAACTGCGCTGCTATTTGCCATTATCCTTATCTTTACCATCCAAGGTCACTTCCGATCTGACGATGACGATTACGATTCCAGCTCCAATACTTCGAATCACTGGTGGGAAAACGACTATAGCAGCTCCGATTACCATGATAGTTATGGTGACTATAGCGACTGCGGCAGTGATAGCAGCAGCGACAGTTCCGATAGCTCCGATTAAGATTTCTATGCAAAAACAGGCGACAGCTCCTACAGCTGCCGCTTTTTTTTTGACATTTCCGTATTAAACATATTAAATATATATGTTTATAGTTGACAAAGTTACACAAGAGATTTATCATATATTACAGATATGAATTGGAGGGATGAACATGAATACAAAAAGATTATCACTTCTTGCCCTGGGCGCGCTTACAGCTATGACACTGCTCCTCAGCGGCTGCGGCCAGCAGGCGCAAAAAGAAATCAAACTAGGTGCAACGTCCGGTCCGCATGCCGAGGTAGCCGAAGCAGTGGCCAACGAAGCGGCCAATCAGGGACTCAAAGTCACAGTGGTGGAGTTTTCCGATTACGTTACCCCCGACCAGGCACTGGCTGACGGCGATATCGACCTGAACAGCTACCAGCACGAACCATTTCTCAAGAACTTTGCTTCTCAGCACAATGCCGACCTCTCTCCCATCGGCACGACGATTCTCATGCGCATGGGCATTTACAGCGATAAAGTCCACAGTGTAAACGACATCCCCGATGGCGCCAAAGTAGCCATCCCCAATGACCCGACCAACGGCGGCCGCGCGCTGATGCTCCTCGCAAAAGCCGGACTCATCACTCTGCCGGAAAACAATTTCAAGGTTACGATTCAGGATATCCAGTCCAACCCCAAGCATCTCCAGTTTGTCGAGCTCGAGGCTGCGCAGCTGCCCCGCAGCCTGCAAGATGTCGATATCGCCGTCATTACGATGAATTACGTCATGAGCGGCGGCCTCGACGTCGAAAAACAGGGCATCTATCTGGAAGACAAATCCGAACCGCTGGCAGTCATGGTACTGGCTACCCGTACGAAGGACAAAGACAATGCCGACTATCAGAAAATCGCCCAGATTTTCCACTCGGAGGCCGTCAAGAAATTCATCCAGGAACAATATCATGGTACCATCGTACCGGCAGAATAAGGAGCAATCACTATGGCAGGACTATCCAAACGGACGGAATCCTTTACGGATTCCGTCATCCGGCGCATGACACGCGTCTCACTAAAATATCAGGCAGTCAATCTCAGTCAGGGCTTTCCCGACTGGGATCCGCCGTCAAAACTTACCACACGGCTAGCTGAGATTGCCGCTCAAGGGCCCCATCAGTATTCCATCACCTGGGGCGCCCAGAACTTCCGCGAGGCGCTGGCCAAGAAGCAAACGCATTTCACCGGGCTTGACATCGACCCCAACACCGAAATCGTCACCACCTGCGGCGGCACCGAAGCCATGATGACCGCCGTCATGAGTGTCACTGACCCCGGCGATAAAGTCATTGTCTTCTCTCCCTTCTATGAGAACTACGGCGCTGATGCCATCCTTTGCGGTGCTGAGCCCATCTATGTGTCGCTAAAGCCCCCTGCCTATACCTTTGATGCTAACGAACTGGAAAAAGCCTTCCAGCAGCATCCCAAGGCTTTGATTCTCTGCAACCCTTCCAATCCCTGCGGCAAAGTGTTTACCCGTGAAGAATTGCAGATCATCGCCGACCTGGCGGAGAAATACGATACCTGGGTCATCACCGACGAAGTCTACGAGCATATCGTCTATGAACCCTATGCGAACATCTACTTTGCCACCCTGCCGCGCATGCGGGAGCGCACGATTTCCTGCGGTTCCCTCTCTAAGACCTATTCCATCACCGGCTGGCGTCTTGGCTACGTCATTGCCCGCCCCGAAGTCATCGAAGTTGCCCGCAAGGTTCATGACTTCCTGACCGTCGGTGCCGCAGCGCCATTACAGGAAGCTGCCGTCACCGCCCTGAGCTTCGATGACAGCTACTATGACTGGCTCAAACAACACTATACGCAGAAACGCGAACTTCTCCTAAAGGGCCTGCGCGAAATTGGCCTGCCCCATACGGAGCCGCAGGGAGCCTATTACGTCATGGTCGATATATCCGCCTTCGGCTTTGATAGCGACGAAGAATTCTGCGAGACTCTGGCTGAAAAAGTCGGCGTCGGCGCCGTCCCTGGCTCTGCCTTCTTCCATGAGGACAACAACGACTACATGCGCCTGCATTTCGCCAAGAATGACGACACCTTAAACGAAGCATTGACAAGACTTGCCGACATCTACAAAAAAATGCCCGTGCATCGAAACTAAACAAGCAAAAGACGGCAATACATTTTTGTACTGCCGTCTTTTTTTGCCATAGGGGAATCAATCACCCCATACCATGTTCCAATAAACTCTCAAACCGCTCACGAACCTGCGGTACCGACAGGCCCACGATGACCTGGATTGCACAGCCGTTATGGACAAGCCCGCGGGCACCGTGCTCCTCAAATACCTTCGGGTCAGCCAGCAAGCTGTCATCTTTTACCGTCACACGCAGCCGCGTCGCACAGTTGGTCACATCCACGATATTCTCCCTGCCACCGAGATCGGCGAGGAAAGCCGCAGCCTCTTCAGCCAGGATATCGCCTGCCCCCTTAGCCTTGTAGTCAGCTTTGGTGTAGAGCTTGACCTTTTCATCACCACGCCCTGGCGTCTTGAGATCAAGCTTTATGATAAGCGTCCGGAATACCACAAACCAGATTCCCGTGAAGATAAGTCCGACAACGATCTGGGTCAAAAAAGTTGGCCAGTGATTCTGGAATAAGGGAATCCAATCCTGGAACAGGGCGCAGTCCAGAAGACCGCCGCCAAAATTCCCCGTCACGCCCAGCGCATACATCGTAGCCGACAACGTGCCTGCCAGCAAAGCATGGACAACGAACAAGATTGGAGCGACAAACAAGAAGGTGAATTCCAATGGCTCCGTGATGCCGCAGCAGACCGCCACTGCAGCAGCGGGGAATACCAGCGCACCGATTTTCTTGCGGTTCTCCGGTTTCGCCGTGAAGTACAGTGCCAAGGCGATGCCCGGGCAGCCAAAGACCTTGCTCATGCCATGCAGGGCAAAACCTCCTTGCGGGAACAATTCAATCAAAGGCTTTGTCGAAGCCGCAAACTCCTGCAAATGCTGGAGCCAATAAACCTGGATGCCGTTGTCGACCACCGCCGGACCGAAAATGAACGGCAGATAAATGAAGTGGTGCAGCCCCGTTGGGATCAGGATACGCTCGAGGAACGTATAGACCCATACGCCGCCCACACCGGCACCCACCAAGAATCCCTGCAGCGAGGCAATGGCCAGCTGGAACTGTGGCCAAACCACACAAAACAGCAAGGCGATGGGGAACATCAGCCAAAAACCTGCCACGACTACCAATGATGAACCGCGGAAAATGCCTAGGCTTTCCGGCATGTTGACATCAAACAATTTCCCATGCAGCCAGACCGAAATGGCTGCAATGAGAATCGCACCGACAATACCGGTATCGAGGGTCTTGATGGTCGCCACCATCGTAAGCCCCGAGCCGGCTACGGCCTCCCGGGTGAAGTCGACGCCAAAGCTCGGCCCATAGATGGACAGGATAGCACTGACAAAATAATTGAAGATGATGTAGATCAGAAAGGATTCCATACAAGCCCGGGCATTGTTCTTTTTCGCCAGGCCAATGGGCAGGCCGATGGCAAATAAAAGCGGCATCTGCCGGAACACCGTCCAGGCTCCCTCCTGGATGATGTACCAGAAATTGTACCAAAGCGTCCCCTTCTCGGCGATAGGGCCGAGAAGCATCGCATTGGTGCACAGAATGGAGATCGCTACAAATATACCAAATACACCGAACATCAAGACCGGCGTGAACATCGCACCACCGAAGCGCTGGACGTTCTGCATGACAATATCTTTTGAAATCTGCATGACAAACTCTCCTATTCCCCGTCACAGGCTCTTAGTGCAGTTCCGGCCAATACTCTTTATTCGCCTCGATGAGGTCATCCAGGATTGCCTTGGCCACCGACGCCGACGGCACCGTCTTCGAAAGGGTCAGTGCCTGCCAGAGCTTCTGGTAGCTGCCATTGATCCAGGCATCGACGACGAGTTTCTCCACCGATACCTGCTGCTCCATCAGGCCCTTCTGGAACTGCGGAATCTTGCCGATGCTGACCTTCTCATAGCCATTGGCTCCGACGATGCAGGGAATCTCCACCATGGCCGTCGGATCGAAGTTCACGATGGCCCCGTTGTTCTCCACGATCAGGAGCATGCGGGCCTTCTGGTTCGTAGTGATGGCCTCGGCCAGATCCACGATATAGCTTGCGTGGTCATCGGCCTCAAAGGCACAATCCTTGGCCGTCCCCTTGGCCACGATATCCTTAGCTGCCGCGAACACATTCTTCTCGCGATGCTCCATGACTTCATTGGCCCGGGTATGGTCAGGATGCTGGTTGTCATGCTGGAACACATAGTCCGGATAGAGATAATATTTGAGATACGTATTGGGCAGCGTATCGGGATCGACTGCATAGACGTCTTTCGCCTTGGCGAAGGTATCCTGCCAGCTGGCCTCGACCTTTGCATCGTTGGAATTCACCACATAGCCATGCTCCTTGACATGAGCCTTGATCTTTGGCATGAGGTCATGGCCCTGCTTGTCGCGGATGTCACACCACCAGCCGAAGTGATTGAGCCCATAGTAGCGGACCTCCATATCCTTGCGACCATTAGGCAGCTGCAGGATTTCCGCCATGCGCTCCTCGATGCCCACCGGCATGTCACAGATGTTGATGATGCGGGAATCCGGGCGCAGACGGCGCGTGGCCTCAGCCACGATAGCGGCCGGATTCGAGTAGTTTAGCATCCAGGCCTGCGGCGAATATTTTTCCATGTAGTCGAGAATCTCAATAACCCCGCCGATAGAACGCATGCCATAGGCAATGCCGCCTGGGCCGCAGGTTTCCTGTCCGAATACACCGTGACGCATCGGGATTTTCTCATCCTTCTCGCGCATGGCGTATTTGCCGACCCGGATATGGGCCATGACGAAGTCCACATCGGTGAAGGCCTCCTCCGGGTCCGTGGTATATGAGAACGCAATCTCTGGCGCCCGCTCTGCCAGCAAGATCTTGCAGGCCTCCGCTATTTTCTGCTGCCGCTCAGCATCGTTATCGTAGAATTTTATCTGGCGAATGGGGAAACGGTCGCTGTGTTTCAAGAGCATCAGGACGATCCCTGGTGTGAAGGTACTTCCGCCGCCGGCAATAACAATCGATGACTTTTTCATAATAAAAACCCCTTTCAAAAATGATTGCCTGTGAAAAACCTTCGCGAATGGATTTCATGGCTTTATCATAATCAAAAGGAGTTACGGTTTCAATAGTTTTGGCGTGGTTCGGGAGACGTCACCCCAGCCTGTGACTTGTCACGATCTGGCGTGATATATCACATTTTGCCTTAGGTATCTTCGCTGTCACCATCCTGCTCTGCCAAAAACTGCGTATAGCTGACAAACCAGATTTCCACCATCAGGAAAAAGGCCAGCGTCGATTCATAAGGACGTTTCGATGCCACGGGAAGCGCCCTAGGCGTCACATAAAGATTTTCGGTACTGAGCCGTGCCAGTGAATTGCTTTGCAGCCGCGTCATCGAGATCAGTGGCACGCCTTTAGCATGCAGCGTCTTGGCAAAATCCACCACACGGTCACTCTCGCCGCTCAGTGAAATGATGACAAAAAGATCCTCAGGCGTCGCATTCTCCATCGTGATGCGAAACTCATCCGGGCCGTAAATGGTATACAGATATTGATTCATCTGCAGGAACAGCCGCGTAAGTTCATTGGCGATATTGCGCTGCACGAGCCCCGAAGCAAAGACAAACACGCGGCGGGCACGATGCATCAGCCGATTGACACGCTCGAAATCCTGCTTGGCAATTTCCTCGCCGATGGCCTGGCACAAGGCAGTCGTCGCCTCGGCGATCGTCTGGGTAGGCTTGTCATGGGGCTTGGCATACTCCATCTTGAGCATGGCCTTCAAATCACTGAAGCCATCAAAGCCCAGCTTCTTTGCAAACCGCATCACCGTTGTGCGCGAAACATGGCAGGCATCTGCCAGATCATAAATCGATATATAACAACACTCTTCCAAATGCGCATAGATATAGCGCCAAACAATCAAATCGGTCTCGTTCAACCGGCTAAGATTATGCTTCACCAGCTCTTCCAACTTCATGCCATCATCCCTTCTGCCAGCAATACAACAACTGTTTACAGTATAGCACATCCAAGTCCTAAAATTTGACAAGTCAATTTGACCGGTCAATGACTTGTCAATTTCGCTCCCAGCCAAAAGGTACGATTTCACGAAGTTTTTCATTCCCGTGAAAAAGCTCTTCAAAATCACATACTTTTCTCACGAGAATGAATCCCCCGATATCTTACTACTTCCTAGCGAAAAAAGCGGCAACCAAATTGGTTGCCGCTTGCCTATATTAGCGTTTCATATTAATCATTGTCTCAAGCATTTCATCACTGACCGTGATAATCTTGGAATTCGACTGGAAACCACGCTGGGTAACAATCATATCCGAGAACTCGTTGGCAATATCCACGTTGGACATTTCCAAGGCTGACGAAGTTATCGTAGAGCCTGTCGAATCATACGAAACTTTTCCTGAATTGTTTGATTCTTGATAAAGACTGTTTCCTGTTTTAGTCAATCCTGCGGCATTATTAAACGTAGCAATGGCTATTTTTGCCTCTGCTTGTTTTACACCATTAGAATATACGCCCGTTATAACACCGCTACTGTCAATAGAAACACTCTGCAAATTTCCCGAAGCATTGCCATCACTCTTATTCGAAATAGTACTAGTACCTGCATACTGGGTAAGGCCACTTAAATTTAAGGTTACTTCTCCATCATCAAAGTTTCTGTCGCCGGAACGAGAAATAGCCAAGGAAGCGCTACCTGACACATACTGTCCTTTACCATCAAAAACTAAATTACTTTTACTTAAAGATACTGCCAGTGCTGTCCCATCATCTTCTATAACGCTATAGGTATCACTGCCACCAGCTAAGCTCAACTCCCAAGTACTCTCTGCTCCTGCCGTTCGTGTAAACAATACCGGTATTGAATGCAAACCACCATCAGTATCATATACTGCCACAGTTGTCGTTATCGAAGAATAGAAAGTATCGCCACTGTTATAATTCTTTCCTAATAATCCAGTCAACGTCTTCCCATCAGACGTCACAATACTAAGTGAGTCAATATCTTTTCCGTTAAATCTATACGCAGTTCCCTCGCCATGTCTTGTAATAGCTGTTATCATGCCATCTGAAGCTCTTCCTGTCCTCACATATGACTGATTCGCCGATGTAATACTAAATGTCGATTGTGCCGTATCTTTCCGTCCGTCTGCACAATTAATTTCAGCTCCAGCATTAGGTTTAATCGTTCCAATCGTAAATCCACCAAATGTGACTAGATCCCCATCACTATAGGTAGCATTCTGCGGATTCGGAATCCTAACTGTAACCTGTTGGCCTGCTGCTGTTCCAAAATTACTATCAAGCTCAAAGGTAACTTCCACTGCAGAATTCGGATTCGTAGCCGGACCTACAGCAGTAACACCATTAGTAACAATTTTTCCCGAAAGTGCTATCGACCCACCATATGTATAGTTTCCACTTGTCAAGCCAGTAAGATTTAACGGACTAGGGTTAACCAATGTCGATGATGAACCAGAATTTACCTGTACATCTACCGTTCCTGAAGAATTTGCTGTAACTGAGTTTATAGTTTTCGTCCATAGTGTAGTACCACTCAATTGTTGATTTGTCGTAAAATTAAATCCTGCAGTATCATCTACTTCAATCGTTTCTCCAGTATTTGTAGTAAGAGTTATTGTTCCCTTATCTATTTTCGTCGGAGTATATGAGGTTACTGTTTCTTGCGTACCATCAGCATATTTTACAATCATATTACTAATATTGTAGCCCGTCATATCTGCCTGTAAATTTTTCGTGTATGAGGCAAGCGTAGTTGCCGCTGCATCCATTCCCTTACCTACCTGAATCTGGATATCACCATCAGGGTCGCCGGCAGCATTACTGATATCACCATTCTTAGCTATATAGCCTTGAACTTTCATACCACTTCCTGGCATCACCAGATTTCCATTGGCATCAAACTCAAATGCACCATTACGGGTATAAAAAGTTTCATTTCCTTTTTTTACCACAAACAAACCATTTCCTGAAATGCATAAATCAGTATTTTTACCCGTAGCCTGTACCGACCCATCTGTAAATAACATGTCAATACTAGATACACCTGTCCCCAAACCAATTTGTTTAGGATTTGTTCCACCAAGATTCCCACTAGGTGCGCCAGCACCAGAAATCGTCTGGTTAAGCGTATCCGCGAAGGTCACGCGGCTGGATTTGAAACCTGTCGTATTAACGTTGGCAATGTTGTTGCCAATTACATCCATTCGCGTCTGATGGCCTTTGAGCCCCGAGACACCGGCATATAATGAACGCATCATGATTAATCACTTCTCCTTTATCCCATGTGCCTTAAAGTATTGCGGCACTGTCTATGTTGGTAAAAATATTTTCTTTAGCACTTGCTTCATCCACAGCCGTGATAACCGTGCGGTTTTTCACGCTTACGACAAGGGCCGTCTGCTTCATCCAAATCAGTGCTTCCCGCGAGCCTTTGGCGGCCATGCGGTCAACAGCAGATTCCAGACGCGCTTTGTCCTCCTCATCCAATGCTATCCCGCGCAGTTCCAGCCGCTTTTCTGCATGGCGCGAAAATTTGACGCCATGTTTCACCGCGTGCAGTTCGCGAGCAAATGCCGTTGCGTTTGGTTTTGGCGACGTTCCCTGTCTCCTGCCGATTCCTGCCATTCCCTGCTCGGCTTTCGCTGGTGTTTTGACGATTTCTTTCATAGTTGCCTCAACCCTCATGTGTGTTTTAAAACCTATACTTTTCGGAATAGACAAATTCTATATAAAAAAACTAGAACTATCACCGAAAAAGAAAGAAGACTAAAATAAAAACAGCCTATTCAAAAAAGTATACTTTTCCGAATAGGCTGTTTGCTTATTTCCGACGCTTTTCGCGCTCTTTTTGCTGCTGACATTTATTATAGAACGTAGAAACCGGCATGTTTATTTTCCTGGCTGCCTGGTTCAGTGAAAGCTCTCCGCGCCGCCAGGCTTGATACACACGGGCAAATCCCTGTGGCAACGGCTTCTGCGGCCGGCCAAAGCGCACACCACGCCGATGCGCTTCAGCAATCCCTTCGGCCTGCCGCTGACGGATGTTGTGCCGCTCGTTTTCGGCCACAAAGGACAGCACCTGCAAGATAAGGTCGCTGACAAATGTCCCCAATAAATCCTTGCCTCGCCGTGTATCCAATAGCGGCATATCAAAAACAACAATATCGGCGCCTTTGACTTTGGTTATCTTCTGCCATTGCTCCAACACCTCGCGATAATTGCGGCCCAGCCGGTCAATGGAATGGATACAGAGAATCGTCTCGTCATCGATACGCTGCATAAGCTTCTGATACTGCGGCCGCACAAAATCCTTGCCCGATATTTTATCCATATAAATGTTTTGCGGCTCGATTCCCATCTTCCGCATAGCGGCCAGCTGCCGCCCCAGATTCTGCTCCCGCGTGCTCACGCGCACATATCCCAAGATTTGCTGCATAATAATCCTCCCCAATAAAATAATAGGGCTATGCACGCATCCAGCATGCATAGCCCCATTTATTTTACTGAGTATCTGTATTATCCCTCAATGGATTTCATCGGCATCGTTCCATTTGGCATTCTGCTTCTGCAGGGCCGCAAACGATTGACGGATTACCGGGCAGCCATAACACTCCTGCCCATCAAAAGTATCAGCTTTGGCAAAGTGTTCCATCAGATGTTTGCGGCAGGCCTCGTCGACGATAGCTGGCTGCAGTTCTGCCAGCGTCTTTTTACGTTCGCCCAAAAACTGCCGCATCCACGAATTCCACTGCGCATATTGGCGATAGAGCTGACGATGCAGAAAATCAAAACCATTGCCCGCAAAATTTTCCTTGGCATTGCAGAGTACATTACAGTTGGCACATTCATAGGTCGTTACCGTCGTGGTCTTTACATGGGAGACGCACGACTTCGGCAGTGACCAGGCAAAGTAGCCTGTCATCTTCGCCATGCGCATGATATCGGCATGCTCCTTTGCCAGGCGCTCAATATTCTGCGGGATATAGTGGCGGACCGTAGCCTCCAGGTTCGCCTTGGTCGCCCGCACAGGAAACGGAATCAGCTTGCCGCACTCTTCTTCGGAATCTGCCATATTTGCCTTATGTACCATCCCTAAAATCAACAGCGTCCGCTGCTGTTTCATCAACGACAAAAATTCATTGCTATTGCTGATGCCCCGCGGATCGCCATCTTCTTCCATAGCTTTATGCAGCTCAATTGCCACCAGCAGCATGCGCTTGTGCAGTTCCAGCATTTCGCCAAACATGTCCTGCATTTCTTCGCGGAGTTTTTGCTTATCACTATCTGCCGCCATCCTGTGTCACTCCTTCAGACCCTCACCTTACATCTAATCCCTTTTATTTTTTCGCGGTCTATTGGCAAACTCCTTTATTCTCAGCGGATAAAATACGGCTTGAGTGCAATCGTCACAAAAAATACCAGCGCGGACAGCACGACGATTGTTGCCCCTGCCGCCATATTGAAATAATAGGCAAGGATCAAGCCGCTGACACCTGTGAGCAGTGCCAGGCAAACAGATACCAGGTGATATTGCTTGACATTATTCGTCACATTGCGGGCTGCCGCCGCTGGCAGCACCAACAGCGCATTGATAATCAGGATGCCGACCCACTGGATACTGATGGAGACAACCACCGCCAGGATTGCCGCAAACAGCCCCTCGACCCAAAATGTCTGGATGCCGCGGCTGCGGGCAAAGGATGAGTTGATGGACAGGATAAGCAGCTTGTTGTAGAGAAAGGCCCATCCTGCAATGACCAGCAGGAATACGAACGCCAAGGCCTGCAAGTCTTCCTCAGTGATGCTCAGGACATCCCCGATCAGGAATGACGAAAACTTGTTGAAACCACCGCCACTCGTCATGATCATCAGGCCCAAAGCTATGGCCGTCGACGAAAACACGCCGATAATCGTATCCGTTGAAGCCGTGCTCTTATTCTTGATATAGGTGATGCAGAGCGCAAACAGGATGGAGAACGCCACCAGCGATACCAGCGGCGATACCACGCCCAGCAGCACGCCAATCGCTATGCCGGTAAAGGCCCCATGGCCTAGGGAATCGGAGAAGAAGGCCATGCGATTTGAGACCACCATCGTGCTCAAAAGACCAAACAAGGGCGTTACAAGCAGGATGGCAAGCAGGGCATGTTTCATGAACATATGGCTGGCCCAGTCAAAGGGCAACAGGATATCCATGATGCTGTAAATCATTTCCATCAGTCAGCCCTCCCCATCATCTGCATGGCTTTCCACGGCTGCATCGCCGCCCGCCAGCATGCCAAAGATGCGGCGCGTGCGCGCGTCGCTGAACACCTCATCCGGCGTGCCCTGCGTGACGACACGCTGGTTCAGCAGCACGACCTGGTCAGCATGACGCGCCACCATGTTGAGGTCATGCGATATCAGGATGATGGCCATGTCTTCCTGCTCACGCAGCTCGGCCAGGATCTCATAGAAAAGCTCCAAGCCATTCTGGTCAACGCCTGACACCGGCTCGTCAAGCAGCAGCAGGTCCGGCAGCGGATCAAGTGCCAAAGCCAGCAGCACGCGCTGCAGCTCGCCTCCCGACAGCGCCCCGAGGCGGCGGTCAATCAAGTGCTCAGCATGGACACGCGCCAGACTTTTCTCGACCTGCGGGCGCAGGCTCTTATCCGAGCAGAGCCAGACCGGCCGTTTCGACAGGCAGGCCATAAAGATATCCATGACACTGGTCGGCGCACTGACATCAAAACGCAGATACTGCGGCACATAGCCGATAACCGGATGGCCCGTGTGCTTGCCCTTGGCATCGACATAGTGAAGTTTTCCCTGATGCGGCACCTCACCTAAGATGGCCTTCAAAAGCGTGCTCTTGCCTGCGCCATTGGGGCCGATTATCGCCGTCAGCTGGCCGCAATGGATATGGATGTTGACATCTGTAAAAATGGTCTGACGGCCAATCTTGACCGCAAAATCCTCGATTCGCGTACAGCATAATTTCGCGCAGTCTTCGCTCGAAGCTGCGTGATGATGTATGATATTCTTAAACAATTCCGTTACTCCTTAAACTCAGCGGGTCAGCCGGCGGAAGGACCGGCTCCCGAGCACAAAGCCCAGCAGGGCATAGATAATCAGCACCAGCACCGATGTCAGCGCAGTCTGGCTGCCACTGCCCAGGCCGCGCAGCAGATAGCTCGTATGTGTCAGCGGCAGGAGCTCGATGACATAGCGCAAGAGATCTGGCAAGGCATGTGTCGAAAAGAACGTGCCACAAAGGAACGACATAGGCAGCAGGATATAGGTGTTGACCTGGCTCATTTCCTCATAAGTCCGTATCTTCATAGCCGCAATGAAGCCGATCTCGGCAAAAATGATGCAGTTGAGCACCAATACGAGCAAAAACAGCGGCGTCAGCGTGAAATGGGCGCCAAAGGCCAGCGCCAAGGCCACGATGATGGCCGAGGAAATCAGGCCGCGCAGTACGGCTGCCAGCACCTTGCCAATGACAAAGGCATCGGGCCATATCGGCGCGATGATGTATTCTTCGAGGCTCTTATGGTAGATGCGCTCGGCGTGCACTGGCGTGATGCTGTTGAAGCTTATGTTCATCGAGTTGAGGGCCAGGATGCCTGGCACGAGAAAGTCGAGATACGAGCCTGACTCCACCTGGATGCTGCGGCCAAGGCCCCAGCCAAAGGCGACAAGATAGAGCATCGGTGCCACCATCCGCGACAGGATGAACTTCGTCATCCGGCGCTTGAGTACGACCCAATCGCGCCAGAACACCGTCCAGATATCATAAAGCATCAGATGCCCTCCTTTCGCCCCGTGAGCTCAATGAACGCGTCCTCAAGATTTGTCGGCCGTATGAGTATGGAGCCGTCGCCTGCCTGCTGGCCAGCAAATTCCGCTGCCGCCTGTTTTTCGGCAAAGAACTTATACTCGCGCCCTTCACTGCCATCCCACTCGACCGTATAGCGGCCAAGCTGCTCGCAAAACTCCTTAGGCGTATCAAGGGCCACAAGCCTTCCCTTATTCAGGATTGCCACGCGGTCGCAAAGCGATTCGGCCTCCTCGATATAATGGGTCGTCAAGAAGACCGTGACGCCATCCCGGGCCATCTGCCGGATAAGCTGCCAGATGCGGCGTCGCACCTGCGGGTCAAGGGCCACCGTCGGCTCATCCATAAACAAGATGCGCGGGCGATGCAAAAGCGCACGCGCAATCAGCAGCCGGCGTTTCATGCCGCCCGACAGGCGGCGTACACCATCATTTACCACATCGGTGAGCTCGACATATTGCAAGAGCTCATGGATGCGCTGCCGCCTATCCTCGCCTTTCATATGATGGAGCCGCGCATGCAGCTCGAGGTTTTCCCCCACCGTGAGGTCCTGGTCGAAATTCACATGCTGCGGCACGACACCGATGACGCTCTTGAGCTCCTGGGCATAGGCGGCAAGCGCCCTTCCCTCGTAGCAGATGCGGCCGCTCGTCGGCTGGGTCTGCATCGTCAGCATGCGGATGGTCGTCGTCTTGCCCGCGCCATTAGGGCCGAGCAGTCCGAAGATCTCCCCCGCGCCAATGGACAGCGACAGCCCATCGACTGCTGTCTTATCTGTATTCTTGCCCGCTTTTGTCTTATGCGGGAATCTCTTGGTCAAATTCTCTATGGTTATCATGACGTAACTCCCATGTCTTCTACTATAATATTGTAGCAAATCCGTCAAGACTTGGACTTTCCGGCAAAATTCCGCTACAATAGATTCTAGCAGAATCAACAAGGAGATGTAAACATGACCGATCAACAAATCAATCTTTCACCAGCTGAGGCCCAGCGCATGACACGCAATATCCAGGCCCTGCAGAAACGCCTGCGCGATATGCATGCCATGCGTGACACCATCAATAGATCCCTGGCCCGTGTGACCGCTGACAACCTGAGCCTGGCACTGACCCAGAAAAAGAACCTCAAGGCCCTCAGCAGCGAATACGACAAGCTCACCAAGGAGACTGGCTGCCTTGACCCGCTCGACGCCGCCCAGATCCTCGAAGAAGAATACAACTATATCCTGACAATCGGCAACGTGCTCGAGACGACGCGAGAACTCAAGAAAACGAAAAGTCTCCAGGACAACAATCGCGATGCCATCCTCGACGGTCTCTTGAAATTTTATGATGGCCTGCGCGCCGAGCTCGCGGCTGCAGCGTCGGCAGAAACTGCCAAGCAAGGAGGCGCACCATTACGTTGACCCGCCAAATCCTGTCCATACTCACATTATCGCTGGCCCTGCTGCTGGCAGGCTGTGGCAGCAGCACGCCGGCAACAGACACCAGCACACCACAAAAAGCAGCGGATACCACGGAGCCCGTGACTGCCCCAGCCTGTATCCTGGCAGATAGCGGCCTTGCCAACCTGCAGCTTGACACGCCCAGCCTGCCCGTCTATGACCAATATACCATCGCCGAGCGCCGGGCCAAAAACCTGCCGACGCAACTGCCCCAGCTCCAGCCCTATAAAGAGGGCAAAGTCGCCTATCTGACCTTTGACGATGGCCCCGATGACAAGAACACCCCTGCCATCCTCGACATCCTGAGGGAAAATGATGTACCAGCTACCTTTTATGTGACTGGTGCCCATGCCGAACTTCATCCCGATGTCTTGAAGCGCATCTTTGACGAGCATCATGCCATCGGCAACCACAGCTATGACCACGATTATAAAAAGCTGTATCCCTCCGTCGATGGCTTTCTTGCCGAAATGCAAAAAACCGATGATATCATCAAGAATATCATCGGTTTTCGCCCGCTTATCCTGCGGGCACCTGGTGGAGTTGTCGGTCATTTTACCGAGGCCTATCGGACAGCGCTGACAGCAAACGGCTATGTCGAGCACGACTGGAATGTCAGCTCCGCCGATGCGGCCCCAGGCCATCCCACCGCGCAGGATTTCATCGGCAATATCGACAGCCAGACGGATAACAAGGACTTTGCCATCATCCTCATGCATAGCTCCGAAGGCCATGAGGAAACCGTCAAAGCCCTGCCCGAAATCATCCGTATCCTCAAGGCCAAGGGCTTTACCTTTGGCGTCATCACGCCGATGACACCACAGCCTTGGTGATTGCACGCCGCCTCAGAGATTTTCCAGCAGGCGGATCTCATTTTTCATGATATACTCCTGCTTATCCGGCATACGGCCATTGACAAGATACGAGAAGGCAAGATCTACAGCCAGATGTCCCTGCCGGTATGGGTGCTGGAAGATAATAGCCCGCACCACCCCAAACTTCATCATTTCCACGGTCGTTGGTACGCTGTCGAAGGCGATAACCATCGGCCGTTTTTCTTTGGGCAGCTGCATGACGGCGCGGCCGATCCCATAGACACCAGCAGCCAGGGAAACGACGGCCGTCGTCTCGGGGTGGGCCGTGAGGAAAGCCTTCGTGCGCTCATACGCAAAGATCTCATCATCCTCATGCTCGATGACATCGATGACATGGAAATCCTCCACACGCTGCATGCGATGCATAAAGCCATCGAGCCGCTGCTTATGACCGAGCACCTGCCGGCTACCAAGCACCAGGCCAATCTCCGCCCGGCGCCCAAACATTGCCTCCAGCAAGGCACAGGCCGTAATCCCGCCGTTAAAATAATCACTGCCCACATAGCAATGGCGTTTTGACCCGTCAACATCGTTATTGACATTGACGACAAAAATCCCCGCAGCCACCAGTTCATCGATCTTAGCGACCACCCGCGCATCATTGATGGGATTGAGGATCAGCGCCTTGACCTCTGGCTGCAATTCTTCCATGAGCCGCAGCTGTTCCTCTGGCTGATAGCCTTTCATCGTGCGGATGTCTACCTGCAAGCCATAAACCGCATACTCCCTTGCCGCATCCTTCATGCCCTCTATCACCTTGTCAAAAAAAGCATTGCCCTCCGACGATAAAATCACGCCGATGATGGGCCGATTCTTGCGGGCCGCTAATGCTTTGCCAGCCGGATTCGGCTCATAGCCCAGCTGCTTAGCCATCTTGCGGATATGCTCCGCTGTTTCGGCATTGACACGGCCACGGCCATTCAAGGCACGGTCAACCGTCCCGCGCGATACGCCGCAAAGCTCAGCAATTTTCTTCATGGTAACCATACTATCATCTCGCTATCCTGCATAATCCCTTATTCTCGTTCCTTATGATATCCGTATTTTAGCAAGTTTTTCCGCTTTCGTAAATAACAAATCCTTTTAATAAACAAAAGCCTCCTCTGTCATCTCTGGCAGAAGAGGCTTTCGTGCTCCATCAGCAAAGTTCGATATTCTCTCCCTGCAAGCCAATCCAAGCGCCATCGCGGTCAAGACCGCTCTCCTTGTGGGCGATCAGCCATTTGTTGTCTGCAAAGAGCAGCCGGTCCTCGGCCTGCTGGCCGGGCTTTTCGCGCAGCTCCTCGTTCGTGCCCTTGGGCAGCACGACGCCGCAGCGGAACTCCTGGCCCTCCTTGCCGCACGGCGCATAATGAAGCGTCGTCGCATAAAGCTCCACCGCCGTGCCGGCCGGCACAAAGAATACCTCCATCTTGCTCGTATCGTAGGTATTCGTCTCATAGTCGATATCCTGCTGGCGGCCCAGAATCAGATAAAGGTCCGTCGCCGCAATATCGATTTCCGAGGAACGATGATACTCCACAGCATTGAGCTTTTCATTCCAGCCGCTGCAATGGCCGAACTCGATAGCCTGCTCGCCATAGGTCTTATCCTTGAGTTCCTGGTAGAGTGGCAGGTCTTCAAACTCCTGAACCGACGGCTCGTAGACCACCTCGCCCTTCTTCACGGCTGGACGGGCTTTGATAGTCTCCACAAAGCCAGCCACATCCAGCGGCAGCACACGGCCATAGGGACGGAATCCTTTTTCTTTGACACTGCTGATTTTCATTTTCTGCACCTCGCGATTCTATTTATCCAATCATTCTTCTGATTCTTTGTAGCTGAAATAATCAAAGTCAGCGGGCAGCGCAGTTCCCGTGATGTCGATGCAGTTCATGCCGACAAACGCCCCGGTGAAAAAGCCACCACCCCGCACATAGTCATCGGACAACTTCCAGCTGGCCAGCGTGACCGGCAGGAACGTGAACGATGCGCCATCAAAGGAATACCCATAGCGGTAGCTCCGGCCACGGACCTCCACTTTGAAGTGGACCGCCTTCACATCCTCCGGCACGGGGATTTCCTGCCCGGCCAACGGCATCGAGAAGCTGCCATTATCGGCAATGACCAGATCGATACAGCGTCCCTTGCTCTCATTCCAGGTCACGTGGAAGCTGGACCAGTTCTCCGTATTGTAATAGCAGGTCATTCCCGCCATCTGCTGGAACGAAACCGGCTGGAATTCCACGCTGGTCTGGGCATCAAACTGGAACGACTGCCAGCGGCGTGCCACATGGGCCTGGGTGAATTTCGACTGCAGGGATTCACGGCCATAGAGCCGCAGGAATCCCGGGCGGGCAGTAAGGCTTCCCAGCGTTTCCGTAAAGGGTATCCGCAGGGTCTGGAAATTGATGTTCAAGGTATCCGCATCGAAATCATCCACCTCGTCATAGGTAGCGTCCCATTCCTGCGCCGGAAGCTCCGGTGCAGGTACCTCCAGGCTGCCCTGGCGGCCGCCAACTACGACAGGCCAGCCATCGCGCCATTCGATTTTTTCGATGGCGGTTTCACGGCCCAGCGGGCAGTAGGCGTGCTGCTCGCGCTCGCGGCTGGGAAAACCGTCGGGGGCCGGCAGCGGACGCCCCGTCAGATGCGCCAGGTACCACTCCCCCGCCTGCGTCTGCACCAGCGAGGCATGACCGCATTTCTGCAGCGGATTATGGATATCCGCCCAAGCGGACAGCATGGGGTAATCGGGCTGGATCTCGTAGGGACCATGGATGCTCTTGCTCCGCGCGATGGTCTCCGAATGCTGATACGTCGTGCCGCCCTCAGCTGTCATCAGATAATACATATCATTGATGTGGTAAAGGTGCGGGCCTTCGGTGTAGGCGATATCCGTACCCTTGTAGATGATTTCCGGCTGGCCGATGAGCTTTTCTTCTGCCACCGAATATTCCTGCAGGGCAATGCCATAGAAATTGTGATGGTAAACCCGCTGGTCCCAATACATATTGACCAGATATTTGCGGCCGCTGGGATCATGGAACAGCGAGGCATCAAATCCTGCCCCATTCAAAAGGATTGGCTTTGACCACGGCCCTTTGATATCTTCGGCCGTCGTAAGATAGTTATGGCAGTCCTTCCACATGCCATCCACCACCTTGACATCCGTGTAGATCAGCCAGAACTTGCCGTCAGCGTAGCTGAGATCCGGCGCCCAGATCCCGCCCGAATCCGGATTGCCCTTCATGTCGAGCATTTCCGTGGTGTCAAGGGGATGAGCGATGAGATGCCAATGCACCAGATCCTTGGAATGATGGATCTGCACACCGGGAAACCATTCAAAGGTGGACGTGGCAATGTAATAATCCTCCCCGGCCCGCACGATGCTCGGATCCGGATTGAAACCTTTCAAGATTGGATTCTGTATCTTCATAGTGAATGCTCCTTTTATCCCTTACATAGTCCCTGCTGCCGGCGTACCTTCATGCTCATGCTCCTGTTCCTGCTGATGACGGCTCTCAAGCTCCGTCACGATTTCGTGATAGCGTTCATCATCGAGGCCATAGAAGCAGATGTCCACGAAGGCCACTGCCAAGAACAGCAGCGGGATCAAGGTCGTCGTCAGCAAGATGCCCTGCAGGGCCTCCGGCGTCTGCACCTGATTGGCCACATAGCCAAACCGCGCCAGCATGAAGCCCGGAACGATGCCGCCCAAGGCCAGGCCGAACTTGAAGAAGAAGCCGATGATCGCATAGATCATGCCGCTCAGCCGCTTGCCCGTCTTGTACTCGCCATACTCGATGGTCTCCGGGATCAAAGCCCACATGAAACCGCCAGCGACGATTATGCCGCAGGAGCCGATGAAGCGCGCGATGAGTACCAGTGTGATGTTGTCAGCCGGTACCAGATAGGTGACGATGCAGCCCACCATGCCGAGCACCAGGGAGATGCGCAGCAGGTTGATCTTGCCGACCAGCTTGTTGAACGTCGGCACCAGCGGCAGCAGGAAGAAGGCCGGCAAGGTACCGATAAGGCCATACCACTGGATGAGATCCGGACGGTTGCAGTTATAGGTGATGAAATACGTGCCAATGGAATTCATGACCGCCATCATGCCGAAGAGGATGATGAAGAACAGGCTCAGGACAACCAGCGGACGATTGACCTTGAACTGCTTGAACACATCGACAAAGCGCAGCTTCTCATCATTGGACGGGTCGATCTTGATGCGCTCCTTCGTCTGGGAGAAGCAGTAGAGCAGCAGCAAGGCACCGATGACGCTATAAAGGCCCATGGTCACCTGCCAGCCGAAGCGGGACTCCTCACCCGTATAGCTGCCAGAAATCATCGTGACCAGTACGGGGATGCCGAAGGAAACGATGAGACCACCCAGATTCGCACAGAGCATGCGGATTGAAGTCATGCTGACGACTTCCTTGTTGTCGCGGGTCATCGCAGCCGTAAGGGCACCATACGGGATGTTGATGGTCGTATAGACCAGAGACAGGCCGATGTAGGTCGCATAGGCATAGATGATGCTCGCGCCCTGGGTGAGCTCCGGCGTGCTGAAGCAAAGGATGCCCAGCACTGCAAAGGGGAACGCACCGTAGAGCAGATAGGGCCGGAACTTGCCATAGCGGAAGGTGTGCTTATCCACGAAGGTTCCGACAATCGGATCCACAATGGCATCCATCACCCGCACGATGAGGAACATCGTCGCGACGATTTCCGCCGGCAGGCCATAAACATTGGTATAGAAAAACAAGAGATAGGTGCAAACCGTGGTATAGATGAGATTGCAGGCCAGGTCACCCATGGCGTAGCCTGTCTTTTCCCGCATGCTCAGCTTGTAATTCTTCAAAGCTTCCATATTATACTCCTTCTCCTACCAGCTGTTCAGCAGCCGATATGACGCAGTTTCTTGCCATCCATCAGGTTTTTCTCGATATTCTCGAGCGTTACATTCTTCGTCTCCGGCACATAAGCCAGCGTCAAGACGATGAACAGGCCATTGAGCAGCGCATAGAGCCAGAAGGTATGCGCCGACCCTAAGGTATCGACCAGCGTCAGGAATGTCGCACCGACAATCGCGCAGGTGATCCAGTTCGTCATCGTCGAGCAGGCCACACCGAATTCGCGGGACTTGAGCGGCTGGATCTCCGAGCAGAGAACCCAGACAATCGGACCAGCACTCATGCCAAAGCCAGCAATGCTTACCATCGTCATGATGGCAGCCAGATAGGAAACCGACACATCCGCCGTGCCAGCTTCAAGCATCGACATGCAGACACCTACCACTGCCATGGACAGTGCCATGACGCCAAAACCGATCTTGAGGGTCGGCTTGCGGCCATTCTTATCCACCATGAAAATGGCGATGAACGTGGACAAGACAAAGACGATACCATTGATGACCGTGCCGATCATCTGATCCTCGGTGGTCGAGAACCCAGCCAGGCTCAGGATCTTCGGCGAATAATACATGATGACATTGAATCCCGTAAACTGCTGCATAGCCTGCAGCAGCACGCCGAGGAACACCGCCCGGCGGACATTCTTGTTCGCCTTGAACAGCCCCCAGCCGTCCTGCTTGATCTTGAGCGTCTCCTTGATATCCTTGAGCTCTTCCATGGCTGCCTGCGCACTGCCGTGCAGGGATTCAAGGACATGCGATGCGTCCTCCATGCGGCCGACCGCTGCGAGCCAGCGCGGGCTGTCCGGCAGGCGGATGACTGTCAGCAGCAGCAGCACAGCCGGCAGGGCGATGACCATCAGCATCATGCGCCAGTTGCCAGTATAGCTGAAAGCCGTATCCGACAGGAATGCGGCAAGTATTCCTACCGTGACCATCAGCTGATAGCCGGATATCACCCGTCCACGAGCATTCTTATCCGACATCTCAGCCAAATACAGCGGCGCCGTATAGGATGCTATGCCAACTGACAACCCAAGAACCAGCCGGAAGCCTATGAGCATATCGGCACTCACGGCAAAGCCAGACCCCAACGAACCGACGATGAAGAGTGTCGCACCGATCATCAGGCTTTTCTTGCGGCCGATTTTCTTGGCCATGACCGAGGCAATGATGGCACCAGTAGCGGCACCGACCATCATCGAGCTGACTACCCATTCCTGCGCCGCACTTGTGAGATTCCATTCCTGCGTGATGAACGGCAGCGCTCCGGAAATAACACCCTGATCGAGGCCGAAGAGCAGACCTGCCATGCCGGCAGCAAAGTAGATGAACATCCGGACATGTGCCACCGCATGCCTTGTCTCCTGTTCCTCAGCCACATCTCTTGCGATTGAAGCCTCCATGGATAAAACCTCCCCCTTTTATAACACAGCCAGATCGCTATAGCATTCCTTGAGCTGGACGTATAGTTTCTGATAGAGCCTATGCCCCTTCTCATAATACGCATGTGCCGCAGGCTCCGGCTGGCACCAGGTATCCTGCTCGATAAACTGGCGGCAGGCCGATGGCACATCACGGAAGATACCTGCTCCAACACCAGCCAGGATAGCCACGCCCAGGGCTGGCCCCTCCTGTGCCTTGATGGTCTTGACCTCGCAGTTGTACATATCGGCCAGCATCTGCCGCCAGATGCGGCTCTTGCCACCGCCGCCGCAAGCCATCATCTCGTTGACATCAACTTTCATCTCTTTAAGGATGCCGAAACAATCCGCCAAAGAGTAGCTGACCCCCTCCATGACGGCGCGCAGCATATCCGCCTTCGTATGGATAGCCGACAGGCCGAAGAACACACCCCGGCAATCAGGATTCAGATGCGGTGTGCGCTCGCCCATCAGATAAGGCAGATACAGCAGCCGGTGGCTGCCAATCGGCACCTTGGCCACATCCTCATTGATGAGGTCATAGGCATCAACCTTTTTGAGTACCGCTTCATCTTTATACTTTTCGGCCAGATTGTCGCGGAACCATTTGAGCGACAAGCCCGCTGCCTGCGTGACCCCCATGACATGCCAGCAGCCCGGCACCGCACAACAGAACGTATGGACACGTCCCTGCGGATCAATGCGCGGCGCGCTTGTATGGGCAAAGACAACGCCACTCGTACCGATGGTCGTGAACGCACGGCCGTCTTCGACAATGCCTGTCCCCACAGCAGCCGCTGCATTGTCCCCAGCGCCACCGACCACCACCGTATCGACGGTAAGGCCTGTGCGCTCCGCGAACTCAGCCGTGATATGACCGGTCACCTCTGGCGATTCGTAGACCTTCGGCAGCAAGGCTTCATCAATCTCCAATTTCTCCAGGATCTCCTTGGACCAGCAGCGGTTCGGCACGTCCAGGAGCTGCATGCCGCTCGCATCGGAGACCTCCGTCGCATAGTCACCAGTCATGCGGAAACGCACATAATCCTTCGGCAGCAAGATATGACGGCAAGCCCGGTAATTTTCGGCCTCATGATTGCGGACCCAGAGGATCTTCGATGCCGTGAAGCCCGTAAGTGCCGGATTTGCCGTGATCTCGATCAGGCGCTCTTTGCCGACCCGCCGGGTGATTTCCTCACACTCCTTGCCAGTGCGCTGATCACACCAGATGATTGCCGGACGGATGACCTCATTCTTTTCATTGAGCATGACCAGCCCATGCATCTGCCCCGAAAGACCAATCCCCTTGATGTCCGCAGCCGGTACCCCTGACTCGCGGACCACCTCCTTCACCGTCTTCAGGACCGCGCCATACCAATCCAGCGGCTCCTGCTCCGCCCAGCCATTCTGTGGCTGATAGAGCGGATATTCCTGCGAAGATGACCGCACAACCCGACAGTTCTCATCGAAAAGCACTGTCTTGGTGGCTGAGGTACCGATGTCGATACCGATAAGATATTTCATAAATCCTGCCCCCCTGTTTATCCAGCTTCCGTATTGCGTGCTTATGCACGCTCAAGCTCGACATCAATATATCACAGGATAAAACAAGAGTCAATACGAATTTTTATTTTTCTAAAAATTTGTTATAGCGCCCAAATAATAATAAATTTGCGCATTATATAGTAATTCATCCCCAAAATGCCCCAATAATAAGCCGAATAAAAATAAAACAATTGACAATGCATTTTCACAGTGCTATGCTAGTAACCGAATCAGGCGTGCACATGAACGCACGCAGTCAACATCTAGCTGTGATTATATTTTCAAAAAGGAGCGTTTTATCATGACCATGAGCAACATCCCAACTGTCAAATGCGGTATCCTGTCTGTGAGCCGCGACTGTTTCATCATTTCCCTGTCGGAGAACCGCCGCCATGCCATCGCGGAAAGCTATAAAAAAAAGTACGGCCCTCTCTACGAAGTAAAGAAGACTGTTGAAAATGAAACGGATATGTTGGCTGCTGTCAAAGAAGCCAAAGAGGCCGGCTGTAATGCTTTGGTTGTATTCCTTGGCAACTTCGGCCCGGAAACGCCGGAAACGCTGATTGCCAAAGAATTTGATGGCCCAGTCATGTATGTCTCCGCTGCTGAAGAGACGGGCAAGGATCTCATCAATGGCCGTGGCGATGCTTACTGTGGCATGCTCAATTGCTCGTATAATCTCGGCATGCGTCATCTCAAGGCCTTCATCCCCGAGTATCCTGTCGGCACGGCTGATGATATCGCCACGATGATTGCCGAGTTCCAGCCGATTGCCCGTACGCTTATCGGGCTCTCCCACCTCAAGATCATCACGTTCGGGCCTCGCCCTCAGGATTTCTTTGCCTGCAATGCGCCAATCCAGCCCCTCTACGACCTCGGTGTGGAAATCGAAGAAAATTCCGAGCTAGACCTGCTGGTCGCTTACCGCGCCCACAAGGATGATCCGCGCATCACAGCCATCGTCGAAGATATGGCCAAAGAGCTCGGCCAAGAGGGCAACCCATATCCGGAAATGCTGCCGCGCATGGCTCAGTTCGAGCTCACGCTCAAGGATTGGATGGCTGAACACAAGGGCTCGCGTGACTATGTCGCCTTTGCCGATAAATGCTGGCCAGCCTTCCCGAAGGAGTTCGGCTTCGAGCCCTGCTATGTCAACAGCCGCATGGTCTCCCAGGGCATCCCGGTCTCCTGCGAGGTCGATATCTACGGCGCACTCAGCGAATACATCGGCCTCTGCGTCAGCGGCGATGCAGTGACGCTGCTCGACATCAACAACAGCGTCCCGAAAGATCTCTACGAAGCCGATATCAAACCTTCGACCAGCTACAAACTCGAAGATACCTTCATGGGTTTCCACTGTGGCAATACGCCGCTCTGCAAACTCCGCAAAGGTGGCGTGAAATACCAGCTGATCCAGAACCGCCTGCTTGAAAATGGCGGCAAGCCAGACTTCACGCGCGGTACTCTCGAGGGCGACATCGCAGCAGGCGACATCACCTTCTTCCGCCTGCAAAGCACCTCCGATGGCCAGCTGCGCGCCTATGTTGCCGAAGGTGAAGTCCTGCCGGCATCGACGCATTCTTTCGGTGGCATCGGCATCTTCGCCATCCCGGAGATGGGCCGCTTCTACCGCCATGTGCTGATCCAGAAACGCTACCCGCATCACGGCGCCGTAGCCTTCGGTCACTTCGGCAAGACACTCTGGTCTGTTTTCCAGTATCTGGGCATTGCCGATGTCGCTTTCAATCAGCCCAAAGGCATGCTTTACCCAACGGAAAATCCTTTCGCCTAAATATTCCCCCTTCCTATAAATTCCCATAGAAAAAAGGCAGCTGTCGTCACAGCTGCCTTTTTTCAGGGAATTTGTCGTTTTACTTTTGGGGAAAAACGGAAAAACGGAATATGCAAAGGGGAGTGGCATATTTCCATTATGTTATAGCTGTAGAAAAACTACATGAACTATGTATTTATAGTAATACCTCTAACATGTTCATACAATATGTTCTCCCATTTTTTGAAGCAGTGTTACGTAAAAACGTAAAAATTTTGGTTCGTTGTTACAAATTTTATGTTTTATTGCTGCATCAGGATGATCTTTTCCGGAGGGATATAGACATAGAGCTCCGTTTTCCTAGAGCTGTATTCCTCCCACACTGCTTTGGGCAATTCCCACCGAATCGGTTTAGCCGAAGTTCCCTGCCTACGGATCATCACCAGATAAGAGAACACATCTTCGATGATCTGGACAATTTCCATCGGATAAGTATTTTCTCCCGCCTGGCTCCGCAACTCCAGAAAATGAGCCCGTATCCCTGCATAGCGGATATTTTCCGGCACCCCAGCTGCGACAGCCAGTTCCAGTGCCCAATCCTCAGCCCATATCCGCTGCTTGGCCACTTGTTTAGCCTGGGAAATATTCTTACACCCCGTCAAGAGCGTCGCCGCCAATGTTTCAGGATTCTTGAACAGATCTTTTGTGGTATGGACTTGTTCCAGCCTGCCTTGTTTTATGACAGCAGCTTTGCCGGCCAGCCGATAGACTTCGCCGCGGTCATGGGACACCAGCAGCGCTGTCCCATGATATGATTTCAGTACATCGCCGAGCTCAAGCTCCAGCTGCCATTTCAAGTAGCCATCGAGGGCCGAAAAAGGTTCATCAAGCAAGAGAAGTTCTGAATCAGCCGCCAGGATGCGGGCAAAGGCCGCCCGCTGTTGCTGCCCGCCAGAAAGCTCATGCGGATAGGCATCAGCCAGTTCCTTCAGGCCAAAACGTTCAAGATTTTCCTGAACCTTTGCCGATCGCTCCGATGCTGGGCCGCTAGCTACAAAACCAATATTTTCCTTGATGGTCATGTTCGGAAACAGGGCGTAATTCTGGAACAGATAGCCGATATGACGCTGCTGCGGGGACAGATCGATCCCTAGCTCACTATCATAGAGCACGCGTCCATTGAGCACGATGCGACCGCTGTCAGGCGTCTCAATACCGGCAATGCACTTAAGTGTCATGCTCTTGCCACAGCCCGAAGCCCCCAGCAAAGCAAAGACCTCATCCTGCACAGCAAAGTCTGCCACCAACTCGAAACTTCGCAGCTGCTTGCGGATACTTACGGTCAGTTCCATAGTGCCGCCCCCTTATCTGTGTGGGCAATCCACCAGTTCATAAGCATGACAAATACCAACGAGAAGACAACGATCACCATAGCCCAATCAAAGGCCAGCTCGTAATCATTTGCCTGCACGGCCGCATAGATGGCTGTACTCATCGTCTGGGTCTTGCCAGGGATATTGCCAGCAAACATGATCGTTGCACCGAATTCCCCCAAAGCCCGCGTGAACGAGAGCACCACCCCCGCCAGGATACCAGCACGCGCATTGGGCACAAGGATGTGCCAGAAGATGCGCCATTCCGATACCCCCAGCGTCCGCGCCGCATGAATGATATTGGGATCCAACTGCTCGAAAGCGCCCCGTGCCGTCCGATACATCAGCGGCAGCGACACCACCACAGCAGCGATAACTGCAGCTTTCCAGGTGAACACCAGCGAGATATCCCATTGGAGCAGGAATCTGCCCAGGCTGCTGCGCTTGCCCAGCAGCAGCAACAGGAAAAAGCCGACAACTGTCGGCGGCAGCACCATCGGCAACGTAATAATGGCATCAGCCAGGCCTTTGAACCGGTTCATGCGCACCACCATCAAAGCCAGGCCAATGCCAGCAAAGAACGTCACCACCGTTGCTGCACCGGCTGTTTCCAGCGTGATGATCAGCGGTGATATTTCCATATCATTTTACCTCAAACCCATATCTTTCAAAGAGCCTCTTATTCGCATCACTGGCCACAAAGGCAAGGAAATCCTTGGCAGCAGTAAGCTGCTTGGAGTCCTTGAGCGCCGCAGCCGGATAGACGATTGGCTTATGCGTATCTGCCGGCGCCTTGGCCACGACTTTTACCTTGTCCGACACAGCCGCATCCGTCGCATAGACAACACCGCACTCAGTCTCGCCGGATTCTACCCACGAAAGCACCTGGCGGACATCGGAGCCATAGACCGCTTTTGCTTTTACCGCATCAAGGATCCCCAGTTTCGTGAACACTTCCTCGGAATACTGGCCAACGGGCACCCCTTTCGGCTCACCCAGAGCAATATGCTTGATGCTACTGTCCGTCACCTGCCTGAAATCAGCCAGATCTTTGCCGCCATCTTTCGGCACGATCAGCACGACCTCATTCTGCAATAGATCACAGCGCGTCCCCTCAGCCAATAAGCCATCATTTTCCAACGCATTCATCTGTTTCTGCGCCGCTGAGAAGAACAGATCCGTCTCGCCGCCATTCTGGATAGCCTGCTGCAGAGCACCAGAGCTGCCGAAGTTGAAGACAACCTTGACATTGGGATGCTCCTTCTCATAGCTTGCTGCCAGCTCTTTCATGACATCGGTAAGGCTGGCCGCCGCCGCAACATGCAGCTCAACCGTCTCTTTTTCCGCAGAGGACGAAGTGCTCGCCACCTGCTGACTGCCACAGCCCATCATGACTGCCGTCATCATCGCCATGACCATGACCAAAATCTTTTTCATCCGTTATTTTCCTCCTTTTCAAAACGGAAGGGAGCGCGGTTTCCTGTGCTCCCCTGTGGGTATTACCCAGGCGCAGCATCATAGCGCATGACCTTAGATGCTTTTGCTCGGAGTTACTCCATAATTATACGCCAAAACACGCAGAAAGACTATAAAAAATATCACAACACAAAAAGCCCTGCCCGCAGGCAGGACTTCCTTATGCTTTGATATCAATGAATCAGTCCGTCATCGTCAGCGACACCACGCAAACGGCGATTGATGGAACTAAGGCCGCGATACACTGTACTGATATCCAGCTCATCACCGCGATTTTCCATATACTTCTCGAGTTTGCGCTTTACACGCTGCAATGCATTATCAATCGATTTGACATGGCGGTCAAGATCTTCTGCAATCTCTTGATAGGACTTGCCATCAAGATAACTCATGAGCACTTTCCATTCAAGATCTGACAGGATCTCTTCCATCTTCTTCTCAATATCAACGAACTCTTCCCGGCTGATGACGAGATCTTCTGGATCGGCAGCTTTTGCACCAGACAGCACATCCAACAAGGTACGATCTGAGTCCTCGTCATAGATCGGCTTATTCAGCGAAATATACGAGTTCAGTGGAATATGCTTCTGACGAGTAGCTGTCTTGATAGCCGTAATGATCTGACGCGTCACACAAAGTTCCGCAAATGCACGGAAGGAAGACAGCTTATCATTGCGGAAGTCACGGATGGCCTTGTAAAAGCCAATCATGCCCTCCTGGATGATATCCTCGCGATCTGCTCCAATAAGGAAATACGATCGTGCCTTCGCCCGTACAAAATTCCGGTACTTGTTGATAAGATAATCGAGTGCGACCTTGTCATTCCTATCTCTTATGGCTAATAATATCTCTTCGTCCGTAAGATTAGCGAATTCCCCATATAATTCTTCGCTAAAAAGTTCTGTAGTCGATTCTGCTTCCATCGCACTTTTCCCCTTTGCTGAAAACCCCCGTTTTCATTTTCTTACTTCCCTTGATAAGAAAATTATACCCCCTCTTTGTTGGTAGCGTCAAGGATTCCTCTAGGACTTTTCTCCCCTATCGGATTATTTTTCAGTTCGAAATACAAAATTTAATCAATTATTGATGGGATTTGCGCATTTCATCCAGTTTCTTGACTGTTTCGTGGTCCAGCCTATCCTCAACCTCCAAGCGAGTGACAGGCAAGGTCACATGCCCCAGATACTCTTTCTGCAATGTTTTCTTAGTTCGTCGTACAAACTTCCGAAATTCCGACGAAGGAATACGGAATGCACCAGCACCAAGAATCACACTCTGCTCAGCACTATCAGAAGTCACGACATGAACTTCCCGGCCGCAGCGAACCATGTCATAAGCCAATCGCTCAATGCAACTGTCAGCGGTCTCCCCCTCGCCGGTATAGATCAGCTCCATATGGTCGTTGACTTTTTCCCGATGTTCCTCATCATCCGTGAACATCGCATCAAACACGATCGTGATATCAATCTTTTCATATGCTCCATATTCGGCCAGCTGGTGAACCAGCTGGTCCCTGGCCTCGGATAGATCGGCACGCAGGCGGATAAGTTCAGGCCAGGAATTGATGACATTATAGCCATCAATAATATAGTACTCTCTCTTCCTGCTCATAGTCAGCCTTTCTTCAGCAAACGCTGCCGCATGGACTCATACATGAGAATAGAGCCCGCTACAGAGGCGTTGAGTGAATTGATTTTCCCGACCATCGGCATCTGTACGATGAAATCGCACTGTTCCTTGGTCAGACGGCTCATGCCACGACCTTCACTACCAACTACCAGAACCAGCGGTCCCGTCAGATCGGCCTCATAATAATTCTGGCTGCCATCCATATCAGCTCCGGCTACCCAGAATCCCTGCTCCTTGAGTTTCTTGAGTGTCTGGGCAATATTGCCGATGCGCGCCACCGGAACATACTCGATAGCGCCAGCCGATGTCTTGGCTACAGTAGCTGTCAGAGGTACGCTGCGGCGTTTCGGTATCAGCACACCGTGGACGCCAGTCGCATCGGCGGTGCGCAATAGTGCCCCCAGGTTATGGGGATCCTCCAGCTCATCGAGCAGCAGCAGGAACGGCGCTTCGCCCTTCTCCGCTGCCGCTTTCAAGATATCCTCCAGCTCAGCATAGGCGACGGGGGCCACATAAGCCAGTACACCCTGATGGCGCAGACCGCCTGCCACAGCCTCGATCTTGCTGCGCTCGACGAACTGGGTGACAATGCCACGCTCTTTGGCCAGCGCAACGATTTCGCTGACGGACCCTTCCTTATCGCCCTCGGCCAGCAAGAGCTTATTGATGCCACGACCGGCACGCAGCGCCTCGGTTACTGCATTGCGGCCAATCAGTACATCCTCAGGCAATTCCCGCTCTACAGCCGGATTATCCCGGCGTTCACGCGGCTCGCGGCGTTTGCCGCCCTCGCGTTTTTCCGCATGTTCCTGACGATTCTTGCCGTTGCGGAACGGCTTTTTCTTTTTATCGCTAAATTCTCTCATGCTCAATCATTCTCCCGAAGTTTCAGCATCTCCTGGAACTTGCCGCAGGTCATAGCCCCTTCCGGGCAGCGACCCGTATTGACGCAGCTGGCACCAGCATTGTGGAAGAGCGTCGGTGCCACCTTCTTGACCTCAGCCAGCATCTTATAGGCCATTTCACGGATTTCCCACTGGGCACGGTTGCAGCAGCGCAGATTGAAGAAATGCAGCAGCGAACGCGCATTCATCGTCACGAGAATCTTCGTCTCCGTGGCATTGGCCAGCACATACCGTGCATCCTCTTTGGGCACGCCCATTTCCGTAAGCTCGTCATACGTCTCGCGGATTTTCGCCAGCAGCGCCTCATATTTGGCCTTGGCCTCTGGTCTTTCTGCAATCGTCGGCGGCGTGATGTACTCAAATCCATGCGCGGCAACATAGCGCTGCGACTGCTGATCGTAGGACGCGATGCGATGGCGGACGAGCTGATGCGTGAGTACACGGCTGACCCCCTCAATGCCGAACGTGAAGGTGACATGCTCAATCGTCGAGCCATGGCCCAGCGTCACCATCTTACGCACCATTTCCTTCGCCTTGTCATCGCTGATCTTTTCAGCCAGTTCCTCCGCACCGGCTGACGAATAGCAGAGACGGGCAGCCATAGCCACCACGTGCTCCGGATTCGGCGTATATTCCAACAACTTGACCTTTATCATAAACTTATTTCTTGCTCCTTATTTCCTTCATCATGGCTTTCGAGATAATCTGGAACGAGGCCTCAGCTAACTCATAGAGCCGCTCATTCTGCTCCGACAGATAGAGACTGCCCAGCAGTGCCTCAAAACCTGTACTCGCATGGTACTCAGCTACGCTGGCACTGCGCGGCGCATGGCTCTTGGCATTGCGGCCGCGGCGATAGATTGCCTTTTCCTCCTCTGTCAGCATGGTTTCGATTCCCTGATAGGCCTTGGCCTGCCAGACAGCTGAAACGATCTGCGCACTGAATGAATGCAGAGCCTGCACCTTGCACTGCTCATAGGAGAGCAGGCGCGTGCGCACATACAGATGGAAATAGGCATCGCCGACATAGGCCAGCACCAATGGATTGAGCTGCCTGACATCAATGTCCTTGTAACGCTGGAGTACCCCATCCTGCCCGTCTGGCTCAAACATCATATCGACGAGTTTCTGAAAATGTTCAAACTTCATGCTTTCTTCCACCGTGCGCCATTTGGCGTATCCTCGATAACGATGCCCGCCTCTTTGAGTTCATCACGGATCTTATCCGCCAAAGCCCAATTCTTCTCTTTACGGGCATCCTGGCGGATACTGATGATCAGCTCCATGAGCTTATCCGTAAGGCCATCGTCTGCAACCGCTTCTTCCTGCTCAAAGATGCCGATGATGGCAGCCATTTCCTTGTAGATCTCGCTGACACGGCCAAAGCCTGCGGCGTCGTATTCTATCCCCTTATTCATGACATCCTGATAATAGATGTTGATATCCTTCGACAGGCCAAACAGCTGGCTGATAGCCAGTGCCGTATTGAAATCATCATCCATGGCTTCATAGAAGTTCTGGCGGTATTCCTCTGCCTTGGCAGTCAAATCCTTAGCCGTATCCGCGCTGCCTTCCTTCTTGAGCAGCTCGTCCATGAAGGACTTGGACTGCTGCAGACGAGAAAGGCTCGTCTGGGCCTCCTTGAGGCGCTCGTCGCTGAAGTCAAGGGGGCTGCGGTAATGGGTCTGCAGGATGAAGAAACGCACGACCTCACCGGGATACTCCTGCAGGATATCCTTGACCGTGAAGAAGTTGTTCTTTGACTTGGACATCTTCTCATTGTGGATCGTGATGAACCCATTGTGGAGCCAGTACTGGGCAAAGCTGTGGTCATCGCCGATGCAGGCCTGGGACTGGGCAATCTCGTTTTCATGATGCGGGAAAATCAGATCGCTGCCGCCACCATGGAAATCAAACTTCTTGCCAAGATATTTAAGCGACATCGTCGAGCACTCGATATGCCAGCCTGGGCGCCCCTTGCCCCAAGGGCTGTCCCAGCTCGGCTCACCCGGCTTGGCCGATTTCCAGAGCGCAAAATCCATCGGATGCTGCTTGCGCGTATCCACCTCGATGCGAGCTCCAGCCTGCATGTCCTCTAGCTTGCGGCCGCTGAGCTTGCCATAACCTGCGAACTTCTCCACACTGTAGAATACATCGCCATTCTCCACGGCATAGGCATAGCCCTTGTCAATCAACGTCTGCACCATATCTATGATATCGGGAATCGTCTCGCTGACGCGCGGATAGACATCAGCGCGCTTGACGTTGAGCGCATCCATAGCCTCAAAATACGCCTTGATATAGCGGCCCGAAATATCGTTCCACTGCAGGCCCTCTTTATTAGCCGTATTGATGATCTTATCGTCAACATCCGTGAAGTTCTGGATGTAATGTACCTTATAGCCCTTCTTCGCAAAATAGCGGCGGATAACATCCCAGGTCACGAACGGACGGGCATTGCCGATGTGCGGATGATTATAGGGGGTAACACCGCAGCAGTAGATGCTTACCTCACCGTCCTTCAACGGCTTGAATTCTTCCTTGCTGCGTGACATGGTATTATAGACTTTCAGCATTCGTTTTTTCCTCCAATGTATCTCTGAGCAGATTCAGCCTTTTTCGATGCCTGCGACGGCATAAGCCGAAATGCCCTGTTCCGTACCGGTAAAACCTAATTTCTCCTCAGTCGTTGCCTTGACATTGACCTGATCGGGCTCCACGCCGAGAACGCGGGCAATATTCTCATTCATCTGCGGGATGAAATCCTTCATCTTCGGTTTTTGCGCCACGATGGTCGCATCGACATTGCCGACCTTGTACCCTTTCTCGCGCAGCAGCTCCATGACATGTCCCAGGAGCTTGAGGCTGTCCGCCCCTTTAAAGCGCGGGTCGGTATCGGGGAAATGGCGGCCGATATCTCCCAGTGCCGCTGCGCCCAGCAAAGCATCCGAAATCGCGTGCAGCAGGACATCCGCATCCGAATGGCCCAACAGCCCAAGCGTATGCGGGATCTCGACTCCGCCGATGATCAATTTGCGGCCCTCAACCAGGCGATGCACATCGTAACCCATTCCAAATCTAGTCATGATAACGCCTTCTTTCCTAATTAATTATTGCAAATGTTTCTTCATTCTGTCCTTCGTCTTCTTGAGCGTGCTCTTCACCATATTGCGCAGCCCGTCAGCCTCATCCTTCAGGAACATCTCAGCGATCAAGAGGTCTTCCGGGGTCGTGACTTTGATATTCTTATAGTCACTGGCCACTACCTTGACTGGCACCTCTAGGCGCTCGACCAGACTCGAATCATCCGTTCCGAGGAAACCATCTTCCTTCGCCTTCCGATAGGCCTCAAGCAGCAGATCCTTGCGGAATCCCTGCGGCGTCTGCACCTCCCAAACCTTGTCGCGCGGCGGTGTCTTGACCACTACGCCATTGTCATCCACCAGCTTGATGGTGCTCTTAGCCGGTACTGCCGCTACCGCTCCACCGATTTCCCGTGCAGCCTTGACCACGCCATCAATCGTCGCTACGCTCGTAAGCGGCCGTGCTGCATCATGTACCAGCACGATATCAGATTCTTCCGGAACCACAGCCAGACCGTTGGCAATCGAATACTGACGCTCGGTGCTGCCAGCTACCACCTGGAACGGCTTCAATCCCGGGACATGGCTCAGCAGCTTGCGGATAAACGAGACTTCTTCCTCCGCCACCACAACCACCAGATTGTCAATCTCTGCCGATGATGAAAAACGCAGCAGCGTATGCACCAGGATTGGCTTGCCGGCCAGTTCCAAAAAGACCTTATTCATGCCGACATTCATGCGCCGCCCCTGTCCGGCAGCAGGAAAAACTGCTGTTACCATAATCACATAATCCTCCCAGTTTATTTATCTTTTATATCATACTACAAAAGCGAAAAAAAAGAAAACCCAGCCCAAGACAGCGACTGGATTTTCCCAGGGGATTATGAGATTGGCCCTACAAGCTCATTTGAGCGCATAACCATTGTTATACATCTGATCCTGCAGCTTGCGCGTCTGATAAAGCTGCGTCGACGTGTCAAGCTCGACCATATCCAGCGTCAGCAGCTGGCCTTTCTTGGCATCTTTGAGCATGCGCGTCTTCTTGTTGATAAGGCCATAGACGACATAGCCCTTCGCATAGGTCTCTTCCGCCGTAGCAATCGAGCCATAGGTCGTATAGCCGCCGATGCCATCGATATACTCACCGGCTTTGAGGTCACGTTTGGCCACGGTGATGCACTCACTGACCGACCCTGCCAGCGGGATGATCGTCGGCTCATGATCGATGATAGCCTTTGCCACGGTAAGCGGCGTCTCGAGGTTGCAGAGATGATACGGACGATAGAGGGTCCAAAGCGGGCCTGGCCCCATCGAATGATACTGCATCTGATAAGCGATTTCCTCATTCTCCGTAGCAACAGTCACAAACACGCCCGGCGCAATGCCATTGACATACTCCACGACACCATGCTTGTTGAGGATACCGCCGTCTTTCTTTAGCTTGAAGATCTCGTTGAGTTCCTTGCACCGGTCAGCCGGCGATGCTGCCGGTCCATGACCGCCAATCACATCGGGAATCAGCCCCGTCGCATTCGACATGGCCGTCATCTCCACCATCGTCTTCGTGCCATCCTTGAAGGAACACAACATGCGCGGGCTCATCTTGCGGCGGGTAGCCTCCTCAAGCACCGTATCGGGATTGCAGTCATAGTCCAGCTTGTTGTTCTTGCCCTTGCCCATGACCTTGACCTGCATGCCCATAGCCTTAGCAAACGAGTAGAGCTCCATGACAGCCCCCGGCTCATCACCGGCCGAGCCCGTATAGATGACACCATTCTCATCGCCTAATTTCTTGAGATAGGAGCCAATGACGACATCCGTCTCCACATCCATCATGACGACATGTTTATGATTCTTCATGGCATCCGTGGCAATCTTGACACCGACTTCTGGCACACCTGTCACATCGATGGCACATTCCACCAGATTGGCCTGAGCAATGATATCGGAATTATCCGTGGCAACATATTTGCCCATCTCCATGTACTTGTTGGCATCTTCGAGCGTCTTGGCAACCGCGATATCCTCATCCTTGATGCCTGCATAATGGAACGCATTGATCACGTTTTCCATCTTGATATCCGAAACGATTGCCGGCATGATGCCTTTCATCAAGACCATCTGCGTGACCATGCCGCGTCCCATCTGACCAGCACCGACGATGCCAGTGCGAATGATCTTGCCTTCTTCATCACGTTTTGCCAGTTTCATATCCATGTTCAGCATGAGGAATACTCCTTCCCTGCCTGCTTCCAGGCAATAAACAATTTATTATATACTTTGATATTCAGCTATTCATGTGTGAGAATCCATTATGCTTATCGCAGCCATCTCAATGAATTTCGATGGTCGTTCCCACTTTTATATCGGATTCCAACAATGGCTGATCTCCCTGCACCATGATGCAGCCAGGACGATCCGGCTCAGCTTCCCCCTTGAAACACAAGGTGCAATGTCCCAGCTCGGCCAAGGTATGGATTGCTTCCTCGCCTACAGCCGTGATGGTAAATGCCTTCTCACCGATTATCAGCACATCGTCAACCTTCGGAGGCAGAAAAAGTTTCGACTGGGTATGCAGCACCGATATCTCTGCCAATTCCGGCGGAGCAGTATCATTAAAGATAATGATGAAATTCGCCTCGCTATCCTCCAAGAAGAACAGGGCATCCTTTCCCCAACCGGTTATTTCACTGTAATACTTCATCACATTCCCCACCTCCAGCTGCAGCCCTCTCCATCAATACAAGCCAATGCTGGCAGCATACGCGATCAGGACAGCTGCAGGGCCGGTAATGACGCGGGAATACAGGACTGCCGGAACACCGAGCTCAATCGTCTCCGGATCTGCCTCACCAAGGCTCAGGCCAACCGGTACAAAGTCGGCACCGACCTGCGCATTGATGGCAAACAGGGCCGGCAATGCATACTGTGGCGGGATATTGCCCATACCGATCTGAGCGCCCAGAAGGGTACCTACAACCTGCGCAATGACCGCGCCTGGTCCGAGCACTGGCGAAATGAACGGAATCGCGCAGACCAGCGATATGACCAGCATGCCTGGCAGCGTACTGGCAATCGGCGAAATCGTATTGGCGATGACGTTACCGATTCCCGATGCGCTGATGATACCAAGGATCATGCTGACAAAAGCCATGAACGGAATGATGCTCTTTATCGTGATATCGACCGTCTCGCGGCCAGCGGCATAGAATTTATTGACCACACCGCCGATGGCAATACCCAGGCGCGTGACAAAATTCTTTTCCTTGCCTTGATTCATTTCGGCAATCTCACGCTTAGCCTGCTCTTTTGTCTTCGGCGCTCCCACGGCTGCCGTTTCTGCTGCCGCAGCAGCCTGGCTTACAGCCGCTTCGTCGGCAAAGCTCAGGCAGGATTCATCTACTGCCGATACATACAGGTCCTCCGTGATGAACTGGGCCAGCGGGCCCGTCTTGCCAACTGGAAGGACATTTGCCGTGAATACTTTCTTTTTCGGGTATACGCCACAGCGGGCCGTACCGCCGCAATCCACTACGGCAATCAGGATTTCCTCATCCGGCACGCCCGTCGTGAAACCATCCACAGCTTCGCCGCCGGTCATCTCAGCAATCTTCTGTGCCACAGGATGGATGCCACCACCAGTCACACTGACCACTTTATGTTTCTGCTCCGTCGGCACCAGTGTAAGCGGGCCTCCCCAGCCTCCGGAACCTGCTTTTATCGTAATCGAAGTATACATGTCTTTCCCCTCCCGTCAGTCAATCAGTCCAGTTTCTTGCCATCTTTGGCGCACATGTAGAAATAGATCTTCTCCGTGACAATGCCACGCAGCAGGATGACTACAAGGCCCACCAGGAAGTAACGGACCGCCAGATCGCCTAACGGCAGGCCCAAAGTCGTGATTCCTGCCGCAATGCCCATGTAGACAAACAACTCGCCGCCATTGGCATGGGGGAAAAGCCCCGTTACCGGATGCAGGAAGCTTACATTCGCATTTCCGGCCACATCCTTCAAGGCATGGAAATGGGCAAAGATTGTCATGCCCTGCATCATCTCGCCCCCTGTGATACGTCCTTCGTTGTCACAGGCTATGATTACCACATTTCCGGGGCCCAGCCGTCGCCGCCGTGAACCGATGCCCAGATTGCCAAGCTTATGCAGACGCCGCACGGCCCGACGGTATTCCCGGACCTGCCAGTGTGTGCCGATCACCTGCATGACCATCAAGGCAAACAAGATCATCATCAGTTGTCCAAAACTAAAATCCATCGTTGCCTCCTTTTTCATTCATAATCGTTTAAGTTTTGTTATGTTTATTATTATCTTTTGACAATTCAAATTATAGCATCAAACAAATACTTTTACAACGGTATGTATACTGAACATTTGTAAAAGTGATGATTATTCTGGGAATTTCACTTTTACATTTATTCTCATAATGAACAAATGCCATCAATGAACATAATATCCATTGATGGCATCATAAATTTTTCGATATGCTCTTTTAATGGCTCGCCAGAAGCCCCGCCGCACATTCCGCATCAGTGATCAATATATTGATATACTGGCCACGGATTGCACCAAGGACAGGCGCAATCTTGTGCCTGCCACAAGCCACGCCGATGCGCCGCGGTACCTGTGCCAGCCGCCGCAACGAGATTCCCGCCACGCGCTCGTTGAAATCACTGAATTTTTCAGCTCCGCCATCGGCATCGAAATAGCGCAAGGCGATATCCCCCACAGCTCCCTTGCCGAGGAATTCCTGCATCAAGGACTGGTCAATATAGCCTTCCTGCAGCAACGTAGAGTGCGCAGGATCCAGCACACCTATGCCCATGAGGACCACATCCAGTGACGTGTACATATTCGTTACCTTCCGGTTTGAGCGCTCCTCCATGAACCCTTCAAGAACGTCCTTGCGCGAGAACAATGCCGGCGCAAAGAACTGGACGCTCTTGCCGCCGAAACGCTCAGCGAATTCCCTGGCCAGGTAATTGGAATGGATATCCATGCGGCTGTCGCTGACGCCGCCTATCAGCGGCACGAACGTGCAGTTGCAGGATTTCTCCAGCCGGTATTCTGACCGGACAATATTCTGGATCGTAAGTCCCATGCTCACCCCGACAAAGTAATCATCCTTCAGGATGCGCGACAAGTATTCGAGGGTGGCGCTGCCGATTTCCGAGTTGATATTCCGCGTCCCCTGTTCCAATGGCATGGAGTCGACGATGATGACCTCCTGCAGCGAAAACTTCTTTTCCAGTTCACGCTCCATCTGTCCATAGTTCGTGTTGTCCGGATTCAGGACTTCGATCTTCACGATGCCTGTATCCTTGCCCAGCTGCAGCAGGCGGGACACTGTCGGCCGGGATATTCCCAGTGAATCGGCCACCTCTTTCTGCCCCATGCCATCAAGATAATACAGGCTGCAGCACTTGAAAATCAACCGCTTATCATCCACCAATTTCTTCATTCGCTTGTCCAGCCTCTCCATAAACAAAGAGAGGAACCCCCGGTTCCTCCCTCTCAACATCTGCCTGTCAATTCTTCGGTTTAGCAAAAATCATGCGGCCAGCAGCAGTCTGCAAGGCCGATGTGACTTCCACGGCAATCGTCTCATTCATGAACCGTTGACCACCCTCGACAACAATCATCGTTCCATCATCGAGATAAGCAACTCCCTGGCCCTGTTCCTTGCCCGATTTGACCAGAGTTACCTCCATGGTCTCACCTGGGATGACGACCGGTTTCACGGCGTTGGCCAACTCGTTGATATTGAGCACTTCAACACCACGCAGCTGAGCTACTTTATTGAGGTTGAAGTCATTGGTTATGATCTTGCCACTGACCTGTTGGCCGAGCCGTACCAGCTTGGAATCGACTTCAGTGATATCATCGAAATCAACATTCGTGACCTCTACTTTGCAGCGTGTCCCCTGACGGATGCGCTGCAGGATATCCAGTCCCCGGCGACCACGGGTGCGTTTGAGTGCATCAGACGAATCGGCAATATGCTGCAATTCCTCCAGAACGAATACCGGAATCAGCAGGGTTCCCTCAATGAAACCCGTATCACAGATATCCGCAATTCGGCCATCGATGATGACACTGGTATCCAGCAGTTTATAGTTGGCCTGCTGCCCACCCTCAGGCGCCACAGGCTGCTTGCCTTTGGCTGCAGCTGAGGTTTCAGGATTCCTGGCCACTGCCTTCATGAACTTCTGGATGAAGTCAAACAGCCCCGCAAGATCCTTGCGCTTGCGGATTGTCAGCGTGATACCCAGATAACCAAAGACAATACTGAAAATCACCGGGATGTACTCACCGACCACGGGAATTTTGGAAAAGGCATAGCCCAATAGATTAGCAATTATGAGTCCGAGAAAGAGTCCCACTACGCCGGCAATGACATCATGAATCGGCATCTTGTTCAGCTGTACCTCCACCCAGGCCGCAAACCGCTTGAGCTGACGGATGAAATATGCCGACAGGATAAAGCCTACGATGCCGCCAATCACAGCACCGAGAAGGATGCATACGAGACCGGCAAAGGTCAACTTGAAGAGTCCCATGTCCGCCTTGAGGATTTCCGTGCTGATAAAGCTTGTCAGCAGTGGCGTGGCCAGATTCAGCAGTGCTGCGCCGGCAATTGCCATGAACAACGTGATAAAAAAGCGCAATACACGATCCAGCATCTTGTCCACCTCCCTTCATGATATAGTGTTTTTTATAGTTTGTCACAAAGTCAGTATAGACAATTTTGTCTCGCACTGTCAACTGACTCGAGGAATTCTCAAAAAATTTTAATTTCTCTTCTTATGACAAAAAGAGGAATTGTACATAAGCAACAACCTCCGCTCATGTGCAATTCCTCTGCTAGACGGTGACCATCCTGTCAGTGCAGGTTATGTGACAGGATCTCTTCCATCCAGCCTTCCACTTCTGCCGGTGTTTTGTCACAGGCATAGACGAGTTCGCTGACTAGGATTTGTTTCGCCAGATCCAGCAACCGCCTTTCTCCCGAAGAAATCTTCCTTTGCCGATCCCGCAGGATCAAATCGCGGGCTACTGCGGCCACATCGCAGATATCCCCGCTCTTCATCCGGTCAAGATTGGCATGAAAGCGCTTGTTCCAGCTCCCCAGTTCCCGTTCAGGCTTATCTTCCAGTACATCACGTACCTCATCCACCTTCGCTACGGAGATGACATCCCTAAGACCGATATTATCCACATTATCGGTAGGAATCATCACCTTCATATTGCCCAGTGGCATCTGGAGAACATAATAGGATTTCCCTTCACCGAGAACTTCACAGTTCTCAATTCCAGCAATCACACCGGCTCCATGCATCGGATAGACTACCTTATCTCCTATTTGCAGCAAACACACACCCCCTCAAAACACACAAGTTCAAGTTGGAATTTTTCGTTACCTGCCTTTCCATTATAACATGATTGTCGCATTATTTCAAAAGTTAAAATTTTAAATTTTAACACATATCTATGATATCGTCAAGAGATTTTCGTCATAAAATAAAGACCACCGGGGGCTCTCTGCCACCAGTGGCCTTGTTCATTCCTGATTTATGCTTGTTCCGATTTGGTGCTGCGCATAAACAGCTGCGTCAATTGTTCTTTCGGATCTTTATGGTTATGGACAATCTCATATACGGTCTCGCAAATCGGCAGCTCTGCATGGTATTCACCTGCCAGGGCCATCAAGGCCTCTACCGTATAGACTCCTTCAGCCAGCTTGCTGAACGGCTTGCCCGTAATCAGATCCTCGCCAAACCGGCGGTTATTGCTATGGGGGGAAAACAAGGTCGCCTCATAGTCGCCAAGATGTGACAGGCCATACACTGTCATCTTGTCGCCGCCCATCTTCTCGATAAGCCGCGAAAGCTCACGGGTACCTCGCGCCATCAGCGCCCCCTTGAGGCTGCCATAGCCAAAGCCATCGAGCATGCCCGCCGCCAGGCCGATGACATTCTTCGCCGCCGCACCGATCTCAGTTCCCAGCAGATCCTCCCCGTAATAGAACCGAATCAGCGGACTCGAAAAGGCATCGACAAGTTCTTTCGTCAATTGCATGTCCGCCGCTGCAATGACCATGCAGTTCGGAATGCCGCGGGTGAAGTCCTGCACATGGCCAGGACCGACCCATACAGCCACAGGAACTTCCGACCCCACAGCCTCGCGGAACACCGTTGTCAAACGCTTGCCCGTGCCGATTTCCAACCCCTTCATGCAAAGCACGAAACGCTTGCCCGTCAGGACACCGAGCTCCGCCAGCTGGCCGGCAAAGCCGCGTAACTGCTGGCTGCTGATCGAAATCACGATCGTATCAGCAAAGTCCAGTGCCTCGCGGATATCTTCCGTCAAGGCCACTGACTCCGGCAGCTCCAGATATTCATTCTTGCGCGTTTCCCGCAGCTCCTGCAGGTGTTTGGAGCCTTTGCGGCCCCAAAGCAGTACATCATGACCGATATGATTGGCATACCAGGCATGGAAAGTTCCCCAACGGCCACAGCCAAGAACCGTTACCTTCATGCTGACACCTCCACCTTCGCGCCGGTGATGTCACGGACGACCTCACCAGCAATGATAAGACCTACTACCGACGGGACGAATGAGATACTTCCCGGTACAGCCCTTTTGGCCGCGCAGTTATTAGCACTGCCCGGCGGGCAGACACAGTTTTTCCCGCAGCCGCCAGGACTTACAGTCAGCGGCTTTTCCTTCGAGTAGACCACCTTGAGTTTTTTCACATGATGCTCCTTCATCTTCTTGCGCATCACACGGGCCAGCGGATCGACGCTCGTCTTATAGATATCCGCTACCTCAAACTTCGTCGGGTCAAGCTTGTTGCCAGCCCCCATGCTGCAGATAATGGGAATATTCCGTTCACGGCACTGCAGGACCAGATTGATCTTGCCTGTAACCGTATCGATGGCATCCACCACATAATCATAGTGCTGCTGGAAAAACTTATCGGCATTTTCCGGCAGGTAAAAATCTTCGATCGTATCCACCACAGCCTGCGGATTGATGTCAAGGATGCGTTCCTTCATGACCTGTGTCTTCGGCTGGCCTACCGTTTTCGAGGTAGCATGGATCTGACGGTTGATATTCGTCAGGCAGACCAAATCATTGTCCACCAGCACCAGATGTCCGACACCGGCGCGTGCCAGTCCCTCGGCCACAAACGAGCCAACGCCGCCGACGCCAAACACCGCTACAGTTGCCTCGGCCAGTTTCTTCATTCCCGCTTCTCCCAGCAAGAGCTCCGTACGAGAGAATCTGCCTAATTTCCCCAATGTATCTGTTCCTTTCTGTTTCGTCACTGAAAATCCTGTATCCATTATACCTGCTCGCGACGGAAAAAGGAACTGCAGACATGCCTGCAGTTCCTTTTGAACCATCACAGTTATTTCTTCTCCTGGGAATCATCCGTCAACTTGAAGGCCGGAATGGCAAATGCTCCTGACTGCTTGAACGCCGGTTTTTCCTGCGGCTTGTTCATGAAGGACGGCGTATCAAGGGAAAAGGCCTCTTTCTGTACCTTGCTTTCAGGTACCTTGACCGTCGGCGACTTCATAACCACACTGTCGGCAAAATCCGTGGCGATGATTGTCGCCTGGACATTGCCATTCATCGAATCATCCACCACTGTTCCGAGGATGATGTTGACCTCAGGATCTGCATGTTCGACGATATAGCGCGTCGCCTCGTCCACATCGTAAAGGCTAAGCGTATGATCACCAGTCAGATTCAAGATGACACCGCGTGCCCCCTTGAGCCCCTTGTCGATGAGCGGGCTCTCAGCAGCCGCCTTGACGGCATCCACAGCGCTGCGCTTGCTGCTGCCGATGCCCAGCAGCGCATCACTGCTGTCACTCTGACGGAAAATCGTCGTAACATCGGCAAAGTCTACATTGATGACACCTGTCGTGAGGATCAGCTCGGCTACACAGTTGATGGCCTGCTTGAGGACCTCATCGGCGCACTCAAAGGCCGTAACCAGCGTCATGCGGCGGTTTTCCGGCAGCTTCATCAGATTGTCATTCTCTACGGCAATCAGAGCATCCATCTGTGACTGCATCTTGACGATACCTTCCATGGCAGTGTGTTTCTTGCGGCTGCCCTCAAAAGAGAACGGCACCGTCACAACGCCGACAGACAGGATGCCCATCTCTTTGGCCAGACGCGCCACCACCGGCGCAGCACCAGTACCGGTGCCGCCACCCATACCAGCCGTTATGAAGACAAGATCAGCGCCATTGAGCGCGTCCTTGATCTTGTTTTCCTCGGCCTTGGCCGCTTGCTCAGCCACTGTGATATTGCCGCCAGTACCACGGCCGCGCGTCAGTGACTCTCCAATCTGGATGCAGCGAACACCTGACTGTTCCACCAGCTGCAGCTGTTTGGCATCCGTATTGATGGCGATAAGCTCTATCTCTAATTCATTATGCTGTCCCATGCGCATAAGTACGCTGTTGCCGCCGCCACCGACGCCGAATACCTTGATCTTGACTTTCGGTTTTATGATTGATGTTTCATCTGCTGTCATGGAACATTCCCCTCTCAATTCAACATATCTTTATATGTATTCGCCATATACCCTGTCCATTCCTGCCTGATTTGCAAGAAATATCCGCGACAACACCATATACATGATATACGAAAAAGGCAGGACTGCCTCAAAAAGCAGCCCTGCCTCCCCTCTCCGCCAGCCTATCCACGGACTCAGCTGAAGAGGAATACCGCTAAACAAGCCAGAACGATCTTCAAGCTGTCAAGCTTCACGCCAAACACTTCCTTACTCCGCATCCAGCAATAATATTCGCATCTAGCAATGAAAGTTAACCGTTTAAACTGATTATACACTTGTCGGCAGAAAATAGCAATCCCTATTCAGCGGCGCCTGAGTATCAGCCGCGACTGCGTGACAAGGACGCCAGCCAGCATGAGACCACAACCGGCAATCTGCACAGTGCTCATGAACTCCCCCAGGAGCAGCCAGCTCGCTACCACGCCAAAGACTGCCTCAAAACTCATGATAATGGCTGCCGGCCCCGGCTCGGCATACTTCTGCCCATAGATCTGCAGAGTAAAGGCCACGCCCCCGGACATCACGCCACCATAGAAGATAGCAAACCAGGCTGCCACCAGTGGGCTCCAGCTGATATTCTCAAAGCACAGCGCCGCCACCGTACTGCCGAGCCAGCACACGGAAATCTGGGCCACCGACAGCTCGATGGCATCCACACGCTCCGCATAGCGGTCGATGAACAGGATCTGGGCCGCCCAGAAAAACGCGCTGAGGAAAACCAGACCATCGCCATAGTTCAGCGTCACCGCTCCATGAATGGACAGCAGATAAAGGCCTGCCAGGGCCGCCACGGCCCCCGCCCAGTTCTCACCGTAGATCTTCTTGCCGAGGACCGCTGCCCCCAGCGGAACCAGGATGATGTATAACGCCGTGATGAAAGCTGTCTTGCCAGCCGTCGTATAGAGCATCGCCACCTGCTGCAACGAGGTAGCCACAAACATGATGGCACCAGCGCCAAAGCCAGCCCGCCAACCCGGATGATACGTGCCGCGCTGTTTCTCCTGTTCCCGCCGCCCACGCAGCACAAACCAAAGTGCCAACAGGAATACGAAGCCCAGGAAATAACGCGCCATCGCATAGGTAAACGGCCCCAGTCCATCCATGCCCACCATCTGGGCCACAAATGTCGTACCCCAAATAAACGCCGCACCTAAGAGCAATAACGAACCTTTCAACCGCATGCTACCTCTCCTTTCGTGATGGTTTCCATTATACGGATTCCCTCAGGCATTTTCAATATCTGTTTCCATTTTCCGCCAGCAAAAAAGGCCGGGAACCGAAACAAACTCTGTCTCAGTTCTCAGCCTTTTGTCCAGCCTTCCGTCAACAGATCCCCGTCAGCATATAGAAGAGGATGCAAAGGAAGGGCACGAAGAATTTCAAGCCCATAACCACAGCAATATCATAGTACGAGTCATTATGCGTAAGTCCGCAGATGGCCAGCAGCGTAACCAGGGCACCGCAATGTGGAACCGGATCGATGCCGACCGAGGCAATTGCCACGATGCGGTGCAGGACCTCCAGCGGAATCCCAGCTGCCGTGGCCATGGCAGCCCACTGATCGCCGAGAGCCGACAGGGCAATCGTCAAGCCGCCCGATGCCGATCCCGTGATGCCGCACATGATGTTCGTCGTGATGACTGCCGACAGCAGCGGGCCAAAGGAATCGGCGATTCCTACGAGCCAATCGATGACCGGCAGGAACCCTGGCATTGCCGTAAGGACGCAGCCGAACGCATAGCCCGAGGCAACGTTGAGCACTGCCGTGCCCGAGGAAAGCGCTGCATAATTGATAGGCGGCAGGAAACCGTCAAGTACCATGAACCGCTTGCGGCCAATATAGGCAGCCACGACACTGCTGATGATCAAAGCCACGCTGATGGACCAGATGGCCGATACCTTGCCAACCTGCGTAGCCAGCAGCGACAAGTGCAGTTCTTTCAGAGTCTCCAGACTGTCAGCATTCCAATGGAATCCCCACGCCCAGCCGAATGGATTCGACAGGATGACATTGATGACGATGACCAATACCAGCGGCAACAAAGCCCAATACCAGGGAATATGGATTTTCGGATTGCGTTTGCGGCGCCCATCGACCACATGATTGCCATAGCCCTCACCAGCAGCCTTGAGCACCTTGGCCCGATGACCAACCCAGCCCCAGCCAATCAGCAGGAACAACAAGGAGGCAAAGACGCCGATTCCCGGTGCCGCCCATGTGCTCGTCTGGAAATACGACGAAGGAATGATGTTCTGGATCTGCGGCGTACCTGGCAGCGATACCATCGCAAAAGAGAAGATACCTACCCAGAGAGCCGCCGGCAGCAGCCGTTTCGGGATATCGGCTTTCTTGAAGACAACTGCACCGAACGGATACATGACGAAGGCGACGACGAAGACGCTGAGACCACCGTAGGTCAAAGCACCGCAGCCCAGCAATACCGCCAGGATTGCCCGCTTTTCCCCAAGCACGTCGACAATCTTGCCGGCCACCGCCGAAGCCAGACCACCCTTTTCCATGAGCCGCGCGAACACCGCGCCAAACAAGAACACCGGATAATACGTCTTGACGTATTCTGCCAACCGCGTCATGTAAAGCTCGCTATAAACCGGCAGGATGTCGAACACGCTGGCCAAGGCTGCCAATCCCGCAAAGAACGGTGCGATCAAGATGATTGACCAACCCCGATACGCAAAATACATCAACCCCAGCAATGCCAATGCTATACAAAGTGCCTCCATGTCGTCCAAAGACTCCCCTCTGTAAATAGGATTTAATAATAAAAAACTATATAAACCACTAAACGATAACAATTAGGAATGATAGATTTTTTTTCCATAGGAAAAGCAGCCGACATCTGCCGACTGCTTGCTAAGATTCCCTGTTTCGTTTGCAAATATTATATTACCATTAATATTTTTTATTGTCAATAAAAATTTATATTTGTCCTTTTATTCAGAAAATTTATCAAGAAAAAATACAGCCAGGCAATCCTGCCCAGCTGTACCTGTTTGAACACTTATTCCTTTTTCTGCAGAGCCGCCAGCTTTGCAGCCTTCTTCGCCAGGAATCTTTCGCGCAAGATCAGCTTATGCTCCATGCGTTCAACGAAATCCTGCGCATCGGCGATGTCCTGCGCATCAGGATGGGATGCTGCCAGTTTCCAACGCTCAGCACTCTTGGGCCCACCATGCGGATCATCGGGACCGGCATGCTTGCGCTTTTCCAGCATCGCCGGATTGATCTTGCCCTGGCAGCCAAACGTGCCGAGTATCTCACACCCCTCGCCAAGATGATAGCCGGCACGGGCAAACGAGGTAATCGCATGCTCACTGGTCGGCGACGTGCCATGTGTCTGGAAAAATACCACCTTCGCCCCTCTGACACCGGCCAAATACTTGAGTGTCAACGGATCTGGCTGGCCAAGCCGCAACCAGTAGCCAATGGCCACCACATCATAAACCGCCAGATCCTGCGGCGCATCCTGTACGCGGAAGATATCGGCATCGCCGGCCTTTTCTGCAATCGCCTCTGCTATCTGCCGCGTATTCCCCGTCACGGACGAATATATCACAGCCCATTTCGTCATGTTGCATCCCCCTGTCTCATCTGGATACAGTCATTGTAACATAAACGCTCTGACACAGCCGTAAGTTTTGTTACAGCCAAGGACTTCTGTGCCTTTTGGGACGGTAATGCCCCTTTCTACCAGTCTGGCCCTTTTCCTGCTAAAAAAAGCTGTCAGCACAGCTTTTGTGCTGACAGCATCAACGCCTATCACGAAAGTACTGATATACATCGATAACATCGAGGAACGCTCCATCGAAACCAGCCTGCATGATGGTATCCAGATATGCAGACGGACTGCCATAGAGGATGGCCTGCCACTCCGGCCGCCAGTATTTGACACGATGGCTGCCCCAGTCTTCGTTCTCCTCAGCCATCCAGTCCGGACGCTTTGCCTGCCATTCCGGCCGCCAATACGCGCGATACGTCTCGGCCTCGCCAACGCTCATATAAGCATAGACAAGCCGGCGTCCGCCCTGCGGCTTATGCTGGAGCCGCTGCACCTCTGCCGCCGTCAAGGGACGGTCCTCGCAGTACAAGTCGAGGATCAACAGATCATACGGTGACTGCTCAAGCTTGGCAAAATACGTTTCGCGCGCATATTGGCCAGGATTCAGCAGCACCAGGAAATTGCGGACATCACGAAGTGCCCGGACGTCGCGGTCATTGACTCCTGCTGGCGGTTCCTGCGGGATATAGTCAAGCTTGCGATGCGTTGACGCCCAGCTGATATAGCCACACTGGCTGTTTTTTTGCTGTGCTGCGGCCTGCTGCTCCGCATCCAATACATAATCGATGTTGAAAACCGGCAATCCTGCCTGCAGCGGAACCTGCAAGGCCAGTTTATAGTAATCGCTGGTTTCCTTTTTTGTCGCTTCGCCATCCTTCAGGTCACTGCCATAGAACACCGACTCCACGAGCTGCCCATCAAGAATCTGCAGCATCTTGCTGGCATTCTGGGGCGTATTGCCATCATGGGGCAAATACAGCGCCGCACCGCCATTAGCCAGCAGGCCAAAGCCAGGACGCCTTGCCTGCACATAGTCATGCAGGCTTCCCAGCAAGTCAACCATCGCAGTATCATAGGCCACAGGTTCAGCCGCCACCCCCAGGGCCGGAAATGACGTAAGCAGACCGACGCCTATGGCCAGTCTGCGCAATAACAAGCCTATCTTTCCATCCATCATTGTTTTCTCCTGTCATCAGAATGTGTGATTATACATCAAGCTCATCTTCCAACCATGATAGGAATCTGTATCACTGCCATTTATCGTGTAGTTTTCCACCTTGGCTGACAGCGCATCCCTGGCCCCGCAGCGGTAATCATACCCTAGCATCACCGACTTTATCCGGCGGCCGTTTTCGCTCTTCCCCGTCAGCCAGTTATAGCTATCGCCATTCGTCTCGCCATAGCCGAGCAGGATATAGGCAGCCTGATTCTTGTCAAAACGATAGCGCCAGCCCAGGCCGCCGTAATAGCGGCGCACGCTGCTGGCCGTAGTTCCCTCCTGATAATTGCTGATCAGGTAATATTGCCACGAATTCCTCGCATCAAGCTCCTGGTTGCCATAGATGCGCAAGATCCAGTCATCACCATCATCATTGCGGCCAGATAATGCGACATTTGAATCATCAAGGACATGTTCTACTCCACCTTCCCAATACGAATACAGATGATTGCGATAATAGGAATGGCTGGCATTGATATGCGTGAACTGGACCGAGAGCTGCTCCTTTTCGCCAATATGGCGATACTCCAAATCCTGCCGGAATTGATTGCTCGGGTCGATGCTATCCTTCAGTTCAACATCCTGCACCTTTTCCAATCTGATATCTTTTGCCTTTGCATAAGCAGTAACGGCCGCCCAGCCGCCCAAGGACTCAATATCTGCTGCCGTCACAGTGTCAGACGCACTGCTATGATATGTATAGTCCCCTCGGATGATATAGCTCAGCCGCCCGGTCAGGCTGTCACGCTCGGTGATATGCTGAGTCACCTCTATGCCTGGCGTCACCTGCCAGCCTTCGCTGAAGGAATTGAACCGCGCGAGCCCCTCAGCCGTCATCGCATGCTGATGGGCATCCTCGATGCCTGTCGGCACATTGATATTGAGCAGATAATGCACATCATACTGCTTATGGTTGTTCTTCCAGGCAATGCCCAGCGTGGTATCGGTCCAGCCTCTGACATGACCTCGCCATAGTCCCGTATCCGAATCGATCCAGCCCGTGGACAATGAATAATCCCACTGCTTTTCTGCCGTATAGAACTCAAGCGGCTGATAGAGCTGATAGCCACGCTGCCTGGCCCCGCGCCACGTATAGTATTCAAAGCCAAGGCTTGCGCCCATCCCTTCGCCGAAATGCTCCAATGCATAGTCAGCCTGCTGTTTCCATACCTGCGTTGCCTGCAGACTCTTATCCGCTTCCAACACATAGGCAGCCGCCTCTTGATTCCACTTGACGCTATCCGCCAGATCCTGCTGCCGCTCCTGGATATCGGTCTGTGCCTCGCCCTGCTGCTCGGTAAGATCTACCACCAGCTGGCGTGCATCGCGCTCAGCATCTTCTGCGGCCTCGCGCGCAGCCACCAGCGCATCGAGCTGGTCATTCAGCGCATCCAGCGCGGCTTCGCTTTCATCAATAGCCGTATCGAGTTCCTGCAGCCGTGCCGCAAGTGGCCCGATTTCCCCACTGCGGTCAGATGCCATCCCCTGCGACTGCCGTGCCGCATTGACCATCGCCATGACATCATAGAGACGGTTCTGTTCATAATTGACGCTTTGCCAGGCCTGTTCAATGATGGTTTCAAGACTTTCCTGCTGGCGCGCATACTCCTCCATCTGCGCCACAGCGGCGTCGTAATTTCCCTGGACCGTATTCCTATCCGCTGCCAGTTCGTTCACGATTTCCTGCTGGGCCGATATGTTGGGCAGGAAATCTGCTACAGCCTGCTGGGCGGCAATCGCCGCTTGCGTGCGCGCCGCACTTTCTGTACGGGCCTTGGCCAGTTCCTCGGTTACACGCTGCAAGCGCCTTTTGGCCTCCTCCAGATTCTGCTGGGCGGAGCTCAGCGCCTGTGCGGCATCACGCTGAGACTGGCGGGCCTGCTGCAGATTGGCCTCAGCCTGCACCAAAGCGTCAGCGGCCTCGCGGACATTGCGCTTAGCTGCAGCAAGATCACGGATGCGGTCCCGGGAATCACGCAGCGACTGCATGGCTGCTGGAACTTCCAGGAAGGTTTGGATCGATGCTGCCTCCGTCGCTGCTGCCGGCATCATGCCCAGCGTCCCTAAGGCGCCTGCCGCAGCCCGCTGACGCCAAAGCTCCTGCTGCTGCCTGTGACGTCGCCGGCTGCGCGTCATGCGCATCGCCATACTTTCCCGCTGGCGACTTGCCGCCAACAGTGCATCTTTATAGGGCTGCAAGCGCCGACGCCCCTTGCGGCTAAGTCTCATTCCTTTTCCCTCCTTGCCATTTCTAGATCGACATAACGGTCACCATAAAGATACAGCGTAAGCCGGGTAAGCAATCCCCGCGGTGGATGATAAAAGACCGGCTGTGAACAGAACACCAAATAATTGATTCGGTTCGCAAAATGATTGAGCCGCCAGGCACCGACCACAAAACTCAGCGCCGCAGCGAGGAAAAACGTAAAGCCGTAGCTCTGCTCGCCCCACCAATAAAGGCCACCTAATCCCAGCAGGAAATTGCTGGCCAGGAAAAACAGCGACACCATCAATACATCTTTCTGATAGTCAAAGTAAATCAGCAAGATGTAGATGAGCTGCAGCAGCCCCGTAAAGAAGGCCGCAAACAGCAGGATATTGAACATATGGATCTGGCTATGGGTAATGCCTGCATGGGCGAGGATATAGCCCCCCAACGCTAGGAATATCATCGAAAAAACCAGCTGCAGTTCAATCACATGGCGAAGTTCAAACCAGAGCACATGCAGCAAATCCTTGCGGGCGTCCTCAATCTGCCGGAAATTCCCCTTGCGCGTGATATACGAAAAATAGACAGCATACCGCTTGTAGAAATTCGTCTCCACCGATACGACAAATACCATCATGAGCGGCAGGATTGACAGCAGCGCATAAAAGGTAACGACATCGTAAACCGGCGAATAGAGGAACGTGCCTGCCGCCTCTACGCCCCAAGGGCCGAACCAGATGATGATATTGGGCAGGAACAAGCCCAACACGTAACTGATGGAAATCAAGAACAGCCGCCAATGACGCTCAAAATAAGGCAGGAAGGCAAAGTTCATGCCATTTTCCGGCACACCAAAGCAGGCGGCAATATTCACTAAGAACAACAGTACAATGATGCCCATGCCAATATCTGCGGCCAGCAAAGCCGCCTGCTCAGCTGGCAGGACATCCGTCCCCAGCAGCAGTGCCGCCAGTCCGATGCTCACCAATACACCGCAGAAATAACTTCCCAGCAGTCGCTTGTACTTCTTGATTGCCGACAGATAGACGCTCTCCACCCAGACCAGCAGCAATTGCGCAAAGAACAGATAGGCCAGCCATTTGGTCAGCAGATCCAGCGGCTTGTGCCAAAAGAAAGCTGCCGCCGCCAGCGCTCCCAGCGCAGATACTATTGCTCCCATCCCCAAGAGCGATGCCGTGATATCCTGATAACGTGCCGACGAAAGGGAATCTGCCAGATAACGCGTCAGCACCATGGTAAAGCCACTGGAAAGGATCTGGGAAAAGACAAAGGCATAGACCACCGCCGCTACAAAGATCTGGGAAGCTCCTTCTGGCACAGCAAACAGATGGAACAACAGCTGTATGGCCAGGACCATGCTGGTCAGCAAAGCAAACGGGCCAGCCGTGATAATGGCAGAATAGGAATACGCCCGGATATGCCCGGCGGCTGTACGCGCCGAAAACAGTTTCTTCAGTTCAAAACCAACGCCTGCCATCAGCGCTTGACCTCCTTCTCCTGTGCATAGATCCTGCGATACGCAGCAATGAAATGTTCATAGGTATACCCGCGTTTTACGCGCTCGTAGCCAATATTGCCCATACGGCGGCGCAGTTCAAAATCCCTGCCGAGCCGGACAATCTCCTTGGCCATAGCCTCAAAATCCATCGGCGCGACAATGGAACCCGCCGCACCCAAATCGTCGTTGCTGTCGCCATAGATGAGCTCGCGGCAGCAGCCCACATCCGTCGTCACAAATGGCCGATGCGCCGACTGCCCCTCCAGGACAGCCAGTGGCTGCCCTTCGCTGATGCTTGACAGCACCATGAGATCCATCTGGGGCAGATATTCGACGATATTGACCGAACCTGTAAACGTCACATCTTCGATGCGCAGCATCTCCACGGTCTGCCGGCATAACGCATAATATTCGGGGTCCTCCTCATAGCCGCCCATAATGACGAGTTTAGCCGCCGGGATATCCTGCTTGACGAGGAAAAACGCGCGCAACAGCGTGACGATATCCTTGATTGGAACCACGCGGACAACGGCCCCAATCGTCAACGGGCCATCATGGGGCTGCAGCGCAGGAATGGCCGCAAAGCGCTCCATATGCACACCATTTGGCACGATGCCAATCTTATCGGGGTCACAGCCAAGATCCCGCTCAATCTCGGCGTTGTGCTCAAACAAGGTATAGACATGGTCAGCCACACGGTAAGATAGCTTGGCCAGATTATAGAAATACTGAATCCATACGGATTTGAAGTCGCCCTTGGCCCAGTCGCTCTTGATGATCTCGACCTCGCGTTCACGCGAATAGATGCCATGCTCGGTGATAAGGAACGGCTTATGATAGACATCAGCCGCCAGCGCCCCGATGACGCCGCAATAGCCGGTGGCCACGCTATGATAGACATCAGCCGCAGGCAGCTCCTGCTGCAGCAGGAAAAACAACGGCAGCAGCATCGAGCGCAACGTCCAAAAGAAATCCGTAAAGGGCAGATAGGGATACTTTTCCTCATATACCCGCTGGATCACATCAAAGAAATCACTGCTCATGAATATATCGAGCGGACTTTGGAAACGGCCGCGGTCACGGAAAATAACGGCCAGTTCCTTGACATCAATCGCCTTCGTTCCCGTCACCAAGTCATAGAGCGTCTTGCGTTCCGCAGCCGTCAAGATATTTTCCCGCATGCCTTTGGACTTGAGGCTCAGGATATCATCGAGGAATTCTTCCTGGACACCAACCACATTATCTGGCAGTTTATACTTGAAGTTCCCACGCTCCTTGGCCTCTGCCCCAATGGAATAGATGAAGAATTCATGCTCCGGCAGCCCTTGGATAAGCATCTGGCACCAGGAAGAGACTCCCCCCACCACATAGGGATAGGAGCCTTCTGTCAGCAGACAGATACGCATCACTTCTCCTCCTTCCAAAATAACGCAGCCTCAGCCGCCTGGGTCTCAATCATATAACAATCCGCACCAATGCGCTCAAACCTTGCGCCATCGGCATGGTCGATTTCCCTTTGGGTATGCAGAATGAACCGCAGCGGATAACGGAAGTTCCAGCAGTACAGTCTAAGCCTGTCTGCCTCACGCTGCACGCGGTAATCCATATCAAGATAATCCGCAAAGTAATCCGCACATTCTGAATCCGTTACCGGCCGCAGCCAGCCATAGCGCGTCTGGAACTCGGTCAGGAATGCCCGCAAGCTTTCTTCCATCGTCGCCCAGCTTATATCCTTGCTTTCCTCGTAAAACATCTCATCGGGATGAACGAAATGCGAAAAACAGCCAATATAATTCAGCACACTGACCTGTTCATAAATATTTTGAGCACTAGGCGCATAGCCAGCAGAAACGCGTGGTATCTCAAAAGTATCATCGTCATCATGACGTTCAAAATCCGTGATATATGCCTTGTCAGCAGCCACGCCATCAAACAGCGACGAAAAGATGCGCACCTCAGGAAATACCTCCCGTATCGCGGCCCGGCCCTCAGGGCTCAGGATATCGGATGGCGGCACATACGCCTTGAATTCATAATCAGGATAGGCATCCTTTACATAGCGGCGCAATTCCTTCATCGAATCAACCATTGCCTGCTGATTGGGCCAGGGCTTATAATCAAGATTTCCCTGATTGTAGCCTTCTGGTGCCAGCGATTGATGATTGTATCCATGGAGCCCCAGCTCGCCGCCCATACCCAATAGTTCGCGGCCATAGATGATGAAATCATTGCGGATACGGCTGCCTGCAGGTGGGGCAAAATCCCCCTCGACCTGATCGCCATAGGACTCGATGATCAGTCCCGTATACTTGAGGTCGAAGTCCTTAGCCACCTGCCGCATATAGGGCCACCAGCGGTTGCGATAAAAATCAGCCGTTGTCATCTGCAGCTCATCATAGATTTTCGGATCCTTCCCCTCCGGCACTGGCGAGGGGAAATCGTCAATGAAGAACAGTTTCGTGCCCAGGACAGGATAAACATCCTCTTCCCCGCAATGGGCAATCATAGCTGTAAGCAGTCCCGCATTGGTCTTGTCATCGCGGACACTGCCGTTATAAACCAGATACTTTCCCTTGCCAGCCTCATGCTCCCACAATAACGGCTGCCCATTTTCGGCGCTGATATGCAGTGTCGCATCAGGCTGCAGGCTGACCTCCGTACAAACCGTATCATAGACGGTGCCCTCGCCAAAGGAAACGCCCTTGCCACCAAACAGGAAATCTGTCCAGATATGGATACCGCGCACCTGTGCCTCCTTACCGACCTGTGCAACGCCAAGATCACTAAGCAGGTCTTGCGGCAGACTGCCACCTGCCTCCAGGTGCATCAATACAGCCACAGTACCGCCTGCCCTGGCATACTCGCGAACCGCTGGCAAACAAGCCACCCGCTCAAGACAGCCCGTTGCCAGCAGCACACCACGGTAATCGCTGGCCACCGCTGTATCAGCATCATAGATAGAGGCCGTTTCGCAGTCTTTCTTCTGCTGTGCCAATATCTTTGCCAGCCGGTGACGCGCAAAGACGCTGCCGACATCGCGCGGATCATAAAGCAGCAGATACTTGTCACGCGCCAGCTCCACATCCTCCCCCTGCAGTGCCGCCGCTGGCAGCTGTGTCAGGTTTCGCAGTGGCAATAGATGCAAGAAAGCATCCATTCGGCTGAGCTGAAAGAATATTCCCAGTGCCATGACCAATATGAAAATCAGCGCAATTCCCCGCTTATCCATTGCCCTGTATCTCCTTATCCCAAAAACGAATCACCTGCAAAGCCTTGGGAGACAGCTCAAGCGGCGATGCCTTCAGCGCCGCAATCGCCTGCTGCATCTTCTCCCGCTCATGCTCCGCCTGGTATAGCTCGATATACATGAGGAACGATTCCTCCCTGGCCGGGAAATGCAGCATCATCTGTTCACAAATATGTTCTGCCGTCCGGAAATTGCGGATATCTAAGAGCTGGCGGATCTCTTCAATATAATAATCAATCCGTTCGGGCAAAAGTGACACCAGATGGTCAAGCAAACCAATATAGTCTCCCTGTTTCTTGCGCCAGGTCACATGATCGATAAACTCCTTCTGCGCCAGATATTCCCGCAAGAGCTCCACGTACTCCACCAAGACAGCCGTATCCTCATTCTTCTCCCCTGAAAGCACCGCGCTTTCCTGTTCAAAGAGTCTTGTCTCCAAGTTCTCCATGCGCGTCGTCAGCATTGACACCGCATAATAAGCGATTTCACGATCCCGGTCATGCATAGCCATCTGCAGGATATTTTGATTATCCACCACCGACTGCTTGATAGCCTCGGTGAAGAAATGACGTTTCTGCTGCACATCAGCCACCAAAAAGGCATCATTGAGTGGAATGATATCCCGGTCAAATTCCGTACCGCGAAAAAAAGCCTCACCGGTATCATCAGCCTCAGGAGTGCGTTCCCGATAGAGACGCCCGACATGGCAGCAGAGCTTGAACAAGAGCAGAATCAAGAGCCCGAAGAAGGGCACGCATAGCACCACTGCTGTTTCCGCCAGCGCCCAGAGTAAGGGATTGCCCTTCCAGTCCAGCAGGAAAAACATGGATGTCAGCAGCAAATGACAGCCTACAGCCAACATAAACATACTCATACGATACCCTCATCGGCCCAGGTAGCAAGACCGCGTTTCTGCAGGCGCCGCTGGACCATCGCCGTTACCTCTTCATCCGCATCCGGCAGCAGGACATAGATATTCCCCGCCAGCAAACCGACAAAATCCTCATTGCGGATTACGCCTGTCAAGCGTTCATCCAGCCCGCGATAATCCATGCCTGTCATATCCACGCGCAGCATGGCAATTGGCAAATCCCCCTGCAGTTTGCGGCGGGCCCTGAGTTCTTCTATGATCTTGCGGAACTCATCTTCCTGCATGATACGCGTATCCGCCATATAACGGCGCTGCTGTATCTCGCTTTCATACTGATAGGCCCGTCCCATCGACGACGCAATCAAGCGGACCGTGATTGACAAGAGATTCTGCTGATAAAGGCTCCACTGCTCAAATTTCATGCCAAATATCTCGATCACCGCAATGACCTGTCCCTGATGGACAATGGGAGCTGCCATATCCGGCGTATCCTTCACGAGCTCCCGGTTGATATAGATAGCCTTTTCCCGCAGCACAGTCTGCAGATATGGGCTGTCCGCCACGCACAGGGAACGCGGCTGCTGATTGGCTAGTCTTCCCATGCGGACTTTCTGACGCAGATAACGCTGGTCAGCTCCGACGACATAGATGGCAATATCCTGAACATCGAGCACCTGGGCAGTGACGGCCGCCGCCTGAGTAAATATGTTTTCCAGCTCGACGCTATCAAGATTGCGGATAATCCGGTATAGACGGCCAATACTATCATCAGAATTCACAATCTGATGATAGAGATGATCTTTGACCTCAAGATTCTCTTCGTACAGTTTCTTGAAGAACTCCACCCGCTCTTTATACTGCGCCACCTGCCAGTCGGCAGCCTCCCGTTCGTGTTTGCGGCTGTCGGCCACATACCCCGTGAGCACCGCCACAAACAGATACATGCTGACATGGATCAGTACAGCCGGTACATATAACAATCCTACCCAGGTGTTGCCCTGCCAGACCAGACCGACAAACAACAATACCGTCGACAAAACCATCGCCAGCAAGGCCTGGTGCTTGCCATAAAGCCAGCCCATGGCACCGATATACACATAGTTGATATCAAAATTGATGACGGGATTAACTGGTGTTCCCTGCTGAAACGCCATGACTGCCGCCATAAGGCAGCATCCCGCTGCATTCTCGATATACGGTACAGCCTTCTGCCACCTGAGCTGCCGCTTTGCCTGTTGGCGTGCCGCTGCCGATGCTTCCTTCTCCTTGACCAGTGACGCCTGCACATATTCCCAGGTAAGCCGCAAGCCTTCCGGTAAGGTGTATTTTTCCCGCCAGCCCAGCTCCTGCTCTGCCACGTTTTCCCCAGAAGTATTCATCGCATAACTATCCGCAGCCTCTGCCATGATATCCATAGGGCACGTCCGACCTGTAACCTGCTGCAAAAGACGGGGCAGCTCCTCCCAGCCGAGTCCATTTCCTGCTGTCAGGCTAAGCGGCGCACCTGAATACTGACGCGAAACAGCCCGGTAGATGCCATATACCGCATCATCCCGATAGATAAAGCTGCGCCGGCCAGCAGTCCGGCTCGCTACCATACCGCCCTGCAGCAAAGCGTACAACGACCGTCCCATAAAACCATCCTGCGCCTGACAGCCTGGGCCATAGACCTCTGGCAGCCGCAAGATCATAAACCGGCAACCTGAGACCTCTGCCCAGCTGCTGCCGATGCGTTCGGCCAAAGCTGCTGCCAGACTTGCGGGCTCCCTTTGCCCTGCCAACGGCTGGCTAAGCAACGAGGATAGCAGATATACCTGCCGGACACCATTTTCCCGGCAAGCCTGCAGTACTGTCAGAAGCTCCTGACAATCACAGCCAGTTTTGCTGTCAGCACTTTCGGCACCGATTGCATAAAGCAGCACCGGGATGTTATGGATCCTTACGATTTCTGCTGCTCCCGCCTGCCCCTTTTCCCACTCAAATACCTGCCAGCCTTCTTTTATAAAGATATGCTGCAGTTCCTGCTGCCAAAAGGGCTTATCTCCCGCCAAAATGATTCTTTTCGCCAAATCTACCTTTGTTCCTGTCGCCATGCAACCTCACCAGCTTTCTATCTTTTAGACTGGACAGCCTATGCCTTCGCACATAACCGGATTACTGTGTGTTCCAGGATTTCCTCGCCAGCCTGGCCAGTTTTCAGCCAGTAATCCGCATCGATGAGCTCAAGCATTGCTGCCTTCAGCACGGCCTCAGGGAACTGCATTGCTGCCCGACCAATCTTCTCAGCAATGAACGGGTTGAGCTCCATAGGCTTAGCCAATGCCTTGCCACGTATGCCCTTGCCCTGCAGGACCTTGGCCTGCCAAAGCTGGCGCACATGACGCGTCAACAGCGACAGGATGACCGTGAAATACGTGCCATCTGCCAGCTGCCGCCGCAAAAGCATCAAGGCCTTGCGGCTGTTGCGCTCACTTATCGCATCCATCAACGCAAAGATTGAGACTTCAGGCAGTCCTGCAAACACCTTGACAAGATCCGACTTGGTAATACGGCGTTCCTTGGAAAACAGCGCCAGCTTATCAAACTCACGGTCAAGGAACTCCAGCGATATCTGCTGCATCATGCTGACTGCACCCTGGAAATACGCATAGGCATCACGGTCCATATCGCGGTTCATCGCTTGCAGTTTCCCCTGCAGCCAGTCATTGATATTCCAAGCCCTTATTGCCTCAGCCTCCAAGACCAGGCCGTATTTTTCGATGGTCTTATAGAGCTTGCGCCGCTTGTCGGCCTTATCGCCAGTCACGAAGATGATATAACTGAAATCTGGCATGTCCGCCAGGGCCGCCAGCAGCCGCTCCATTTTCTTGTCCTTGGACGCCGCTTTCTTTTCGCCCTCAGCCTTGGCCTTATCCTTGAACAGCGTCGTATTGTGGATCAGCAGCACATTTTTATCTACAAAAAAAGGAGCCGTCTCAATCATGCCGATAAGGTCATCCGTATCGATATCCGCATTGATTTTCTGAACCGACTCCATTACATCCTGTTGGTCTGGAAAAAGCCCCGCCAGGATCTTTGCCAGTGCTTTATCGATATAATAATGCTCTTCTCCAGCCAGCAGGAACAAATGACAATCCTGCTTTTGCCGGAGTTTCACCATAAACTCGCCAAAATTCACGTTTTATCCGCAGCTTCCTTTAACTAATATCTAAGAAAATTATTTGTTTTCTCTAATAATTATAGTAAAAGGACATCGCCAATACAAGCGATGCCCCATTATAATTCAATTAGAGGATTAACTATCTCAGACAAGGCCATGGGCCAGCATGATATCAGCGACCTTGACAAAGGCGGTGATATTCGCACCAGCCACGAGATCATCCGGATCAGCATATTTTTCGGCATTGGCTTTAGCCGAGCGATAGATATTCGTCATGATATCCTTGAGCTTGTTGTCGACTTCCTCGAAGGTCCACTGCAGACGCTCGGAGTTCTGCGACATCTCGAGAGCCGATACGGCAACACCGCCAGCATTGGCTGCCTTAGCCGGTGCAAAGAGCACCTTGTTCTGCTGGAAGTACTCGATGGCCTCCAGCGACGACGGCATATTGGCGCCTTCGCCGACTGCGATGACACCATTAGCTACCAGCGTCTTAGCGCTTTCGATATCAATCTCCCCCTGGGTTGCACACGGCAGTGCCACATCGCACTTGACTGTCCATACCCCCTTGCAGCCCTCATGATATTCAGCCTGCGGATGCGTAGCGACGTATTCCTTGATGCGGCCACGGCGAACCTGCTTGATTTCCTTGACAGCATCGAGGTCGATACCATTCGGATCGTAGATATAGCCATTCGAATCCGAGCAGGTCACGACTTTAGCTCCGTACTCCTGCGCTTTCTCAATCGCATAGGTTGCCACGTTGCCGGCACCCGAAACCACCAATGTCTTGTCCTTGAGGCTGATGTTCTTGTCGTCGAGCATGTTCTTGACGAAATACATCAGACCATAGCCCGTAGCCTCCGGACGTGCCAGGCTGCCCCAGTAGTCCACGCGCTTGCCCGTGAGCACTGCCGCATCGTAGGCATTGCAGATGCGCTTGTACTGGCCAAACAGATAGCCGATCTCGCGGCCGCCCACGCCGATATCACCAGCCGGCACATCGACATGCGGGCCGATATGACGATAGAGCTCCGTCATGAAACTCTGGCAGAAATGCATGACTTCGTTGTCCGACTTGCCATGCGGGTCAAAATCCGAGCCACCCTTCGCTCCACCGATAGGAAGGCCCGTAAGTGCATTCTTATAGACCTGCTCAAAGGCCAGGAATTTCAGGATGTCGAGATTGACACTCGGATGAAAACGCAGGCCGCCTTTATAGGGGCCGACAGCGCTGTTCATCTGCACGCGGAAACCGCGGTTGATATGAGTCTCGCCCTTGTCATCCTGCCAAGGAACACGGAAGGAGACGACGCGCTCTGGCTCGACCATGCGCTCGAGAATCTTCTGTTCCTTGTATTCCGGATGTTTCTCCAGAACCGGTACGACAGTCTCCAAGACTTTTGAAACCGTGGTTTTGAACTGCTGTTGTTCGGGGTCACGTTTTGCAATGAGGTCCAGCGTATCCTGGACATACTGTTTCATGTCTGCCAAAGTAATCGCTCCTTTTTCTATGTAGTTATCCATGTTACAAGAGGTGCTTATTGCAGCCTCCCTAACGCCTTTTAGTATACTATATATTATCTAAAATGTACATAGGTTTGCAAATCAACCACTTTTCAGATAATTTATGAAGGCCACTGGCAATAAACCTGCCAGTACCTTTTACATATTCTGCACATATTGCCGCGGAACGGTTGCCAGGAAACGGCTTTGCTGGCAATAATGCCCATACCGCTGCTGACACCAAGAGATGAACAGCTGCTGGCGGGCACGGGTTATCGCCACATAGAAAAGCCGGGCCTCTTCCGCAAATTTTCCCGTTTTTTCCGCCTGAAAGCCCGGAAATGTCCCCTCCTGCATCCCGGCCAGGAATACATAGTCAAACTCCGAGCCCTTGGCCTGATGGACCGTGATGATCGGGATCTGCGGTTTCTTGGTCAACGCATCAAGCTCCGTATTCGAAAGCGTCGTAAACCGCAGGAAACGCTCCACGGCATCAAGGGGCCGCAAAGATTCATCGTCAGTTTCCCGGGCCTGCCGGAAGAGCTCCCGCAGGTTTTCCACGCGCTGATATTCCTTATGCTGGTTATAGTAGTCACTGATGCCCGCCTCGACCACGATCTGCCCCAGCAGCTGCCAGGGACGCAGCTGCTCAGCCCGCTCCCGGAAACCAGCCAGCAAGTCAGCCAGCTGTCCAAACTTTTCCTGCCATGCGGCAAGATATTCACGGCGCTTTTCCTGCTGTGGACGGATATCATTCTGGATTGCAAACAACAGGATCTCCGCTGTCGCCTTGATGTCATCGAGAGCATCATGGGAAGACTTATGGCTTACCTTGCAGTATTCGCCAAGATACTCGAGCTTATGATTCGGCAGATTCGGGTAAAACCGGCGGAATATATCGAGCGTATCGTAATAAGTGATATAGGACAACTGCGGCAGCCCCAGACGGTCCAAGTGACTGCCGAGAATGCGCAGATCGTACGTCACATTATGGCCCACAATGACCGCCCCCTGGGCGAACGCACAGAATTCCTGCAGCACCTTGGCAGGATCCTCGCCATGCTGCTGCAGCCATTCATCGCTCATCTTGTGCACGCGGACTGAATCACCCACGCGCAGCGTGGGCCGCAGGATACGCTGGAACTCTTCCTTGATGCTGCCATCCTTGCCAAGCCGGATGCCGGCGATCTGGATGATCTCATCCCGTGTCGTATCGACGCCTGTTGACTCGACATCAAAAACGACAACGTTTTCCCCGGCCAGCGAATCAAGCAGGAGCTGAAACGGATCACCATCCCGGCGGGCAAACGGGTCAAGATAATCCGTCAGCCGGATTCCCGCCCGCCGGTATTGCTCCGATGACAACTGACGGATAGTGGCAGGGCCAATGCCCCGGCCAAAGCGATTCAGGATACGCACGAGACTCGATACATCGTGCTTGTTGACAATAAGGCGCAAGAAAGCCAAAACATCCTTGACCTCCTGCCGCCGGAAAAACTTCACTTCATCAATCAGCATAAAAGGCAGCCGCTGCTCTTCTGGCTGCATCCTGCCCAAGGAACGGAAATATCCCGACAAATCCCGATTATAGCGGTTATTGCGAGTCAAGATGCAGACTCGCGCATAATCGGCTACCGGCAGCTGCTGGATCATATAATAGATCCACTGCGCCTCTTCGGCCATATCCAATGCGCCTTTGAAGATGATCTTCTCGCCATAGTCATGGCTCACTGCCTGCAAGCCGTCAGGATAGAGTGCCGATACCCGCTCGGGAAACAGCGCCTGCAGACTGGCAAACGAGGCATTCAAGATCACCTGGGTCGACCGGTAATTCTCATGCAGCACAATACGGCGTGGCTGATAATCCTGCTGATACTTCCGCAGTACCCGCTCCGGATGTGAGCCACGCCATTCATAGATTGTCTGGAAATAATCCCCGCACAGCAATAAATGGCTGCTGCCAAAGATACGGGCGATAATCTCGTATTCAAGCTCGCTGGTATCCTGCACCTCATCGATATTGATGTAGACAAACCGCCGCGCCCATTTGACCGCTACGGCCTTCTGCGCCAGCAGCTGCCCTGCGTTGACAATGAGATCTGTAAAGTCAAGGCCGTGCAGCTCATGCAAGCGCTGGTCATACTCAGCTGTAAGCGCCGGCCCCCAATCCTGCCAGCCTTCAAACAAGCGCGCATAATAGCGATAGGTATCATCCACGGCCAATGCCTTTACTGCAGATCCTGATTCCGCCAATAGCTCGGTAAGTGTCATTTTATAATCTGCTGCGTCATCGCCTGAGTAATGATGATAGGCCGCCCGCTTTTCCTTGAGCTGGGCCACAAGGTTCTGCACTGCTGCCAGCGGCCACTCAGCCTCCAAGATGTCTTTGAGCAACCCACGGCAGTCCGTCTCATCAAAGATCGTAAAATCCGAAAACAGATCCGAATGACGTTTGGCCTCTGTCTTGATGACATCGTAGCAAAAACCATGAAACGTGCGCACTACCACCTGACTGCCATCCTCGCCAGCCCGGCTTTCCACACGCTCCCGCATCTCCCGACAAGCCTTGTTCGTAAACGTCAGACACAGGATCTCTTCAGGCAACGCCTTTTTCTGTGCCAATATATTGGCAATACGGCAGGCCAAGGTATTCGTCTTCCCGGTGCCAGCCGGAGCCAGCAACAGGATGTTTGCCGACAGCTCCTCCACCGCCTGCCGTTGCTGCTCATTCAGGTCCGCAAAATCTTCCTCCATTGTGCTGCCTCCCCAGCAACTCACGAATTCAGTGATGCCTCAAAGACATCTACGCAGGACTTCTTGCGTATGGCCACCAGCATTTCCTCATACGATGCCGGCTGCATCCCCATACGGATAAATTTATCGTGCATCTCGATCTCAAGGTTTACGGCTGCCTCAGACACACCTGCTGCCATTGCCTGGGTCTTGAATTCTTCTGCTTGCATCATATCATCTTCCTCCTGCTAAACATTACTATACGGTAATATATTCGCGCCAATCCGCTATTTTCCTTCCCGATAGCTAGTGACATGCATCTGCTGCCCATCCGTATGGAACACCACCGCACCATCTTCATCAGTCCGCAAAGTCGTCACACCTGCAGCAGCAAACCGCTCAAGCACCTCCGCTTTCGGATGGCCAAACGAATTATCAGCGCCTACACAGCAGACGGCCCAGCGCGGGTGGACGGCCTGCAGGAACGGCTCTGAGTTTGAGGTATTGCTGCCATGATGCGCCGCTTTCAGTACCGTGCTGGCAGGACTTATGCCGCTTGCAAGCATATCGGCCTCTTTTTCCTTAGTAAGATCGCCAGTGATCAGGAAACTTCCCCGGCCATATGTTATGCGATAGACATTCGACGCCTCATTGCCAGCCGTCTGGCCTTTCGCCACCGGTGGTGCATAGAGAACCTCTATCGTCATGCCATCCACGCTGAGGCTCTGCCCCTGCTTGGCACTTAGGAATTTGTGCAGCAGGGGATCGTTATCCCCGAGCCGCATGGAGCGCGCATAGGCATATACACCTTCGTCAGCCGTATAGACCATGCCAACAGGCATCTTCTGCAGGACACTACCGCAACCGCCGGCATGGTCTTCATGTGCATGAGTCAAAAAAACTGCATCGAGCCTGCGCACGCCATAATGATGCAGATACGGCACTACCACGCGCGCCCCTACATCAAACGCACCATCGCGCGTGCCACCTGTATCGAACAAGAAAGCATGACCTGCCGGTGTGACCACCAGACATGCGTCCCCCTGCCCCACATCGATGAAATGCACGGCTAGTTCTGCCCGCTGGGACAATCGCCAGCCGCCCAGCAGACAGGCGATGACCAAGCCGCTAACGACCAGCAGCCTTTTCTGCCCCAGCAGCCACTCCCTAAGTCCGCCACGCTGCTTTTCTGGCAGCAACAATACGCCCAGCCCGCTATAGTAACACAGGCACCACATACTATTGAAGGAAGGAATCCATATCTGGCTGGCCGGGAGCCTGGCAATGACGCGGGTCAGCTCCGTCACGAGTCCCAGCAGCAGACTGTCTCCCGCAAATACGATTTTCCCCAAAAGCGGCAAACATAATGCCAGCAAACCTGCCGCCAAGGCAGCCACTATCATCCATTCGATGATGGGCACCACGAAAAGATTTGCCAGTAATGAGGAAAGAGACAACTGATTGAAATACCACGCGAGGATTGGCAATGTTGCCGCCTGCGCCGCCACCGTGATGGCCAGACTCCCGGCCAGGAAATCCGGCAGGCCTTTTCCCCTTAGCCATTGACGGATTCCCGGTGCCAAGAACAGCAGGCCTGCCGTCGCCAAGAACGAAAGCTCAAAGCTGATATGAAACAGCAGCAGCGGCGAAATGATCAGCATCATCAGGCCAGTAACCAGCAGGATATGCCCCGCTGTCTTCTCGCGCTCCATAGCCAGAGCCATAAAGGTAAGCCCGCCCATGATAGCCGATCGTATCACTGGCGGTACACAGCCTGACAAGATGCTATACACGGCAATCACACCAATGACCAGCAACGCCGTCACACGTCCCGGCAAGCGCAGCAGTGTCCCGAGCCAGGCCATCACCGCTGCCAGCAGGCTGATATGCGAGCCAGACACTGACAAGATATGGACAATGCCTGTCGTCGTAAAGTCCAGGAGCAGCTCTGGCCGTATCCCCTCATAGCCGCCAAACAGCATCGCAAATATGGCTGCAGCATCTTCGCGGGGCATGACGGCAGCCATGCGGTCATGATAATGCGCACGTACGGCAGCCACCCAACGGGCAAAAGCATAACCATCCTGCGCCTCTATCTGCACGCCCTGTTTGCCTGTTGCCAGCGTTGCCGTAATGCCCTGAGCCTTTAAAAGTCCCGCTGTATCAAGCTGCCCCGGATTCTGATAGCCATGTGGCAGCCGCACCCTGCCTGCCGCCGTAATCCTGTCGCCCACACGCACCGGCGGTATCTCGCCACTGGGCCGGCTATAGATGTAGAGGCCCCCCGCTCCCGGCTGCTCTTTGCCAGCGGCTTTGACTTTTGACACGTCAACAACGTATCTGACTTTTTTCTGACCGGTCAAATCCTCTGTAACCCGCGGCTCCTCCCGGAGCGTCCCTGTGACCTTGACCTCCTGCCGGACAAAATGCGAAATATCATTTACTGGCAGTTCATTTGCCGCAATAAACCGTACCATCCCCAGCTCGGCAAATACCAGCAAAAAAACTAGCCAAGACCAACGGCTGCCACGCAAGGCCAATATACCGCCAAAGGCCGCAGTCAGCAACATGATTGCCATAAGCCAGCCCAGGGAAGACCAGCCACAAGATTTGCCCAGGAGTATGCCTATACACAACATGCCCAGGCAGCCAGCTAAAAACGACTGCGGATGCTGTCCCCTCTCCATACTGCCACACCTTCTTTGCTCGGCTGCTATCCCTGTATCAGATGCAGATCTTATCCTTCATCTTATTGAACTTTGCTTCACCAATCCCCTTAATCTTCTTGATATCCTCGATGTGCTGGAAACCGCCCTGGCTTTCACGGTACTCAATGATGCGCTTCGCCATGGCCGGACCAATGCCTGGCAGCGAATCCAGCTCCTTTTCATCGGCAGTATTGATGTTGACACAGCCATTACTGCCTTGCGTCGTACCAGCCTTGCCCACAGTATCCTTGGCAACGGCAGCCTGCTTTTCGGGCACGCGCAGCTGCTGGCCATCCTGCAAGACCTGCGCCATATTGATATGCTCCTGGTCGGCCGTCGGCAAAAGGCCGCCACAGGCATTGACCGCATCGAGTGCCCGGGCCCCCTCAGCTACTGTCACGACACCGGGCTTATTGACGGCTCCGGTCACATATACCGTAAGCATGCCTTGCAGTTCCGTTTTTGCCTGTGACTCAGCTGCATCCAATATCACTACTTGCTCCTGGCTATAAGAGCCGTACAGCGTACCGCCAGCCGCCGCAAGTATCAGTATAAACAAGATGAGCATTGACTTTTTGTACATTGGCAACGCACCCTACCCCCTTTTTGTCCACAATCAGAATCACCTTCTATTTCGTTGCCAATGAAAAAACTCCTGCCATTTGGCAGGAGTTTCCTCGCAATATATTATGATAAGTTGTTGGCAAGTTTTTCCAGGATCATGCGATAGCCGTGCGGAAGAAATCCTCCACGAGGCGATCCCAGCCCATATCGTAGACATTGCGCTCACCGAGCTCATTCTGATACTGGGCCAAAGCGATAGTCATCAGCGAATCAGCCACAAAACCGTCATTGTCCATGCCAGCCTCTACGTAGCTGTCATGAACCGTATTGACGATTTCATCGAGCCGCTGCCGTGTCATGGTGTCAATGATGTAGTACATGGCCTCAAGATACTCAGTTGTATCCTTACGATAGCTCGCCGGAGACTCCTTGACCGCATCCATGATCTGACGCAGCTGGCTCAACGCTATGAACTTTATTCTCGTAACGTACATGTCTTGAGTAAACATACATCATTCCCCCTTGTGCGGATATATCATACCATACATTTACACTGAATGCAATTTGTATGCATGTATACTTAAATGATGTTAACTGAATAATATGACTTTTCTTATAACCAATAAACAATAATCTTGCCAGCACCCGAATGAATGCAGTAAAATAGGAAAGAAAGAGATGTTCGTAATCATAACGAATCAGAGGTTTAGGGAGGACTACTTGATGGAAAAGATCAAGCTAAGCAAAGGACAGATATTGCATAAACAAGGGGATTCAATCAACACCATAGAGATCTTGCTGGCCGGTGCACTGACTGTATCGGATGGGGATGACGTGGAAATCAATCTGGGCAGCGGCTCCATAATCGGTACCTCCTGCCTGCCAGGTGAGGCCTATTGTTTCGACTATACCGCCCACAATGATTCTACCCTGCTGGTGTTTGACTATACCAGTGAAGACGATATTGTCGAGGCTGTGACCACTACGCCAGCGATTGCTCCAGTCATCGCTGCCGCCAGCATGGAATCAGCCAGCAAGCTGCTCGATGCCTTTGCTGCCGCTGCTGATGCAGCCGCCAAGCTCTGCCAGGATTTAAAGTATAATTACAACGAATACCGTTTCATGTGCGTCGATCTCCAGCAAGAACCACAGAATTTCGATTTCATTACCACACTGGCAGCACCAGAGCCAGCCACCATGACTTCTGGCTGGGAGGCCGATCTCTGCCGGGCGTTCTGCGACCAGAAAACGCTGCTCGAAAGGGATTTCTATCCCCTCGACACGAGTTTCTGTGTTGCCACAGTCATGCGCGCCGCGGCAATCGAGCGCAAGATATGCCAGGAAATCAAAGCTATGACTGATTTCATCAGCATCACCAAGACAGCCACCAAGCCATTCGTCGAGACCTTCTATGCCGTAAAATCAAGAGTTGATACCAATAACCGCAACGGTTCAGAAGATGCACCGTTAATCCAAAACGCACTCGAGATGATCCTGGCCTTCTCCGGCGTCGATAGCGATGTAGCGGATACCTTCCGCAAAGATATCCAGACCTTCACGGCCATGGAAGATCGTTGGGCAAAATCCGACGAGATGCGCCGCCTGCGCATGAGTATCGCCGACGGATTCTATAAGATTTATGAGGCCGCATTCTTCAAGAGCATGGAAACACCCCATATCCCTGCCGAGGTCCGCATGTTCTTCCTCTTCGGCTTTGTCGATGAAACACTGGCTGGCAAAGCAAATACGGAATTCCTCTACCGTACGGCAGTCGGCTGGGAAGACGATCCTGAGGGACAGATTCTCTCCCTTTACGGCTGGCTCGAAAAGATCTACCACGGTCAGGCCGTCCCGTCCAAGAACGAATTTGACAATGACTGGACCGAATCACTCCGTGAAGAGGTGCGCACGGGCGCCCTTTCCCAGCAGGATGCCGATGAGCTCCAGAATGATACCCGCGCCATGGTAAGCTTTGAGATCCACAACATGGTCACCTCTGCTAACAAGGCAACCTATGGCCGTCTGGCCTCCTTCGTACCAGTGTTCAACGCCCAGGATGTCGTGCGCCCGCTCGAAAAGAGCCTGTCCTCGCCAGCCGTCGTCCGCGAGTCCTTCAACAAGGTCATCGACATCGATTTCGGCTGTTTCTACCGGCCCACGCTGGCCTCTTTCCCCGACTTCAAGATTCCGCATTTCGTCTACAATGTCGAAGTCAAGCCCTATGTGATCCTGATGCCGAATTTCGGCAGCCGCGCACTGATGTGGCAGGAAATCGAAGGCATGCGCCGCGTAACTCCAGCCCATATGATGCTGTCGATCTTCCACTCCGAGGAGCTTGACGAGGCTATCGTACACCTTTGCGCGCTGTTCCGCTGGGAAATGTGCCGCCGCATCCAAGGCGTACGCTATGCCGATGTCTCCGAGCCATCACTGACCTCGGAATATACGAATTATCTCCAGTTCTATCGCAAGAACGGCTATCTCTCCAGCGACATCAAGGACCGTATCAAGCTTTCCCTGCAGAAAGCCCGCAACGACTACAAGACCGTCTTTGTCGCCGATTACGAGAAATACATCCAGAGCGAGGCCTATGGCATGCCCAAGCTCAACAAGATTGCCCGGGAAATCCTGTTCAAATACTGCACCTTCTCCCAGAAATTCCGTGCGGATCGCGGTACCAGTCCCCAGTATCAGCCGCTCATGGGCCGCTGGACTGTCGCTCATAACGCCCGCACCCATAACCTCGATCTTACCCTGCGCAAGGTACAGCGCATGAATCCCGACGCCGTCCCCGCCGAGCTCCTGAGCGAAATCAAATTCACCAATCTTTGATGCCAATAATAACAGCAGCCCGAGAAATCAATTCCCGGGCTGCTGCTTTTTATTTCCTATATTATATTGGAGACTTTTTAGATAGCATAGAAATTGACGAGTCTTGCATCGGAAATGCCATCCATGCCTTTGATGACTTCCATGACGGCTGCCGGAATATCATTATCGACAGTCAGCACCATGAGGCTCGTACCTTCGATTTCAGTCTTGCCGACCTGCATGGCCGAGATGTTGATGCCGTTATTGCCGAGCAGGGAGCCAATCGTACCAATGACGCCTGGACGGTTGATATGCGGGCAGACGAGGATGCGGGCATGGGGATCGACATCGACGCGGAACTTGTTGATGCGGACGATGCGGCCTTCGCTACCAAACAGCGTGCCCTGTACCGAAAGTTCCTTGCCAGCGACCTGAGCCTTGACCGTGATGAGGTTCGTGAAATCCTCGACTTCCTTCTCCTTGACCTCTGTGACCTTGATGCCGCGCTCTTTGGCCATGCCCGGTGCATTGACGTAGTTGACCTCATTTTCCATGATGGGATTCAGCATACCCTTGACTACAGCCGTCGTCAAAAGCCCCGTATTGACCTCGGTGATCTCGCCATTGTAGATGACCTCAACCTTCTCCACCGGTCCGTCAGCCAGTGACACAACCGTACCACCGAGGCGCTCAGCCAGGGTCAGATACGGCGAGATGACCTTCATGACCTGCGGCGATACCGGCGCCATGTTGACGGCCGTCGCTACCGGCTCGCCCTTGAGAGCTGCCAGGATACCTTCGGAGACATCGAGCGATACGCCAATCTGCGCCTCCACCGTCGATGCACCAAGATGCGGCGTCAACACGATGCCCGGTACGCCGACCAGCGGGTGGTCAGCACCGACCGGCTCACTGGTGTAGACGTCGATGGCCGCACCGGCCACGATGCCCTGCTTGACCGCCTCGGCGAGGTCCTCCTCGACGATGATGCCGCCACGAGCGCAGTTCACAAGGCGCACGCCCTGTTTCATCTTCTTCATCTGCTCCATGCCGATCATGCCCTTGGTGTCCGGCGTCAGCGGCATATGTACCGTGATGAAGTCCGACTGGGTGATGACATCGTCGAAAGTGCCGATGGTCACACCAAGGGACTTTGCACGCTCTTCATTGATATAAGGATCATAAGCGATGACCTTCATATCAAAGGCCATGGCGCGCTTTGCTACACCGGCACCGATGCGTCCCATGCCGATGACGCCGAGCGTCTTGCCCCTCAGCTCAACGCCGACATACTTCTTGCGATTCCACTCGCCTTTCTGCATCGTCTCGTTGGCAATCGGGATATTGCGCGACATGGCCAGCATCATGGCCATCGTGTGTTCCGTCGCCGCAATCGTGTTGCCGCCTGGGGAATTGATGACGATGATGCCCTTGGCCGTAGCAGCCGGGATGTCGATGTTATCGACGCCGACACCGGCACGGCCGATGATCTTGAGGTTCTTGGCCCGCTCGATGACTTCAGCCGTCACCTTGGATGCCGAGCGTACCATCAATGCATCATACTCCGGAATGATCTCGAGCAGTTCTTCTGCCGAAATCTTATCCTTGACATCGACTTCGAATTCTTTCTTTAAAAGCTCAATACCTTTTGGGGAAATACCATCTGCAGCCAAAACCTTCATGTTCATCGCTCCTCCAATATCTTTCTGGAAAACACTTTCCTCTTAGAATTCTACACAGACAGAACAAAAACCTCTAAATATAGAAAAAGCTTCGTCCCGAATTGGGACGAAGCTAAAAGTTCCGTGGTGCCACCCAAGTGATATACGCATATATCTCTCATTGCCGCTGTATCGGGCGTCCCGTCTGACTCATCGCCAGCCGCTCCAAGGTGGAACAACAGATTCTCCCTCTGACTCGCACCAGCCGTCAGCTCTCTTGGCGGTTAGTCCCTGTTGCGTCCTCTTCCTCGCGTTATCGTGTGCCTATTCTTCTGTGCATAATCGTATTATATCCCCTCCATCTCTCACCGTCAAGTGTGTTTTTCAGAAAAACAATATTTATTTTCAGGCTTGCTTTTCATAAATTTACGCGTTAAAATATAACAAAACGCTATATGTCCACAATGCATGGACGCCAAGTTTTTGTAAAAATGTCAAGATCAGCATGATGATGTGTTTAGGAGGTTATCCCATGGAAGCAGACCGCGTTTATAACTTTAACCCGGGTCCGGCAACCCTGCCCCTCGAAGTGCTCAAGGAAGCTCAAGCCGAATTCCTGAATTTCAACCATAGTGGCATGTCCATCCTCGAGATCAGCCACCGTGCCAAACAGTATGCCGAAGTCCACCAGCAGGCAAAAGCCGACATCAAGGAACTCATGGGCCTTGGCGATGATTATGAAGTCCTGTTCTGCCAGGGCGGCGCCAGCCAGCAGTTCGCGATGATCCCGCTGAACTTCGCAACCAAGGAGCACCCGGGCAGCTATGTGCTCTCCGGCAGCTTTGCGACCAAAGCCTATAAAGAGGCGGAGCTCTTAGGGGTTGGCGAGGTTGCTGCCTCTTCCAAAGATGTTGACTTCCGCCATATCCCGACCCAAGATGAACTCAAGATCAATCCAGAGGCTGCTTACGTCCACCTCTGCTATAACAACACGATCTACGGTACCGAGTATCACTACGTTCCTGATACGCATGGCGTGCCGCTCTTTGCCGACATGTCCTCTGACATGCTCTCGCGCCCGGTGGACTTCCAGAAGTTCGACTTCATCTATGCCGGCGTACAGAAGAATCTCGGCCCCGCTGGTGTCGTGCTCGTCGTCGCCAAGAAGGACCTCTTATCCCAGAGCCCGAAGGCCCTGCCGACGATGCTGCGCTACAGCACCTTCCTTGAGAAGGACTCGCTCTACAACACGCCACCGGCATTCTGCATCTACATGGTCGGCAAGGTGGCTGCCTGGATCAAAGCCAATGGCGGTCTTGCTGAGATGGAAAAACGCAACCAGAAGAAGGCCAAGGTCGTCTATGATGCCATCGACAATTCCAATGGTTTCTATCGCGGCCATGCCGACAAGGACAGCCGTTCCTTCATGAACGTCACCTTCCGCCTGCCCAGCGAGGAGCTCGAGAAGAAATTCGTTGCCGAGGCCCTCGAGCATCAGCTCAGCGGTGTCAAAGGCCATCGCAGTGTTGGCGGCATGCGCGCCTCCATCTACAATGCCATGCCATACGAAGGCGCTGCCCGTTTGGCTGAATTCATGGAGAAATTCCGCAAGGCCAACGCCTGACAACATAATTAAATTTTACGGAAAAGACGTCACCAATAACCGTGACGTCTTTTCCCATGTCTATCCCTGTGATATAATTGACATGGACAACGAGAATTAGAATGTCACAGATAGGAATTGATAACATGCACATGCGACACACACAACTACTCAATCTTGTAAACCAGAAAAAACGCGTTGCTGTCACAGAATTGGCCCAGGCACTAGATGTCTCCGAAGTGACCATCCGCAAGGACCTCAATCTCCTGGAGCGCAAAGGCCTGTTGCGCCGTGAACACGGCTATGCTGCCATGACAGCCAGCGATGACATTGCCAATCATCTCTCGTTCAACTATGAGCGCAAACGCCAGATTGCCCAGCGTGCGGCTGAAACCGTTCACAATGGCGAGACCGTCATGATCGAATCCGGCGGCTGCTGTGCGTTGCTCGCTGAGGAACTGGCCACCAACCGCCGTGACGTCACCATCATTACCAATTCAGCTTTCATTGCTGACTACGTCCGCAAACAGCCCAATGCACATATCATCCTGCTCGGCGGCGAATATCAGAACGAATCCCAGGTCATGATTGGTCCGATGATCCAGACCTGCGTCAGGGACTTTTCCGTCAACAAATTCTTTGTCGGCACCGACGGTCTCAATGAACACGGCTTCATGTCCAACGACATCATGCGTGCCGAGGCAGCCCGCACGATGGCAGGCAGTGCCAGCCAGGTCATCATCCTGACCGAATCCAGCAAATTCCAGACCACAGGTGTCGTATCGCTGCTGCCCCTTGACCGCATCAGCGCCGTTTACACCGATAGCGATGCAGACAGCCAGTCACTTACCCTGCTCAACAACAGTGGCATCCATGTCTATCCCGTCTGACAATAGGCTATAATATATAAAAAAGATTTATACTTTTTGTTAGTAAAAATTGCTTGCAAAAATACCTAAAGGTGTTATAATATCTTCTTGTGAGTTGGTACTAATACTTGCTTGCAAATTTATGACACAGGAGGTATTGACATGCATGATTTAGCAAAGGTCCTCGACCAGAAGCTCGATAGCTGGGAGTTCCGCGAAGCTTGGGAAGAAAGCTCGATGGAATATGATTTCCTGGACCGTATTGCGACGGTATGTGCAAAAGTTGCTCATAACGCTGATGAATCCAACAACTGATCTGGTTGCCGACAATAAATAAGACCTCACTTCTCGCGAGAAGTGAGGTCTTTCTTTATCTTTTCTTTTTCTTCTTTTTAACGGTAGTCGTCTTCTGGACTGTCTTTTCAGCTGCCGAATTCAGGAAGAACTGGAAGTCCTTATGCTCGCCACGCTGAATATCCGCCTCAAACATGCGGTTCCAAGGGAATACCACATTGATTTCCTCGAGACTCTTGAATGGCGGCAGATTCTCCTGCGCAAACTGAGCAATCATGCGGCTGGAACGCAAGCCCACAGCCTCGCGCTTGGCATCAAGGGAACCGTAGAAGCCATCACCACGCAGCCAGGTCAGCTGACGGGCCACCACGTTGCGCACGTTGGCCTGATAGCCCCAATCGTCAAGATAGCGCGTGAGCAGCAATTCATCGACATCGGCATCCTTCATGTACTTCGTGAGCATGCCTGCGCCAATCACAAAGCCGGAGCTGTTCGTCGGCGTGTTCCAACCGGAATATGCCTTGATCTTGAAAAGCAAGCCGCGTTTCTTGAGCTCTTCCATCAGCGCGTTATCCGAACCATTGGCATAGGCAATATCAGCAATGCCGACCGGATAGCCCCTACCAATATATTCTTGGACAATATCGGCAAAATACGACGTTCCCTCACGGCTTCGGCCATCATTGGTACGTTCATTGGCCTCAAAGGTCTTGCCATTGGGATTCGTGTTGACTGTCAGTACCAAGTCCGCATTGGCAGGGCTCGTCACCGGCATGCCACCACCGGCCGTGATGGCCGAGCTTACCGACGCACTGATCTTCTCATCGGAATAAGCCGGAACAGTCTCAGGGCCACGGCCCCAATTGTAGCGCACATAGACAAAAGGCACATCCTTGCGCAGGGTATTGACCGCACGGGACATCAGCAACATGCCCATCTCGTCGATACCGGCCATCGTCTGGAACTCCGTCTTGCCAAGATCCCTGCCCTCTTCATCGAGATGGCGGCTTTCCATATGCGTCCGCGAATACGGCGCATTATCATCGCGGCCCAGCACCAGATAATTGAACGTATGGGCACGCGTCAGCTTGATGAGTTGCTGATTAGCTGTGTAGTTCTTATCACGGCGTCCGAGCCAGTCCTGCAAGTCCTTGCGCGGAATCAACTCTTCGAGGAAAGCGGCCTCCTTCTTCTCCCGGCGGCTCAGCCCTTCCACTTCTTCCTTATCCTTGAGCAGGGTATAGCGGAAGATATCAGAACCATAGCTGCGATAGTATTCCGGTTCTTCATGACCGGATGCCTCGCCCGAACGCGGCGTACGCATGATGGAACCAAACACATACAGCGGCAGTTTTGGATTTTCCTTGCGGAAAGCCTTGAAATTCTCTGTGCGCGCCAGAATCTGCTCCTTGGTATAACTATGCTTGCGCGAGCCCACCAGACTGCCATAAAGCATCGAGTCCGACGAAATCACTGCCGCATCGGCACCTGCTGCATTCTCCTCCAGCCATTCCCATAATTCATCGGGATGGCCCAGATCCTGCCGGTTCCCCAACAGCTTATCTGGAGGAACAATCACCTCATAACCCAGCTTCTGTACCACCTCAGCCGTCTGCTGATTCGATATCGGCCGATTATCATGCGGCACATAGATGATCTTTGGTACCACATTCTGCTTATGACGCGCGGAGGCCATCGGCATAGCCATGACCATCACGCCCAGCACTGCCACCAGTGCCCATATACGCCGTTTCAAAAAACCGCTCCCTTCAATGCCTGTGCTGCTTATTCTGCTGCTTTGCCCTTTACCAATCTTACCAATGCATCCTTCACATCATCGGGAATATTGAGCTTGGTCTGAAACTCAATCCCCCCCTCTTTAGGGCAGGCATCCTTGATTTCAATCATATCGATGAGGCGGTGTCCCTGATATTCCGTCTGTCCGAAATCCGAGTCGGCAAGCACTTTGCTATAATCAATCTTCACGGTGTTGCCATGGATTTCCAGTGGCAGATCATCCGAAATCTCAATGTGACCAAACATGCGCTCAGCCATAGATAACGAAATCCGCGAAAAGATCCAGGACATCAACCCCTGCGACGGCAAGTTGCGCTCGCGCACACGATAAACCATATAAGATCTATCGCCCTCGTGAACGAACTCCTTGATTTCGCCCGAAAGCTCTATGCGCCCCACCTTCGCCGTCGTATCCGTCGCAATATCCATCCGGCCGTTTGCATGTGATCTTATCGTCACTGCCTTGACCTTCCCCTCTGCAGGGATTCTTTTGGCCAAGGCCTCATTTATCACATCATCAGGCACGAACAACTTGCCCTGACTGATTTCCAGAAGCGTCTCCTGTGACCAGGTCTGCTGGATGACCCGCAAAGCTGGGCCATAATCCTTCACCGCTTCTTTTACCTTTGACCAGTCAATATTCTGTATCTGTTCCTGCCAATTAGCCGGCAAATCTATCATTGTTCCTTACTCCTCCGCAGACGTCCCCTTGTTCTCACGGATGGTCTGCCAGAGATCCTGGGCACGTCTGTACATCTTGATATCCGTATTGCGGATATTCTGATCGCCAATGATGCGGGAAATGTACTGCGTCGCCTTCTCATAGTCCTCCATCCGGTAATAGATGGCGCCAACCAGATACATGGCCATGGTATCGGACATGCCATTGATCGGATAACGCTCCGTCATCAAGGACCGATCGTAAAGCTCGGCCGCCCGCTGCAACATCTCATACTCCTTATCCGATTCACCAGCATCGCGATAAATCCAGCCGAGCTCCAGATAGAGCCCAGCACGCTTAGCCAGCGGCTGATCGGTAAGCTCCGCATAGAAGATGGCCAGCTTGAATGAAGCCACTGCATCGGGGATCTTGCGCTCCTCTACGAACTGCATGCCTAGCTGACGCTTGGACAGGAACTCCTCAATCTTGCGCTTATGCGTCGTCGGCATCGTTCCGAGGAACGTCTTCTCGTCCGCTGCATAGCCACAATGCTCGCAGAACCAGATCTTATAGAAATACGGATTGAAGTTCTTGTAATGCATGCAGAAATCTTCATCCATCTTCTCCATCATCAGCTTGGATTTCGTCTTGACGATGCGCGTCGATTCTCCGCAGATTGGACACGTCTTCTCAACAACAAAAGTAAATTCTCCCATGATTTCTCCCTCTTCTTCCATTGGATTCCCTTAGACAATATATCTAGGATACCATATTATCTCGGAAAAATAAATGAAAGCCCGCCCTTTCCCGACTTATAATTTGCTAAGAAAAGCCCTTCCCATTAACGAGAAAGGCTCTTCTTATCCTAATGCTGTAACTCAGCGTCCATATTTCCGGCAAAGCCTTGCCAGCTCTTTCGCATCGGCAGTCAGCAGATAGTCTGACTTCAAGCGCCATTTCCAATTAAGACCGACAGTTCCTGGCGTGTTCATACGGCTGCGTTCATCCAGCTGCAGGATATCCTGCATCGGTATCATAGCCAGGCGGGCATCGGCCGCATAGGCAAACTCGACGAGCTTGCGCGCGATATCGTCAGGCCTATCGACTCTGGCATGCAGCATGCCGGCTACTGCGGCCCGCATCGCATCATCGATATCCTGCCTGTACCAGCCAATAGTCGTATTGTTGTCATGTGTGCCTGTATAGACAATGCTGTTCTCCGGCGTCACACAGCCAAGGCGCCCCTGCGCATTGAAATGCAGCGTAAAATGCAGCACCTTCATGCCAGGGAAGCCACAATCATCGCGCAGCTGTCCGACCTCATCGGTGATGATGCCAAGATCTTCGGCCACGATGGGCATCTCGCCTCCCAGATCCTTGCGGATCTCATCAAAGAACGGCTTGCCCGGGCCCTTGACCCACCGGCCGTTGATGGCCGTGTCTGCTTTGCCATCCACCTCCCAATAGGATTCAAAGCCGCGGAAATGATCGATGCGGACGATATCCACCAGCTCGAACAGCTTGCGGAAACGCCGTTTCCACCAGCTATAATGCTCGGCTTTCATCGCTGACCAGTCATACTGCGGATTACCCCAGAGCTGACCAGTCGCGCTGAAATAATCAGGCGGCACGCCAGCGACGGTATTCGCCGTGCCATCGGGATTCAGGTCGAAAAGATGCTGATTGGCCCAGACATCGGCACTATCGCCAGCCAGGAAAATCGGCATATCGCCCATGATCTGGATTCCCTGGCTCTTCGCATAATCGTGCAGGCGCTGCCACTCCGTGGCAAACAGGAACTGCTCGAACTTCACGAGTCCAATGGAATCCGCCAGACGCTTGGCCAGTGCCTTGAGTGCCTTGGCCTCATGTTTCTTGACAGGCTCAGGCCACTTCGTCCATTCCACACCCTTGAATTCTTTCTTAGCCGCTTGGAACAAAGCGAAGTCCTCCAGCCAGTATGCCTCACGCTCACAGAATGCCAGATACTCGCCATTGCTGTCCGCCTCAGCCTTGAACTTCGTCCAGGCTTTCTTCAAGCACTTGTTCTTGAAATTATAGACCCACTCGAAATCGATGAACGACGAATTGCTCACATAGGGAACACGCGCCTCGGCTGCCGTCAGCCATTTATGCTCGATAAGCGTATCGATATCGATGAGCATCGGATTGCCCGCAAAGGCCGACGAAGACTGATACGGCGAGTAGCCGACATTATCCGTCGGTCCCAGCGGCAGGATCTGCCAGACATGCTGCCCAGCCTCCTTGAGGAAGTCGATGAAACGATACGCCTCTTTGCCGAGATCGCCAATCCCATACTTCGATGGCAGTGATGTCGGATGCATCAGGATGCCTGCCTGCCGCGGATACTTACGCGCCTCCTGCTTATGGCGCAGCAGTACACCAGTCAGCGGGCGAAGCTTGACCTCAACCTGTCCGCGGACAACAGGATATTCGCTGTCACTGCTGAGCACATCGACAAAGCTGCCCTCAGCAAAGTCACTGACATCCATGTAGACCGTGCGGCTCTCCGTGCGGCTGCGGTTGAAAGCGACGATGAAGGCATCGTCAGCAGTCTCAGCACCAAACACGTCCTCGCCGCCACGGATGACACGTGCATAGGCAATCGTATCGCCATCAGCACAAAGCGGCAATAGCTCACCAGTCTGCAGCGCCATATGCTTGTTGCGCAGCGCTATCAGTTTCTTATACCACTCACGCAGATACTGGTCGCCGCCATCCCAAGGATACGGACGGCGATTGTACGGATCCTTGAATCCCTGCATACCGATCTCGTCGCCATAATAGACGCATGGCACTCCCGGATATGTCATCTGCCACAAAGCTGCCATCATGAGCCGCGCAGCACCGAGATCATACTGCTCCACATCCAACCGCGCACGAGACTGCTCCACAGCCGGCATGCCATCATAGTAGGCGGCATCGCCCAGAAGCGTGATGGCCCGCTGGACATCGTGGCTGCCGATCAGGTTCATCATCGCGTAGAAATTCTCTGCCGGATAATTCTCCCGCAGGCTCTCGAAGCGGCGATGGGCCGTCTGCCCATCAACATGCCCTTTAAGGAAATCAAACAGTATCGTGCGGAATGGATAGTTCATCGCTGAATCCATTTCCTGCCCGCAAAGATACTCACGCGGCACACCATAAGCAATCTTATGCGAAGCATCTTCCCAGACCTCACCAATCATGACTGCCTCAGGATTGCTCTTCTTGAGCTCAGCATAAAATGCCTGCGAGAATGGCTCCGGCAGCTCATCGATGACGTCGAGACGCCAGCCGGCTATGCCCTCTTTGAGCCAGTGATGCAGGACACTGTCCTTAGCCGAGATGATGAAATCCATATAGGATGGCGTCGTCTCGGTAACGTTCGGCAGCGTGTTGAAATTCCACCAGCTGTCATACTCATAAGGAAAATTGCGGAAATTGTACCACTCATAGAACGGCGACTCCTTGGACTGGAATGCTCCCACCGTATCATACTGGCCCGCACGGTTGAAATACCGGCTGTTGCTGCCCGTATGGCTGAACACGCCATCGATGATGATGCGGATGCCCAGCTTGCCAGCCGCGTCGATGAGCTCACGGAAATCCTCATTGGTTCCCAGGATGGGATCGATCTTATGGTAGTCACCAGTATCATAATGATGATTGCTTTCCGATTCAAAGACCGGATTCAGATAGATGACTGATATGCCTAATTCCTTCAGATAGCCAAGTTTTTCCTTGATGCCCTGCAGATTGCCGCCAAAGAAATCATAGGCCACGATCTCCTTCGTGTCAGGGTCCTTATAATAGCAAGGATCGTCCGACCAGTCTGCATGATAGACAGCGCCCTTTTTCGGGATGATCGTATCGCCTTTGCGGTAGAACCGATCGGGAAAGATCTGATACATGATGCTATGCTTGAACCAGTCCGGCGTCTTGGCCCCTTGATTGTAGACCGTAATCTGGAACGATGGCGGTACATGGTCATAGACATTGCCCAGGCCGCCCAACTGTTCATGATTATTGCCATAGTAAGTCGTTCCCTGAGCTGTCGCGATGATGAAATAGTACCAGAGCAGGCAGCCTTTTGCAGGCATCTCCATATCAACATAATAGAATCTATCCCCGCTGTCGCTATCGTCTTTCGTCGTCAGATTCACTAGTTTCTCGCCAGATTTCTCACGCCAGAGCCTTAAGAGAACATGGCGGATTTCCTGTTTGGTCTTCAGCCGAATCCCCAGCCGGACTTTCGTTCCGGCTTCCGCTGCGCCGATTGGCGAGCGGAAATAGATATTTTGGGAGTTATGCTCGACTTCGCTTCTATCCAGCATAAAATCTCCTCCTTCTCTTATCTTACTCAGTTCCGCTTGCGTAAAAGGCGGCAAGAATATTGCCGCCCCATCTGTTCATCCTTATTCTGCCAAAAGTCTTGTATACAGCGTCTTATACTCCTTGGCAGAGTTCTTCCAACTGTAATCGGTATTCATGGCATTCTCGACGATATGCTGCCATTCCTCGAAGTTCTCATAAGCACTAAGTGCACGTTTGAGCGCATACATCATTTCATGGGCATTGTAATCGCCGAATACAAAGCCATTGCCCTCATTGGTGTACTTATCGTACTGCTGTACCGTATCCTTGAGACCACCGGTCTCGCGGACAACCGGGATAGCACCATAGCGCATAGCAATAAGCTGACCGATGCCACACGGCTCGTAGTTCGACGGCATGAGGAAGATATCCGCAGCGGCATACATGCGCTGTGCCAGCTCATTCGAGAAGCGGATATTTGCCTTGACCTTCGACGGGAAACGCCACTCGAGGCCCTTGAACCAGTCCTCATATTCCTTGTCACCCGTACCGAGAATCACGAGCTGGATATTCTCATGCTGCAGGATCTCATCCATCATGCGCACGATAAGATCCAAGCCCTTGGCTTCGACGAGACGGGAAATCAGTGCTACCATCGGCGTCCGGCGATTCATCGGCAGGCCCAGGAAGTTCTGCAGCTCCGTCTTGTTGTCGGCCTTGCGGTCACGGCTGTCGACATCATAAGTCTCAAATATGTTCTTGTCCGTTGCCGGATTGTAGATGTTGTAATCAATACCGTTCACGATGCCATACAACGAGTCATGACGGCTGCGCAGCAGGCCGTCGAGATTTTCGCCAAAATACTCATACTGGATTTCCTGTGCATAGGTCCGGCTTACCGTCGAAATATAGTCGGCATAGATGATGCCACCCTTCATGAAGTTAACGGCATCGTAGAACTCCAGATCGCCATTGTTGAAATACTTCCAGTCAAGCCCCAAGACATCACTCATGATTTCCTTCGGGAATACTCCCTGATATTTGAGGTTGTGGATCGTATAGAGCGTTCGGATCTTGCTATAACGCTCATCATCCATATGGTCGAGCTTCAGGAATACATTCACCATGCCAGCATGCCAGTCATTCGTATGGATGACATCCGGCCAAAAGTCAACGATTGGCAGCAGACTCAACACAGCGCGGCAGAAGAACGTGAACCGCTCCGCATCATCGTCATAACCATAGAAGCCCTCACGATCGAAGTAATCCTGATTATCCACGAAATAGTAGGTAATACCATCCTTCTCGTACTTATCCAGGCCAAAGAATTTCTGGCGCCAGGCTACATTCAGTTCCCCGTCATAGACATGTTCCATGGCATTGCGGATTTCCTGCGCGATCTTGCCGTACTTCGGCATGACAACACGTACATCCACACCCTCTTCTTTGAGTGCCTGTGGCAGCGTTCCGGCTACATCAGCCAGGCCTCCGGTTTTCGCAAATGGTACTGCTTCAGATGCAACATAAAGAACCTTCATTCCCGTTTCCTCCTTATTCATTGCCGGCAGCTTTCTTCTTTGCCGTGGTCTTACTGGTTGTGGACTTTGTCGTCTTCTTGGCGGCGGTGCTCTTAGCCGTCGTCGCAGCTGTTTTCTTGGCGGTTGTCTTCGTTGCGGCTTTTGCCGTCGTCTTCTTCGCGGCTGTCTTCGTCTCAGCCTTCGCCGCCGTCTTCTTCGCGGCTGTCTTCGTCTCAGCCTTCGCCGCCGTCTTCTTCGCAACTGTCTTCGTTTCAGCCTTCGCCGTCGTCTTCTTCGCGGCTGTCTTCGTCTCAGCTTTTGCCGTCGTCTTCTTGGCGGCTGTCTTCGTCTCAGCCTTCGCCGTCGTCTTCTTGGCGGCTGTCTTCGTCTCAGCCTTCGCCGTCGTCTTCTTGGCGGCTGTCTTCGTCTCGGCCTTCACCGCCGTCTTCTTCGTGGCCGTCTTCGTCTCGGCTTTTGCCGTCGTCTTCTTCGCGGCTATCTTCGTCGTTTTTTTCGCAGCTGTTTTCTTTACAGCCGTTTTCTTCACTTCGGCGGCTTCTGCCTTGCTGGCAGAATCACTTTCTTCGTGCCCTCTGGCATCTACTTCCGCCGAAGCTTCAGGAAAAGACGTTCCTGCACCAGACTGCCCTTTGAGACGCAGATACACCGTTGCGAGCGGCGGTACCGTGATCGTGATGGACTGCTCACGGTTATGCCATGGCACATCCTGACTGATAATCTCGCCCGTATTCAGCACGCCGCTGCCGCCAAAGGCCTCTTCATCCGAGTTGAATACCTCGACATAATGGCCCTTCGATGGCACGCCGATGCGGTAGTTCTGACGAACCTCCGGCGTGAAGTTGCAAACAGCGATGATGAAGTCATTGCTGTCCTCAGCCTTGCGGACAAAGGATACAATGCTGTTCTCGTTATCGTTGCAGTCGATCCACTGGAAACCATTCCAGTCAAAATCAACCTGCCAGAACGCCTTGTTGTCACAGTAGAACTTGTTGAGTGCCTTCGAATAGGCCTGCATCTTCGTGTGCATATCGTATTGCTCAACCAGATGCCAATCCAGACTGTCATCATAATTCCACTCGATGAATTGGCCGAACTCGCCGCCCATGAACAAGAGTTTCTTGCCCGGATGTGCCATCCAATAGCCGAAGAACGAACGCAGGCCGGCAAACTTCTGCCAGTAATCGCCCGGCATCTTGCTGATCAGCGAGCATTTTCCATGCACGACCTCGTCATGCGAGAGCGGCAGTACGAAGTTCTCCGAGAAAGCATACATGAACGAGAATGTGACCTTGTCATGGTTCCATTTGCGATAGATTGGATCAAGGCTCATATACTTGAGCATATCATTCATCCAACCCATGTTCCACTTGTAGTTGAATCCCATGCCGCCCATGTAGACCGGCTTGGAAATCAGTGGCCAGGCCGTCGACTCCTCGGCAATCATCAGTGCCTGCGGATGATACTGGAAAATGGCCTCGTTGAGCTTACGCAGGAAATCCATGGCCTCGAGATTGCCCGTATCGCCGTACTTATTCGGCTGCCATTCGCCCTCTTTGCGGCCGTAGTTCAGATACAGCATGTTGGCGACAGCATCGATACGCAGGCCGTCGATATGGAACTCCTCGAACCAGAACATAGCATTGGAAATCAGGAAGCTCTGGACTTCCGTGCGGCCGTAATCGAAGTTCGTCGTGCCCCACTCCCAGTTCTCGGCGCGCTGCTCGTTGTCCGACTCATAAAGCGTCTGACCATCGAAGTGGCGGAGGCCCTGCTCATCTTTGCAAAAATGGCCTGGTACCCAGTCCATGATGACGGCGATGCCATTCTGATGCGCCTTGTCGACGAGATAGCGGAAATCATCCGGCTCACCATAGCGGCTCGTCACAGCGAAATACCCCGTTGCCTGATATCCCCAGGAACCATCGAAGGGATGCTCGCAAAGCGGCATGAATTCGATATGCGTGTAGTTCATTTCCTTGACATAGCTGATGAGCTGATCGGCCAGTTCACGATAAGAAAGGTATTCCCCCTCGGCGTTGCGGCGCCAGGAGCCGGCATGAACCTCATAGGTCAGCATCGGTCGGCTATAAGAAGACTCTTTGCGTTTCTTCTCAGCCCAATCGCCATCCTGCCAGTCATAGTGGCTCATATCGTAGACCCGCGAAGCCGTCTCTGGTTTCTTCTCCGCATAGAACCCATACGGATCAGCCTTCATGATGCGCGGGCCTCCCCACTGCGGTTCAATCGCATACTTATAGATAGCACCTTCCTGGATGTTCTCGATGAACACCGACCAGATTTCCCCATCCTCAAGACGGTTCATCGTATTGACGCGGTCATCCCAAGCATTGAAATCACCGACGACACTGATGGATTTCGCATGCGGTGCCCATACAGCAAAGCGGACACCTTTTTTGCCGTTTTCCTCCACGAAATGGGCACCGAGCATCTCGTACGCATGATAATTCGTTCCTTGATGGAACAGGTATCGGTCAAATTCGCTAATATCTGAAGTCTTCAAAGTAATCCCCCTTAAATATAGCCATGGATCCGGGGCGGGCTCCCCTGCCCGCCCGGAGTCCTAAGGTTTCCTGCTTACGACATCATGACAGGCTTGACCTGCCAGATTTCATTGGCATACTCATCGATCGTGCGGTCAGATGAGAAGCAGCCAGAGTTGGCAATGTTCATCGCCGAGGATTTCAGCCAATTGTATTTGTCCTTATAGCGGCGCATGATTTCCTCATGGGCCTCAGCATAGGCATTGAAATCCTTGAGGATGAAGAACTCGTCATTGGCGTGCAGCAGATAGTCATACAGCGAATGGAAATCGCCATAGCTGCCGTCCACGAGCTGATTGACGACCAGGCGCACATTCGGGTTCGTGTTGTACTCATCCCAAGCGGAATACGTGCCCGTCGCATAGTAGGTCAGGACTTCTTCTGCTCTGAGGCCGAAGATGACACAATGCTCGTCGCCGCCAACAGCCTCGCGGATCTCGACATTGGCTCCATCGAGCGTGCCCAGCGTGATGGCACCGTTCATCATGAACTTCATGTTGCCAGTACCCGAAGCCTCCTTGGATGCCGTCGAGATCTGCTCACTGACATCAGCAGCCGGATAGACGATCTCACCAATCGAGACACCGAAGTTCTCGATGAATACGATCTTGATCTTGCCCTTGATGCTGGCATCATTATTGACTTTTGCAGCCACCGCATTGATCAGGCGGATCGTTTCCTTGGCAATGTAGTAGCCTGGCGCAGCCTTGCCGCCAAAGATATAAGTTGTCGGCAGCATATCATAGCTCTTATCGGTCTTGAGCCGGTTATACTGATACATGATATGCAGGATATTCATGAGCTGACGCTTATACGAATGGATGCGTTTGACCTGGATATCAAAGATAGAATCCGGATCGACCTCGATATGATTATGCTCTTTGATGTACTCAGCCAAAGCTGCCTTGCGCAGGCGTTTGACTTTGCCGAGCTCAGCCAGGAACGGCTTATCATCGACAAAATCATTGAGCAGGTCAAGCTGCTCCGGATGGCGGTGCCAACGGCGGCTGCCGATGGTCGCATCAATGAGGTTCGCAAGCTCCGGATTGGCCCCCATGAGCCAGCGGCGATGAGTGATGCCATTCGTCTTATTGTTGAACATCTTCGGATTGTACTCGCAGAAGTCGCGCAGCGTCGTGGTCTTGAGGATGTCCGAATGAATCTTGGCTACGCCGTTTACGCTATGGCAGCCGACGATTGCCAGACGTGCCATATGAACCATGCCATCCTCGATAATCGAAAGCGCACGTACCTTGCCTTCATCCTGCGGATAGCGCTCACGCACTTCCTCCAGATGACGGCGATTGATCTCGTCGATAATCATATAGACGCGCGGCAACAACGTGCGGAACATGTCAACCGGCCATTTTTCCAGGGCCTCCGGCATGATCGTATGGTTCGTATACGCAATCGTGCTCTTCGTGATGACCCAGGCCTCATTCCATTCAAGCCCCTCCTCATCGACCAGGATGCGCATAAGCTCAGCCACTGCCACTGCCGGATGGGTATCATTGATATGGATGGCGATCTTCTGGCCGAAGTCATGGATGTCCATGCCCGTCTTCTTGTAATGGCGCACGATGCTCTGCACGCCAGCCGACGTCATGAAGTATTCCTGGATCAGGCGCATGCGACGGCCATCATAGGTGCTGTCATCCGGATAGAGGTAACGCGTGATGCTCTCGACAAACATGCGGTACTCATTTTTCTGGCGCATCTGTTCCTGGGTCAACATGCCATAATCCGAGAAGTCACGATTGACCTCTGCATTCCAGAGGCGCAACGTATTGACCGTATTGTTATGATAGCCGACAATCGGCACGTCATACGGCACGGCCATTACGGTCATCGGGTTCTCATAGACCAGCTTGAGGCTGCCATCCTCCATCTCTTTCATATAGGCATGGCCGTTGAACTTGACATCGACAGCCTTATCCGGCTTGCGGTATTCCCAGGCAAAACCATCACGCAGCCAGTTATCAGGAATCTCAACCTGGTTGCCATCGATGATCTTCTGCTCGAACAGGCCATACTGGTAGCGGATGCTGCAGCCATGGCCCGGCAGGCGGTGCGCTGCCATCGAGTCGATGAAGCAGGCAGCCAGACGGCCCAGGCCACCATTGCCGAGGCCGGCATCCGGCTCTTCCTCATAAGTCTTGAACAAGTCAAGATTGAAGTCTTCGAGGACTTCCTTGACAGCCTCCTCGATGCCGAGGTTGATGAGGTTCGCCTTGAGCAGGCGGCCCATCAGGAACTCAATCGAGAAATAATAAACCTGTTTTTCTTCACGCTCCCCGTAAGTACGGTTCGTCTTGATCCAGTTATCGGAAATATACTGCTTTGCCGTAGCTGCTACCGTCTGATAGATTTCCGTCGGCGTCAACTCATTGAGGTCGCGGCCCCACATGATATGGGCCGTATTGACAAAGCGATTTTTCAAGCCTTCTTTGAGTTTTTCAAATTCCTTGTTCTTGGGACTTTTCTGTTTCTTTTCTCTGGCCAAATCAAAACACTCTCCTTTGGCTGTACCCTTCATCAAAATATATCAAACAACAACAGCCGTTGTAACCGCCACTGCCCGTTATAAGCAGTGGTGCCTCGTTACAACGGCTGACCTTGACATCAGATGACGACATTCTTCGTGACAATCAGCGGATAGTTCTGTGCGCCCTTGAGCCACTTCTCCTTCGTGATCACTACGTTCTTGTCGCAGATGACATTCTCGATGAGCGAACCCTCCTGAATGTCACATTTCTGCATGATGATAGAATTCTTGATCTTAACGTCCTTGCCGACCTTGACGCCGCGGAACAGGATACTGTTCTCGACCTCACCGCGGACGACACAGCCGTTAGCGATCAGTGAATTCTTGACTTCTGCCGTTTCCTTATACTGAACCGGCACTTCATCCTTGACCTTCGTATAGATGGAATTCTCGCCCATGAAGAGCTCTTCCCATACCTTCGGTTGCAGGATGTCCATATTCGATTTATAATACGCTGCCGTAGAATCTACGTGAGCGACATACCCATCGTGCTCACAAGCATAGATATTATACTCGGAAGCACGGCGGATGATGCCATCCATCAGCAGATCCTGACCGCCATGCTCATAGGTGAAGCGAACCATCTCGACAAAGATGCGCTTCTCCATGAGATAAACGCTCATGGAAACCTGCGAACCATCATAGACAGCCGGCTTCTCGGCAATATCCGTCACCAGGCCATTCTCAGCCGTCTCGATGACGACATTCTTGCCTGTTGTCTCCTCATTGACGGTATGATAGACCATCGTGATATCTGCACCGGTATTCTGATGGAACCGCAGCAGCTGACTGAAGTCTATATTGTAAACAAAGCTGCCGCTTGTCAGCAACACATATTTCTGCGTACTATGCTCGAAGAAATCCAGATTATGGTAGAAATTCTTCAGGTCGCCCTTGCGTATCGTACTCTCCTGCTGCGGAGCCGGCAGGTAGAACAGACCGTCATGACGGCGGGCCAAATCCCAATCCTTACCGGAACGCAGATGATCAAGAACCGAACGCGGCTTATCCGGCAGCATGACTCCGACATTGGATATGCCGGAGTTTACCATGCTCGAAAGCGTGAAATCAATCAGCCGGTATCTGCCGGCAAACGGCATCGACTCCACGGCGCGCCGATCCGTCATCTCACGAATCAGGCTATTCTCTTCCTGAAGATTGATAATCCCCATTACTGTTTTCAATTTTATTCACTCCGATCCTACTATGACTTAGGTTGCTGTGTAATCTTGTGCGTATCAGCCAGCCTGTTTGCTGCCTGCCTCCGTCAATACAGTCTCGCCCTCGGCCACGACAGTGATGGCACCTTTCTCGCCAGATACCTTCGCGCCCTCTGCGATTTCGCAGTTCTGAGCGATGATTGCATAGTCGACAACAGCATTGTCACGGATGACCGTAGACGGCATGACGACCGAGTTGGTTACCTTAGCGCCCTTACCGATGCGGACTCCCGGGAAAATCACCGAGTTCTCGACTTCGCCCAGGATCATCGATCCTTCACTGACCATCGAGTTCTTGACCTTGGCATCCGGTCCGATGTAATGCGGCGGCATGGAGGGATTGCAGGAGCAGATTTTCCAGTCGCCATTGATTTCGAACGGCGGTACATCTTGCAGGAGATCCATATTGGCCTGCCAGAGACTCTCAATCGTCCCGACGTCTTTCCAATAGCCATCAAATGCATAGGAGTACAGGCGTGCTTTGTCTGCCAGCATCTTTGGGATGATGTTCTTACCGAAGTCATGGCTGCTGGTCTCATCCTTTGCATCATCCTCGAGATATTTCTTGAGGAAGCTCTTGTTGAAGATGTAGATGCCCATCGAGGCCAGATTGCTCTTCGGATTGGCCGGTTTCTCCTCAAACTCTTCGATGCGTCCATCTTTATCTGTATTCATGATACCGAAGCGCGGAGCTTCGTCCCAGGGAACCTCGATAACACCGATTGTTGCCTCGGCCTTATTCATCTTATGAGCTTCAAGCATCCACGAATAATCCATCGTGTAGATGTGATCGCCAGACAGGATCAGTACGTACTCCGGATCAGTCAGATCGATGAAGTTGAGGTTCTGATAGATGGCATCGGCCGTGCCACGATACCAGTCAGCCCCCTTCTCTCTTGCGTACGGCGGCAGGATGAAGATGCCTCCCTCTTTCTTATCCAGATCCCAGGCACTGCCTGACGCCAGATAATTATGCAGTTCAAGCGGACGATACTGCGTCAGTACGCCAACCTTGTCAATGCCGGAATTCGCACAGTTGCTCAACGGAAAATCAATGATACGGTACTTACCACCGAACGGCACTGCCGGTTTTGCGATTTTCTTTGTCAACGCCCCCAGCCGGCTACCCTGACCACCAGCCAGAATCATTGCTAAGCATTCTGTCTTTCTCATAAAAAATCCCCCTTGGATGATGTAGAAAGCAATCTCCCCTTTTTTACGATTGCTTTCCATATATGTATCTATAAAAACAGATTTCTCTGTTAATATACATGAATATCCATTTTTAACGCAAAACCACGATTTTCCATCAAAAACGTTCCATTTTCCCCACCGACACCGAGCGCTTTCCACATCTGACGCCTTACGGCACTCCCGCTATCCACTTGGGAAAATCAATTTATACTCTAGTAATTTCGCCAAAAATTTTTTTATTCCTGCCTCAAAAGAAAAAAATTGGCATAAATTTTATTTTTTATTTCATAATCTGCATATATATGATATTTAGATATAAAAAAAGACGTTTTTATGACAAATAGTCATAAAAACGTCCAAACCAGCGCACCGATAAACAGCGCAACGCTGAACCCCAGCATCATGTTGCTGACCGGTTTTCCATATTCTCCTAAAAACTGCAGCGCCAGTGGCCGCATCTCATGCACCAGAAATGATACACAGACAAAGATCAGCGGACTGTCATCAGTCACCCACTCGTAGAGCAGGATAACCACCGCCATGGCTATAGCCAAGAGTTCTCCACGGGCATAACCGATTTTCCTTGGCTGCAGCGCCTCATCATGAACAGCACGGCTGATAGGATTGCCGAACTCATCCGTGCGTTCCTCTTCCCGGACAAACCATCGATAACGCATGTCAGCCCTCCTCTATTGCTCAGTACAGTTCGGCGGCATCAGCCACCAGACCATCAAGCATATTATACAGGCTGCGTCCCGGACAATCCGTCGAATTGTACTCACGGTGTCCCTTGATATGATTGCGGTCAGGGGTAATGCCATAGAAGCGGCACAACGCAGCCAAAAGCCTGGCAGCGGATTTCATCTGCGCCGAGGTCGGCACCGCCTCCATGAAATTGCCCACCACATTGACACCAATCGTGTGCCAGTTATGCTGATAGCAGTGTGCTCCCAGCATATCCATTGGGCGGCCACGCTCAATGGTGCCATCCTTGCGGATCAAGAAATGATATCCGATTCCCGACCAGCCATTGTTCAAATGCCACTGATGGACTTCCTCCGCCGACACATCGCGGTTTGTGCCGCCAATATGATGGATGACAATACCATCCGTCGTCGTGCGGTTTTCCAGTGACCGGAACTGCAGATCTGTCTCACGGATTGGCACGCCGAGCTTGGAATCCTGCCGGACACCATCCCGGGCAGTGTTCCAGGCTGCTTCAGCCTGTTTTTGTGGCCAAAGTCCCGGCAGAAAAGCAGCTCCAGCTCCCATACATATGATATTTTTTAAGAACGACCTACGATTCATGAATATCTACCTTACTTTTCAACAATAACAGTTCTATTTTAATCCCCCATTCTGAAAAAAGGCGGTAAGTCCTAATTCACCCAACCTGAATCGGGCGCAGCTGCCAGCTGCCATCACCAGCAAGATGCAGCTCCGTATCGTGCTGCGCAAACAGGGTCGAACGGTGACCAACACTGACGATACTTACCTGCGGCAGTTCCCGCTTGATGAGTTCATACATCTGCTGCTCGCGCGGCTCATCAAGAGCCGAGCTCGCCTCGTCAAGGAAAATCCAATCTGGTCTGACCAGCAGGATCCGGGCAAATGCCAATCGCTGCTGTTCGCCCAAGGACAAGATGCGGCTCCAATCATCCACATCATCCAGACGATCGGCAAATTTCGCCAGACCTACCAGTGTCAATACCTGCTGCAGACGCGCTGAGTCCTCCTCAGCAGTCAACGGATAGTATAGCGCACGACGCAGACTGCCAAGTGGCAGATAGGGACGCTGCGGCAGGAATAAAGCACGGCTGCCAGCGGGCAACGATACTTCGCCCTGGCCATAGGGCCAGATGCCGGCCAACGTGCGCAGCAGTGTACTCTTGCCGCAGCCCGAAGCTCCCGTCACCAACGCACGGCTGCCAGCTGGCAGCGACAACGTGCAGTCACGCAGCAGCACGCGTTCATCCGGCAGCTGCACCTGCAGGTCTGTAAGTGAGAGCTCCTGCGCAACCTGCTCACCACGGCTTACGCCGTTCTCGATCTCGCCGACTTCCTCTATATGCCCCGTAAAGCCGACCAGACGGCGGATTACAGCCAGCAGCTGTGCGATGGTATCATAGGACTCGACAAAGTACGACAGCGCATCCTGCACACGGCCAAAAGCAGTTACGGTCTGCATCAAGCCGCCCAAGGCCATACCGCCAGCAAAATACTGCGGCGCTGCCAGCACCAGCGGCACGATGACCGCCAGTTGCGCGTAACCATTGACATAGAAGTTAAGGATCTTCGTCTGGCGCATCAGCTGCCAATAATTGCTGATAACATGCGTAAACCGTTCCTTGAAACCAGTTTTCTCTGACCGCTCGCCACGATAGAATGCCACGCTCTCACTGTTCTCACGCATGCGCATCATGTTGAAACGAAAATCTGCCTCATAGCGCTGCTGATCGAAATTCAAGCGGATAAGCTTGCGCCCCGCAATATGCGCACCGACCGTACCAAGGGCCGAATAAACCAACGAGAACCAGAACATATAGCCATAGATGACAAACTCATGACTGCCGACAGGAACCGTAAAAGCCCCCGACAGATTCCAGAGCACGACGCCAAAAGCAGCCAGTGTCGTCATCTGCTTAAGGAAACCAATCAAAAGCTGTAAGGTAAGCAGCACAAACTGATTGATATCCTCGCTGATTCGCTGATCAGGGTTATCGGTATCGCTCTTCAAGACCTGCAGACGATAATAAGCCTGCTCATGCAGCCATTTGGTCAGATAGTTATCGGTCAGCCAGGTTCGCCACTTGATCTGCACCATCTGACGCAAATAGATGGCATAGACGGCAATGAGGATATGCAGCGACGCCAACCCCATGAACTCGCCAATCAAAGGCAAAAACAGATTTTCCTGATACTGCTGCAAGGCATTATAGAATTCATTGTACCAGCTGTTTATGCAGACCAGCAGATACACATCGAAAAAGTTCAAACCGATAACAAAGGCCAGCAGCCCCCTAGCCTGCCATTTATGTTCAGAGTTCCAATACCCGCGGAACAAGCGCCAAAAGTCGCGCAGAAATCTTCTTTTCACACCGATCACATCCTATCTAGTAATACGTCAAGAGACCGTTGCATTTTAGTATAGACGTTTCTCCAGTTTCCCGCAAGGCTTGATTATGGTAGAATAGAGATGGTTTCACGCCGTGATAACAGGAGGTTTATGACACGATGATCCTATATATATTGAGCGCCGCAGCTCTTATCCTGCTGGTTCTGCTCTACCGCTGCCTGCCAAATAAAAAGATTTTCTACTGGTTCTGTCTGACGCTGGCCGTTGCTGGCGGCATCGTCTATTTCCTCTGGCCAGCCAAAGAGCCTGCCCCCGCCGTCATGAGCGAGGAGGAAATAAACTACCATCTTGAGCAACAGCAGATCTTTGCCACCTGGTATGCTGGCTATCAGCGTGATATCAGCGAGCTCGACCGCAACTGGCAATGGTACCATCAGATCCTCGAGAACTTCAAGCAAGACAATATCAGCATCCAGACGACCTATGTCCGGCTCAAACAGCTTGACCAGGACAGCCAGCAGCTGCGCGACCGCATCAGTCACAATGCACCGCCAGTCACACTGAATGACGGCTGCTACGACCTGCTGATTGAAGTCATGAAAAAGACAACAAACTATGCTGACGCACAGTACCGCACCATCGCGCTCACCAAGGCAGCTGCTGATCCAGCCAACCTGCGCTCCAACGACCAGGCAGAACAGAGCCGCATGCTCCAATCCATCATGATCCGCGAATCACCAGCTGGTCTCTACACTGCCAAGGAAATCGCAGCCATCCGCGACTACCTCGATGTCCAGGAAAACCAGCAGCCCGACAAAAAACAATAAGCAAATCAAAAGCCCTTTCCACACAACGGAAAGGGCTTATATTTCATGCAGTTTTTCAATGCACTGCACGTGCTAAAGCTGCGCGGCGTTTAGCCCGCAGATAATACCAGACCATCGGCAGCACCAGCATCGGGATGCCGGCAAACAGGGCTTCCTGCAGCTCTGGCGTAAAAATCATGACCACCAGACAGAAGACCTGTGCCCAGATACCAAACAGCGTAACATACGGAAACAGCGGCGTCTTATAACGCAACGTGCCAACCTTGCCCTCAGCCATCAGCTGCTTGCGGAAGCGGTACTGGCTCCAGCAGATGGAAATCCAGGCAATCGCACCGGTAAAGCCCGAAACTGCCAGCAGATACGTGTAGATCACAGAATCTGGATTGAACGCATAGAGCAAGATGACTGCCCAGCAGGCGCAAATCGAAACGACAATGGCGCGTGACGGCATCCCGTTGTCATTAAGCTTGCCAAAGGATTTCGGGGCCATGTCGAGCTTGGCCAGCGCATGCATCGCCCGCGCCGCACCATAAAGGCCCGAATTCGAGCAGGAGATGGCCGCCGTCAAGATGACAAAGGCGAAAAACGCGCCAAAGCCCGTAAAGCCATACTGATTGACCGCCGCAGCAAACACGCTTTCCTCCAGCGTCGCCTTATCCCATGGCAAGATGGAAATCAACAGCAGGATTGGAATGATGTAAAGTGCGATGATGCGCCAGGTTACATTGCGCACCGCCGTCGGAATGCTCTTGGCCGGATCCTTGCACTCACCAGCCGCCAAGCCGATGATTTCCGTTCCCTGGAAGTTGACCAGGATGATGACCATCGTCAGCACGATGGCCCAATAGCCATTCGGGGCAAAACCACCGCTACCCAGGAGCACGCTGGTACCGATATAGCCCTGATCGCCAATGAGACCGAAACAGATAAGCCCCGCCACGATGCTGAAGGCCACGAGAGCAACGATCTTGATGAGTGCCAGCCACGACTCGCTCTCGCCGAACTTATCGACATGAAACAGATTGATACAGGTCACAATCAGACTGAAGAGCACTGCCCACCATAACTGACTGACCATCGGCAAAAAACTATTCATGATGATTCCCGCGGCAATCATCTCTGAGGGAACATAGGCGACCCAGGTGATCCAATAGGCCCAGCCTACGCCGCATGCCCAGGTTGAAGAGATATGCTCCTGCGCATAATTGACAAACGACCCCGATATCGGCTTTTCCACCGCGAGCTCTGCGAGGCAGAGCATCACGCAAAGCACGATGAGACCACCTAAAAGATATGCCAGTATCGATGCTGGCCCGGCCTTTTCGAGGACATACCCCGTACCGAGGAAGTAGCCACTGCCGATGACTCCGCCCAGCGAAATCAGCTGCAAGTGCCTGTTCTTCAACCCTCTGTTCATTTTCGATTCGTTCATGACCTTACTAACACAACCTTCCCAGTGCCGCTGCCTGTCTGTGATTTGTATAGCATCTGCCATCCGCGGCACTTCATTTATTAATATCCTAAGAATACTACAAACACCTGCGAATTACTATAGTTTTCCAAAATAAATTTCCCGTTCCGCCAGCACAGATATTACGCTATAATAAGACATGACAATTCCTGCAAAGAGGTGCAATCCATGAACGCATACCGGACAATCCAAGAGACCGATGACTCCATCGAGACCCTCTACGAAATACAGAAATCAAAATTCATCACGCATCTGCGTCACGTCGACAATGAAGAAGATGCCCGGGCCTTTATCCAGGCAATGAAAAAGAAATACTTCGATGCCCGTCACAACTGCTCAGCCTATGTACTCGGTGAAAGCGCCGACAAGCAGAAATCAAACGACGACGGCGAGCCCGGCGGCACCGCTGGCAATCCGATACTCGAGGCCATCAAGAAGAATGAACTCACGAATGTCGTTGTCGTCGTCACACGCTACTTCGGCGGCATCAAGCTCGGTGCTGGCGGTCTTATCCGTGCCTACAGCCACGCAGCCGTTCTCGGCATCGAAGCTGCCACGGTACTCGCAATGACACCCTTTTGCCAGCTCGATGTCAGCGTCGGCTACGACCTTTTAGCAACGATCGAACACTGGATGCGCCAGAACAGCATCCGCAGCCTTGAAGCTGACTATGCCGACAACGTCATCCTGCACCTGCTCATCGAACCGGCTAATCTCGACGCCGTACAGGCCACACTTACCGACCTCACAGCAGGCCGCGTCCTCCTCACGGCAGGAGATGAACAGCTTATCGCCATACCAATATCCTAAAACTGCAACTCAAACAAGAAGAGGCGTTGCCCGCAATGTGTGGGCAACGCCTCTCGTCATTCATAACATCTTATCCTGCTGAGCAGTCAACGCCTTATCATCAGCCAGACCATACATAGCCTGTGCCTCTGGGCTGATGCTGACCGAATACGCTTCACCAAAGGCATGGACACTGGCCACTTCCTTGATCTTGTCGTCTACAGTCCTCAGCCGCTCACTCAGATTGCTGATTTCCTCCGCATAAACATCCGCGTCAATGCGATCAAGCTCCGCAATCTGTGAACGATAATTGAATCTCTGTGCTCTGAGTGTCTCCAACGTGCCATCGTCTCCCGATGGATTGGCGGCACCAGCCTTTCCCATGAGATAGGGCGAAATCCGATCCGTGGGATTATAGAGCACATTGGGAATCGATACGATTTCCATATACTCACCTCATTCCTATTTATACCCCTACCTTTATTATAACGAAAAAAAAGGCCCGATAAAATAGGCCTTTTTTCCTCAACATTCAATAATTATCAGATAATTCTCTCACCGTGATAAACCTCGCCATCGATATCCGGCTTGACGCCATAATCGATGGCCCACTCGCATTTATATTTGATAGCCTGCGCATGGATGCTCTCCATGCGGTCCTGCGTGCGCACCACCTTGCCCGGCACACCGACCACCAGCGAATTCGGCGGGATCACATCATTTTCCCTGACCAGGGCCCCGGCCGCAATGATGGAGCCGCGGCCAATCTTAGCTCCGGTCAGCACCGTCGCATTCATGCCAATGAGCACATGATCCTCAATCTCGCAGCCATGCACCACAGCACCGTGGCCAATGGTCACATAATCGCCGATGATGCACGGATACTCATCAGCGACATGCAGGCAGACGAGATCCTGGACATTCGAGCACTCGCCGACCGAAATGTAGTTCACATCGCCGCGTGCTACCACACCAGGCCAAAGGCTCGCGAATCTTGCCACGCGCACATCACCGGCCACAAACACCTGTGGTGCGATAAACGCCTCTTCATCAATCTGCGGGCGGATGCCCTTGAACACATTATCCTTCAGCGTATACATGGAAACACTCCTTTGACCGGTCAAAATAAAAGAGCCTCGCTTTTGTCCTCAACGTGCGAAGCCCTTTTATACAAGGAACGCTTTCTTCGACTACAGCCCTTGCCAACCGTAATCGAGAAAAAGATTATGAGTGGGATGCAGCTCATACGTCCGCCTATCCCTCGCGTTTATCATATCACTGACGCAAGGAAAAAGCAAGCGGTTTCTATCTTTTTTATTCGTCTTTATTCTTCTTCTATCTTCTTTAGGCGTTAGAACAATTTCCCGCGGACATTGCCTGTGAACAGTTCAATCTCATGGATGAACTCTTTCCACGACTCAGGCATCTCCTTGCCACGCAGCGTATAGCTGCCGCTGTTCTCCGTGCCATCATGCCAGATGAGTTTCCACTCAACCTGTGGCAGATAATCATCGGCAATCGTATCCGACTGACCGCAGAACATCGCCGCCTGCTCAGCAATGCGCTCCAACAGCAGCGGCACATTGCGGGCCGAATCAAAGGCATGGCGCTCCGTACCCAAGCCCTGCTTATGACGCGTGAACACCACCAGATGCTTGCCACGATTGATGATGAGTTTCTCTATGAGTTGAATCCGCTTCTGTTTCGGCAGATAGATGCTGCCACCGCTGTTCTCGATCGTGTCCTGCAAGATAAGTGATACCTGCTCGAGCTGACGCACCTTATGGATTTTCACCCCGGGAATACGATTCATGAGATCGACAAATGCTGCCCAGCTGCCAGGATATGCCTGGTCGCCAACGATACGGCGCATGCCGATCTTCGTATCCTTGAACGCCAGCCGCCACAGATGATGCTGCTCCGGCGGTGTCTCCGGCTGATAGCTCGCCCGCCAGGACTCCAAATGCAGTTTCTCCAGATGACGCAGCCAGCGGCGGCCACCCTCCAGCACCTGCATATCCGTCGCCTCTGCCTCGTCTCCATGCCCGACACGATAATACAGCTGACGCTCTTTCACGAGCAATTCCACTTTCAGCGGATACTCTTCCATCTCAAAAGTCAGTTTTTCCAGCAATCCTACCTTTGCCTCCCATCATCCCTAAAATTCATTCTATATTACATCATACGCATCGGAACTGGTTCCGTCAAGCAAAAAGCCTTCCACTTATAGGAAGGCTTTCCGCTTATACCAGAACTATCTTTTCAGACTTGCGCCATTGCTGGCAATCACATCTTTATACCACCAGAATGATTTCTTGCGGTAGCGCGCCAGCGTGCCTGAACCGTCGTCATGGCGATCGACGTAGATGAAACCATAGCGTTTGGCCAGCTGTGCTGTCGATGAACTGACAAGGTCAATGCATCCCCAGGTCGTATAGCCCATGACTGGCACGCCATCTTCGATGGCTTCGCCGACCTGCACGAGATGGTCATTCAAATACGCGATGCGGTAATCGTCGTTGACCGTCTTGCCCCCCTTGCCATCATCAACGAGCTCGTCTTTCGCCCCGAGCCCGTTCTCGACGATGAACAACGGCTTCTGCCAGCGGTTATAGAAACGGTTGAGCACGAAGCGCAGGCCCTGCGGGTCGATCTGCCAGCCCCATTCGGATTCCTTGAGATACGGATTGCGCTTGCCGCCCATGAGGTTGCCTGCGCCTTTCTCCGCCTCCGCATCGGCCGACTCGCAGATGCTCACATAGTAGCTGAACGAGATGAAATCGACGGTATTCTCCTTCATGAGCGCCAGTTCCTCCGGCGTCGTCTTGATCTCGATGCCATTTTCACGGAAATAACGTTTCATGTAGCCTGGATATTCGCCGCGTGCATGCATATCGCCAAAGAAATCGTTGAGATTGTTGGCCAGCATCGTCTTGATGATGTCATCAGGATTCGGCGTCAGCGGATACGTCGGCATCGACAGGATCATGCAGCCGATCTTGGCCTCAGGCATCATCTCATGCCCAATTTTCGTCGCCAAAGCCGAGGCCACGAGCTCATGATGGCAGGCCTGATAGAGGTCTGACAGACTGAGCTCTTCCCGCGGCGTCATGATGCCGCCGCTCATCAAGGGAGCGTGCAAGATCGAGTTGATTTCGTTGAAGGTCAGCCAGTATTTCACCTTATCTTTATACCGCGCGAATATCGTGCGTACATAGCGCTCATAGAAGCCGATGAGATCGTGGCTTATCCAGCCATTGTATTCCTTTGCCAGATGCAGCGGCGTCTCATAATGGGAAATCGTCACGAGAGGTTCGATGCCATATTTATGGCACTCGTCAAACAGGTCATCGTAGAATTGCAGGCCCTTTTCGTTGGGCTCTGCATCATCGCCATGCGGATAGATGCGGCTCCAGGCAATCGAGGTGCGGAACACCTTGAACCCCATCTCGGCAAAGAGCTTCACATCCTCCTTGTAGCGATGATAGAAGTCGATGCCGACAAGTTTCATATTGTCGGCGGTCGGCTCGGCCGTCGGCGCCCCCTTGATGCCGCGCGGCATGATATCCTGGATATCGATGCCCTTGCCATCTTCGTTGTACGCACCTTCGCACTGATTGGCAGCTACCGCGCCGCCCCATAGAAAATCCTTAGGAAAAGCCATTGTACAAAACTCCTTTAAGCGATCACCGTCAGAAGATTCTCTTCTTCTTTGATTTCCTGCCCCGTGACCGTGACGATATCCATATACTGATCCGTATTCGTGACGAGCACCGGCGTCGTGACATCATAGCCAGCTGCGCGGATGGCTGCCGCATCGAATTCGATAAGGGTCTGGCCAGCCTTCACATGCTCGCCCTGCTTGACCCTGGCCGTAAAATGCTTGCCCTCGAGCTTGACCGTATCCATGCCGATATGGATCAAAATCTCCGTGCCCTTATCGGTGATAAGGCCAATCGCATGCGCCGTCGGGAACAGCGTCATGACCGTGCAGTCGGCCGGAGCGACCACGCGACCATCCGACGGGTCGATGGCGATGCCCTTGCCGAGGACGCCCGTGGCGAACGCCTCGTCAGCCACATCTTCCAAAGCAACCAGCGAACCAGCCAGCGGTGCCTTGATGACCTCACGCTCCGCCGTCCGGCCGTCTTTTTCCTCGATGACCGTCAGTTTTTCCGCTGCCTCAGCCGGCTTGGCATCCTTATAGAGGACTGCCGTGACGATAAGGCCAAAGGCAAACGAGACAGCCGAGGCGATCATGCCGCCATACATGCCGGCCAGGTCTCCCGTCTTCGTGTCGATGAAGGTCGGATAGCCGAAGATGCCAAGACCGCCAAACATGAACAGCTTGACCGACAGCAGGGCCATCAGCGCACCGCCGATAGCACCACCGATGCAGGAAATGATGAAGTATTTCTTGCGCGGCAGCGTGACACCGTAGATGCAAGGCTCCGTTACACCAAAGATACCCGAGATGAACGCCGGCAGCGAGATGCTTTTGAGTTTTGTATCCTTCGTGCGCAGGAAGATACCGAGAACAACACCAATCTGTGCAAAGGAGCAGCCAAAGTACGTGACAACGAGCGGATCGAAGCCGTATACCGTGATGTTGTTGATCATGATGGGGATAAGGCCCCAGTGCAGGCCGAACATGACGAACACCTGCCAGAATGCGCCGATGAACAGGCCAGCGATAGCCGGGCTGACGTTGTAGATAGCCATGGCAGCCGCGCCGACAATCTGACCGGCCCAGGTAGCGAGCGGTCCGATGACCAGGAACGTAATCGGCACGACGATGAGGATCGTAAAGAACGGCGTCAGGAAATTCTTGAGCATCGTCGGCATGGCCTTGGCCACCAGGCGCTCAACCTTCGAGCCAAACCAGAGCGCCACCACGATGGGGATGACGCTTGACGCATAATTCATCAGGATGACCGGCAGCCCCAGGAACTCCATATGGATAGCCGAATGGAAAATCGAGCCATCGAACAACGTATAGAGCGTATCGCCCTTCATGATAGCCGATACCGTCGGATAGACGAGTGACGCACCAACAGCCATCCCCGTGAATTCATTCATATTGAATTTGCGGGCCGCCGTGAGTCCCAAGAAGATTGGCAGGAAGTAGAAGAACATATCGCCGAGGATATTGAGCATCTGCGCCGTGCCGCTCTTGGCCGCCACGATACCTGTGGCCGTCAAGAGAGCCGTGAATCCTTTTATCATACCGGTTGCGACCAGTACGCTGAGCACCGGCGTGAAGATGCCCGAAATCAAGTCGATGAAACGATCGACAAGGCCGAGATCCTTCTGCTCGTCTTCCTCGTCGCCAGCCTGCGGCATGCTGCCTTTGATGCCGCTGACCTCCATGATGGTGTCGTAGACATCGCCGACCTCGTTGCCGATGACCACTTGATACTGGCCGCCGCTCTGGATGACCGTCACGACGCCGTCCATCCCCTTGAGGATGTCCGTATCTGCCTTGTTTTCCTCTTTGAGCTTGAAGCGCAAGCGCGTGATGCAGTGCGCCAGCGAGATCACATTTTCCTCACCGCCAACATGTTTGACGATGTCTCTTGCGAGAGCCTCATACTTTTTCATGATTGTTTGCCTCCAAAATTATATAACTTTGAAGGTTTGGCCAACTTAATGTCACCATCCATACTTACTGACTCCTTAGCGATGCTGCTGCGCCATCCACTGGAACAGCTTGACCGTCTTGCCATCCACCGTATCCTGGCACTGGTCATTGTAGACATAGATCCAGGACCAGTGGCCCATGTACTCATAGGGTGTTCCATCGGCTTTCTTGTACAGACCCGTCTGAACGACGACGTTGTCAAAGAAGCTGAAATGGACATCGGCTCCAGCCTTCTTGAGTCGTTCCACAGTAGGTACTGCATAGTCCTTGGGCGGCAGCACCGTGTCGGTCTTGGCCGCCGTGAACCAGATTGGCGTCTTGGCGATATTCTTGATGTCCTTATTGGAAATCAGGCTGTCCTTGAGACCCTCGCAGGTCGGGAATGCTGCGGCAAAAAACCCCGGATTGTCGCGGACGAGCAGCATGGTCATATAGCCACCGTTGGAATCGCCGCCCACATAGATGCGGTTCGCATCCACATTGGGGTGCTTGGCCACATAAGCCTTGATGCATTCCATCAACGACTCAGAATAGATGGACGTGCCATCGGCAAAGCCCTTATAGCCGTGCATCCAATAGGTTCTGGCCTGCGGAGCCAGCACATAAGCACCGCCGAAGTATTTCTGGATGGATTCATCGGCGAACTGGGTGGCCTTGTTGCCCATGATCGGCAGGGACGGAGAATTGCCGCCCTCGCCCATGCCATGGAGCCAGATAATCAAGGGCTTTTTCTCATCCTTGTTCTTCAGTTCCGGCTCATAGCTGGCATAGGGGAAGGAATTCCACACAACCAGCTCATGGTTGTAGTGGAATTTATCAGCCTGCGGGCGGATATCCCCTTGATTGTTGTCCACCACCAGCTTGTTGCCATCGGTGATGGTATAGTGAGGCTTTACCCAGTTGTTCAGCATGGTATGCAGGTCGAAGTTTAGCGCCGCCCCCAGCGTGTCCGTGGGACTTACGGCCATTTCCAAGGTCACATATCCGCCACTTTCCACGGGATTGCCATCAGCATCCGAAACATAGGCTTTCGTTACCTGACGGTCGCCTTCCAGATCCTTGTCCGAGGTGGATTCCGCACCTAAAGAAATCGTCGCCCCCTGCTTTTCCCGCATAGCTTCGGCAGGCGTGATGGCCCCTTCGGCCAATTCCCGGCGCACATGTACCTTGAAGGTCCCGGTATTCACTTCACTGGCCTTGACCGTTCTGCCCAGATTCACGATGACCTTGGACACGGATGGCCCCCAGTCAAAGGTTTCCGTCACGGTCTTATAGGACGGCTGCTGTGCCGGCACCGCCGCCAGCGTATCCGGCGTACCGAAGGTAAACACGCCTGCGGCCATGACGCCGCAAAGGCTAAGACGAATCATCTGGCGAAGCTGTTTTCTAGTCATATCTTTATCCCCCTCATGCAAATCGTTACTCAGCGTTTCAAGACTGGCACAGCGTATTTTGCCGTGCGGGCATCCTTGATGACACCCTTCCAGTTGAGGCCATAGGCAAAGTCATAGCTGTGGCCTTCGCTGTCCGTATAGCACTCCATGTCCCGCGGAACATCTTCCAGCTGTTTCTCCACCGTCACCATGTCTTTCGGCTGCTGCATCGGCAGCAGGCCCTGCGGCTCTGACTTGCCCGTCAAGATGTCGAAGTAAGCGGCATCGCTGACGCCATAGCCGACGACGATGGCATCGGAGAGCGGCTCAACCTCGCTGAAGATCATGGGCTTTAGCGCATGGACCATCGTGATGACCGGCATCTTCTTGCCGGATCTTGCCGCACACTCATGGGCACGCTGGTATTTCTTCTGCACCATCGCTTCCATCTCTTCATCCACATCGTCTTGCGGCGGATTCACTCCACTGAACATCCGCTGCGCAAAGAATTTCAGATGAGTCACAAAGCGGTAGTACGGCAGGGAATCCTTGTCGAACTCGATGCCACAGGTCCGCCGCACGATATTGGAAATCTCTTCGATAAGCCGCAGGATCTTGTCAGCCATGGGCTGCTTTAGGTCGAGCTGAGCATCAATGAGATGCATGGCGATGAATCCAGCCTCATCCTCAGGCATATCGACGTCAAACTGCGCGTCAATCATCATCACAGCTTTCTCCGCCAGGGCAAATTCCTGCGGATAGAAGCGCCGTGTCTCCCAAATATACCACGCCCCATAGCCACGACCTCGCAGCCATCCTCGTCACTGGTCACAATCACATTGTTGTTCAGTATCTTCTTAATCAGCACGTCAAATTCCCCCAAAATTCCTGCGCCAGACAAAACAAAAAAGGCAAAACAGTATAGCAATCCCCTTGCTAAATCTGTCTTGCCTTATCCATACCTATCATAAATGATCCCTCCAAAAATAACACGCGTATTTTCGAAGGTTTGGCCAACTTAATGTCACCATCCATACCACGGTCAAGAAATACGAAATAATCTCAAACTAGAAATAAGTATAACACAGGCAGCTATGCTTGTCAAAATTTATCCTAGAATAATTCTCAAGCCGCTGCTCAGCGGAATTTATTCGGCCGCGGATGAAACAGATGCCAGCCATAATGCAGCGCACTGAGCCGCAAGCCGACCACTACGGCAAAGCAGAGCCAGGCCATCCCCAGAAGGCCGATATACGGATAGAGCAGGCACGAGATGAGCGCGCCAACCAGCGATGCCGTCGCATAGATGTCCTTATAGAGCACCACCGGCATACGCTGGGCCATAATGTCGCGCAGGATGCCGCCGCCCACTGCCGTGATGATGCCCAGCAATACCGGCAGCAGATACGGATTGCCGTTTTCATGTGCCAATCCTGTCAGCATGCCCGTAATCGTGAACGATGCCAGCCCAATCGTATCACAGATATTGTAGAGCCATATGATATGGCGCTTGCCACGATGCGATACCCAGCCAGCCGAATACAGCCAGCTGACCAGCGCTGCAGTCACCATCGCGAGTACAAAATCCGTGATATTACAAAGCGCGACCGGCGGCGTAATGCCAGCCAGCACATCGCGCACCATACCGCCGCCCACTGCCGTGAGCAAAGCCAGTACGATGACCCCGAATACATCCATGCGCTTCTCGATAGCCACCATCGCCCCCGATACAGCAAACGCAATAGTGCCCATGATATCAAAAATCTCCCAAGTCAAACTCTCCAAAATCCTGCCATCCTCTCGCTTTTATCTCCCCACTATCGTACCGCAGCGGCTCCGCCGCCGTCAATACAGCCGGCAACTCTGCTGGTAAAAAACCGAAATATTCCTTGCGCTCTGTTGCTTTCGCAGCAGGATTTCATCCCTTTTTAACGAATACGTAAATATGCTTGTTAGGAAACGGTCACTAGACAAATTGAAAGAGGGATACGTATGGGATTAAAACAAAAATTCATGATACTATCTGGTATCATGGGCCTGCTGATGGCAGCGGTCTCAATCATCGGTTACTTCATGGCCAGCAGCGATCTGCAAAAAAGCGTCGACAGTGAGCTGCGGGCCACCGTTTCGCGTGAAGCCATGACACTTGACGGCTGGCTGCGCGAGAAACGCGCTTTTGGCGAGGCCACGACAAACTATATGACCAGCCTCAACGGCAATTATGATGTCATGCATCAAAAGGAGACGCTTGGTACGACCATTACCGATAAGGAAATCCTCGAAATGACCGGCGGCACCGAAGACGGCTGGTGGATGGGGTTCTACACCGGCGACAAAACTGGCAAGCGCGACCCGCGCGAACGCCCCTGGTATAAAGAGGCCAAAGCACAGGACAAAGTGCTGTTCACCGAGGCTTATGTAGACGCCAGTACCGGCAAGCTTGTCGTATCGGTAGCTGCACCGGTCAAGGCTGACGGCAAGTTCATCGGCGCAACCTGCGTCGATATCGCCTTGGATGCCATAACCGAGCAGGCCAACAAGATGAAATATCATGGCGAAGGCGCCGGCATCATCATGGAAAAGAATGGCAACATTCTCGCCACCTCTGGCGCTGGCGAGCAAATGAAGAGCTTCAAAGATATCGACGGTCTTGGCAGCCATTTCGACGAAATGGTCAAGAACGGCGAGGGGTATTTCGAAGCGACGATCAATGGCGAGTCAAAAGTCTTTGCCTACCAGACCGTGCCCTCCACCGGTTGGATCATGGGCATTTCGGTGCCGACTTCCTTCGTCTTTGCCTCGCTTAGCCACCTGCGGCTGGTATTTGGCATCCTTACCATCATCGGTTTGCTGCTGGTCTCTCTGATCTGCCGCAGCTTCGCCCTGCGCATCACCGAGCCTGTGAGCAAGCTCGAATCTCATGCCTCGCAGATGGCCGAAGGCAATCTGGCCATCGATGCCCTGCCGATAGAGTCTGCTGATGAAATCGGCTCGCTGACAAAAGCCTTCAACACCATGAGCAGCAATCTGCGCAAGCTCATCGCTCAGATGGCAACAACAAGCGAGCAGGTCGCAGCTTCGTCGGAGGAGCTCACAGCCAACGCGCAGCAATCGGCTGACGCCTCCGTGCATGTAGCGGAAACCGTCGGCGAAGTTTCCATCAGTATGGAAAAGCAGCTTAGCGATATCGACGGTGCTAAGAAGAACGTCGACGAAGTCTACGCCGATGTCTCTGCTATGGCGGATAAAGCCCGCACCGTCACTGAAACCTCCAACCAGACAGCTGAAGCTGCCCAGAAGGGATCACAGCTCATGGAAAACGCCGTGAAACGCATGGGCAATATCGAGCAAAGCGTCATGGCCTCGGCAGAAGTCGTCCAGAAACTCGGCGAGAACAGCAACCAGATTGGCCAGATTGTCGAGGCCATCTCCTCGATTGCCGAGCAGACCAACCTGCTGTCGCTCAACGCCGCCATTGAAGCTGCACGCGCAGGCGAGCATGGTCGCGGCTTTGCCGTCGTCGCAGAAGAGGTACGCAAGCTGGCTTCCGAGTCGCAGGAATCAGCAGAGCAGATCAAGGCACGCATCGCCTCCATCCAGAATGATACCTACGAAGCTGTCAAAGCCATGCAGAACGGCAAGGACGAAGTCCAGTCCGGCACGATGGCCATCCGCGAAGTCGGCGAGCAGTTCGAAGGCATCCTCACGATGGTCAACGGTATCAAGACCCAGATGGATGAGATCAACCGCTCGGTAGAAACCGTTGCCCAGGGCACCGGCAACATCGTCAACGCTGTCGACTCCATCGACACCATCAGCCGCAAGACCTCGGAGAATACCCAGACCATATCGGCAGCCACCGAAGAGCAATCCGCCTCGAACGAAGAGATTGCCGCTGCCTCCCAGGCCTTGGCGCATATGGCTACTGACATGCAGACAGCCATCGGCAGATTCAAGATCTGATATGGCCTTCCATCAATGACAGAAACGGGCAATCCCCTAGGGATTGCCCGTTTTTTGTACCCACAATCCGCTCAGCTGCGGAAAGCATACAGGAACACAGCCAGTAGCACCAGCCCCAGTCCCAGCGATATCCCGCACAGTTTCACCTCAACCGGCGAAAGATCCGTCCATTCTGCATTCTGCTGGACAAGTTCCGGATGTTCTTCATAACTGCTGGCTTCTATCGCTGCAGTTCTATTCTTGATGGCAAAATCACTCATGATATCTCATCCTTTCTATTTACGAACCAACTACCGGCGGCAGGATGCCATGGTAGAACAGATACGAAATGCCAAGGCCTACCCAGAGGATAAAGCCGAATAGCGCGATGGCATAGACACCGACGATGCGGCCAAGTCCTTCGGCCCAAAGCTTGCGCACATTGGTAATGAGGCCGATGGAGAAGAAGCAAAGACCAAAGAAGATACTGCGCAAGAGGTTTGCCTGTCCGGCACCAGCCCCAGCGGCTTTTACGATATCGGGATTCGTGATCCCCCAGAGGAACACACCACCAAATACCACGAGAAAACCAATCAGGAATTTCGGGAAACGGTCGCCAATCTCGCGGAAGGAAACCTTGTAGGATTTGCCTTCGCTGCGTTTGGTGCCGATCTGATAGACAGACCAGACAACAGCCAGCACGAAGGCCCAAATACCGATAAACACATCGATGAACACCTTCGCCGTGGTGGCCGCCATCAGCGTCCAGCCCTCCTGATAGTTCACGCCATACTCAGCCAAGGCTTTAGCGCGGATCAGCGAATCGGTGATGGCCCCAGAAGCAATGGCACCGCCATCACTCTTGACGGCCAGTCCCATCCAGGCGCCAGCCACCAGCGGATCATCCGCAAAAAACGTGGTGGCAATCCACGGCAGGATCAATAGCTCCACCGCTACGAATACGATAATGACCGAAGAAAGCACCGTCGGCACGATTGCTCTGGCCCGGATGGCACTGCCCGTGGCAATCGCAGCGGCCACACCGCAGATGGAAATGCCAGAAGCCATCGGTGCCGCCCATTCCGGCGTAAACTTGAAGACCTTGCGGGCAATGATATAGACCACCGGCCAATAAATCAGATAAGCCTCCACCACCGCGCAGATACCGCGGAAGATAACGGTACTCGCCAGCCCCATCGCACCGACTGTCTTTATGGCAATTGTCATGCCTAAGATAACGATACCCGTTTTGATATACCACTCCGGCTTGGCAGCTGTGGACAGGAAAGCCGCAGCCTTCGGAAAGAAATTCCCAATGATAAGGCCAAGCACCAAGGCAATGACAAAGCCCAGCTCACCGAGCCCCAATGACCAGCTGATACCAAACTTCTCCAGATTGTTCGGCGTAGCTGCCAGATACGCAAAGTTTCCCGCAGTATTAGCAGCCACTGTTACCCAATAGAGAATCGTAAAACCAGCCACAAAGCGCTTGACCGAACTTCCCATGAAGTACGCTCCCGCCGTCGTAAGGATGAGCAGGAACAAATATGTCGCCAGCATGGAGCCAAAGCCTCCGAGGAAAGCAAATTCCTTGGAATTCGGGACCACGGCCTTGCCGATATCCGACCAGACATTGTACTTGGCGACCCATCCCAAAAGGTCAACACCTGCTGCCTGTCCTGCCCCCAAGGCAACGATCAAAAGCCCCAGCCATACGGCCCACCAATCTTCACTCTTGAAAAATCCCGGTTTCTGTACGAGCAGTTCATGTGGTTCTGCTGTCATACCAATCCACTCCTTTCTTACGAGCCCTATCCTTGACGAATAATAAAGATGATTGCTGATAGAAACAAAAAAGAGGTTCCAAGGACAGCCTCCAGCCCAAAGCTTTGCTGTCCTTGGAACCTCCAATTTTTTTGGTCAGTTCCTATCGTTGCTGATACTATATCATACCATGCATATATAGTCAATATGTTTTTTTATCTTTTCTCCTGCAACGACTGCCGCAGCGCGGCAATGCCGCGGATATCATCCGGCGTCGTGCGGCAACAGCCGCCAATGAGCCGCGCACCAGCCTCATACCACTGACGCACGAATTCATGATATGGCGTCGCACTGCCATGCCAGGTCTTCGTCACCGCATCGTAAGTCTCTCCCGTATTCGGGTAAACGACCACTGGCTTATCCGTCTGCTCCCGGATACGGCGGATAAGTCCTGCCACATGCTGCGGCGCCGTACAGTTGATGCCGATAGCCGCAACCTGTGACTGCTTATCGAGAAAACGCGCACAATCCGCTATATCATCCCCGCCACAAGTATGCACCTCATCACGGCACGAGAAAGAAATCCAGGCCCCCGCCGCAGGATAACGCTGTAAATCCGCCAGGATTGCCTCGGCCTCAGAGAAAAGCGGCAAAGTCTCACAGGCCAGGATATCCGGCGCGGCCGCGACGAGGATAGCGAGCCGTTCGGCATGAAAATCCGCCAGCTCGGCACGGCTGGCTGAGTAGTCGCCACGGTACTCCGAGCCATCTGCCAAATACGCACCATATGGACCAACAGAGGCTGCGACTAGCGGACGCGGCCGCTGTCCCGCCTTCGCATTCGCCTGCCAATAATCATCACGGGCTTCCTGTACCAAGCGCACCGATCGCGTGATGAGCGCCTTGGCCTGCTCACGCGTAAAGCCCTTCTTCTCAAAGCCCTCAACAGTCGCCTGATAACTCGCACTCGTGGAAATATCGGCACCGGCTGCATAGTAGTCATGATGTACAGCTCGCACGAGCTCCGGCTGCTCAAAGAGCGCCTTGGCAGACCAGAGTTCATCATTCGTATCAAAGCCGCGCCGCGCCAGCTCCGTGCCAAAGGCACCATCCAGCACGATGAGTGGATATTCCTGCAAATATTCTGCTATCGTATTCATGGTTATCCTCCCGCTGCCGTCTTACTGCAGCAATTCCTGCGGTGGTTCCTTACCAAACCATTTCTGGTAGATCTCACGGAACTTGCCATTTTTCTTGATGGTTGCCAGGCCATCGTTCAACTTCTGCAATACCTCCGTATTGCCCTTGAGTACCGCAATGCCGAGATCTTCCTGCGTCAAAGCAACCTCAGCCACGCGGACATTCTTGTTGTTCGTATGGCTCACATAATATTCATTCGTAGGGATGTCGTTGATGACGGCATCCACCCCGCCATTCTGCACTTCAAGGAAGGCCTCATTGATGGCATTGAACACGCGGACATCTGCCCCTGGAACCTTGCGGGCCGCTTCCTCGCCCGTCGAACCAATCGATACACCAATCTTCTTGCCCTCAAGGTCTTTCGCCGTCTTGATGGTATCGTTATCGGCCTTTACCACTACCCCCAGACCGGCAATGTAATAGCGTTCTGTGAAATCTACATTCTTCTTGCGCTCATCGGTAATGGTGATATCGTTGATTGCCACGTCGATATCCTTCGACTGCAGCGCGGGAATCAAGCCATCGAATGCGCGATTACTGATAGACACATCAAAGCCCTCAACCTCGCCGATTGCCTTGATGATGTCCACGTCAAAGCCAACATAGTCATTTGACGCAGAATCCTGCGCCCCAAACGGCGGATAGCTCGCATCCATGCCGACTTTGAGCACCGGCCTTTGCCCCTGTTCCCCCGAGCTCGCTGCCTGCTGGTCATTCGCGCAGCCACTAAATACCGCCGCCGCAGCAAACACAATCGTAAGCATCAAAAGGATAGTTTTTCTCATACAGTGTACCTCCATAGCTACATATAGTGCAACATTGTTACGTTAAAAGAAGTATACATCCTTATACATACTATGTCAATATGTTTTGTAAATACATTATCATATTAACTCTGCAAATTGCAGTTTGTCTGTTAGTGCGTGCGGAACGGAATCCCGATAGTACGCAGCTCGGGGTTCACGGGGTAGTACTTTTTCTGTTTCCGCTGAATGGACCGTACGACCAGAACTACGGACTTAGTTACCTGCTCCCGTCACCAGGTCGCGACGTACACATCTAAGTCTAGCTTATGCGCTTACGGCCCAGTCCTGCTGCGCAGGACAGTCGCTCCAGACAGAAAGAAGCACTACCCCGTTCGCCCCTTTGGTAACGGAAATCTGAGATTGTACGAATCGTTTCTCCCGTAACAAGCACATCGATGTAATTCGTGACCTATCGCCGGAACAGCACAGGATTATCCCAACATAACG
>FPAX01000003.1 GCA_900116485.1 Selenomonas sp. GACV-9
TGCCCGGCGCATGTACCTAGGTACGTACAACCTACCAGCGCGGGTCATTTAGCGGAGCGGAGAAAAAGTGCACCCACCCTCACCCCAGCTGAGCTGTATCAAACTTATTGTAATCTCGAACTAACAGACAAACTGTAATTTACATAGCAAAACGCCTGTCGATATTTTCGTCAACAGGCGTTTGTATTTCTTTATGCTTCTTTCTTGTCAAAGGGGACGTGGTTGAGCACGAGATCCGGATTGTTGTCGGTAATCCAGCCAATGGCCCACTCGTTGCTAAGAAGCAGTACCGGATTCTGGTTGCGATCATAGACAAACATACCACGGTCAGCGCCCTTGAGCGCTGCCGGCGTCACTTCGCGGCCATCCTCGAAGGCCATCCAACGGGCAACTTCGAAGGGCTGCATGTTCATCTCGATGTCAACGTTGTACTCGTTCTTGAGACGGTACTCCAGCACCTCGAACTGCAGCGTGCCGACGGTGCCGACGATATAGGACTCGGTACCGGCGCCAGCCTGCTGGAAGAGCTGGATTGCGCCCTCCTGGGTCAGCTGCTCAATGCCCTTGACGAACTGCTTGCGCTTCATGGTATCCTTCGCCTGGACGCGGGCGAATTTTTCTGGCGGGAATACCGGGAAGTCCGCATATTTGAACTTATGGCTGGCATCACAGACCGTGTCGCCGATGCCAAAGACCCCCGGGTCGAAGAGACCGATGATATCGCCCGGGTATGCCGTATCCACAATCTGGCGGTCCTGAGCCAGGAACTGCTGAGGCTGAGCCAGCTTCAGCATCTTGCCCGTACGCTCATGCCAGACTTCCATATTGCGCTCGAATTTGCCCGAGCAAATACGGATGAAGGCCAGACGGTCGCGATGGGCCGGGTTCATGTTGGCCTGGATCTTAAAGACAAAACCCGAGAACTTCTCATCGCTGGCCGGAATCATACCCTCTGAAGACTTGCGGGGCTGCGGGATTGGCGCCATGCGGATATAGCCCTCAAGGAAGTCCTGCACACCGAAGTTCGTCATGGCCGAACCAAAGAACATCGGCGTGAGTTCACCAGCATTGACAAGTTCCATATCGAATTCTTCGCCAGCCTCATTGAGTAGCTCCAGATCTTCCTGCAGAGCTTCCCAGACGTCTTCGCCCACACGCTCGATAACTGCCGGGTCATCGGGCTCGTAGACGTCGGCAATGCGCGCCTCCTGACCATGGGTCGTATCCTCAGCGAAGAGCAGTACCTTGTCGTTGCGGCGGTCATAGACGCCCATGTACTGCCCGTCCTGGCCGATTGGCCAGTTCATCGGATAAGAGCGGATGCCCAGCACGTTTTCAATTTCGTCCATGAGGTCGATTGGCGCCTTGCCATAGTGGTCGAGCTTGTTGACGAAGGTAAAAATCGGAATGTTGCGCTGTTTGCAGACCTTGAACAGTTTCTTCGTCTGCGCCTCGACGCCCTTGGCGACGTCGATGACCATGACAGCACTGTCAACGGCCATCAGCGTGCGGTAAGTGTCCTCGGAGAAGTCCTGATGGCCCGGCGTATCGAGGATGTTGATGCGGCAGCCGTCGTAGTCGAACTGCAGCACCGACGAAGTGACCGAGATACCACGCTGCTTCTCGATTTCCATCCAGTCGGATACCGCATGGCGCTGGGTCTTGCGGCTCTTGATGGAACCAGCCAGATGGATGGCACCACCGTAGAGCAGGAGTTTCTCCGTAAGCGTCGTCTTACCAGCATCCGGGTGGGAGATGATGGCAAAGGTGCGGCGCTTTTCTATTTCTTTATTGAGTTCTTCACTTAATGCTGACAAAGTAAATCCTCCCATATGCAAATAACACTAATCTACATATTATCATAAGGACTATTATCATCGCAATAATTAATTTCTTGTCGTATAATAGAGAATAATGAACACAATGGAGGTGTCCACATGGAAATCAAGAAATCCGCCTGCCCCTACGACTGCCCCGACTGCTGCGGGCTGCTTGTCTATACCGAGGGCGATGAAGTTATCAAAGTAAAGGGCGACCCGAGCCACAGCTATACCCGCGGCACGCTCTGCCCCAAGATGGCGCGCTACGAGCGCACGGTGCACTCGCCGGCACGCCTTACGACGCCCCTCAAACGCGTCGGCCCCAAGGGCAGCGGGGAATTTGCGCCGATTAGCTGGGACACCGCCATTGCGGCCATCGCCAGCCAATGGAAAACCATCATTGATACGTACGGTGCCGAGGCCATCCTGCCCTACTCCTATGCTGGCACCATGGGCACCATCCAGTACAGTGCCGGCCACAGCTTCTTCTATCAGCTGGGCGCCACGAGCCTTGACCGCACCATCTGCGCGCCGGCAAAATCGCGCGGCTATCGCGACGTCATGGGCGGCACGCTGCCCACGGCACCCCAGGAGGCCGGCTGCAGTGACTTCATCATTCTCTGGAGTATCAGCATGCTGGCCACCGACATCCACTTCCGTCACGACGTGGAGCTTGCCCGCCAGAACGGCGCCAAAATCTGGTGCATCGACACCTATGAGACGCCGACGGCCCGCTATGCCGACCACTTCACCTGCGTGAAGCCCGGCACCGACGGTGCCCTGGCCCTGGGCCTTATGCATGTGCTTAGCCGCGACGGGCTTGTCGACGAGAAATTCATCCAGCAATATGTCACGGGCTGGGAGGAACTTCGCGACAACGTCCTTCCCCGCTATTCACCAGCTGACGTAGCAGCCATCACCGAGGTTCCTGCCGCAGCCATTGAGGAGCTTGCCAAGGCCTTCGGCCGCGCCCGGGCCCCCTTCATCCGCCTCGGCAGTGGCCAATCCCGCTACGGCAACGGCGCGATGACCTCCCGTCTCATCACCTGCCTGCCCGCCATCGTCGGCGCCTATGCCCATACTGGCGGCGGCCTTTTGACCTCAGCCTCGGGCAGTCATGCCTTTGACAAGAGCATCATCCGCCGCCCCGAAAAGGAAAAGGGTGGCGTCCGACATATCAATATGATAAAACTCGGCCAGGCACTTACCGACAAAAAACTCGCGCCCCCCATCAAGAGCCTTTACGTCTATTCCTCCAATCCTGCCTGCACGGCTCCCGAGCAGGCACTTGTCCAGCAGGGCCTGCTGCGCGAAGACCTCTTCACCGTTGTCCACGAGCGCTTTATGACCGATACGGCCCGCTACGCTGACATCATCCTGCCTGCAACGACTTCCCTGGAACACGACGACATCTACTATTCTTACGGCCACTATACCGTCCAGCGCGGCGATGCCGCCATCCCGCCGGTCGGCCAAAGCAAATCCAACTGGCAGGTCTTCGCGCTGCTGGCCAAGGCCATGGGCATCGACGATACCTTCTTCCAGCAGACGGAAGCGGAACTGATCGAAAAATTCATCGCCAGCACCGACACCGCCTGGCCACTGCCTGTCGACAAAGCAAAACTAGCAAACGGCGAGCCAGTCGACCTGCCTCTGCCCGAAAATTACAAACTCGATTTTAAAACACCCTCGGGAAAAATCGAAATCAAAAATCCCGCCATCGAACCAGCCATGCCCGACTACCGTCCGCCCCATTACGCCAAGGATGACGAGTCCTTCCTGCTGATCAACGCCCCGGACCCGCGTATCCTCGACAGCTCCTTCAACGAGCGGCCCGAGCTTACGCGTGGCCATGTCATGGAGCTTTTGATGCATCCTGATGATGCCCAGCACCTGGGCCTTTGCGAAGGCGATACCGTGCAGGCCAGCAATGCCCAGGGAAGTGCGCAGTTTACGCTGACCCTGACGACACGCACCGCCCCGGGCCGCGTCGTCAGCGAGGGCGTCTGGTGGAACACGCTGACAAAGACTGGCAACACCAACCAGCTGACCCATGCCCGCACCACCGACAAAGACGACGGCAGCACCTTCTACGATGTCAAAGTCAACATCAGCAAGATCTGACCGGTCAAATTTTGACAAGTCAATGCTGACAAGTCAAAAAACGGCAGCCGCAATCCTGACATGTCAAGATTGCAGCTGCCGTTTTTACGTGCTTATTTCAGTTCCAAGCCCACCGGGCAATGGTCACTGCCAAATATTTCGTTGTGGATGGTCGCATCGGCGATGCGGTCTTGGAGCCGCTTCGACGTCACAAAGTAATCGATGCGCCAGCCCGCATTCGTATCACGGGCCTTGCGCAGGTACGACCACCAAGTGTAGATGCCCGCGCGCTCCGGATACAGCGTGCGGAAGGTATCGATGAAGCCCGCCTCCAGAAGCTCCGTGAACTTGCCCCGTTCCTCATCGGTGAAGCCTGCATTATGATGGTTCGTCTTCGGATTCTTGAGATCGATCTCCGTGTGGGCCACGTTGAGATCGCCGCAGACGATAACCGGCTTCTTGCTGTCAAGCTCAAGCAGATAGGCACGGAAAGCATCCTCCCACTCCATGCGGTAGGCCAGACGCTCCAGCTCGCGCTTGGAGTTCGGCGTGTAGACCGTCACGAAGTAGAATTCTGGGAACTCCAGCGTGATCACACGGCCCTCGTGGTCGTGCTCCTCGATGCCGAGCCCGTAGCTTACCGAAAGGGGCTCGATGCGCGTGAAGACCGCCGTCCCCGAATAGCCCTTCTTCTCGGCGCTGTTCCAGTACTGCTTATAGCCCGGCAGGTCGAGGATGGCCTGATCCGGCTGCATCTTCGTCTCCTGCAAGCAGAAGACGTCCGCCCCCAGCTGGCAGAAAGATTCCATAAAGCCTTTTTTGAGGCAGGCCCGCAGGCCATTGACATTCCAAGAGATAAATTTCATCGGCAATACCTCATGCTATCACGGCAGCGTCTTGAACGCATCAAAGGGCCAGAACACCAGCATCGCCTTGCCCTTGATGAGATTGAGCGGCACAAAGCCGACATCGGCGAAGCGACTGTCCTCCGAGTTGTTGCGGTTGTCACCCATGACGAAGATCGTCCCCTTCGGCACCGTGGACTTCGGATATTCGCTCTTCGTCTTCTCGAGGATATAGTCCTCGTTCAAGAGCTGGTCATTGACGAATACGCGGCCATCCTTGATTTCGACCGTATCGCCAGCCGTCGCGATGACGCGTTTGATGAAATCGCGTTTCGGATCACGCGGATACTGGAAGACGAGGATTTCCCCCTTCTGCGGCTCGCGGAACTGGTAGATGAACTTGTTGACCACCAGGCGCTCCTGGGACTGCAGCGTTGGCCGCATCGACGGCCCATCAACGATGTACAGCTCTACGACGAACTGACGGATGATGAATGCCAGCACAACAGCGACGACAATCGAGATAATCCAATCCTTGGCTTCTTCTCCTAAAGAACTCATTACAGTATCCTCCTCCTAATCGACTTTTAATCTACAAACAAATAGGGACTGCCCAAAAGCAGTCCCTACCGTTACGCCAATTAGCGTTTCTCTTTGATACGAGCAGCTTTACCCGTAAGGTTGCGCAGATAATAGAGTTTTGCACGACGAACGATACCCTTGCGGACAACGTCGATCTTCTCAATGCGCGGGGAATGAACCGGGAACATACGCTCAACGCCTACGCCGTAAGAAATACGACGAACCGTGAACGTCTCACGGACACCCGTACCCTGACGAGCGATGACAACGCCCTCGAACATCTGGATACGCTCGCGGGAACCCTCGACGATTTTCGCATGAACGCGAACCGTGTCACCAGGGCCGAAAGCCGGGATGTCAGAGCGGAGCTGTTCTTTTTCCAAAGTTTCGATGATGTTCATTTGTATATTTCCTCCTTATTTCAGACGTTCGTGGCAAGCATCTCATGGGTGACAAGTCACCGGCTCACTCAGAGGACCGCCCACATATACTCTGATAGTTTATCATAAAAGGAAGAGCGTTTCAACACCCCGAAAAATTAATTTTCACTGAAAATCAGCGGGAAATACGCGCCGCCATCGCCCGCTTGACGACCTCCTCGGGCACGTCATTGCGGGATACCACCGTGCCGATTCCCGTCATGAGCACCCAGTTGACCTTGCCGCCCACGGTCTTCTTGTCGTGGAAGATATCTTCATACATCGCCTCCACGGTGCAGCCCTCGGCCTGCACCGGCAGATGCAGTGCCGCAATGAGCCTGTTCACACGCGCTGCAGTATCCGCAGGCAGCAGCCCCAGCTGTACGCTGATATCGGCGGCGCCAGCCATGCCGATGGCGACGGCCTCGCCATGGTTGTAGCGCACATAGCCGGTCTCCTTCTCGATGGCATGGGCCATCGTATGGCCAAAGTTCAGGATACGCCGCAGCCCTGCCTCCTGTTCATCCTGGCTCACGACAGCTGCCTTGATTTCGCACGAACGCGCAATCATATGCGTTGCCGCCTCAGGCTCCAAGCTCAGCACTGCCTGCTGGTTCTGCTCAAGGAACGCAAAGAACTCCGCATCATAGATGATGCCGTATTTGATGATCTCCCCCAGCCCCGTATAGATTTCGCGCTTGGGCAGCGTCTTCATCAGCGCCAGATCCATGAAGACGGCCTTGGGCTGATAGAAGGCCCCGATGAGATTCTTGCCCAAGGCATGGTTGACAGCCACCTTGCCGCCCACGCTTGAGTCGACCTGCGCCAACAGGCTCGTCGGCAGCTGCACGAAGGGCACGCCCCGCATATAGGTCGCCGCGATGAAGCCAGCCAGATCGCCGACCACACCGCCGCCCAACGCGAAAATCGGCGACTTGCGGTCAAGACCAAGCTCGATGGCCTTGGTATAGAGCCCCTCGGCCACGGCCAGGCACTTGGAGCTCTCACCAGCGGGAACCTGCGCGATCTCCACCTGCAGCCCGGCCGCCTGCAGCAGCTTCTTGACCTTGCTGCCATAGAGCGGGCCGACATTCGTATCCGTCACGAGCAAGGCCTTCGGGGAAAACCCTGCCCTGCGCACAAAGGCCTGCAATTCCTCTTCTAATCCATAGCCGATATAGATGGAATAACTCTTCTCGCCTAACTCTACCTTGACCTCACGCATGCAGTACACCTCTTGTTTTCAAAAAACGCACGATATTTTCCACGACCAGCAGGGGCGACAGCTCACTCGTATCGATGGTGTAGTCCGCCTGCTTGTAAAGCTCCCGGCGCTCAGCCATCAGCTGCTCCACCGCCTTGCGGCGGTCGCCCTGGTCGGCACCGTCCAGAACGGGCCGCGTGCCGCGGCGGTTCGTGCGCGCCAGCACCGCATCGACACTTGCACTCAGGCAGACAATGACACCGCTCTTCTTGAAATCCGCCACGTTGTCCGGATTCTTGACCGTGCCGCCTCCCGTCGAGATGACCGCGTTGCGGCGCGCCGCCAGCCGCTTCACCAGCGCCCGTTCCTGCTCCCGGAAATACGCCTCGCCCTTCCGGGCAAACATATCGGGGATGCTCATGCCCGCCTCTTCCTCGATTTTCTGATCCATATCAATGAAGGCCGCGCCCAGCTTTGCCGCCAGCATCTTGCCGGTGCTCGTCTTGCCCGTGCCCATGAAACCGATGAGTACGACGTTCCTCATGCTCACCAATCCTTCCCGATGCGCTGTTTATAGCTGTCCATTGCCGCCTTGACGTCCACCAGCGCATCAGCACCGAACTTGTCGCAAATAGCCTCCGCCATGACAAAGGCCGTCATAGCCTCGCCGACTACGGCTGCCGCCGACACGGCGCAGGTATCGCTGCGTTCCTTGCAGGCCAGCACAGCCTCGCGGCTCTCGATGTCGATGGAATGCAGCGGCGTCATCAGCGTCGGGATTGGCTTCATGGCCGCCTTGACCACGACCTCCTCGCCATTCGTCATGCCGCCCTCCAGGCCGCCCGCACGGTTCGTCTTGCGGTACACCTCGCCAGTTTCATCGAGGAATACCTCATCATGGATCTGGCTGCCCGGCAGGATGGCGCAGTCAAAGCCTGCACCGATCTCCACGCCCTTGATGGCCTGGATCGACATCATCGCCGCTGCCAGCTTCGCATCGAGACGGCGGTCCCACTGGATATGGCTGCCGAGGCCTGCGGGCAGGCCGCGGACCGTCACCTCGAAGATGCCGCCCAGCGTATCGCCAGCCTGCTTGGCCGCATCAATCTTGGCCTTCATCTGCTGCTCAGCCTCAGCATCATAGCAGTTGAGCTCCGAGCCATTCTCCGTGCCGAGTCTTGACCGGTCAATCTTTGACAAGTCAACAGCCACGCCGCCGATATTCGTAACCTGCGAGACAATGCTTATGCCCAGCGCCCGCAAGAATTCCTTGCAAACTGCGCCCACAGCCACGCGCATCGTCGTCTCGCGGGCGCTGGACCGCTCAAGGATATCACGGACGTCCTTGCGGTCATACTTCTTGACGCCAGTCAGATCGGCATGGCCCGGGCGCGCAGCAGTGACCTTCGGGCCAGCCGGCTCCCCGAATACCGCCATGCGATCTGTCCAGTTGGCAAAGTCCTTATTGACCACCTGAAGCGTCACCGGGCCGCCCAGCGTCTCGCCGAAGCGCACGCCCGAAACGATTTCGACTTTATCCTTCTCGATCTTCATGCGGCCGCCGCGGCCATAGCCCTGCTGACGGCGGGCCAGATCGCGGTTGATGGCCTCAAGGTCAAGCTTCAGCCCCGCTGGCAGCCCCTCCAGGATTGCCGTCAGACACGGGCCATGGGACTCCCCAGCCGTCATAAAACGTAATATACTCATAACAGGATACACCTCGCAGGTTTTCAAATTTCTATCATTACTAGTTTAATTTATTGCATGTGATAAATCAAGTCCTCTGAATATCAATCATTGTCCACGGATTTTCCCTCTGGCAAGGCGTAGATCCGCAGCTGCAGGGCACATAACAGGATTCCATCCTGCTGTTTGACCTTTATCCGCTCCACCTGGACATAGCGCTCGCTTTCGCGCAAGCCGCGCAAAAAGGCCAGCAAATCAAAATACCGGCAGCGAAACCTTACCTCCACCGGCAATACCTGCAGACTTTCCTGCTGCTGTACTGCCTGTGGCGTTACCTGCTGCAGCTCCATATGATTGCGCAATGCCTCGCGCTGCAGCATACTGAGGAACGCACCTTGCTCCAACGCAGACGGCAGCGCCTTATCCGCCAGCTCCTGCCGCTTAGTCAGCTCCTCTTCATAAGCCACCAGGTCAAGATGCGCATTCTGATAGTTCGTGACCTGCACGATCTGTGCCTGCACCTGCCCGGCCTCAGTCGCCGCTGCCTGTTGCATTTCCCGCAACGGCTGATGAATGAAAAAATAAACGCCTAGACCAAGCACCATACAGGCGCCAGCTGCCGCCGTCAGCCACTCTTTCCCTGCTAATTGCCGCCAAACCATATCCTACGCCTCTCTCCTACAGATGCAGCCGCATGCGAAAACCAATTGCGCTGTTCCCTGCCGCCTGCTTTTCCTTGCCAGCCGCACTGCCCGAAGACTCCAGCACAGGCCCTGCGGAAAAGAAATCCTTATCCTTCTCAAAAGCCTGTACGAAATCGGCGATGGCATCGTAGCTCACAGCCTGCCCCTCAATCCGAATCTCATCCTGCTCCTGTAATTCCAAGCCATCCAGCCAGACGCCATCCACCGTCATCGTCCCCAGATGAACCAGCAGGCTGTACCAAGGAAACCGCGTCTGCGACAAACTTTGCAGACATTGCTCCTTCTGCTCCAGCCCTGCCCGGATCTTTTCCTCCCCCTGCATCTTCTGCTGCACGGGCAATAATGATTGCAGCTCCTGCCGGCTCTGCACTGCATGCTGCTGTGCCTGGTAAAGCTGCCAGCCATCCCAAGCAAGCAGCATGCTGGCTACACTAAATACAACAGCCAGCATGATCATTGCCAAGTGCTGATAATCCCAGCGGTCAACACGGCTATCCGGTTCTAACAGCCATAGTGCCCGCTTGGCCGCCTGCTCAATCCCTTGGCCAAATATCAAGGCAGCACGCAAGGCACCGCCCAACGCATCTACCGGCAGACCAGCAGCGGACTGCCCATAGCCTAGTCTCGTATCGCCAATAATCAGCCCGCCCCCATCCGACGGGTCAAATTCCACTTGACTTGTCAACGGATCACCTGTCACAAGCTCCGCCAGCGGAATCTCTGCCTGGGAAAAAGCCGCCTCTGCCTGCGCGATATACTCGTGACTCACAGCTGCCATCCATACCTCCTGCTGCTCGTTTAAATCCATACAGGCAACTTGAAAATCTTCAATCGCCAAGCCTTCATTGCCAAGCTGTGATTCAAATTCCCAATAAGCCGCCTCGAACTGTTCCTTAGGCTTCATGTCCGGCGGTATTTTGATTAGACGAACAAGGACTTGCTCCTCATCTGCCCAAAGCACCCGCGGAATATCCTCCCAGCCTTCCCGCGCCAAGCGAGCGCTGATGCGCTCTGCCTGCTCGCTAAGTTCCAACGGCTCAGCTGGTAATAGCACCGCATCCGTTACCAGCCACGGCTCGCCCCGTTCAACCCGCAGCAGACAGATGCTACCATCTTTTCTTATCTCCAGCCCGAGGATTGCCGGCCAATCCTTCTGGCACTTTTGCCAGAGACTTTGTCCCCAGTCATGGAGCCCAGCCCAGCCATACATACGCATCCCCCTCTTTCTTCAGCACACCTTTGACCATGCGGTGACGTTCCCACTTGGCCCCGCGGTCTTTATAACGCGCAAACCCAATCAGATACAGCTTATCCTTCCGCGGCAAAGCGGTAACCTGTACCGCCATCGTCTCTGGATAGATAAAACGATTCCCAGCCAGCGGCTGACTGTCTTCATCCTGCCAGGAAGCTGCCATTCCCGGCTGTGCCATGAGCTGCTGCGCCGCCTGCTCCGTCACCCCTTCAGCTGCCAATCGCAGCTGCATCTCCTGCTGATAATCCGCATTAGCTTTTTGCATGGTATGCACGGTATGCATCATAGCCAAGGCAAACATCACGACCACCATCAGCAGGCATAGCATCACAACCGTGACTGCCCCCTCTTCATCACGATCATCTTCACTCTCTACCCAGCGACAGATAAACAGCCGTTTCCAAGGTATATACATGCCCGGTCCTCTGACTCTGGCCGCTGAGCTTGATGATATACAGCCCTTTATGACCACTCACCTCCTGACAGGAAAAGTCACGAATAGTTACTTCTGCCATCGCCGAATCACCAGTCATCGGTGCCGACGCATCGCTTCCCTCAACCAGCTTGCAAGTATCTTCGACAAGATTTATCCAATATACCTTGCGGATTTCCTGCGCTTCAACAGGCGTTAACACATAGCTGCGCTTGCAAAAATCATAACCGTAATCAAACGTACAATTAGGCTCAATAGCTTTTGATTCCAACGCATCCTCTACCACCCGTTCAAAAGCTATCTGTACCTCTTGATGCAGTTCAGCATCGGCCATGACGACAAAATAATATTTGATGCTCCACAAGACCATTGCCCCCGCCGCGGTCAACAGCAAAGCCAGCATTGGCAGCGACACCGCAGCTTCCAATACGACAAAGCCCTTCTGCCTGTCCTTCCTCATCCGCCATAGCCTCTTTCCCTGTTGCCCTGCCGGCACAGTACGCGCGTAAACTGCATGGTCTCCTGCTTCGTATCGCCTGGCCACACCACGGTTACTAGGACATGCCAAGCATTATCCGCCAGTGGCGTCACATCAGCAGTGACTGCAAACCGCCCTCGTCCTGTCGCCATCATCAACGCCTTCTCATCGCCTAGCCACTCGACGTGTCCTGCTATCAGTCCCGTCTGCTCAGCCTGCCACTCCAGCCACGAAAACTCTTCCCGGGCTAAAAAGATGCCTGCCGTACGCATGCTGTCAAAATCCTCCACACGCACAGCCTGACGATAAAGGCGCATACCAGCCACCATTGCCAGCAGTATCACACCAACAATCAGGGTTTCCAGCAATATATAGCCTTGCTCTTCTTTCTTCATCGCATCATCCTCTTCATCCGCATCCTTCCCGCCCGGCTGATCATGATTTTCCGCCCTTCATCTTCCCAGCCATCGCAGTACATGACCAAGGTCATCATATCCGTACCGATATCCTCCAGACTGCCATTCTGCCGGAAAGCGATTATCCCACTGCCGCTGCTCTCCGACTTATCCTTGCGCTTGACATGTATAAGCGGCAGATAATGATGCACATTTTCCACGATTCCCGCCTGGCTCTTCACACGAAAAGCATAGTATGTTCCCTCCACATGTATCTGCGCCTTCTGTTCATTCGGCTCTTCCTGCCCATACATCCAGCCCTGCTCTGCTACCATGCGGCTCAATGATTGCGTGCGCCGCAAATCAGCCAACAAGCATTCCGACTCGTATTCCAGTGCCGTCTCACGATAGAATTTAAGGATTCCCGGCGCGATAGCAGCAGCCAGACATGCAGCCGCAGCTACTGCCACGACAGTCTCCAATAAAGCAAAGCCTTGTTCATCCTTCATAGCCTCACCTCAACATAATGACCAATACCATCGCCAGCAAGCCACACCAAACCAATAAGCTCCGAAAAAGCCCATAGCCAAGAATGGACCAAACGGCAGCTTATCAGAAGGACGATACGCAGCCCGCAGCACAAGGATACCAGCCACGATACCGCCTAGAAAAAATGCCACCCCCAAGGCTACTGCCATTGCCTGCCAGCCTAGCCACAACCCCATGGCTGCTGTCAGCTTGACATCGCCCCAGCCAATGCCGCTCCGACTGAGGCAACGAAGGAACCATAAGGCTCCGCCACCACAGACACTTCCCTGTACCGCCGCGGCAAAATCCACCAATCCGCACCCTAAGGGATATACCGCTGACACGGCAAGCAACAATACCCACCGATTGGGCAGCACCCCCAACTGCCTATCGATGCAGGCCAAACGCCAGAGCCAATAGCCCAGCCAGATACCGCCGATAACCTTCTCCATATCATTTGCCATCATTTGCCGAAATCACCCGAAAAATGATCATCACAGGCAGCCCGCCTCGTTTTCACAGGCCCCAGGGCACTGTGTTCCGTCTCCACCAGCCTGTAAGCAGTATCTTTGATCGTATGCTTTACAGCCTTTCCATCACTGTCTTTCAAAAAGCATTCCCCCACCGGCGGTTTGAGCTTCTCCACATCATTGACATAATCCTTCAGCTGCGACAATTCAGTTGGCACGTTGCCCTCCTGGGCCTCATAGACAGCCACTGCCGCATCGAGGGTACTGAGGTCAGCCTGTATCTTGCTCGTATTGGCCATGACAATCATCGAGTTGAACTTCGGCACAGCAATCGTTGCCACCACGCCGATGATCATGACCGCTATGAGCACGCCCAACAATGAGAATCCCGCTTCATCTGTCTTTTCCATCATGTTCTCCTTTCTACTCCAATCTCTTACTCACGACATAGATGTTTACCGGTGGTAGACTTCGCCACACTGCAGGAATTTCCTGTGCATCTAAAAAAATATATGTTACAACATTACACATAAATCAAAAACTCCGTTGAATCTTACGATCCAACGGAGTCTTCCCATTCCCTATTATGCAGTTAGAATCTGAATTTCTGCAGCGAATTCTGCAGGCCCTGGGCCAGGTTAGCAAGCGACGTGCTCGCATCGGCGATTTCTGTAGCCGATGCCGACTGCTCCTCGGAGGCAGCCGATACGCTCTCCATCTCAGAAGCGACCATGCCGCCCTTCTTGAGGATGCCATCGGATTTCTCCTTGACGATCTCGGTCTCCGATGCTACAGCGCGGATTTCCATCGACATGTTCTTAGCCTGCTCAGCCATGGCCATTGCCGCATCGCGGATACTTGCGAAGTTCTCACGCAGCTCTTCGACCGACTGAGTGCCTTCTTTGACCGCGTCACTGCCTGCCTGCATCGAGCGGACGGCCTCAGCCGTATCGCCCTGGATGCCATTGATAAGGCTCGTGATGCGCTGTGCAGCCTCCTGGGATTCCTCGGCGAGCTTTCTTACCTCGTCAGCAACGACTGCGAATCCGCGGCCATGCTCACCAGCACGGGCAGCCTCGATAGCTGCATTGAGTGCCAGGAGGTTCGTCTGCTCAGCGATAGCCGAAATCGTCTCAACGATCTGGCCGATTTCCTGGGAACTCTGACCGAGTTTATCGACCGTAGCCGCCGACGTATTGACGATGCGGGCAACGCTTTCAATCTGCTCGACTGCCGTCTTGACCGACTCGTTACCGCTCGTAGCTGCATCATTGGTGACTGCCGCATGATCCGAGACTTCCTTAGCCGTCTGATTCAGACGATCGATAGCTGCTGCCGTCTTGTCGATGGCTGCAATCGTATCACCCACATCCTGCTGCTGCTCAGCCACAGCACCAGCTGCATTCGTTACCGACTGGGCCACCTGCTCCGAAGCCTGTGCCGACTGATGGGAGCTTGCCGTGAGTTCCTCAGACGATGCTGCCAGCTGCTCTGCCGTCGAGCTCGTCTCACGCATGAGCTTGTTGAGGCTCATGCGAACCGATGCAACCTTATCGGCCATCTGGCCGAATTCATCGCCGCGCATGATTGTACGCGCATGATCGCTGAAATCGCCACCTTCAAGACGATCGAGTGACAGCATCATTTTTTCCAGCGGATTCGTGATTTCCTTCGTGATCCAGAGCGCGCAGGCAATCAGGATAATCAGCGTGACCAGCAGCTGGATGACCGTATTGCGGACAGCCGCAGCCGAGTCAATATCATTCTGCGTATTGAGCTCCTCCGCATGTTTGCTGTTGAGCTCTGACAGTTCACCTAGTTCCTTTCCCAAGGCTGCTGCCAGCGGCGAACCAGTTTTCTCGTAATGAGCCAGCGCTTCTTCGTTCTTGCCTTCCATGCTTAAAGCCACCGCTTCGCCAAGGTTCGTCTTCAAAGCGGCCCAATCCTTCTTGACCTTGTCCATGATCGGGTCTTCGCCAGCAATTTTATGCGGGATTGCATCATAGGCCGCAATACTGTCTTCTACCGTTTTGACGCCGCTCTCATACTTGCCTTTGAGGTCCTGCAGCCGCTGTGGATTGTTTTTGACCGTCGTTGCAATAACCGCCATGCCCTGGGCATAACGGATACCATAGCCGGCCTTGCCGACCGCATCGACACCCTTGACCGTGCCTTCATACATCACTTCCATATCCCGCTGTGCCTTCGTGACAGCTGAGTAGCCATTCCAGCCGATAAAGCTCATGCCGATGACGGCAACTACCGCTAAGATCAGCAGCTTGTAAGCCACCCGTAAATTATTCATCCATCCCATTATAAAACACTCCTTTACCTTTTATGCAGGGTATCCCTTTATCCCTTAAATTTATTTTTACTTGTTATTTCGCTAAAAAAACATATTTTCCTCCCAAATCGAATAAAAAAAATAGAACCATGTTGTTTCCATGGTTCTATTTCCTCATCGTACGTGTTTATTTTTCCTCGAGCAAGTCCACCAGCTCATCGTAGTCCTTCTTGAGCTGATAGTACTCCTCGGCAATCTGCAGCGCCGTCAGCACCGCAATCTTGCGATCGTCAAAACTGCGGACAGCTCGCGACATGAACTTCATCTTCTTGTCGAGCTCAGCCGCAAGCTTGAGCATATGCTGCGGATTATCCGTCTTGAGCGGGTAACTGTTGCCATAGATCTCTACGACAACGCGCTCCGACGGTTTCTTTTTTTCATCTGCCATAGCGGATCTCCTTACGCGCGCAGTTCCGCCTGGAACTTGTCCTCAACGGCCTTGAGGATGCTGTTGAAGCCTGCATCGGCCTCCTCATCGGTCAGCGTCTTGTCCTTGGACTGGAACTTGAGGTTGAAGGCCAGGCTCTTCTTGCCTGCGGCCACATGCTCACCCGTGTAGACGTCGAACAACGTCACACCACAGAAGAACTTGCCGCCGTTCTTCTCGATGACTGCCTTGATATCGCCTTCGGCCACCGACTCGTCAACGACAATAGCCAGGTCGCGGGCAATAGCCGGATACTTCGGCAGGGACTCGTAGTGGAAGTTCTTGGCCGTGTATTTCATCAGCGTCTCCACATCCATCTCGAAGAGGTAAACCTTCTGCTTGATACCAAAGTTAGCGGCGACTGCCGGATGCAGCTCGCCCACCGTGGCGATCACCTCACGGCCCTTCTTGAAGAGGGCCGTCTTGCCCGGATGCAGGGCAAAGTGTTCGCCAGCCTCCACCGAGTAACCGGAAATGGACAGAGCCCGGAAGAGCTCCTCGACGATGCCCTTCATATCGTAGAAGTCCACCATCTCATTGCTCTGGTTCCAGCCGAAGGGATAACGGCGGCCCGTGATAAGCCCCGTGAGTTTTACCACTTCATCGGGAAGCTCCGTCACCGGCAATGCCTTCGGATAGAATACCGGCGCCACATCGAAGAGGCGGATATCGGTATTCTTGCGGGCAAAGTTGCGCACAGCATTTTCCATGATGCTTGTGAGCAGGCTCGTGCGAACCAACGGCGCATCATCCGTCAGCGGATTCATGATAGGGATAGCCTGACGCAGTTTGCTATCGGCCGGCACCTGCATCTTGTCGAACATCTCGGTGCTCGTGAAGCTGAAGGACAACTCCTCGGTCATTCCGAGGCCAGCCAGTACGTGCTTGATTTTATCGATAAAGTTCTGACGATTGCTCTGACGGCCCTGCATGACGCGGCCAAAAGGCGTCGTGGACTGGATGTTGTCAAAGCCATAAATGCGGGAAACTTCCTCGGAAAGGTCTTCCATGTAAGTGCAGTCGTTACGCCAGGAAGGAACCGTAGCCGTGTAGGTCTCGTTCCCCTTGTCCTCAATCGCAAAGCCAAGGCTTTCAAGAATCTCGACCATCTTAGCCCCAGCCAGCTTCGTGCCCAGGCGCTTGTTGATCTGCTCCGCCGTGAAGTCAATCTTGACCGGCTCTTTCGGCTGCGGATAAACATCGACGATGCCCTTCGTAACCGTGCAGGCGCCCATTTCCTGCAGGAGCTGGGCAGCACGGTCGAGAGCACGCGGCGTATTCGTCACATCGACACCGCGCTCAAAGCGGCCCGATGCCTCGGAGTGCAGGCCGCAGCTGCGGGAGGTGCGGCGGATGTTCGGGCCATAGAAAGATGCTGCCTCGAGAACGACCGTCGTGGTCTTCTCGGTGACTTCCGTCTCCAGGCCGCCCATGACACCAGCCAGGCCAGCCGGCTTCTCATCGTCAGCGATGACGAGCTCCGTGCCCTTGGCTACCCGCGATGAATCGTCGAGGGTATGGAGGTTCTCGCCAGCCTTGGCGACACGAGCCGTCAGGTGATGGCCCTTGATTTCATCATAGTCATACGCATGCATCGGCTGGCCCAGCTCGATCATGACAAAGTTCGTGACATCGACGACATTGTTGATGGCGCGGATGCCAGCCCCCTCCAGGCGCTGCTGCATCCACTCCGGCGACGGGCCGATCTTAACGTTTTTCAGCACGCGGGCCGAGAAACGGTCACAGAGGTCATGGGCCTCGATGTCAATCTTGACCATGTCAGCAGCACTTGCCGCATCGTCCTCATTGACCTTGATTTCCGGATAGTGGGGCTCATTGCCCGTGAGCACAGCAGCCTCACGCACGAGGCCCATGACGCTGAAGCAGTCGCCACGGTTGGCCGTGAGCTCGAACTCCAGCACCACATCGTCAAGGCCCAGCACATCTTTGGCCGGCACACCCACCGGCGTATCCGCCGGCAGGATGTAGATGCCGTTCTTCTGCTCCTCCGGCAGTTTATCAAGATCCATGTGGAGCTCATCGGCCGAGCAAAGCATGCCGTTGGACGGCAGGCCGCGCAGCTTGCCTTTCTTGATATGAAGGCCATTGGGCAGATGCGCGCCAATCATAGCCACCGGCACGATCTGGCCCTCTTTGACATTCTGAGCCCCCGTAATAATCTGGATGAGATCTTTTTCGCCCACATTCATCTGGCAAATCTGCAGATGGTCCGAATCTGGATGTGCCTCGAGCTTTTCGATCCGGCCCGTCACGACCTTGTCGAGTCCTTCGTCCGCACGGATGACGTTTTCGACCGGCACGCCGGACATCGTATATTTATCGGCAAGTTCTTCTGCCGTCTCGTTGAATTTAATGTAATCGTTCAGCCATTTAATGGAAACCTGCATCGTATAACCTCCTCAATCTCAGAACTGGCTCAGGAAACACGTGTCGTTATCGTAGAACAAGCGCAGGTCATCGACACCGTAGGACAGCATGGCGATACGCTCGACGCCCATGCCGAAGGCAAAACCGCTGACCTTCTTCGGATCGTAGCCGCTCATCTCGAGGACATGCGGATGAACCATGCCGGCACCGAGGATTTCGAGCCAGCCCGTGCCCTTGCAGACCTTGCAGCCTTCGCCATGGCACATGACACAGGAAATATCGACTTCAGCCGACGGCTCCGTGAACGGGAAGAAGCTCGGGCGGAAACGGACACCGACATTCTCGTTGAAAATCTGATGCAGGAAAAGCTCGAGCGTACCCTTGAGGTCCGCGAGGCTGATGCCCTCGTCGATGACCAGGCCCTCAACCTGCGTGAACATCGGCGAATGCGTCGCATCGTACTCATCGCGGCGATAGACGCGGCCCGGTGCAATCATGCGAATCGGTTTATTCGGTTCGTTGCTCTGCATTGTGCGGGCCTGAACCGGCGACGTCTGCGAACGCATAAGAATCTCTTCCGTGATATAGAAGGAATCCTGCATATCGCGGGCCGGATGATCCTTCGGCAGATTCAGCGCCTCAAAGTTAAAGTAGTCGCGCTCAATCTCGGGACCTTCTTCTACGCTAAAGCCCATGTGCACGAAAATGTCCTTGATGCGCTCAAGCGTCAGCGTCAGCGGATGCAGATGGCCCATCGGCACATTGCGGCCCGGCAGCGTCACATCGATGCGCTCGCTGGCCAGTCTTGCTTCCAGCTCCTTGGCCTTGAGAGCCTCATTCTGCTCACCGATAAGGCTTTCAATCTCGCCCTTGGCGGCGTTGACGATAGCGCCGACCTTCGGGCGCTCCTCCGGGCTGAGGCTGCCCATGCCGCGCAGGATCGCGGTGAACTCGCCCTTCTTGCCCAGATATTTGACGCGGATATCGTTGAGGGCTGCCACATCGCTGGCGCCCTTGACGGCTGCGGCAGCTTCGGCCTTCAGCTGTGCAATCTTCTCTTCCATCGAATAACCTCCTACTATCAAAAAAGCCCTCGCCCCTTGCGCAACAGCGCACGAGGGGCGAAGGCATAAATTCGCGGTACCACCCTGATTTCTCACTCAAATGACTTTAACGCAGTCCTACGTCCGGCATTTCCTCCGAAAGACTCCAAAGCGAACGTTCAACCCACCACACCGTCCCCTTTCCACCAACCGGGGACTCTCTAAAGATGCTCTGCAAGCCTACTCTTCTTTTTCATCGTCACGATACGTTAAAGTGTAACATAGATACAGGTATTTTGCAAATCGCTCACCCACGAAATTTTATCAGCATCATTCCACCAGCCGGAACCCAAACCATTGTGCATTTTCATCCCAGAAAAAATATACCGAATTCGCAGCTGCATACCAAGAATCGAGTATGTGTATTTTGTGGCCCCGATATTTTTCTCCGATAGGGCCTCGCGTCCCATTTACGCCCATCGCATAGCAACGAGCAATGCTCATTATCTCCAACTGTCCATCATGCACCTTGGGCACTATATCATCATATACCAAACCAGCCTGGTCAAGCGTCGCCTTGGTAGCGTAAGTCACGAAACCATCCCCCGTTTTACCAATCAGCCACATATTCTTACAACTTGAACTTCCATTTGCAGAATCTTTATAGGTGCGAATCAGTAAAAACGCCTTCTTCTGATTTGTCTGAATCAAATCCGCCTTCACCGATTCGTCTTGATTAACCGGAAAGGACATACACTCCTTATTGCCCGCTATCAATTTAATGCGTCCGCCGCCGTTCTTTCGGCACCCCCCTGCATTATACATTCGCAATTCCGGTTCCAGCCCTAAGACCTCATCTTCATAGGTAAAATTTGACCACATGAGATCCCCAGTACAATTCTCATCCAATCCCGTTTTATTTTCGATGCGAAATACAGGAATCAATGACTTCAGCCATACACCTTCCTGCGCCCACGTCTGTGTTGGCGCATATAAAAACAACACGCATACACCAACAAAAATCTCCCATGGTAAATATCATCTCAATAAATCTGATTTTTTTCCATAACTAGTTATGTATGCCCCCTTCTGTGCTCTAGTAAGGGCTACATACAGCAAACATTTTTCTGAAACTTCTGCTTCCTGTTTTGCCACAGAGTCATCGATATCAACTACATTACTCAAGGGAACTATGCCTTTATTTACTCCTGCGATAAACACATACTGAAATTCCAATCCTTTTACCCGATGCATCGTTGCTAAACGAATGCCCTCCTGATGGCGATCATCCATTTTTTCTTTTTTCAGTTCATAACAGCGGAAACCACACTCAGTAAATGCTTTGATATAGTTATCCAGCATATTATGAGTCCTAGCCGTAATGCAGATATCTTTGAGCGGTATGCCACTTGCTTCCAGGCTATTAATCTGTTCTTCGATAAATTCAATTTCCTTATTAGCCGAACGGAAATATTTTACCATCGGTTTCTCTCCATGTGTCAATGATTGGCACTCGTCTTTATCGAGAGCTTCGCCATCCAGGTCATCAAAAGAGATGCCTTCTAACAAGGCAAACGCATACGCTCTTGTCTCTTCCGTCGTACGATAATTGATGCGCAGTATGCTGCTGCGTCCCCGTACCTGGATGCCGCACTTGGAAAGGACTGTTTTATTGCGATAGATACGCTGATGGGAATCACCAACAATAAAGATATCATTCGGGTGTTCTTCACCGGCAATGCTGCGGATCAGCTCCATAGCAATAGGACTGAAATCCTGTCCTTCATCCACAACGATATACGGATATAAGGTTTCATGCTGTTTATCAATGAGGAAACGGCACTCATCCATTGCCCACTGAACATCCCGCTTACCTGCAGCCTTCATTTGGCGCTGATAGCTTTCAAACACGGCCCAGACTTGCTTACGCATATTGCGATTCAGGCGTACCCCACGCCCATTACGCGAGCAACGAATATACTTTGCAAGATTCATAGCATGCTGTGGAATAACCACGCGTGCCCATTCTTCTGCATAAAAATCAACTGTCAGGCCCGTGTCTTCAGCCATAGCTTCACCGATTGCATTTTCCCAGCAATTCTTCAGGAACGCATCATTATACTCAATACGGGCATCATAACCAGCATTCCGCATGAAATCACTTACCCAGGAATCCAGGTTGATGACTTCAATATGACGCAATTCGTCATTGGTGCAGATCTTTCGCAGGTTGTCCTGAATATCCGCTGCCAGATTAGCCGTGAATGTTGTGAAGAGCACCCGCTGACGTCCTGTCAGTTTCCCCGCTAAGCGTCTAGCCCTATGCATTGCTACCACCGTTTTACCAGTACCGGCACCACCAGTTACACGGGCTGATCCTGAATAGTCCTTATTGACAATTTTACGCTGTGCCGGATGCAGGAACACACGCCATTTTTCAAGAGGTCGCTCCAGCATCGCTTGTAAATCATCTTCGCCTTCTACCACACGGAAGAATCTCTGATTTTCAACATTATCCAAAGCAGCACGAAGGTCCATTGCTTTAGGAGCTGCATTTTCTCGTTCAGCTTCCAAAAGTTCAATTACTTCGTCTACTGGAATATCTTCTAGAATCCAAGATAAACCCTCGTAGACATCTGGCGTAATGATACCTTTGCTTTGAATAAACATATCTTTGGATGTCAAAGTTCGGATGAATGGCAGCTGTTCTTCAGGGACTCCCAACTTCAGAAGGTTATCATCGGTAATATCCTCAAAGATTCCCTTTACCTGCACTTGTTCTGTAATTTCTTGTACCGTATAAAGCTGAATCGCACCTGTGAAAGGATTGATATTGCAGCGTTTCCGTTCTGCCCACGCATAGGCCTCGTCATGATGATCTACCCATACAAGTAAAAATACACCACTCTTATCCTCACGAAGAACAATGCCACGATAAGTATCATCGATTCGTACAGACCAAACCTTCTTATCCAGTTTGCTGGCAATCTTCTCATAATTTATTGCAGGTGACGTCGGATTGCTGCGGAACTTTACCAAGAAATCTGAGGTATGCTTCTGTGCCTGCGATGGCAGTCGGGCAAACGAATCCAGAAATGTATCACCAATGACTACTTTCACATCACTCATGCCTTATCCCCTCCAAAATACTCATTCACATTGTCTACCGTCTCATCAAAGACAGTCCATCCTGCCTTCTCGAAGTTATCACGGCTCTCCTCACAATCACTGATAATGAAGGCCAGTTTTCGATTGCTCCAAGCTAATTCGACACCGTCAAGGACAGTATCGCCATCCTGGACGTCTTCAGCAACAACATCAGGCAATTCAATTCCCTGTTCACACATAGACGACAGTAACATCATCTCCTGTTCATCTGCATATTCCTTCAATTTCTCAATAATTTCATTCCAAGGCGAAAGAACACCATCAGTCATCTCATTGTCATCCGTAATCAAATCTGGAATCGGCAATGCCAGATAGACTTTATCCTGTATACCAAGTTCAGAAACACCAATGAAATTATCCATAAACTGCATCACGTTATGGAAATGCCAGAAACCATTCCATTCCTGTTCATATTTATCACCACGCCAATCGGATCTATCCTCAAGGACCGCTGCGACCGTTATAGCTTTAGCAGGATTTTCCTTGTAGCGAACAATATCCATGCCCATCAAACAGCTTAAATCCGACTGTGAAGAACGTGGCTGCCACCAGCCAAATATCGTCTTACCAAAACCAAAGCTCATATCAATAAAATGACTCTCTTCTGCAATAGCTCCGATTTTCTGATTCCATCGATTGAATTCCAATTTTGCCGTTGCCTTGCTCTTCTCCGAAAGCGACATTGCATAAGCGTCTGCTTGCCCACGGAACTGGTCCTCGGCATTGGAAAGACTCAGGTACTGCATCAACATTTCCATTGCTGTGCTGCGTGAAGGTTGCAGAGACATTGCATTTTTCTTTTTAACCATTGGGCTATACATTTGCGGACCTGAGGGCATCTGATTGGCATCCAGTGCATTGGTCGCGAAATCGTCCTGCACTTGGAAAACAGACTGTACATCCTTATAGCTCAACGACCAGACACGGAAATTACCGCTGCGATGAATTGCCTCACGTTTTAAGGTATCATCGGCCACCTTATCCTTGTGATAGAGGAATCCGTCCGTAAAAACAGCGACTGGTAAATGCTGCCCATCACTGGTATCGAAATTCGGCCACAGAACAAAATCAGGCTTACATTTGACACTGACACCCTGCACCTGATCAAAAAGCACCTGTGGTTCAATTTCCCAAGAATACCGCTCAACCGTATGATGCACAATATTCTCTTCTGTGATGTTCAAGATGTAACCTTGCTTATCATGGACGAGAGCCTGTTGGATTTCCACCTTGCGGTGCTCATTCCCCATCTGACCAAGAGCAACGATGAATTGCTGCTCTAACTCGCTGTCGAAAAGATGATTTGTCTGCACACTGTCTAATTTATCAATTTTCTCGATATTATCCTTACCACTCAAAATAGTACGAAGCAGCTTGATAGCCACCCGACGGGAAATATCGCCGATATTACGGCTTTGACGATATGCATAGAGACAGTGATAGCATCCATCTTTATGGGGATCATCCTTACAGTTGCAATTCTCCAGTACCTGAAGTGCCTTCTCAAAAACAGTAGCCAAAGCATCATTATGCTGCATAAGCTGCTTGAGATAACCTGTTCCACCTGGGACAGAATCATATAAGACCAAATATTGTTTACGGTAATCCGCATTCTTGACAGGAACTTCACTGACTGTAGCCCGCAGGTGATCTACATTGCCAAAGTACTCCTTCATGCCCAGCATAAATGCTGCTGTAAAGGATTCTGTTTTCATCCGTGTTCCCACAGCTGTTGTCTCCGGAATCAGGATACGGAGAACCTCCGTTGAGAATTCACGATAAAGGAACAGACACTCTTCTTCTGCATCTTTTACCAACGCTTCATTCTTACGCGTTTTACAGTATGGTGCATGATTGATTTTGCCTTCATCATTCTTGATACGACCGCAATATTTGCAGACATGGAATCCTTTACGTGCTTCCTCGATACCATTGACGGTCATCTCCTCTGTCTTAGCAATATCTGCCTCACCAAAGTTTATCTCTCTCAAATCTGCTTTGCGGACAAACTCATAGCCAAAGGGAAATTCATCATTATTCATCGAATAGGCACTGACGATATCCTGATCTTCGTCTACATCGACCAGAAGCTGTTTCGTATAGAATTTCACCTCACGTGAATCACTTCCATCGTCAATGAGACTTTTGTTCATATCCATATTAGAATAGACCATCTTAACCTTCAGCATCTCACGAACTTGCCCATCATCGGCCCACATAGGACTGCCACAATGCGGACATGCTGCCCGATTCTTCAGTGTCGATTCCGGCTCTGCATGAGCACAGTTCGGGCAAAGACGCCAAAGCTCAGGCTTCGACGAATTCATATCCACTTGGTCGATGGTGAAATGATGGCCTCCCGCAAAAAAGCTATTATCGGGCGCAAACTCGCTGATTGCTGACGAAGCAGCCCGATTATACTCATAGACCGTATTCTGATATTTGCTCTTTTTCTTTGATGACGCATCCTTAACATCATCATCGACCTTGCGGAACAGGACGGCCTTCAGCGTAATTCCTTCTTCCGGGAAAGCATAATTCGGCAGCAATCCCTCGTCCGAAAGGAAGTTAAAGATATCCTTACGCTTCAGATTCTTTTTGACATTCAGCAACGCCATCTTTTCATATTTTAGAGTCTTGATTTCTTCCTCATAGGAAGCGTCCTTCGGCTTTGCTTCATATTCCTTTTGCAGGATATTCAAAGTCTTGATATTCTTATTGATGCTGTCAATCTCCTCCGCCATTTCACGGAAACTTTCCAACACACGATTCTGTAAAGGCGGCTCTGACAAGCCTTTTCCTTTGGCAAAAATCTCCAATTCTTCCCTGGCTTGGTCATCCAGTTCATTCTCAAATAAACGGGTAAACATCTGGAACAACTGCGCCTTTTTCTTCTGGACATAATTCAGGTAATTATGCGGGAAGGTATCTGCTGTACCATTCTTGACATTCGTTACCGCTTGCCCAAGATGCTTGGGTATCGCAGCTTCTTCTGTTCCATTCTTGATCCAGTTATCCATGCAGAAAGCCATAAACTGACGCTGGAGCACCGCAGATGCCCTTAAGAAAATATGTGGTGTAGCCACCGTTCCCTGCATCATATCCAGGGGCTCTGTATAGAAATACAAGTCATGGGCACTGGTATTCGCCACCACCAGAACCAGAGAATTGCCATCCGTACGGCCAGCTCGGCCTACGCGCTGAAGGAACTGAGCCTGTGCTGGCGGCATACTACACAGAATGACCGAAGACAAATCACCGATATCGATCCCCATTTCCAAGGTTGGCGTGCAGGACAGTACATTTGGATCCCAATCCTGTCGCTGCTCTTTCTCACTGCGCTTGAAATCATTCTCGACACGCTCTCGATCCTCACGCTCCAATAAACCTGTATGCTCGTAGGCATGGATACGTACCAAATTCCCTGACCGATACAATCGCCCATAATAGCCCAGATTTGCATCTTCGTCGATTTGCAGATAGCCACCACAATTCCGTCTTGCGCAGGAAGCCCCTTCCATGACATCTGCAAAATCGCGTGAGAATGCTGCTTCATTTCTGCAGTCATCACAAGTAAAGGACAGAACATCATCCGAAAGATAAACATGCTCTTTGTTGAGTCCATAGATTTTCGCATGGCTGTCCTGAGAAGGCATTTCCTGTAAGATGCCTATTTTGACAGCTTCCGCCAAAATAATGCTGCTGATTTGATCAGCTAGATCTTCACGCATCAAGTCATCTGCGTCCATACAGCTTTCAATCAAGGATGTGTATTTCCAATTTCTAGTCGTATCGAAATAATAAGGACTCTTCCCCTGACCATGCCAATCACACAGGAAGCGTGGCGTATTACGTCCAGACTGCAGACCTGGCATCCAGCGTACATGATCATTCGACAGAAGGTAAGGATGACCATTTTCCGCACAGTAACGATAAAATACCCTGTCATCAAAAGCGCCATTCTGACGCAGAACAGTAAGCCAGCCATAGACCATACGCTGGAAATCAATAATTGACGACGAAGTCATGACTCCTAATTCATTGATTACATGCTCCTGCACTGCCTCTGCCAAAGCATCGATTTCTTCCCTGTCAAACGTCAGACAGGAACAACCAGACTTCTCCAAAGTCCTGCCGATACGGCTTGTAACGCCATATTCCAGCATGATTTCATAGCCAAGACGTCGACGGATATCATGCAGCAAGTCCTCAGCCGTCTGATCCTCGCCCAACTGTCTATTCTCTCGCAGCTCCTGATAGCCACGCATCCAGGTCATATTTGGTGGAATGAAGTAGCTGACAAACGTTTCCCGTGGCATCGTATTCTCATAGTAATCCAGGAAATCCCGCACAAAATCCACCAGATTCTGGTGATGGAAATGTTCTGTTCCAATAAAATGCTGAATAGCTCCACGAAGTCCAAATCGCCAGGTTCGCGAATTGAAGAAACCGGCACGATGAGCGGCATCCTGCACACTGTCGGAAAAAGCCAGCGTCTTCTTATCATCATTGAATGGCGATGCCATCATCTGAGAGATGCTGGCACTGATTTCCGTTGTACTCCGCAAGCCCATCAGAGAAACCCCGCGACGGCTACCACAGAAAGGACATTCAATCTGCTTATGCTTCTGCGACCCAGACGTCTTGATTCTCGGCACTAAGACATCAATGTATTCGCCGTTATCCTCTGGGCAATGCGTTGCTTTATCATCTATGAAGGAAAGATAGTGGCAGTTTGGACAGAGCTTAGCTGGACGCAAGTCTTGGGATGCATGATCATGGCTTCCCGGATACATCAAAACAATCTTGTCACTGGCATTGAAATAGAGATTATAGAATCCCTCCAGATTCTTGATGACCGCATGATGCTGTTCATCCTCTACCGCAGCCCAGCCCGTCGCGCCACAATCACGACAGTTCACTACCGGTAAATAGGCTTTCGTCTGCTGTGCATTGAGATCTGGAGCCAACATGTAGTCGATATTATGTCCAGAGACACGTCCCATCAAACGGCGAAGTTCACGCATCCAGAGCTGAACTTGAACGAAAAGAAACGGAATGGGATGATCAGCGCTGCCTGTCCGTGCATAAGATACCAATGCGAAAAGAGAATTCAAACCAGCATCTTTATCCGTCCAGCTATCCATAGCCGGAAAACGGCTCCGCAATTCTTCGTAAAGGCCACTGCACTGCCAGTAGTTTCCCTTCATCAGCGTAATGGCATCCTGGAAAAAGCCATGCGACTTCAGCGCTTCCCCCAATGCCAGGCGCTCAGAAACAACATTCTCTCCAAAAGTAAGTCCGGCCTCCGGGAACCATGCTCTGGCTGCCGCACGCAGATATGCTGCTTCATCCTCCATATCAGACAATTCCACAAGCTCCTGCACATCCTCTGCGGATGGCAGCTGGACCGATTCACGTTCAATCCCTGCAAAGAACTCCTCAGGACTCAGACGATTCTCCGTGACCACAGACTCATCGTCAAATACTTCACCAAAAACTTCTGATGCATACTGACGAATCTCCTTGTCGCTCCCTTTATCGCCCATCGTAGCCGATGTTCCTACGCAGCAAAGATATCCCATAGGCGTATAGAGGCGAGCTTTCAAACGACGCAATAGACAGGCCAAATCCGTTCCCTGCGCACCATCGAAAGTGTGAAACTCATCCACAACGATATATTTCAGCGTTTCCGGATTATTATCATGCCAAAGACCTGCATCCTTTGGACGCACCAGCAAATAGTCCAGCATTTTATAGTTAGTCAGCAGGATATCCGGAGCCTGATTGATCATCGTCTCATGGTCAGTGATAACCCCCAGAATATTTTCTTCCTTATTGGGTTCAGACATCATAGTTGAGCCTTTGCCACGACCACCACCAACATACATACCTGCCGTGATGCCTGCCGCACGAAGTTTCGGACTGACATAGATAGCCTTGGCAATACGCCCGGCCTGATCTGTTGCCAGAGCATTCATTGGATAAATAATGAGCGCCTTGATGCCTGGCTCCCCCTGATGCTGATAGCAGTATTCCAGGATTGGATTCAGGAAGCACTCTGTCTTACCTGAACCGGTGCCTGTTGCTACCAAGGTCGAACGGCCTGCATCACCAGTCAACCGCTCATAGGACTTCTGCTGATGCACATACGGAAGAAAGGATAATTCTACTCCTTCAAAAAAGTCTGGCATCGTCTCTGCCTTACGGAAAGGCAACTTCACGGATACATACGGCTCATGATAGACCGCATCATGCTCATCAAACATAGATGACAATGATCCCGCAAAGGGCGCGTTCGTCATCGGAAATGTTGTCTCAATATAATCCCGCACTCCTTGCTGGAGCTGCTTCGCCAAAATAGATGGAAGCAAAGGAATCCCTCCAATATATAAACGAAAAAGGACACCTGTCCAAGACAGATGCCCTCACATAAAACTAGGGCATCGTCAGCAACGATGCCCTTACAAAAGGTAAACCTTTTTGATGTTGACACCATTATAACCGACATGGATAGAAATGTCAATGAATATGCTGAATCAGATTTAAGATAAACCGCAGTGAGGAAACTACTAATAAGTTATTTTCAAACTGCCCCAATGATGGCTCAATCATTTTATGGGAAAGCTGATCCCACGTGTTCTTCATTCGCTCCTTGGCTTCCGAGGAAACCAGCTGATCATATACATAAAACAAGCCCGTCATCTCCAATAAAGGACGATTCGAGAGCTTTTTCGAACGATCATCTTTGCTCATGCCCAATACATGGGATGCATAATCTGAGATATATTTCGGCGGTCTTGTCCCATCACTAGGAGCAAAGTTTACGAATAAGCAATTGTTATGTGCACAAGCATTGCGCATACTCTTTACCATGTTAAGAATACCTTTTGGAATAGTATTCGGATGCGGGTACTTATTCCTATAGTATTCGAAAAACTTCAGCAAATCGCCAAAAGTCAAGAGCTCCAGCAATACCCATACCGGACAATCAATCTCCGTTATCTTTTTCTTAGGATAACCTTCATCTGTTGTTACAATCTCTACAGTAAAGTATTTTTCAAACAGGCCTTTGGTATAGACGCCCCCACTGGTTCGAACTAAATTCTCGCGAATATACGGATTATCCCTCAGAAAATCCTCAACAATCTGATAACCATCTTCTTCATCATTGTCCTCAAGTTCCTGCAGCAAATGTACCTGAATGGCATGCTCCACATCAATGCTCATCTGCAGCAGCTTTTCTCGAAACTCTTTATCCAATGCAGATAATGTTGTCAGATTCTGAAAATCCAGCTGGATATATTTTCCTTTGTTATTACCGAAAATATGCTTCGGATAGTTCTTGCGATAAGCTGCCGTCCGCATATAGTTATTACGCTTCTTGAGGTAAAGGATAGCATCCTCTTCATTCATGAGGTCGAAGCGAATTCCCTTTTCATTCCGCATCATTGCAATCAGTTCTTCGGATTTTCGTTTTGGTTTTAATATTCGATTACACATAAATATGCACCACTTCTACGCCCCACATTTAATACTTACTAGCAGATGCTTTTGCTTTTGCATCTATAATTATAACAGTTGCTGGATTTAAGCCTTTCAAGGTCATTTCTTGGAATTTATCATTGACTGCTTCTATCCTTTTGCTGCATTTTCCATTATCAACTAATACAAAAATTTTATTTTCTGTTTTTTCCGCCTTTGCATATTCTTCAATCTGTATTTCCAACCCATGAACACACTGAGCGTTTGAAGTGAGCTTTACTTCTATAACAGTCTTATCATTCCCACGACTAATTTTGAAATCGACTGGTCCTCTCCCCATATTTTCTTCCGGATTCATATCCCAATTATGCTCTTGACAATACAAATAACCAACTGCTTGAATTGTTTTTTGTACAAACTTTTCCGAGTCCCAATTGAAAGGATTTATTATTAAATCACTTCCTTTTTGAAATTCAACCCAATGTTTAAAAGCATCTAATATCTTCTTTGATGCCTCAAATGAGTTATTAGCATTTTCCTCAGAAAATCTAATTTCATCAAGTATCGTATCTATTACATACTGTTCATTATCCATGACATTTAATCGACTTACATTTTCAGCATTATATCCTGAAAGAATTCTCATAAGTTTTTTGGGATCATTCAAAACGTTTTCTCGAATCCATTTCTTCTTCTCTTTAATAGAATTTTTGTTCCAATTATCCAAAACTATTTCATTTATTTCATTTCGAATAACTTCATTTTCTCGACAAACGCGTTCAATATCATCCCAGTTACGAGCAATTGGCATTTCTTGAAGAATGTCAATTGGCAATAATAAAATCTTTGTTTTTTTAAAAGGATTTAATGGTATTCCTTCTTCAAAACTAATATTAGGATAAGCCGTTTCATTAATTTTCAATTCTTCATATATTCTTCTAGAATATGCATTAATATCGTCATATACCAATCTAGCAATCATATCACTGATTCTATCTGGTCCAACATTTTCTTCAAACAAACTAATCAAGTGAAACAGCTCAGGATGAATAGATGCTTTTTTGATAATATGATATGCATCTTTGATTATCTGTTCTCTAAGGGTATCACCAAAGCCCGCTCCATGACCACTTTTAGAAAATCCAAGATTTATTCCATTTACTTCTGAAAAAGAAAATTTCTTAAAAGCGGATTTATAAAATTTGTCTTTTAGATTTGTCGATTCTGCAGATTCTAATAGCATTTCTATTTCACTAAAATATTTATTAATATTAGCATACGAATCAGCAAATTCAGGAATAGTCGTCACTTGAAGTCTCTTAATATTTATAAAAAATGGACTATCCTTATCTAACAAACAATCAAAAACACCTTTTTGACGTATAACTCTTTTATCTATAGAGAAATAAGTTGAAAAAAGTACGCTCATGAAAATCCTCCGATGTATTTTTACTATGGAATTAATCCTTATACTTTTTTTCAAAAAATCCCCATACCGTATCATAATCTTTTTCACGATCACAACAGATGAATGGCGCGACGTATTCTACCGTGCGCTCGCGAGGACCGCCTGGCTGAGTATCGTCGGTGAAGGAATGAGCATAGGTCTTTCCAGCCGAATAATCTTTGATTGTTTCCCATTCATTCTTGTCTACACCGATGTATTTGCGTCCCTGGTCATCTTTTCCAGTCATGCCTTTGTTGACGGTGAAGACAATACGACCATTGGCATCGTACCAGGTATCGGCTTCATAGCTCTGTAAAACAGGGAACTGGATACGGTAGATGGTCTTAAGCTGCGTCAGCGTCATGCCTAGAGCCATCGCCGTCAGAACATCAAGCTCCACCAATGCCTCACGGCGCTCATAGTCTGTACGCAACGGCGTATGCCAATCCCATTGACTGGTCAGATTTGCAAATTTTGACTGATCAAGCCGGGAATTTTTTTTTGCCCATGAATCAGTGCCATATGACTTGTCAAATTGCCGCTGCCAAAGATCAGCATAGTAAACAGTTAAACAGTTCAGTAATAAAGCGCGTAATTTGATGGCATTATCAAACTTCGAATGAACAATCGGAAAAAGCATATTCGTATTATAATTTACATGACCCTTTCCAATGGTTTTTACCAGAAAATCAAATGGTAAACTGCATTCCAAACCTGCCATCAATGGCACAAAAGCTTCATCTTGATAAGCTATACCAAAAACGGTATTTACATAAGCTGTTCCTGGCGGAATAATACATGCTGCTAAAGTACGTTCCGATGTAGAACCAACCATTTCACGATTCACAATACGATAAAGTGAATAAAATTTCTTTTTCCATGGTGTTATAGGAATCCGCCGTTGATATTCATCCATCGAACAAGATGGCTTATATTTACTACGAATAAGATAGCCTTCGGACATATCCGTCAGATCTACTCGATCATAGTCGCTATTGACTTTATAAATTCGTCGTGTAGTTTGGAAACACGGATTTGCTATATTGATATGCGCACCAGATAAAATCATCTCTTGATATGAGTCAGGAAAAGATACATTCGTAACCATAGTACCATCTTGTTGTGAATTTGTCTCATTCCAGAATTGTGTGGTATACACAGCATCTTCTAAACCTGCGACTTTATCCTTTTGTTGATTTAGGCACCTCAACACCTCAAGAAGTTCTTTTGCATGGATAACAGGAAGGCGTGCCTGCTGCCATTTACATCCACCATCAAACAGGTTAGCAAAAAGTTGCAGTTCCTTCTGGGTAATATGAATCATACGATGAGGATGACCAGTAATATTCCATCCACCTTTTTCATCTTTGAATCCTGGAATAGCTTTCCATTCGTCACCATCAAAACATTCCGCAATAGTAGTTGGCCAATACAGATTATTGATAACTGTAAACGCGATAGCGTGTGGACCACCATAAACGTTCAAAGAGAACGTGGTATGGTGGTGCACTTCGTGGAAAATTTTACGTTCATTTACGAACGCGAAACGCGTCCGCAAACGCCCGTATAAATTTTCCCGAAGTGCACCACCGTTCGGGTCGTCGAAGACGCCTTCTGGATGCACGAAAGCTGCGATGCCTTCCTGATTCTTTCGATTAGAAATTGTATAGAATGAAAGGGGTAAGAAACATTTGTAAAGATTTGCCTTCTGTCCTTTAAGTGATGGATAATTTGTCGTAGCGTTTAAGAAACTTTGTTGACCAGCCATTCGTTCATAGTCTTCAAAGTAATGGGCATACGTCGCTGCATCTTCCAATGCCTTTTCACGTTCCTGTGTGGTCTGCATTGCCGTCAATTTTTTCACAGCAAACATTGGATTTTTATCCCCAAGGATGCTCTGCTCATTCCACTCTAACTTGACCCAAGGCGGGTTCCCGATTTCGAGGCTCATACCTCCTTGATCTTTGAATACATCGGCAAACTCCAACTCCCAATGCAGGAATTTATTCTGACGAGCAATCTTTCGCACCAGTGCCATACGTGGGAACACCATACACAACTGATCGATATCCACTACAGTTCCCGACGGACTGATTTTACGCAGTTTTTCCGCCATAGCATCTTGTTCTTCCTCGCGGGCACTGGCAAAGAGTCCCAACTGCTGATCATGATCAAACAGACTCTGCTCCGGACTCATCAGGTCTTCACCACCACTGGTAGAAACCGTTCCATCAAGAATAAAGCCTAATTCAGCCAGAAACTGGTCACGGGTTGGCAGTAAATCCGCCTGATTGATTGGCCAGAACCACAGTGCGCACCAGTAATCCATAGCAAACCGCAAACGAGCATACGGTCCAGCATTCTTCATATGCTCAGACTTATAGTATTTGCGATAGATTTCATCCTTGCAACGAATGGTCGTATGGCTATCGTATACATCATCCTGATAACCATAGATGGAGAGTTTATCACGTGTCTCCCGTTCAATTGCCTTACGCAGTTCCACCTGTTCATGCCATAAGGTATCGATGGACTTGGAAAGTTTCAGCATAACCGAAACCTGTTCATCATCATACGGCTTCGTGAAATCTTTCTGCCAGGTTTTGATTTTCTTGATGTTCTCCGGTTCCAAACTTTTGATGACTTTATCACCGTAGTCTGCCATCCCCGGATCACCAGTCAGAAAATGATATACCTGCTTCTTCGGCATACGATATTTATCTGTCTTGATGCGCTCCGGCGCATTTTCGTACCAGCGCATACCTTTGCCTGTAGACTGGAGCTCACTGACCGTATAGCATTCACGGCGGGCACCAATCAAGGAGTTGCCATTGACCAGCTGCGTGCCGAACCAGGGCACGAAGCCACCTTCATGGATGGTGTTGAGCCAGAGAGACACCTCTGCCAGCTCTACAGCCGTTGGATTTAGGTCAACGCCATAGACATTGCGGTCCGCAATGAACATCTTGATTTTCTGCAGTTCCTGAGGACGGCGGTCATAGGACAAAGACTCGCCCAGTTCTTCCTGACGCTTCTTCAGGTAGGCTTCTGCCAGCTGATTGATGGCTTCGTTGAGGAATGCGGCTGAGCCCATAGCCGGCTCACAGACGGTCAGCTGCAGAATATCATCAGCGGTCTTGTCTTTCAGCAGTTCCTTCAACGCGTATTTGACCAGACATTTCGTCAATACTTCCGGTGTATAGTAGGAAGCGGAAGTCTCGCGCTCACGGCCTGCCAGACGATAGATGAAGCTGCCCTGCTCATAGGTACGCAGGCTACTCTTTGGATTCTTCGGTTCTACACGGACACGCTCTTCTTCCGTATAATTGTCCAGTTCTTCCTCTGGTACGAAATAACCAACATCCAGTTCATTGAACTCATCCTTGGCACGCTTAACTTCATAGAGCTTTTCCTGTGCAATAAAACCACGGTATGAAAGCAATGCCTCATAAACGGCACCCATCTGGTTGATGCCAAGATTTGCATAGGAAATACGCCCCCGGCGGGCATTCTTTTTGCCCGTATCACGGGTCAGGCTCATGAGATTGATGATACGCAGCATCACACGGTTCCGAAGTTTGGCAGAATGAACCAACTGCGTACGCTCCGGATCGAAAATATGTGCTTTGAGCGGTGGCAGGATAAAGTCATCCGTATGGCTTTCGATTTTGCGGTATTCCGCCTGCTTTTCCTCTGTTGTAGGGTAACCGGTATAGATAAGCTCGAAGAGTTTCTTCAGCGTATCGCCAATAAACGTCCCTTCCAGTACCTTTTCATCAGGCTGGATAGACATCTGCTCGGCAATCTCACGCAGGCTCTCTATGGAATAGCCAGTCACATAGGAAGCTGCCTTCATTGGTGCATAGCCGATATCTTCCCTTGACTCCATGAATAGGACGAAGAGCATCCGATACATGTAGCGCAGACACTGAAGCGTCAAATCCCCCGCATCCACAGGCTCCGCTACCATATCCCTGCCCTTGTTGTTCTTCAAGTCATAAAGGACCTCATTGCCCAGCAGCTCGATGCTTTCCCGCAGCGCATATTTGAGGTCTTCGGAAACTCCCGACACATTCTTTTCCGATGCTTCATTCAACTCATCCAGCAGAGATTTACCATCCTCCGGGCAAAGGCTGTCATGATGCAGCAGTACTGCCACGACCTGCCAGGTACTCTCATCATTGCGGCTGAACAAGGTTTCCAAATCAAAGGACAGGCAGCGCTTCTCATTCCATTTATTACGATCCGCCAGGACAATCTGATTCATCCCGATGAACAGCAGCCAACGTGGCGGCTCCGTCTGGTCAAACAGAATTTTATTGGCCAATTCTTCGTTACCAATACTTGTCAGGCTTAGTTCCCCCATGTCAGGAGAGAATACACGGCTTTCCATGACTCCAGCAGAAAAATCCTGAGAAGCGGATAACAGTACCCACAACAAGGGCGCGCCAGTACTCTGCTTGATTTCCAAAGCTACTGGAACTGGCAGTTCTTCCTGCCCCTCTCCCAGCATTACCATTTCCGTCTTCATAGCAGGATAACCAAGAGCCGTCAGATATTCGCCTGCCAGACCGGCAATTTGTTCCAGCGTCTCTGTATCAAAGCGTTCTTTCTGGAATCGTTCATGAGCCATATAGTAATGTCGGCTGGCAGCCCGCAGCTCCGACCATGGCGTTTTCGATTCCGTCTCTTTTGCGGACGTTTTCCAATCCGTAATCTGCGTTTTGATGTTGTCGGCAAAAATCGTGCTCAGATAATGGTTTGTATAGTATTCATTGACATTATCAATGCCAGTCAAATCGATATCTTTCCCCACCATTGTCAGTTAGCTCCTTTCTGCTGACCAGTCAAAACAGCAATAACACGGATATAAGGCTGATTTTCGATAGTCATAGAATCATTGACCCACTTCGTGAAGTCCTTGAATAACGCATCCACTTCACGCATTTTCTCTTCACGCTTACGCTCACCCTTATTTTGGAACAACGTGAGCTGATAAGCTTTATGTTTGTCTTCCAGTTCTGCCAGTTTCGTGAGCTCTTCATCAATCTGATCTTTTGTTCGCTCCTGATACGCCTGATAGAATCCTGCCAGATAATCTTTTGCCTGTGCAACTGCATCCTGCAGCAGTCCCTGATTTGCGGTCTTTTCTCCTGCATGATGATTCTCACGGTCTACCTGATTGGGTATAGCATTCTCAGCCTGAACATGTGCTGCAGACAACACGCTCTCCAAGGACATTGCCTCAACGAATTTTCCCTTTTCATAGCGCAAACCAAACCACTCATCGACCAATGGTGTGGATTTTCGATTAGGAATACTGCCATTCATCAGGAAAATGCAGGTATCATCCGGCAGATTCGGCATGACAGCCAGCGGTGCTTCATCCCGATTATAAATCAGGCTTGCCTTATCATTCACCCAATCGAATATAGGGTGAAGCGGCCACAGATACTGGACTTCCGGCCAGGCATCGCCATTCTTGTCCTGCTGACATTTACGGACTTCATCCATGCAGTACGTTTTATCGCTGACCAGACGCAAGGAATTTTTATCCTTGAGCATATCCGATACTTCTGCAGGCAGCAGACTCTTCATGCGATGCTTGATGTCTGCAGTCAGGTTGATATCGACTCCATGCACAGTCTCAAGTTTCGAGACGGGATGCTCCTCCGACTGATTGAAATACTTCATGGCCTGGAAGAGATACTCCGTATCACTGTACAAAGTTTCATCCTTGCTGATTTTTGGTGCAGAATCCTCCACTTCTGATGCATCAGACAGCAGGAATTCCAATGGATCGAACTCTGCCACGTTATCATCCATCATCTTGCTGAACTCCTCAGCACTCTGCCCCTGCTCCATTGCCTGGGATACCACAGACTCTTCTTCCTCCACAGCATACTGTCCCAGAAGCGTTGCCGGATCGCCAATGTTCTTCAGAGCCTGTTCTTCTTTCTCCACAAGAATCTGCAACAGACGGATGTCACCACGGATTTTCTCATTCTCCGTTTCATTGACCAGATAACGAATATCTGGCTGCTTCGTCTGTCCATAACGGTCAATACGACCATTGCGCTGCTGGAATACCATCAGAGACCAGGGCAAATCGAAATGAATCATGCGATGGCTTAGATAATGGAGGTTCAAACCTTCTGATGCGACATCTGAAGCCACCAGTACACGAACCTTCGCACTAGCACGACCGAAATCCTCAACAATCCGTTGCTGGTCCTCATCGCTCATGGCACCGGAGATTTTCTCAATCTCGCCCTTCTTCAAGCGCAGATCTTTCGCCAACTGTTCATACAGATATTCCATCGTATCGACACGTTCCGTAAAAATAACGATACGGTCATCGTCAGTTTTGCGGTTCCAGGCATACTCTTTATCCTGCAGAATATCTAACAATTTCTGATAGCGTGAAAAGCTACTGGGAGTAATCTGTTCCAGTGCAGAGTGAAGCTCTTCCAGCAGACGGATATCTTTGATCTGGTCATCCTCATATTTCTTCCGCAGCTTCTTTAACCGAGACTCGATGGTCCTCATGCAGGCAGCGGGGCTGGAAAATAATGCTTTTTCCAGGCTTGTCTTGAAGAGCTGGCCTTTTCCCTGCTTTTTCTCGATATCCATATCCAGCTGCATTTCTGTGAATACTTGATAGGCATCTTCTTCCGCGAAAGATGCCCGGCATTTTTCCTCAGAAATCTTACGGTCCAAGACTACACCGCTCATCTGGTCTTTGACATCCTTCTTGAAGCGGCGAACAAAAAGTCCTTTGATTTCATCTGCCGTATATTCTTCCGGATTTGCAATAGCGGTCGGATCCAGCATATTCATCAACGAAGCAAAGCTTTTCGCCTTGCCATCATGCGGCGTAGCCGACAGCATGATCATGGTATCCGAACGGCCAGCCAGCAGTTCTGCCAATCTTGCACGCTGAGAGGTACGGTCACTACGGGATGCTACGCTCTGTGCCTCATCAATGACAATGATATCCCAATAAGCACGTTCCAGATGGGTACGGTAAGCCACATCATTTTTCAACGTATCGATAGAGATGATGGTTTTATCGTAATAGAAGAACGGATTATAGGTAGATGGCAATTTTGCACGAATCTGACGAATCTTATTGGAATCAAGGCGCACCAAAGGAATGGTGAAGCGATTCCACATTTCTTTCTGGAACTGCACCATCATAGCCTTGCCGGTTACGACCAGGATTCTTTTCCCCTTACCACGTAAGATAAGTTCGCTCATGAGAATTCCCGCCTCAAGAGTCTTACCAAGACCAACTGCATCTGCAATCAAAATACGTTGCCGTGACTGATTCAATGCAATCTGCGCCGGTTCCAGCTGATAATTCATCGTATCCATCGCAGCACGATTACCTACATGGATAGCATTATCGGTAGGGATACGTTTACGCCACTGACTTTCAAGATAAAGGAGCGTATTACGATACTGTGGCGATTCATCCACAATCAGCTTTACCTTTGTCGGATCTACTGGAATAACTGTATCAATATCATCCAAGAAAATCGCATTGCGATCCCTTACCAACGGAGAGATGCCGATGCAATGAAGTGCACGAGCTCCCATGGTATTCTTTTCTATCTTCTTAATCATCCATTCTTCGTCACGAATGATGACGCGCATCCCCGGTGCAAACTTCGTCATGTCAACCTCCCGAACCTCTACCTATACGACTAGCCTTCACTCATCTTCTGGCACAATCTCAATCACATCATCAAAAGTACAATCCAACACCTGACAGATTTTCACCAAAATAGCCAGTGAGATATATTCGTTACGAGATAACTTAGCCAAGGTACTTCCACTGATTCCAGCCATTGCCGCAAACTTTGTCTTCTTCAAATTTTTATCGATTAGGAGCTTGAACAATCTGTTATAAGAAACTGCCATAACATCCTCCTTACTACATGCGCATTATATTATTAATTATAACAAAAATATACGACTTTGCGCACATAAATAAGAATGTATGGCCCAACCTTATGTAACCACTGCCAATGACCTTTCAAACAAGTATGTGCCGTATTTCTACCAGCATCAAAAAAGCCGACATTGAAATCGTCAACTTGACCACTTCGATGTCGGCTCTATTTTTAATTTCTCTTTTTTGTCAGCTAGTACCGCACCTGTTCCCGGAATGCCTTCCAGTCGATGAACGATTCGGCGTCGGGGTGTTTGGCAAAGTACTGCTGATGCTCTTCGGCGGCTGCGCGGAAATCTTTCAGCGGCGCAGCCTTGGCGTAGCATTTGCGTACGGCTTTGCTGTTGGGGTCGTTGATGGTGAGTCCAGCTGCTGTTGCCGCCGGAGCTTTGCCGCGATTGGCCAGAAAGTGCATGTAAAACTGCAGATGTGGCTCGTCTTCGGCATCGGTATACCAGACACCAGCCCGGAAAGCCTTGCCCACCGCCTTGCCTTGGCCGTCGGGACGGTATGGTGTCACGACGGCGAACAGGATATCCATCAGCATGGAGAGATCCACTTTTTTCGGATTGTACTCGACTTCGATGCCATGCACCTCATCGTCGTTACCCTCTCCCGTTAGGTAGCCTGTCCGCGTGGATAGGACGCCGGGCAAGCCAGTGAATACGGCCTGCAATTCGTGGAAATCGCCCCCCGAAAAGTAAATTTTTTTCGTATACATGCCTAACGGCCGCCTCCCTTCTCTTCCCGCGGATGGAACAAATCATCCTGCCTTGCGGCCGCCCGCTGTACATCAAACATGCCGATAAGCTCGGCCACTGCCTGCGTCGGCGAAATCGTACCGTCAAGAACCGCGTCCTTTACCTCGGGCATCCGGCCTTTGATGACCGGATCTTCGAGGAACAGGTTATGCAGATGCTCATCGATCATGCTATGCATCCAGTCGAGCAGCTGGCCATCGCGGCGCTTTTGGAAGACGCCGCTTTTCTTGGTCATCTGTTCAAAGGCCTGCATGACCTCCCAGAGCTCTTCAAGCCCTGTCTTTTCGATGGCTGAGGCCAGATACGCATGCGTGGGCCAGCCTGGCGTAGCCGGACGGATGTATTCGATCATGCGCTCGAATTCGCCGCGGGCCACCTTGGCCTTGACGAGGTTATCGCCATCGGCCTTGTTGATGACGATGGCATCGGCAAGTTCCATGATGCCTTTTTTGATGCCTTGCAGTTCATCGCCAGCGCCAGTAAGCACCACGAGCATAAAGAAATCCACCATCGACCGCACCGTCGTTTCGGACTGGCCGACACCGACCGTCTCGATGAGGATGATATCGTAGCCGGCAGCCTCACACATCAGCATGGTCTCGCGGCTCTTGCGGGCTACGCCGCCCAAAGTGCCACCGGCCGGCGACGGGCGGATAAAAGCCTCGGGCCGTCTTGACAGCGTTCCCATCCGCGTCTTGTCGCCAAGAATCGAGCCTTTCGTAACCGAGCTTGTCGGATCGACCGTCAGGATTGCCACGCGATGCCCCTCATCGCAAAGCATATTGCCTAAAGCCTCGATCATGGTGCTTTTGCCGGCGCCCGGAACGCCCGTGATGCCGATGCGCAGGGCCTTGCCCGTGCGCGGCAGCAGCCGCTGGAGCACACGCTGGGCCTTCTTGAAATGACGCGGGCTGTTGCTCTCGATAAGCGTAATGGCCCGCGACAGTGTCATGCGGTCACCGCGCGCCACGCCTTCGACATATTCATCCTCGGTCAGCACCAAGCGCCGCTTGGGTTTCAGTTTGCCACTTTGGATGGCCGGATTGATATTGCCGACTGTCGTATCCTTGATGCCTTCGATGCCGCCCATGACCGAGCAGGCAAATTTCTCATCCTTTTCTTCTGGCACCCAGCTCGGTTTGCTGACCGAATATTTCTGTGCCATGCGTATTACCTCCCTATGCTTCTGCGAGCTCTTCTTTCGCCCGGTTGATGAGCAGCGTCAGCAGCTTGCAGCCAGCTTCCGGGATATTCGTCCCCGGCGCAAAGATAGCCACTGCCCCATGCTCGTAGAGGAAATCGTAATCCTGTACGGGGATGACACCGCCGATAGCGACCATGATATCTTCGCGGCCGAGTTTTTTAAGCTCCTCAACCAGCTGTGGCAAAAGCGTATTGTGGCCAGCGGCCAGCGAGCTGAACCCGACCATATGCACATCGTTATCGACGGCATCCTGCGCCGTTTCCTCCGGCGTCTGGAACAGCGGCCCGACATCGACATCCCAGCCCATGTCCGCAAAGCTGGAGGCGATAACCTTCTGGCCGCGGTCGTGGCCATCCTGGCCCATCTTGGCGACAAAGATACGCGGCCGGCGGCCCGTGAGTTCCTCGAATTCATCAGCCATGTGGCGGGCTTTTTCCAGAGCACTCTTATTCGTGAACTCCGACGAATAGACGCCCGAAATCGTATGGATGACGGCCTGATAGCGTCCCGAAACCTTCTCGACCGCATCGGAAATCTCGCCGAGCGTGCAGCGTACGCGCGCGGCCTCGACAGCGCATTCGAGCAAGTTGCCGTTGTCGCGGCTGTCCGCCGCCTTTGTGATGGCCTCGAGCGCGCGGCGCGCATCGTCTTCGTTGCGCTCGCTGCGGCATTTCTCCAGGCGCTCGATCTGGGCCTGGCGCACCGCCGTGTTGTCGATGGCAAGGATTTCCAGCGGATCTTCCTTGTCGAGACGGTATTTGTTGAGGCCCACGATGGTCTCATTGCCCGAGTCGATTCTGGCCTGCCGGCGGGCCGCGGCCTCCTCGATGCGCATCTTCGGCAGCCCCGTGCTGATGGCCTTGGCCATGCCGCCCAGGGACTCGACCTCCTGGATATGGGCCCAGGCCCGGCGGATGATCTCGTTGGTCAATGCCTCAACATAATACGAGCCGCCCCAAGGATCGATAATCTTGCAGACCCGCGTCTCATCCTGGATGTAGAGCTGGGTGTTGCGGGCAATGCGGGCCGAGAAGTCCGTCGGCAGAGCGATGGCTTCATCCAGCGCATTGGTATGGAGGGACTGGGTGTGCCCGAGGGCCGCGCCCATAGCCTCCATACAGGTACGGGAAATGTTGTTGAAGGGGTCCTGCGCCGTCAGCGACCAGCCCGAAGTCTGGCAATGCGTGCGCAGCGCCATGGATTTTGGATTCTCCGCGCCAAAGGATTTGACAATCTTGGCCCAGAGAACGCGCGCCGCGCGCATCTTCGCCACTTCCATGAAGTAGTTCTTGCCAATCGCCCAGAAGAACGACAGGCGTTTGGCGAAGGCATCGACCGCCAGCCCGGCATTGATACCCGTGCGCAGGTACTCGAGACCATCGGCCAGCGTGTAGCCAAGCTCGATATCCGCCGTAGCACCGGCTTCCTGCATATGGTAGCCCGAAATCGAGATGCTGTTGAACTTCGGCATGTTCTTCGTCGTGTACTCAAAGATATCACCGATGATGCGCATGGACATGTCCGGCGGATAGATGTAGGTGTTGCGCACCATGAATTCCTTGAGGATATCGTTCTGGATGGTGCCCGCCATGATTGACTTGTCAACGCCCTGCTCGATACCGGACTGGATATAGAAGGCAAGGATTGGCAGCACCGCGCCGTTCATGGTCATGGATACCGACATCTGGTCAAGGGGAATGCCCGAGAACAGGATGTTCATATCGAGCATCGAGCAAACCGAAACGCCAGCCTTGCCCACATCGCCGAGCACACGCGGATTGTCGGCATCGTAGCCGCGATGGGTCGGCAGGTCGAAGGCAATGGACAGGCCCTTCTGGCCGGCAGCCAGGTTGCGGCGGTAGAACGCATTGGATTCCTCCGCCGTCGAAAAGCCTGCATACTGACGGACGGTCCAGGGACGGAATACGTACATCGTCGAATACGGTCCGCGCAGGCATGGCGGAATGCCGCTGGCAAAATCGAGATGATTCATATGGTCGTATTCATCATGGTTATAGAATGGCTTTACGGGAATATGTTCCATCGTGCGCGCGGTCATCTCGTCATAGCTGGCGCTGACCTGCTGTTCAAAGAGCTTCTGCCATTCTTCTTTCGTATGCTGCGGTGCCTCCCGCAGATTCATGCTCGTAAAATCCGGATTCTTGAACGCTGCCATTATGCCATCATTCCTTTCTTCTGCTGCAGGAACTGCAGGATTTTGTAACAATTGGCTCGTACCGAAATGTAATCGTCAATGCCCGCCGCGTTGTACGTTTCGAGCAATTCTTTCGGTGCGGCTCCAGCCAGATAGACCGTAGCCGCTGGCAGCGCCTTATGAAGTTTTGGTGCTAAATCGGGAACGATTTCCGGATAGGTCGCATCGGTCGAACAGATGACCACGGCATCGGCCCCGGATTCAGCGGCAGCAGCAGCAGCCTCGTCCGTCGTCTTGAAGCCATCGTTGCGCAGTACCTCGAAGGCACCGACCTGCAAAAAGCCCGTGGTAAAGTCCGCCCTTGCCTTATGCTGCGGAATCGGCCCCATATTCGCCAGGAAAATGCGCACGTTATCCCCCTTGTCGGCTGCATATTTTTCCGTGCGGTGACGCAGGGCCTCAAAGCGTTCACTCCAGCGGTGCGGCGTGATTTTCTCGACACTTGGCGCCTCACCAGTCTTTGGCAGTGCTGCCCAAAGCTCCGGCAGAGTTGCCCCAGCCTCGGCAGCCGCGATAGCTGCCGTCACCCGGTCTGTTTGGGCTTTCGACAGGGCCGCGAGTTTCTCCGCGCGATACTTGCCGTCGATATCCGCCAGATACGCTTCGATGGCCTCGGTACGCGCTTTTTTATTTTCGGCCCAATCCTCGGTGCGCGGGTCGAGAAGTTTCTCCGTCATATTCGGGTACATATTGTTGCCGACGATGCGATCGCGCCGGAGTTCCGCATTCTTGAACCGCTCCGCCAGCACTTCGCCAATGGCTTGCTGAGGTTTCCCCGCCTTCAGTGCCTCCACGATGCCGCCGGCGCCTTCCACTTCCTTGAAGGCCTCCCAGATTTTTTCTTTGACCTGTTTCGTCAGCGTTTCTACTGCCCAGGAACCACCGGCCGGGTCAATAGGCTGCAAGAGGCCGAACTCTTCCTGCAGGATAATCTGCACGTTGCGGGCGATGCGGCGCGAGAACACGTCGCCCTTGCGAATCGGTTCGTCAAAGGGGGCATTTTCAAAGGAGTCGATGCCACCGACAACCCCCGAAAAGATTTCCGTGGTATTGCGCAGCATGTTGACATAAGGGTCATAGACCGTCTTGAAAAAAAGTGCTGGTCTGGCATGGACATGCATGCGCTGGGACTCGGTATTGCCGCCAAAGGCCGCGATGATCTGTGCCCAGATGGGCCGCATCGCGCGGAGCTTCGCAATCTGCAGGAAGAAATTCGCCCCCATGGAAAAGCCGAACAGGATTTGGCTGGCCGCCTCATCAATGGAAAGCCCCCGCTTCTGCAGTTCCCGCAGGTAGGTTACTGCCGTGTCAATCGTATAGGAGGCTTCCTGGATGTCACTGGCACCGCCGCGGCTGTAGACGTCACTGCGAACCATGATGGTGCGCAGGCCCGGTGCATTGGCGATAGCCCATTTGGCGCACTCCGCCATTTCGTCATAGCGGTCGCTAAGGGCTGCCGCCAGGGTTCCCCGCTCGGCCAGCTCGCCAATGGGGTCAGCACCGATAAAGCCGCGGACCGCCTGCATGTCTTTTCCCGATGCCCGGCGCACCGCCGCCACCATGGAAAGCATTGGCAGGGCCGTCTGCCCCGCATAGATGTACAGCGGATGCTCGTCAAGCTTTAAGCCATCCAGCAATACATGGAGGTCATCCAGCGTCGTTACGCTGCAGCCCTCGTCCCCGGGCTTTTCCGCCTCACGGGCATCCTGACCGGTAAGCGTTGACTGGTCAAGTTTGATATGGTAAATCGTCGAGCCTTTTTCCAGCTCGTATTTCAGCAGCTCATTGTTCTCAGCAGGCATCGTCTCATCGCAGGCCTGGGCAACGCCCCAGGGCGACTTGATGTAGCCATTGGGCCGGGACCCACGCAGGAAATCATCCATGCCGGGGAAGGACGTGCGTGGAAGGATTTCCTCGGTGGTATTGCGGAAGTACATGGGATCAAAGGTGATGCCCTCGTAGGTCTTCGTGAACATCTTCTTTTCAAAGGGTGCGCCCTTCAGGAGCGTAATACAGTTCTCCTTCCATTCTTCATACGTCGGCGGCGTAAACTCGTCGAGCGGTACATCGGGGAACTCGGTCTGCTGCTCAGCCTTCTTCAGGATGGCCTGCAGGTCGAGTTCCGACTCTGCCTGTGTCTTTGTTTCATTACTCATATACATTTCCCCCTTTAAAGGTAGAATAATATATGCTCCATTTCATCCGCCCAGGCAAAAAAAGAAGGGTCTCGATCCTTCCACAAATCGAGACCCTTGCTGCAACAAAGGCAGCCAATACATAGAACTGAATGAAATGTATGAGCAATTTCTTCCCCACAGAAGATTCCATGAGGAAAAACCTTTCGCCTAAAGTCAAGAACAGCGAGAATACATACCACAATGAGCCCATTCCCTGCTGCATGCGGAAATAGGCTCATCTTGAAAAACATTCAGTTCTAACGGTCAGGTAAAAGCCTGACTCTTTCTAAACTAAATCGTCCAAGATCCCCATCCCCATCGCTCGCAGGTCAAACGGTGATCGTCAATCAGGCAGTTCTCCTGGCTCCAGTTCATCGCTCCTCCGCGCCTTCCCAAAGAGGCTTTTTCCCTCTCCAGTGACATATCTGCGGAGTCGCTCGCTGTTACAGTGGCGGGACCGCGCCGGATTTTACCGGCTTCCCTATTAAGTCTTGCGACACCTAATCCAATCGCTATATTCTATTTTAACTGAAATTTATTTTACTATTGTTTTGGCTAATTGTCAAATTTTCCCGAAAAAAATCACAGGTCAAATTAGTATCCCCCCTTGGGGCTTACAAATTATGTGAAAATACTTTAAACTGAAACCGTATTGAGATCTTATTACTTTCTTATTCAATGATAGGAGTGATACTATGCACATTCCGGAAAATTATCTGAGCCCATCCACCTGCGCCGTCTTCGGTGCCGCCATGGTGCCTGTTTGGTGGCTGGCCGTACAGAAAGTCAAGCAGGAAGTCCCCAAAGAGAAGATGCCGCTGCTGGGGATTGGCGCGGCCTTCTCATTCCTCGGCATGATGTTCAACCTGCCGCTGCCGGGCGGCACGACAGGCCATGCCGTCGGCGCCGTGCTGCTGGCCATAATGTTTGGCCCCTGGTCGGCCTGCCTTGCGGTCAGCGTCGCCCTGTTCGTCCAGGCACTCTTCTTCGGGGACGGTGGCCTGCTCGCCTTCGGCGCCAACTGCTTCAACATGGCATTCGTAATGCCCTTTGCTGGCTATGCCATCTATCGCACCTTGCAGCAGAAACTGCCCGGCCACGATCTTATCGCCGCTGGCATCGGTGCCTACGTCGGCATCAATCTAGCCGCCCTCTGTGCTGCCATCGAGTTTGGAATCCAGCCGCTGCTCTTCACCGATGCAGCCGGCCAGGCCCTCTACTGCCCGTATCCCATTGCCATCTCGATTCCAGCGATGATGGCCGGCCATCTGACGCTGTTCGGTCTTGCCGAAGTCGTCTTCACGACAGCCATCCTGGGCTATCTGAAAAAGACTGCCCCCTCGCTGCTTTCGCAAACGGCCCAGCAGGCAGAGGCGGGCATCAAGGCTGTCTACGGGCTGGTCGCTCTGCTGATCATCGGCACGCCCCTCGGACTTTTGGCCACAGGTACTGCCTGGGGTGAGTGGGATCCTGAGGAGCTCGCCGAGCAGGACTTCTTAGGCTCAGCCCTTGGCTATACACCGGCTGGCATGGAAGACGGCTTCTCCTTTGATGCCCTGTTCCCCGACTATGCGATTGCCGGACTGCCAGAATCCTTCGGCTATATCCTTTCGGCCATCATCGGCACGGCACTTCTGGTGCTGACCTTCAAGATTCTCGCGTCATTTATCCACAAATCTACCGATTATGACGCCTCCATTGCCAAACACTAAGGGGCTTTCTGCATGATAAAACTTCCACCATGGGCAATACAGGAAGAAAACTATCAGCCAAATCGGGACCGGGATTATTTCATCTCCCGGTCTCTTTTGCGTGTGATGACTGTACTGCTCGCCATCCGTCAACAAGCTGGCCATTCACTGCCGCGTTATATTTCCGCCAGCAGCGCCCTCTGCTTCCTGTTTTTCTGGCTGCTCCTTTGCGTAACTGCCCATACTAGCGCCTTCCTGCTCTGCGAGCTGGCCCTGACACTGGTGCTCCTATGCCTGCTGCCTGGCCGCATGCTCTGGCCAGCCGTTCAAGCCTCCCTTGCTGCCGCCTTCTTTTCGCTGCTGCTCATCCTGCCAGCCATAGCCCTTGGCAGCGGAGCCCTTGTCCTGCTGCTGCCAGCTAAGACCTTCCTGTCCGTTGCAGCACTCAGCATCCTGCGCTCCCTCCTGCCCTGGAACGAGCTCACGGCAGCGCTGCGCAGGTTTCATGTACCGCAGACTGTCATCTTCCTTTTGGATACCACGCTCCGCTATATCATCCTGCTCGGCGAGATTGCCCGCGACATGCTGACGGCCCTCAAGCTACGCTCCATTGGCAAGAACCGGCACAAGCAGCGCGCCGCTGGCGGCATACTCGGCACCATGTTCCTGCGCTCGAAGGAAATGTCTGAGACCATGTACGAGGCCATGATCTGCCGCGGCTTTACCGGCGAATACCTGCCAGCACGCCAGCAGTCCTTCCGCCCAGGCGACAACCTGCTGCTGCTCATCCACCTTCTCTATCTTTATCTATTCCTGCGACTGGAGGCTATCCTATGATCCATTTTGACGATGTCTGCTATGCCTATGATGGCGAGCCTGTGCTGCGCCATGCCAGCTTCACCATAAAAAAAGGTGAGACCGTCGTGCTGCGCGGCCCCAACGGAGCGGGAAAATCCACGCTGTTGCGCATGCTGAACGGCCTCATCTATCCAGAACTTGGTACTTATCATTTTTGTGACACAAAGATTACCGCCGACAAGATGCGCGACCACTGCTACTCCAAATGGTTCCATCAGCAGATGGGCTTCGTCTGGCAGAATCCTGATGCGCAGCTCTTCTGCGCCAGCGTCGCCGAGGAACTGGCCTTCGGCCCCGAGCAGATGGGCCTTGCGCCTGACGAGATAGCGTGCCGCGTCGACGACGCCCTCGAGCTCCTCGGCCTTGCACGTTTGCGCGGACGCGCTCCCTATACGCTCTCCGGAGGCGAAAAGAAAAAGACTGCCATTGCCTCCATCCTGACCATGAACCCCAGCGTCTGGACCTTCGACGAGCCCTTAAGCGCCCTGGACGAAAAAGCCCAGGCCTGGCTGCGCGAATTCCTGCAGGCCCTCAAAGACGCCGGCAAGACATTGATCATTGCCACCCACGACGCGTCACTTAGCACACTGGCCGACAGGATGCTTACCATTCATGCCGACCATTCGGTGGAGTTGCTCTCGTAGCGCCCCGCGGTCAACTTTGCCACGGTCATTCAAGGGCATCCGGGGCAAGAACGCGATGACGCGCGGAACCTCGACGGGGGCAAGCTCATGCCGGATAGCGCGGCGCACATCACTAGCTGCTGCCATCTCCTCTTTTACCAGGAAAGCCGCCAAGGTGCTGCCGCGCAGCGTATCACTATAGGGCAACACAACAGCCGCGCAGATGCCTGGGATTGCCCGCAGCTCATTTTCCAGCCGCAAGGTGCTGATCTTGACGCCGCCTTTATTGACCCAGGCATCGCGGCGCCCCGCAAAGATAAGCTCGCCAGCTTCATTCAGATGGCCCGTATCCTTGACCGAAAAAGGCAACGATACCCCGCTGACATGATAAGGCGTATCGACATAGATAAGGCCATCATGCACCGTCACCGCAACGCCCGGAAACGGCCGCCCCAGATTACACGGGTCACGGTCAGCATCCTCGCAGATGGCATAGGTGATATAGTTCAGCTCGCTGGCCCCGTAGTAGAGGATAAGCGCAGCCTGGGGCAGCAGCTGCTGCAGCGCGCGGATGTTGCGCGCACTCAGCAGCTGCGAGCCAGTGAACAGACACTTTACCGCCGTCAAAGGCGCTGAACGGGCCGCTGCCCAAAGCTGCAGTTTCGTCGGAATCAGATAGATCACATCGACGGCCCACTTGTCCATGAGCTGCGTCCAGCGGCGGCAATGCAAGCCCCGGCTCGTGATGATGGTACCGCCCGCGTAGAGCACCGACAGCAAGGTATTCAGATTACCGGTAAAGCTCAGGCTGCCTTGCAGGAAAAGCCGCGTCTCCCGCGCGACATGAAAGATTGGATTCTGCACAGAAAAAAAGCCAGCCCAACTGTCATAAGTGCGGTACATGACCTTGGGCGTGCCCGTGGAGCCCGAGCTCAGCACACCGAGGATATCGGGCTCGCTATGCGGAATTTTTTCATTCCCAACCAATTGAAATGACCAGTCAAATCCTGACTGGTCATTTTTGTTTGCGGACAGTGACAAGAGTCCCTGCAGACGATTCTCCTGCAGGATAGCCTGCACCTCCTGGGGCCGCAAGCCGTGATGCAAGAGGACCGGCCGCACCGCCAGCGCCTGCAAGGCCAAAAAGGCTGCCAGTTGGCCGGTCAGATTATCGGCCAGCACCAGCACGCTGCCCCCTGTGAGACCCGCAGGCAATCCCGTCTGCCACTTCCCCATCAACCGCTCCACCTGCGCCAGCAGCTGCCGATACGTCCACGACTCCCCATCCACGACGAGCAGCAGCTTATCCGGCTGAACCTCCGCCCAGCTGCGCAGCAGTTCATGATAATTCATTCTACCAACTCCAATGCAATCGCCTCGCCCATACCCCCTGCGCCAGCAATCGACAGAATGCCGCGGCCGCCGCCAGCTGCCTGCAGCGACTTGATAAGATGGGCGAGCAGGATGGCCCCCGACGCACCATACGGGTGGCCGTAGGCCAGCGCTCCGCCAAACCGGTTGTACTTTTCTATGCAGTCTGGATGTGCGCGCTCAAACAGCACATCGATGACGGCGAAGGCCTCGTTGAACTCGATGGCCTGCAGATCCTCATAGCGCCAGCCAAGCCGCGCTAGCAGGCCATCCGCCGTGCGCATGGCCCCGCGCGGACTCTGAGCAGGACTGCCGCCCACGGCAGCCGTGCCCACGATGCGTGCCAGCGGCCGCCGTCCATAACGCCGCAGATAATTGCCCGCTGCCAGCACCGCAAAGGCTGCGCCGTCATTGATCGAGCAGGCCGTCCCTGCCGTAAGGGTCGTGCCCTCGCCCAAGAGCAATGGCAAGCGGTCGAGGAGGCGCTGATTCATATGCAGGCGGATACCATCATCACGCGCCCATCCCTGAACCGGCACGATCACATCCTGCAGGACACCTGTCTTAGCGGCAGCTGCCGCCCGCGCATGCGAGCACAGGGCCCATTTTTCGAGTGCGCCCCGCGTTATCCCCTCTGCTGCCGCCACGCGCTCAGCGCCACGCAGCATCGTATCAGGAGCCATATCGTCGGGGGCGAACTGCGCCGTATAGTATCTGCCATCCCCCTGCGGCGTCAAGCCATAGCGGTCATCCAGCGGCGCGTAGGTCCGCAAGGGCTGCAGCGACGAGCTTTCCAATCCACCCGCAAGCCATATCTCCCCTTGGTAACTTGCGATTTTCGCATAAGCCATCCCTATTGCCGCAGCCGCTGACGCGCACTGCATGTCAATGGTGCAGGCTGGTACCTCCTCGGGAAGTCCAGCCAGCAGCGCCATAAGCCGCGTGATGTTGCCACCAGTTCCCACGGCATTGCCCCCCAGGATGCCATCCACTGCCGTCAGCTCACACCGCCGCAGCAGCGCCTTTACTACCTCAGCCCCCAGCACCTCGGGCCGTATCGCCTTGAACTTTCCGTTCTTGCCGACAATCGGTGTCCGCAGCACATCGAGTACATATACCTCCTGCATACTTAAAGATTTTCCAGCATCTTATTGACGCGCACGCCGATAAATGCCGCCAGCAGCGCCTTCATGATATCGCCGGGGATAAAGGGAAACACCGCCATGACAAGGCCCTGCCAGAGGCCGACCTGCATGACCAGCATCATCGAGATCAAACCGCCCACATACGTGAGAGGCACGCCCACCAGCACTGCCACCAGCGCATAGCGGCGAAACGCGATGGCTTTACCCTTGAGCAGGCTGACCAGCAGACAGACAAAGGGCCAGCCAAAGTAAAAGCCCCCCGTCGGCCCTAAGAGACGGCCAAGACCGCCCATGCCGCCTGGAAATACCGGCAGCCCCACCGCCCCTAAGAACACGTAGGCCGCAATCGTGATAAAAGTAAGTTTCGGCGGCAGTACGAGTGCCGTCACCGTAAGGGCCACCGTCAATGCCGTCACCAGGCCCGGCGTAAATGGCAGCGGAAATGATATGAATGCCGACACACAGCAGAAAGCCAGACAAAGAGCCATCTTCGTCATCTGCCGCGTCGTGAATTTTTCTTCTGGTAATGCCATTGCTGTTTCTTTCTGCATAATAAAGACCTGCCTTAACCGAATAGATTGATTTCACTGCCAGGCAAAAGATGCTGTGCAGCGTTTCCCTTGCAAAAACCTTCCCTTTGACCAGTCAACAAACACAAAACCCGCATACGCCGCATGGGAAAAGCGCATGGAAAGCTTTGCTGTCCCTGCCGGACGCTGCGCCAAGAGCTTTTCGAGCAGCAACAGTCCGGGAATCACGGGCGTCTCCCGCTGATGGATGATATTCGTGTCACCAACAGCTGCTGTAAATCCCCAAACCTCAGCAGCGCTGACCTCCCAACGTTCCAGCTCCGTCTGTTGACTTGTCAAATCTGACTGGTCAACTTTTGACAAATCAACATCTTGCTGGGGCTTATGACCAAGCAGCATGGTCACTAAAAGCTGCTCTCCGCAGGCCTTGCAGCAGACCCTCATAAGATTATGTCGGTCTTTAAGCACCTGCAATTCCTCAACCTGCCTTCTGTCAGTTCCCGCTGACCATTCAGCACGCATGATAGCGGCGCCGGAAAACTTTTCTCCCTGCAGGCGCGCGAGCACCTTAGCCAGTGACCGTAAATGATTCGTACTCATCCCTTGACCTCCCGCAAACACTCTCATTATAAACACCGTTTCTTCTTTCGTCAACCATATGTCGATAATTAAGTTAACCAACTTCATACATAAGATTATTGCTGGTTGCTGTCTTTCCTGCTATACTTATATATTGGATTAATTAGTTATTAAAAATGTTTATAAAAGGGGTTTATTAATATCATGATTCTTAATCGTAAATCGGTAGAGCTGTTGGCACCGGCTGGCACTTGGGATGCCCTCGTAGCTGGTGTTGAATCAGGTGCCGATGCCTGCTACCTCGGCGGCAAGCACTTTAATATGCGCATGCACGAAGGCGATTTCAACTTCGACGACGAGATGCTCAAGAAGGCCATCGCCTACACCCACGAGCATGATGTCAAGCTCTACATCACCCTCAACAACCTCATCAGCGACGAAGAGGTTCCAGCCCTGCGGGAGTACCTCGCTTACCTTAACGAAATCAAGCCGGATGCCCTGCTCGTGCAGGATTTTGCCGTGCTCGAACTCGTTCATGAAATGGGTATCGACATCCCCATCCATACGTCGGTCATGATGAACACCCACAACGAGCATGCCATCGAAAAACTCAAGGAATACGGCATCACCCGCATCGTCGTTGGCCGTGAGATGACGCTCTCCGAGCTCAGCCTGTTCCGCGAGCGCACGGGCATCGAAGTCGAATACTTCATGCATGGCGACATGTGCATGAGCGAAAGCGGCCAGTGCATCCACTCGGGCGTCGTCTTCGGCCAGAGCGGCAACCGCGGCCGCTGCCTCAAACCTTGCCGCTGGGCTTACTCGCTGATTGACGAGGAAACCGGCGAAGTCCTCGATAAGGACAGCGACGGCGCTTACAAGCTGGCCCTCAAGGACATGTGCATGTACCGCTCGATTCCTCAGCTTATCCAGGCTGGCGTCTTCTCCTTCAAGATTGAAGGCCGCATGCGCCCGGCACCGTTCATCCGCCGCATCGTCTCCACTTACCGCAAGGCCATCGATGCTTATCTGGCTGACCCCATGGGCTATCAGGTCGACGAAGAAGGCTGGAAGAGCCTCTACGAGAACCGCGCCCGCGACTTCACGACCACCTTTGCCTTTGGCAGCACCACCAAGGACGACATCGGCATGACCGGCGAGCGCGAGCCGCGTTTCTTCAGCGATGCAGTAAAAGAGGCTGGCTTCCAGGATGAAATCCTCAAGCAGGAGGCCGACATCAACAAGGAAAATGCGGCTCATCGCACCCTTAGCGTCCGCGTAAACACCATCGAGTCGGCCAAGGCCGCTGTCGATAACGGCGCCGATGTCATCTACGTCGGCGGCGAGGCCTTCCGCCCGTTCCGCCCATGGACGCTGGCGGAATACGCCGACATCATCGCCTATGCCAAGGGCAAGGCCAAAGTCGTCATCAACACGCCGCGCACCACCATGCGCCGGGAATGCGGCGAGCTTGAGCAGTTTCTGACGGCGGTTTCCTCCCGTCCGGAGCTTGCCGCCGATGGCATCATGGTCAGCAACCTGGGTTCACTGAAACTTGCCAAGCAGTACACCAAGCTGCCGGTTCAGGCTGACGTTTCGTTTAACCTCTTTAACCATCTGGCTGCCAAGTTCCTCAAGGAGAACGGCCTCACCCAGGTCTGCTCCTCGCTGGAGCTTTCCTTCGAGCAGCTGCGCGAGATCGTCGAAAGCTCCGAGCTGCCCATTGAGACCATCATCCACGGCTCCTACGAGTCCATGATTTGCGACCACAATATCCCCGGCATGTCCCTGCCCCAGTATAACGACCTCGACAATCCCGAGGTGCTCGACCGCCGCTACGCCCTGGTGGACAATGCCAAGGAAAAGCACTCCATCCGCATCGACCAGTTCGACCGCAACCATATCTACTTTGCCAAGGACCTCTGCCTCTATCCATATCTTGCAAAATTCAACGGCATTGCTTCCTACCGCATCGAGGCTCAGGACTACACGCCGGAATTTACGGGCAAAGTCACGAAAATCTATCGTGAGGCCTTAGACGCCCTGGCAGCTGGTCAAGAAATTAACCAGTCAAGACTTGCGGAACTCAAACAGGGCCCCCGCGAGCTTGGCCTTGGTACCTACCGCTTCCGCCAGAGCCGCAATTCCATCTGACCCATATAGCAAAACGCCCTCCGGTAGTGATGTGCCGGAGGGTGTCTTCAGAAAGGATACGTATAAATGGAAGAACAGAAATACATTGGCCCTGAGGCCATCATCGAAAAGAAAAAGAAATATATCATGCCGTGCCTCGCGCATTTCTACTCAAATCCCCAGCAGATGGTCAAGGGCTCGATGCAGTACCTCTGGGACAGCAACGGCAAGAAATACCTCGATATGTACGCCGGAGTATCCGTCATGAACTGCGGTCACTGCAATCCCGAAATCACGGCCAAGATCAAAGCTCAGGTCGATAAGCTCCAGCATGTCTGCAACATCTACCTGACCGAAAACTTCGTCAACCTTGCCGAAAAACTGGCTGAAGTAACGCCGGGAGACCTGCAAAAATCCTTCTTCTGCTCCACGGGCTCCGAGGCCACCGAGGGCGCCCTGCTGCTGGCAGAAGTCTACAGCGGCAACAGCGAGATCATCTCCCTGCGCCAAGGCCTGCACGGTCGCACGAAACTTGGCATGAGCGTCACGGGTCTTACCATGTGGCGCACAGCGCCGACGCCAGTAGGCGGCATCCACTTTGCCCCGAACCCCAACTGCTACCGCTGCCCCATGAACAAGAAATTCCCGGAATGCGACTACGCCTGCGCCAACGCCATCGAAGACCTCATCAAGACGGCAACATCCGGACACCCGGGCGCTTTCATCGCCGAGACGATCCAAGGCAACGCCGGCTGTGTGGTACCGCCGAAGGGCTACTTCAAACGCGTCAAGGAAATCCTGGAAAAATACAACACCCTGCTGATTATCGACGAGGTTCAGACGGGCTTTGCCCGCACGGGCAAGCTCTTTGCCATCGAAAACTACGATGTCGTTCCCGACATCATGTGCATGGCGAAAGCCCTGGGCAATGGCACGCCGATTTCGGCCTTTATCGCCAGTGCCAAGATTGCTGATACCTATACCCGCCCCGGCGCCTCGACGCTCGGCGGCAACCCGGTTTCCTCGGAGGCAGCCCTGGCCGTCCTCGACTACATCGAGGAGCATAAGCTTGCCCAGAACGCCATGGAGCGCGGTGAGCAGCTGCGAGCCGGCCTGCGCGAACTCCAGAAGAAACATCCCGTCATCGGCGATGTCCGCGGCCTCGGCCTTATGGACGGTGCCGAATTCATCCACGCCGACGGCTCCGAGGCCCCCGAAATCCTCGATGACGTCCTAGAGACCCTCAAGGACCGCGGCTTCATCATCGGCAAGAACGGCGTAGGCCGCAACGTCATGGCCTTCCAGCCGCCCCTTGTCATCACCAAAGAAAACGTCGACGACGTGCTCAACGCCATCGACATGGTTCTGACGGAGAAAAACCTCTGATACCACACATAAAAATAGCCCCGCTACATCGTAGCGGGGCTATTTCTATGTCATTTACTCGGCCTCGTGCTCATGCACTTCGGCCTGTTCGTTCTTGAGTGCCTGGATTCCCTGCTGGAATTCCTCCATCGTCAGCGTGAAGTACGGCAGCGTTTTTAAAGCCTCGTATACTTCCTGCTGGGATTTGGCACCATCGAGCTTTTCCCCTACGGATTCTTCCGTCAGGGCATGCAGCAGCATATGCTCGATCTCTGCTAATTCCATTCTGTATTTCTTCCTTTCTATACTGCTGCCAGTTTGACTTGTCAGATGTCAAAAGTCAGACAGCCGCCTCGGCATCATCGTCATTGCTGGTGCTCTGACGTGCCTCATACTCGGGCTGATCCTCAAAGATAACCGTCGGGGCCAGGTAGAAACCGTTGAAGCGCGTTGCGCTGACGCTGGTATAGGAACCCATCTCCGTTACGAGAAGGTTATCCCCCACCTGGAGCTGAGGCGCCATAAAGTCGCGATAGAGCACATCGATGCCATCGCAGCTCGGGCCGGCAAAGACCGACGGCTTCTTCTCCCCCTTGCCAAAGCAATGGAGCGGGTAGGTCCAATGGTCATACATGATGCCTGAGAAGCAACCATAGATACCCTCGTCGAGGATATACCACGGCGTGCCCGCCCGATCCTTGGTGCCGATAACCGAGGTCACGAGGTTGACCGCCGTGCCGCACATGTAGCGTCCCGGCTCCGTCCATACTGCCGTCTCCGGGAACAGGCGGTCAATCTGGCGGTTGATGGCCTCCATCATGGCTGCCAGATCCACCGCAAGCCCATCCGCATCGGGTACCGGGAAACCGCCGCCTATATCGAGATCGGTAAGGTGCATTCCGCGAGCTTCCGCCTCATCGAAAAGATTACGAACTAAGAGCAGGGCCTCTTCATAAGCCGCCGTCGACAGCGACTGGCTGCCAACGTGGAAGCAGATGCCCATCGCATGGAGGCCAGCCTTCTCTGCCTTCTCCAGCAAATCAAGGGCCTCATCCATCGGCGCGCCGAACTTCGTATTGAGGTCGACAAGGGCCTTGTTGTTGCGGACCTGGATGCGCACCAGCACATCAGCCCCCGGCACGTATTTGGCCATCTTGTCGATTTCCGTCACGTCATCAAAGGTGAACCGGCGCACACCATAGACAGCCGCCGCCTGCAGGCCACGCACATCCTTTACAGGATTGGCGTAAATCATCCGCGAACCCTCGATGCCAAGCTCTGCCAGCGCTTCCATCTCGCCAGCCGAAGCCACATCGAAGTGGGAGCCAAGAGAAGCCAGCAGCTTGAGGATTTCCGGTGTCGGATTTGCCTTCATGGCATAATAAACACCAGCACTTGGCAAATGCTTGCGCATAAACTGGTAGTTTTCCTCAACTTTGTCCAGCGATGCGACCAGGAACGGCGTAGGAATCCGCTCTGCCATCTTGTTCATTTCTTTTTCGGTGAGTCTGAAGCTTTTCATAACACATTAACACGACCTTATTGTATAAATTTAAGACCAAAAATTAAAGTTAGTCTCATGAAAGTATTCTATTACAAAATCCCGCATAGAACAAGGGATAAACCGCAATTTTATGCAACTTTTTATCTTCCTGTCAGATTGATTTGCACATAAGTTAGAAAGAGAGTATAATAGGTAGGTACTAAATGAGAGAGGTGTACTATGGCTGATAGATTTTATGAATTGACTGTTGCAGGCTGCACGCGCTCCCTGCCTATCTTGAACGTCACGGATAAACTGGCCATCGCCGGCTTCATCATGCTCGGTGACCCTGACTTGACGCTCGCTTGCGCCAAGGAGCTGGCCAAGAAGGTTCCGGCCAATACCGACATCATCCTGACCGCTGAGACCAAGGGCATTCCTCTGGCTGCTGACCTGGCCCGCGAGCTTTCGATGCCGCGCTATATCGTTGCCCGCAAATCCGTCAAGGCCTACATGGAAAATGCCATCTGGGTCGAGGATATCTCCATCACGACCAAAGGCGTCCAGAACCTTTGCCTCGACGGTGTCGATGTTGACCGCATCAAAGGCAAGAACGTGCTGCTGCTCGACGATGTCATCAGCACGGGTGGCTCGATGAAAGCGCTGCGCGAGCTGACTGAAAAAGCCGGCGGCAACGTTGTCGGCGAAGCTTGCGTACTTGCCGAGGGTGATGCCTCCAAACGCAATGACATCATCTTCCTCGAGCCGCTGCCGCTCTTTGAAGCCCAGAACTGATATAACCACTAAAAAATTCCGCAAAGGCCTTGCGCCCTTGCGGAATTTTTCTATCTGCCAGTCAATCAGAACTTGACCGTGACACCGGCACCAACGCCATTTTCGCGCTTGCCGTTCTCCGGTTTGAAGTTGTGATAGTTGACGTTGAGGTCAACGTTCAAAAGCAGGTTCTTGTTGACACCAACAGCAACCTCGTTGAAGTCCTTGCCTGCCACATAGGAGGCATAGGCATCAAAGCCCATGACCTTCGGCGTGCTCACAGCGACACCGCCGAAGATCTGGTTCTTATCCCCCGGCAAATCCCAGCGATAACCGCCAATCAGCTTGACCTGGGAACCCACCACATCATACTGCATATAAAGGTCCTTCTGGTCGCCATACTGATCGCGGTTGGCCAGCTGGGCACCCACCGTAGCCTTGCCGCTGACCTTATGCTCGATGTAGGACTCCTTCGTGCCTACGCCGATAGCCGTCTCATTTGCTGCCATCTGATTGATTGGCGCTGCCATGACTGCCGACGAACCTAAAAACAACGCACCAAGCGTCAATAATGCTGTCTTTCCCATGGAAAAACTCCTTTCTGGAACACCTAAGAAATACCGTATACTAGCGTAATCGTTTTCGCCGTCACTGTCAATTAACCGCCCATTAAAATCAAGCCGCAACCTCATTCCTGGCGCAGCGCATCATAGAGCTCCACCATGTCCCGGATCCGCTGGACTTCCTGGCTGCCCAGCTCCTGGCTGCGCGCTTTGCCATCTGTCTTGTAATAAACGATAGTCCCTCCGCCAGCTGCCGCAATCCGGCGAAAGGCATCGATCGTCGCCTGATCCGCATTCATCACATAGTTCTCCGACAGCCAGGACGCGTCGGAGGCCATATGCTTATGCAGATTTGACGGGTCAAGTACCAATGTCGTCGTCTGCCCTCCGGCCGTGATGTCAAGCCGGTCGCCCATGATCCAGGCAGTCTGCTGTTCATCGGTAATCGAATAGTAGTAATAGATATCGTTCTTGAGCACACAGATCTCGTTCTGCGTGGCAATAAATGGGCGCAAATAGACCCCCGAGGGCAGCTTTTTCGGCCAGTGATGCTTGTAATACGTCACGCCATTGATTGTCTCTTCCCACATTTCCCCCTGGGCGCGCTCACGGCGCTCTGACGCCTGCTGAGCCCTCTTTGCCTTATCATCGGCAATAGCCCCGTCCTTGGCCTTCTCCACGGCCTCACGGGCCTGACGCCGCGCAGCGATTTCCTGCTGGGCCGCCTGCTCCTGCTGCGCAGCCTGTTCCTCATGCTGGATGCTGTAGGCATAGTAGGCCATGCCGCCTATCACCATGATGAGCAGGTAGAGGATTACCGCCGCTAGGATAATATGCGATTTCTTCACCGTCACCCCTCCTATGAAAAAGAGCCCGGCAGGACAATCCTGTCAGGCTCTTTCCGGATACTCAATCGCGTATCGCTAATCGCTTGTGATTAGTATTTAACGCTGGATTTGAATGCCAGGCTATCGCTAGCAGCAATCTCAATCGTTGCGCCCGTCTGCGGGTTGCGGCCCTGACGTGCATTGCGATGAGCTTTCTTGAACGTACCAAAGCCGATGAGACGGATCTCAGCGTCAGCTTTTACGCTCTCCTTTACCGTTTCGAGCAGTGCATCGACAACAGCTTTCGTATCTTTCTTGGATACGCCAGCAGCCTCTGCTACTTTATCTACCAGTGCGGATTTGCTAAGTACTTCTTTTGCCATAGTGACTAATCCCCTTTCACTTTGATAACACGACGTATTATAGCGAATTATCTTGCATTCGTCAATTATTTTTCTCATTCTGAACGAATTTTTAGCAAAATAGCCTAAAAATCAGCCAACCGTAGTGCGTTCTGCCGCTGCCACGGCATCATTCAGGGCAGCTTCATAGCCAGCAGCATAGCCATCATGCTCACGGCTTTCGCCATAGTCGCGCAGCATATCGAGTACATCCTGCAGCTGGTCATCGGTCCACTTGCTCATCGCGCACATGGTGCCCAATTTATCGATACAAGCCAGTTCTTTTCCCTGTGTGTCTACGGTCATCGTGATTCTCCTTCACCCTCCAGATTTGCCGTGCGAATCAGACATCCACATCGGATTCATGCACGGCACTGATGACAGTATAGCACGGGATTTTTTTCAGAAAAAGTCTTGACTTTTCCCTATCATCATCCCTTCATAAAGTTTACGTAAGCAAACAAATATGCTATCATTATTGTATGATAAGTATGTCAATTACTAGACAAATCATGAGACAAAGGACCGATGACTATGAATCAATCCATGGAAATTGCCCTTTTTTTGCTATTGATTATACTCGTCCTGATATGCCTGCTATGCTGGGAACACCGCCGGCGCAAAGAACAGCAAGCCTATTTCCACTGGCTTTGCGAGTCGGCCAAACTCTATGTCTTCAACTATGATTCACATAGGGACATCATGTATCTTTCCGCTGCCTGTGCAACAATCCTGCAGCTGCCAGAGACCATCAGCAGCTTTAGCACAGCCACCCAGCAACTGACCACGCCATTTGCTCAAGTCGGGATCAATTTTCTCAAGCAATCGATGCAGAATGTGGACAAAACGTCCAACCTCTGCCTGACCTATGACAATTCCCATACTTGTTTCTACCGGGTAACGGCTCATCGTTTCTACGATAAGAACCAGAAACTGCGGCATACGCTGGGATTCTTCTACGACGTTACCATCGAGATGAAAAAGGAGCAGCGGCTCGAACGCAAAGCTGCTACGGACCAGCTGACCGGCGTCTATAACCGCGGCGCCATCCATGAACTCATCCAGTTGGCCCTCAGGGAAAACACGCCCGGTGCCTTTATCATGCTCGATATCGACTATTTCAAGGCTATCAACGACTCGGCTGGCCATCAGGCAGGCGACGAGGTTCTGCGCAGCATCGTCCGCGTAATCCGGGAACACATCCGCCATACCGACATCGTCGGGCGCATGGGCGGCGATGAGTTCTGCATCTATCTGCCCAATGTTCCCTCCCGGGAATTCGCCCAGACGCTCTGCGAACGGATCCGGTCTGCGATTCCAGCCGGGGTTACCTATGGCAGCCAGCATCACCCCGTCACCATGAGCATCGGCTGCACACTGTCCAAACCAACCGACAACTTCACCAGTCTCTACTCCCGCGCCGACAGCGCCCTCTACCAATCAAAACGGCAAGGCCGCGACAAAGTCACTATCGACCAGGACTGAGACATAGCAAAGAGCTGACCTTCTTAAAGGTCAGCTCTTTTTAAAATAAGTTCTTGTAAACACCCATACTGATTGAAAACAACCCAGCACCGTGCAAACGATGCTCCATGGAATACTCCAGCCGTTCATCCAAACGTTCCAGGCATTCTTCCATCGATTCGATTTCCCTCTGCAATCCGTTCATGCTGTTGCAGAGGCTACAAAGCTCTATAAGAGTTTTTTCCATCTGACAGTTTTCCCTTCATCGCAGTACCTATGTTGCTCGATACTTGAATTTTGTATACAAACATTATAGCACGATTAGAGCGGTATGCCAGTGTAAAGATGTACAGTTTTCAAGATTAATTTAGTACATTTATTCAATATAGTCAAGTCAATAGTGAATATTTATGCTGTCTCGCAGACATTTCCACTTAGCACAGACATTCTCATTATTCCCCCAGCAGCATATCTATAGGTACGCTCGTCTTCGTATCCCGCCAGTAATCCGCGATGCCCTGCGCGATTGCCCTGGCGATATCATCGCCATGCTGGGTAAGGATGCCGACATCATCACTATCGATAAATCCCACCTCGACGAGCACAGCAGGCATGATGGTATTCCGCAGTACGCAAAAGGATGGATGTTCCTTGATGCCGCGATCGACATAGCCACGGTCATACGGTGCCAGCCCCCAAAGGAGCTGATGCTGGATGCAGGCCGCCAGCTGACCGCCTGCACCATCTGTCCTATAGCAATAGGTCTCAGGGCCGCGGCCGCCCCCGGCATTTACGTGGATGCTGACAAAGACATCTGCTCCCCACTGATTCGCCATGTCGACAACACAAGGATAGCCTGGATTTTCACCACTTAGATTATGACTCTGCAGCAGCTTTACAGCGCAACCAGCCAATTCCAGATACCTGCCACATAAACTGCCATAAGTCAGCGCCAGATTGCACTCGCGCAGCTGCAGCCGCGGATGTGAAAAACCCGAATCAGGATTACCGCCCAAGGCATGGCCGGGATTCAAAAAAACACGCATAAGTTTTCTCTCTCAAATTTAATAAACTGGTAAATAATACGAATTTCGACTAAAAAACTCGCAAAATCTACATACATTATATAGCGCTCCATACGCGTTGTCTAGTATTTTCTACCAATTTCCTCGTATATTCTCGCATATATTAGAAGAATATGATAGAATAATAACCTGAAAGGAGCGTGTTACAATATGACAGACGACCCTAAAAACCTGATCACTAAGGAGCCATTCCATCTGCGCCTGCATCGCCTGCGTGAAGAACGCCGGCTTACCCAGAGTGAAGTTGCTGCCGCTTGCAATGTCAAAGCCAGCAGCTATAGCAACTGGGAACAAGGCCGCTCACTACCCAGCCTCGACCGCCTGCCGATCCTTGCCGAGATATTCCGCACCTCAATCGACTACCTGCTCGGACTCAAAACTTTTGCCCCCGACACCGAAAAGCTCCTGTCGCAACTTCGACGGCTTGATGATGCCGATCTGAAGGCCCTCACGCAAATCGTAGGCTCCATTTCCAGGCATCAAACCAAGCATAAAGACTGCTAATAAAACAATTGGCCATACAATCCCCGAAAAAACATACGAAAAAAGACCCCGCAAAAGCTTGCGAGGTTTTGATAGCACTAGTGGTGCCGGAAGCCGGACTTGAACCGGCACGTTGTTGCCAACGGCAGATTTTGAGTCTGCTGCGTCTGCCAATTCCGCCATTCCGGCAAAATGACACTTACGTGCGTCATCAACGAATAAAAGTATATCATTCCACCGTTTTTTTGTCAAATATTATTTTTTTGATTTGTCTGGCGCCTTGTCCCAGCCCTTAGCCTGGACTTCTTCACGAGCTTTCTGCTGGATCTGTTCCCGATACTTTGCCATATCATTGCGCACGGTCTGCATGTCAGAGCGCTTGTAATGGTATTCTTTGCAACGGACGTTAAATTCATCGACCATCGCGTTGAAGTCATCGACGGCTTTGCCGTTATATTGATTGATATGCGGCCGCATGGCATCGAGCTTGATTTCCGTCATAACGATCCAACGGAGTTCCTCACGCTCGAGAGACGCCGCTCCCTCACGTGGCTTGGAAACCTTCAGCGGCAGTCCCATGGCCTCCTTTTTCTGCTCGTCGGTCATCTCAGCGGCTGCCGAGGCATCCATATGCTCATAGATTGCCGGTTTGACAATAAATACGACCACCAGAGCAATCATCACATAGACGAGCCAGCTGCCGACACCATGGAGCAGCCGCGATACGAAACTTTGACTTTCCGCCTCCGTTTCCGGCTTCTCGTCCTTTACCTTCTCACTGAGCCGCGCAGCTTCCTGCTGCAGCTGTTCATTCTTATCATCCATCAGACATCCCTCTTTCTGCCTTTGCGGCAATCCTGCAGCCATCAACATAGCTTTCCAGCTGCGAAACACAAATCCTTTTATAGGATAGACAGCCTTTCTTAAAGGCTGATACGAAAACGATAAGAATCTAATAAAAAAGAGAAGGAATATCAAAATGCATGTCGAATATTCCCAGTGGGAAACGTAGGGTAAATGTCCTCAATTTTTTTATGCTAGCTTGAGGACAGGGTAAAAGAAGAAAGGATGGTTCTATGAACAAAAAGAAACTCTGTGCTGCACTCCTGGCAATGAGCTTTGCCTTTGGAACCGGCGCCAGCATCAACGTCGAGGCCGCTACCCGTGCTGAGATTGCTCAGATCAGTGTCAAGCAGAACGGCAGTGACTTCAAGTACTGGAACAAAGACTCCGCTTCCTTCAAAGCTCTGACGAGTTACGTCAAGGACGTAACGAACAAGAAAAGCCCGAACTACATCCCGGTCGAGGACCGCATCGCTGTCTTTGACATGGATGGCACACTGCTCGGAGAGAGAACTCCTTGCTATTTCGAGTGGATGATGTACCTTGAACGCGCGCTCAACGATCCTTCCTACACTCCGTCAAAGGAAGACCGCGAGTATGCCAAAGCCGTCAAGGCAGCGATTGACAAGCAGTCCCTGCCGGAGGACATGGAAGGCAAAGAGGCTAAATCGCAGGCCTCCGTCTTTGCTGGCATGACGCAGCCCGAATACGAGGCCTTTGTCCGCGAGTTCATGGAAACGCCTGCTGAAGGTCTGACGAACCTCAAACGCGGCGAGGAATTCTACCTGCCGATGGCTGAGGTAGTCTCCTACCTCAAGAACAACGACTTTGACATCTGGATCGTATCCGGTTCCGACCGTGATGCTCAGCGCGTACTGATGGAAGGCGTACTGCCGATCAAACGCGACCACTTCATCGGCACGGACATCATGACGCTGGCCTCTGGCCAGGGCAATACCGATGGCCTTGAGTACGTCTATGACAAAGACAAAGACGTGCTGGTCCGCGGTCAGTTCGTCCTCAAGGACGTCAAGATGAACAAAGTCTCCAACATCGCCCGTGAAATCGGCCGTCAGCCGGTTCTCGCCTTCGGCAACAGCTCCGGCGATGCTTCGATGTTCAACTACACCATCAGCAAGAACAAGTATAAATCGCTGGCCTTCTCACTTTGCTGCGACGATCTCGAAAACGATCTCGGCAACACGAAGAAAGCCGACAAGATGAGAGCAGACTGCGAGAAGAATGGCTGGATTCCGGTCTCCATGCGCGATGACTGGAAGACCATCTATGGCTACAACGTCAAAGTTGCCAAATAAGCACAGGCTTTCGTAAGTCAAAAACAACAAACAAAAAGCCGGAAGGCTGACTTGTCAAAATCTGACAAGTCAAGCCTTCCGGCTATTTCTTTATCCTTCGAACAATGCCTTGGCAAAGTCATCGGCGTTGAAGGGACGCAGGTCTTCGACGCCCTCGCCGACGCCAATCCATTTGACCGGCATGGAAAGCTGGCTCTTGATACCGATGACGACACCGCCCTTGGCCGTGCCATCGAGTTTCGTCAGAACGACACCAGAAATCGGTGCAGCCTTCGTGAAGAGCTCGGCCTGGCTGATGGCATTCTGACCCGTCGTCGCATCGAGCACCAGCAGTGTCTCATGGGGTGCCCCCGGGATCTCGCGGCCGATGACGCGGTTGATCTTCTCGAGCTCCTGCATGAGATTCGACTTAGTCTGCAGGCGGCCGGCCGTATCGATGATCAATACGTCGATGCCGCGGGCCTTAGCCGCCTTGACAGCATCGAAGGCCACAGCCGCCGGGTCAGAGCCCTCCTCATGCTTGATGACCTGGGCGCCCGTGCGCTGGCCCCAGACCTCAAGCTGGTCGATGGCCGCCGCGCGGAACGTATCGGCAGCGGCGAGCATGACCGACTTACCCTGCTCCTTGTAGTAGGCGCTGAGCTTGCCGATGGTCGTCGTCTTGCCAGCACCGTTGACGCCGATGACCAGCAGCACCGTCGGGCCTTCTGCTGCCACGCGGGTCGTATCCTCGCCGTTATTCAGTATCGCCGCGATTTCCTTAGCGAGGAACGGCTTGAGGTCCTCCGGCGTGTTGATTTCCTTCTTCTTGATGCCCTTGCGGACTGCCTGCATGAGCTTGTCAGTCGTCTGCACGCCGACGTCAGCCATGATCAGCGTCTCCTCGAGCTCGTCGAGGAAGTCCTCATCGATATCGGCATAGCCGATGACGAGCTTCTCGATCTTGTTCGTCAGGTTTTCGCGGGTCTTGTTCAGGCCCTTTTTCAGTTTGTCAAAAAATCCCATGGATTGCCTCCGTTTATTCTATATCATCCAGTTTGACGGACAGTATCTTGGATACACCCGCATCCTCAATGGTGACACCATACATGGTATCCACCGATTCCATCGTGCCCTTACGATGCGTGACGACGATGAACTGCGTGTTCTCGGCAAATTCCCGCAGGAAAGCGCCGAAACGGACGACGTTGGCTTCGTCAAGCGGCGCATCAATCTCGTCAAGCACCGAGAACGGCGACGGACGGTAGCGCAGGAACGAGAACAGCAGCGCGATGACGGTCAGTGCGCGCTCGCCGCCTGAGAGGGCTGAGAGGTTCTGCCGTTTCTTCTGCGGCAGCGTCACGAGAATGTCGACGCCAGTATTTAACACATCGTCCTCGTCCAGCAGCTTGAGCTCAGCTTTGCCGCCGCCAAACAACCGCACGAAAATCTCGCCGAAATACGTCTGAATCTGGGCAAAGGCCTCCTTGAACTGCTTGGTCATCGCCTCATCCATATCGGCGATAAGGCTTTCGAGGTTCTCCTTGGCCTCGATGAGGTCATTAGCCTGTCCCTGCATGAAGTCGTGGCGTTTCTGCTGCTCCTCATACTCCTCCAGAGCATTTGGATTGACGGGCCCGAGTTCCTTGATCTTCTTGTCGAGCTCCTTCATGCGGCGATAAACCTCTGGCGGCTCGATATCAAGGGCCTCCTCAAGGGCCCGCTCCGGCGTCAGGCCGTATTCGGAGAGGATGGTTTCCTGCCACTCCTCCAGGGCCAGCTGCAGCTTGGTCTCGATGATCTCGAGCTTGTGCACATGCTCCTGGGCCTGATTGAGTTTCCTAGCCGTCTCATGGGCATCCTTATCGGCCTGCTGGCTTTCGGTGAGCTTGGTCATGCGCTGGGCATAGATCTTGTCATGGGCCTGCTGGCCTTCAGCAAACAGACGCTGCCAATTCTCATTTTGCCCGCTGATTTCCTCAAGCCGCGTAACGCTTTCGGTAAGGCCTGCGATGAGCTGTTTCTCCTCGGCTTCATTGTCGCGCAGGGCCTGTTCGCTACGTTCCTTGTCCTTGGTGCGCAGCAGCAGATGCTCCCGCGAGCGCAGGGCTTCCTGCTCGAGCACCGCCCGATTGACCTCGCGTTTCTGGATGTACTCGGACAAGTCGTCAGCATCCTGCTCGAGATCCTCTAGCTCGATAGATGCATCCTCCGCCGCATGGTCAGCCTCGTCAAAGGCTCGCTGAGCCTCTGTCACAGCGCGGGCCGCCAGCGTGCGTTTTTCCTGGATGCGCGCAAAAGTCGCCTTGATTTCTGCCGCGGCCTTTTCCATCTCGGCCACGGCCTGCTGCTGGCTGCTCTGGTTCTCCGCCAAACGCTCAAGGCTCACACGCAGCTCAGCGCGATGGACGTTAGCCGCATGCAGGGCCTCCATGGCCGTATCCTGCTGCGCTGCCGCCGCCTGTTTCGCCTGCTGGGCCACCTCACGGTCAGCCTGCAAAGCCTGCAATCTGCTCTGGGCCTCGGCAAGTTTCTGCCTCAGGGCCTCGATCTCGCCGCTGCGATTCAGGAAACTTGCCTCCTGATGCTGCCGGCTGCCGCCCGAGAGCGAACCGCCGGGGCTCAGCAGCTCGCCTTCCTTCGTGACGATGCGCAGCTTATAGTTATGTTTCTTCGCCAAGGCCAGTGCATGGTCGAGGGTATCGACCACCAGCGTCCGCGACAGCAGGAACTCCACGATTTTCGTGTACTTTGCCTCCGTCTTGACGAGCTCGCTGGCCCAGCCGACGACGCCCTCCTGGGCCGAGAACTTGATGTCCTGCGGCGGACGGGCCACGATGGTCGAAAGTGGCAGGAACGTCACACGGCCCTGCCGCTCGCGCTTGAGGTATGCGATGGCAGCCTTGGCCGTATCCGTATCCTCAGTCACGATATTCTGGAGATTGCCACCCAGGGCAATCTCCAGCGCCGTCACATACTCGCGGGGCACATCGATGAGCTCAGCCACAGCACCGGCAACGCCCTTGCGCCAGCCTTCCTGGCACTTGAGCACTGCCTTGGCCGCCTTGCCAAAGCCCTCATAGGCCTGCTGCATGCGGGTGAGGAACTGGATCTTGCTCTCTGCTGACTTGGTCTGCTGCGTCGTCTCGTTACAGCGGCGCTCGCAGTCGGCAGCCCGATGGGCAGCCTCACGCTGGGCAGTCTGCGCCTGCTGCTGTTCGGCGATGCGCTGCTTGATGGCAGTTTCCTGCTCGGCAAGCTCTGCCTGCAGCTTTTCCTGCAGTTTGTCAAGTTCCTGGAGCTGCGCTCTTGCCTCGCTAAGACTTGCCTCACGGGCCGCCTGGTCACCGCTGCCGTTTTCGATATCGCGCTCGATAAGCGCCAGTTCCTGCTGTTTCTGCGTGAGGGCCGCCTGGGCTGCCTCGCGTTTTTCCGCCGCCTCTTTGTCAACTTCTTTCTGCGCGCGGATGCGCTCGGCGATGCTCTTAGCCTTGTCTTTCTCCTTGGCCAACAGCTCTTCAGCCAGTGCCAAGTCTTTCTTCTGCTGGGTCTCCTTCTCGGACAGCTGGGCCATATCGGCCACCGCCTGGGCGATCTCGTGATTCAGCTCGCTGCGGCGGCTCAGGATGCGGGCTTTGGCCGCATCGCTCTGCTCCTGGCGCTCCTTGAGGGCCGCCATCTCCGTCGAGGCCGCCTCGATCTTCTGACGGATGCGCTCGTTCTTTTCGGCCTGTTCCTTGAGCTGCTGCTCCAAGTCGATGATTTCCTTGCCGAGCTGCTCCTTGCGGGCCGCCACGGCCTTGACCTGCGTATCGGCTGCCACAGCCGCATCGCGGGCTGACACAAGCTTTTCGTCGTTATCCCGCTTGCGCTGGCTCTCGCGCGTATAGTCCTGGGCGAGTTTCGTCAGCCGGCACTTCTGGTACTCCTCATTGAGCCCGTTAAAAATGCGCGTCTTTTCTGCATGACGCGCGAGCGGCTCCAGCTGATTTTCGATTTCATTGATGATGTCCTGTACGCGCACGAGATTGTTCTCAGTATCCGTGAGCTTGCGCACCGACTCCCGCTTGCGGTTGCGGTACTTCGTGATGCCAGCGGTCTCCTCGAAGAACGCCCGGCGCTCCTCGGGCCGGCTGTTCAAAATATCATCGATGCGGTTCTGCCCGATGATGCTCATGCCGTCGTGACCGATGCCCGTATCGGCAAACAGATTGTAAATATCCTTGAGCCGGCAGCGCGAACGGTTGATATAGAACTCGCTCTCACCGCTGCGGTAAAGCCGGCGGGTCACGACGACCTCGCGGAAGTCCACCGGCAGCGTGCCATCATTGGCAAAGAACAGCGATACCTCCGCAACGCCCAATGCCTTGCGCGACGCCGACCCCGTGAAGATGATATCCTCGGCCTTCGTACCGCGCAGATTGCGCACATTCTGCTCACCGAGCACCCAGCGGATCGCATCGGTGATATTGCTCTTGCCACTGCCGTTTGGCCCGACAATGGCCGTTATCCCCTTGTCGAAATCAATGGAAATCTTATCCGCGAAGGATTTGAATCCATACGCTTCCAGACGTTTTAATTGCACGTTTTTCCCTGCCTCTTCAATGTTGACGGAAATGCTGCTTGAATTCCTGCGTTTCCGTGTATTCTTTCATGAATTCCATGAACCGGGCATCGGCCCGGGAAAGATTCTTATTGCCGCCCCAGAACAGCGACACGCTGACACCTACCGACGGAGCCAGCGGCCTGCGCACGAAAATCTTCTCCATGCGCGTGACGAAGTTCGGCAGCATCGAGATGCCACTGCCATTGGCGACGAGCTGCTTGATGGTCTTGAGCTGCGACGTGCAGAGCACGATATCGGGCACATAGCCATAGGCTCCGCAATGATTCATGATCTGACGGTATTGATAGGTATTCGGCTGCTGCATGATGAACTTCTCATCACGCAGCTCCTGGAACGAGATGGCATCCTTCTTCGCCAGCGGATGCTGCGGCGGCAGGCAGAGTACCATCTTGTCCTGCAGGATGCGCATCGAGTTGTCGAGATCCTCCTCGACGCTCCCGAGCACGATACCGAAATCGAGCTCGCCGGAGTCCGCGCGCTGCCGCACCTCATCCGAGTCGCTGAATTCCTGTACATCCAGCGTCACATCAGGCACGTACTCCCGGAATTTCGTGAACAAATCCGGGAAAAGATAGCCCTCCACCATCGGCGGCACGCCGAAATGGATGATATCCTGCCGGTCCGAGCGGTAACGCAGCATATCCTTCTTCGCAAAGGCTGCATCCTGCATGATGCGCTGCGCATGGACCAGGAAAACCTTCCCCTGTTCCGTAAGGCTTACATGCTTCTGGCTGCGGTTTATCAGCATAACCCCCAGCTCAGCCTCCAGCGACTTGATTGCCTTGGTGACTGACGGCTGCGACACATGCAGTGCCTCGGCCGTCCGCGTAAAGTTCTCGAGCTCGCTGATGGTACAAAAATACTCCAATTGCCGAAACTCCATCAATAGTCCCCCATACACGCTACCCGACTTGCAATAGCTTCATTCAGTTTATTTCCGTTGTGCCAAAATCCCTTATCTATTCTCTATAGGATTCTCATTTGATGCACAATTCAAGATAATATTATTTTATCATAGCCCCAAGGCATTATCCAGTGAAAAAGAGCCTTTCCGCAAAGAAAAGCTCTTTCTCTTCTCCTATTCTTTTAGCAGCCCAAGATTCTTCATGACCAGCGTCACTTTATCAGTGTCGATGGGCTTGGCCGCATAGGCATCACAGCCAAGTTCCAGCGCCTGGTCCACATACTCCACATCTGCCAGTGCCGTCATCATGATGATGCAGGTATGCTTGAGCTGATGCTGCTTCTCCAGGACACGGATAGCCTTGAGTAGCTTGAGCCCATCGATGCGCGGCATCATGATATCCAGGCACAGCAGGTCATAGGGTGCCTTGTCCTTTATGGCATCCATGAAGAGGTCCAGCGCCTCCATCCCGTCTACAGCCACATCACAAGTGCCGTAATTGCCCATGAACTTCTTCAAGAAAATCCGGCTGAGCCGGTCATCCTCCGCAATCAGTATCTTCATGATGCATCCCCTCCATCCTCATCGAGACGCTGCTCGCAGTACGCCAGCAGGCTCGCGATATCACTTAGATCTGTTTCTTCTACTGCTTTTGGCTGGTTGTCCCGGATCTCGCCATCATTCCAGCATTCGTTGATGAATACCGAGCGCTCCTGGCTCTCCTCATCCTCGCCGTCGGCCTCATAGAGCGGAATCCAGAAGGTGAAATTACTGCCGCACTGCGGTGCCGAGTGAGCGCTGATCTCGCCGCCCATGGCCTCCACCAAATCCTTCACGATCATGAGCCCCAGCCCTGTCCCGCCGAACTTCCTGGTCGTAGAGCCATCCACCTGGCTGAAGGGCTGGAAGAGTTTTTTCTGCTCCTCGAACGACATGCCGATCCCCGTATCGTGAATCGCAATGCTCAGCACCGGTATCCCCTTGCGGAAAACCTTCTTGGCCTCCACCGCCACGCCACCTTCAATGGTGAACTTCACCGCATTGTTCAGCAGATTATGCATGATCTGACGGAAACGCATGGGATCGCCAGTGATGAACTGCGGAATTCCCTTGAGGTCCGGCAGGCGGAAGAACAGCCCCTTGCCCTTGGCCACCTTGCGATGGACCGTACAGACCCGCCGCAACATCTTATGCAAGTCGAAGTCGAGGGACTCGAGCTCCATCTTACCGCAGTCGAGCTTCGAAAAATCGAGGATATCGTTGATGATCCGCAGCAGATCCTCCGAGCACTGCTTGGCACTCATGAGGTTCTCCCGCTGCTCCTCGGTAAGGTCCGTATGCAGCGTCAGATCAATCATGCCGTTCATGCCGTTGATGGGCGTGCGGATTTCGTGGCTCATATTGGCCAGGAACTGACTCTTGGTCCGGCTGGCTGCCTCGGCGCGCTCCCGAGCCTCCTCCAGGGCATCCTCTTTTTTCTTGCGCTGGGATACATCAATCATCGTGACGATCGTCTGCTTGCCCATTTCTGACCAAGCCTGAGAGAAAAACATCCGCAGCCATATCCTTTCCTTGCGGCGGATGCTGTGCATGGCCGCCGTAATCTGGCTGGTATAGCCCTCGGTAGCGATGGCCGTTTCGATCTGATGTCGGATGGGACAGGTCGCACAGTACTGCCCATGACCGCAGCCGCCCTCAAAGCTGTTTTCGCAGCGGAAAACATCGCCGAACTGCTTGCCCACCGAATCCCTGTAGGTGGTCTCCATGGTCTCCAGGCCGGCATCATTGATATCGACGATGGCCCCCTTCTCATCAAGCACGCAAAGCCCCACCTGTGCAGCGGAAAACACCGTCCGCATATAGACATGATCGGCCTCGAGCCGTACCTCGAGCCGGCGAAGATGCGTGATATTGCGCAGGATCACGGCACAGCCCACGATTTCCCCCTCATCAAGGTGCAACGGCGAACACGTCGCCGACAGGTAGATGGCCTCTTGCTGCTCGCCGCGCAGGATACCGATATTGCGGGCCAGGCCCACCGAGCGCCGCTCGGTCAGCGCCACCCGTAAGGGACTTTGAAAATTTCGCCCTGTCTTCAGATTGACCAAGGGGCAAACCTCACTGAAAGAGCGGCCCAGGGCCTGCTTATCCTCCCAGCCCAAGATCCGTTTGGCATTCTTGTTGATATAGGTAATCTTTTCCTCTAAATCCGTCAGGATAAGACCGTCGCCCAAACTTCCCAAAAGTCCGCGCAAGACTGAGTCGGAAATCTGTCCATATATATCATTTCCCATCGCCTTCATCCTTTCCAGCCACAATCTGCGGATGGGCCAAACTCATGATACAGCCAGGTATGACCGAAAGCGGCAGCTGCCGCATGACAGCACCGCGCTCAAAGGCCACCCGCGGCATCCCGTAGACCACACTGGTCGCCTCATCCTGACCGATGGTACGCGCGCCCTTCTGCCGCATCTTGAGCAGTCCTTCCGCCCCATCATTTCCCATACCAGTAAGGATTACCCCCAGGGCCTCGGCTCCTGCCGCCTCAGCCACGGACTCGAACAACACATCAACCGAGGGACAGTGCCCGCTCACCTGCTCCGTGCCACGGCAGGAAACGAAGAACTCGCTGCCCAGACGCCGTACCCGCATCTGCCGGTCCCCCGGGGCCACATAGATATGATTGGGCAGCAAGCGCTCCCCGTCGAGGGCCTCGGCAGCCGTGAACGATGACTCATTATTGAGCCTGTCAGCAAACAAGCGGCTGAATCCATAGGGGATATGCTGGACGATGACAATCGGCGGCAGCGGCGGCCGTAAGCCTTGGATAAGGCTTGCCAGCGCCTCGGTGCCCCCTGTCGATGCCCCAAGGGCAATGAGCCGCACTTCCTTTGGCGTCTCAAGGCTCTCATCCCTACTGACGGCCTGCCTGGCCCGTTGCAGATTATGCTGCATGCCTGCAGTCGCTGCCTGGGTCCGCTGATATATGCCCGCCAGATTCCGCTGTGGCTTGCTGGGCGCCGCATCCAAGGGCTTGCGGTAAACCGACGGCATCACATACTGGAACGGCGCTGCATGCCGCTCCACCGTCTCCGAATGGCCGACAAAAAGATAGCCGCCCGGCTCAAGATAGTCGTAAAACTGCCGCACGAGCCGGTTCCGCACCGGCGCGTCGAAATAGATCATGACATTCCGGCAGAAAATCACATGGAAAGGCTTCTTGAACGGAAACCCCAGCGTCATCAGATTGAACGGCCGGAACAGCACCTGCTGCCGGATCACATCATTGACCTGCAGCTTCCCGCTGCCAGCGGCATGGAAATAGCCACGCAGCCAGTTTTCCGGCATCCCGGCGAGAGATTCCCGCTCGTAGATGCCTGCTTTGGCAGTTTCAAGCACCTCCGTCGACAGGTCTGTGGCCAGCAGTGTCTTTTCCCAGCGCGACCCCTGCAGCCCGAACTGATCCTGCAGCAGCATTGCCAGCGTATAGGCCTCCTGCCCTGTAGAACAAGCCGCGCACCAGGTACGGATATCGCCGTCCTGAACCGATGATGCAATCCAGGGCAGCACCGTATCCCGATAAAACCAAAAGTGATCTGCCTCACGCATAAAGAACGTGTGGTGCGTGGTAATGGCTTCGGCCAGCGCCTTCAAGAGCCGGCCTGAGCCATCTTGCTTCAGTGCCTTCAGGAAACCTGCCGCATCGCGGTATTTGGCCGTCTCTGCCCCCTCGTGGAACAGCCGCTGCAGGCGCGACTCCAAAAGCGCCTTCTTCTCACGGGGCAGCTGGATGCCAAACTCACGGTCTACGATACTCGCATATGCTAAAAATACCGAATCATCCATCAGTACTTGCCAAATCCTTCCTCATCATCGGCAAACTTATACGCTTGGGATTCTGCAGGCTTTGCTACCGCTGGCGCCGGCATCGGTGCAGGGCTCTGCGCCGGACGCACGGCAGGCTTGGGCGGTTCATAGGTTCCCATCCCCCGCGAGCTGCCCGATGCCAGGCGAAACTGGTCAGCCGTCTCACGTAGACGAGCAGCCTGGGCATTGAGCTGCTCACTGGCCGATGCAGCCTCTTCCGAGGTTGCCGAGTTCGCCTGTACGACCTGGGACACCTGCAATACACCCTGATCAATCTGCTCCAAGGCCAGCTTCTGCTCACTGGAGGCCTTGGCAATCGAGCTTACGATATCGGCCACCTCCGAGACATTGCTCATGATGATCATCAGCGCCTCAGCCGTCTTGCCCGCAATCGCCCGGCCAGACTCCACCTTCGCGATGGAGTCCTCGATGAGCTCCGTCGTTTCCTTCGCTGCCTTGGCACTACGTGCCGCAAGGTTGCGGACTTCTTCCGCCACGACAGCAAAGCCCTTGCCATGCTGACCGGCACGAGCAGCCTCGACAGCCGCATTGAGCGCCAGGATATTGGTCTGGAAAGCGATTTCATCAATAACCTTGATAATCTTCGAGATATTGGCCGAGGACGTATTGATGTCCTCCATAGCCGCGAGCATTTCCTTCATATCGGCATCGCCGACAGACGCCTGCTGGCGGGCCTGGATTGTGAGATTGTTAGCCTTATCGGCATTTTCCGCATTGCTGGCCGTCTGGGACGAGATCTCCGAAATCGATGCCGAAAGCTCCTCGACAGAAGACGCCTGCTCCGCAGCCCCCTGGGATAGCGAGACACTGGCCTCGGAGACATTGCGTGAACCTGCCGCCACCTGCTCAGCTGCCACATGGATATTGTTCATGGACTGATTGAGATTCTGGCGCATATGCTCAAAATGCACCACAGCCTGCCCAATCTCGTCATTGCTCTCCGCTTTCATCGGCTGACTGAGGTCACCGTTGCCGATTACCTCTGCCGCGGCAGCCATGCGGTTGATACGGCTGCCGATACTGCGGGCCAGCCGCATACCGAAGAACATCGCCAGCAGGACTACCACCGTGATATTGATGACTGAGATCAGCATGGCTCTATCAATCTCGTCTTTGATTTTCTTGAACTCATCCTGGGTGCTCTTATTGCCCAGCTCCATCACCGAGTCAAAGCTCTGAGAAAGCTTGTAGCCGGTTTCTGAGGCCCGTTTCGCCTCAGGCAGGGTCTCCACCGGCGCGCCCGGTGCGGGCTGCGCCTTGATCAGCGCATCGCGCTGGCTGCGGAACGTATCGATCTGTCCGCGGATATCCCCCATGACCTTCTTAGCCTCGACAGAAACGGCCCGTTTTTCCAGCTCGCCAAAGACCACATCGAGCTCCTTGTCGCGCTTCTGCATATTCGCCATGGACTCCTGCCGCATCGCTGGATCGACCCGCGTCAGGAACCGTGTAAACTCGTTGCGGGACTCTGTGAAAAGTTTCCCTGCTTGTGTCGCCAGAGTTGCCGCATACGCATCCTCGTCATAGACCTTTTGGTACTGATCGCTTACAGAGCTCAGCAGGTAGAGGCAGCAAGCAGCTGTCAGCACCATCAAGGCTCCGAGTATTCCTGTCAAAGTCACCAGCTTGGTACTGATCTTCATATTCTTAAACAGATCCATTTTCGTTCCCTCTTTCCTCATTCATCCCGCTAAGCATCTTTTCTTCTTCCACATCGAATAGTTTTTCCCAGTCCAGCAAAAGCACGACCTTGCTATCCGGCAGCTTGCCGATATTCCTTATATAGCGATTGCTTGCCGACTTGAGCTCCGGCGGAGCCACTGTCTGCCCCTCCGGGATGGACAGCACCTCGCTGACCCCATCGATGATAAGTCCGAGCAGTACCTCCTTGACCTCGATGACGATGACACAGGTACGGTCCGTATAAGCCCGGAACTCCCGGCCGAACCGCAGCCGCATGTCGATGACCGGAATGATCTTGCCGCGAAGATTGATGATGCCACGCACATAGTCGGGCACCTCCGGCACCTTGGTAATGGGCAGGATGCCAATGATTTCGATGACCACGCGGATATCGATGCCATAGAGCTCCTCCCCCAGCGTAAAAGTCAGATATTTATCCTTTTGTGTATCTTCCTCTTGCAGGAGTTCTTCATCCATTTCCGTTCCTCCTATTATTCAACCAGCAATCCCAAAAGCTTCCCCGGGTCGATGATCAAGCTGATGCTGCCATCCCCCAATATCGTACAGCCCGTGATACCAGTCATCTTCGTCATTGTCTGGATATAGCCTGGCACTGGCTTTACGACGATCTGCTGCACGCCTACCAGCTCATCGGCAAAGATACCCAGGTAGTGGTCATCGGCCTCCGTCACCAGCAGGATACCTTCCGTAAGGCACTCCTTCGCACTTTCGATATCATACAGCTTGTGCAGCCGCACGATAGGGCAGGGCCTGCCCTCCTCCATGAACATTTCCTGTCCCGACACATCGAGGAAGATATCCTCCTCCTCGGGGCGGAAGGAACGGCGAATCGAGCTGATCGGTATCGTATACCCGGAGCCGCCCACCTTGATGCACATCCCCTCCACGATGGCCAGCGTGAGCGGTATCCGAATGATGGTCACACTGCCCTTGCCGGGATTGCTGTCCACCATTATGGTGCCGCCCAGCGTCTTGATGTTCGAGACCACCACATCCATGCCCACGCCGCGCCCGGAAAACTCCGTGACCTGCTCCTTCGTCGAAAAGCCCGGCGCAAAAATAAAGCTGTAGACTTCCTGATCCGTATACTCCTCCTCAGGTTTCGTCAGGATTCCCTTCTCCTTGGCCTTCTTCATGATGCGGTCGCGGTTCATGCCACCGCCATCATCCTCGATACGGATGACGACCTCGCCGCCAGCATTCTGCGCCGAGAGAACCACCGTTCCCATCTCAGGCTTGCCAGCCTCCTTGCGCACCTCTGGCATCTCGATGCCATGATCGATGGAATTGCGGATGATATGCATCAACGGATCCCCGATATGCTCCGTGACATTCTTATCGACCTCCGTATCCGCCCCCACCAGCACGAGCTTTGCCTGTTTGCCAAGTTTCTTCGTCATATCCCGCACGATGCGGTTCATCTTCTTGAACGTCGCCTCCAAAGGCACCATCCGGAGCGCCATGACGCGATCCTGCAACTCTCCGTTTATCTTATGCAGCTGCCGGGCCGCCTTGTCAAAATTCGAAAGCTCCATCCCTCTGATGTCTGGATTCTGCGTCACCATCGACTCAGCAATGACCATCTCGCCCACCAGCTCCATCAGACGGTCAAGCTTATCCACGCGGACACTTATCATCTGCGACTCATGTCCCTCATGACCGCTCTGCTTCATCGGCGCTGGCCGCGGCTTGGCCTCAGGCTTCACCGGCACAATCGGCGATGATTCTTCTACCGCCTGGGCTGCCTTCTGCTTGGGTGTCGGCCAATACTCGCACTCTGCCGTCGACGACAGCTCCACAAGCTCCAGCCCCGTCAAGCACATCGTTTCATCCAGCAGCTTGCGGACTTCCTCAACGCCCAGACCCGTCGTGAACCAGAGCTTGAATCCATCCTTGATGATGGTATCAGCGGCTGTCTCATCCTCGATAATCTTTTCCGGCAGATAGTGCAGCTCACCAGCTTGATCCTCCAGGCGATTGATCACACCGAAGGCCCTGACCTCTACCATCCCGCCATCGGGATCGAACTGCAGCACCGCTTTATAGACATGATTGCTGCCCGATTCTGTCTTGACTTCCTCGGGCTTGACCGCTTGGATGAAGTACTGCTGCTTTGCCGGTTCTGCCGCTCCGACCGCCTTAGGTGCCGCCGGCTTCTTCGCCTTGCGCAGATCCACATCGGGATCATGTCCATTTTCGAGCTTGAAATTCCGCAGGAAATCATGCGTGGATTTCTGCAGCCCCTCACTGGAGGCATCGGGCTGCCCACCGCCATCGAGCTTATCGAGCTCGCCATTCATGAAATCCACGGCCGTCAGTACGATATCTGTCACTGCCGACACATCAATCTTCTCTGGATGCAGCTCACGGATATAGAAAAAAATATCCTCAACTGCATGCGCCAAATGCGAGATCTCATCATAGAGCATCATGGCCGCCGAGCCCTTGATGGTATGCATGGCCCGGAAAACCTCATTGACATCCTCTGGCTGGAAGCTGCCGCTGTCCTCACTTGCAAGCGCGACCTGCTCCAACTGCTCAAGGAACTGACGCGTCTCATAGATAAAGACCTCTACCATCGGTTCATTTTCTGCCACCAGTCATCACTCCCTTACATCCAATCCTTTGATTTAAGATTTTTCAAACAATTCTAACATGTATATTCGCTCCCGACAGTCAAAATCCTGTTAATTCTTAACAAATATCTTTTTAATCCGCAAATAAAAATGACCCATCAAATCTGACGGGTCATCACTTAGACGAAACGCTTACTTCTTATATTCCTCTGCGAGCTTCTTGAACAGCGGCAGAGATTTTTCGATAGTCTCGGTCTTGATGCAATACGCAGCACGGAAATACCCAGGGCAGCCGAAATCCGTGCCCGGCACGAGCAGCAAGTCATATTTCTTCGCCCGCTCACAGAACGCGTAGTCATCATCCTCCAGGCATTTCGGGAAAAGATAGAACGCCCCCTGTGGCTTGACGCACTCAAAGCCAGCATCGATAAGCCCTTGATAGAGCAGCTGGCCATTCTTGACATAGGTGGAAATATCCGACGGCATATCGGCGCAGCGGCCGATGACCAGCTGCCAGAGCGATGGCGCATTGACATGAGTGAGCACACGGGCCGCACCAGCAATCGAACCGTACACCTTGCCAAAGTCAGCCACTTCATCGGGCACGACAATGTAGCCGATACGCTCGCCCGGCAAAGAGAAGGACTTGCTGTACGAATAGCAGACCAACGTATTGTCATAGAACTTCGGCACATAAGGAACCGTATAGCCATCAAAGGCGATCTCACGATACGGCTCATCGGAAATGATGAAGATGGGATGATGGTACTCCTCCTCCTTGCGGCGCAGGATATCGGCGAGCTTCTGGATTGTCTCCTCCGAATAAACGGCACCGCTCGGATTGTTCGGCGAGTTGACGATGACCGCCTTCGTATGATTCGTCACGAGCTTCTCAAAGGCCGCAAAATCAATCTGCCAATCAGCAGGCTGCGCTGGCACGACAACGAGCTTGCCACCGACTGACTCGACAAAAGCACGATACTCCGGGAAGAACGGCGCAAAGGTGATGAACTCGTCTTCCGGCTGCGCCAATGCCTTGAAACAAATCGTAATCGCCGCTGCCGCACCAGCCGTCATGAAGAAATTCTTCGCCGCAAAATTCGTACCGAAACGCTTGTTGACGCTCTTGGCCAATGCCTCACGCGTCTGTGGTGCACCTGGCGCCACCGTATAGCCATGCACAGCACTCGGCTCCATATTCGTCAGTACATCGACAGCAGCCGCCTTGATGAACTCCGGTGTCGGCACATTCGGATTGCCAAGGCTGAAATCATAGACATTCTCCTCGCCCACCTCTGCAGCCCGCTTACGGCCAAACTCAAAGATCGTACGGATTGTCGACTTCTTCGTCCCGAGTTCATACATTTTCTGATTGATCATAACGATTACCTCACCCCATGTAAACAATATATCTCTTCCAGAGAAACACTGTTTACAGTTTAGCACAAAACCAAGGTAAAATCCACCAACATTCCGCGCCAGGAATCTCTCATTTATGATACAGCCAGACCATCATCTCATTTTCCCCGCGGTTCCCCCAGCAATAATAGGGAATCAAGGTAAGTTCCTGCCTATGCAGGACACTGGGCTCGCCATAGCGCTTATACAAGGTATGCCCCTTTGCCTCCCTTACGGCATCCGTGCGAAGTACGCCTGCTCCCTGAAACAGACTGTCTGTATACTCATAGGTAAATGCCATACCATCTACCAGACGGATACGCTCCAGCCCTTCGCCATTATCTATGGATTCCGCACAGTATACCAGCGGGCCTCTCTGTACGGCCAGCCTGCCGATATTTTCCCGGACTTCCGGTGCGGCCTGATAAAGGGTTGCTTCCATCGGAAGTTCCAGACAAATCCGATCATCCTTCTGCCAGCTCCGCCGCACAATCACATAACCATCATGCTTTTCGTCATTTACTGCTTGACCATTCACTGACAGCGTATATCCTTTCGCCCATGATGGTATCCGGAGTGCAATCCCATATCTGCCGCCTGTTTCCACCGTCAAGCCGACCTTACCCTGCCAGGGGAATTGACTTGTCATAGACAGCCTTACTTTCTTATCGGCCAAAGGCAGCTCTGCCTCAGACCCCACATACAGATCCACATAGATGGTATCCGCTGTCACCGAATAGATATACGCATCCAAAGAACTGATCAACCGTGCCAGATTCGGCGGACAACAAGCACAGCCGAACCAGGCCTGCCGCGTAGTCTTGATATGGCTCTTGCCTGGGTCTTTACGGCTAAGTTCCGGTACAACCTCCAAGGGATTCACATAAAAGAAGTGCCTGCCATCCAACGCCATCCCCGAAAGGACGGTATTATACAAGGCCCGTTCCATAACATCAGCATAAGCGCCATGGCCAGCCTCGTCCTTCAGCATATTATGAGCAAAGAACATCAATCCCACAGAGGCACAGGTTTCTCCATACATAGAGTCATTCGGCAAATCATAATCAGCAGTAAATGCCTCTCCTATCACGGTTGACCCCACGGCTCCAGTAATATACATCCGCTTTTCCGTAATATTCTTCCACAGCCGTCGGGCTGCCTGGCGCATTTTTGTATCCCCTTTTAACCGCGCCAGCATAGCCATACCTGTACACATGTACATTACTCTTACCGCATGCCCTTCTGCCGTTTCCTGCTCCAGAATCGGTTTATGGTTCTGATAGTAACTATCCTTGAACCCTTCCATCCCCTCGATAAGCACGGAGGTATCCGCATCTGCCTGGCACTGCTTACGGAAGAAATCCGGGTCCTTGCCCCGCTGATAGAGGAAATACCGGCCCAGTTCCAAATAACGCTTATTGCCAACAGTTTCATACAAACGGAACAAGGCCAGCTCAATCTCTTCATGGCCATCATAGCCATGAATCTTACTCTCCTCCGGACCAAAATGGCGATCCAGGCAATCGGCCAACCGGCAGGCAGTATCGAGTACCAGCTGGTTGCCTGTCGCCTTGTGATAAGCCACCGCTGCCTCAATGAAATGACCGGCACAATAAAGCTCATGGCTTTGATAAAGCCGCTTGAATTTGCGCTCCGGTGCTTCCACCGTAAAATACGTGCCTAAATAGCCATCTTCCTCCTGCGCTGCGGCAATGAGCTCCACCACACTGTCTGCTGCCTCCCGAAGCTCTTTGTCCTCCGGAACCCTAGCCAGCGTATAAGCAACAGCTTCCAGCCATTTATACACATCACTATCCTGAAAAACCATCCCATAGTGATGCCCTCGGCTGCGTCCTGCGGCAATCTTAAAGTTTTCGATTGCATGACTTTTTTCCGAAGGAATATAATCTGCATCCCGCTCTTTGGCAATCTCGATATCTTCTAAGTCATTGAGCACCCGCCACTGATAAGGGAGCATTTCCGTGCGGATAAGTTCCATATAGTTCAGCCAGAACTTATCCGTAACTTTTACCTGGGCAGTATCCTCTGATATTGTATGATTTAACGCTGCTGAAGTTTTCATCATTGCTGTGCGAGGGCTTCCAAGACCTCTTCCTCCTTTGCTTCATAGTGACTGTAAAATAACATAGGAACAATGCCGATAGCAAAAATCGCCGCTGGCAGCCAGATAAATACCACCTGAATCCCCAGCAAAGCCGTTGCCGATTGAACGGCATTCGGCACATAACCAAAGGCATCCATAATCATAGCAGGTATGAAACCACCGATGCCAGAACCGGCCTTAATGCAGAAAGCACTGCCGATGGCCGTCAGGAAACCACTGGCGCGGATGCCAGTCTTCCACTCCCCATAATCCACAGTATCGGAAAGCATGGCAAATGGCATAGAACAAGCAATCCCCTGGCCAATGCAGCTTATGCACCAGAAAGGAATCAGCACCGATAGATTTGCCCCCGCGAAGTACATACCGATATGCCCCACGATAGCAAGGACAAAACCGATAATCATGGTAGTATGCTTACTGGTATGGCGAACCAGGAACGGAATGGAAAGCATCCCCAGTACCTGTATAACCATAAAGCCATTGATCATAGCGGCAATCCCCTTGTCGCCCAGCACATACTGACAATAATAAACCACGGTAGACTGACGGATCGTAAGCGCAATCCAGAAAATGAGATTAGCCAATACCAGAATCATCCACGGCCAGTTCCCCTTAACCGCCTTAATGCTGTCTTTTATTGGAATACGTTTAATTTTTTCTACATTTACTTCCCGCAAATTACGAAAAGCCACAAACAAGAGCATCGCCGCAATGACACCAAAGAACGCCAGCGTCATAGAAAAACCCAGCTGATCATTGCCACCGCCAAAGTAAGCAACCAAAGGCAGCGTAAAGGTCATGCAAATGAAGGCACCTACATTACCACCAACCATGCGAAAGGTGTTAAGTACCACCCGTTCCTCCGAGTTATGGGACAAGTTGGGCAGGATCGAAGTGATTGCCGTTTGAATTCCCGTATAGATAACACCAGCCGCAATATACGTAACCGCCGCATACGCTACCTTAGCAGTCCCGCTTAAATCCGGCGTTGTAAAGGTCAGCCACATAAATACTGCAAACGGCACACACAACCATAGGAAATATGGTCTGCTTTGGCCATATTTTGTCTTCGTGTGGTCTACGATAAAGCCCCACACAGGCGCATCAACAGCATCCAGCAATCTGGTAGCCAATAGCAACGTACCAGTTACCGCAACAGACAAGCCAAACACATCCGTGTAAAAATAAAGCAGGAAGGAACCAATGATGCAATACAGCAAATTCCCGCAGCCATCCGTAAGAGCATAACTTAACCGGCTGCGCAATTCTGTTTTCTCCGCGACCTTTTCTCCAGACATTAAAACTCCTCCTTCTGATTTTTAAATTGATTTTTTGACGCGTCCATTAAAATCTATGCCCTAATTATAAGCGTATCTGCTCTTTGATAATAGACATTCTGTTCACCATTTATAGGACGATATTATCCGACAAAGTACTACAAAATTGGACTAATTCGCCGAAAACATGCTATAATTATCCGGACAAAACCATAAGAACTCGATAAATCGCTCTCTTTTGTCGGATAAAATTAACCACTGGAGGCAATTCCAAATGTATCTAATATTCTCCTGTCCGCCGCTTCCCTACCTGATTGTCGGCGGTATGTCCACATTCCGTATCGGTGACCGGCACCTACGGCGAACCCTGCCCCATACCTTTGACCTTATCTATGTCCATCAAGGGGAACTATTTATGGAAGAAAACAGTCAAAGATTCACGGTTACAGCCGGGCAATTCCTTATCCTGCCTCCCAATCGGCTGCATCGCGGCACTAAACCCTGCCGCACAGAAACCATCTTCCATTGGCTGCATTTTTATACCACCGGAACCTTTTCCTGTACAGATGCACCCGTACGCGATTCCAACGTCATCCAAAAAAGTTCCCAACAATTTGAAAAAAAGCCCTTCCACATTTCACTGCCACAATATGGCAGGATACTAGAAGAGCTTCAACCGAATATGCTGGATATCATGGAACAAATCACACAAGTACGCATTGACCGCAAGGAAAATAGCAAACGCTTCTCAGATAACACGATTCCCCAACTGAAACTACAACAACTTTTTTTCACCCTGCTCACCTATATCGGGGAATCCAGTCTCGACAAGCAGCCCCGCGATGCAACCGCTGAAATCTTTGCCTTCCTGAACGACCATTACCAGGAGGACTTGCATCTAAATGACATTGCCGATCACTTCTCCTTTCATCCCGCCTATGTGATCCGATTACTCAAGAAGCGCTATCAAAAAACACCTGGCCAAATCATTCAGCAGCTGCGTCTGGAAAAAGCAGCGCAAATGCTTACATCCAGCAACACATCCATCCAAGCGATAGCCTATGAGAACGGCTTCAACGATAGCGGCTACTTTGCCCGGCTTTTCAAACGACACTATGGCGTAACCCCTCATCAATGGCGCAACAACGAAAATAGAGCGAATTAATCTTGTGATATTTCCGTCCTCTTTTTCCGCGATTACTTCCTTGTTCTCATTGAAGATGAACTGCACGAGTTTGCCGTTTTCTTCCATTTCATAACGCAGGCCTTCGGCATCGTAGCGGTTTATTTGCATTATGCCGGTCTTGGTGGTCACTTTGCTCGTCCTGCGGAAATCGTCGTATTCGTAGGTGTTGTTTCCATCTTGCAACAGGTTACCCGCTTTGTCATAGAGGTAGCTTTCTTCTTGACCGTTGACTTTTCGCTTTGTTTATCTTTTGGATGGCGCCATCGGCATCGCGGGTAAATTTGACAATTGACTGGTCAAATTCATCGCAAATGTCAACCAGCTGATTTGACTTGTCAAATCGGTAGCTAATTTGCTGGCCTGTAATGTCGGTCTGGCTGGTCTTGCGCCCCAGTTCATCGTAGGTATAGGCCAATAGCGTCCTGCCGCTGGCTTTCTTGGTGAGCAGCAGGCCGTCTTTGTCGTAGGTGTAGCAGTAGTCCATGCCGTTAGCTATGGCGGCAGTGAGCTGGCCATTGGGTGCATATTCATAGCTATTGCGCAGATTGCCAGCTTTTCGCTCGATAAGACTGCCGTAGACGTTCCACTGGTACTCATTCGTTATACCATTGCGGTCTTTAAAATCGATCAGTTTACCATCGGCGGTGTAGTGATACTGCTCCTGACTGCCGTCGGGGTAGGTGATGCACTTCAGCTGATTGTTGTCATCGTATGCATAGCTGCGCTTATTGCCATTGCCATCCACGGCTTCAGTGACATTGCCCTATATCCGACTATTGTAATTACCACTATTTTCATTTCTAAATATTTTAATATTTTTCTTTTCTCAAGGCTCATTAGATTTTTTACCTAAAACATCTTCAACATACATATACCAAGTATCCTGTAAATCTTCTAATTCCTTCCCGTTCGCAGTCAATTTCAATTCATCTTGAAAATCAATTAGGGTTAAAGAACCATCAATACCTCCTAAAAATGACGCTATCGCATCATTTATTACAGTTTTTATTATGTTAAAAAAAACTTCTTTATCAGAATCTGATAGCTTTTTATATAATCTAACCATTTCTTTCCAATTTTCATTACTACAATCTTTAATAAGTGAATTATCAAATTCATCTTTATAATCTTTAACACAATCGATAATCAATGTTTTATACAAACTTGCCATTAATTTTTCTTCCACAATTATTTCCTCATTTCTGGATACTTAGATTTATTTAACTCTATCAATTCTTTTAACTTTTGATTAGGTATATCAGGATACACCCTACGCAACTCTTTAATATCACGTGCCAACAATTGTCGTGCAGAATTAATACCTTTCATTTTTCTACTAACAATTCCCTTATCACCTAGCCTTCTAGTATGTCCACGTATAGGAACATTAATCGCAGGCGCTGTTTTAAAATCATAATTCTTTACCAATTTTTTCATCATGGCCTTCTGTCCTACATGATGCGCATCTAACCCAGGTTTCCCCTTAATTTTGTTATATTCTCCAACTTGATATAACGCCTTCTTATTAGGACAATCATTATACCCACTCGGATCATAATAATCCACAGGGTCATTCGCGCAGTAGGCATACAGATTCAACCCATCGCCGTGGTATTCGTCTTCCTGCGTGAATCTGGCTATTGCGGGATTATAGAATCTTGCGCGCAGGTAGTATTGCTTGGTTATTGGGTCTAGCTGTTGGCCTGTGTATTGGTAGCGGTTCGGAATCTGTTCTTCCGATTCTATTGTATTACCAAACGCGTCGTAGGTGTAGCGATTCTTTACATCGCCTTGCTCATCTGTGATGAATACGGTACTTCCCTGTTCATCGCTGGCGTAGTGGTACCAGGTCTTCTCGGGGTTGGCTTCCATCGCCCAGAGGTCGCTGGTGCGAATCAGGCGGGTAATGTTGCCATCCGTTTCTTCCGTTATCGCTTCCTTGTTTTCGTTGAAGATGAACTGAACGAGCTTGCCGTTTTCTTCCATTTCGTGACGCAGGTCTTCGGCATCGTAGCGGTTTATTTGCATTATGCCGGTCTTGGTGGTCACTTTGCTCGTCCTGCGGAAATCGTCGTATTCGTAGGTGTTGTTTCCATCTTGGAGCAGATTGCCTGCGTTATCATAGCGATAGGTTTCCACTTGACCGTTGACTGTTCGCTTTGTCAGACGGTTATTGACATCGTAGATATACTGCTCCTCGATATCTTTCGCCGTTCTAGTCAGCCGATTCCCCGCTTGGTCGTAACTGAATCGCTCCGTATAGGTTGGATATTCTGCCTGTGCCAAGCGATTCAGGCTGTCGTAGGTGTACAGCGTTTTGCCCGTCAGCTCATTTTTCTCAATTCGCTGGCCATTACCATCGTAACGGTAGGTATTCTGCGCCAGCAGCTTATCAGGCGTGGCCACGGTCAGGCTGGTGATGTTTTTATCCGCATCATAGGCGACATCCTGCCACATACCGTTGGCATGGGTTATCTTTTGGATGGCGCCATCGGCATCGCGGGTAAATTTGACAATTGACTGGTCAAATTCATCGCAAATGTCAACCAGCTGATTTGACTTGTCAAATCGGTAGCTAATTTGCTGGCCTGTAATGTCGGTCTGGCTGGTCTTGCGCCCCAGTTCATCGTAGGTATAGGCCAATAGCGTCCTGCCGCTGGCTTTCTTGGTGAGCAGCAGGCCGTCTTTGTCGTAGGTGTAGCGGTAGTCCATGCCACCAGCGATGGCCGCTATAAGCTGGCCGTTTGGCGCATATTCATAGCTGTTGCGCAGATCGCCTGCCTTGCGCTCGACGAGACTACCATAGACGTTCCACTGGTACTCATTCGTTATACCATTGCGGTCTTGGAATTTGATTAGTTTGCCATCGGCGGTGTAGTGATACTGCTCCTGACTGCCGTCGGGGTAGGTGATGCACTTCAGCTGGTTGTTATCGTCATACGCATATGTCCGCTTGTTGCCGTTGCCATCGACAGCTTCGGTGATGTTACCCGCAAAGTCGTAGGCGTAGTTTTCTTTGCTGCCGTCCGCTTTGCAGATTTCGGTGATGCGGCCCCAGCTGTCGAGCAGGTATGTCGTCTCGTTGCCATTGCCGTCGATGATGCCCGTGATATTGCCGAGGGCATCGTAGTGATAGGATTGGCTTGCGCCTCCCTTGGTTTCGATATGCGTTTGCCAGCCTGCGGCGGTGTAGGCGTAGCTTGCGCCACTGCCGCCAGCGGTATCCACCTTGATGCGGCGGCCCGCACGGTCGTAGGCTACCGTTTCCAATGGCTTTCCATCGGTTCCGATTACCGCCGTCAATCGCCCTGCGCTGTCGTACTGGTAGTGATAGGACATTTCCTGCGGCAGCTGCCGCTCGGTTATGTTGCCTTCTTTATCGTAGACGAGTTTCTGCGTGCGGCCTGCGCTCGTGGTTGCCTGCGTCTGCTGATTCATCAGGTTGTACGTGAATCTTTCCTCGCGGCCGCAGTCGTCGGTGATGGTCAAGAGGTTGCCCGCCTTGTCATAGGCAAAGCGCGTCGTGTTCTGCTGTCTTGAGGCACTGTCGATTATCGTCTCGGCTGTCATGCGGTCTACGATATCATACTCGCGCTGGATCTTGCTGCCATCGGGGAGCTGAATCTCTATGATGTTGCTATCGGCATCGTAGGTGTAGCTGGTCGTCGCCCACCACTTGCGGTTGCGTTTCGGATTGCGTTTTTCCGCCCGCTCCAGCAGACGGCCTGCGGCATCATAGGCGTACTTGATGTACTGCGTTTCTTCGCCGCTTATCTTCCGCGTCTCACTCGTGCGCTTGCCGATACTGTTGTAAGTGTATCTGACCTCCGCCCCGAGGCTGTCCGTCACGCGGAGGCAGCGGTTCTGCGCATCGTATTCCCGCCAGATAGTCCGTGCCAGGCCACTTGCGCTCGTCGCGCTTTGCATCGTCAGCCAGGTCTTTTCCGCTACGATGTTGTTATGGATATCATAGCGCCAGCGCCGCAGGCTGTACTGGATCTCACCGTCCTTTTCGGCGACAGCTTTGCGCTCCTCGAGCTTGTTGCCCGCCAGGTCATAGCGATAGGTCGTTGCATAGGTCATCCCCTCGCGGCTTGCTGCAAGCTGGCCCGCATCCTGCTGATAGATGCAGCGCCCCTTGGCATCGTAGCGCGCCACCTCGATGAGGTTGCCATCCGCATCGGTCACAGAGGTGCGGTTGTTTCCCGCATCATATGTATAGATGATACCGGCGCCGTCATCTGTTTGCGCCTCATAGTGATTGGGCGTGACCTTTTTGATAAGATTGCCTACGGCATCATAAAAGCAGCGTTCCACGCCGCCGTCGGGATAATGCGTGCGGATTCTGCGGCCCTCAGGGTCGTAGTCATAGGTCGTGCCTTCTCCATCCTTCGTAGCTTTCTGCCAGGCCTCCGGATGGATTTCCTTCACGAGGCGGCTCTCCCCGTCATACACCTTGGCAAAGACGACTCCCAGCGGACTTTTGGTGCGGATGGGATTATCCATGCCGTCGTAGGTATACTGCCAGCAGCGGGAATCCCCGTTGAGGCTTTCCTTGGGGCTGCACTCCCAGAGCAGATTCCCCATCTTATCATATTCTGCCTTATATTCATTATCCAGAGCATCCGTGTCACTTACGATATGATCCATGCTGTCATAGCCAAAGCTGCGCGAGCCGAATTCACTCGTGATGATGCTCAGACGATAGGCCTCATCGTTATGGTAGCGGAATTCATCGCCGCAGGGCGTCTTCATAGCCGACGGCACAGGCGACTGCTCCTCATACCAATATTGTGTCACCTGATCGTTTACGCTCTTGCTGAGCATGCGGCCTTCACGGTCATAGGTATAGATTTCCCGCTGCCATATCCCTGCCGCCTGCTTGGTCTTCTTTTCCTGCAGCCAACCTTCCTGCGTGTAGGTATAGCAGATCTCATCCCCGAGATTATCCTCCGAATGGATGCGCAGTCCCTGCTCGTCATAGGTATGGGTAGTTACCAATCCCGTAGGCGAAGTCTCCTGCAGCAGGTTCCCCTGGACATCGTATTCCCAGCGGGTCTCACGGCCCAGACGGTCCTTCTGATACACCTGATTCTCCCAAGCATCATAGCCGCGCTGCTCCGTAGTGCCATCGGGATAGTCGATGGCCTCCACGAGTTTCTGCCGGTTGTAGTGGACAGTCAGACGCTGGCCCGTGTGCACCTCGGTGTAGGTGGTCTGCCGATTCTGCGGATCGTAGAAGTACACATACTCGCCGCCCGTTATCATGGCCTGGCGCGTCACACGGCTGTCACTGTCGTAGGTATTTTCCACATACGTCTTGCCGTTGAGGTCTTTTACTGACAGGATGCGGCCAGCATCGTCATAGGTATAGGCGAAATAGCCGCGGTTGGGATACGTGACCTTCGTCAGCAGGTCGCCCTCATAGGTATAGCGCAGCACACGCCCCGTGGGATCTTTGATGGTGCTTATCTTATCCCGCTCATAGGTAAAGCGGATTTCCTGTCCGCAGGCCAGCGTGATATGATCGATAAAATCGCCCTGATAGCTGATTACCACGGGCTTTTGCTGGTTCTTCTGCAGGGAAGTCAGCTTGCCTGTCTCATCAAAGGTATAGCACTTCCGCGCAGCCAGAACGGATAGCTGATACCCCGTCTTGGTCTCTGCCAGCTGCAAGGCCAGGCTGCCGCCACGCTGATTCTGCCAGCTGCCATCCTGCTGGCGGCAGAATTTCTCCAGATGCAGATCTGGCATCAGCACCGTAATATGGTCACCACGCCTTGACAGGCACATGCCGACGCTTATCAGCCAACGGCTGCCGAGATGCTGCCCCTTGTTCTCATAAAGCGACTCATAGCAACGGGTCAGGACAAAGTCCTCGCCGAGGTCTTTGAATACCATATCGGTGATATCCAATACGAAACTGCCTGTAACCAAATCCACGGGGTCGCCCATTAGTTTTTTTATTTTCTTCACCCCACCATTCCACACTTTTCCTACTCCTTCTTTTGCTCCTTTCCACGCTGTCTTGGCAGCTTTTGCCACTCTGCTGCCTTCCAATGCCCCTCGTAGTTTTTCCACGTCTGGCAAAGATTTAACCGCATCTTTTACACCTTTCATTACATCATCTGCCGCTTTTCCCACAATCTTGCCTGTTCCCACAACAATGCCTGCGGCTCCAGTCATGACATGTTCGACACTTTTCAGGATTCCTTTGATGGCATCATCCACCTTGTTCATCACTTCAGCAGCTTTGATGAGCCCTTCGCCTGCTTTGACGGCTGCCTTGCCGACCTTGCCGAATTTTTCTGCTGCCTTGAGTCCCTTCGCTCCTGCCTTGAGCCCCTTGGCCATATTGCCCGGCCCTGGAATCGCACAGAACAAATCCAGAGCCATCATCCCCCAGTTGCCTTCCTTGGCATCCTGATAGGCATCATAGATACTCATCAGATTGCCGACCACCGGAATCATGCTGGCACCGGCCCAGAGAAGTTCCTTGCCGACATCCATAGCGACTTGATCCATTTGCTCCGCATCCATATGGTCGGCAGCAATCTCGTGCGCACCTTTGATATAGCCGCTCTGCTCGAATACCGGAGCCTTGATTTCAATGACGCCATCCTTGGCAATCACGATGCGGCTCGCTCCTACCTGCATGGCCACAGCATCCTTGCCCGTTGCCTGGATGATGCCGCTGGCAGGGCTCTCGCCCTCCTCCGGGCTCGGCTCTGCCGTGGCATGCGTGGTACCAGTCGCCGCATCACAGGCCTTGGCCTGCCCAGATGCCACGACCGGCTCAGCGGCGGCACTGCTGGCTTTCAGCCCGTCGACGTCGGCGCCGATTTCGGCATCACTGCCCATATCGACGGGGATGTTGTTACCGCCATGAGCCGTATAGTCTGCCATGCCCTGCTCATAGTCTGCGGCTGGCTGGCCGTGCTGCTCAGGCGTCTTGCTTTGCGCAGCCTGCACCGTGATGTCGCGGTCAGCCCAAAAGCAGATATCCTTGTTCGAGTGGATGCTTATCCCCGCCGCATCACTCATAACGATTTCCGATGTATTCAGCCCTTGGCGGCCAGCCTGCAGGATGACACTGCCTGGCTGGAATTGCAGCAGATTATTCGTGCTCGTCAGCGAACGGTTCTCTGGCGTATCATAGTCGCTGTTGCCCTCCGTCGAGGCCCTATGACTGCCCTGCGCCATCAGCTTGCCATTCTCTTCCTGATAGACGAATACCTTATCGCCTACATCCGGCATCGAGTACATGTAGTTATTGACGATATTCTCATAGGGGATCCAGCAGGCCTCCCCCTCACCCTGACTTTCATCTACATCAAAATGCACCTTGACATTCGTGCCATCCACGGCCAGTATCTTGCCGCCAAGGTATCTGCCCCGGTTCTGCTCGCGCTGCTCATCCTGCGCATCGACACGGCAGCCTTCCTGATTGATGACTTCCAGATGATTGACAAGCAGGCCCTCACGCGACTCGATGACACTTTTCATGACAATCTGGTCACGCTCGCCATTCTTCAGCGCATAGCCAACCCCCAGCGATAAATCCGGCGTATCGATAGAGGTTTCCGTATAGTAGCAGGGAATAGCCGCCTTATCCGTGTTCTGCTTTACCCGCCCGTATTCAGCAAGCAGCAGCCGCTGTCCCAGCACTTTATCGTCAGGCGCCAGCTGTTTCTGGTAGAACGGGATATAGCCAAGACTGATTCGCAATCCCTGGCTTTTGGCATCAGCAAAAATATAGCGCCCCGTGCTCTCGGCCAGACGGCGCAGGAACTCCCAATCCGTCTGCTCCTCCTGATAAACCAGCCGCGCAATCGTCTCATCCTGCTGAATCAATATATCCGCCTTGTAAGGCGCAGCTACCTGACCTGCTATCTCGGCCAGTGTTTTGCTCTCCGACTGGAACGTGCGCGACTTCTTGGCGATATCCAGCAAATAAGACTGCGAATACAATACCAGTTCCAAGCGTTTCTCCCCAGCTTGACTTGTCAACTGGCAGCTGACAATGACGCCGCAGAATATCACGCACTCGCCAGCCCAGACCGTAACCGCCTGCTGCTCGAGCCGCAATACATCCTGCTCCCCAAACGTCTCATCCATGCCTAAAAGCAGCCGGCATCTGCCATGCCATCCTGCCTGTTCGCTTATCTCTAATTCCTCGATTTTCCGATACGAAATACCCGCAAGCCGAACCCACCCCAGCGGAGTTTGCTCCATAATGAACCTTCTTTCCTGTGTACACGAAAATCTAATCCAAATAAACTACATTCCTTTTACAATTACAACCGTTTTGAACTTTTCAAAGCTCCTATCTTTTATTTCCGTTGCATCGGGTGGAATTGCATATTCCTGAAATACTTGCCACTCAACCTGCTTACGTGCTTCGTATGTATCGTGATGCAAAAGGGCTGAGCCTATCCCTGTCAAAGCAAAAAAAGCGATTGATATCATCAAATATTTCATATTTATCTCTACCTACACCCCCTTATCATCACCGACATACAATAAACTAACTTCCACAATTGGCATGTCATATTCTATAAAAATAGCCAAATCACCCCGCCGATAGTGAACATTATCCTTGTTTTCTATCCTCTCCCATCCTGTCGACGTTAATTTCTCTTGATAATATTTTTCTATTTGTTCTTTTGCTTGACTGACTTTATATTTTTTTATTATCGTTATCGTCTTGTACTTTTCATAACTATTATCACTGACTTCTCTTGCATCCGGCGGTGTTGCACATTCTCGAAACACCACCAGTTCTTCCTGCTTACGTGCTTCATATGTATCATGATGCAAAAAGACTGGGCCTATCCCTGTAAGTGCGCAAAACACTATCAGTATTATTAGAAATTTCATATTCATATATTACTGCCCCATCTACTCTAGATATCTTTATCTTCGCCGGTATATAACACGCTAACATATACTGATTCTAGTCTTCTTCATCCTCATCTTCTAAATAAGGCGAAATGATATGTTCTATAAACAATCCGTTCTTATCGATATATTTATAAATATCAATTATTGTACGAATGGTATAGTTTTGTTTGAACACGATATACATATAATAGTCATAGCCAAAGTGCACCTCGACATTATCATCGATTAATTTGCACCACAATTCTTCCCTTAGGATTGCTCTTGCCAGCCTGTCCACTCCGTCCTGGGTAATCGCATCATTTTCATGCCACCTCACATCATCCTCATCAAAAAGTTCCAAACCATTTATATACAAGACCAATGAAGGATATATTTTATATAGCTTTCTGATAACATTCAAGTAGCTATTTTCAACTGCCAAATACTGTTCTTTCGTCAACACCTCACCTAGATACTCTCTACCGATATCATGGTATGATATCCATTCTTCCCGCTGATAATATCCATTATCATCCCTATATTTCAAATCATATTTCGATACTCTTATGCTTATCATTCCGCCCACTCATCCTATTCTACGTATTAAATATCATTGTCATCTCCTATGTAAACCAGCCTTACCATTGCTTCTGAATTCTCTATATATACTTTTATCTTCAAATCATCGCGCACAAACCCTATACCTTTCTCTACATCTACCTGTTTCCATCCCGCAGATTGCAATTTGTTTTTGTAATAATTTTCCAAATCCTCTCTTGTAGCCTTCACACGATATTTCTTCACAATAAACACCGTCTTTAGTCTTTTTATGCTGTTATCGCTTATTTCTTCACTATCCGGTGGAATTGCATATTCCTGAAACACTTGCCACTCAGTCTGTTTACGTGCTTCGTATGTATCATGATGTAATAAGACTGGTCCTATCCCTGTAAGCGCAAAAAAAGCTAACACTATTAGTAAAATTTTCATATTTATTTCTCCCACTGCGACAATACATCATCATATTCCGTTTTTCCATATAAATTTCCAATGCATTCAACTTTTCTTATACTCCCATTTACTCCAATACTAGGTAAAGATACTTTCACTTCCCCTCCCTCAGGCCCTTCTGGCCATGTACCTGATATTCCTACTTGAATACCATTTGATTGGTCTATACCTATCGATGTCCCATTTATTGTCGATATATAATCCTCAGTATCTATACAGTTTTTTAATTCAGGTATATTCCCCTCGCCAGCCGACACTTGAACTTTTCCAAACGATACCCCACGTCCCACACCTACTTCCCCCAAATCATATATGTTCCCCTTACGATCATAGATAACTCCCACACCAGCAGAAACATTGCCAAATACATTGGCCCCAACTGTTGCCACGCAATAATCCCCTGTCATTTCTTCAGGTTTAGGAGCAATACCCATTCCTATCATTTTTTTCAACGATTCTTTGACAAAATCCGCATGTCCCGTACCAGTTCTATCATTGTCTTCCCACTCACCAGTATCCTAGTCCATAGAATCCCCCATACCGTCTTCGCCCATATAGCTGGAGTTTGAGTTTTCCTGTGCTTCTTGCAGTTCCTGCGCTTTTTTCTCGGCGTCTTCCTGTTCCTGCATTTTCTTCTGTACGTCTGCTGGCGGGTCGCAGAACGATATGGTGCCACCGTACATGCATTTGAGCTTGCTGTTTTCGGTCAGCGCCGGAGCCCCTTCAATCAGATGCTGCTTGGCCGTCGATTCCCATACCTTTGGAGTCAGAGGCCGGCATTGGCCGATGACCTTGCAGGAACAGTAGCCACGGATATTCTTGTTCTCGCCCTCGTATTTATGGTCGTTGGCATTGAGCAGCGGATAGCCTGTCGTCATGGAAATCACGCCGTGGTCGACAGGCAGGTTGATGTACTCCTCCCGCGAGCCTTTGTCGCACTTGGTAAAGTGATACGCCGTCATATATTCCTCCGCCATGTTTTCACCTGCTTTCTACCGGAGTGATGATGATTCCCGTCGCATCCTGCCGCAGGATAGCCTCCACGGCCGTCAGCGATGCCAGCCAGAGCTGGCCGCCCGCCAGCGTGATATGCAGGAAGTGACGGCCAGCAAGCTTCCTGCGCCGCAGGATAGGCGTGACTGCCCGCCCCAGCTCCTGCTTGGTCGATTCATGCAGTGTATCTTCCTCTGAGGGCAGGAACGGCACCCAGTAGAGCGGCATCGGTGCATCGACACGATTCCGCGCCTCAAAGAACTGCACGGACTTGCCGCGCAGCCTTGGCTCGAGCTTCTGCCATAGCTCAAACATCGCATCGGCTATCATGAACGTCGGTTCAAACAAGAACGCAGGCTGAAACAGCGGATCTTTGAGCGTATAGTGCGTGACAGTATCCTCGAGGCGCAAGAAACAATCGCCCCGCATGATGGCTGGATATTTCCTGCCTGTAAGTTCTGTTGCCTGTATCACATGATGGGCTGACGTATCCTGTTGCAGCCAATACCACGGTTCAATCATCGTCTGCCTCCTGTTCTATCTGCATGAATCCCGCCTGCCCGGTCTTACAGTCGCGCAGGGTCACATTTTCCTGCCAGTCATCACTGACGCGCATCCGCTGCAAGTCGCACCGGTCAAACACGCAATGCTGCCACTTGCACGCCTGCCAGCATGCTCCTTGATACAGCCGTGTCGCGGGGAGCGCCTGTGACTCCGGATTGGCATCGCAGGCAGTAAACGTGCAGGTGTAGAACGCACACGACACGAATCTTGCCCCGGCCAAACAGCAGTCCGTAAACGCGACGCCATAAAACCGGCAGTTCACGAACAAGGCATCTGCAAGATTCACTTGCTCCAGCTGCACGCGCTCCCAGCAGCAGTCCCAAAACCTTGTCTCGCTCCAATCATCCTGCCGGATTGTCTGGCCGCGATAGATGCCCTTGACAAAATCTACCCCCGCAAGACTCCTAGCTCCATGCAGCAGGAGATCCTGCGGCGGCTTTGCCGTATATACCGGCTCCTGCCAGCCCCGGTACTGGCCCAGAGTCAGCGCAAAACCCTCAGATTTTGCCAGTCCCGTCATGGCTCCCTGCAGCAAAAGTTCTCTTACCCAGTACCGCCAATGGCAAGCCAGCAGGTATACCATCTTTTCAATGGTCTGCGGGAACAGCCGCCGGATTTCAGCTGGCGCATAATAGCGGGCCAGCCAGCGCTGCTTGTCGAGCACCTGCTGCTCGAACGGCGTCCACAGCGTGAGCAGCCCCTTGACATCGATTGCTGCCGTCAGCCACGGCGCATGCGGATACGAGTCAGCATCGCCAAAGAACTCCACCCGTATCACAGGCTGCCCCTGATATATCGAAATGTATAGCAGCGAACAGGTCAGATAGCGGCAGGAAAGGCTTTGCCCCGCCTGCTGGGCCTGCTGCTGCACAGCTATCGCCTGCTGCAGGATGTCAGTCATCGCCCGCAGCCATTCCTGCCGACGCTCTGCCTTGCTGTCTCCGAGCCACATATTCAGTTTTTGCAGCAAGCCTCGTTCCCTGTCTGCATAATATTCTTGTTTGTATTCATCCAGCGAAGAAAACACTGCTTTGCTCCTTTCCGCCTCAGGTTATGATGACATTCTTGGCACCCAGCACGACCTGGTCTTTCTTCATGGCCAGTTTCGAGTCACCTGCCTGCAGGGTAATCCCCTCCTTGGCCAGCAGCGTCAGATTTTTCTCCGCATTCAGCGTGACATTGGCATCCGACGATACATGGATGTCCTTGGAAGAAACAATCTTGATGCCATCGCCCTGCGTAAGATCGATGAAGATGCTCTGATGCTGGCACATGATGTAGATGCCATCATCAGTCAGCAGTATCTCCTTGCCGCCCGGTGCCTTAAAGCTCTTGTTCCGCGTGTTCTCCGGCGGCGAGGAATTGATGGAGCTGGCAGCAAAGGCATCCGTTTCATTCTTGGAGGGAAACATGATGCGCACATAGTCATCCTTTTCCGGCATGACATACCAGCCACTGCCGTCACTGCTGGAGTAGGCCGTCGAGTACGGGAACCACCAGTCACTGCCGCTGTCATATTCTGGGTCGATCTCAAAGAGATGCGCCTGTATCTGGTCGCGCTTTACCGCCTTGACCTGTGCCTTTAGCACACGGCCAGCGCAGTTGGTATTCTTCTGCACAGGCGCTACGAACCCCGTTTCCCCGGTCAGCGAGTACGTCATCTGCATCAGGCCGTCTGTAAGCTCAGCATCCACCGTGCGGATGCGGTATTCCTTGCCGCCCATCTTGACCTTGTCCCCAATCTGCCCATAGTCGTAGGAGTGCACCGTCAGCGCCGCAAAGTCCTGGCGCATGACTTCGTTGCCATCCGCCAGATAGTTCTGGCTGACGCGTTGGAAATTCTTCTCCGAGCGTCCATAGCTGCAGCTGGCCGTATCGATGGACAGCGTCCGGCGCGGCGCCGGCAGGCCAAAGTATACCAAGGGCCTCGCCACTGTGATGTCTGCGACGACCGGCACGTTGAACCGCGACGCCATGCGCTTGGTAAATGCCCAGTTTGTTTCATCCATCTGCAGGATCAGGCCGCCGATAGCCTGGTCGCTGCCCGTCACCTGCAGCGTACCCGCATCCCCATAGGCCTGCTGCAGGATATCGCCATACCCCTTGCCCGTATTCTGATAGCTGCACGAACATTTGCGGATATCCAGCTGATAGCTCTTGTCCATAGCCTCCACCACCAGCTGGCTGTACTCTGCCTGCTGCTTGACCTGCAGCGAGGTAACGACTCCGTCAAAGAACGTCACGTTTTCCGCGTCGCCGCTCACGATTTTCAGTTCCCTGCCGTCCTCGGCCCGCGTGATATACCGCTGGCCCAGCTCCGCCGGCACCTCGCCCACCACGCGCGCCGTGCCATGCTCATTCGGCTCATGGTGGATGGTCACCTGCAGGAGCCGCGCAAAGTCAATTCCCTCCACCTTGATATTGGTATGCTGGGTGCTCATTCCTTGCCGCCTTCTTTCTGCGTCAGGTCGCAATAGGAGCCAATGATTTCCTCTGCCAGCGGCAGCATCCACTCGCTGTCCTTGAGCGAGAAATGCAGGCTGCCGACGAGCATCCGCCCCTCCAGCGAGCCCAGGAACATGACCTGACATACCTTCTCCAGCAGCGTCTCATGAGCATACGCCAAAACGCCCAGCTGGGCATTCTGGGCTTGCATGATCTTTGCCGACAGCAGCTGGGCTTGGTGCGCACTATAGGGGAATACTTTCTTCATGATGTCCATGGCAAAGTCCAGCTGATTTTCCGCAATCGCTGTCTCTGCCTGCTTGAATCCCAGCACGAAACAGCCTTGCTCGTTGCTGTACAGCTCACCCGGTGCATCGCTTACCGCATACATCTTCCGCCGGGTCGCCTCATCCAGCAAGGCAAAATCGTCGGGCATGACGATTGACACCTTGCCCTCCAGGACCGTCTGACGGGAAAAGACCGTCTGGCGCCCATGGATCATTACAAACGGATTATAGATGGATTGCTTGTTCTCGTTACTCATGAGTCCCTCCTGGCATAGCGTCTAGCCGATAATGAAAGCATTTATCACATTCCTATCCTACTACTGCTTTTCAAGAGGATTCTGAGACTCCGATGGCATTTTCATTAAATTTTCAGAGCATTCCCCTGAAAAATGCATAAAAAAAAGAGACGTTTCCGTCTCTTGCTAGTTTCTTATGATGATATTATTCGCAAAAATACCGCATCGAGGTCTTTTTCCACTCTTTCTTGGAATACAGCTTGGTGTGCTCGCTGATGCCGCATTCCTTGCCGAGCGCCTCCACGATCTGCTCACATTCCTCGCGGCTGTGCCCATGGACCATCGTATAGAGGTTATAGGGCCAGTCCGGCGCCGTGTTGCGGTCATAGCAATGCGAGACCGACGGGCTTGCCGCCATCTTCTGGGCTACCTCGTCAAGCCGCGCCTCAGGTACCACCCAGGCAACGAGCACGTTGGCGCTGAATCCCACCTCACGATGGCGCAGCACCGCTCCCATCTTGCGGATGACCTTCTGCTCCTCGAGCACCTTGACGCGGGCGAGGAATTCCTCCTTCGAGACCCCCGCCTGATCAGCAAGCACCTGATACGGCTCAGCGACCAGCGGGAAATCTCCCTGCAGGGCGCGGATTATCTTCTTATCAAGTTCTGTCATTGCTGTTTCTTGTGCCATATTTTCTACCCCAGTATTGCCATCAATGCAGCTTGAACTGCACATTGATCTTGTATTTCTTGTTCGCCTTCAGGTTCAGCAGGTCTTCCACGCCCGGCAGTGCCTCGACTTCATCGAGAATCTTCTTCTCGGTCTCAAGGCATGGCGTCAGCAAAGTGAACCAAAGGTTATAGCGGCCCTCACGCTCATAGTTGTGCGTGGCGCCAGGGTAGCGGTTGATGGCCTCGGCCACGGTCTCGATCTTGTCCGGCTCGACGCGCAACGCTACGAGCGTGCCCTTGTAGCCGAGCTTGTTCGAGTTGAAGAACGTGCCGATACGGCGCAGGTATCCCTGCTGTTTAAGCTGCTGCAGGCGCGTCAGCACCGTCTGCTCATCGGTGCCCAGCTCATCAGCCAGCGCAGCAAATGGATGGCTGCAGACCGGCAGATTGCCCTGCAGCAGATTGAGTAAAGACTTGTCAAACGACGTAAGCTCTGTCATGGTATATCCCTCTCCCTAAAATACACCCTCCCGATTCCTATCCTTACTGCTCATTTCCCCTAGATATGAATCGGATTCACATTTCTTTACTCTTATTCTACCAAACTATCCCCAATGACGTCAAGTAAATCTGAACGCCCTTCATTTTTTAATGACGAATACGGCAGTACCGACAGCTCGGCGACGCCGAGCTTGCGCTTGATGGCCGCGATATTTTTCTGCCGCGCGTTCTTACCGATCTTGTCGCACTTCGTGGCGACGATCAGCACAGGGATATTATTCTTGACGAGCCACTCGAACATCTCCACATCCGAGGCCATCGGTTCGTGGCGGATATCGATGAGCTGGCAGACAAACTGCAGCCGCTCTGAGGTCAGCAGATATTCCTCAATGAACTTCGACCAGATCTTGCGCCGCTCCTTGCCCGTCTTCGCATAGCCATAGCCCGGCAGGTCGACGAGATAGAAGGCCTTGCGGCCCTCGACCTCTGCAATCTTGAGACCCACCTCGAAGAAATTGATGGTCTGCGTCTTGCCCGGCTGGGAGGATACGCGGGCGAGGTTGTTGACGCGCGTCAGCGAGTTGATCAGCGACGACTTGCCGACATTGGATCGGCCGATGAAGACGATCTCCGGCAGATCGTTTTCCGGATACTGATCTTTCTTAACTGCCGAGGCCACATACTGGCCCTGGGTGATGATGACTCTGTCCTTCTTTGTGCTCATATTTTCATCTCCTTCATGAAGAAACCTTCCCCAAGGGGAAGGCTCTTCTTACATCAATGCGGTTTTCAATACCTGATCCATCGATTCCACTGGCACGAACTCCAGCTTCTCGCGAACCGACTCCGGGATATCCTCGATATCGCGCTCGTTGTCCTTCGGCAGGATGATTGTCTTCATGCCCTCACGGTAAGCCGCGAGAACCTTCTCCTTGAGACCGCCAATCGGCAGCACCGTGCCGCGCAACGTGATCTCACCAGTCATGGCCACATCACTGCGGACCTTGCGGTTCGTCAACGCCGAAATCATCGCCGTCGCCATCGTGATGCCAGCCGACGGGCCATCCTTCGGGATAGCGCCCTCCGGCAGATGGATATGGATGTCTTCCTTCTCGTAGAAATCCTCCGGCAGCTTCAGCTTGTCAGAACGGCTGCGGATATAAGTAAGGCCTGCCTGTGCCGACTCCTGCATGACATCGCCGAGTTGACCGGTCAGGATCAGCTTGCCCTTGCCCTTGAGCACCGAGACCTCCGTGGGCAGCAGCGTGCCGCCCACCTCTGTCCAGGCCATGCCGGATACGACACCGACCTGCGGCTTTTTCTTTGCCTTGGGCTCCAGGTACTTGACCTTGCCGAGGAAATCGGTCAGGTTCTTCTTCGTGACCTTGATGGGCGTCTCCTCACCTTCGACCAGGCGGCGGGCAGCCTTGCGGCAGACCTGCCCGATAACGCGCTCGAGCTCGCGGACACCAGCCTCGCGGGTGTAGCTTTCGATGATCTTTTCGATGACACCAGCGCCGAAGTGGATGTCCTTGGCCTTGAGGCCATTCTGCTCGCGCTGGCGCGCCACCAGATAGCGCTTGGCAATCTCGCGTTTCTCAATTTCCGTGTAGCTCGACAGCTGGATGATTTCCATGCGGTCGCGCAGTGCCCGCGGGATATTGCCAAGGTTATTCGCCGTGACGATCCACATGACTTTTGACAAGTCAAAGGGCAACTCGATATAGTGATCGCTGAACGTCGAGTTCTGGGCAGGGTCAAGAACCTCCAGCAGGGCTGCCGACGGGTCGCCGCGATAGTCCATGCTGAGCTTGTCGACCTCATCGAGCAGGAACACCGGATTGCAGGTGCCCACGTTGCGGATGCCCTCGATGATACGGCCCGGCATGGCACCGATATAGGTGCGGCGATGCCCGCGGATTTCGGCCTCATCGCGCACACCGCCCAGGGATGCCCGCACGAACTCGCGGCCCGTGGCCCGTGCCACCGACGAGGCCAGCGAGGTCTTGCCGACGCCCGGCGGGCCGACGAGGCACAGGATGGGTGCGCTCTTGTCCTTGGCCAGCTGATGCACGGCCAGATAGTCGAGGATGCGGTCCTTGACCTTCTTGAGGCCATAGTGGTCATGGTCGAGCACCTTCTGGGCCGCCGTGATGTCCACGGTGTCCTCCGACTGCTTGTTCCAGGGCAGGTCGAGCAGCCAGTCGATATAATTGCGGATCACGTTGTTTTCCGCATTCATGCTGCTCATGCCATCGAGGCGGTTGATTTCCTTCTCCACGGCCTTGCGCACCGGCTCGGGGTAGTCCCCCTCTGCCAGCTTGCGGCGCGCCTCCTCGATGTCAGCGGTCTTGCCATCCTTATCGCCGAGCTCCTCACGGATGGCCTTGATCTGCTCGCGCAGATAGTAGTCCTTCTGGATCTTGTCCATCTGCTTGCGGACCTTGCGGCCGATCTTCTGCTCGAGCTGCAGGATCTCCAGCTCCCGCGCCAGCACCTCGTAGAGTTTTTCCAGACGCGCGCGGATGTCGATTGCCGCCAGCAGTTCCTGCCGCGTCTCGAGCTTGAGATTCAGATGGCTGGCAATGAGGTCAGCCAGGCGACCGGCATCATCGATGATAGCCACGGATACCAGCGTCTCCGGCGGGATCTTCTTCGAGATCTTGACCCATTCCTCGAACTCATGGACCACGGCCCGGGTCAGCGCCTCCATCCCCATTGACGTGTCAATCTTGTCCTTGAATTCCTCGACGTCGACTTCCGCATAAGTTTCCGTCTCCCGGTAATCCTTGATAATGGCGCGATGCTGTCCCTCAACCAGTACGCGCACGCTCTCCCCCGGCATCTTGACGATCTGGCGGATCTCTGCCACCGTACCGACGGTGTAGAGATTTTCCATGGCCGGTTCGTCGACTTCAGCATCGAGCTGGGCCGCCAGCAGGATTTCCCGGTCATCCACCATGGCCTGCTCCAGGGCAGCCATCGAGCGGGCACGGCCCACGTCGAGATGGATCATCATATAGGGAAATACCATCATGCCACGCAGTGGCAGCAATGGTAAAGTACGTGTCTCAGCCATATTCTCCCTCCTTTTCTTTTTAGATAAGAACAAGGCGCTGCCGCGGCAGCGCCTCATTGTATTCCGGCTGCCGTCAGGCAGTCTCTTCCTTACTGTCCTTTACCTTCTTATCGATGGTCAGGACAGGATCTTTTTTGGTGTTGACAGTGTCCTTCGTCACACGGCAGGCAGTCACGCCCGGAATCGAAGGCACATCATACATGACATTGCGCATGATGGCCTCGATGATGGAACGCAGACCGCGCGCGCCAGTCTTGCGCTTGAGCGCCTCCTTGGCAATCTGACGCAGGGCATCATCATCGAATTCCAGCTTGACACCATCCATGTCCAAGAGCTTCTGGTACTGTTTGACCAGTGCATTCTTCGGCTGGGTCAGGATGCTGATCATCGCTTCCTCGTCGAGCGAGTCAAGGGTCACGACCACCGGCAGGCGGCCGATGAACTCAGGGATCAGGCCGTGCTTCAAGAGATCCTCCGGCAGCAGCTTGCGCAGGGTATCTCCCACGCTGCGTTTGCGCTTGGACTTGATATCGGCACCAAAGCCCATCTGTTTCTGCCCCAGACGACCCTCGATGACCTTCTCGATGCCATCGAAAGCACCGCCGCAGATGAACAGGATGTTCGTGGTATCAATCTGGATGAGTTCCTGATGCGGATGCTTGCGGCCGCCCTGTGGCGGAACCGAGGCCGTCGTACCCTCAAGAATCTTCAGCAGTGCCTGCTGGACACCCTCGCCAGATACGTCGCGGGTAATCGACGGATTCTCCGACTTGCGGGCAATCTTATCAATCTCATCGATATAGATGATGCCGCGCTCAGCTTTCTCCACATCATAATCCGCAGCCTGGATGAGCTTCAGGAGGATGTTCTCGACATCCTCGCCCACATAGCCGGCCTCCGTCAGCGACGTGGCATCGGCGATGGCAAAGGGCACATTCAGGATACGGGCCAGGGTCTGGGCCAGCAGCGTCTTGCCGCTGCCGGTGGGCCCCAGCATGAGGATATTGGACTTCTGCAGCTCCACATCCTCACCTTTCACAGAACCCATATTGACGCGTTTGTAATGGTTATAGACAGCTACAGCCAGGCTTTTCTTGGCCTCGTCCTGACCGATTACATACTGGTCAAGGGTAGCACGGATGTCCTTCGGTTTTGGGACGTCCTTGAGCTCCACCTCTACATCTTCGCTGAACTCTTCTTCGATAATCTCATTGCAGAGCTCGATGCATTCATCGCAGATATAGACGCCAGGACCAGCAACCAGCTTACGTACCTGCTCCTGCGTCTTACCGCAGAAGGAGCACTTGAGCTGTCCTTTTTCATCCCCAAACTTCAACATTCCCTCACCCCTTAGTCTTTAGATTCCGCTTTTTTGCTTTTTTTCGGACGGGTAATCACTTCGTCGACGAGACCATAGGCCTTAGCCTCCTCAGCCGTCATGAAGTTATCGCGCTCCGTATCATTGTTGACCTCTTCCAGCGTCTTGCCCGTGGCATTGACGATGATATCGTTGATGACGTCACGGATGCGCTGGATCTCACGAGCCTGGATCTGGATGTCCGTGGACTGGCCCTGAGCACCGCCCAGCGGCTGGTGGATCATGATGCGCGAATTCGGCAGAGCAAAGCGTTTGCCCTTGGCACCTGCCGTCAGCAGCAGCGAGCCCATGCTCGCTGCCTGACCGATGCAGATGGTCGATACGTCCGGTTTGATATACTGCATGGTATCGTAGATAGCCAGACCAGCAGTGACAACACCGCCGGGGCTATTGATGTAGAGGTAGATATCCTTATCCGGATCCTCAGACTCGAGGAACAGGAGCTGTGCCACGACTACATTCGCTACATTGTCGTCAATCGGGCCGCCCAGGAAAATGATGCGGTCTTTGAGCAGGCGCGAATAGATGTCATAGGCGCGCTCGCCCCGATTGGACTGTTCTACTACCATTGGTACATAACTCATAGATATACCCCCATTATCAGGGTCTGCTTATTCAGCGATGTTGTCGATGATGAACTGTGCCGTCTTCTTACGGAGTACGGATGCAGCCAGATCGCCGATACGACCCTGCTCCTTGATGATTTTCTGAACCTGTTTCGGCGTAGCGCCATAAGCAGCTGCCATTGCAGCAACCTCAGCGTCCAGGTCCTTAGCCTCGACTTTGATTTCCTCAGCCTTAGCAACTTCCTCCAGCATGAGATCCGTCTTGACGTTCTTCTCAGCCGTCTCACGGTAGTCCTCACGGATCTTAGCGATATCCGTGCCAGCATACTGCAGGTACTGCTCGAGCTTCATGCCCTGCTGCTCAAGACGCATAGCCATTTCCTGGATCATGGAGGTTACGCGGTTGTCGATCATGACAGCCGGGATGTCAACCGTGATGTTGTTCGTAGCCTGCTCGATAGCAGCGCTCTTCTGGTCGTTCTCAGCTTTGCGCTCAGCGTTTTCCTGCAGGTTCTTGCGGATGTCAGCCTTGAGCTCGTCGAGCGTCTCGAACGTGCTTACTTTCTTAGCGAGCTCGTCATCGATAGCCGGCAGCTCTTTCTGCTTGATGCTGCGGACCGTGCATTTGAACGTAGCGTCTTTGCCAGCCAGCTCTTTTGCATGGTACTCTTCCGGGAACTTGACGTTTACTTCCTTCTCCTCGCCAATCTTAGCGCCGATCAGCTGCTCCTCGAAGCCCGGGATGAAGCTGCCAGAACCGATCTGCAGCGGATAGTCCGTGCCTTTGCCGCCCTCGAAAGCCTCGCCATCGACAAAGCCCTCGAAATCGAGCGTCGTGAAATCGCCATCAGCAACAGCAGCGCCTTCCGGAGCGTCAACCATCTTGCCCTGACGATCCTGGAAGTTCTTGAGCTGTTTCTCAACGTCTTCGTCTTTGATCTCTACAGCAGCCTTCTCAACCTTGAGGCCTTTGTACTCGCCAAGCTTGACTTCCGGACGCGGCGTAACCGTAGCCTTGAAGACCAGGTCCTTGCCATCCTCAAGCGTAACGATGTCGATATTCGGGCGCGTTACCGGCTCGATCTTCTGCTCTTTGAGAGCCTCATCGAAAGCCTTCGGAGCTACGAGATCGAAAGCTTCCTGCATCAGGGACTCGATGCCTACATGGCGCTCAACGATCTTGCGCGGAGCTTTGCCCTTGCGGAAACCCGGAATATTTACACGGTTAGCCAGGCGTTTGGATGCACGATCAACTGCCTTGGAAACCTCTGCTGCTTCAACTTCAATCGTCAGCGTAACCTGCTGGTTCTCACCATTCTCAACCGTAACCTTCATTGTCTGAAATGACCTCCTGTAATATCTGTTTTAAGTTTCGACACAATAAAACTATTTTATCATCTACTATGTCATACTCTTGTCATAATAACATAAACGCGCAGAAAACACAAGATTTTCTGCGCGCAGTTGTCAACAATTGTCAAAAAGTCAATATATCATTTCAGCAGGTTGCTCATGCGTTCAACCGGCACCGAAAGATCCACATGGCCGCCCAGTGACTCGACCTTGCTGCCCTCGATCAGAATCTGGACCTTCTTGATCTCAGAGAACTCGGTCAACGTATTGACCACCGAGCCCACGAGCATCTCCTCACCTGTCGAGCCACCCGTGAAATGCTTGACGAGATCCTGGCTGAAGTCCACATAGGCCGTATCGCCCTTGACCGTCACGCCCTTGAGCTTGGCCTGCTTCGGGATGATGGTCGACTGCCCCTTCTCCTTCGTCCCTTCCATCAGGGACTTGATGGCCGCCGCATATTTCCCGGAATTGTTGGTCTTGACCTTGCGCTTGACCGCAACGAGCTTCATGCCCTGGTCATCGGGATAGTAGACCTTGATTTCCATATTCTTTACCGGCTCTTTCTGTGCTGCCGAGCTTGGCGCACTGCCAGCCGATACCGGCGCATTGCCCGAGACGGATGCCGACGAACCATTCGGCGTCCCTTTCTCGTTATTCGGGTCACACCCTGCCGTCACCAGCAACGCCAGTGCCAGGACTGCCAGTAGGATGTATTTCATTTTCTTCATCGTTTATCACCTCATCATCTGCTAAGCTCAACGGAAATAACGGGATATGGCCCGGGCAATCGCCATTGCCATCTTCTGCTGATAGGTATTCGACTTCAGCAGCTTTTCCTCACGGTAGTTCGAGATAAAGGCCAGCTCTATGAGCGACGACGGCATATTCGTATGCTTGATGACATAGAAGTTGGCCGTCTTGACGCCACGGTTCACGAGTCCCATCTCCTTGTCGAGCTCCTCGTTGAGCAGCGTGGCCAGCTTCCGGCCCTGCCGCGAGCCAGCGAAATAATAGGTCTCCATGCCGCTGGCTGAAGGGTTCGAGAAGGAATTGCAATGGATGGATACAAAGATGTCACTTGACGGGTCAAAATTGGCCACATTGCAGCGGGCCTGCAGCTCCTGCGTGGCCGAGCTGTTCGGGCCATAGACATCCACATCCTTCGTGCGGGTCATAACCACCCGTGCCCCCGAGTTCTGCAGGATAGCCTGCAGCTTCTTGGCCACAGCCAGCGTGACATCTTTCTCGGCAGCTCCCGTCGGCCCCACGGCGCCGCTGTCGCTGCCGCCATGGCCGGCATCGAGGACAATCGTATGCCCCCGCACAGTACCGACACTGCCAGCAGCACCGCCGCCCTCAGACTCGAAGATATCGATGACCAGCCGGTAAGGCTTCTTGGCCTTGCGGTCGCGCTCGAGGGTATAAACCTTATAATTCCCTTCCTGTACATCATTGGCGAAATCAATGCGTACCTGGGTATGATTGCGCTGCAGCTCAGCGATACGAACGCGGCTGGCAAGGTCTTTCTTCAGCGTGATAGTCTTACGCAGCTCCCCCGGCACCGTGTTTTCCATATCGATGATCAGCTGCTTGGCCAGATACGGTTTTGTCGATACCTTATACTCGAGCTTGTCATGATTCATGCCGATCTCGATGCGCAAGACCTTGCGCCCGTCCACCGTCTTTTCCGACGTCTGGAAGTAATTGAGCTCATGATCCTGCACGTGACGTGCGGCCTCCGTCGTCCCCGGCAGCAGCATCAGTACTGCCAGCAAGACGGCTCCCGCCAAACTTGCCCAGCGGAATAGCGTATTCATCAAGGTTCCTCCTTATAGTTTCCCAGCTCTTAGTCTTTGAGTAAATCCAAGGCTTCCTGCTCAGCCTGCTCCGTGGCTTCCTTATCATAGGAAAGCTCGAGCTTCAGATAGTCGCCCTCGCCCACGTTTTCCGGCAAGTAGCTCACAGGAAAGTTTACCTTCTTCATATCATCGCCCAGCAGCAGGACGGCCAAATCGCCCTCTATCCGGTCAATATATGCACTTATCATTGTGCCGCCCCCTGTTCTGCCGTTACCTCATAGGTATTGCCATCTGTGGTCACCGTTATCGTGCCGTTCTTGTCCGTCTCGTAGACCTTGGCCTTGAGGATCTCGCCCTTGTCATTCTTGACGAGCTTGGTCTTCTTGGTCTTACCATCGCGGCGGTCCGTGAACTTGGGCTCAGCCAGGTAGCGGGCCAGGACATCCGGATGCGGATGGCCGTAGTCATTGCCTGCGCCGCAGGAAATCAGCACGGTCTCAGGCCATACGGCCTTCAGGAAATGCACCGACGAGGCCGTAGCACTGCAGTGATGTCCCGACTTGAGGATCGTACTGTGCAGGTCAGCCCAATGCGCAGCGAGCAATTTCTCCTCGACCTCTTTTTCCGCATCCCCTGTCAGCAGCATAGAAAACTCACCGCAGATGAGTTTTCCGACCACCGATTCGTTATTGGGGTCATGCTTATAGCCCGGCTCCGTTCCCGCTGCAGCGATCTCTGCCGAGGGGAACATGACCTGAAACGATACGCCGCTGCCGAAGTCCAGCACATCGCCGTCCTTCAAGGCATGGCGTTTGATGCCCTTAGCCTTGAGTTCTTTCATATAGTTGATATAGATCTTTGAAGTCGACGGCATGCCGTTATCATAGACTTCCCCGACCTCGTAATCCTTGAGCAATAGAGCCATCCCACCGATATGGTCCGCATGGGGATGGGTCAAGATGACCTTGTCGATTTTGCGGACGCCCGCCTTGTCGAGCTCGCGCTTCAGCTTGTCGCGTTCATCGACATCACTCGTATCGACCAGCACAGTCTGCTCGGCCGTCTGCACCAGGATTGCATCGCCCTGTCCGACGTTCAGCATCTTGACGGTCAGTTTCGCAGGACTTGCCGCCGCAGGGGCAGATGCCACATTGCTGCTTTCCCCGCTGGCACTGCTGCCATTCGTAGCTGCCCCACAGCCGGCCAGCACCGCGATAGTCAGCATGACCAGCCCCAGGATTATTCCTATCTTCTTGCGCATATTCATCACCTCAAACTACTTGGAGGATATGGCGGTAGATTCCCTCTGCCACACCATCCTCATCCACCGAAGGCAGCACGACGTCTGCCTTCGCCTTGAGTTCATTGCCCGCATTGCCCATGACCAGGCTCGTGCCGACAGTATCCATCATCTCCAGATCGTTCAGTCCATCGCCAAAGGCACAGCTATCCTCCACCGGCACGCCAAGATATGACAGCGCCCGCTCGATACCCGTAGCCTTCGAGACATCCGCCGAGTATATTTCCATATACTTGAGCAGCGTCGGATCGATAAGCCCCGTAAGCCCCGGCCAGGCCAGCAGCTCATGGAAAAGACCGCCCGCATTGGGTGTTTCCGACAGGAACTCGATCTTGCCGATTGCCAGCCCCGCAAGTGACGGGTCGAATTCCCGGACGAAATGATCCAACGAGATATCAATCGATGTATAGACCTTCTCGAGCCCCTTGTACTCGTTCTTCAGATAGACCGAAGGGTGACTCTCGAGAATGTACTCCACCTGATTCTCCTCAGCCAGCGCCACCATCTTCTGTACGACAGGCAGCGGCAAATCCTGACGATAGATGACCTTGCCCTCTACCAGCACGATTGCGCCATTCATCAACACATGGCCATCAAACAGATCCGGATCACGCATCTCTTCACTGAGGTAGGCGAACGGCCGCCCCGAGGCGATGAACGTATGGTGCCCGGCCTTGCGCAGTGCGCGGATGGCATCCTTCACCGGTGCGCTGATATGCGTCTGCTGGCGATGGATGTTGATGAGCGTGCCATCAATATCAAAGAAAATCGCTTTTCTCTTATCCGTCATGAAAAAAAAGACTCCAATCTCTAGTAAATATAGAAGTTTATCCACCTCTATACTACTAAAAATCAGAGTCTCATTCAAGCACTTTCAGGCGCTATCACGCCCTGCGGCTTGTTTTTTAATCTACGTTCACCTGCTTGGCCTCAGCTGCCAGACATAGTTTCTGCTCGGCTGCCAAGAGTTCCTTGGCGGCCTTGACCTGCAGCTCGACCTGGCCATAGGAAGTGCCGCCCAGAGAATTGCGGTTCTTGACACAAGTCTCCGGGCTGATAGCCTCCTTGATATCATCGCCAAAGAGCGGCGAGAGCGCCTTGAACTCCTCGATGGTCATATCCTCGAGGTACTTGCCCTTGGCAATGCAGTCATGCACCGCCGTTCCCGACACAGCATGGGCCTTGCGGAATGGCATGCCCTTCTTGACGAGATAGTCGGCAAGGTCAGTCGCGTTGGAGAAATCCTCCGTCACAGCCTTCATCATGACATCCTTGCGGACCTTCATGCCACGGATCAGCTGCGCATAGACAGCCAGGCTGAACTTGACCGTATCGATGGCATCGAAGATGCCTTCCTTGTCTTCCTGCAAGTCCTTGTTGTACGCGAGAGGCAGTCCCTTGACCGTCGCCAGCATCGCCATCAGATGGCCGATGACGCGGCCGCTCTTGCCACGGACGAGCTCAGATACATCGGGGTTCTTCTTCTGCGGCATCATCGACGAGCCCGTGCAGTGCGCATCGTCAAGCTCGACAAACGAGAACTCACGGCTGCACCAGAGGATGGTCTCCTCCGAAAGGCGCGACAGATGTACCATGAGGATCGACGCAGCGCTGAGGAACTCGAGAATATAGTCGCGATCGCTGACAGCGTCGAGACTGTTCGTATAGATATTATCGAAATTCAGCTGCTTAGCAACGAACTCGCGGTCAATCGGGAAGGTCGTGCCCGCCAGGGCCCCAGCGCCCAGCGGCATGATGTCAGCCCGCTTATAGACGCCCTCGAACCGGGCGAAATCGCGCGACAGCATGCCGAAGTATGCCAGCAGATGATGTGCGAACAGGATGGGCTGCGCACGCTGCAGATGCGTATAGCCCGGCATGATGACATCGCCGTATTTCTCAGCGGTCTCGACCAACGCCTGCTGGAGGTTCTGAATCTCCTTCTGTACCTCGACGACCTGACGGCGCACATACATATGCGTGTCGAGGGCCACCTGGTCGTTGCGGCTGCGCGCCGTATGCAGGCGGCCGCCAGCCTCGCCGATAGCATCGGTCAGACGCTTCTCGATATTCATATGGATATCTTCGAGATCCACCGAAAAGTCGAACTTGCCATCTTCAATTTGTTTGAGGACATCCTTGAGGCCGGCGATGATCTTATCCTTATCCTCTGCCGAGATGATACCACACTTTGCCAGCATCGTCGCATGGGCGATGGAGCCAGCGATGTCCTCATGGTACATCCTCTTATCAAAGCTTATGGAGGCCTGGAACTCATTGATCATCTCATCGGTGGTCTTTGTGAACCGGCCGCCCCACATTGCCTCGCTCATTTTTTCGTCTTCTCCTGCATCAGGGCACGAACCTTGAGCGGCAGGCCGAACAGGTTGATGAAGCCCGTGCCATCTGCCTGGTTGTAGACATCATCATGTTCAAACGTCACGAATTCCTGGCTGTAAAGCGAATACGGGCTCGTGCTGCCTGCAGAGATGATGTTGCCCTTGTAGAGTTTGAGCTTGACAGAGCCCGTGACCGTCTGCTGCGTGCTGTTGACGAAAGCATCGAGAGCCTCGCGCAGCTGGCAGAACCACATGCCATCATAGACGAGCTCTGCATAGCGTACACCGACCGTCTGCTTGTAGTGATAGGTTGCGCGGTCAAGGCAGAGATACTCGAGCTCACGATGTGCATAGTAGAGCAGCGATCCGCCCGGATTCTCGTAAACGCCACGGGACTTCATGCCGACGAGACGGTTCTCGCAGATATCGACGATGCCGACACCATTGCGTGCACCGATCTCATTGAGCTCCGTCAGGAGCTCAACAGCCCCCATCTTCTTGCCGTTGACACCTACCGGCTCGCCCTTCTCGAAGTCGATGGTCACGTATTCCGGTTTGTCCGGTGCATCTTCCGGAGCCTTGGAGATCAAGAACATGCTGTTCTGCGGCTCGTTAGCCGGATCCTCGAGATCAGAGCCCTCATGGGAAAGATGCCAGATGTTGCGGTCCATGGAGTAGGTCTTGTTCTCCGTTGCGATGGGGATACCGTGTTTCTTGGCATATTCGATCTCAGCGCTGCGGGAGTCGAGATCCCACTCACGCCACGGAGCGATCAGCGTGATGTTCGGAGCCAGTGCTTTTACCGTCAGCTCGAAACGAACCTGGTCATTGCCTTTGCCCGTAGCGCCATGAGCGATAGCATCCGCGCCTTCCTGCTTAGCAATCTCCACGAGTTTCTTCGCGATGATCGGACGTGCAAAGGACGTACCGAGCAGGTATTTATCCTCATAGACAGCACCGGCCTTGAGCGTCGGCCATACATATTCTTTCAGGAACTCTTCCTTGAGGTCAGCGATATAGACCTTGGAGGCACCGGATTTCAATGCTTTATCATGAACGACATCGAGCTCATCGCCCTGGCCGACATCGGCGCAGGCAGCGATGACTTCGCAGCCATCATAGTTTTCTTTGAGCCAGGGAATGATAACGGAGGTATCAAGACCACCGGAATAAGCGAGCACGACTTTCTTGATCTGTTTCTTTGCCATAGAAAATTACCTCTTTTCCTTATCCTTCAAATATCAATCAGCACATGGTAAGTGCCATAATAGCTTTCTGGGTATGCAGGCGGTTCTCAGCCTCGTCGAAGATGACATCGGCATTGGCCTCGAGGACCTCCTCGGTGATCTCCTCGCCACGGTAGGCCGGCAGGCAGTGCATGACGATGACGCGTTTATCAGCGCCAGCCAGCAGCTCCTTGTTGACCTGATACGGAGCAAAAATCTTCTTGCGCGCATCGTGCTCGTCTTCCTGGCCCATGCTGGCCCAGGTATCGGTGACGACGATATCCGCATCCTTTACCGCCTCTTTCGGGTCCGTGACGAGCGTTATCGATGCGCCCGTCAGCTTGGCATCCTCGCTGGCCTGTTTCGTCACCGTCGCATCCGGACGGTAATCCTCCGGCGTCGCAGCAACGAACGTCATGCCGGTCTTAGCACAGCCATACATGTAGGAGTTCGTCATGTTGTTGCCATCGCCGACATAGGCCATCTTGAGCCCCTTGAGGTTCTTGCCCTTGTGCTCCTGGATCGTAAGCAAGTCCGTCAGCACCTGGCACGGATGCAAAAGGTCAGTCAGTGCATTGATGACCGGGACATCCGCCCACTTGGCAAGCTCCTCCACACGGTCATGACCAAAGGTTCGGATCATGATGCCATCGAGATAGCGGGACAGCACGCGCGCCGTATCCTTGATTGGTTCGCCGCGGCCGAGCTGCAGGTCACGGTTCGAAAGGAACAGTGCCTGTCCACCGAGTTGATACATGCCCGTCTCAAAGGACACGCGGGTTCGCGTCGAAGACTTCTCGAAAATCATGCCGAGTGTCTTGCCCTTGAGCAGGTGATGCTCGATGCCAGCTTTCTGCTTGGCTTTGAGTTCCTTGGCCAGTGCCAGGATCTCCTGCACTTCATCCACCGACAAGTCGTGGATGGATAACATGTCTTTTCCCTTCAGCATCAAACAACCTCCATTACTGTAAATCATGTCCGTCACTATTGCATATTATAACACTAAGTTTTCTGCTTGTGAAGAGGATTTCCGAATTATTTTGTATACATATGCAAAATTTATGCATATTGACTCAATACACCATCAAGGATATCCAGGACCTCATCCACTTGCTCCTTCGTGATGATGAGCGGCGGGATGAAGCGCAGCACCTTGCCCACCGTGCAGTTGATGATCGCGCCCTTCTCCAGGCAGTTATTGACAATGTCACGGCCATAGTCGGCGCTCGTGAGCTCGGCGCCCAGGATAAGCCCCGTGCCACGGACTTCCTTGATAAGGGTTGGATATTTATCCTGCAAAGCCTCGAGCTTGCCCTTGAAGTAGGCACCCACCTCCTCAATATTATGCAGGAAGTCTTCCTCCGGCACCGTATCGAGGACAACATTGGCAGCCGCGCAGGCCAGCGGATTGCCGCCAAAGGTCGTGCCGTGATCGCCGGGCTTGAAGGCATTTGCCACCTCATCGGTCACGATAAAGGCACCAATCGGCACACCGCCGGCAAGCCCTTTGGCCAACGTGACGATATCGGGCTTGATGCCATATTTCTCATAGGCAAAGAACTTGCCCGAACGGCCGATTCCCGCCTGGATCTCATCGAGGATCAGCAGCGCATGGTGCTTGTCGCAGAGCGCGCGGACCTTCTTCAGATAGTCATTTTCCGGCGTGTAGACGCCGCCCTCGCCCTGGATTGTCTCGAGCATGACAGCCGCTGTCTTATCACTCATCATCGACTCGAGTTCCTCGATGTCGTTGTAGTGGACATAGTCAAAACCAGCGGGCAGCGGGCCGACGCCCTCCTGATAATGGGGCTGGCCCGTAGCCGTCAGCGTGGCCAGCGTACGGCCATGGAAACTGTTCCAAGCCGTGATAATCTGCGACTTCTCAGGATTGATGGCATGCGCATATTTACGCGCAATCTTGATGGCACCCTCATTGGCCTCAGCACCCGAGTTGCCAAAGAAGGCCTTGCCCAGGCCGCTGAGCTCGACCAATTTGGCGGCAGCAGCTGCCTGCGGCTGCGTGTAGTAGAGATTCGAGCAATGAATCAGCTTGCCCGCCTGCTTTGCCACCGCATCAACGAGCGGTTTATAATTATGGCCCAAGACATTGACCGCAATGCCGCCAAGGAAATCGATGTATTTCTTGCCATTGATATCCCAGGCATAGGCGCCCTCGCCATGATCGAGGACAATCTTATAGCGATTGAATACCGGCACATAGCTTGCCTTGTCGGCCGCAAATATTTCCTGATCTTTTCTCCTCATGAAAATTAACTCCTTATATCCTCATATGCTTACCGGACAACCTGCGTGCCAATACCCTGGGACGTGAAGATCTCCAGGATAATGGAGTGGTCGAGACGCCCGTCGATGATATGCGTCTTGCCTGCGCCCTGCTCCAATGCCTTGAGGCAGGCCTCAACCTTCGGAATCATGCCGCCAGCGATGATGCCCTCGCGGATATACTGGCGGGCCTCCGGCAAATGCAGCGTCGAAATAAACGTGCTCTTATCGTTGAAATCCTTATAGATGCCCTCGATATCGGTGAGCAGCAAGAGCTTTTCCGCCTCCAGCGCTCCTGCCAGTTCCGCAGCCACATAATCGGCATTGATATTGTAGCTCTCACCGTCGCTGCCGACGCCAATCGGCGCAATGACCGGCACATAGCCCTGATCCAGCAGATCCTCGACGATAGCTGTATCGACCTTGTCCACCTCGCCGACATAGCCGATATCCACCTGCTTGGATTCGTCACCTTCATAGACTGTAGCCAGCTTCTTGCGGGCCGCGATGAGCCCGGCATCCTTGCCGCTGAGGCCTACAGCGCGCACGCCGCGGCGGTTCAGCAGATTGACGATTTCTGAATTGACCTTGCCATCGAGCACCATCTCGGCAATCTCGACGGTTTCCTCATCAGTCACGCGCAGGCCAGCCACAAACGAGGACTGCTTGCCGACCTTCTTGAGGAACCCCGTGATCTCAGGGCCGCCACCATGCACGATGACCGGACGAATGCCGACGTATTTCATCAAGGCAATATCCTGCATGACCTTTTCCTTGAGGTCATCATTGATCATCGCATTGCCGCCATATTTGATGACGATGGTCTTGCCATAGAATTCCTGGATGTATGGCAGCGCCTCGACGAGGGTGGCCGCTTTGTTTTCTGGTGTGAACATACTCTGCCTCCCCACACACGATCAGGTGTGATATTCGCCGTTGATCTTCACATACTCATAGGAGAAATCACAAGTCCAGACCGTAGCCTCTTCCTCGCCATCGCCCATATCGATATCGATGGCAATGTCGTGTTCAGCCATGACCTTGCGCAGTGCCTCTTCATCAAACTCAGCGCCGACACCATGAGCATAAACCGTGATGTCACCGAATTTCACCACCGTTTTCTGCGGATCCATCGGCACACCGGCATAGCCTACTGCACAGATGACACGGCCCCAGTTCGGATCCTCACCGAAGAACGCTGTCTTGACCAGCGGGCTCTTGGCTACGCTCATGGCAATCGTCTTGGCATCAGCAAAGGACTTCGTGCCCTTGACATTGACCGTCAGGAATTTCGTTGCACCCTCGCCATCGGCAGCAATGCGCTGTGCCAGGCTCTGGCACATCTCCTGCAGAGCAGCCTTGAACGTCTCATAGTCCTCGCCCTCAGCCGTGATCTTATCATTGCCAGCTGCACCGTTCGCCAGCACGATAGCCATATCGTTCGTGCTCATGTCGCCGTCAATCGAGATCATATTGAACGAAACCTCAACGACCTCTGAAAGGGCTTTCTGCAGCAACGAGCTTTCGATATTCACATCCGTCGTGATGAAGCAGAGCATCGTTGCCATGTTCGGCTGGATCATGCCCGAGCCTTTGGCAATGGCACCCAAACGTACCTGCTTGCCGCCAATCGTGACTTCAGCCGTGCAGGTCTTCGAGTAGGTGTCCGTCGTGATGATGGCATTGCCAGCCTTCTCACTGCCGTTCTCATCAAGCTCGGCCACAGCCTGCTTGATACCATTCTCCATCTTGTCCATTGGCAGGTTCACGCCGATGACGCCTGTCGAGGCGACGATGACATCGCTCGGCTCGCAGCCCAGCGCTGCCGCCGTGATTGTCTGCATGGCCTTGGCATCCTTCTCACCCTGCTCACCCGTGCAGGCGTTAGCGCAGCCAGCGTTAGCCGTTATGGCATGGGCCGTACCAGTCTTGACAACGGCCTTGGAGGCAAATACCGGTGCAGCCGCAACAGCATTCTGCGTGAACGTACCAGCAACAGCGGCCTCTTTTTCCGTGTAGATGACGGCCACATCGAGGTTGCCGCTCTTCTTGATGCCAGCCTTGACGCCAGCAGCCTTGAATCCCTGCGGGAACGTTACGCCCGCTTTTGCATTCTGTTCGTTGATCATAATCAAAATCCTTTCTATCAATCAGGGATACATCGGCACGTAGTCGAGCCCCGTTTTTTCCTCAAAACCACAAGCGATATTGAAATTCTGCACCGCCTGCCCCGCTGCACCTTTGACGAGGTTATCGATGACCGACAGCACGATCACGCGATTCGTGCGCTCATCGATATGCCAGGCAATATCACAGAAATTCGATCCGCGCACATCCTTCGTCGATGGATAAGCACCGCGTCCGAGCAAGCGGATGAAATGCTCCTTGCCATAAAGCTTCTCGAATGCCGCATCGACAAGCTCCGGCTGTACGCCTTCCTTGAGCGTTGCATAGCAGGTCGAGAGGATACCTCGCGACATCGGCACGAGGTGCGGCGTAAAGTTCAGCACCGTCTGCTCTCCCGACAGATCCGTGATGGCCTGCTCGATTTCCGGCGTATGACGATGCTTGGCGACGTTATACGCACGGAAGTTATCATAGAGCTCAGGGAAGTGATTCGGCTGTTTGGCCGAACGGCCAGCCCCCGATACACCAGACTTGGCATCAATGATGATCGTATTGACATCGATGAGATGCTGCTTGGCCAACGGTGCCAACGCCAGGATGCTCGCCGTCGTGAAACAGCCCGCATTGCCGATGATCTTCGCCTCACGGATCTTCTCACGGTAGAGCTCAGCTAGGCCATAGACCCGCTCAGCCTCGGGATGGGTGTGCGGCACATGATACCAGGACTCATAGACCGAAGTATCGGTAAAGCGGTAGTCCGCCCCCAAATCGATGATGCGCACCGGCTTGCCTGCTAGTGCCCGGCCGACTTCCATCGCGTGACCATGCGGCAGACCGATGAACACGAAATCGCTATCCTCACCGATACGCTCGATCTCCTTCATGCTCTCAAGCTTCATATCATAAAGCCCTCGCAAATGCGGGTACAAATCGCTGATGCATTCTCCCGTATGGCTTTCTGAGGTGATATGCACGACCTCAGCCTCAGGATGATTGTACAAGATGCGTAAAAGCTCGGCACCGGCATAACCCGTAGCGCCCAGGACACTAACCTTCATACGTCTTCCTCCTCTAACTTGTTCGTCTGGAATGGATATTCCTACTATATTCTACTGCTACGAGGTGTACTATGTAAAGTATGTTTATAATTATACATCTTGTATGCATAATTTTGCAAGTCTTTTTCAAGAAATATTCATCATAACGTGAAAAAAGCAAAAATCATGCTATAATATAGAACATATCAAGCAAAGGAGTCATTCATGAAAAAAGCAACAAAACGGAAGATACGTTTCCGCATCTTCCGTTTCCTCTTCTTACTATGCCTGATCTTTTTCCTGGCCTTCTTCATCGCTGGCGGTACTTCGCTATTCTCGCCACGGACCTGGCAGCACTTCGGTGACTTCCTGCCCAGGCTCGAACAGCAGCTGCCAGCCATCCAGCAGACCGATGAGCCGGTGAAGATCAGTACGACAGATCGCATGAGCCGCATCCTCTTCATCCGGCGTGCAGTGAACAGCCGCATCAACCAGGAGACCTATGTGAAACTGCGCGATATTCCCGTATCGCTGCAGCATGCCGTGGTCGCCGTGGAGGATAACCGCTTCTACAGCCATCATGGCTTTGACCCGCAGGGCATCATGCGCGCCACCCTCGTCAACCTCCAATACGGCCAGATTGAGGAGGGAGCCAGCACCATCACCCAGCAGCTCGTCAAGAACCTCTTCCTCTCCCATGAGCAATCCTTTGGCCGCAAGGCCGAGGAACTGCTGCTGGCCCTCGACATCGAGGCCAGCTACAGCAAGGACGAGATTCTCGAGCTCTACCTCAACACCATCTACTACGGCTCTAACTTCTATGGCATCGGCCCCGCTGCCGAAGGCTACTTCGGCAAAAAGCCCAGCGAACTGCAGCTGCCTGAGGCAGCCATGCTCGCCGGACTTCCCAATGCCCCATCGCTCTACTCTCCCTACGTCGACTTCATGATGGCCAAGAAACGCCAATTCATCGTTATCGACGCCATGGTCCGCAGCGGCTATCTCGACGAACACGAGGCCGAATCAGCCAAGATCAAGCCAATCTATCTTGCCCACTGAAAAAGAGAACCCTCTCAGCTGAGAAGGTTCTCTTTTTTTGCGGCCATACCGCTTATTTTTTCTTGCTATTTGCTTTCTGCTGTTCCGTTGCAGCACGATCGAAGTGCTTGTAGAACTGCTGGCAGAGATTCGTGAATGTCTCCACGTTGTCTTTCTCGCTGCGGTTTGCGCGAATCTCGTACGTGTAGAGCAGGTCATTCGTACCGGCTTTGTACACATCGAAGAAGAACGTCGTGCGGCTGTTGTTGGCAACCGTCAGCACAACATAGGCATCAGCGTACTTGGCAACATTTTCTTTGTAGGTCTTCGCAGCCTGACGGCGGTCGAGAGACTTGATGTCCGTGCTTACTGCCGACTTGATGTTCTGTGCGATCTCATCGTAAGATACGACATACATGCGGGAGACCTTGCTGGAATCGTATTCGATCTGAGTCAGCGCGGCCTTGTCCGGAGCACCTTCCTCAACCGGCTGATACATAGGCGCCGCAACGGCAAGACGTTTTACCGTCGTGATATCTGCACCTTCCTGGATTGTCTCTTTGTCTGCGTTTGCAAAGGCTACCTGCGTGCTGAAGACAACCAAGCAGGCGATAACCAGCATCTGAATGATTTTTCTCATGGATCTATTCCCTCCATAACTGAATATGTTTTCGCGAATCCCTATCGCATTCTTCTTTATTTTACACTATTTGTATCGATTCTGCCAGACATTTTCTGAAACTTTAATGAATGCTGAAGATTACCCTTGCGGATAGATGCGCTTTTCGACGGCCTTGGCTGTCGCCGTCACCGCAAGGCCGCCTTCACTGGTCTCCCGCAGGGACTTCGGCAGGGCCTTGCCGATATGGTTCATGGCCTCGATGACCTCATCGACAGGGATAAAGGACTGCACGCCAGCCAGTGTCATGTCTGCCGCCAGCATCGCCTCCACCACAGCAAAGCCATTGCGCTTGACGCACGGCACCTCGACGAGCCCCGCCACCGGGTCACAGACAAGGCCGAGCAGATTCTTGATGGACAGAGCGCAGGCATTGCCGACCATGGCAGGCGTACCGCCCGCCAGCTCCACCAGCGCTCCGGCCGCCATGCCAGCCGCCGTGCCGCACTCTGCCTGGCAGCCGCCCTCAGCACCGGCAATTGACGCGTTCTGATCGACCACCATGCCGATGCCAGCCGCCGTGAATAGTGCTCGCACGATTGCCTCATCGGTAAGGCCACGCTCCTCCCGCGCTGCGTAGAGCGCCGCTGGCACGATACCGCAGGAACCAGCCGTCGGGCAGGCAACGATGCGGCCCATGACCGCATTGACCTCACTGATGCCCACCGCATAGGCTGCCGCCGCCAGCGTCTGCTGCCCCATATAGCCCTTGTCACGATAGGCATAGAGCCGCTTCGAGTCGCCGCCAGTCAAGCCGCTGACCGAGTGCTCCGTATTGGCGATACCTCGCTCGATAGAGGCCTGCATGATTTCCCAATTATGCTGCATGCCAGCAAGGATTGCCTCCCGGCTGCGCTGACTGTCATGCATCTCGCGGGCAATCACGATCTCATGGATTGGCAGCTCCTTCTCCTCAGCCATAGCAATGAGATCGCCCATTGTATTGAAATTTATCATCGTCCTATTCCATCCTTACTTATCCACAGACTGCTCAAATCGCCGGAATCGCAAAGGCATTCTCGACCTCATAGACCTCACGGCACTCATCAACCACCTCATCGGCAGGCTGATCGTCAAGCTCCATGATCATCATCGCCGTCTCGCCGCGATTCTGACGCGACACCCGCATGAAGGCAATATTCATCTCATAGCGCGAGAGAATCTGCGTAACCTGCGTGATGACGCCGGGCCGGTCGCGATGGATCGTGATGAGGGCCGGATATTGACCGGTCAACTCCACTGCATAGCCGTCAATATTCGTGATCATGATGTTGCCACCGCCCACAGAGGCGCCGCGCACCCGCGCCACACGCCCCGAGACACCAACCAGATAGATGACCGCCGTATTGGGATGCGCCCCCTCGAGATTGACGGTCTGAAAGCTGTAGTCAAGCCCCTGCTCTCCTGCCAGGGCCAGCGCATCGCGGATGCGCTCATCCTCCGGCGAAAAGCCCAAGATCCCCGCGATCAAAGCCTTGTCCGTGCCATGCCCGCGATACGTGCGCGCAAAGGAGCCATGCAGATTGATCTCCGCCCGCACAGCCTGCTCACCCAGGATCTTGCGCGCCATAAGCCCCAGCCGCACAGCGCCTGCCGTATGGGAGCTCGATGGGCCGATCATCACAGGCCCGACAATATCAAAAACACCATGCATCGTAATAACACCTCAACAGATAAAGCCTTCCCCCGCAGGGGAAGGCTCCACTATCTAATCTTTCTTATTTCAACAGACCGTGATTGCGCAGCGCATCCTCCAGCTGTTTCTCATGCTCCGGCTCCATCTCGCAAAGCGGCATGCGCAGCGGACCGGCATCATAGCCGAGCTTGCGCATGGCAACCTTGACCGGGATCGGGTTGACCTCACAGAACAATGCATCGATAAGATCCGCATAGGCAATCTGCAGCTCTGCCGCCTTCTTGACATCACCATCGAAATAAGCCTGACACATATCATGCGTATCCTTCGGAGCCACATTCGACAGGACCGAGATGACGCCCTGGCCGCCCAGCGACAGGATTGGCACAATCTGATCGTCGTTGCCCGAGTAGATGACAAGCTCATCGCCGACAGCAGCCTTGAGACGCAGGATCTTCGACAGGTCGCCATTGGCCTCTTTGACCGCCACGATATTCGGCACTTTCGCCAGCTCGACATACGTAGCCGTCGTGATGCCTACGCCCGTGCGCGACGGTACATCATACAGGATAATAGGGATATTGACAGCCTCCGCGATAGCCTTGTAGTGTGCGATAAGGCCTTTCTGCGTGCATTTATTGTAGTACGGCGTCACAACCAGCAGCGCATCCGCACCAACTTCCTCAGCGTACTTGGACAGGGACACGGCATACGACGTCTCATTGGACCCTGTACCAGCAATGACCGGGATACGCCCCTTGACCTGCTCGACTGCGAACTTGATGGCTGCGCGATGCTCAGCATCAGTCATCGTAGCCGACTCGCCCGTCGTGCCCGTGATGACAATGGCATCCGTACCGCCAGCAATCTGGTCTTCAATGATACGTCCAAGCTCTGGGAAATTAATGCCGTCTTCTGTGTACGGCGTAACGATAGCGACACCTGCGCCTCTGAAAATTGGTTTCTTCATGAAAAAGCCCCCTACAATACTATCCTGTATAGCTTATCTTTTCCTAACATTATCACATGATACGTGCCTAAAGTCAACGCAACGCCAGTATTTTAGAGCGCCGGTCTTACCTCGCCAAACACCTGCTTATTTTCCTCGATCTTCTGCTGGCCGCCAAATACGCACAGCACATCCTGAGCCATGCACGTTTCCACCAAATCAGCCAGGTCGCGGACATCCTGCTGGCGCGCATCGAGGATCTGATTACGGACCTTCTGACGATGGGCCTTCGTGATACCGCGCAGCCAGCAGGTAGCCGCTGCACTGCCCTTCATCTGAGGCGTCAGCGGCGTATCGATGCCGCTCATGGTACCGATGATGAACTTGTCCATCTCACGCTCCGAAGCCTCGAAATGGCGGATATAGTCAGCCGTACCCGCAAATACATCAAGCGTCTCGGTAAGGTTCGGATCACGATACGAACCGAAATACATCATGCCGTTCCGGTTAAAGCTCGTAAACGCGCCATAGGCACCGCCCTGCACGCGGATCTTCGTCCAGAAGTAATCATAGCGCAACAGCGTCTCGAGCACATGCATGACACCCGTAAACGAGTAGCCAAGCTTCAGGAAGTTCGCCCCCTTGCCCACATACTGGACACGGCTCGACGATGTCAGGCCCTCATTGCGGGCCACAAGCTCCCAGTGATATGCCTGTGCTGGATAATCCGTATGGCAGAGCTGCTGCTGGAACGGTACAAAGGCATCGGCAAAGGCAGCATAGTCGCTTTCGCGCTCCGTCACCGACAAGATCAGACGATTGCTGTTGAAGAGTTTTGGCAAAAGCTCAGCAAAGACTGCCTGCATCTTGGCAAGGCCACTATCGAAGTCCGCAAGGAATCCCTTGACGAACTGATAGAACGGCAGACCGCCCTCATCCGCATAGCGGCCAGCCTGCGAGAGGTAACCAGCCAGACGCGAAGCAACCACCTGATGTGCCGAACGCTGCAGGTTGAGCTCCATCGATGCCTGCTCCTGCTCCAGCAGCTCACGCACACGCTTCTTGTCCGTGAACTGGCTCTGCGTCAGGATTTCCTGCAGCAGCTGCAGCAGCTCCGGGAGTTTTTCCTTGAGCACCTTCGCCTTGATCTTGAACTTCGGCGCACAGGAATCCGGCTCACCATTCTTCGTATACGTCACGATATCATAGGTGATGCCACCAGTATGCAGGTTCTTGAGATTGGCAAGCTCTGCATAGCTGTGCTCACTGGTATCGACACTGCCGATGATCTCGCTGAGCAGGAACGCATAGGGAAGCTGCTCCTGTGGTACCGACTGGGCATCGAAGAACAACGTCAGATACACGATGCCATGGGTCTCGACATCGCTGAAGAGCACCTTCGTGCCCGCAAGGTCGAGCTCCTTGAGGGGCAGATCATAGGCCTCACGGCGAATATCCGAGAGCCTCAGCACCGGGATCGTCGCCAGTGCTTCCTCCGTCTCAGGGCTCTGCTGGCGCTCCTTGAGGGCCTTGGTCGCCGCGATGATATCGGCAATCTCCTGCTCGCTCATGGCTGCCTTCTTCGCCGCCAGCTCTCGCTCCTGCTCCGCCTCGCGCTCAGCAGCCATGGTCTGGCTCGGTGCGAGCGTCAGCAGCGTCGCATGCGTATTCTGCAGGAAATACTTGCGGATAAGCCCCTCGAAATAGCCGTTGTCCAAGCCTTCCTTCATCGCCTGCAGGATTTTCTCATAGCGCAGGACTTCCTCCGGCTCACCGTCGTAAAGCCAGGTCTTCATCGCACGGATGCCGTAGATGAGCCCCTTCGGTGCCGAGCCGAAATCCGACTCACGCAGCCGGAACTCCAGAAGGTTCAGCGACGCCTCCATCAGCGTGCGGTCCAGGCCCTCATCAGCAAGCTTCTTGAGCGTCGCCATGACCAGCTCATAGAACTTATCGGCGCGGTCAGTCTCCGAATTGTTCACGATGATGCTGAAGAACGGCTGCAGCATATCCTCCTCGAAATTCGAGTCGACATCCTTGCCGATCTTGGCATCGATCAGCGCCTTGCGCAACGGTGCTGCTGGCGTGCGCAGCAGCGCATGCTCGAGGATCTCCAGCCCCATCATATCTGTCACATCAAGGCTGTCACCCACTACCCAGTTGAGCGACAAGAACGACTTCTCCGCCGTCTCATCATCCTTGCTGACCGGATACTCCTTTGCCACACGCTTGATTGCTGCAAACGACGGCTGACGGTCAATCTGCGAAGTCACCTCGATGCGGTCAAAGTGACTGAGATACTCGCTGTCCAGATACGCAAGCTTCTCCTCGATATCCAAATCGCCATAGAGATAGATATAGCTGTTCGACGGATGATAATACTTGCTATGGAACCCGACAAACATCTCCTGCGTCAGCTGCGGGATAGCCTCAGGATCACCGCCCGACTCATAGCCATACGTGGTATCCGGGAAAAGCGACGTCATGATGCGGCTTTCAAGCAGATCATCCGGTGCCGAAAGCGCGCCCTTCATCTCATTGTAGACGACGCCACTGTATTTCAGCGGCTCCTCCGGCGTCTCGATCTCGTAATGCCAGCCCTCCTGCATGAGGATCTGCGGATTCTCGCGCATATTCGGATAGAATACCGCATCGAGATAGACATCCATGAGATTCTGGAAATCCTTGTCGTTGCGGCTAGCCACCGGATACATCGTCTTATCCGGATACGTCATCGCATTGAGGAACGTATTGAGCGATCCCTTGACGAGCTCGACAAACGGCTCCTTGAGCGGATACTTGCGGCTGCCGCAAAGCGTCGAATGCTCGACGATATGCGCGACACCCGTATCGTCAACAGGCGGCGTGCGGAAAGAAATCGAGAAAACCTTATTATCATCATCATTCTGCAGGAAAAAGACCCGCGCGCCCGTCTTCTCATGCTCGAACACCCAGGCCGTCGAATCTGTCTCCGGCAAATCACTTTTGCGTATTACCTTGAAACCATGAATCATATCGCTAGTGGTCAACAAATCTCCCCCTCATCTATACATCAATCTCTACTATTATATCACATCGTACCCTCGCGTAGTAACCCCTGCAATTCCTCACGCGTAACCGCATACGTACCGACGCGCGCCACGACCCTGCTGGCCGCCAGATTGGCAAGATATGCACCCTCACGCGGATTGAGGCCGCCAGCCAGAGCAAGCGCTAATACCGCCGCAATCGTATCGGTAGCACCGAGCACATCGAAAAGCTCCTGAGCCTTTGTCGGGATATGCTTGACCACATCATTTCCCACCAGCGACAGCCCCTTCTCCGACCGCGTTACGATGACGTTACGCACGCGGTATTTGCGCATCAGATAATGTGCCGCCTTCTCGATGGCAGCATCATCATTTTCCACTGGCTGCAGCAATACCTGATTTACGCGTTTCATATTCGCCACCACATAGTCAGCATGCGCATAGTTTACCCAGTTGTGCCCGCTCATATCGACCACGACGGGCACGCCATGATTATGGCAAAGCTCGATGATCTTCGCACACGACTTCTCCGTGCAGGCGCCATTGTCATGATCGGAGATGATCACACAGTCAAGGCTCTCATTGAGCCGGCCGGCAATATACTGCTGGAACTCCTTTGCGTACGTCTCATCCACTGCCCCGACCTGCTCAAAATCCAGGCGGAACATCTGCTGATTGCCGCTCATGATACGCACCTTCGTCGTCGTCGGACGATCCGTGCGGATAAGCCCCGCACTGTCGATGCCATAATCGGCCAGTTTCTCGACCATGCTCACACAGTGCGCATCATCCCCGACGAACCCCGACAGCCCCGTCTGACAGCCAAGCACCGACAAGTTGTAGGCAATATTGGCACCGCCGCCGAGCTTCTCATTCGACGAATGTACCCGCGTAATCGGCACCGGCGCCTCCCCTGAGATACGCGTCACCTCACCATAGTAATACTTGTCCAGCATGATATCGCCAACTACCAACACCTTGCAAGCCGACGTCTTCTCCTCCAAGAATTGGCATAACCGCTGATTATCCATAACGCATCCTCCCCACATCATATTTATGCTTAATGTATTCGCGCCACAAAGATAAAATCCTGCCAGTATACTTTCAGACGAAGCTTTTATGTATACATCAGATTTTATAGAATTTATGTTCTGAATATGGTAGAATATATGTGTGGAGAACATATATTTTCTATACAATACTCCTCTGCATATTGCAGAGACATCCATCATTATTTATAATAAGAAGAAAGGAAGGTTTACCATGAAGCAGAGTCATGTCCCTACCGTACGTTCCTATGACCCCACCAACGATTTGCTCTTTAAGTTCGTCTTTGGTCGCGAAGAACGCAAAAACATCACCTTGCAGCTCATCAATGATATTCTTGGTCGTGATGGTGACAACGCGTTTGTCGACCTGCAATTCCGCAATACGGAGATATCTCCCGACAAAGATACCGATAAACTCGGCCGCCTTGATATCTTTGGTATTCTAAACGACGGCAGCCGTATCGACATTGAAATGCAAGTAGTCAACCGGCGCAACATGGAAAAACGTACGCTTTTCTACTGGTCGCACATGTACCTGCACTTTGATTCCCTCCACACCGGTGACGATTACGGCACACTGAAACCTGCCATTTCCATCAACATCCTGCGCTACAGCTTTCTCCCCCAAGAGAATCCACATGCAGCCTATATCTTATATAACCCGGAAACCCACCATCGTCTGACCGATGATCTTGAAATCCACTTTCTCGAAATCCCTAAATACAAGGATAAACCCATCCAATCTATGGATCGCATCGAAAAATGGCTAGCATATTTCGCCAACAAACTCGATGAAAATCAAAAGGAGGAACTCGCAATGAAAAATACAGCCATCAAGGATGCTATGCAAGCATCTGACCGCTATATCATGGATGACACCGCCTACCGCGAATATATTGCCCGCGAATCGGCCATCTGGGACTACAACAGCGACCTCAAAGCAAACCTTGCCGAAGGATTCAAACAAGGACGTGAGGCAGGCATGCAACAAGGGCTTGAACAAGGGCTTGAACAAGGGCTTGAACAAGGCCTCCAACAGGGTCTCGAGCAGGGTCTCGAGCAGGGTCGCACCGAGGGTGAACGAAAAGCACACGAAACTATGGCCCTTGACATGTTGCGCGACAATATGGACATCAACCTGATCATGAAATACACTGGCCTGTCCGCCGACCGCATTGCTGAGCTTGCCAAAGAATTATAACTACCCCATGAAATAACAGAAACCGCCATTCTCACTTTGAAGAGAATGGCGGTTTCTTGCTATCTATATTTGGATTATCCTGCAGCTCAAAATCAACCAACCGCGAAAAGAACTTCTGCTTGTCCTCCGGCAGACGCCGAAAACGCTCAAGCAAGGAAATCTCCTCAGGCAGCAGATGACTGTCATCCGGCTGGAACCCCAGCAAGTCATCGACGCGCACCTGAAACAGCGCCGCAATCTTCATCAGCATGACATTATTCGGGCTGCGCTGCCCCGCCTCGTAGTTCGCATAGGTAGCCCTGCTAATACCCATCCTATCTGCCACATCCTGCTGCCGCAGTCCACGAGCCGCGCGTATGCTCTGGAGATTCTTCGAAAGCTCCGTCATAAACTCACTTCCTCTGCTTCGTCTCCGCCTTTCCTCCCCCTGCCATATCTCCGAGCGCATACTCACAGCACTGCTGCACCAGGTTATTGACTGACACCTCCTGAGCCTTTGCCACCTCAGTAAGCCGCTCCAACAAATCTACAGGCAGACGAAATGTCTTATTCATCATCTCAGAGTTTTTCTTTACTATAAACATTCAATCGCCTCATTTCCTTAAAACAAAACAACGCATAACAGAATCTTCCTATCCCTACATAGTTACACTTTCATTAATAAAAACTCAAACTTCGCAGTTGCAAAACTTCCCATTAAGTGTTAAATCAGTTTTTCTAAAATAAATAGCATAAGCCGTCTCCGTTTTGTATAATGAAAGCGACTAAAATTCACAACATAAACGGAGGGCTTATGCCATGAATATTGTAGCACATAATCATCAGTCTCTTGAACTTCTTTCTTCGAAAAACTCTCATTTTCTTGAAGAATTCCATATAGAGCAGATTATCAAAGCCTGTAATGCGTACAAAGTACGCGGCTTTTTCGTCAAAGATATATTCCAAGTCGCCTTTGAAAATGTTTTCAGCAGCAAATCATTATTCCAGAAACAACGGAAGCATTCAAGCTCCATCCCTTCTGCTAAGAACACCTTTTATCGCTTCATGAGTTCCAACAGCATCAATTGGCGCAAATTGCACCAGCTATTTTCCGTGTCGCCAAGAAACAACGTGGCCCTTTCTTGTATCTTCTTTCCGAGGAAGTGCAAGCGGTAAAAGGGGAACAAGCAATCTCGGTAAAAGCTGTTTGGTAAAAGAGGCCCAGCTTTTACGGAGAATATAGCGTACGGAATTGCGGATAAGATGCACAATTCAACGCTGTGTAACTACTTGGGGAAAGATTGCTTTCGCCCCGTCTTCCAGGCCGGCAACACCATCCATGGAAAGAAATCTGAGGTCTTGAACACCACGAGCTTTCAGTTCATCGAAGATTTGCATCCAAGTATGTTTACTTTGGTAGATGCGATATCTCACTGACCCATGCCACGTGCGTGCATTGTCGCAGCTGGCAACGCGCTCATGCTTTTCATATCCAAGATGATTTTCCATTTCGCCTTTCAACATAGACTCAAAAATAGGTCCGAAAATCTGCTGAGCAATCTGCTCGCCTGGGGTATTCGGTGTATCTTTACGTTTTGCCATTGTTACCTTCCTTGTCTATACTTGATTACCCCAGTATGGGGCATAAAATAGCTTTGCGCAAATTATTTTACGGCGGATTTACAATCTAAGTGCAACATCACATAACTCAAAATAAAATAACGCATAGACCTCTAGTATAATGGTGTTTGCGACAACCCATTTCCAGGAGGAACTATGCGTCATTACAAACATCTTACACTATATGAGAGAGAAAATCTACTATTTCTTAGGGCCAAAGGCTATTCTATCACTGCCATAGCCGAAAGTATGGGGCGCAACAAAGGAACCATATCCCGAGAGCTTCGCAGGAACTCTGTTGGCGGTCAGTATATGCCAGTAGTGGCACAACACCAGTATCAGGCACGCCGTGCGTATTGCAACCCCCATAACAGGCTGGAATACACCAGTCTCTTGGAGCATGTGAAGCACAGGCTGCTCGAATGTCAGTGGTCTCCAGAAGAAATCGTCGGACGGCTGAGAGCCGAATATGGCAAGTGCGTAATAAGCACCACGACCATCTACCGTGCAATATACAGTGGATGGCTGAACGCCCCCAAAGCCTCCACGGCAAGCGTCATAAAGAAATTGAGGCACCGTGGCAAGCGCAGGAGGAAGCGCTCTGCTGATGAGAAGCGTGGCAAAATCCAGATCAGCCACGATATTACAGAACGCCCGGTAGGAGCCGAAAACCGTTCAGAAATAGGGCATTGGGAAGCTGATACCGTTGTTGGCCAGCAAGGAAAAGCCTGCCTTGTAACCCTTGTCGACCGAAAGAGCCGCTACCTTATTTGTGGCAAAGCTGACAAGAAAAATTCTCAGGCCGTCAGCAGGGCTATGATAGACCTGCTTCTTGGTGTCAAGGCCCTGTCGGTAACGCCTGACAGGGGCAAAGAATTTGCCCGTCATGCAGATGTGACAGAATACCTGGATGGTTTGCCGTTCTACTTTCCGCAGCCTCACCAGCCATGGCAAAGGGGCTCCAACGAGAATACTAACGGCCTGCTTAGAGAATATTTCCCCAAGGGTAAGGACATAACAAAACTCTCTGATGACTACATACAGAGAAAAGTTGCTATGATGAACTTGCGCCCAAGGAAATGTCTTAACTACAGAACACCATATGAGGTCCATTTTGAGGAAGTGTTGCACTTAGCTTGACAATCCGTCTATATTTTCCTCCGTAGTATTGTTTGACTCTTACATTCATACGAAAAAATCATTTTCTCCTTATGCGATTAAAAACAATCTGTAAATACTTCCAATATACATTGTTTCTGAAAATAAAATAGTATACTACGTTAACAAGCAACAAACATATTACTGTGCGGATTATTAATCCTATCACTGAGATTGGCACTAGTGAGCAAAGTAACATTGTACCTTCTCCCACCACCAATGACAGCATAAACCATTTCAAATAATATATGTAGTATTCAATTACAGGCCGATGAAACACATTCCTATATAGAATCAAAGCATCTCGCCACCCCACAGTTAATACTGTACTGAATATGGTTCCTAAAAAAACTCCAGGCAAACCTATTTTTTGCACCAAGTAAATAGAAAACACCAAATTAAGTCCTGCTTCTATTAACGGACGTGGTTTATCTTTGACAAAAAGACCATTAGCATTTATAAACGATGAATTAATTATTCTAGATGAATTCAGAAAAATGTGTGTACTTAACAACATAACCACAGTGATATCCAACAAATATGTTTCACCAATCCATAGCATAATAAACGGATTAACTAAAATATAATAACAAATACCAGCCAAGGATGCTACCCACAAATTAAGGAATAATAACTCGCGATACTTTTGATATATATAAGATGGGTCTGTTCCTATACTCATATTGCCAATAGTAGAAACAAAACTGCCAAAAATTTTATTCATAAAGGAATCCAAAGCCATCATCAACATTGCATAATTAGAATATACTCCCAAAGTCGATATTCCAATATATTTCGACAGGATCAAACTATCAGTGGCATTTGCAACTACATAACCAACCTTATGACACATAAGCGCCATTGTATCTTTAATTACACCCAGTTTTTCCGAACGTGACAAACCATCATTCATTCGTTCCGCCACTTCGCTATACTTTCCTATAATATACTTACTCAACACTATATTATAAAGCGCAGATAACATTATACCGACAGTAATGGTTATCGTGTAATCTTGATATAACCATAATACAAATATCTTCAATAAATTTTGAGCTACATTTGATATCATATTTAAACTGGATAACATATACCCCTTTTGGTCAGCCAAAAGCATAGCCTGCCAATAAACAAAGAGATAACTCACCACATTTTGGGCTACGAAAATCCAATATAGATATCTTAAATCTACGTCGCCAGGCACCTCACTGGTATCTTTTATAACATCAAAAAGAAAAGGGTAGAAACATATGCTTAGCAATAGTACGATTCCAGCAATTAGCATATATACATATTTATAGAAATAAAGGTATTCCGCACATTTTTGAACATTATTTTCTTTAATAGGAGAATAGAGCTTATAGGTGATAACAGAGCCAATCCCTAATTCTGCCAAAGAAAAAATCTGCAAAACATTCGTAAACAACCCATTAATTCCCAAGTAATTTTGAGATAATATAAAGATAAACACAGTACGATAAGCAAATGAAGTGATATAAAACACTAATTGCTCTGCCACACCAGCCGATGAACTAAGAATTATATTTCGTAGCTTAGATCTTTTGTTAAACAAAAACTAGCCCCCTTTATATCCCCCATTTCTCTTTTGCTTTGTGGCGGTACCTTTTCAATTTCGTCACATATCTTCCTATTTTTATTTTATGTTCTACACTGTCAACATCCATTTGTTCCTTGCATAGTCGCCACCCATCGGCTAAAAACTTATCCAACACGTCACGCATCCGTGCACATTGCTCAGGATTATTAGAAATAGCCACACTAGCTTTACCAAAATTTAAAGCATATTTGGGCATAGAACTCCACAAATCTGTATTCCCCCATGGATGTGGTGGTACAATCGTTGGTACACCGATTTTTTGGCAAACGAAGGACAAACACATATCTTCTCCCGTCAACTTATATGCTTGATATTTCCCCGTATCTGTAAACATATTTTCTAAATATACTTTTGGCAAGAACCAGGAATGACCAACAAAATCCACTTGTACAGGTTTTCCATAAGGACCATCCCAGCCAACACGATAATATCCACTATAAGGATACTGACTAGGATTCTTCAACACAATACCTATGCCACCATATACAGCTTCTTGACTTTGCATATGAAAATGACAGTTTTCCAACCAGCGTCTGCCAGGAATAGTATCATCATCAAATAAGCACACATATTTAGACGCAGATTTATCCTTCGCAATTTCAAAACGCTTCCATACACCATAATTTTCCTTACTGATTACGCATCTATCAAATTCATCCAAAAGTTCACGATCGAAGTCAATTTTATATCTGCCATTTATCCCATCTTGATATAGTATTATTTCTTTCGGCTTTAACGATTGATTCTGTAATACTTTTAATTGTTTCTCCAATGCGTCCGGCTTCTTATACGTGGTAAGAATAACAGACACCGAAAAATCAACATCCAGTGGATTATACATCCAACAATTTCTTTGTGCATATGTACTATTTTCATTATTATATGGTCGAGTATCCTTACCATGAATCAAAAAGTCAACTGATGATCCAAAATCAATATAGCAATTTTTGGGGTTGTTCTCATAAAGAGCAAAAATAATCGGTTCTGACAATGGCCCGGCAGACACAACATATAAAATATCATCCCTATCACCGAATTCTTTGATAATACCTTCTATAAAGACTTGCCCTTGCTCCGACCAAAAATCAACACATTGATTACTTACACTATAATATTTAAGTACCTCCAAGTTCCCGATTTTTTTATTTTCGCCTGCAACATTTCCTATAACTACAGCTTTTCTTTTTATGTTTAAAAAATCATTTTTAAATCTTTTATAATTTACATTCACGAAAATATTAGCAAAAGTAATATTTTTACTTTGTAACCGAGTACTATACCAATAATATGCTTCTCGGTCACAACAGGGACATGCAATCCCCCAATAAACATCAGGCTCATTATGATCTAAACACTTCTGCAAAGTGATTCCCAATTTGGTAACACTCTCCGGTGCCGACCACCCTTCTTGCGCATGCACAGTTTTTCCCATTATTAAGGAACGCTCCCCATCGCCCATTCGCACCAAGACGAAGTTTTCCCCTGATTGGATTTTATCCATAAACTTATCATATTCATCTGATAATAATATTTTCCCAACGTTCTCTTGCATAGTTTCTCTCCCCTACTTTTCTGTTACACAGTCCCTATAAATAGAAATATATTGTTCTGTAATACGTTTCATAGAAAACTTCTCTCTAGCATTTTTCGCAATAGCTTCTTGATCAAATCTACTATAGTTATTTATCATATCTTTAATTCCATTAGCCAACGCATCCACGCTGCCTTTTTCAACCACTATAGCATTCGTATCATCCACCAATGAATCCCCACCGCCAGATTTTGTCACCACCATAGGCTTACCTAGCGCCAAAGATTCTTCTATATTTACACCAGCACTCTCAAACAAACTAGCAGATATCATAAAATCCATCTGCGTAATGATATTTACAACTGTCTCTTTAGGACAGTCACCATGAAAAATAACGGCATTATTTAAACATAATTTTTTAGATAATTCTATATAATAATCCAGATATTTACCACCACCTATTATATTAAGTACAATATCCACATTATTATCAATTAAATTCCTTATCGCTGGCAACAAAAATTGCAATCCTTTTATATCTTTATCGTATAATTGAGCTACAACTCCACATACTATCTTCTGATTTAATCTTCTACGAGACACAGGAACATTAATAAAACAATCAGCTATTGGATTAAATATTGTAAGAAATTGACACGTAATAAATTTTGTAGATAATTGTTTATTTAAATAATCAGATACACAAATATTTTTATAGGATTGGGAATAAATATACTTTAAAATGATACGATATTTCCACGAATTTAAATCCATCATTTCCAATGGTGCATGTTCTGTTATAACTACAGGTATATCATGTAGTTTTGAGATAATTATTGAATACTTTCCCGCACTTCCAGCCACTTGTGCATGAATAACATCCGGTTTATATTCCCGTATTACTTTTCTATAATTTTTTAGTATATCCCACCGTGATATACCTCTTCTATGCCTATAACCGCTTCTATATGTAAGTAATCCAAATTCTTCGTCTTTTACTACGTGCAGATTTTCTCCATCAAAAGGCCAATAAATAGCAACATTGCAATACTTTTGTAATGATATAGCCTGCTCATAATGAAAAATTCCTTCCGTAATTTTTTTACTATTTTTGGACGTATACCAAGATACCACCATCAAAACATTCATAATACGCCTTCTTCACATTATATTTCCCTTATTTTTATAATTGAAATCTTGTCCACAGTTCTACAATATAATGATTTCACCAACAACTGCCATACCTTCATCATCACGATTGAAAGCATATACACACCTATAACCATAGTAAACAGCATAAGCATCAATCTCCAACCAGATGAATGAGCTGCTATATATTTACCAACAACTTTCAACACACTCGTATGTATCAAATAACAAGTAAATGCAGCGGGGGCAATATAATTAACCATTTTACTTCTAAAATTTAGCCTTGCAATCACCAAGAACAATGTTGCAGCCTCTAAAATGACTAAGGGATTACAGTAATTATATCCTGTTTTTGGCAAGAATAGATGCCAAATGTAAATTCCAATTATAGTTGACATCCATAGGACTAATATTTTTTTCGCTGAAAAACAGCCTACTAAATCCAATCGTCTAATAGCTGCCCCAATTACATATATCAACATAAAATTGATAATACTATAACCACCAATAGATCCATTTATTGATACAGAATTCAACCCCATAAACTGTTTCCCCGTACACTCCTCTAAAACATCGACAGCCGTAGGATACACAGAAAATGCCATTATCAACAAAAATAATAATAATATCAAACTATCTCTTGATAGTCTCTCCATGGTTATATTGATATAAGGCGCCACAAGCATCAAGGTCACATATAAAATAACATAATAATTTACAGGTAAAAGCGAGGTTAATATCTTTATCGACCATGTATCATTTATCGCAGTAGACACAACTCGAAAAAATAGAGCAAATATACTTGTTTGAATTATCAATTGTACTAACCGGCTCAGATTGATTTTTTTACTATTAGCACTGCAATAACCACTAATTAACAAAAAACAATTCTCTGCACAGCAGATATTGCTTCCAAAAATAGCAATATCTGCTGTGTTATACCTGAAGCAATTTCCACTGCACCTACACTGCCAAAGTTAAAATGAAGAACTATAACAGCCATCCCAGCAAATATTCTCAAAAGTTCAATAGCTGAATTACGCTCTGTCTGTCTGTCTGTCTGTCTGTCTGTCTGTCTGTCTGTCTGTCTGTCTGTCTGTCTGTCTGTCTGTCTGTCTGTCTGTGAAGAGCATTTTCCATATCGTCCCCCATGTCAAGAAATTTATTAACCAAACTTGTTCAATCGATTAATTACATAATCTACTTGATCCATTGTCATTCCGTAGTACATCGGTATACTCAGCACCGTTCGGCTAATTTCTTCAGCGATAGGAAGATTACCCTCTAGAATCTGTAATTCTGCATAAGCCTTCTGCATATGCATAGGAATAGGATAATGTTTTACCGTATGAATACCATTATCAGCCAGATATTTTTCCAACTCATCACGTTTATTACAACGGATAACAAACACATGATAGATATGCTCGTAATCTTCTGAAGTTGCGAGCGGCAATTTGATCAACGGATTTTTTATCTCGGCCAAGTAACGGGCAGCCACTTTACGGCGAGCCTCATTCCACTTATCAAGATATGGCAATTTCACCCGCAGGAATGCTGCCTGCATCTCGTCCAAACGGCTATTGGTTCCTTTGTAGATATGATGGTACTTATAATCCGAACCATAATTGCCTAGTGCGCGGACTTTAGCTGCCAGTTCATCATCATCGGTAGTCACACAGCCGCCGTCGCCCAATGCACCGAGATTCTTGCCAGGATAAAAGCTGAACCCAGCCGCATCGCCTAATGCACCGGCTTTCTTCCCTTTGTATTTCGCACCATGTGCCTGAGCTGCATCCTCGATGACCTTCAAGCCATGCTTTTCCGCAATGCGATTGATTTCATCCATATCAGAGCAGCGCCCCTGCAGTTGAACAGCCATGATTGCCTTGGTTTTCGGTGTAATCGCCGCCTCAATCAGGGCTGCATCGATGTTGAATGTCTCAATCTTAGGCTCCACGAACACCGGCGTTGCGCCCGCATACGAAACCGCAAGTGCCGTGGCGATGAAGGTATTGGATGGAACGATAACCTCGTCACCAGCTCCAATGCCATAGGCTTTCAAAATCAGATACAAAGCATCCAGTCCTGTAGCTACGCCGATGCAATGCTTGACACCAACATAGGCTGCAAACTCCTTTTCAAAAGCCTCCAGTTCTTTTCCCTGGATAAACCAGCTATTGTCCATGACCTTCTTATATGCCGCATCCAACTCACTGCGAAGTTCATCATGCATCGGACGCAAATCTGCAAATGGAATTTCCATAATCATTCTCCCTCGTATACTTTTTCAATCAACGTTATAGATATTTAACTTTCGTTAAGTCTATAACGCCTCCGGCCCAGGACAGTCCTACACCAAATCCCATAATGACTACATTCTGTAAATGTTTATCCGGATTGGCTTTCAACATATCTGCAAGAGCAATAGGTATTGAGCTGGACACGGTATTCCCATATTCTTCCACGTCATTCCAATACGGCACGTCAAGCAAATCACATTTCTGCTGCAAATATTTGAGCATGAAGTTATTGGCCTGATGGAAGACGTAATAGTCCACTTCGGCTTTAGCCAACTCGGCATCAGCTAATACGTATTGCAACGTTTGCGGTACAACTTCCAACGAAAATTCGCTGATGGCCGAGCCAACCATTTGCAAATGGTAATTATCCCGGATATTGTTATATTGATCAGTAGTTTCTTCTTTTGCCACGCCATACGGATTTCGCATGCCACCAACAGGCACAATAAGATTTTCAGCACCACTGCCGTCCGTACCATAATGCAGAGCACGAATTCCTGGATCTTCTTCGTCTACAGATTCTATCCATACAGCACTAGCTCCATCACCAAACAATGGCGCCGTACTATGATCCTGCGGATGGATATGTTTGCTATACGTTTCAGCGGTAATCAGCAACACATTTTTCGCCTGCCCCGATTCGATAAAGCCCTTTGCAATGCCAAGCCCATAAGCGAATCCAGAACAGCCAAGATTATAATCAAAGGCTCCACAATTACGTGACAGTCCTAACCGATGCTGCAATAAGCAAGCGGTAGGCGGCAAGATATAGTCCGGCGATTCTGTGCAAAAAAGCAAAAAATCTATCTTACTTCTATCTAAGCCCTTGCTGAACAGTTTTTCTGCAGCCTGAACTGCCAAATCCGATGCCAGCTCTCCCTCTGCCGCAATATGTCGCCGCAATATGCCCGTCTTCTTAGTCAAACGATTCTTTTCATTTTCCTCTACATGTTCGGGCAAGGCATATGCCAGCCCACTTATATATGCCTTCAAAGTAAAATCTCCTTATGCGAGATACCCGCCGTCCACTACAACATTGGTACCTGTAATCCACGATGCCCTATCGCTGAGCAGAAACAATACCTGTCCCGTCACGTCTTCGGGCTTTCCCACACCTAAAAGCTCCCGCTGTAAAATCGGTGCCATATCCGTGATGTCTGCCGCTTCTTCCGTCATATTTGTCTGCACCCAACCAGGAAGAATTGAATTGACCCGCTGGCTCCGCCGAGCAATTTCCTTAGCAATGGACTTTACAGCACTGTTAACCGCCATCTTAGCCCCACTATAGGCAAACTTTCCCTTCCAACCTGCCATTGCATCAACCGAGGAAAACAGAACAAAGCTTGCACCTTTCTCAGATATTGCGGTCTTTGTACATACCTGTAAAAAATCCACGCCTGCCCAAAAGCTGACATCCATGATTCTACGAGCCATATCAAGGTCATACTGTTTCAACGGGGTAATCCCAACAATTCCTGCAGCATGAATGCCACCATTCAGTTTGCCTTTATCCTGAACGAACTCTCGAACAGCCTCACTCAGCTGCTTTTTATTACAGACATCCACTGCCGCTATAGTGATTTGTTCTGGATATTCTTTCTGCAACTCCCGGAGCTTTTCCTCACGGCGGGCAATAGCAAGCACCTGCGCACCAGCCTCTGCCAGCTCTCGCGCAACACACTGTCCCATCCCTGAAGATGCCCCCGTTACAGCAAAACGGCAATCGGAAAAATCAAACGATACCTGATTCATCTGAAGCCTTCCTATTGTTAGCCCTTTACCAACTGATAAAGATCAGCAACCGTCACAGCCTCACGTACCTGGTCAGCAGCTACTTTCTTCCCATAAGACGCATTCGCCATAGAGATAAAGCTGACAAAACTCAAAGAATCCCAATCCTCTAAATCAGCCAATACCGTATCCATGGCCAGCTTATCTTCCGTATCGATAGTTTCCGTTAATTCCTCAATAAATTTCTGTTCCATTTTCTATTCCTCCAAAACATTTTTAAAACAAAGCTTCCTGCAAGTCTTCATAAAGACTTTTTCTTATTTTTTGATACATTTCCTTGGTACGATAATATTCCCGTTGATGTAGATTATTTACAAATAACTCATGAGGATATTGTATCTCTCCTTGATTTTCCACAAAGCCAAGCATTTTATTCAAACGAATTGCCTTGCGATTATCCTTAACTACATGAATATGCATCATATCCACCTGCTGATAAAGATAGTCAGACAACAGGAAAAAGCCTTCCAAAAAACCTGCATGATTTCGATAAGCAGGATTTCCTAACAAAAGTCTGCCCAAAATACACCGTCTTTTTTCCCTATCCATATCAGTCCAGCCCAATGTAGCAAAAGGAACATCATTTTCCTTGTCGACAAAAACCATAAGCCCCTGCGTATCATCCTGCTGATAACGCTGCTGATACCAAGCCGTTTCCGTCTCCATTGTCAGCTCCTGGGGCTGATTCAAGAATTTATTTAATTCCTTATCATTGCGCCACCGAACTACATCGGAAAAATATTCCGGCGAAAGCTCCTTTAACACAACCTTATGACCAATTAAATCCGGAACACAATCCAAACTACCATCTCCCATTCACTTTTCAGGATGCTCTTTGATGAAATTCATAAACTCGTCATAATCGCGAATGTAATCGCTCTCGTCATACAGCTCCGATGCAAACACCAATAACACCGCATCCTCGGAGAAATCAAACATCTCCCGCCACATGTTGTTGGCTACATACAGCCCCTCATACGGCTTTTCAAGAGGCACGACCTTCTTCTCCTTGCCATTATCCAGCCGAATCTTGCAGCTACCATGAATGCAGACAAGAATCTGCTCCAGTTTCTTATGCGCATGATGTCCCCTCACAACACCTCCCGCTGTATCATACATATAGTAGACACGCTTGATCTTAAAGGGAATATCCTTAAACTCCTCCAGCGCAATGAGCTGTCCCCGATCATCTCCATGGGGTTGGAATACATATTTTACTACCTGCAATTTATCCACCTCGTATAGATTTTTGATACAGATATCAAAGATAATATCTTCTAATTTTTATCTTGCACGGTCAATTGACTTAGTAATTTTTCTATCACCCTATAAATGATTAATTTAGGATAATATTTCCATATCGATACTGTCTTTTTACTAATGATTGAACGAGCCAACGATTTCATAGTAAACCTATGTTTATACGATTTACGAAACTCACTTGTATCAATATCATGCAAACAGAATTCAAATTTAGTTTTCCCAGTCACCACAAGATTATTCAATTCACACCTAAAGGTATCTTCATCCATCACTCTGCTGATTAATTTACGTTCAGCCAATTGCCGATATTGTTTATCTGATAGCAGTTTATCCACTTCAGACACCAACTCATCCTTATTCTTAAATTCCAACCTAATATCCTTATGGTTGAGCAACAATCCGTCCAAACTATTATCCGGACAGTTGAGCAATGTCAAGGGAAGTTTCCCAGCAACAGCAGCATACTGTGTCATCAAGCCTCCTATCATAGGATATGTATTAAGGTATATCGTAGAGTGTTTCATAACTGCATATAAGTCTTTTCGTTCATCCAACACAAATACTCGGGAAGGATATCTCGTCTGCAGCTTTTTCAGCCCTGATTTATCCCCTGCTCCAGCATAGACAAACAGCAACTCCTCATGCCGTTGCAAAATCTCATTAACCATCTGATAATAGGTTTCTTTATCATTAAATGTCTTATACAATGCCCCACCGCTAAACAATATAGGTCTATCATCAACATCAAACGGGAAGCCTTCAAATGGAACATCCTTATCAAAATACGGATAATAATGCAGTAATCGAATTTTTTCAGCTGCTATGTGCCGATACTTATGCGAGACACAAGCCCCATAATTACGAAATTCCACACAATAATCAAAAGCATTTCTCCCTAACCAAAAAGCATGGTCAGTCAAATTAATCTGATATCGTTTTACCTTCCCTGCCATAACCGCAAAAGAAACACAGCCTTCTACATCCGCTGGATACGTGTAAAAAAATGCTGTATGTGGCTGATATTTTTTGAAAAAATGCAATATCTCAGACGTCAGTTTATTCCCACACTTATTCTTTAAATAACAAAAAACTATATTCTTCCCCGCTGTTACTTTATGGATTTCTTCTTGCTGATAACGCGCTATTTCTGGTACGACATAAATAACAGAATATCTCAACTCACATAAAGCCTTGATATAAATCAACGCCAACCCTCTTGTATCTAATCCAAAGCCATCATAAAAAAGGATTACATTATTTTGAGGCTCATAATTTGTTGTAAAAGTTTTCTTATTCACTATCTCTTGAATACATTTTTCTAACAAATCATCCGTATAGCTTTGATTCCATTTATACTGTATATCTGCTGAAACCCTGATAGCATCATATGCTTTATCAACATCATTTTTTTTAATAGCTTTCTGTGCTTTTGTATTAAAGTCTCTTATGTATCTTTCAACGATTATTTCTTCCATATATCCTCCAGAAAGCAAAAACCAAACGTGCCCCTTTAGTTGTATATATTTTTATAAAATTTGACACTCATGGATTTTTAGATCCTAGTCTTATCCATCGTCTGCTATCTTCGTCCCATCGTTTTAACACTTGTGCAGGACATCCTACAGCAATACTATTTGCCGGAATATTATGAGTAACCGTACTATGACTGCCAATAATACATCCTTCACCAATAATGACACCAGGAAGGATTGTCACAAACTCCCCAATCCAGCACCTATCACCAATCTCCACGCTCTCATTTGCAGTCAGGCACCTTTCAGTGGGAGGAACATTAGGACTCTCCGAATTATCGCCACGATACACGCCATGATTGTGGTCAGTGATATAAATCTTGCTCCCCATCAATACATCATCACCAATGACAATCCGATGGTTGCAGCCAATATGCACATACTCCCCAACGTTGACTCTGTCACCGATGATAAGTTCTGGCGAAAATACCTGCCCTGCGGCTGGATAGTCTGTCACTGCTTCTAGCCACAGGCCTCGACCAGCAGTAAACCCTTTTCCGATGCGCATATGATCAATGCCACCTAACCGCGTGTCAGGGAAAATGCATATATCCTTGCGCCCAAAGACCATCAGCCCATAAATCAACTTACATATACGTTGATAATAGAACTGCATAGACCAGAAGAATCCCTGTCGCCTAAGTCGTTCTTTCAGTAGATGCAGACGCCGCAAGCTCACTAATTCCAATATCATCCACTCCTGTTACGCACGAATACCAGCCAGCAGTTCTGAAGTTTTCTTTTGCATCAGCTCTTCATTCTGACGGGTCTCCACGTTCAGTCTTATGACTGGTTCCGTATTGGACTTGCGCAGATTAAAGCGCCAATCCTCAAACTCCACGGATAAACCATCAATCCTCGTTATCTTGCCTTTCGGACCATACTCTGCTTCGATACGTTTCAGGACTTCGTCCGCATCCTTGACCTTGCTGTTGATTTCCCCTGAGCATGGATACCGATCCATACGTTCCTGCATCAGTTCTGACAAGGTTTTATCTGTATTGGAAAGCAGTTCCAACACCAGCAGCCACGGGATCATGCCACTGTCACAATAGGAAAAATCCCGGAAATAGTGATGCGCACTCATCTCGCCACCATAAATGGCATTCTCCTCGCGCATCTTTTCCTTGATAAAGGCATGACCACTCTTGGACATCACGGGGATACCGCCGTTTTCCTTGACCAACTCTTCGGTATTCCATGTCAGACGCGGATCATAGATGATCTTCTCGCCAGGATTCTTCTGCAGGAATGCTTTGGCAAGGAAACCAACCATATAATAGCCCTCGATGAAGTTTCCTTGCTCATCGAACATGAAGCAACGGTCAAAATCTCCGTCCCAAGCAATACCTGCATCAGCACCAAACTCACGCACAGCTTTGGCGGTAGACTCACGATTCTCTGGCAGCAGTGGATTCGGTACACCATTCGGGAAGTTGCCATCTGGTGTATGATGGACCTTTACCAGTTCGAAGGACAGGTACTTCTCCATCACATCAAGGATTGGCCCTGCAGCACCGTTGCCGGCATTGACCACGACTTTCAATGGCTTCAGCTTGGCTACATCCACATATGAAAGGATATGCTTTACATAATCCTCCACGATATCCAGCTTCTCGACTCGGCCAACGCTCTCTGCCTTAGCCGGAAGCTCACCATCTGCTACCTGTTTTTCCAACTCCCGCAGTCCTGTATCTCCAGAAATCGGTCGAGCCTCCTGCCGGACGAACTTCATGCCGTTGTATTCCTTCGGATTATGGCTGGCGGTAATCATGATGCCGCCGTCCAGCTGCAGATGTGCCGTGGCAAAGTAGATCATCTCCGTGCCACATTGCCCGATGTCGATGACATCACAGCCAGACTCCGTAAGACCTTTTACCAATGCCGCCTTCAAAACTGGGCCAGACAAGCGGATATCATTTCCCACGACAACTTTTCTCGCCGAGAACAACTCAGGGAAAAATCGCCCAATGCGATAAGCTATCTCTTCATTTATGGTATCCGGATAAATCCCTCGGATATCGTAAGCACCGAATGCCTCTACGCAAAAACTCATATAATCCTTCCTTATTCTGGGTCTGCAAACCTTACTATGTCATCCTCGCTGATGTAGGCTCCATTCTGTATCTCAATCAGCTCCAATGGAATCTTGCCTGGATTGGCCAACTGATGTCTTACCGTCTGGGGAATGAATACAGATTCTTCCTCATGGATGAACATACGCGCTTCCCCACGCACGACTTCAGCCGTACCGCGCAGGACTACCCAATGCTCTGTCCGATGGTAGTGCATCTGCAATGCCAGTTTCTTGCCAGGCATCACCCGGACTTTTTTCATCCGGTAGCCTTTACCCTGGCCAATGATAGAGGATGTGCCCCATTCATGGAAGATCGTGGTATGCTCTACCGCCTCCTTGCGGTTCATTGCCTTCAGCTTTTCTACCACATTTTTGACCTTCTGGGATTCGCCCTTCTTCGCTACGACGATAACGTCATCAGTCTCCACCAACAGCAAATCATCAAGACCGATGCCAGCAATCAGCCGGTCACGCCCCATAATCAGTGAATCCTTGCAGTCAAGGGCCAATACATCTCCCTTGACAGCATTGCCATTGGCATCCTTAGGCAAGATATCGTACATGGCATCCCAGGAACCGATGTCATTCCAATAGCAGGAAAGCTCTACCATGCATACATTTTGTGAGCGCTCTGCTACCGCATAGTCGATAGAGATTTCTGGCAAGTCACCGAAAGCAGCCAGCAGATGATCATAGCCGCCATCCATCTGCTGCGCAATCTCTGGCTGATAAGCCGCAAGCTCAGCCTTTATCGTTCCAAGTGAAAAAGCAAACATGCCAGAATTCCAGTAATAATTGCCAGCCGCTACATACTTTTCTGCCGTGACGAAATCCGGCTTCTCCTTGAAGGACGTCACCTTCCTTACTACAGCATCCGTAGTTTCGGTTTCAATGTAGCCATAGCCAGTCTCTGGTCGTTTCGCCGGAATGCCAAACGTTACCAGCTGGCCTGTCTTAGCTGCCTGCTCAGCTGAATCCACGCAACGCTTGAACTCATCCAACGGACGAATCACATGGTCTGCTGCTGCCACTAGCAACATTTCATCTTCGTCACATGCCAGCTCAGAACGGCAGAACTCCGCTCCCAGAGCAATCGCCGGAGCAGTATTGCGGGCTACCGGCTCCAGCAGGACATGTGCCGACTCCGCATTGCATTCGCTCAGTTCATTCTGCACATGATACAAGTACTTCTGATTGGTAATGACGATTATATCCTCTGCTGATACAAAAGACATAAACCGTTTCACTGTATGAGCTAGCAAGGAGTTCTCATCTTCCAGGCATAAAAACTGCTTGGGATAAGACTTACGCGATAGTGGAAACAAACGCGATCCGCCGCCACCGGCTAAGATTATGATTTTCAAAATGTTATCCTTCCCCTCATCATTTGCTAGCCTTATTCAACCTTCAGCATTCACTTCATCAACAGCCTTCTTTAACGCTTCTAAATACGCATAGCCTTTTGTTTCATCAGGCTCCAGATATGCGCCTTCTCCCCATTCATTCCAAGCAGTAACGAATACATATTCTATTTCTTTTTTACGGGATATTTCCATAAGTCGTTTCAGATATCTGCCAAATTTCTCTGGTGTTCCACCTTTCATAATCCGTGCCATCCGGCCACGTCTTGGTGTATCATCAAAATCTACAAATCCACTAAGGAATGTCTTCGAATCCGCTTTTTCTGCATCCCGCAATATCCTTCGCCAACATTTGTCATAACTAGCAAACCTGATTCTTTTCATCTTCTTACTTATGACGTTATTGACTTTATTCTTCAACGCATCCATAAAATAATTTGGCGAGAATGGCGAATATCGTATACGATATTCCAGATTCTCATTGCGCCAATTATCTTTTGTCATACAAATGATTCCTGCAAAACCATTTTCTTTCGCTAACTTATCCCAATACTCAACCATATCTTTTATGACCGAAAATTGGTTATGTGGTTGAAAGATGCCAAACACAGGCTTATTATCTATTTTGATATATCTGCTGTCCCGAAAGAATGACAACAAATAATCGAAATGCTTTTTCCAATCTTCTTTCGTCCCGTATACCAGTTTAGCTAATACACCGCCATTATCTATTTCTTCTTGCGAAATATCCCCATCATAATCAGGAGCCCAATCATTCATCAATCGTTCTTTACTCCAGGTTCTTGTCCATGAAGTATTATCCCAAAGAAATAGATAATTTATATCAATATCACTATTATCACGAATCAACTCCGCAGGTTTCTCCAACAACTTCAATTCGGATGAAAACCAATAATGATATATCCCGAATCCATATACTCCATATTTCTTTGCCAATTGTGCTTGCCATCGAATCTCATCCACATCATCTAAATGATAATAATGTTTGTCTAATGGTATTCTAGGCTGACTATGCCCTTTATATAATGGTTGCGTTCGTTTTACTGCCAGCCAATCAGTAAAACCATCTCCCCACCATTTACTATTTTCTGGTATCACATGAAACTGTGGCAGATAATTTGCTATAACCTTTATCCTATTTACAGAACACACTTTTCTCTTCCTTTTTCCATCTCAAATATACTGAAAGCACTGCTATATGCATCCAAAAATACGGCCGAAGAATATTTTGATTCAATTGCAAAATCAATATTTCAGCAATTAATGCAATTAACAATCCTTCCCCTATTCCATCATCATATACCAGTGATTCTACCGATGATTTAATTAATTTATAGAAATACACTAAAAAAGGAATAATACCAACAATCCCTGATGCCGCTAATACTTCCAGTGCTACCGCCGACCCTTCATTATCTTTCGTATCGCCACTTTGATTGTTTGATATTGCTATTTTCTCAGCCACGCCACCTAAACTAGAGCCTATGATAGGATTATCATAAAATGCCACTAAAGTCTTTTCCATATTATCCGCACGTGTATCTACCGAGTGTGCAGCTGTTCCTCCTATACCAGTTCCCTCAAGCAAAAAACCGTATTCATCAAAAAGATCATCAAAGGGTACTATATTACCTATACAGAAACACATCACTAATACTACTAGCAAACATTTAATATACTTAATATGAATTTTATTTTTCATGAAATTAAGTATTATTTCTTTTATTTCCTTGCAAAATCTTGGCAAAGCCACCACACAAATCATCATCATGATTCCCATTCTAGAGCTGCTCAATATCATAGATGCACTTACAACGCAAAACATTAGCCTTAGTTTTAACCGATTAAATAAGACTTCATTGTCATATTTTAACAAGACTAATAAAACACACCATCCCATAAGCATATATGTAGCAAAATACGAAGGTTCATATGAAAAACCATTAATCCTTGCTAACACCCCAGGAATCCACCACTGCGCAACCAATGGTGTATTCATTTTCAAAAAAGGCGCAGCAATGAATTGAAATAATCCAAATACAGCTACCATAACAAATGATAAACAATAAACACGCAGTAATGACTTAACCTGTTTTGTACTTACAAAGACATTTACAAGCAATATAATATTTAATATATCTTGTGTAAGCCAAAGCCAATACCCAACACTCCTTACCAGCTCATCAGTATTCAATACAAAAAGCAATATAAAAATATTCCAAAAGCAAAGCCATCCTATTGCTTTTGGCATAATAATTATCCTTCTTACTTTTAACGCCCATAGCAAATAAGCATAAGGAATAAACATAACCAACTGACAAAACCTTACCGTTCCGCTTATTTGCCATGCTAAAAATATATCGAATGATGTTGTCATAATCGCTATATATATGAGCAATTTCATAACGAACAACAATTGAAATCATCCCTTCATAACTTTTACATCCGATTCACATATAGCTTCTATTATATTCATAATTTCATTCACCTTATCATTCCAATCGAATTTACAAAGCCACTCATCAATATTTATCTTTCGTTTTTCATCTTTTAACTTATCCGCAATATCATTAACATCATACGGATTGAAATAATCTGCACAATCACCACATACTTCCGGTATCGATGCCACGTTTGATACTATCACTCTTTTCTCAGCCGCTAATGCTTCTAGAGGTGGAAGGCCAAACCCCTCATATAGAGAGGGAAATACCAGTGCATCAGAATTTGCCACATATTGCATAAGCAAATCGTCCGACACATAACCTGTAAATATTATCCGATTCTCATACCCTTTTATAATTTCTGCTATATTATCTGCCCCTGTGATGAATCCATCTTTTTTCCCAACCAATATAAGATCTTGTTCTACGTCATCTATTATCGTTTTATAAGCTTCAATCAATCGATGCAGATTTTTATGTGGTTTTATATTCCCCACATATACGAAATATGGCTTTGTATGTGGAGATTTCTCTCTCTTAATATGCTTCCATTTTTCATTGACGCCATTATAAACGACACTAATCTTTTCAACATCAACATTAGGAATATATTTTATTAGTTCTTGTCTTGTAAATTGCGAAACACATATAATTCTACTAGCTTTATACGTTGCTAACCTAAACATTATGTTAGCATAAGCGCGTTTCAGAATTGATTTGTTGATTTTTTTTAATGCTAAATGTGCCAAATCATGTATGGTTACTATCAATTTTCCTTTGTAGAAAACAGGCACATTATAATGAGGCGACCAAAAGCAATCTAAATCCTTAGGTATAATTCGCGGTAAAACAAATTGTTCTCTTATGGAGTAAATAGGACAATCACACTCTATAATATGTACATTCTTATTCGAAGAGAATGACATATCATCAATCTCATCCTTTTTTCCTATAAGATAAAAGAACCAATCTTGCCGCATAGGTATCATTCTTGTTAGTACATTTTCAATAACCTTACCTATACCGGAAGATTTTAGCATGCGAACATCTACACCTACACGCAACCTTTTCTCATTTTCCATCACTTCAATATATCTCCAATATGTTTTTGAAGTTCATTCCTAAATCTTGATATCCCATATTTTTCTGCATTCTTACGGCATTTTTCCGCTGTAATAACAGTAACATCTGAAAACATATTCACTGCATTTGCAATACTAGCCACAGTTTGCTCATCAAAGAAAATACCCGTTTTATTTTCTTCAACTGTTTCTAATGCCCCACCTTTCCCATAAGCAATAACAGGAGTTCCACAAGCCTGTGCCTCTACTGGTGTGATGCCAAAATCTTCTTCTGCAGCAAAAACGAAGGCTTTTGCATGCTGCATTTTTTCTTTCAATACATCAAATGGCTGATATCCCATCAGTATGATATTTTCTCCAGCTATCGCTTTGATTTTTGCAAAATCCGGACCATCACCGATTACTACCAATTTCTTATCAGGCATATCATTGAAAGCCTCTACAATCAGCTTCACTTTTTTATATGGCACCAAACGGGAAGCAGTTAAGTAATATTCTTCTTTTTTCTCACAATATGAAAATGCTTCAATATCGACAGGAGGATATATGACCTTAGCGTCTCTGCCATAAACCTTCTTGATACGCTTGGCTATGAATTTTGAATTGGCGATATAATAATCCACACCATTTGCTGTCCGTGTATCCCACATCCGCATATAGTGAAGGATTACCTTGGCTAACCAGCCCTTCATACCATGATTTAGATTTGCCTCGTTTAGATATTGATGTGTCAAATCCCAAGCATATCGAACAGGACTATGTACATAGGAAACATGCACCTGATTGGGACCAGTTATTACCCCTTTGGATACACAGGATGAGCTTGAAATAACAAGGTCATATCCGGATAAATCTAACTGCTCGATTGCCAATGGCATCAAAGGCAAATACGTTCTATAGTGTCTTCTTGCTCCTGGCAGTTTTTGGATAAATGTAGTGTGTATTTTCTTATTTTTAATAAATTCTCGTTGCCCTTCTGGTAGAAAATCCACTGTAGAAAACAAGTCTGCATCAGGATATAGTTCCAAAAGCTGTTCTACCACACGTTCTGCTCCGGCATAAGTTACGAACCAATCATGGACAATTGCCACTTTCATGCTCTTCCTAACCTCTCCTTATCCTGCAATCAAATTTCACGCTTCACGTTTATAACAAATCAGGCTATATCCAAAAGCAATCATACATCCCAAGACGAAACCAACAGCTGTAATCAGTTTCTTTCTCGGCGCTACCGGTTTATCCTCGTCTGGCAAGTCAGCGGAATCGATTACCTGTATATCCATACTCTGCATAGCTTCCTGGATCTTATCTTGTTCACATTCCTGTACCAAACTCATATAGATTTTCTGCTTGATTTCTGCATCACTCTTGAGCTGCAGGAAGGTCATCATATCGTCTGGCAGCTTGCCGATTTCCTGTTCTTTCTTTTCTTTCTGTGCCTTGATGGCAGATTCACTAGCAACTGCTGCGTCCCTCTCTGCCTCAGCCACAGCCTGATTCTGCAGTAGTGTCATCTGGGCAGCATTAATCGTGGCTGCATTCGAGCTGACGATTGCGTTTACTTCGTTTTCCAAGGAGCTGTGCAATTCGTTCAGCTGACGCCGCGCGGCAATCACATCTGGATGCTTTTCTGTATATTTCTGTTTGAGACCTACCAGCTCTACTTCCTTTTCTACGATTGACGCACGGATGGACTGAACCGTGCTGTTATCATTGATACTGTAATTGCGTGTTCCAGCTTTTTGTTCACCAAGTTTTTGCGTTGCAACATCATACTGAGCTTGTGATGATTTCTGCTGCACCTGCATTTCGCCAATTGCTTTGTCAAAAGCTGCCAACTGCTCAATCACTGCTTTTGCCTGGTCATCCGGACTGTATATTTGATGCTCCTTTGAAAACATTGCCAGCTTCTGGTCAGCATCCTCAGATTCTTTCTTTGCCGTCTCGATTCTCTCATTGAGGAATTTCACCAACAGGCTCTGCGTCTGCTGGTTCATATACGTCTGCATGGCTAGGAAGCTATCCACTACGCCCTGACTGATTTTCTGAGCTTCTTCTGGTGTACGACCTTTTGCCGTAACTGTAATCAGATTCGTCTGTTTGGTATTCTTTATATCCAGATTACTCTTCGCAAAACCGGCAGCACTTGGCTTATGTTTTTCATCCGACCACTCCAGAGAATCGATAACTGGCTCCAGTACATGACGAGACTTCATCAGTTCTATGTAGTTAGTCGGCGAGGCAGAGTTACTGCTACCGCCGCCAATATTTATCCCCATCATGCTTGCCATAGAAGATAGACCACCAAGATCCTTGCCTACACTTCTCGTCTGCACCAAGGCTGTAGATTCATATTGTTTTGGCAATGTAAAACTAATCCCAGCCGCCAGCAGGGTACTAACTATGATGACACTGCCAACTTCCTTTTTATGTCTTCCAGCAACCCGCGCCAGTCTCCCCAAATCTATCGTGTCTTCCTGTACTTGTGATTGCAGTTTGTTTTCCATCTATTTGTTCTCCTTACTTGGTTAATAAGCACCTTTTCTGAAAATAACAGCGGTAAATGTCTTGGCCAGATACATGATGTCTAGCCATACAGACCAATTCCGTACATACCATGTATCCATAGCGACACGCTCCGCGTAGGTAGTATCACTTCTGCCACTCGCCTGCCACATTCCGGTAATCCCCGGCAATACCATGGAGTACTCCCGAAAATATTGGCCATAGCGTTTGATTTCCTTTTCAACGATAGGTCTTGGCCCCACCAAACTCATATCGCCTTTGATTACATTCCATAATTGTGGCAATTCATCCAGACTAGTTTTCCGCAAGAATCCTCCCAATCTCGTCACTCGAGGATCGTTTGTAAGTTTGAATGATTCTTCCCATTCCTTGCGAGCTTCCGGATTTGCTGCTAGATACTCTTCCAGCTTTTCCTGTGCATTCGGAATCATCGTCTGGAATTTATAGCAAGCGAATTCCCTACCATCCTTGCCAATACGACGATGAGCGAAAATCACAGTTCCCTTATTCTCTATTGCCACTAACACACTGATAATGAGAAGGAATGGAAGTATCAATAATCCACCGCTCACCGTGCATATCAAATCAAATATGCGCTTATATATTCGATTACGGCGCATTGCCAAGTTGTTCCGCATTTGCAGCATCAATATTTCCTCTGCAAACAAAACCTGCGCCTCTACGCCCACCATCGGTGTCCCAATCAGATCCGGCACGTAGGCAAGGTGCCTTACATGCGGCTGAACGGTCGTAATCAGCTTTTGCATTTTGTCCCGCTCCATCCCCGGAGCAGTTATAATCACGGTCTGCACTGTACTGTCTTGGAGAACGGATTCCGCATCCTCTACTTTCCCCAGTACCTTGTATCTCGCGACAATCTTCTCTGAGATGGGATCATCATCCAAGAAGCCCACCACATTGTAGCGATAGCCTAGGTCATCCTGGAAGAAATGCAGTGCTCTCTCCGCAGTCCTGCCAGCACCGATGAGGATTACATCTTCGTATAGATGTTTCCGATACTTGAGATATGCGCTGATAGCTAACCGCTCGCTATAGACCATAACCAGCAGCACAAGCCAAAATACTAGGAAGAATGACCTAGGAGCCTGCCAGCTCGTGAAGAAATACAGTGCTACCACGCAGCCAACCAAGGCAAACGTCACGCCATAGAAGATATTGCGAACCATATAGATGATTGGCTGCATCGTGGCATACGCCCGGCCTTGCGCCAGGAACAATATGAAGGTCAATGGCAGCCATAGGTATATATAGCTGCTATTGACAGACAAACCATAGGCAGCTGTCACCAACTGTGCCGTCAAAAGCACGAACAGGTAATCAGCCGCCAAAAAGACGATAGGTGTGATATAGCCTTCTCTCTTATATTTAGATTTGCCATGACAACATGGCCGTACTAGATTCATTGCATATCTCCTTACATTTTCTATTGCAACTATTATCAAAAAGTGTACTTATTGATAATGCACGAAAAATGTCTCAAAACTTGTCGTATATTCTCAAAACCTTCATCTAGACACGTAAAATAGGCAAAAAAATAGACATCCACAACGCCATTTGTTATAATGGAGGTTGTGAATGCGCTGTCTCAAAAAGTACACTTTATGAGACTGAACAAATACAAAACGCCATCCTTACAAGGGCTATTCCCTGTAAGGATGGCGTTTTTGCTTCCCGTAGTTATACTGTTTTACTTTACCGTTTGGTATTGTTGCTTAGCACTGCGCGGCTTATCCGGCAACGTAAGTTTCATTTGCCCAGACTTAACCAGCGGTTCGATATAGCGGTTGCGGATATATGAAAACGTGTCTATCTTCATGAATTCTTTGATCTCCGCCCTAGTACGCGGTGTCCGACAGAACTCCAGTAAACCTGACGCATCTTGCCCCCTCTCCGCATTTGCTATCTCTTCCTGCTGCGCTGTTTCTTGCGCATTATAAAATGTTACCACAAATTCATTCCGCCGGTTCTCAAAGACCGGTTCTGGCAAACCATATTGCTTCATCTCCCGACGCATTGTTGGGATGCCCGAGTAGCGATTTTCAACGCGATTCAAAGACTCTGCCATTGTCGCCAAAGCAGGATTACGTAAATCCGGTCTTGCCACTCCCAGCTGATCCACAGTCATACGTCCATACAAGTTACCAGGACTATGAATCTCCATCCGGTCGCGGTAAAGAACCAATTGCACCGGTGTCCCCTCAGTATAGATACTATAATCGCGATGCACGACGGCATTCAATATCGCTTCGCGGATTGCAGCAATAGGATATTCGTCAATGTCCTTGCGCATCCCCGTCTGCTTATCTATGATGGTTCTTGTCTTCATATTCCGCTTACAAAAGGCTATTGCCTCTGCCACTTGCTCCGAAAGTGTTCCTTCAATTCGCTTGTTATCAAGGAAACGGATATCCTGTTCATCAGTATCCCCAATATCATCACCCGGCACCACCACTGCCGTGATGCAAAGCTGTGGCATGAACCCCTGTGGATAAATCCCCATGTTCATGACAGCAGCCAAGGTCGGCTTACCTTTTCGCACGACATCCATCAACTCATAGGCTCGTTTCTCTGACAGCTGTGCAAATCCCGGACGTTCTGCTTTCTTCGCCTGCATATATGAGCCAAGTATACCAGCATCCAAATCCTCAAGCATAGCACGGTCTATGGGACGCTCATCATCATGCAAATGTTTACGAAAAGCTTCATAACTATAGAGTTCGTATTCTGTCATCACCATATCCGCATCACCGACACGGGTATACGCCCCCTTCAACCGCCCTGCCCCTTTGTAGTAACACGGCCGTTCAGATAGCTCAAGTCCCGGTATTTCCGCCGAGCAAACATCCACTCCATCAACCTCTGCCACGGTAAAAACCGCTCGAACAGGCGGTACCATCTGATTACACTGCTCCACAACTTTCTTTTGTAAATCCTGCAAATCATATACACCAGTCAGTTTGAAACCTTCCTTTTCGTCAATACCAAAGAAAAGGACTCCCCCTCCGTCCTGATTCGAAAAACTGGACAAGGTATCATAAAGTCTTTTTGGACAGCCCCCATGTGCCGCTTTTATTTCCAAATCTTGTCGTTCGGTCTTTTTATCTAAAATCCATTTCGTTAATTCAATAAGTTCTTCAGTTATCATTTTACTTCCCTCCTTTTATCTTAAATTTTAGCGCAATAACTTAACATATTCAAGATATTTATTAAGTTATTGCGCTAATTTGTTGAGAAACTTCTTAAATTACTTCCATTTCTCGAACTTTTCTATAGAATGTTGCTTTGCTCATTTTGCAAGTTTGCAGAATCTCTTCGCGAGTTATCTTGTTGCTGCGCCATTTATTGACGAGAACGGGGAAGTTTCTGGGGACGCTGACCTCGGGACGGCCGAAGCGGACGCCTTTGGCTTTGGCGGCGGCGATGCCTTGAGCCTGGCGCTTGCGGATGTTGTCGCGCTCAGATTCGGCTACGAAGGAAAGCACCTGCAGGACGAGGTCGGAAATGAAGGTGCCGAGCAGGTCTTTATATTGGCGCGTGTCTAAGAGCGGCATATCGACGACGCAGATGTCGATACCCTTCTCTTCGGTCAGATAGCGCCATTGGTTCTGGATTTCCTTATAGTTGCGTCCCAGGCGGTCAATGCTCAGGATATAGAGCAGGTCGCCTGGCTCCAGCACCTGCAGCAGCTTTTGGTAGTTCCGTCGATGGAAGTCCTTGCCAGACTGCTTGTCGATGTAGATGTTGCCCGCAGGGATCTTCAGTTCCTCCATGGCACGGAGCTGACGCGCCTCATTCTGGTCAAGGCTCGATACACGGATGTACGCATAGTTTTTCATGATCTATTCCTCCTATTGACTGAAAAAAATACCTCTCATTAGGAGTACATAGACTTTCTCGTGCAAAATGCAACCGTATAGACAAAAAAAGAGGACATTCTCACATTACATGAGAATGTCCTCGCGTGATTTATAGGATATTATTTGCCAGCCAGGGCTTTGTAGCCTTCGTAGCGGGTCTTCGCATCGTTCTGCGTCTTCTCGAAGAGTGCCTCAGCAGCCTCTGGGAACGAACGCTTGAGGTTGATGTAGCGGTTCTCGCCCATCAGGAATTCCTGGAACTTGTCGAAGTCCGGCTCCTTGGAGTCAAGGCTGAACGGATTCTTATCCGTGCCGACGAGCTGCGGGTTGTAACGATAGTTAGCCCAGTAGCCACACTCGACTGCGAGCTTGGCCTCGAGCTGGCTGCAGCCCATGCCTTTGCGGATGCCGTGGTTGATGCACGGTGCATAGGCGATGATCAGAGACGGGCCTGGATATGCCTCAGCCTCGGTGATGGCCTTGATGAGCTGGTTCTGGTCAGCGCCCATAGCGACCTGTGCCACATAGACATAGCCGTAGGTGCGGGCCATCATGCCCAGATCCTTCTTCTTCGTCTTCTTGCCTGCAGCAGCGAACTGTGCGATAGCTGCAGCCGGCGTAGCTTTCGATGCCTGGCCGCCCGTGTTGGAGTAGACCTCGGTATCGAATACGAAGATGTTGACATCTTCGCCCGATGCCAGGACATGGTCGACACCGCCGTAGCCGATGTCGTATGCCCAGCCGTCGCCGCCGAAGATCCACTGGGAACGTTTGACGAAGTAATCTTTGTTCTCGTAGAGCTTGTTCAGCAGTTCATCGCTGCCCTTCTCAGCCTCCAGCAGAGCCGTGAGCTTATCCGCGCGCTCGCGGGTGCCCTCGCCATTGTTGAGGTTCTCGACCCATTCCGTCAGGGCTGCCTGCAGGTCAGCACTGCCTTTGCCAGCCTCGACAGCTGCCTTGGCATCTGCTGCCAGGCTGTCGCGGACGGATTTCGTGCCGAGGAACATGCCGAGACCGAACTCTGCGTTGTCCTCGAAGAGGCTGTTGCCCCATGCCGGGCCATGACCGTCTTTGTTCGTCGTGTACGGCATAGCCGGTGCACTGCCGCCCCAGATGGAGGAGCAGCCCGTAGCATTGGCAATCATCATGCGGTCGCCGAAGAGCTGCGTCAAGAGTTTTGCATACGGCGTCTCGCCGCAGCCAGCGCAGGCACCGGAGAACTCGAACAGCGGCTGCTCGAACTGGGAGCCCAGAACCGTTTCTTTCTTCATCGGGTTCTTCTTCGGTGCGACCTTCTTCGTGTCGACGCCATAGTCGAAGTAGACCTGTTTTGCCTTGAGTTCATCGTCAAGCGGCTTCATATCGAGTGCCTTGACCGGGCAGACCTGTGCGCAGTTGCCGCAGCCGAGGCAGTCCATCGTGGAGACAGCCACCGTGAAGTTGTAGTCCTTGACCGTCTTGACTTTCTTGGACGGGAAGCCTTCCGGTGCAGCGGCGAGCTCTTCGTCGCTCGTGAGTACCGGACGGATCGTAGCATGCGGGCAGACATAGGAGCACTTGTTGCAGCCAATGCACTTCTCAGCATCCCAGACCGGTACGTTGATAGCCGTACCGCGTTTCTCATAGGCCGTGCCGCCCAGTGGGAACGTGCCATCAGCCATCTCGCCTGCGAACTTGGAGACCGGCAGCTTGTCGCCTTCCTGACGGTTCATGACCTCCTGGATTTCCGTGATAAATGCCGGCGCATCTTTTTTCTCGACTGCCTCATCCTCGGCATTTGCCCAGTCAGCCGGTACCGTTACGAGGTGCAGAGCCTCGATGCCCTTGTCGATAGCACCGTTGTTCATATCGACGATCTTCTGGCCCTTCTTGCCATAGGATTTCACGACGGCATCCTTGAGGTAGTCCACAGCCGTGTCGATAGGAATAATATTGGCAATCTTGAAGAATGCCGACTGCATGACCATGTTGAAACGGCCACCAAGGCCGAGTTCTTTGGCGATATCCACAGCGTTTACCGTGTAGAATTCGATGTTGTTCTTCGCGATGTAGCGTTTCATGTAGGCCGGCAGATGCTGCGTGAGGTCTTCATCGGACCAGGTCGTATTGAGCAGGAACTTGCCGCCCTTCTTGAGACCTGCCAGCAGGTCATACTTGTAGACGTAGGACTGCTGCGAGCAGGAGATGAAGTCAGCCTTGTTGATGAGATACGGGCTCGTGATCGGCTGTTTGCCGAAACGCAGATGGCTCATGGTGATACCGCCGGACTTCTTGGAGTCATAGGCAAAGTAAGCCTGTGCGTACATGTCCGTCTTGTCACCGATGATCTTGATAGCGCTCTTGTTGGCACCGACCGTACCATCAGAGCCGAGGCCCCAGAACTTGCAGGCCGTCGTGCCAGCCGGCGTCAGGTCGACGTCGCTCATGACCGGTGCAAGGCTCGTATTCGTGACATCATCCTCGATACCGATGGTGAAGCCGTCCTTCGGTGCATCTTTCTTGAGCTCCTCGAATACGGCAAAAATCTGATCCGGCGTCGTGTCCTTGCCGCCGAGACCGAAACGGCCACCGACGATGACCGGATTCAGGTCAGAGTTGTAGAAGGCTGCCTTGACATCAAGATAGAGCGGCTCGCCCAGGGAACCCGGCTCCTTCGTATGGTCGAGGACAGCTATCTTCTTGACCGTCTTCGGCATGAACTGGAAGAAATGCTTGAGGGAGAACGGGCGATAGAGATGGACGTTCATGAGACCGACCTTCTCACCGTTCTTGTTGAGGTAGTCGACCGTTTCCTCGACTGCCTGGCAGACAGAGCCCATGGCGATGATGATGCGGTCAGCATCCTCGGCGCCATAGTAGTCGAACAGGTGGTGCTCACGGCCCGTGATCTTGGCCATGTCAGCCATAGCCTCTTCAACGAGGTCCGGCAGTGCGTTGTAGTATTCGTTCGAAGCCTCGCGGCTCTGGAAGTATACGTCCGGGTTCGTGGCCGTACCGCGGATAACCGGATGATCCGGGTTCAGTGCGCGGCGGCGGAACTCTTTGACCGCATCCCAATCGAGGATCTTGCTGAGGTCATCATAGTCGACTACCTCGATCTTCTGGATCTCATGGGACGTGCGGAAGCCGTCGAAGAAGTTGATGAACGGTACGCGGCCCTTGATGGCAACGAGGTGCGCAACAGCCGAAAGGTCCATGACCTCCTGGACGCTGGCCTCAGCCAGCATAGCGCAGCCCGTCTGGCGGGCAGCCATGACATCCTGGTGGTCACCGAAGATGTTCAGCGAGTTGGCAGCGAGTGCACGTGCCGATACATGGAATACGCCCGGCAGCAGCTCACCAGCAACTTTATAAAGGTTCGGAATCATCAGCAGGAAGCCCTGGGATGCCGTATACGTAGTCGTCAGAGCACCAGCCTGCAGCGAGCCATGCACAGCACCTGCCGCACCAGCCTCAGACTGCAGCTCGATGACGCGGACGGTCTGGCCGAAAAGGTTTTTCTTGCCTTTGGCTGCATCCTCGTCCACATGCTCAGCCATCGGAGAAGACGGCGTAATCGGATAGATTGCCGCAACATCCGTGAAAGCATAAGAGATATAGGCGGCAGCCTGGTTGCCGTCCATGGTTTTCATCTGTTTGCTCATGTTATTTGTTTGCTCCCCTCTTTGATATAATATCAGAGTACCTAGATAGGATAACGCAAAATCGCCATTCCTTCTGTAATCTATGTTACTGATATCAATGACTCAATAAATTTTGCGTATATCCCGCGTAGCTATCATTATATACCGTAGACGAACAAATGTAAATATAATGTTACAAGTTTACATATAAAAAGACGGACGAGATATACACCTCATCCGTCAGACTTCGTCTGCCACCTTCCCCTTAGGGGAAGGCTTTCATTTACATATTTTCCTTGCTGTGGCGGTAACCGTAAGCGAAGTAAATCAGCAGGCCGACGGCGCTCCAGAGCCAGAAGCGTTCCCAGGTCATGGCCGACAGGTTGTACATGATATAGGCACAGCTGGCAATCGAAAGCGTGCCCATGACGTAGATGGCCGGGCAGCGGAAGGGCCGGTTGACGTCTGGATACTTGCGGCGCATGACCATGACGCCGATCGAGGAGACGATGAAGGCGAACAGCGTGCCGACACTGCACATCTCGGCGACAACATTGATGGGCGTAAAGCCGCTGATCAGCATGACGGCAAAACCGACGATGACCGTGATGCGATGCGGCGTCGCAAACCGCGGATGGATCTTGCAGACTCCCTTCGGGATCAGGCCATCGCGGCTCATCGCGTAGAACGCGCGCGTCTGCGCATACATCATGACGAGCAGTACCGTCGTAAGGCCTGCGATAGCGCCCGTGCCGACGACAGCCGAACCGAAGCGGTAGCCAAGCTCGCGCAGGACGAAGGCTACCGGCTCAGCGTTGTCAAGCTGCGTATAGGAGACATTACCAGTCATGACTGCCGTCACCGCAATATAGAGCAGCGTACAGATCAGCAGCGAGGCGATGATGCCCGTCGGCATATCGTGGGCCGGATTCTTCGTCTCCTCTGCTGCTGTCGCGATCGAGTCAACGCCGAGATAGGCAAAGATGATGACCGCCGCACCAGCCGAGACGCCAGCAAAACCAAATGGCATGAACGGTTCCCAGTTTGCAGGATCCACCGTCGGGGCCGCCAGGAACAGGAACAGGAAAATCGCCAGCAGCTTGACGCCGACGAGGATCTTGTTGACCGTGACACTCTCGCGCACGCCACGCACCAGCAGGAACGTCAGGAAACCGGTAATCAGCACAGCAGGCAGGTTCACGAGGCCGCCGTCCGCAGGGACCGTCGTGTACTCTGCCGGCAGTATGATGCCTGCCGATTTCAATAGGCCAACCACATAGGCCGACCAGCCGCCTGCGACGGCACTCGCCCCTACCGAATACTCAAGCACGAGGTTCCAGCCCACCAGCCAGGCCCAGAGCTCACCCACCGACGTATAGGCATAGGCATAGGCACTGCCAGCGACCGGAATCATCGCAGCCAGCTCCGAATAGGCCATGCTGACAAAACCGCAGGCGATGCTCGCAATCAGGAACGAGAGCATCAAGGCCGGCCCCGCATACTGCGCTGCCGCCACCCCCGTCAGCACGAAGATACCCGTGCCGACGATGACACCGATACCGAGCAAGGTGACATCCAGCGACCCTAGCGCTCGTTTTAAATGCGATTTTGACGCATCGCTCTGATACTCCGCGATGCTTTTCGTACGAAAGATTCCCATCGGAACACTCCTAACTGCCTGAATTGTATTCTCTGAATAAACATACTGTTGTATTATAGCACACGAGCGGACAAAAATGAATTCGTTTTTTGTAAAGTTGCAATACAGCAGCAGGATTTCAGTTATCCACGTCGAATTAATACCAAGCAGAAGGAACCGATGGTTAAACTGGGATAAAGCAAGGAGTGTGGCGTCCGATGATCAAGAACATGGCTATCTATGTTATCCTCAAGCTCGAGTATGGCAAGGGGCAGGAAAACGTCTATACCAGCATCCTCAACGTGACCTCAAGCAAGAGCACAGCGGAAACCTTCAAAGAGCACTACGAGGAGGAATTCGCAGATGAGATCGAGCATGAGCATAACGGCCGCTTCGTCTCCATCCGTTTGCACAAAGCGCTGATCCAGCTCGACGATGAGATCATCGCCCCGGATATGTTCATCCGCTTTATCGGCGATAAGAATGTCAAAGACGTATTCAAATAGTTTTGTGCAAAAAAAGACCAGCCACCCGGCTGGTCTTTTGCATTGTCATGATAATGGTCGGGATGACAGGATTCGAACCTGCGGCCTCTTCGTCCCGAACGAAGCGCGCTACCAAACTGTGCCACATCCCGACAACGTAGACTATTATAACGCGCTAAAAAGGATAATGCAACCCCTTTTTTGAAAAAAAGTTAAATTTTACGCTGATTTTTTCCGCTGATAGAAAAACAGGAAGATAATCGGGATGACCAAGAGCGTAAATACTGTCGAGGTCAGAAGGCCGCCAATGATGACCCAGGCCATCGAGACGCGAGTCTCGGAGCCTGCCGTCATCGCCAGCGCCGTCGGCATCATGCCGACCATCATCGTCAGTGTCGTCATGAAGATTGGCTTCAGGCGCACCCTGCCGGCCTCCACAATTGCCTCCAGTGCCGTGCGCCCCCGATCCATCAGCGTCAACGCATAGTCAATCAGCAAGGTACCGTTCTTGGCCACGATACCATCCATGACCAGGATACCGATCATCGAGTAGAGGTTCAGCGTATTATGCGTGATGAACAGCAGCAAGATCGAGCCGATAAGTCCCAGCGGCAGCGAGAACATGCGGATGAATGGCGTGACCACCGACTCATAGAGCACCGCCAGCAGCATATAGATAAGCACCAGGGCCAGGAACAATGCACTCAAGAGCTCCGAGAACGTGTCATTCATGCGCGTCGCCTGCCCCTTGAACTGGTAATTTATCGTATCGCCAAGATGCGCCTTGGAAAGTGCCTTCCTGACATCCTTCATCACGTCGCCAATGGGCCGGCCGCTGACATTGGCACCAATGGCGATAGCGCGCTGCTTGTCCACACGGCGGATAGTCACAGGACCGCGGCCATTCTTTATCTCAGCCACATCGCCAAGATAGATAAGCCTGCTGCCTGCCAGCACCGGCACATGGGCTACATCCGAGGCCTTATAGCCATCGGCATCCTTGAACCGAACCTTGATATTCGTATCAAGACCACTGTTGTGGCTGTCATTCTTGAGCTCGCCTGCCGAAAGGCCGGAGATTGCCGATGAAAACGCCGTATCAACGTCTGCCAGCGACGTACCGTAGGCCTTGAGTTTCTGGCGGTCAACGGTCAACTGCAGCTCCGGCATGCCCTGGGTATAGGAACTGTTGACGTCGGTGACACCCTTGACATCATTCTGCAGGATGCTCATGACACGGTCAGCCGCAGCACTGAGCTCCTCATTGTTGTTGCCACGCAGCTCAATCTGCAGCGCGCCGCCGCCGTTGCGGGCACCGCCGCCCCCCGAGATACCTGCAACATTGCTCTGGGTCTCTGCCACGCGGATATCGGCATCATTGATGTCCGCCGCAAACTCGCGGACTTCATTGGCAACGTCCCATACCGAGCGCGAACGTTGCTGGCGGTCGACGAGCTGTACCTTGATGCGCCCCTCATAGGCAGTCATGCCGCCCACCTGCGACATATAGTACTTGACTTCGGGAATCTCACCAAGCTTGCCCTCAAGCTGCCTCGCAATACGATTGGTTGTCTCCGACGAAGAGTTCACCGGCGCCTGGATGTTGATCGTAAAACTCGACTCATCCGTCTGCGGCATATACTCCATCCCGACGATCCCAGTGGGCACCATGGCGATGACGCCAACAAATACGGCGAGTATCGTCACGAGCAGTTTCTTCTTATGCCCGAGGCTCCAATACAGGACGCGTTCATAAAAAGCCACCGCCCGCTCCTCCAAGCGATCCATGAAATCCCAGAGTTTCTTCTTCTCTGGATGATAGCCCCTGCGGAAAAACCGCGAGGCCAGCATCGGCGTCAAGGTAAACGACACGAACAGCGAGAAGAAACCGGCAAATACGATAGTCAAACCAAACTGACGGAAATACTGACCGGTCATGCCCTCCATGAAGGCAATCGGCATGAATACTGCCGCATCGCAAAGCGTGATAGCGATAGCGGCCATGCCGATCTCATTACGGCCGTTCTCAGCGGCAAGCTTCGAATCCTCGCCCAGCCGCAGATGACGATTGATATTCTCCAGGACAACGATGGAGTCATCGACCAGGATACCGATGCACAGGGTCATGCCCATCAGCGTCATCATATTGAAGGTGAATCCTGCGATATACATGACGAAGAACGTCGCAATCAGCGAGGTCGGTATCGCGATCATGACAGCTGCTGTCGAGCGCCAGCCCCGCAGGAACAGGAACAGCACCAACCCTGTCGTGATAAGGCCTTCCACCAGGGTTCCCAAGGTATTGTGCAGGGAATCCTGGATATAGTTCGCATCATTAGATACCACGACAAACTGGTAGTCCGGATAGTTCTTGCGCAGCCTCTGCACAGCCCTCATGATGTTGCCAGCAGTCTCCACCACATTGGCATCGCTGTTCTTGTAGATCAGCACATTTATGGCATCTTCCCCATTGAGACGGCCATAGCGGGAACGGCGGGCATCCTGCTCGCGCACCGTCGCCACAGCTGTCAGCGGTATCATCTTGCCATCGGCATTCTGCACCTGTATCTGCTCGATGTCTTTAGCTGTCTTGTACTGCGCCACCACGCGGACATCGGACTTCGTTGTCTCGGTGTAGACCGAACCTGACGGCAGCAGCTGGTTCTCTTTCTTGATGGCCGACGAAATCTTCGCCAGCGTCAGCTTGTAGGCCGCCATCTTGTCGCGGTCGACATCGACGGCCACCTCCTTATCCCGGCCGCCATGCAGCTCTATCTCCGAGACGCCGCCCGCCTGCTGCAAAGTCTCCTGAAAGACATTGTCGGTCATCGAGTAGGTATCGGCCAAACTGTGCTGGCTCATGACCGCCAGCTCGATGATTGGCTTGGCGTTGATATCGCGCTTGATGACTACCGGCGAGTCCGCTTCATCGGGCAGTTTATTCTTGATGGCCTCGACCTTCTTGGTCGCATCGATGGCTGCCGTATCGGCACTGGCATCAAAGTCAAGCTCAAGCATGACCCGCGCCCGCTCATAGCTGGCCGTCGAGGTTATCTTCTTGACATTTGACACCGAGGACAAGGCATCCTCGACAGGCTTGACGATTTCCTGCTCCACCGAGTCCGCGCTCGCCCCCGGATATTTGACCGTGACCGTGACATACGGCGTATTGAGTGCCGGCAAGAGCTCGACACCAATCCGGTAGTAGCTGTACAGGCCGAGCACGACGAAGAACATGACAATCATCGAGATGCCGACTGGACGGTTGATGGAAAAACGTGTCAGATTCATCCGTCATCCCTCCACGCTATCGTCCACATCTACCGCAGTTCCCGTCTGCAGCTTATCCTGATTCGAGATGACAACCGTTTCGCCATCCTCGAGCCCCGCGATGATTTCCTGTGATTCGTCATTGATCAGGCCGATCTTGACCTCCCGCTCCTCAACCGTGCCATCAGCCTTGAGCACGAACAAGGTCTGATGGCCATTGCGCGAGATGACAGCTTCCTTGGGTACAAACAACGTATCATGACGCTGCAGGATATCGATAGCCGTATGGGCAAACAGCCCCGCCTTGATATCATCGCTCGTCGTGTCAAGCTCGATGCGCGCCTGGTATGTCTTGGCACTGTCGTCCATCGCGGGACTCACATAGACAATGCGCCCTGTATAGTCCGCCCCGAGTGCATCAATCGTTACCCTGACCTCCATCCCAGTCTTCAGGATAGCCGCATCGCTTTCCGACAACGCGCAGTCCACATTGAGATGGCTGTTATCGACCAGCGAGAGCACCTTCGTCCCTGCCGTCACGATAGCACCGACCTCGGCATTGCGATAGCCAATGACGCCATCGCGCGGTGCCCGCAGGATCATATCCTCACGCTGACGACGCAGCGCTGCGGCTGCATACCGCTGCTTCTCGGCCGTATACTGTTTCGACTGGACGCTGGCCGCACTGTCACCATCGGCCTGGTTGGCCAGCACCTCAAAGGCCGCCTTGCTAGCCATATATTCCTGCTCAACCGAGTCGAGCGTATTCTGCGAAATCGCACCAATGGAAAAGAGATACTGATTGCGCTCGTACTTGCCCTTCTCGAGCTCATAGGCATTCTTGGCCTTGATGTAGTTCGCATCATAGGTCACAGCTGCCTCGCGTGCATCAGCTGCGGCAGCATTTGCCGCAGCATCATTCTGATTGATGGAGATATCAAGATCCCCTGTATCCTGTACCATGAGCACCTGGCCTGCCGTTACCACATCGCCAAGATTCACGCAGACCTCAGCGACACGGCCTGTGTATTTGGGCGCCAGGGCGACATTGGCATCAGCCACAGTCTGCCCCGACAGTACCACACGGCGCATCATGTCCTGCCGCACAACCTGCTGCACCTTGACCAACGGCTTGCCATGACGCACTCGTTTCTCCGTATTGCGCGCATTACCGAAATAGAAATATAGCGCCACCCCCAGAAAGATCATCACAGTCAGCACTGCAAGTATCTTCTGCCTGCGGCTCATCTGCCGGAAATCATTTTGAAAATCATGACGCATATGATTGCTCCCCATCCCATTTCATTACTCATACATATATTCTTATTAGTAATATTGTAACACTACCATATTAAAAAGGGGAGTTTTTTATTTTTGCCACTACAGCAGGGAATCACTGACCACTCGAAGAATACCTACATGTATGAATAAATAATACTATCCTGATTTGAAAGCGAGGCACAAGTCATGCAAGCAGTTGAAATCCGCAAAGACATCTACTGGGTCGGCGCGATTGACTGGTCCATGCGCAGTTTCCATGGCTACCAGACAGGACGCGGCACCACCTATAACGCTTATCTGATCCTTGACGAGAAAATCACGCTTATCGATACGGTCAAAGACAGCTTTGCCGAGGAGCTGCTCGCACGCATCGCTTCCGTCATCGATCCTGCGAAGATCGACTATATCATCTCGAGCCACGTCGAGCCCGACCATTCAGGTGCTATCCCGTTCATGATGCAGCACTGCCCCAACGCCACGATCATCACGAGCCTGCCCAACGGGCTCAAAGGGCTGAATGCCCGCTATGGCGACCTACCCTACGAGGGCGTCAATGCAAACGATACGCTGAGCATCGGCAACCGCACATTGCAGTTCGTGCCAACACCAATGCTCCACTGGCCCGACAGCATGGTCACCTACTGTCCCGAGGAAAAGATCCTGTTCTCCAACGACGCCTTCGGCGAACACCTCGCCTCCAGCAAGCGCTTTGACGACGAGAATGACCTGCCGACGGTCCTCTGGGAGGCCAAGAAATACTACGCCAACATCCTGATGCTCTACGGCCGACAGGCACAGACGGCCTTCCAGGCACTCAACGGGCTCAAGATCAACATGATTGCCACTGGACACGGCGTTATCTGGCGGTCACATATCGACGATATCCTCGCCTGCTATCAGAAATGGGCCGCCTGTGCCGTCGAAGACCGCGCCGTCGTCGTCTTTGACAGCATGTGGCACTCGACAGAAAAGATTGCACGCACCATCGCCGAGGCCTTTGAACAGAAAGGTATCCCCTGTTCCTACTACGATATCAAGGAAAACCATCTCTCCGATATCATGACCGATGTCCTCACGGCTAAATACATCGCCGTAGGCTCGCCAACCATCAACAATCAGATGATGCCGACAATCGCCAGCTTCCTCTGTTACCTCAAGGGGCTCTCGCCCAAGCGTCACCAAGGCTTTGCCTTCGGCTCCTATGGCTGGGGCGGGCAGAGCATCGCCCAGGTCGAGGAAGAACTGAAGGCAGCCGGCATCGAGATCATCCTCGATAAGATACGCATCGCCAACGTTCCTACCGGCGAGCAGCTGCAAGCCATCACCCAGAGCATCCAAGAGCTCTGAGACAAGCACATAGAAAAAGCCGCGTCAGTATAAATACCGACGCGGCTTTTTCCTGCCCAGCATCACTTGATTACCTTGAAGTTTTTCAGGAGTTCCTTTTTCTCGTCCTCCGTCATGGCCGAGCGCTTGTTTTCGCCCTCCACCATTTTCAAGCAGGACTTTTTCTGATCCTGCTTTCGTTCCTGACCGAGAGAAACCATGCGGATATGCTTATCGTCATGAAGAAGCTCCAACATGTTGAGCTTTTCCAGCAGATCCTTCAGATAGCCTTTCGCACGAGCGTTGCGTATCTGACTGGCAAGCTGCACCGCCGCCTGGTCTTGCAGCTCCAAAAGACTCCCCCGCTCCAACAGGGATGAGTCTATGAACTTGCCGAGACCGACGCGGTTCAGATAAGAGGTCAGGTTTCCCCGGAAATAGGCCAGCCGCATCCTTTCCTGCAGACGGATGGCGGCCCGGACAAGGATTCCATCAAGGCGTTCATCAAAACTTGCGTGTTTCATGAAGACACCCCCGTGATGAAAACTTGCTCATATATATGTAAATATTCGCCTCTACGCCAAATATCTCCTGCTAAAAATATCGATTAAAAAATATTTTATTCTGCCGTCGGCACTGGCTTGACCTTGCCCACAGCCTTCGTCTTCATCTTGAGCGTGACCAGGAACGTCGTCCCCTTGCCAAGCTCGCTTTCAATCTGGATCGTGCCCTTGTGCAGGTTGACAATCTCCTGGGCAATCGCCAAACCCAGACCATTGCCACCCATCTCGCGCGAACGCGCCTTATCGACGCGATAGAAACGATCGAAGACTTTCTCCTGATCTTCCGGCGAGATGCCAATGCCTGTATCGGCTACAGCCAGACAGACCTTGCCCTTCTCGGCCTTGCGGAATTCCACCGTGACCGTGCCGCCCTCCGGCGTATATTTCACCGCATTATCCACGAGGATCAGCACGAGCTGGCGAATCTTCTGCTCATCGGCATGGATGATTGCCTTGGGCAGCCGCTCAGCGACAAGGGTTATCTTCTTCTGATCAGCCAATGGCTGCATGAGCCGCGCCGTCTGCGCCGCCACGGCACCGAGGTCGAACTTCGATGGCTTGAGCTTCAGCGCCTTGTTGTCACTGCGCGCCACCACGAGCAGATCGCCGACCAGCTTCGTCATCTTCTTGACCTCATCGCGCACATCCTCGATGACCTGCTTGAGGAATGGCGACTTGATGGACGGGTCGTTCTGCAGCAGGTCTGCCGACGCCATGACAACAGCCAGCGGCGTGCGCAGCTCATGGCTCGCATCAGCCGCAAACTGGCGCTGTTTCTCATAGGCAGCCTTGAGCGGCACCATGGCCTTGCCCGAGAGCAGATGGCCGACGATCGTCGCGATGATAAGCGCCAGAATGCCCAGGGCAGCCATGATGGTGGTGGCCTTTTCCATACCGTTATAAAGAGCCGTGACATCCTTGCCGACATAGACCACCTGAGGAGATGCCCCCGGCTCACGGATCTTCTGCATGGTCATCATGATCTTCGTCTTATGGCCATTCTCACGGGGCTTGGTCACGACCGTAACCTCTCCCTCTTCGCCAGACCACTGATTCATGACATCGAGAATGAATGGCTCGATGCGGAATGAGGCCCGGGCAAAGTTCAGCAGCCGGCCATCGCTATCGAACACATAGAAAAACAGCCGGTCATTCGTGCTCTTATAGGCCACCGTATCGTCGATGACCAGCTCCGGATGCTGGTTCAGATAACGCTGGGCCTCAGCCACATTGTCAGCAGTATCCCAGAGCTCCCGTGCCTGCTCGGAACGGATGGACCACTCCATCGACTGATGCATCGCGAAGATCAGCACCGCCAGGAAGATGATCATAACCAATGAGTAAAGCATCGTCAGCTTGCGACGGCTTTGCCCGAAAAGGTTTTCTGTCATTATTTATGGGCCTCCAGCTTGTAGCCGACCCCGCGGACGGTCTTGATGATCGTATCGCCGTCGCCAAGGTCGAGTTTCTTGCGCAAGATCTTCATATACGAATCGATATTATTCGAGCTGACATCAGACTCAAGCCCCCAGATGCGGTCAAGGATGATGTCACGCGGCACGACGATGCCGATGTTCTGTGCCAGAAGATCGAAGATCTGGAACTCACGCGGCGACAGCTGGATCACATCGTCTTTCTTCTTGAGGACCTTGGCCGTGCGGTTCAGCGTGAAATCCCCCACCTCGACGACATCCTGCTGGATCTTCTGGGTACTGCGGCGCCCCAGAGCGCGCAGGCGGGCCAAGAGCTCCGCAAACTCGAAGGGTTTCACGAGATAGTCGTCAGCGCCAGCATCAAGTCCTGTCACACGGTCCTCCACCGAGTCACGTGCCGTAAGCATCAGGATGGCTTTCTCATAGCCCTCACGGCGCAGACGGCTGCAGGCATCCACGCCCGTTTCGCCCGGCATCATCCAGTCAAGCACCAAGATATCATAATCGGTGTACATCGCATATTCATAGATATCACTGCCATTGGTTACCCATTCGACCTGGATATCGTTCTGCTCCAGCATATATTTCGTCAGCTTGCCCAGACGTTTATCATCCTCAGCTAAAAGTACGCGCATCGTAACGCCTCCTAAAAGTTTATGTCTGTTCTTATTATACGCTTATTATCTTGAAATTCCACTGAAAATAAAAAGCCATCCCCGAAAATGGAGATGGCTTTCCTGCCTATTCGTTTATCAGTCGCGGCCCAGACGATCTCTGAGGATAACGTCATGGGAACCACCCTCAACAATACTCGTAGCCGATACCAGCGTGAGTTTTGCCTTATCGCGGAACTCCGGCAGGCTCAGCGAACCGCAGTTGCACATCGTGCTGCGGATCTTCGCCAGCGTCGTCTGCACGTTGTCCTTGAGCGGACCAGCGTACGGAACATAGGAGTCGACGCCTTCCTCGAAGGACAGCTTGCGCGCGCCGCCGAGGTCATAGCGCATCCAGTTGCGGGCACGGTTCGAGCCCTCGCCCCAGTACTCTTTGTAGTACGTACCATTGACCTTGACTTTGTCCGTCGGGCTCTCGTCGAAACGGGAGAAGTAACGGCCAAGCATCAGGAAGTCGGCGCCCATAGCCAGTGCCAGCGTCATATGGTAGTCATGGACGATACCACCGTCGGAGCAAACCGGGATATAGATGCCCGTCTCCTCATAGTAACGGTCACGCTCAGCACAGACATCGATAAGAGCCGTAGCCTGGCCGCGGCCAATGCCTTTCGTCTCACGCGTGATGCAGATGGAACCGCCGCCAATACCGACTTTGATGAAGTCAGCGCCAGCCTCAGCGAGGAAACGGAAACCTTCGGCGTCAACGACGTTGCCGGCACCGACCTTGACATCCTCACCGAAGTTCTCATGGATGTACTTCAGCGTGATGCGCTGCCACTCGGAGAAGCCCTCCGAGGAGTCGATGCAGAGGACATCAGCGCCAGCCTTCAGCAGAGCCGGAACGCGCTCCGCATAGTCGCGCGTGTTGATACCAGCACCGACGATGTAGCGTTTGTTCTTGTCGATGAGCTGCAGCTCATGCTCTTTGTTATCCGTGTAATCCTTGCGGAACACCATGTAGCGCAGGTGCTGATTCTTGTCAACGATAGGCAGCATGTTGAGCTTGTTTTCCCAGATCATGTCGTTGGCCTGATTGATCGTCGTGACTTCCTCAGCTTTGGCATAAACGAGATTCTCAAACGGCGTCATGAACTCTTTGGCCTGCGTATCAAGCGACATGCGCGATACACGGTAGTCACGGCTCGTGACAATACCTAAGAGCTTGCCATCCGGCGTACCATCTTCAGTGACTGCCATCGTGGAATGGCTCGTCTTCTGTAAGAGCTCAAGAATCTCACCCAGGGTCGTGGTCGGTTTGATGTTGGAATCGGAGCTTACAAAACCGGATTTGTAGTTCTTGACGCGGGCTACCATAGCAGCCTCTTCTTCAATCGTCTGGGAACCATAGATGAAGGACACGCCACCCTCCTGAGCGAGCGCGATTGCCATCTTGTCGTTAGAAACTGCCTGCATGATAGCGGAAGTCATCGGGATGTTCATGGAGATTTTCGGCTCCTCACCCTTCTTGAACTTCACCAGCGGAGTCTTAAGCGATACATTGTTTGGAATGCACTTGTCTGAGGAATAGCCCGGAACAAGCAGATACTCGCCAAAAGTGTGTGATGGTTCTTCAAAATAGAATGCCAACGTAACCCCTTCTTTCTTGATACTGTAGGTGTCTGTGTATATTGTTATATATGTTAATATACTTGCGAATACATGTCAATCTCAAACTACAGTTTGCTTTACAATGTTACACTTTCATTGTTTTCCCGCATAACAAAAGCAGCCAGTGGTCTTTTTACTTACCATCCAGCTGCTAGTCGTCGCTATTCTGTTTTATCCTATCCATTTGTTTACCTTTGGGTATCGTTCTTACGGGCCCATCGGACTCCCCTCCTTTGCAAGCCTTTCTCTCCAGGAATCTGATTTTCCGTTGGCTAGCTATTACCTTTTCAGAAGTATCAGTTCCCTTAACTTAGCTATATTATAGCGCACGATTATCGCAATGTCAATAATTTTCAAACTATTTATATAAATTTCTCTGGCAACAAAAAAAGGACCCAACTTCCGTTAGGTCCTGTGATTTCTGGTGGAGACAAGGAGGATCGAACTCCTGACCTCTTGAATGCCATTCAAGCGCTCTCCCAGCTGAGCTATGCCCCCAGACTATTCAATTGCGACGGCTTTGTGCTGTCAACATGTAATATTATAAAGGGCTGGCACATCTGTGTCAACCCCCTATTTTTACATTTTTTAGATTTTCGAGAATTCAAGCGAGGAACGGCTGCCATACATCTGCTCATAGTAATTCTGATAGTCGCCGCTGATGATGTTCTCCCACCAGTCGCGGTTCTCCAGGTACCATTTTACCGTTTCCTTGATACCATCCTCAAAGCGCGTCGTCGGTTCCCAGCCGAGCTCCTCACGGATCTTGGTCGGGTCGATGGCATAGCGGCGGTCATGGCCCTTGCGGTCCGTGACATACTCGATGTTTTCCTCACCTTTGCCGAGCTCGTGCAGGATGGTCTTGACCACATCGATATTCGCCCGCTCATTGTGACCGCCGATGTTATAGACCTCACCGACCTTGCCCTTCTGCAGGATAAGGTCGATTGCTGCGCAGTGATCCTTGACGAAGAGCCAGTCGCGTACATTGAGTCCATCGCCATAGACTGGCAGTTTCTTATCCGCCAGAGCGTTGATGATCATCAGCGGAATCAGTTTCTCTGGGAAATGATACGGCCCATAGTTGTTCGAACAGCGCGAGATCGTGACCGGAATCTTGTAGGTACGATGGTAGGCCTGTACCAAGAGGTCAGCACCAGCCTTCGACGAAGAGTACGGGCTCGACGTATGCAATGGCGTCGTCTCCGTGAAGAAGAGATCCGGACGGTCAAGGGGCAGGTCGCCATAGACCTCATCCGTCGAGACCTGATGATAACGGTCAATGCCGTATTTGCGGCAGGCATCGAGCAGGACGCTCGTACCGATGACATTCGTCTGCAAGAAGATCTCCGGGTTCTCGATCGACCGGTCAACATGGGATTCGGCCGCAAAATTCACGATGACATCCGGTTTTTCTGTCTCAAACAGCTTGTAGACCTGCTTGCGGTCAGCAATGTCGCCACGGATAAACTTGAAATTATCCTTCGTCATTGCCTTTTCCAGCGTTGCCATGTTGCCAGCATACGTCAGCTTATCGTAGCAGATGATCTTATCACTTGGATGCTGCTTGAGCATATAGTAGACAAAATTCGAACCAATGAAACCAGCACCGCCGGTTACGACAATATTCATATAAAGATTCCCCCTTGGAAGTTATTCCCCATATATAAAGTTCAGGTCCGTGCGTTCCTTCAGCAGCGGTGCCTTCTGATCCTTATCTGACAGGATGACCGGCTCAATCGGCCACTCGACACCGATATCCGGGTCATTCCAGCGGATATTGCCATCGCACTCCGGCGCATAGTAGTTATCCGCCTTGTACTGCACCTCAACGTCATCCGTCAGCGTGATGAAACCATGAGCAAAGCCCCGCGGGATGAACAGCTGTTTCTTGTTCTCAGCCGAAAGCTCGACGCCAACCCACTGGCCATACTGCGGCGAGCCCTTGCGGATATCGACTGCCACGTCGAAGATCTTGCCGCGCGTACAGCGCAAGAGCTTCGCCTGGCACTTCGGATTGAGCTGATAATGCAGGCCGCGCAACGTGCCCTTCTGCGCTGAGAACGACTGGTTGTCCTGCACGAAATCCACCTTTATGCCAGCTTCTTCCATCTTGCGCTGCGACCAGCTCTCCATGAACCAGCCACGAGCATCCCCAAAGACCTGCGGCTCAAGGACAAATACGCCTTTCAGGCTTGTTTCTGTTGCTTTCATTGCTATCTCTCTAACTCCATCATTCACTTAACATATTGACCAGATATTTGCCATATTCATTCTTCATCAGCGGCTGTGCCAGTTTCTCCACCTGAGCAGCATCGATATAGCCCATACGGTAGGCGATCTCCTCGATGCAGGCAATCTTGAGGCCCTGGCGAGCCTGGATCGTGCGCACGAAAGCCCCAGCGTCGAGCAGGGATTCATGCGTACCCGTGTCGAGCCAGGCGTAACCGCGGCGCATCTTCTCCACCTGCAGGGTGCCACGCTCAAGGTAGACCTTGTTGACATCGGTAATCTCGAGCTCGCCGCGCGGCGACGGCTTGATGCTCTTGGCAATGTCGACGATATCCTTGTCGTAGAAGTAAAGTCCCGTAACGGCATAGTTGGACTTCGGCTCTGCCGGTTTCTCCTCAAGGCTAAGCGCCCGGCCAGCCTTGTCAAACTCGACCACGCCATAGCGTTCTGGATCTGAAACATAGTAGGCAAATACCGTGGCTCCCTCGTCGAGTCTTGCCGCCCGCTGCATCGCCTGCGCCAAATCCGAACCGTAGAAGATATTGTCGCCGAGCACCAATGCACAGGCCTCGCCATCGATGAACTGCTCCCCGATCAGGAAGGCCTGGGCCAGTCCATCAGGGCTCGGCTGCACAGCATACGAGATGCTGATGCCGAGCTGGCTGCCATCGCCAAGAAGACGCGCGAAGAGTTCCTCATCCTCCGGCGTCGTGATGATCAAGATATCATTGATCCCCGCCAACATCAGCGTGCTCAGCGGATAATAGATCATCGGCTTGTCGTAAACCGGCATAAGCTGTTTCGAGACAACCTTCGTCAATGGATAAAGACGGGTTCCCGAGCCGCCTGCCAGAATAATTCCCTTTTTTACCAAAAGAAAAACACCTCCGGTTTTTGTCGCATCTCTAATAGTATACAACAAACGAAGATGTTTTTCCTGCTTTTTCTGAAAATGTCACTTGAATTCGACGAATTCGTCGATGCGCGCACCGCCTTTTATCATCGGCTCCACAAAGCTGCGCCAGACGTTGAGCACGATGACCCGGGGATGCTCTTTATCGGCCATTGCCCGCTGCAAGGCCTCAGCAAACTCCTCCTGGGTGGACACCGTCTCAGCCTCAATGCCGAAACTGCCTGCATAGGCAGCATAGTCCATCGGATAGTCGAACTCGCAGGCGATATAGCGTTCCTTATACATGACCTTCTGCAGCTGGCGGATCATGCCAAGGCTCGTGTTGTTGACGATAAGCGATATGATAGGCAGTTGCAGCCGGGCTATCGTATAGAACTCGTTGCCGGTCATCTTGATGCCGCCATCGCCTGCCACATGGACAACACGGCGCGTATCACCATAGGCCAGCTGGGCTCCCATCGCCGCTGGCAAGCCAAAGCCCATCGTCCCCAAACCGCCTGAGGTCAGCCAGGTACGCGGCTCTTCGATATGCAGATGGAGCGCCGCCCACATCTGATGCTGGCCCACATCGGTGGCAAAGGCGAAGGGCTTGCCCTTGGCCGCCAGCGCTACCTGATGCATAGCCCAGGGAACGGTCAGCCGGTTCTGATGGTAGTCGTACTCATAGGTGTCACGCCAAGCATGGATCTTGCCCCACCAAGCAGCCAGGTCACCAGCTGGCTCATATTTCATCAGCAGACCAAGGATCGTCTTCATATCTCCAGCCAGCCCCAGCGAATTGCCGATATTCTTATCGATTTCTGCCGGGTCGATGTCGATATGGATAAACTTCGTATCCTGCGTGTATTTCTTGACATTGCCAGTCTGGCGGTCACCGAAACGGCTGCCGATCGCAATGACGAGATCAGCGGCCGCAATCGCATGGTTAGCGGCCTTCTCACCATGCATGCCCGCAAAGCCCAGCGACTGCGGATGCGAGCGTGGGATGGCTCCGAGCCCCATCAAGGTATGGGCCACAGGCAGATGGTATTTCTCGATGAAGGCCGTCACCTCGGCCGAGGCACCGGCCGAAATCACACCACCGCCCACGATGACCACCGGCTGCTTAGCACGGACAATCTCATGGGCTGCCTCAGCCGCACAGATCAAGAAATCAGCATCAGGCTTGCCACAGGACGAAGTCTCCGCTGCCATCGGCTCGTAGTCGACCTCGGCAAAGAACAGGTCCCGTGGCACATCAACAAGCACTGGCCCCGGACGCCCCTTGCGCGCCAGGCGGAAGGCCTCGCGAATCGTCGGCACGAGCTGACGGGCATCCTTGACCTTGTAATTGTGTTTCGTGATTGGCATCGTGACATCGAGGATATCGGTCTCCTGGAAGGCATCTTTGCCAAGCAGGGCTGTATCGACCTGTCCCGTGATGGCCACGATGGGAATCGAATCCATGAAGGCCGTCGCTATGCCCGTGACCAGGTTAGTAGCGCCGGGGCCTGAGGTAGCGATACAGACACCTACCTTGCCCGATGCCCTGGCATAGCCATCGGCCGCATGGGCCGCATTCTGCTCATGGGTCACAAGTACCTGCTTGATCTCCTTGTCATCATAAAGTGCGTCATAAAGTGGCAGGATCATGCCACCTGGATAACCGAATATGGTATCAACGCCCTGCTCCTTGAGGCAGGCCGCTACTGCTTGTGCTCCCTTCAAATGATCGCCTCCTAACAGCCTACCCCCAGTGAGGAAGACTTAAATCCGCTGACAGATTACCCGTGTAATCTCTTCGGTATTCGCCTTCGAAAATCCTTCTTTCCAGAGATCCGGCGTGCGATAACCATCAGCCAGCGCCTTGTCGACGGCTTTTTCAATGGCATTGGCTGCCGCTTCCTCATGGAGGGAATACCGCAGCAGCATAGCAGCCGACAGGATCGTGCCCATGGGATTGGCAATGCCCTTGCCAGCAATATCCGGCGCACTGCCATGAATCGGCTCATAGAGGCTCGTATAGGTGCCGATGGATGCCGACGGCATCATACCGATCGAACCGCCGACAACAGCTGCCTCATCGGACAGGATGTCGCCAAACAGGTTGCCCGTCACGATGACATCAAACTGCGTCGGACGGATGGCCAGCTGCATCGCACAGTTATCGACATAGAGATTGTTGAGCTCGATATCCTTATACGACTCAGCCACCTTGGCCACCGTGCGGCGCCAGAGGCGCGACGTTGCCAGGACATTGGCCTTGTCGACGGACGTGACCTTGCCACGGCGCAGTTTTGCCGTCTCGAAGGCGAGCTTGGCGATGCGCTCGACCTCTGGCACCGAATAATTCTCAAGATCCCAGGCACGCTCAGCACCATCATGCTGCTCCGACTCGCATTTATCGCCAAAGTAGATGCCGCCGACAAGCTCACGCACGATGACGAGGTCAACGCCCTTTACCAGCTCCGGCTTGAGCGGCGAATACTCGACCAGGGCATCTGCCACCTTGACCGGGCGCAGGTTCGCATAGAGCTCCAGGTTCTTGCGCAGGCCCAGGATGGCCTTTTCGGGACGCAGTGCCGGATCGACATTATCCCATTTGTCACCGCCGACAGCGCCAAACAGGACGGCATCCGATGCCTTGCAGGCATCGATCGTCGACTGCGGCAGCGGCGTGCCGAATTTATCATAGGCCGTGCCGCCCGCATCGTGAAATTCATAGGACAATCCCAGGCCGAATCTCGCATCGACAGTCTTCAAGACCTCAACAGCCGAATCAGTGATTTCCTTGCCGATGCCATCGCCAGGGATTACGGTAATCTTATATGCCATGATCAATTCTTCTCCTTGATATAGTTGATGAGTCCGCCAGCTTTGGCGATATCCTGGATAAAGCCCGGCAGCGGATTTGCATGGAATACGTCGCCTGTCGTGACATTTTCGATGACACCAGTGGCCGTATCAACGCGCAGCTCATCATTGGCCTTGATTTTCTCCACATCATCGCCGATTTCCAAGAGCGGCAGACCGATATTGATGCCATTGCGATAGAAGATGCGCGCAAAGCTGGCGGCGATGACAACCGGTACTCCCGAAGCCTTGATGGCGACTGGCGCATGCTCACGCGAGGAGCCGCAGCCGAAGTTCTTGCCGCCGACCATGATATCGCCAGCTTTGACATTCTGGGCAAAGCTCTCGTCGATATCGACCATGCAGTGGCTGGCCAATTCTTTCGGGTCGAATGTATTCAGATAACGTGCGGGGATGATGACATCCGTATCGATATTATCCCCATAACGCCAAACTTTTCCTGCTAACTTCATCTCACTTTACCTCCTCTGCCGTGGCAATGCGCCCTAGGATTGCACTTGCGGCTGCTACATGCGGGCCAGCCAGGTATACTTCACTGTCGACATGGCCCATGCGGCCACGGAAGTTGCGGTTCGTCGTCGACACGCACTTCTCGCCAGCCGCCATGATGCCCATGTAGCCGCCGAGGCACGGGCCGCAGGTCGGCGTCGAGACCGCGCAGCCCGCATCGATGAACGCATCGATATAGCCGCGCTTCATGGATTCCTTGTAGATGGCCGGGCTGCCGGGGATGATGATGCAGCGGACGTGGTCAGCGACCTTGTGCCCCTTGAGGATCTCCGCAGCGATCTCCATATCCTCCAGACGGCCATTCGTGCAAGAGCCGATGATGACCTGGTCGATGGCAATCGGCTCCTCGATGTCAGCCACAGCCTTCGTATTCCCCGGCAGATGCGGGAATGCTACCACTGGTTTCAGCTCATCGAGATTAATCTCGACTGTCTGGACATACTGCGCATCTTCGTCTGCGGCCACCGGTTCATAGGCTTTCTTGACCCGGCCCTCGACATATTCCTTCGTGACCTCATCGAACGGGAAGATACCATTCTTGGCACCAGCCTCGATGGCCATGTTGGCAATCGTCAGGCGGTCGGTCATCGTGAGTTCCTTCACGCCTGGACCAGCGAACTCCAGCGACTTATAAAGCGCACCATCGACGCCGATCATACCGATGAGCGTCAGGATGACATCCTTGCCGTTCGTACCTGCCGGCTTCTTGCCTGTCAAGTTCACCTTGATGGCCTCTGGCACCTTGAACCAGGCCTCGCCCGTGGCCATGGCTGCGCCGAGGTCCGTCGAGCCGACACCCGTGGCAAAGCCATTGACTGCTCCGTAGGTACAGGTATGGGAATCGGCGCCGATTGTCAGCATCCCGGGGCCGACAATGCCCAGCTCTGGCAGGATGACATGCTCGATGCCGACGCGGCCCTGCTCGAAGTAATTGACAATCTTCCATTTGTGCGCAAAATCGCGGACAGCCTTGCCAAGCTCAGCTGACTTGATATCCTTGGCCGGCTGGAAATGGTCCGGTACCAGTGCAATCTTCTCATTATCAAAGACCGGGCGGCCGATCTCCTCGAATTTCTTTATCGATGGCGGTGCCGTGATATCATTGGCCAGCACCATATCCAGCTTGCAGTTGATCAGCTGGCCTGCCTTGACAGATTCCAATCCCGCATGACGGGCCAGGATCTTTTCGCTCATATTCATGCCCATTTGGTTGCCCTCCTAGTTCATAATCCGAATAAAGCCCTCCCCGGTAGGGGGAAGGCTTTACAAGCATATTTGGCTATTTTCTTATCAGTCTTTCGACAGGTCTGCACCATCGCGGAGCCACGGCATCATGTTGCGGAGCTCAGCACCGACCTTCTCGATCGGATGCTCAGCATGCAGACGACGCTGTGCCATGAAGTTCGCACGGCCAGCAGCACGGTTCTCCAGCAGCCAATTGCGAGCAAAGGTACCATCCTGGATTTCCTTGAGTACCTTCTTCATCTCTTTCTTCGTCTCTTCCGTGATGATGCGCGGGCCTACCATGTAGTCGCCATACTCGGCCGTATCGGAGATGGATTTGCGCATCTTCGTGAAGCCGCCCTCATAGCAGAGGTCAACGATGAGTTTCATCTCATGGAAGCACTCGAAGTATGCCATCTCAGGCGGGTAACCTGCCTCGACGAGGACTTCATAGCCCGTCTGCATCAGCTGGCAGACACCGCCGCAGAGAACAGCCTGCTCACCGAAGAGATCTTCCTCCGTCTCATCGCGGAAGGTCGTCTGCAGGACGCCGGAACGCGTAGCGCCAAGGCCTTTGGCATAGGCCAGGGCAATGTCGAAGCATTTGCCCGATGCATCCTGATGAACGGCAAATACTGCCGGAACACCAGAGCCCTCCGTGTACGTGCGGCGTACGAGATGGCCCGGACCTTTCGGAGCGACCATGAACACGTCGACATCAGCCGGCGGAACGATCTGCTGATAATGGATATTGAAACCATGAGCAAAGGCAAGAGCACTACCGGATTTAAGGTTCGGGGCAATCTCATTCTTGTAGACGTCGGACTGCTTCTCATCCGGAATCAGGACCATCGTGATGTCAGCCTCTTTTACTGCATCAGCGACGTTCTTGACCGTCAGGCCATGTTCCTCGGCAACTTTCTTGGACTTGGAACCTTCATAAAGGCCGACCACGACGTCAACGCCACTCTCTTTGAGGTTCAGGGCATGTGCATGTCCCTGGCTGCCATAGCCAATGATAGCAACTTTTTTGCCGTTCAGAACTTCCCAGTTGACATCCTGATCATAATAAGTTTTTGCCATAGTACTCTCTCTCCTCACAATGTTCATAAATGGTATGTTCACCGCGCTCCAATGCGATAAGGCCGGTGCGGATAACCTCGGCGATGCCATAAGGCTTGACGAGCTTCAGGAAAGCTGACACCTTATCATCGCTGCCCGTTATCTCAAAGACAAGCGTAGACGATTCCACATCTACTACATGAGCCCGGAAGAGCTCCGCCATCTTCAAGACATCGAGCCTGTTCGTGTCGTCCGACTTGACCTTGATCAGCGTCATCCCGCGGCACACAGCGTTTTTCTCATCCAGGCGCTGGACGGCCTGCACAACCGGCATCTTCTCAAGCTGCTTGATCATCTGCTCGACAAGATTCTCATCCCCCTGCACCACTACCGTAATGCGCGAGTATTCCGGCCGCTCGGTCACCCCCACCGACAAGCTGTCGATGTTGAATTCCCGTCTGGAAAACATACTTACAACCCGGACCAGCACACCAGTCTGATTCTCGACAAAAACAGACAAGACATGTTTCATTCCGCTATCCCCTTTCTCCACATTGCAGCAAACCCGCAATACGGCTGTTTGAATATGTAATGTTGTAAAGTATGTATACATTATTGCGCCGATGGACTTTTTTGTCAATAGCTTATTGTAACATTTTTGTATTTAATTAAAGAATTTTACTATCATAATCCTTCCTGCAAGTACAACATCTGCCTCTGCCCTATAATATTTAAGACTAATGTCCTTGTATTGCGGAGCAAAAGTAATATTCCTTACATTTTCTTGAATTATTCTGCTATTTGATAATATTTTGTCTTTTTGTTTTGCATGGAATTCCCGACTGCGATATGCTAGAATAATTCGCATCACTATCACGACCATAAACGAAGGAGTTCATACATTGCCGAAAGCACTTACCCTTGAACATACCGATATCCTGCCAGATCTCATAAAGCCGCTGCTGACCTGGTACAGACGCCAGGCAAACGATCGGCAGCTGCCTTGGCGGCTGGAACCAACGCCCTACCACACCTGGCTGTCGGAAATCATGCTGCAACAGACGCGCGCGGCCACTGTCATCCCTTACTACGAGCGTTTCCTTACCGCACTGCCAGACATCGCCGCCTTGGCAGCTGTCAGCGATGACACGCTCATGAAACTCTGGCAGGGCCTCGGCTACTACTCACGCGCCCGCAATCTAAAGAAAGCCGCGAAAGTCATCACGGCTGAATATGGCGGCGAGCTCCCGCAGGAACATAAAGCCCTTCTGGCACTGCCGGGCATTGGCCGCTACACAGCTGGCGCCATCGGCTCGATTGCTTGGGGCAAGCCCTGGCCAGCTGTTGACGGCAATGTACTGCGCGTCATCACCCGCGTCCTTGCCTGCCCGGAAGATATCATGGCCGCCCGCACGCGAACGGCTATCGAAACCGCACTTGCCCCGCACTATCCGAGCGGAACAGACGCCAGCGACCTCAACCAGGCCTTTATGGACCTTGGTGCCACGATCTGCCTGCCACATGGGGCTCCACACTGCACGAACTGTCCGCTGAAACGCCTATGTCTCGCTCACGATACGGGGCACGAACAGGATTTTCCTGTAAAGACAGCAGCAAAATCGCGCCGCATCGAGCAGCACACCATCCTGCTGCTCCAACAGGGCGATGCCTTCGCCCTGCAAAAGCGCCCAGCCACAGGGCTCCTTGCAGGCCTTTGGGAGTTTCCGCATCTTCCAAGGCATCAATCGCAGAGCGACATCGAAACCTGGCTGCAGCAGCATGATTATCAAGCGGTACAAATCGAGCCGCTGCCCGAGTCAAAACATATCTTTTCCCATGTTGAGTGGCATATGACCGGCTGGAAGATAACGCTCAGCGATAACAACGCGAAAATAGCCGAGAGCTGCCAAACCTTCCAATGGGTATCGCCTGCCCAAATCGCCGCCACTTACAGTATCCCGTCTGCCTTTTCCTATTACTTTCCCTATTTGAAATAAATAAACTGGACACCTAGCAGGATTTTTTTCCTGAGTGCCGAAAGTTAAAGTTATAGACAAAATAATCTTTGTTTCTATTTGATTCTGCTGTCAATAACTCGTGACATGTCACGAAACAGAGAGGTGTTTAGAAATGATGAACATTTTTTCTTCAAATATGAAGAAAGCCGAAGCTGCCAGCGTTACCCCAACCGCACCTGTTGTCTCCACGCAGCAGGATATGAAAGTTGCCTATCTGGGCAAAAATGAACTATCGGCCGTACGGCTCAAGGACCTGGCTGATGTCGCGGAGGGCTGCGCCCTTATCATGGGCTTCGTATCGCCGGATCTCAATCTTTCCGATGTGGCCCAGTCCATCAAACACGAAGTACCTGCTACCACGAAGGTCATCCTGATGACGACCTCGGGCGAGCTCTGCCGCCCACAGGGCAGCCGTTCCATCTACTGTGAGGCCCCGGACGGCCGCGCTAAGGTACTATTGCAATCCTTCTCGAACCGCATGATCGAGTCTGCTCATATCATGAGCATCCCGCTGCCGAGTGAGGATCTTCGCCGCGGCGAAGTCGAGATGACCGTCAATGACCGCGTCGCAGCTATCCGTCGGGAAATCGACAAGCTGCCAGTCCCGTTCCGCCTCAGTGTCGCCCATACTTTCGCGATGATCTACATCGACGGCGTCTCGGCCTGTGAGACCTTCGCATTGCAGGCGCTGTTCGAGTCAGGCAAATATCCGATCCCATTCATCGGCGGCAGTTCGGCCGGCGATATGACCTTTACCCACACCTATATCTATGATGACAAGCATTGTCTTGAGAATCATGCCGTCATCACGCTGGTCCGTCTCAAGAAAGCCTATCGCTATGGCATCTTCAAATCCCAGGCTGTCGAGCGCACCGGCGATGTATTCACCGTTGGCAGCGCCAATACTGCCCTGCGCTACGTGGAAACTGTCGAAGGGCCAAACGGCGAGCCGATTTCCTTCATCGAGGCCCTCAAAGACCACTTTAAGGTCAGCAGCACCGCTGACCTGCAGACAAAGCTGCAGGGCTATACCTTTGCCACTGATATCAACGGCGATGACTTCGTCCGCACGATTTCGGGTATCGATGATGTCAACGACCGCATCAGTTTCTTCTGTGACGTAGTTACCGGCGAGAAACTTTACCTGCTCAAACGTCAGTCACTGGAATCCACCTTGAATCGCGATATCCGCAGCTATACCAATGGCAAACCGAAAGCCGTCGGCGCTATCCTCAACGACTGCATCCTGCGCCGTCTCGGCTATCCAGAAGAAATCAAGCATATGGATTTCTTTAGCGACGTACCTGTCGCTGGTTTCTCAAGCTTTGGTGAAATCATGGGACTTCATGTCAACGAAACCCTGACAGCCATCTGCTTCTATCACGTCCCCGAAGGACAGCCTTTCTCCGATAGCTACGTCGACAATTTTGCCCGCAGCTATGCCAACTGCAATTCCTTCTTCTTCAAACGCGTCATCGACCGACAGAAACATACCGAGGTACTCAAAGACAACCTCATCAATATGTTCAAGGATTACCAGTCGAAGATGCCAGGCATCGTCCAGACCATCATGCGCATGTCCGGTGATGTTGACCTCATCCAGGAGGCTATCCAGCAGCTCTCCAAGGGCATCGACGAGCAGAATGGTCTCTTCAACCAGCTGACCGAGCGTAACCGCGAGATCACGCCGAAACTTGACATGCTCTCCCAGAGCACCCAGAAGATTGACGATGTCATGAAGATGATCAACGAGATTGCTGCCCAGACGAACCTGCTGGCCCTCAACGCCGCCATCGAGGCTGCCCGGGCTGGTGAGGCTGGCCGCGGATTCTCCGTCGTCGCCCAGGAGGTCCGCAAGCTCTCCGAGAATACCCAGACGAGCCTGCATACCTCCGACGAGGCCATCAAGGTGCTGCTGCACGACGTCGCCGAAATCGACAACATCCTCTCGGCCAACAAGGACTTTGAGGATAAGATCAATGAGTTCGACAAACACTTCGCAGCCGAGATGAAGAATCTCCACAAGAGCCTCAACGAAGGCGTCGCCCATATCCAGAAATCCACCCAGTCAATCCAGGCTCTGGAGGCTATCAATGAAAAGACTGCCGCTGAGATGGATAAACTTACGACAATCATCCACAATATCGAGATGGGTATCTAACCCCCACACAACATAAAGAAGGCCCTATGGTGCATGCAGTTTGCACCATAGGGCCTTCTTATATTCTACTCAGATACGTCCTGCAGCCAGCTCAGCAAGCTGCTGTTCCAGCTGCGAAAGCTTCGGTTTCTGCCGCAGCTCTTCGGGGTCATAGGTAATGAGCAATGATCCCGTCAGTGGCGTTATCACCGCCGCTTTGACCCCGGTAAAGGATTGCAGATAATCCTCCAAGGGCTTCTTCCACTGCGGGTTGGCTGCCAGCATACCGCTGCGCAGGCGCACGCGTCCCGGCACATAGGAATCCACCTGAAAGCTGGCCGCTATGTTTTTTAGCGGGTCAACGATTTCAGCCTTCTTTTCACCACAGCCAGCAAAGCGGCAGGCATCAGCCTGCATCTTCTTATGATGCTGCCAGCCATGCAAGAAGGACAAAGCCGCCCAGGCAATGCCAAAGCCGACATGGAACTTCTTACCAGCACATAGCGTAGCCAGGGTTCCCACTGACGCCACTGTCATCGGGATTCCCAATGGCAGGTTCTTGAGTCCACACTGCATAACCATCCCTCTTTTCCATCAAGCAGCCCGGCGATTCCGGGCAAAAAAGCCATTCTTGTTCTGATTCAATATCCGGCAGCTGTTGAGCACCACCGCCAGCGTCGCCGTATTGTGGATCACGGCGGCCCAGAGCGGACTGATCTTGCCCAGGGCTCCCAGCAGCATTGCCGAGGAATTGACCAGAATGGTCGCCATGAAGTTCTGATGGACCAGATCCATCGTGCGGCGTCCCAGTTGCAGCGTCTCGATCAGACGCTCGGGGTCTTCGGAGTGAATCGTCACAGCCGACGACTCAGCCGCGATATCGGTCTGACGACCGCCCAAAGAGACGCCTACATCCGCAAAGGCCAGGGCCGGCGCATCGTTGATGCCGTCGCCAACCATCATGACCGTGCCGCGCTGTTTGAGCTTATTTACATAGTGGCTCTTATCCTCAGGCAGGATTTCTGCATGATAGGAGTCGATATCCATGCTGCGGGCAACCTCAGCGGCCACGGCCTTGCTGTCACCCGTGAGCATGACGATCTCATCTACACCATGACGGCGCATCTGGTTGAGGGTCTTCTTCATCTTGGCCCGGACAGGGTCCTCGATGCCGATAATGCCCAGGAGCTCCGTATCCCTGGCCACATACAGGAGATTCTTGCACTCGACGCCCTCCAGCAGGGATTCATCGACAGCGATACCATTTTCCCGCAGGAATTTCCGGCTGCCCACTCGGATCATGCCGCCTTTATAGCCTTCAAAATCCGGCACCTCTGCCAGCATACCCCGGGCCACGATGGTCTTCGAGGACTTATGCTGGGGCGAGGTCCATTCCTGTTCCTGCACATATTTCTGGATGGCCACAGCCAGCGGATGCACCGAATGCTGCTCTGCTGACGACGCCAACAGGATCATTTCCTTCTCCTCTACGCCTTTGGCCGTCTTCGTAAAGGAAATCTGCGGAATGCCCACAGTGAGCGTGCCAGTCTTATCGAGCACCACCGTGTCCGTCTCGGCCAGGGCCTCGATATAGTTGCCACCCTTGACGAGGATACCGCGCTTCGCCGCAGCGCCGATGGCTGCTGACATAGCCGTAGCCGTCGAAAGCTTCAAGCCGCAAGAGAAGTCGATGAACAGGAGATTCAGCACCCGCTGCCAATCCCGGGTGGCACCATAGACGATGCCTGCCCCGATAAAGGAAATCGGCACAAGGAAGTTGGCCATCTTATCGGCAAAGTTCTGCACCGGCGCCTTGCGGTTCTGGGCTTCTTCCACCAGATGGACGATATGGGCAAGCGACGTGTCCTCGCCTACCTTCTCCACCTTGATGACAAGCTCACCGGCCTCCACCACACTGCCGGCGTAAACCGGCGACTCGGCGTGTTTCATGGCAGGATTCGATTCACCAGTGATCGAGGCCTGATTGACGGCAGCATCACCGGAAATCACCCGGCCATCGACTACGATCTTTTCGCCCGTATGGGCCGCAATCGTATCGCCCACCTTGACCTGCTCCACAGGAACCTTCTTTTCCGTGTCGCCCTCTACCAGCCATACATAGCGCTGGTCAAGGGACAGCAGCCCCGAAATATGGGTACGCGCCTTTTCGGCGGCATAGCTGGTAAGCATTTCCGCACCATTGGAAAGCGCCAACAGAGTTAGGCTCGATTCTGGCTTGCCAGCCAGGACCGAAGCGATAACGGCCGTCGCCGTCAGGGTATCGGCATTGGGCTGGCAATCCTTTACCACACCCTGCACGCCGTTCTGGATGAACTTGCGGGCAATCCCCAGCACCAGCAGGCTGCGCAAGACCTTGGCCCCAGCAAACATTCCTGGAGAAGTGCGCTTCAAGATTTCCATGCCGGCAAAACCAGCCAGGGAGATCAGCGCATCCCGGCGGTATTCTTCAAGACGCTGGGCCGGCGTAACAGCGGCTTCCTGCAAGCGTTTGACTGTGGTAATCATCAGCTGCTGGAGCTGCTGCAGCTGGTAAGGCGGCATCTGCCGCTTGTACCAGATCTGCACCCTGCGCTCCGTTACCGATACCGCCACCACATAACGGTTGCGGCGTATCATAGCAGCCAGCTTTGCCCGTTCCTCACGATTGAGTGCTGCCTGCAAATGAAAAAAACAATTTCCGTATATCATACGGTCCGCCATCCTCTCATCAAAGTAACCGCCCACCAGAGCATCTGGGAACCCGACGGGTACTGGCCAGTCAAAAGCATCTTGCGCAAGCCTCGCAGCAGGAACAGCATCGACGCCAGCGAACTCATATCAAAGCAGCCACAGGTGTGATCTTTGATCCACTGGCTGAAGGCCCGGGCCGTATTGCGGATGCTGCGAGTGATGAGGCCAGCATGAGACTCACAATCCATATTCGGACCAGCACCATTCTGCTGGCAGCGTTTCTTGAACAGATGCTGTTCCAGCCACTTGGCCAATTTATCGATATGGACATCATCCTGAGGCGCAAAAATCAGCAAGATGCTGCCACTTACGGCATTTACCTGCACCGATTTCACATAGCTGAGTTTTGCCAGTTTCTCTTCCAGCATTTTACCCAGCTCCGCCGAGAAAGCAGCCCGATAGCGGCGGCGTCCCGGCAGGGATGAGATCAGCTGCAACCCCTCAACGCGAGCAGCCTTCACCGGCATGACAGCCCTGCGGCATGCCTTCACTGGGCCTCTATGGCGCGCAGGTACTCCGCCGCCTCCTATTGCCTGGCGGATGCTCTTACCAATGGCCGCCCCCATCATGAATCCTGATACGTATGACATTCGTTATTTCCTCCTCGCGTGCGTCATGATATATTCCTCCACCTTGCGCAACTCAGCATTGCGGCGGAGCTTGTCTGGCGTGTAAACAATGAGAATCGAACCCGATACCGTATTCGTCGTTACTGCATCAATCTCAGCAAAGGCCGTCAACTGGCTCTTTACTTGCTGTGCTAAACCTTCATCGCCAATCATGTTATTTGAATATAACCGTACCCGTCCCGGCAAATACGATGCGATTTCCACGGAACGAATAAATACATCCAGTTTATTCGTTGGGATTTGCATTTTTCCCAGCAAACTCAAAACAGTTTCCCCCTAATCATACAAAAAGACTGCCGCAAAAACAAAGAGCGGCAGTCTCCTTTCTCGTCCTAAAACGACTTATTATTTGCTAGCCTTTTTTGCTTCCTGAGCTGCGATCAGGTCCTCGAGCTCTTCCTTCTGGCGCTGGAGTTCAGCAACCGGAAGTTCAGCAGCCGGTGCAGCCTGCTGCATAGCAGCCAGCTGAGCCTCGCGCTCCTGCATGAAACGATAACCGAAGATACCAGCAACAGCACCTACAGCCAGACCAATCCAAAAATCAGTTTTCTGGAACATAAATCCATCCTCCTCAATAATAACAATAATAAACAGGCTTTCCTGCTTATTTCCTTGTATTGGGCATCCTGTTCTCCATTCTGCCGTTGGAGAATGAAATCAACAATCTAGAAGGATTATCAATTTCATCCTCTATAGTAGCAAAACAACGTTTCTTTGTCAACGCTGTCCCTACAGTATTAATTATAGGATTGTAACCTGTAAATTGTCAATCTATTCGCTAATCATAACGAGAATAAAAGCATAAAGCAAAACAGCACCAAGCCGATGCCTGCACCGACAATCGAACCGTTCATGCGAATCCACAGAAGGTCTGGCTCCACCTTGTCATAGACCAAGTGATTGAGCTGCTCGTCCGTCAGCCGCGACAAGACATTCGTGACAATGACACCGACGAGGGTCTGGGCATGCAGGGCCGTGCGCGCAATGAGGTCATAGAGGAAATGACCGACCGAACGGCGCAGCACCTCGTCCGACTCCACCAGCTGCAGCATGCGCCGGTACTCATCGCGCAGGATCTCCTCGAGCCGCGTCCTAAGAGCCGGCATATGCTCGGTGAGCGGATCGACATGGCGTGCCTTGTCCTCGGCAAAATGACGGTGCAAGTGGTCAAGGGTCCGGAAGACAGCCTCCTCTAGAGGCAGGTCTTTGACCAGACGGTCCTTGAGCTCATGGACCAGCTGATGGAAGGTCGGCTCCTGGTTCAGCTCAGCTGCCTTCTCGTAAAACAGCGCCAGCATCTCCTGCTGCAGCTCAGAGTCCTTCGTGGCCAGGTCATCAAGCATCACCAGGATCTGCTGCTGCACGAGCTCAGCTGCCTCCTCGTAATTGACGAGATTCACGGCTCTTGCCAGGCCCATCAGGAAGGCCCCGAGGGAATTGTCCTGTACCTTTTCCTCGCCGTAGCGCTCAAACATTTCCGCCAAGGCTGCACGGGTCTCCTCGCCAGCCGCCCGTCCACGCAGGTAGATAGCCACACGGCTCAAGAACTCCTTGTCCTTGCCCGTCTGTCGCAGCCAGCCACCCCAAAGGGCAAAGAATGGCTCAGGCGCCAGGGCATCAAGGGTGCCGCGGAACCTGTCCGCTATCACTTTCGCCTGGGCCCGCGCATCCTGCTGCAGCAGGAAATCCCGGACATAGTGGACCAGCCGCAGGACCAAGCGGTTCTCTGTCTCCGGCTCAGCCAGCCAGCTTAAAAGCATCGGCAACAGATGCAGCCGCTCCAAATGGCGGAACACCTTGCGCCGGGAAAAGAACTCCTTCTGCACCATCGTCACCGACGCCTCGATAAAGGACTGGCGGCGGCGCGGCAGAATGGCCGTATGATACGGAAAGCCCAGCGGCTTGCGGAAGAGCGCCGTCACGGCAAACCAGTCGGCAATGCCGCCGACAAGTGCTGCCTCGGCACAGAACAGGAACGCGTCGGCCAGCACCTTGTCCGGATAATTCAGATGCAGGGCCAGCGCCAAGAAGAACACCAGCAGCGCCAAAAACAATGTCTTATCGGCCTTGTTCCAATCCGCCCATCTCATAGTCCCCACATCCTTTCCAGCAGCGTGACGACCAGATAAAGCCCCATGCCAACCAATGAACCGACTAAAGAACCGTTGATGCGGATCATCTGCAGGTCATCCTGCACCTTGGCTTCAACGAAGTTCACGAGCTCATCATCGGAGAACTCGTCGAGCCGCTCGCGGATAATCCCCGGAATCAAATCATGATGTTTTGTCAGCTCGTCTTCGACAAACTGCTTGACGAAACGGTCAAAGCGCCGCTGCCAGGGCTCCGACCGCGTAAAATCATCAATACGGGCATCGAGGAAGGCATGCACCTGGGGCAGCCAGAAAGGTGCCTCCCCCTTGATATTTGCCTCGAGCCAGCGCGCCAGCCCCCCCTCGATATCGAGGCGCTCCAGCAGCTGCTCCTTGCGGTCCTGCAGGATATCCCGCAGCCGCGCATCCTGGCTCAATGCGCGCAGCATAGTCTCAAGGCCGGCCTTTACGCTGGCATAGCTCGCCGTCGGCTCGGCCAGCATCGTCTTGAGATGCTGCTGCATGCGCGAAAGCAGCATATCGAGGATCCGCTCGTCGGTAATCCCCAGCGAAGCAAGCACAAAAGCCCGCCCTGCCGAATCCTTCTCATACTGCTGGCGCAGGCTCGTAATGCGCGAAAGCAGTACCTGCTGCAACGGCTCAGATTCCAGCAGGCGCTGGCTGATGGCCAATAGGCTTGCGAGGATCCGCTCCGAATGTTCCTCCTCAGCCAGCATGCGCAGGAGATCCGACACCACATCCTCTAATGCAAAGGACTGAAGCCCCTCGCGGATTGCCGGCGAGAGTTCCGCCGCCACCGCAGCCGTGTCAAGATCCTCCACCGCCCGGAACAGCACAGTCTTCACCACTTCATGCACGAGCCTGCGGCCGCCGCGATGCTCAAGGTACTCGACCAGCAGGCGCGCAGTATCCTGATCGTCGATGACCCGCATGATATTTGCAGTGCTCAAGAGGTCATCACTGGCAAAGGTCACGATGGCCTCCATGATGCGCTGGCGGTTGCGGCGCAGGATATCCGTGCGATACGATATCCCCAGCGGTTTATGGAAGATTGCCGTCACGGCAAACCAGTCGGCAAGGCCGCCAATCGTTGCGGCCAGAAATCCGTGATGCAAAAGACCTGGCAAAAAGCTAGTGCCGCCGGCTGCCATCGTTCCGATGAAACCGGCGGCACTGATGCCTAAAGCCAGGTTGGCTTTATTCTTTGTCTGCAAGAGTCACACCTCAGATTCTTCCCGTAAGCTCTTGAAGATAAGCTTTGAACGGTGCACCAAGATCCTCACGGCGCAAAGCAAACTCCACCGTCGCCTTGAGGAAGCCAAGCTTATCGCCTACATCGTAGCGCTTGCCCTCAAAGTCATAGGCGTAGACAGCATCCTCCCGGGCTAGGACTTTGAGCGCATCCGTAAGCTGCACCTCGCCGCCCTTGCCTGGCTCAGTCCTCTCAAGGATGTCAAAGATCTGCGGCTTGATGATATAGCGGCCCAGCACAGCCATGCGGCTTGGCGCCTCTTCCCTGGCCGGTTTCTCGACCATGTCCGTTACCTTCATCAGGCGATCATCCTCGGTCTGCGTACCAGCAACGATACCATAAGCGGAAACCTTCTCCTCCGGTACATTCTGGCAGCCAAGCACCGAACCGCCCGTAGCCTCATAAACATCCATGAGCTGGCGCAGGGCCGGTTTCTCCGGATTGTAGACCACATCATCACCCAAGAGCACCGCAAATGGCTCATTGCCCATAAAAGCTTTCGCACAGAGAATCGCATCGCCCAAGCCACGCATATAGCGCTGGCGGATATAATGGATATTGATATCAGCTGTTTCCTGGACTTTTTCCAAAAGGTCCGTTTTCCCCTTTTTCAAGAGCTCCGCTTCCAGGGCCGGTGCGCCATCAAAATGATCCTCGATGGCACGCTTGCCATGACCGCTGATAATCAGGATGTCTTCGATACCGCTGGCCATTGCCTCTTCCACGATGTACTGAATGGTCGGCTTATCGACAATCGGCAGCATCTCCTTCGGCGTCGCCTTCGTAGCCGGCAAGAAACGCGTACCATACCCTGCCGCCGGAATCACTGCTTTTCTGATCTTCTGCATAATATAATCCCCTTATAAGTAAAATGTCCTAGTCATATATATTATACATAATCTGCAAAAATCCTGCTACTTTCTGTCCTGCACAAAAACAAAAGAGATTTACTGGAGGTATGCCAGCAAATCTCTCTATAGTTGGAAACATATACAGCAAATTGCAGTTTGTCTGTTAGTGCGAGATTACAATAAGCTTGATACAGCTCAGCTAGGGTGAGGGTGGGTGCACTTTTTCTCCGCTCCGCTAAATGACCCGCGCTGGTGTTTAAGTACGTATTTAGTTACATGCGCCGGGCAGGCCAGCGGCGCGCCAATACATCTGGACATTCTAGCAAGTACCTACCGCGTGCCATCCCTCACTGCGTTCGGGCAATCGCTCCGTCTGCGAAGAAAGTGTACCCACCCTCGCCCTCTGATATGTGGGTACAAGCCTGTTCCTTTCCGGCGATAGGCCACGAATTACATCGATGTGCTTGTTATGAGAGCAACGGTTCGTGCAAATTCAACCTTCCGTTACCAAAGGGGCGAACGGGGTAGTGCTTCTTTCTGTCTGGAGCGACTGTC
>FPAX01000012.1 GCA_900116485.1 Selenomonas sp. GACV-9
TTCCACCTGTTCCCATACCGAACACAGTAGTTAAGCACATATACGCCGAAAGTACTTGTCTGGAGACGGACTGGGAGGATAGGGAGTTGCCAGTTAAGCGAAAGGCATCCATGTTGTGGATGTCTTTTTTCTTTGCAAAATTGTCGAAATAAGATATGATATAGGTGTTGTGTTGTATATGTTTTTGTATGAAGGGATGGATGGGCAATGATACGCCTTCCTATTAGGAAACTCAAGCAAGGCATGATTATTGCGCAAAGTATATATAATAAGCATGGAGCCAGCTACTTGGTCAAAGGGCAGCCCATTACCTCAGAGTATATCCATCAGTTGGAAAAAATAGGTATTCCAACGGTGACGGTAACATCATCGAATCCTAATTTCCAGTTGTTTCCGCCAGAAGACGTTGTGCAGGAAAAGACACGTATCAATGCGATCAAGAAAGTCTATGACGCATTCTTGAATGTCGAGAAAACAGGCGAGCTCGATGTCGAGGCGATGCAGGGGGTTTCGGAGGATATCATCTTCGATATCATCGAGCGCAAGGAAAACCTTGTGCAATTGACGGATATCCGCTTGCATGATACCTATACCTTTGCCCATAGCGTCAATGTTGCAATCTTGTCAGCGATGCTTGGCATGCTCTGCCATTATCCGAAGAAGGATCTGCTGCTCCTGACCTTGGGGGCGTTGCTGCATGACTTGGGCAAGATCAATGTGCCGCCAGCAATCCTTACGAAGTCGACAAGGCTTGACGAAGAAGAATTTGCAATCATCAAGCAGCATCCCTTGGATGGTGCTGTTCGCATCCTGAATATGAAGCAGCCGCTCCCATCTCCCTCCGTATTGGCAGCAATTGCTTCACAGCACCATGAGCATATCAATGGACAGGGGTATCCACGTGGTTTGCAGGCTGGACAGATACATCGTTTTGCCAAGATTGTTGCCATTGCTGATGTTTATGATGCATTGACTAGTGAGCGGCCCTACAAGAAGGCGTATACAGCCCATGTTGCCTACAATATCATGAAGAATGTGATGAAGGGGCAATTTGATGAGGATTTGCTGCAGTTGTTTTTCAACAATGTTTCGATTTATCCTGTTGGCACGATCTTGAAGACAATATATGGATATGCAATCGTCAAGGATTGTATTTTTGGCAAAACGGAGATGCCAACCATCATCCTGTTTGCTGATCATGATGGCAATATCCTTTCTATTCCGCATACGGTGTATTTGTCAAAAGACCCAGCTGGTAATAAGGCCATTGAGATAGTTTTATCAGACAATGACCTGCGTCATTTCATTCATGAAATCAATATCGATCCATCGGTTTTTTTGGCTGATTGAATTGTCTTGAATAGGTAAGCATGAGACCTTTTCCGTTTGCGGAGAGGGTCTTTTTTTGTTATACTTAGTGAGTTGAATTATTTGCTAAGGAGCGCGATTTAATGCGGCAAAGACGCAAAAAGAAACGCAGTTTTAAGCGTTTGCGGCTGGTGGGAATGTTCCTGCTGGCGATATTGGTAGCGGTGGCAGGTTTTTCGCTGGGCCGCAATCATCAAGGTGGCAGTTCCGGGGGAATCCTGGGAGCAGCACCTAAAGAGAATATTGTCCATGTCATGATACTGGGCGTCGACAGCCGTCAGGATGATGTGGGGCGCAGTGATACGATGATGGTAACAGCTTTGGATGAAGATAAGGGCAAGGCGGCGCTGTTGTCTGTGCCGCGTGATACCCGTGTGCCTATCGAGGGACATGGCTATGAGAAAATCAATCATGCTTACGCCTATGGCGGCCATCAGATGTCGCAGAAATCGGTCGAGTCATTGCTGGGCGTCAAGATCAATCATTATATCATCATCAATACGACGGCCTTTGCTCGCATCATCGATGCGATGGGCGGTGTGGATATCAATGTGGAAAAGCGCATGCATTATGAAGACCCATGGGATGATAACGGCGGCCTCGTCATCGATCTTTATCCGGGCGAGCAGCATATGGATGGCAAGAAAGCCATCCAGTATGTCCGGTATCGCGACGGCGAAGGCGATATCGGCCGTATCGGCCGTCAGCAGAAGTTCGTCAAGGCCTGTTTGACAAAATTGATTTCACCGGAGATGTTGCCGCGGCTACCGAAATTTGTCGAGGAAGTCAGCTCGGCAATCTCGACAGACATGTCCGTGCCGGAGCTCTTGAGCTTTGCCAAGCAGATGAAGACAGTCCATGACAATGGCTTGTCAGCGCAGATGGTTCCAGGACAGCCGGCTTATCTGCAGGATGTCAGCTATTGGATTCCCGATATCACGGATCTGCGTCAGCTGATCATGGATGAGCTGGGTCTTGAGGCTTCGGAGGAAGACAAAGCCAAGGCTCAGGCTGATGAGGACGAGTACATGAAGAGCCTGCCGAAGGATATGCAGATCCTGGCCAAGTCGAAGAATGCGACAGGCAAGATCGAGGAAGAGACTGAGGCGGAAGAACAGAAAAAAGAGCAGGAAGCGATGAAGCCGAATCAGATTTCGGTCATGGTCATCAACGACAGCGGCATCAACGGCGCTGGTGCTGAGGTGGCTGGCATCTTGCAACGCAAAGGCTTTATCATCTCGGGTGTTGAGACGGGCAAGACGAGTTCGCGCCAGCAGACGACAATCACCACGTCGACGCGCAATACCGATGTTTTCTACGGCATGCCGTTCACGTGCGTGATCATGGATGGCGGCAGCTCGAATCAAGCTGTTGTCCATATCGGACTGGATTATCGCAAGTAACATAAAACCTTCCCCTGCGGGGGAAGGCTTTATTATAGCAGAACTGATATTCGTTTCATGACAAGGAGAATTTATTTTGGGTATATTAAGAGTCACAGGGCTCAAGAAAGCCTTTGGCATAGATGAGTTGTTCCATGATGTGAATTTCGAGGTCGGCCGCGGCGACCGTGTCGGCTTTGTCGGCGCCAATGGTGCCGGCAAGACGACTTTGATGAAGATACTCATGGGGCAGGAGGAGTCGGATGGCGGCACGATCCAGCTCGACAGTGCTGATACGATCGGCTATGTGGAGCAGCAGGCTGATTTCGGCGAAGGCACGCTCTATGATGAGTTCCGGCGGGCCTTTGATGATGTCATTGAGCTCGGTGAGCGCAAGCGGGCTCTGGAGAAGCAGATAGCTGTCGATCATGATGAGGAGACGATGAAGGCGTACAGCAAGGTCGTCGAGCAGTTTGAACGACTTGAAGGCTATGATTATGAGAGCCGCATCCGCCGCATTGCGTTCGGTCTTGGCTTTACGGAGGCCGAGTTTGTCAAGGATGTGCAGCATTTCTCCGGCGGACAGAAGACGCGTATCTGCCTCGCGAAGGCACTGTTGCGCGAACCTGATTTCCTGTTCCTCGACGAGCCGACCAACCATCTCGACATCCATATGATCGAATGGCTGGAGGGATTCCTCAAGAGCTATCAGGGAGGCGTGCTGATCATCTCCCATGACCGTTACTTCCTCGACAAGGTTGCCACGCGCATCATCGAGCTTGAGAACAAGACTGTGACGAGCTATGAGGGCAACTATACCTATTTCATGAAGGTCAAGACCCAGCGCCGGGCAGCGTTGCAGTCGGCCTATGAGAAGCAGCAGGAGCACATCAGGAAGACTGAGGAATACATCCGCAAGTACAAGGCCGGCATCAAGTCCAAGCAGGCGCGCGGCCGCCAGAGCCAGCTCAACCGCCTTGAGCGCATCGTGCTGCCGCCGTCGGAGGCGTCTTTCAATTACTTTGCCCTCAACACGCCGCCGGAGTGTGCGCAGCGTGTGGCAGAACTTGAGGATATTTCCTTTTCCTTTGGTGCCCAGCCGATATTTGAGCATATCTCGCTTTTGATCCGCAATGGCGATGGCGTTGCTCTCGTCGGTCCCAATGGCGCCGGCAAGACGACGCTGCTGCGCGTGCTGGTGGGCGAGATTGAGACAGCAGCGGGCCGAGTCAAGATTGGCAGCCGAGTCAAGATCGGCTATTTCTCGCAGCAGCACGAAGGACTCCATATGGAAAATACCGTACTGGATGAAATCATGTATGAGTATGGCATCGACGAGGAACAGGCGCGTAAATATCTCGGTGCATTCCTGTTTCATGGCGATGAAGTCCTGCGTCGCATTGGCGATCTCTCAGGTGGCGAGCAGTCGCGCGTGGCTTTCCTCAAGCTCATGCTGACCGGCGCGAATTTCCTCGTGCTCGACGAGCCGACCAACCATCTCGACATTCCAGCCCGTGAGGCCGTCGAAGAGGCGCTCATGGCCTATCCGGGAACATTCCTGGCCGTATCCCATGACCGTTATTTCCTCGACAAGGTGGCCAACTGCACGCTGGAGCTCGAGGATGGCAAGCTCACTGAGTATATGGGCAACTACAGCTATTACCTCATGAAGAAAGAGCTGGCTGCTGCCGAGGCTGAGGAGGAACGGCTGGAGGCAGAGAAGGCGCAGAAAATCAAGGCGACGCGGGAAAAGGAAAAACAGGCCAAGGCGGCCAGGAGAGAAGGTTCCCAGGCCGAAGCTGCGGTGCGTGATCAGGAGGCCAGACGGCAGGCAGAACTTGGCCGCATCCAGAGCATGAGTGATGCCAAGCGCACAGAGATGATCCAGCGCGCTGAGGCGGAAATCGCTATGGCCGAGGCAGAGCTCAAGGGGCTTGAGTATCAGATGAACGATCCGGCAGTACAGGCTGATCCGGTCAAGAGCCAGGAGATTGCCGAGGCCTATGCGGCAAAGGAACAGGAAATCGAGCAGCGCTATGAAAAGTGGGAACGTCTCACCGAGGCGTGAGGAAAGGAGAGGCCGTCTATGGCAAATTCTGAATATCAGCAGACTACGCTTGGTTTGCATGCCGAAGAAGAGATTGAAGGTCTCGTCGACAGCATTATCTTTGCCAGCGACAATGGCCAGTTTGCAGTATTCCGGCTGCGCCCGACCCATCAGAACAGCCGCATCAATGTGACGGTGAACGCGGAACCGCCGCTGGTGGGCCAGCAGATCCACCTGAAGGGCAGCTGGATCGTCCATCCGCGGTTTGGGCAGCAGTTCAAGGCGGTGAGCATGCGTCTCGAGTCGCCGACGAGTGTCGAGGGTATCGAGCGTTTCCTGGCCTCAGGCGTTGTCGATGGCGTAGGGCCGGCCATGGCACGGCGTATCGTGGCCAAGTTCGGCAAGGATGCCCTCGACATCATCGAAAAGAAACCGCATCAGCTCGAGCTCGTCGAGGGCATTGGCCGCAAGACTGCCGAGAAGATTGCGGCATCTTATAACAGCCAGTCGGAGCTGCGTGAGATCATGCTCTGGCTCGAGAGTCATGGCGTGTCGGGAGCGCTGGCAGCCCGCATCTATAAGCAGTACAGCTCCTTTGCCATCGATATGCTCGAGAGTCATCCCTATCAGCTGGCGCAGGAAGTCGAGGGCATCGGCTTTGCAACCGCAGATGCCATTGCTGCAAGCATTGGGATGACGCGCGATGATGAGGGCCGTGTCGCAGCTGGCATTGACTATGCGTTGCAGCAGATCTCGCTCAATGGCCATTGCTGTATTCCTGAGGAGCCCTTGGTCAGCAAGGCGGCTAAGCTCCTGCAGGTCGAGACGGAAACAGTGCGGCAAGTGCTGAAGAAACAGCTGGAACTTCAGCGGCTGTCTGTCGAGTATGTCGGTGCCGAGACGCTGATATATCCTCCCTATCTTTATCGGGCAGAAAAGAAGGTCGCGCGCAAATTGCTCTACCTGCAGAAATACGCCGAACCATTGTCGGTGGCCAATCCAGATAAGCTCGTCGAAGAATGGGAGACCATGACTGGACTCGACCTTGCCAAAGGGCAGCGTGAGGCCATGGCAGCGGTGCTGACTCATGGCATTTTCGTGCTGACTGGTGGCCCGGGGACTGGTAAGACGACGGTGGTCCGCGGCATGCTTGATATGCTTGAGCTGGCAGGTCTCAACATCCTGCTGGGCGCGCCGACTGGCCGTGCGGCCAAACGGCTGGCTGAGGCCACGGGGCGCCGGACGATGACGGTGCACCGCATGCTGGAGGCGCAGGGGGGCCGGGCAGAAGATGGCGGCTCGATGTTTGCCAAGGACTCGGATGAGCAGCTGGAGGCTGATGCCATCATCCTCGATGAAGTCTCGATGATGGATATCGTGCTCATGCAGCATTTCCTCGAGGCAGTACCTGATGGCTGCCATGTCATCCTCGTCGGTGATGTCGATCAGCTGCCGGCCGTAGGGCCAGGCTCGGTGCTCAAGGATATCCTGCGTGCAGGCGTGATACCGAGTGTCTGCCTTAGCGAGGTTTTCCGGCAGGGGGAGGAGAGCACCATCGTGCTCAATGCACATGCCATCAATGCCGGGCGATTGCCGGTATGCGGAGCAGCGGGGGATTTCCAATTCATTGAAACCCCGAATGATGAGGCAACGGTCAGGAACATCGTGTCATTATGTGCCGAAAAACTGCCCCAGATTGGTTTCAATCCGCTGACCGATGTGCAGGTATTATCGCCGATGCACAGACAGGAATGCGGTGTTGCCAATCTCAACAAACTCTTGCAGGAAGCCTTGAATCCCAAGGCTCCGTCAAAGGCAGAATTCGTCAATAGTGTGCAGGTTTTCCGCTTTGGTGATAAGGTCATGCAAACGAAAAACAATTATACCAAGGGCGTCTTTAATGGCGATATCGGTTTTATTACAGCGGTCGAACCGAGCCATATCACGGTGCATTTTTCGGAAGAACTCGTCGTTGATTATGAGAAAAGCGAGCTCAATGAACTCATGCTGGCCTATGCGATGAGCGTCCATAAAAGTCAGGGAAGTGAGTATCCGGTCATCATTTTGCCATTGACGCCAAGCCATCGTATCATGCTGCAGCGTAATCTGCTCTATACGGCAGTAACGCGAGCTAAACGTCAGGTTATCTTGCTCGGCAGTAAAGCGGCGCTTACGACTGCTGTTGAAAATGACCGCATGCGCAGAAGATATACTTTGCTAGCCGAGCGATTGAGCCAGCAACTCGAGAGTTGACACTCGCATTTTTATTGAGAATAATCTTGCAGAATTCTGGATATTTTGCTACAATCTAAAATATAGAATAAATCGATAAATTCGATATTAAAGGAGAATGCAAGATGGCAAGAAAAGCAAATTACGATGAAAAGATTTCGGTTCTTGAGGAGAAGATCGCTAAGAAGCAGGACGAGCTCAAAAAGCTCAAAGCTCAGCTGGCTGATGTAAAAGAAAAGAAAGCCAAAGAGGATTATCAGGAACTGACGGCTTACATGGCAGAGAACAATCTGTCGGCATCCGAAGTTCTGGCTGCAATCAAAGACTGATTCATGATTCCTGGAATACCAGTTGCTGCTTTTGGGCGGCGACTGGTATTTTTTATGCCCATTAGTCCCATTTACCTTGTTGCATGGCGGTGGTAGAATAAAGATATCCATGTGTGGACGAGGAGGTTGTCATGTCCTTTATAACGATTGTTTTATTTCTAGCTTGCCCTTTGCTCATATTCGCGGTGGGCGGATTATTTTTCAAACGCCGACGTTATCCGCTGGCATTGCTGGCAGTCATGATGGGAATCGTCGCTGCTGTTGTCGGCGGTATCAATGGTTTTCATGAGATGAAGGCGCAGGTCGTTTCCGAATACAGTGAGGAACTCGATGCAGAATATAAGGCTGCGTTGATCAAGAAATACCAGCAGGCGGAGGATATCCTGCGCGATGTTTCCTTTTCGAAGCCAGATCAAAAGAAAATCGATAATGCGCTCAATCTATTGCATGATTTTGACAGTGACAGCATCGCAGAAAAAATGGCAGTGGATTGCCCCGATGCCGCCGTACTGAAGACTTATGCAAAGGCCATGCGCGAGGTCAGTACCTACGATGGCCATATGACGAATCTCAATGTTTTGGAGAACAAGGACTTGCAGCAGTTCGCAGCGGAGTTGCCGGATAATTATAATGGCGTATTGGCAGATAAGATCGTTCCGTTCAAGCGCTTGATCATCGGCATGGAAAATGAGGCTAAAAAGCAAGCTGCGTCTGATGCTACGAACGCGGAAAAACATAAGAAATCCATGGAAGAGGGAAAATACGGTAACCTTCGTCCTGGCGATCCGGAAGATAAGATTACGGCCGCCATGGGAAAGCCAGAGCGGGTGAATGCAAGCTCGACAAAGGAAGGCGATATCAAGCAGTATGTCTTCCAGCATAATGGCAAATCAATCTATGTTTATACGAAAGATGGAGTAGTGACGGAAATCCGCTAATCCATACGGAAATAAAAAACTCTGATTCTTGGAATCAGAGTTTTTTACGTTATTGCCATTCAATGTTTTGAGCTTTTTCGAGTAATTCTTCTATCGAGTCGGCTTCGATGCGGACCGTATTGGCTGCCTGCGGCGGCTCAGGGGCATGACCAGCATGCCGGACGTGAGGATGATGACCGCCGTGCTTGTGGTGGACCGGTGCGGCATCTTTGCCTTGCTGATTGGAATCCGTGTGGTGCGGAAACTGCTGCTTGTCGGCATGCAATAGTCGCAGGATAACTTCTAATGGTGGATGATGTGGTGGCTGCTTGTTCTGGATCGTGGCGTGGAAGGCATCGGCATGAGGTAGCGGAGGCCGGGCGGCTTTGGCTGCAGCCTCTTTCTTTTCTTCGGCGCGTTTAGCCATGGCCTTTTCGAGGCGCTCCTGCTGCTCTTCGCTCATGCGCTCGAGTTCTGCGAACAGCTTGGTGTTGCCATCTTCGTCAAAGGTGATTGCCAGACGGCTGAAGCGCACGCCTTCGCCCAGCAGGCCTTTTTCCTGCACCTCGTTCAGCGTGCCGATGGCTGATTCGACCTTGCCCATCACTTCCTGAGCATAATCTTCGTCTTCAGCCATGCGCTCGATTTCCTCGGTGGACAGGACCACGAAGTACTTTTTGCTGCTGGGGCCCGTGACATCCAGGGGATTCTGCACATCATCGGCGATGATGAAATCGTAGTCGCCGTACTGATCACGCAGCTTGGCTAGATAATCTTTTGCCTTCGCCGACAGCTTTTCTTCCTCCGGGCGGAGGTTTTGCTGTCCACCTGTGGCAGCGGCATCTGACCGTGGCTTCTGGGCGGCACGCGACAGAGCCGAGCCCGAAAGGGACAGGGAAAAATCCTTGTCGAGGCCAAAAGAATCCGAAATGTCCTGACGCAAACTGGTTTGTTTCGTCACAGGACGTTTTTTGCCAGTATGGCTGGCATTGTCGAGCCGGGGTGTATGACCGGCGTGCTGGATGGTGTTAGCCATGTTGTCCTCCTTTTCTTGGCCGTTGAAATCCGTTTCGCTGAGAGCATAACTCCCTCATCTATATATCGGATATTTTGGCCTGGAGGTTAAGCAGAAAAAGCGATACCTATGTTACTGACGATGATGCCAGCCACGATGGCCGCCACCGCAGTAGTAACCGCCGCGGGCATCGTCAGAACCATCTTGTGTATTGCTGCGCCAGCAGCCCCAGCTGTTATCGGCAGCAGTGTCGGTATCATTGTCAGCAGCAAAAGCGGGGACAGACAAGGCGAGCAGGGACACGGCAAGCAGAGCAATCATTTTCTTTTTCATGGGTTATTCCTCCTCAATATGCTTGTAAGTGATCTTTCTGGGCCTAGTATAACAGGCAATTGTGACAGAACTGTTACAAGTAAAAATTTTTTTTGCGGCACGACAGGACGGGGCTTTTCTGCTAGACTAGAAAATGTCAGGAGGGATGAAGATGAAGATTTTGCTGGCAGATGATAACGAGGCAATCCTTGATATCCTGGATAATTTTGCGCGGGCGGCTGGCTATGAGACCGTGCTGGCTACAGATGGGGAGCAGGCCTGGGAGTTGTTCTGCCGCGAGCCCATCAATCTGATACTGCTCGATGTCATGATGCCAAAGCTCGATGGCTTTGCGGTCTGCCGCAAGATTCGCGCCTGCTCGGATGTGCCTATCATCATGATTACAGCGCGAGGCGAGGACTATGACCGCATCATGGGGCTGGAGATCGGGGCTGATGACTATGTAGTCAAACCCTTTTCGGCGCCTGAAGTCATGGCGCGGGTCAAGGCTGTGCTGCGGCGGCTGCACCGCAGCGGAGATCCGTCACACCAGGGACGGCAGTATGGCAACCTGACCATCCAGGAAGAGGCAGGTGCAGTGATGGTTGCAGGGCAACCAGTGCGGCTCACTCACAAGGAGGCTGATATCCTGCTATTGCTCGCGGCGAATCCCGGACAGCTGTTTTCACGCGACCAGCTGCTCGATAAGGTTTGGGGCATAGACTATACAGGCGACACGCGCACTGTCGATACCCATATCCGCCGGCTGCGGGCCAAGCTGGAACAGGCGGGGCTCCAAGGCTGCTTTATTGGCACGGTCTGGGGACGTGGATATCGGTTGGAGGTTCCGTCATGAGACACCGTTTGACGAAACGATTGTTGATTTATTTCTCGCTGACACTGCTGTTGTTTGCTGTGCTCTGCGGCAGCGTATTTGCCTGGCTGTTCATGCGCTACAATCAGCAGGTGTATGAAACGGAGCTCAGACAACGTGCCGAGACACTGGCGGCCATCATCCCATCGCTGTCTGACAGCCAGTCATTGCTGGCATCACCAGATAGTGAAGGAACCTCCATGAGCGAAGAGCCTGGAACCCTGCAGCCATGGCCGCATCATATGATGGGACATGGCCGGGGGCGTCATATGGGGCAGCGCGGCTGGTGTCGCCAGCAGTACAGCGTAAATGCTGCCGAGCCAGAGGACGCGAATCAGCCGGGCCGTTTCCTGCAGCAGCTTGATCAGATGATGCAGGGCAAGGTATGGCTTGTGACGGCGCAAAACCATATGATTTATGCCTATGGGGAAAAAAGCGGCCGCGAGGATGGGGAGCTGCCGCCAGAGGTGGAGGCGGTCTTGCAGCAGGTTCTGGCAGGCCATACTGCGGTCAGCCGTGACTTCGGCGCGCTAGTGGATACACCATCGCTGACGGTGGGCGCTCCCCTCATAGGACAGGACGGGAATGTCATCGGTGCAGTGCTTATTCACAGGCCGCTGCAGGAAATGAGGCAGACATTGAGCGACGGCTTGCAGCTGCTCGGCCTTTCGGTGCTGCTCGGATTGCTGCTGGCAGGGGGGCTGGCCATTCTCTTGACGCGGCGGTTCATCGATCCGCTGTACCGCATGCAGTCTGTATCGCGTTCCTTTGCTCAGGGGCAGTATGAGGAGCGCACCGGCATCAGTCAGCAGGATGAGATTGGCATGTTGGCAAGTGACATTGACATGTTGGGCAGCCGGCTGGAGGCGGCAAGGCAGGAGCGCGAGCGCTTGACGCGTCAGCGTCAGGATTTCCTTTCGGCCATTTCCCATGAGCTGCGCACACCGCTTACTGTGCTGCGGGGTACCGTGGAACTGTTGGCCTCGGGGCTCGTGCAGGGGGATGCTGAGCGCAGCAAATACAGCCGCCAGATGATGGCAAACCTTTCGGCATTGGAGCGGCTGGTCGGTGACCTTCTGGAACTTTCCCGCTTGCAGAATCCAGGCTTTACGATGGAAATGGTGCCGCTGGATTTCCGCGAGGCCGTGCAGGAGGCCGCTGCCAATATCCGCTCGCTGGCAACAGCCAGGATGATTGCCGTGGAGGTGGAGTTGCCTGAGCCATTGCCGATGGAGGGAGATTATGGGCGTTTGCGGCAGCTCGTGATGATCTTGATGGACAATGCCGTGAAATTCTCGTCCGCGGGACAGCGTGTCGAAGTTTATGGCTGGCGCAAGCAGGAGGAATGGCAGGTAACAGTGGAAGACCATGGCTGCGGCATTGCAGCCGAGGAGCTGCCATATATCTTTGAACGCTTTCATGGGAGCCGCGAGAATAATGAGCAGGGAACCGGTATGGGGCTCGCGATTGCCCAGGAAATCGCCCATCGTCATGGCATCAACATTTCCTGTGAGAGCGAGCCGGGGGCTGGTACGAAGTTTATCTTGAGTGGACGCCTGCTGGCAGAAACGGTATAATAGACTCTGTATGTGGACAAGAGATAAAGAAGGGAAGGTTGCTGAATGATTTACCCGTTGAAACTGGAGGCCCCGCTCAAGGATTATCTCTGGGGCGGCACGCGGCTCAAGGATGAATATGGCAAGAAGACGACGCTGGCGAAGGTGGCTGAGAGCTGGGAGCTCTCGTGCCATAAGGATGGGCAGAGCGTCATTGCCAACGGCGAGGCGGCCGGCAAGACGCTGGCCGCCTGGCTTGCAGAGCAGGACAAGAGCGTGCTGGGCACGAAGGCGACAGCATGCCCGTATTTCCCCTTGCTCATCAAGCTCATCGATGCCAAGGGGAACTTGTCGGTGCAGGTTCATCCCGATAACGAATATGCGCTGCGTGTCGAGGGTGAGTATGGCAAGACCGAGATGTGGTATATCGTCGACTGTGAACCGGGAGCTAGCCTGCTCTACGGATTCAAGCACGAAATCACGCAGGCTGAGTTCAAGCGCCGGATCGAGGACAATACTCTCCTGGAAGTCTGCAACCGCGTTCCCGTCCATAAGGGCGATGTGTTCTTCATCGATGCGGGTACCCTGCATGCGATTGGCGAAGGCATATTGATCTGCGAGATCCAGCAGAGCTCGAATACGACCTACCGCATCTATGACTATGGACGTGTCGGCAAGGACGGCAAGCCCCGTGAGCTCCATGTGGATAAGGCGCTTGATGTGACGAAACTTGCGCCGCCTGCGCGCGGGACTGAGCCGCTGGCCTGCATCGACGTGATTCCGGGGGCAGACCTTACATTGCTGGCCCAGTGCGAGTATTTCACAGCTTATCATGGGAACCTCAAGGATTCCTGTCAGCTGACGGCAGGGGAGGAATCCTTCCAGAGCCTTACGGTGCTGATGGGAAGCCTGGAGCTTTCAAGCGGCGCGCATAAGCTGACGTTGGCTAAGGGGGAGACCGTGTTCCTGCCAGCAGGGCTTGGCGATTATACGCTTACTGGCCAAGCCGAGTTTATCCTGAGCAAATTATGATTGACCGATGCTATTCTTTCCGTGGGAAAGGATAGCATTTTTTATTTATTCATCGTCTTTTTTTGACATAGGTTCTTGGCAATGATACAATCAGAGAGGACAATGTTTACAGTAATGTACGACGAATAGAAAAATTTTAGGAGAGAGTCAATCATGCATAGCGAATTCCTGATGGGCAACGAGGCGATTGCCCTTGGTGCGCTGGCTGCTGGTGTCAATCTGGCGGCTGGTTATCCAGGGACGCCCTCGACAGAGATTCTCGAGACCATTGCCAAACGCGGGGCAGCGGATGTTCATGTGGAATGGTCAATCAATGAAAAGGCAGGGCTTGAGGTAGCTGCAGGGGCGGCGTACAGCGGTGCCCGTGCCCTTGTGACGATGAAACAGGTCGGGCTCAACGTGGCGGCCGATCCGCTTATGAGCCTCGAATACATAGGTGTCAAGGGCGGTATGGTCATCGTGGTGGCTGATGACCCGGGGCCTATATCCTCCCAGACGGAGCAGGACACGCGGACCTTCGGCATGTTTTCCAAGGTGCCTGTATTTGACCCGTCAACAGTAGCCGAGGCCTATGAGATGGTGCAGGAAGCGTTTGCGTTTTCGGAAAAATATCATACGCCGGTATTCCTGCGTCCGACGACGCGCATCGACCATGCCTATGAGGCTATCGAGGTCAAAGATCCGGCAGAATACGAAACGAAAGAGCGTGAGGGCTTTATCAAGGATTCCTCGAAGTGGGTAATCTTCCCGAAACTATCGGTGCGCAGCCATGAGGCCATCGAGGCGCGCAATGCTGAGCTCAGCAAGGTCTTATCAGACTATCCGCGCAATAAGATACTGCCGGGGGCAGGTGAGATCGGGAATCTGCGCAAGGGAGTGGCGACCCATGGTGTCAGCAGTATGTATACCCGCGACAATCTGATGCCGGATAATCACGTTCCTGTGCTGCATGTGGCGACGCCATTCCCGTTCCCCGAGCAGCTGGCAGTCAAGTTCCTGCAGGGGCTGGATGAAGTCCTTTGCATCGAGGAGCTCGACCCTGTCATCGAACGGTCCTTACTGATGGTCTGCGGCAAATATCATCTGCCGACTGTGATCCGAGGCAAGCTGACTGGCGATGTCAAGACCGCTGGTGAAAATACGGTGGAATCCGTCGGCGAGGCAATCGATGCGTTTTTAGGAAAGACACAGTCAGGCATAGCGGCTGAGCTGGCTGAGGAGGCACCGGCACTTCCGGTGCGGCCGCCGGTGCTCTGTGCCGGCTGTCCGCATCGGGCCTCGTTTGTGGCGGTCAAGGAGGCCATGCGCGGCCAGAAGACCATCTACTGTGGCGACATCGGTTGCTATACCCTTGGCAATGCAGCGCCCCTTGATATGTGCGATACTTGCCTGTGCATGGGGGCCGGCATCAATATCGCCCAGGGCGTCTATCATATGGACCCGCAGACGAAATGCTTTGCCTTTGTGGGCGACTCGACATTCTTTGCAGCTGGCATCACGGGAACGGTCAATGCCTTCTACAATCAGGCCGATATGACCCTCGTGGTGCTCGACAATTCGACGACGGCGATGACCGGTCATCAGCCGCATCCCGGTACGGGCAAGACCATCCGCGGCGATGTGGTGCAGGCCGTGAGCATCGAAAAGGTTCTAAGGGCCATCGGACTTACCGTCGTCGAGACGGTAAATCCCCTCAACCATGCGGAGGCTGTGGCGACGGTCAAGCGCGTGGCTGCCGAGCCAGGCGTCAAGGCCATCATCTTCAAGTCGCCTTGCGTCGTACTGGCTAAGCCAAAAGCACACTCGAAGGTCGACGCTGGGAAATGTATCGGCTGTCAGAAATGCATCCGCTCGCTGGGCTGTCCAGCATTGGTGATGCGGGAAGGCAAGGCCTTCATTGATGAAACGCTCTGCACGGGCTGCACGCTCTGCGAGAGCATCTGTCCGGTGGCAGCGATAGCAGGAGGCGAGAAATTATGAGTACAGATATCATTCTCTGCGGCGTTGGCGGTCAGGGGACGATTCTCGCGTCCAAGCTGATTGCTGCAGCGGCTATGAAAAAGGGGATACCCGTCAAGACGGCTGAAACCATCGGCATGGCCCAGCGCGGCGGTAGCGTGTTCAGTCACCTGCGTCTGGATGCAGGCGAGGGCTCGCCGCTGATCGGCAAGAAACGGGCCGACCTCATCATTGCCTTCGAGCCGGCTGAGGCCGTGCGGCAGCTGCCCTTCCTGAAAGAGGGCGGCAGTGTCGTCGTCAGCAGCCATCCCATCCTGCCGGTCAGCGCCATGATTGGCGACTCGGCTTATGATGCCGAGGGCATTATGGCTTACTTGCGTGCCAAGGTGGCTGACTTGACGGTGGTGGACAGCGACGCGGCGGCAAGGGAGCTCGGTTCGATGAAGGTGCTCAATGTCGTGCTGCTCGGAGCAGCGGTGCGCAGCGGCGCTCTGGGGCTTTCCGAACAGGATATACTCGCGGCCATCCACGAGCGCGTTCCGGAAAGATTCCATGCGCTCAATGAAAAGGCGCTGGCCTTTGCCCGCTAATATCGATAATGGAGGAGTAGAACCTATGCAGATCAATGAACAGCAGCTCAATATGGTAAACCGGCAGGTTGAGCGCCTGCTGGAGGCAAACAACTTCTATGGACAGCGCCTGCGTGAGGCCGGCATCGAAAAGGTCGAGACGAAGGAAGATTTCCTGAACCTGCCCTTTTCGGAAAAGCAGGATTTGCGCGATGCCTATCCGCTGGGGCTCATGGCTGTGCCGGAGCGCCAGATTGTCCGCATCCATTCATCTTCGGGCACGACAGGCACGCCGGTAATCATTCCCTATACGGCCAAGGACGTCGACGATTGGGCTGAGATGTTCAAGCGCTGCTATGAATTTGCCGGCATCACGAACAAAGATCGCATCCAGATAACGCCGGGCTATGGACTCTGGACAGCGGGCATCGGGTTCCAGAATGGTGCCGAGAAACTGGGTGCCATGGTCGTGCCCATGGGTCCGGGCAATACTGACAAGCAGCTGCAGTTCATGATGGATATGAAGAGTACGGTGCTCACGGCAACCTCGTCGTATGCTTTGCTGCTGGCCGAGGAAATCGAAAAGCGCGGCATCAAGGACAAGATCCATCTGAAGAAGGGCGTCATCGGCTCCGAGCGCTGGAGCGCGAAGATGCGCGAGCGCATTGCGGGCGAACTCGGCATCGAGCTTTACGATATCTATGGTCTGACGGAAATCTACGGGCCGGGCATCGGCATCAGCTGCGCGCATAATACGGGCATGCATTATTGGGACGATTTCATCTACCTGGAAATCATCGACCCCGAGACTGGCGAGAATGTGCCTGATGGCGAGTATGGCGAGATTGTCATCACGACCCTGGTCAAGGAGGGCGCACCGTTGATCCGTTTCCGCACCCATGACATTTCGCGCATCGTGCCGGGGGACTGCCCCTGCGGCAGCCGCTTCCCGCGTATCGATACGCTGGTCGGCCGCAGCGATGACATGGTCAAGATCAAGGGCGTCAATGTATTCCCGAAACAGATCGAGGAAATCCTGCATACCTTCCCCGAGCTGTCCAGCGAATACCAGATCCGCATCTCCCATCTCGACGGCAAGGACACCATGCGCATCTACATCGAGACGAATGGCTCGGTCAACTTCCAGCAGATGGCCGAAAAGGTTGCACAGAAAGTCAAGAGCCGTATCGGCTTCACGCCAATCGTCAAAGTCGTCGAACTCGGCCTGCTGCCGCGCAGCGAAAAGAAAACCAAGCGCGTGATTGACGAGCGTTTTGACTGAATTCTTTTGCCGTGTTTTTGTCCGTTAAGTGGACATTCTTTCTGACATATACTATACTTTTGCTGACAGTCCGGGGAATGTTACCAGGAAGGATGGATATATATGGTAGGAGGAAGGGAGTGGCTTAATGGACAAAGTTAATGTCCGCAATAGCACGGTGGATTTTTTGGTATTTACCAAGGATAGTGGTGCTGACTCTATCGAGGTGCGCGTACAGGATGGCGACGTTTGGCTGACGCAGAAGGCAATGGGAGAACTTTTTGATGTAGGCAGAACAGCCATTACCAAGCATTTGAAAACTATTTTCACAGATGGCGAATTAGATAAAAATGCAGTTTGTGCCAAAATGGCACAAACTGCCGATGATGGCAAAAACTATCGGTATAACTTTTATTCCCTGCCTGCTATCATTGCTGTTGGCTACAAGGTAAACTCTAAGCGTGCTATTCAATTCCGCCAGTGGGCAACTAAGGTGCTAAACACCTTTGCCATGCAGGGATATGTGCTGGATAAGAACCGCCTTATCAATGGTCAGATTTTTGATGAAGACTATTTTGAGCATCTGATTTCTGAGATTCAGGAAATTCGCGCCAGTGAGCGCCGCTTCTATCAGAAAATCACGGACATCTACGCCACTGCAGTGGATTATACGCTGGAAAGTACAATCACTCGTGATTTCTTTGCCACGGTACAGAATAAAATGCACTATGCTGTTCATGGCAATACAGCGGTAGAGCTGCAGGAGCTTAACGAGATTGTCACGATGTATCTGGATTACGCAACTCGTCAAGCTCGTCGTCATATTCCCATGACCATGGCTGACTGGTCAAATAAGCTTGATGCCTTTCTGCAGTTCAATGATGCCGAGGTGTTGCAGGATAAAGAAAAAGTTACTGCAGCTATCGCCAAGGCTTTTGCTGAATCTGAATTCGAACAGTATCGAGTCCTTCAAGATAAAAAATATATCAGCGATTTTGACCGCCTGATGATGGAGGCAGAATCCACCAATAAGGATAACAGAACATAAAATGATTTCGGTTATCGGAATATTACCATGCCATAAGTTCTACAATAAAGGAGCCGTAAACAACATGCTTTTTGCATTTTTGTTTACGGCTCCTTTATTGTGGGTTATGAAAAAAACAATTTTACGACGGCGGCTAATTTTTGCCGTTCGTCATCGGTGGGCGTACGGCCGAAAAGCTGGTAGTCACCGCTTAGCAGAAAATGAGAAAGGTCAGGCAGATTGTTGGTATTTTTCGGTTCGTGTGCCAAGAGATAATCCAAGGACACTTCAAAGTAATCGGCTAGTTTTATCAGCATTGCAATATCAGGTTCATTGACACCGCATTCATAGCGGTTATAGGTATTAGGCTTTATTTGCAGGGCTTCGGCAATCTCTTTTTGTTTTATGTCGGAATCTTCGCGCAGAGCCCGTAGTCTCTTTGTAAGCATGGGTAAATCTCCTTTTGCTTTTTAGTTTAGCAAAGAAGGAGTTTTCTGCTCTATAAAGTGATAAAATAGGAATATACATGTTGAAAAATACTAAAATATGATTATACTAATTAAGGGAGTGATAAAAAATACCACAAAATTTCATGGGAGGCGTTCTGTTTGGTTTTTTCATCCACAGTATTTTTATTTCTGTTTTTGCCGTTGACTTTATGTATCTATTACAATCCTTGGCTAAGAGGGCGGAAGTTTCGTAATGTATTTTTGCTGTTGGCTAGTTTGTTGTTCTATGCTTGGGGTGAGCCAGTGTTTGTGTTCTTGATGCTGATTTCTATTGGCATTGGTTATGCTATTGGTTGTCATTTGCATAACGGCCGGCGCAAATGGTGGTTGGTAGCAGGCGTGACGTTTCATGTGGGCCTGCTCTTTGTGTTTAAATATTTGACTTTTGTACTGGGACAACTTGGTTTGCTGGTTGGCAGCTTAGAGGACTTTGCCATTGCTCTGCCTATCGGTATTTCTTTTTTTACCTTTCAGCTGTTGTCTTACTTATTTGATGTTTACTACGGCAAGGCCGAGGCTCAGCGGAGCGTTCTGAATTTGGGCCTTTATGTAGCGTTGTTCCCGCAGCTCATTGCCGGGCCAATCGTACGTTATGATGCGATAGCCGCAGAAATAATGGGACGGCAGGAAAACCTCATGGATTTTAGTGAGGGCATGATGCGTTTTATCTATGGCTTGGCGAAAAAGGTGCTGATTGCTAATTATATGGGCCAGCTTGCAGATACTATCTTTGCTATGAATGGTAGTCTTTCGGTGGGAACGGCATGGCTTGGGGCTGTGGCCTATACTTTGCAGATTTACTTTGATTTCTCGGGGTATTCGGATATGGCTATCGGCCTTGGGCGGATGTTTGGCTTTCACTTTGCTGAAAACTTCAACTATCCATATATTGCCAAAAGCGCCACGGAGTTTTGGCGGCGGTGGCATATTTCCCTGGGTTCGTGGTTTCGGGATTACGTCTATATTCCCTTGGGCGGCAATCGCTGTTCTAAGTGGCGTTGGGTGCTGAATCTCTTTGTGGTTTGGGCGCTCACGGGCATCTGGCATGGGGCCAATTATACCTTCCTCGCCTGGGGATTGTTTTACTTTGTTTTGCTGATGGTCGAAAAATTCACCCGTTTGCCAGAAAAGTTAGGAGTACTGTCCCATATCTATGCTATGGCGGCGGTGATGATTGGCTGGGTGATGTTCCGTTCGGAGACTTTCACGGCAGGCTTGCATTATATCGGTGTGATGTTTGGTTTTGGCAGTTTGGGCTTGGCTGATGATTATTTTCGGCTTTATCTGGGGCAGACCTACAGCGTGCTGGTAGCTGGCATTGTCTTTTCCCTGCCGGTGTTCCCGTGGCTGAAAAAATATGGCGGCAAATTGGTGGAGAATGCAGAACCGGTGGCGGCACTGGGGCTGTTTGTGCTGACTTTGGTGGTAGCTGTCAGCTCCAGCTATAATCCATTTATTTACTTTAATTTCTAAGGGGGAGCAGGGATGCGAAAAATCAATAAACGGCAGGGCTTGATGCTCTGTGCGGCAGGATTGCTGGTATTGGTGATGCTGACGGTGTTTGTGAGGCTAGGGACACGGCAGATTCTCGTAAAGCGGGCTCATATGGACAATCTCATCACGCAAACGGTATTATGTGGCAATGAGGAGTTGCAAAGAGAAAAGCCACGGAAAGAGCCACGGAAAGAAAGTGAGAAAATCGATTGGGCTCGAGCATATCCGTTTGCGGATATTGACCGCATGGACAAGCAGGATTGGCAGTTAGCTCAAAAGGTAGAGAAGAAAGCGGAAAAGGTTGAAAAGAAAATTGATGATTGGACAGGCAAATACTTGATGGGCTATTACAAACTGGCTGAGGCTGGACGTGGATATGCGGATGAAATTGGCTGGGGGCTGCCCAGTCAGGGCAAGGATTCTCTGCTTTCGTTGGGAGATGGTGCATGGACGTTCTGTTACCCTAGGGACAAAGAAGCCATGCAGGAAAGGTCTGCTGTTCTGGCTGGCTTAGCACAGGAAGTGACAGAACACGGCGGCCAGTTCCTGTATATACAGGCTCCGTTTAAGGTAGACCCGTATGGAGATTTTGCGGTTAATGGCATTTTTGATTTTACCAATCAGAATTGTGACGATTTGCTGGCACAGTTGGAAGCACAGGGCATAGCTACCTTGGATCTAAGGAAGGATTTGTATAATTGGGCGCAGGCAGAACAGCGAAACTATCATGAGTATTTCTTTAGGACAGACCATCACTGGAAACCGGAAACAGCTTTGCGGGCGGCAAAGGTAGTAGGTGCCAGATTAAAGGAATATGGCATAGTAGTGGATGATAGCCATTATGATTTGCAGGATTTTGATATGGAAGTCCTGCCAAGATTTTTTTTAGGTAGTCAGGGGAAACGAGCGACGTTATCCAGAGCAATTCCGGATGATTTTCCTATCTTGCTGCCGAAATTTACGACACAGATACATTTTGAAGTTCCCGAATTGAAAATCGATAGGATTGGAACTTTTGAAATAACTTATGACAAAGAACCCATAGAACGCAGAGATTATTATAATCTTAACCCATACGGGATGTATGGCCATGCTGACAGGGCCATCGTCAATATTGAAAACATGCTGATGCCACCATCGGATAAAAAAGTGCTTATGATTCGCGATTCTTTTTGTGATACCATGGCTCCCTTTTTAGCTTTAGGTGTAAGAAATGTAATGCTGTTGGATATCCGTCATTTTACCGGTAGTGTCAAAGCGTATATTGCTGAGAACAAACCGGATGTTGTAATTGTCATGTACACGGGCGTGACGGTAGCGCCAATCGACTGGTCAACGCATAAGGATGAATTTGATTTCCGGTAAATTGATAATGCCAAATGGCTGGTAAGTGCTATGCAGATACAATAGCCCCCATAAGTCAGATTTTACGTCTGATTATGGGGGCTTTCCCGTGTATTGCGATTCAGCTATAGAGTTGTATCATTGCTGACAGTTTACTTTAGGCAGTCTGTGCGGCTGCTTCGTTGTTTTGCGTGTATTTTGCCTGGAGCTTGTCGAGGCCGGTCATGATGGCGTCGTAGGTAGACAGGCAGATTTGGGGCAGGTCTTTCTCTTTGGTTGCTGCTTGATAATCACGGCGGAAGATGGCGACGGCTTTCTCGATTTCCTGACGGATTTCTGCAATCTTTTCGGGATTTCCTTGTGCGACATGAGCGGCCATGCTGAGGATACAGTTACTGACTGCTTCCACGGAATACGGCCCGCCGGGGCCTATGGCACGGACAGCTTCCTCGTAGCTTGGCAGCATGTGCGGCATAGTGAAACGCTCTCCAAGTTTGAAATGACCGCCCAAGGTGTAATATGCCTGCCAGCTTAGATTGTGCTGGGTTTGTGCCTTGATACTATCCACAGTATCCTGGCTGGCCGCAGGCTGAATGAGGGATAAATCGGCATGCGGGGTGGCAGGCGATGGCGAGGGGGGCTGCTGCCCTGCGGTAAATTCGCCCATAATATCCCGGAATGATTCATGGGCTTCGGCAGCCGGCTGGGGACTTGGGGCAGAGACAGCAGATTCAGACAGATTGCGGATTTGAATATCCATGGTAGTACCTCCACTTCTAAAAAATCATATCCATAGATACTATCGGCAGAATGTCAAAACCTGATAAGTATTTTTTGACTTGTCAATTGCTGCTTGACCGCGGGCTTATCGATAAACGGTTGACAGAAGGCGGGCAGTTGGGTATATAATGTCAGATACGATGGAAGAATTTGGGATTCTGTAACTAAGAAGGTATCTGGAAAATGAAAGTGAATCATACGATTGATATGCTGCATGGGCCGATTGCGGGGCCGATGTTTTTGTTTGCGCTGCCCTTGGCTTTGACGGGCATCCTGCAGCAGCTATTCAACACGGCGGATGTGCTGGTGCTAGGGCAGTATGTCGGTACGAATGCGCTGGCTGCTGTCGGCAATAATTCCCCGATTATCGGCTTGCTCGTCAATCTGTTCATGGGCGTGTCCCTGGGAGCAAATGTCGTGATTGCGCGGTTTATCGGCGCGCATAATCTAAAGGAGACGACGCGGGCTGTGCATACGTCGTTTTTGCTGGCAATGATTTTTGGCCTGGCCGTAGCGGCGGTTGGCGAGCTTATGGCCGAGCCGATGCTGCGGGCGCTGGCAGTTCCCGATGAGGTCATGGAGCCCGCGGCACTGTATCTGCGCATCTATCTCCTGGGGATGCCGGCTATCGGTCTTTACAACTTCGAGTCGGCCATCTATCGCAGCCGGGGCGATACGCAGACGCCGCTCAAAGCGCTGGCGGTGGCGAGCTTGCTCAATATAGTGGGCAACCTCGCAGCGGTACTGCTGCTGGATTGGGGCATTGCTGGTGTGGCCGCGGCTACCTCGCTGGCGAACTATGTGAGTGCCTGGATGCTCTATCATAGTCTCTGCCATGAGCATGGCATCATCCGCATTGAGCCTGGAGCTATCCGCATGATTTGGCCTTATGCGCAGGAAATCCTGCGGATCGGTCTGCCAGCAGGCATCCAGGGCATGGTGTTCTCGCTGTCGAACCTTGTAATCCAGGCAGCCATCAACAGCCTGGGTGCCGAGGTCATGGCGGCTTCTGCGGCAGCATTCATCATCGAAATCAATATCTATGTATTCTTGATTGCGTTCGGCCAGTCCATCACGACCTTCGTGAGCCAGAATTATGGTGCCGGCAATCTGCCGCGCTGCCGTCAGGTCACGCGTGTCGGCATGCAGGTCGGCATGGTGGTGATTGTGCTGCTATCGGGATCGGCTTGCCTGCTGGCAGACCATCTGCTGGCGTTCTTCAACGATGTGGCGTCTATCATCGAAATCGGCCGCATCCGCGTATTCTATATTGTCGGGTTCTATGCAGTCTGCGTGTTCATCGAAGGCTTTTCAGGCGCCATGCGTGGCTATGGCTACTCCCTGCCGCCAGCGCTGCTGATGCTCGCGACGGTCTGCGGTGTCCGCATCGTCTGGATCTATACGGTCTTTGCCGCTGAGCCGACATTCAGCAATATCATGGTCTGCTACCCGCTGAGCTGGACAATCACGGCCGTGCTGCTGGCTGGCATCTACGGCTTCTATCGCAAGAATATCAAGGTCATCCGCGTATGAGGATGGCCTTTTTTGTATGCTTTGCCGCCCAGGGTATGATATAATACGAGCGTGAATAGTGTATTTGCATGTGATTCGGAGGGATTCGTATGGAAAAGCAGCTTGTGATTGGATTCATTGGGAATGGCAAGAGCACGAACCGCTATCATCTGCCGTTTGTGCTGAACCGGCCGGAGAAAATCCGGGTCAAGACAATCTATCAGCGCCGTGTGCGTCATGATGTCTGGCCGGTTGTTGCAGGTGTATGTTATACGGAAAATATCGATGAGCTGCTCCAGGATCCTGAGATCCAGGTGGTTGTCCTCAGTACCCCAGCTGGCAGCCATGTGGAGCTGGCACGTCAGGTGCTGGAGGCTGGCAAGCATTGTGTGGTCGAGAAACCTTTTGCCGTAAGCGTAGCAGAGGCGCAGGAAATCTTTGCGCTGGCCCGGGAGAAGGGGCTTATGGTGCAGTGTTATCAGAACCGCCGCTTTGACAGCGATTTCCTCACGGTGCAGCAGGTCATAGCATCCGGCAAGCTCGGCGAGCTATATGAGGTCAACATGCATTATGATTATTACCGTCCTGAGGTGCCGGAACGTGCGGCAGGTTTCAGCAGGGAAGCGGCCTTTCTCTATACCCATGCCTGCCATACGGTGGATCAGGTGCTGTCATTCTTCGGTGAGCCCGATGAAGTCCATAGTGATGTGCGGCAGCTCTTGGGTGATGGCCGCATGAATGATTATTTCGATCTGGACTTTGAATATGCAGCGCGCCGGTTGAAGGTCTCTGTCAAGTCCAGCTATTTCCGCGTCAAGCCTCGGCCAAGCTTTTCAGTCTATGGCCGCCGCGGCGTCTTCATCAAGCAGACAGAGGACCGGCAGGAGGCCGATCTCAAGAAATTCTATCTGCCCCAGGGGCATGCAGATTTTGGCCTTGACCTGCCAGAGCATTATGGCACGCTGACTTATTACGATGAGCAGGGCGGCTATCATGAGGAGAAGGTGCCGTCGGTGCGCGGCGACTATGCGCGTTTCTACGATGCGCTCTACGAGACTATCCTCCATGGTGCGCCGCCGCTGGTGACTGAGGCGCAGACCCTGGCGCAGATGCGAATCCTTGAGCAGGCTGGCCAAGGTCTCGTGACCGCTAGCAAGGCTTGATGGCGCAGAAATGACAAATGGTCGGAATGTTGCACAGGGTGCATGCAAAGAATCGTACTTGTCGCATCAGCGAGGACACTTTATACTTTATATATTATGGGGAAAAGTATAGGGAGGCGATGATGTGGAGAATAATGAACGCAGACGGCGGCTGGGGAAAGCGCTGGCGGGAACTTCACGCGACTTGCCGATAACGATAAATCAGTTGGCCAAGCTGTTGCAGGTATCGGTGCGTACGGTACATTATGACCTCAAGGAGATTGAGGGCGAGCTGGCAGAGCAGGGCATGGTACTCTGCCGTCAGCCACGGCGGGGGATGTGGCTCGAGAGTGCCGACTGTACGGGCAGCACGCATGTGGAGCAGCATATCCTTGGACGCAAGGAGCGGCAGGACCGCATCATCCTGGCCTTGCTTGGCGAGCAGAAATGCTCGATTGACGGCCTGGCGGAGATGCTCGACATCAGCCGCACGACGCTGCTGGCTGACCTCAAGGACGTGCAGGAAATCCTCGAGAAACGCAATCTCGTCTACGATTCCAAGCGTGGCTTGGGCATCTGGGCACATGGGGATGAGCAGGCCTGCCGCGATATGCTCATCCATATCTTCAATCGGGCAAGCTACGATTTCCGTGGTCATTTTGATTTTGATGGTCCCTGTCCTGCGGGGCAGGAACTTTTCCGGGATTATGTGCAGGATCTGCCCGTCGAGCAGATCGCGCATTTTTTCCTGGAGCTTATGGAGCGGCGTGGTCTCCTGGAGAATGACTCGTCGGCCAATCGCATGATCTGTGCGCTCTTGGTGCAGTTCAAGCGGCTGCAGCAGGGCCATGACATGAGCTATCAGGCACCGCTGGGATTCCTGTCGGATGAGGGGGAGCAGCTCAAACGGCTCGCTGGCGAGATTGCGCAGTCGCTAGATGAGCTGCAGCGCGGTTTCCGCCAGCCGGGCGAGATGCAGTATCTGGTTCGCGAACTGCTGCACAGCCGCATCTTCTTCCTGTCGGGGGATGACAGGCGGCGTCAGCCCAAGGATGTCAATGTCGAGGCCGTCGATCTTGCGCGGCGTTTTATCGAGTATGCGCAGGTATGGCTCGGCGATTTCTACCTCGACGACGATGAGCTGCTCTACAATCTGGCCTTGCACCTGCAGCCGGCCATCGAGCGGGCGCATTTCGGCATCATGCTGACGAATCCGTTGCTGGGCAGCATCAAGGAGCAGTACGCGTCGCTCTACGATATCGCCAATCGTGCCGCGGCCAAGATTACTGAGCATATGGGCATCGCCTTTTCGGAAGATGAGATCGGCTATCTGACCATCCATCTCGGGGCGGCTGTCGAGCGCCGCAACCTGCAGCGCAAAAAGCAGTTGTCGGTGTTGCTGGTCTGCGGCAATGGCATCGGCACGGCCAATCTGCTGGCCATGACACTGCGCAACAACCTGCCCTATATCCAGATCGTCAAGACGGTTTCGCTCTACCGCCTTTCAGAAGAGGATATGGCGCATGTGGATATCATCATCAGCACGGTCGACATCCAGAAGGTACCGCCGGGGATGGCGGTGCTGCGCGTCTCGCCAATCCTTACCGATGCGGGCATCCAGGTCATCGAGGGGCAGATCCGCTATTTCTATCATAAGAAATACATGACGGAGCCGCTGCCGGGACAGGCACTGACCAAGGAACGCGGCCTCGTGGAACTTTTGCGCGAAGATCTCATCTGTCTCGATGGCCAGGCGGCTGACTGGGAGGATGCCGTCACCCAGGCGGGCAATCTGTTGCTGGCCGATGGGGCGGTTACCGAGCATTATGTGCGGCAGATGGTCCGGGTGGTGCGCAACATCGGCCCCTATATCGTTGTCTGCGATGGTGTGGCGATGCCCCATGCGCATATCGAGGACGGCGCGCACAAGGTGGCCGTGAGTTTCCTCCGGCTCAAGGAGCCGGTGCTGTTCAGCGATGACCAGCGTCCTGTCGATATGCTGTTCGCCTTCTCGACTACGAGTGAGAAGGCACATCTGCCGCTGCTCTCGGACCTTTGGCGGGTATTCAACAGCGAGAGCATGCTGCGGTCGCTGCATACCTGCGCCGATGCGGCAGCCATGCGGCATCAGCTGCAGCAGTTCCTGCAAAAAGCATAAGGAATCTGAAAGCTTGCACAAGTATTGTGCAAGCTTTTGTTCTTGTTGTGGCTGGTTTTCATTCGTATAATGAGAGCGTGGATGAAAGACATGGCGGCAGGGAGGCAGCCAGAGGATAGAGAAAGGAGGCGATGGCATGCTGGAGGATTTCGTTGGCGAGCAGGATATCCTGCTCGGAGAGTCCTGCAAGGATTGGGAGGCAGCCATTGAACGCGGTGCGCAGCCGCTCTTGCAGCGCGGGGTCATCGAGCCTGCGTATGTGGAGGCCATCAAGCAGAACCATCGGGAAATGCCGTACATGGTCATAGCACCGGGCATCATGCTGGCTCATGCGCGTCCCGAGTGCGGGGCCAAGGATATGGGGCTGACGCTTATGACGCTCAAGGAGCCCGTGGAGTTTGGCAGTGCCCACAATGATCCCGTGCGGCTCGTCATCACGCTGGCAACGCCGGATGAGAGGAAACATCTCAAAATGTTAGAGGCACTCACGGATTTCCTTATGGTGCCGGAGTGTTTGGATAATTTCCTGGCTGCAAAGACAGTTGGGGAGGCTATGGCAATCTTGAAAGGAGACGAAGGAAAATGAAGATTCTCGTATGTTGTGGCAGCGGTCTTGGCAGTTCATTCATGATTGAGATGAACATCAAGAACGTACTCAAGGAGCTTGGTGTCGAGGCGGAGGTTACGCACTGCGATCTTTCGTCGGCTGCCGGCAATAAGTCCGATATCTATGTCGGCACGCGCGACATCGCGACGCAGCTTGTAGGCTTGGGCGGCGAGGTGGTATCGCTCAACAACATGATCGACAAGCAGGAGCTCAAGGAAAAGATCACTGCGGCCGTAGAAAAGGTTTCGCAGGGATGAAACAGCTATCATAACTAAATAATAAAAGGGGGATTTACGGTGTTAAAATTTATTCTCGATATTTTAAGTGTACCGGCAATACTCATCGGTTTAGTTTCCTTTATCGGCCTCGTCGTACAGAAGAAGGGGATTTCGGATGTACTCAAGGGTTCGATCAAGACGGTTATGGGCGTTTTGATTCTCGGCGGTGGCGCCGGTCTGGCTGTGACGTCGTTGGGGCATTTCGGCACGATGTTCCAGTATGGTTTTGGCATCACGGGCGTCGTTCCGCACAATGAGGCCATCGTAGGCATGGCTCTGGAGACGTATGGCACGCAGACAGCACTCATCATGGCTTTTGGTATGGTTGCCAACGTTCTCATTGCGCGTTTCACGCCGCTCAAGTTCATCTTCCTCACGGGTCATCATACGCTCTACATGGCTTGCATGATCGGTATCATCCTGACGGTCGGTGGCTTCGAAGGGGCAACTCTCGTAGCTGTCGGTGCAGCTATCCTCGGCCTGGTCATGGCTCTTTTCCCGGCTATTGCCCATCCGGTCATGAAGAAGATTTCGGGCAGCGATGATGTTGCCTTCGGTCATTTCGGTACGGTTGGTTATGTATTTGCTGCTTATATCGGCAAACTGCTTGGCAACAAAGAGCAGAGCACGGAGGATATCAACTTCCCACAGGGCCTCGCTTTCCTGCGTGACTCGTCGCTGGCTATCTCGCTGGTCATGCTCGTATTGTTCCTGATTGTCGCCCTGGCTTGCGGCCCGGAATATGTTGAGAAAGAACTCAGCGGCGGCCAGAATTTCCTGGTATTCTCCATCCTGCAGGCTATCACCTTTGCTGGCGGTGTCTATGTCATCCTCGCTGGTGTCCGCCTGATCCTGGCAGAAATCGTCCCGGCATTCACGGGTATCGCTACGACCCTTGTCCCGAATGCTAAACCGGCTATCGACTGCCCGGTTGTCTTCCCGTTCGCTCCGAATGCCGTACTCATCGGCTTCCTGTCGAGCTTTGTCGGCGGCGTCATCGGCATGGGCATCCTGTTGATGATGGGCTCGTCGATGCCGTGGCTGCCAATCATCCTGCCGAGTGTTGTCCCGCACTTCTTCTGCGGCGCTACGGCTGGTGTATTCGGCAACGCAACGGGCGGCCTGCGCGGCTGCATCTTCGGCGCTATGGCTCATGGTCTGCTGATCACGTTCCTGCCGATTCTCTTGATGCCGGTTCTCGGCAACCTCGGTTTTGCCAACACGACCTTCAGCGATGCAGACTTCTGCGTCGTCGGCACGATCCTTGGCAATGTTATCAATCTGATCAAGTAATGGAGCTGTAAATCATGATGGAAATACAGAATCTGCCGGAGCTGGCGGTCACGGTGCGTGAGGATATCCTGCGCATGACTCATGCCGCTGGCAACGGCCATCCAGGTGGCAGCCTGTCAGCCACCGATTATCTGGTCTGGCTCTACAATCGGGAAATGAATGTCCGTCCGGATGAGCCCAATTGGGAAGATCGCGACCGTTTCGTATTGTCGAAGGGCCATGTGGTGCCGGCACTTTACGCAGTGCTGGCACATAAGGGCTACTTTCCGCTGGAAGATTTGCTGACGCTGCGCAAACCGACATCACATCTGCAGGGACATCCGAACATGAACGATACGCCGGGCATCGATATGTCCTCGGGCTCATTAGGCCAAGGCATCGGCGCGGCTGTCGGCATGGCCAAGGGCGCAAAGGTACTGGGCAAGGACATCCATGTGCATGTGCTGATCGGTGATGGCGAATGCGCCGAAGGCGAGGTGTGGGAGGCAGCGCTCTACGCTGCCCACTACAAGCTCGACAATCTCTGCGTGGCTGTCGATGTCAATGGCCTGCAGATTGATGGGCCGACGGCTGAGGTAATGAACACTGCGCCCCTCGATGCGAAATTTGCGGCATTCGGCTTTGATACCATCACGGTCGATGGTCATGACTTTGAAGGTATCGCCAAGGGCTTTGCGCGGTTCCATGCGAACCAGGGCAGTGGCCGGCCGACGGTCATCCTGATGAAGACGGTCAAGGGTAAAGGTGTCAGTTTCATGGAAAACAATGCGGGCTGGCATGGCAAAGCGCCGAATGACGCCGAGCTGGAGCAGGGACTCAAGGATTTGGCTGCCATCCGGCAGCAGTTGAAGGAGGGTTGAGGCATGGCAGAACAGAAGAAGATTGCGACGCGTGACAGTTTCGGCCGTGCTCTCGTGGAACTTGGCCGTGAGCATCAGGAGATTGTCGTCATGGATGCCGATCTGGCCGGAGCCACCCGCTCCGGTATGTTCAAGAAGGAGTTTCCCGAGCGCTTTTTCGACTGCGGCATCGCTGAGGGTAATATGATGAGCGCGGCTGCCGGCATGGCAGCGATGGGACTAGTCCCCGTTGTTTCCACCTTTGCCATGTTTGCCGCTGGGCGTGCTTTTGAGCAGGTGCGCAATGGCATTGGGTATCCCCATCTCAATGTCAAGATCTGTGCGACGCATGCAGGCATTTCCGTGGGCGCCGACGGAGCGACCCATCAGTGCTGCGAAGACTTCGCGCTGATGCGCAGTATCCCTGGCATGACGGTGCTCTGCCCCTCCGACGATGTCGAGGCGCGCAAGCTCCTGCGGGCAGCCTATGAGATGGAAGGGCCTGTCTACATGCGGTTTGGACGGCTGGGCGTGCCGGTCTTCCATGACGAGACGGCAGAGCTTGCCATCGGCAAGGCAGAAGTCCTGCGCGACGGCCGTGATGTCGCACTGATCGCTACGGGCATCCTGGTGCCCGAGGCCGTCAAGGCGGCGGAAAAACTGGCTGCCCAGGGCATCGAGGCCCGGGTCATCAACATGGCGACTATCAAGCCGCTGGATGAGGAATGCGTACGGCAGGCCGCCAAGGAGTGCGGTGCCATCGTCACCGTCGAAGAGCACAATATCATCGGTGGTCTCGGCGAGGCAGTCTGTGCAGTACTGGCTGAGCAATGCCCGACGCCTGTATGCCGCATCGGTGTCCGCGATTGTTTCGGCCATTCGGCTTCGGCAGAAGAATTGCTGGCTGAGCACGGCCTGACGGCAGAAAACATTGCGGTCAAGGCGCAGCGGCTCATTGCCCGCAAAGGTTGAATGTGATTGTAATTCCCTTGATGAATCCCCATCGCACAAAACAGCGATGGGGATTATTTTTGCTTTTGCTGTGATTGTTTGACAATGTTTGGTTTTTGATAGTAGACATGTTTCCATACAGTGTAAATTGTGCTAAAATAAGTGACAAAGGAGAGGTGCAACTATGTTAAAACCACACAAATTAGCAATCATTGGACTCGGACATGTTGGCTCGGCGGTACTGGCGCGGGCAATTGCCTGCCAGCTGGCAGCGGAAATCGTCTGCATCGATATCAAGCCGGAGGTGGCTCATGGTGAGGCTGTCGACGCGACGCATTCGATTGCCTGTGCGCTGACGCCGAATGTTCATGTATATGCGGGCGGCTTTGAGGAATGTCATGACGCGGATGTCATCATTTGCGCGGCTGGCCCCAGCATCATGCCAGGTGGTGTCATGGATCGCTTGACGCTGGCCAAGGAGAATGCGGCAGTCATCCGCGACGTCATGAGCGAAGTGACGAAGTATACGCGGGAGGCCGTATTCATCATGATCACGAATCCCCTCGATGTTACGACGCATGTGGCAGCGACGGAGTTCGGCTATCCGGAAGGCCGCCTGTTCGGCACGGGCACGACGCTGGAGACGCTGCGTTTCAAGAGCATCCTCGGTGCGCATTACCATGTGGATCCGACAGATGTGCAGGGCTACATGCTCGGCGAGCATGGCAACTCGGCGTTCCCGGCTTGGAGCACGGTCAGCATCGGCGGTGTGCCGCTGGCGGAGCTCGATGAGTTCTATGACCACGAAGAGCAGTTTGACCGGGAAAAGGTGGCTGGTGAGGTCGTCAACACGGCGTATGATGTGCTGCAGTCGAAGGGCTGGACCAACACGGGCATCGCGATGGGCGCCTGCCGTCTGGCCAAGGCTGTGCTCTACGATGAGCATGCCGTGCTGACCGTTTCGACGCCGCTCCATGGCGAGTACGGTATCGAGGATGTATCGCTGTCCCTGCCAAGCGTCATCGGCAAGGGCGGTGTGCTGAAACGCGTGCCGCTGCATCTGCCGGCTGCTGAAGAGGAAATGCTCCATAAGAGTGCCGAAAGTGTCAAGGCCGTCTTGCGTGCTAATGGTATAATTGGATAAGAACAGCATATTTTCATAGCGAGAGGAGTCCTTAGATGCTCTATACATTAGAAAACGAAACACTTTGCGTGCTGGTGCGCAGCCAGGGCGCAGAACTGCGCTCCATCAAGGAGCGGGCTGACGAGACCGAATACCTCTGGGATGGCAATCCTGAATGGTGGAAGTACAGTTCGCCGGTCTTGTTCCCGATTGTCGGCAAGCTGCGCGATGGCAAGTACCGTGTGAGCGGCAACGAATACGAGCTGCCAGGACACGGCTTTGGCCGCATCTCCGAGTTCGAGCTCGTGTCCCGCCAGAAGGACAGCATCGAGTTCGCCCTGGGCTGGTCCGAGGAGACACTCAAGGTCTATCCGTGGAAGTTTGAGCTCAATGTCGGCTATGAGCTCGAGGAAAACAAGGTCAAGGTAATCTGGCGTGTCAAGAACCTTGACGAGAAACACATGGTATTCTCAATCGGTGCGCATGGTGCCTTCCGCTGCCCAATCGTGCCGGGGGAGAAGTTCGAGGACTACTACCTCGAGTTCCAAGAGGCTGAGGACATGCGGAACCTGCCGCTTGACAGCAAAGGCCAGTTCCAGCATGAATACGGCGATATGGCCGTCAAGGGCACGAAAATGCCCTTGAACTACGAGATGTTCCGCAACGATGCCCTGGCCTATGACGGGCAGAAGTCTGATGCAGTCAGCCTGCGCTCGACGAAGAGCGAGAAGTGCCTGACCGTCGAGGCCAAAGGGTTCCCATACTGGGGCTACTGGACGCCGGACAAGGGCGGCGCACCGTTTCTCTGCATCGAGCCTTGGCATGGCCATGCTGACTACGTGGACTTTGATGGTGACTTCAAAGACCGTGAAGGCAGCGAAGAGTTGGCACCAGGCGAAGAAAAGAAATTCAGCTATACGATTGCGATTGGCTGAGTAAATTAATAGGTAGACATACGAAAAAGCCACCCTCGACCAAAAGGGTGGCTTTTTGTTGTATTTGGAATGAACATCCTCGCAGAAAGGTGCTTTGAGGCCAAGCGCAAGCGCGGTCGATTGGCCAACCCGAAGTGGAGGTGTTACTGATAGATGCGGACACGCTGAAGCGTCTGCTTTTTTCAATACTTGCTTGTTTAGCATCGTACTACTACTCCGAGAATGTGAGAGATAACCTCGCGGTGATTGGTTCATTTTTGACGACAAATATCCATTATTTTGGATTGTTTCAACTTTATTACTCCGATAAAATAAAGTCATAGCAGAAAACAAGAAGAAACAATGGAATGGAGGAGTTCCAGATGAGTGTTGCCATATCCGTGGATAATGTCGTCAAGAAGTATGGGGATCTTACCATCATCCCCGGTCTTACCGAGCATATCCATAATGGGGAGTTCTTTACGCTGCTGGGGCCGTCGGGCTGTGGAAAGACGACGCTTCTGCGCATGATTGCGGGATTTAACAGCATCGAGGGCGGAGAAATCAAATTTAACGAGCAGGTCATCAACGATATCCCTGCCCATAAGCGCAACATCGGCATGGTCTTCCAGAGCTATGCTATCTTCCCGCATCTTACCGTGCGTGAGAATGTCGAGTATGGACTGAAGCTCCGCAAGATGCCGAAGGATGAGATGAAGGCGAAGGTCGATAAGATCCTCGATGTCGTGCAGATCACTGAGTATCAAGACCGCCTGCCTGAGCGGCTGTCGGGCGGCCAGCAGCAGCGTGTGGCGCTGGCGCGGGCCATCGTCATCCATCCGAGCGTGCTGCTGATGGACGAGCCGCTGTCGAACCTCGATGCGAAGCTGCGTGTGGAAATGCGCTCCGCCATCCGTGAGGTTCAGAAACAGGTCGGCATCACGACGGTCTATGTCACCCATGACCAGGAAGAGGCCCTGTCGATTTCTGACCGTATCGCGGTCATGAAGAAGGGCGTCATCCAGCAGACAGCGTCGCCGCATACGATCTACACCCGTCCCTACAACATCTTCGTCTCGACGTTTATCGGTCATTCGAATCTCTTCAAGGGTCATATCGAGGCTGATGGCGCCGGCAAGACGGTGGTGTTTGCCGATGGGTTCCGGCTGCCGATGACGACGCTTGGCGAGGAAGCTGCGGACGGACAGGAGGTCATCATCTCGGTGCGTCCGGAGGAGTTTGCTATCTGCGGCGAGGGCGAAGGCGTCCGCTGCCAGGTGGCGACGAAAGTATTCCTTGGCAAGTATGTGAACTACAGCCTGAGTTTCCCCGAGGAAATGATCCTGCCGAATCAGCCTTCGATTGAGTTCAGCCAGGATCTCGGCCATGCGGAGAAGATCCTTGAGGTGGGCGATACGGTCTATCTGAAACCGAATGCCATGAAGGTCAATGTGTTCATTGCCGATGGCAGCCGCAGTCTGATGGAAGGTGTGGTGGAAAATGAATAGACGTTTCCGGTGGGACTTCTGGGCCTGGGTTACGCTGTTATCCATCATAATCTTTGGCCTGTTCCTGATCTATCCGCTGTTTGCGCTGTTCGTCAGCGCCTTCCAGGATGCCGCCACCGGCGCCTGGTCGATGCAGAACTTCGCGCACTTCTTTGAACGCAAATATTACTACCAGTCGATGATCAACAGTTTCTCGGTCACGACGAGCGTGACGATACTGGCCGTCATCATCGGCACGGCGCTGGCCTACTTCATGACGCTTTACCGCGTCAAGGGGCGGAGCATCGTCGAGATCTGTATCATCATCTCGCTCTTATCGCCGCCGTTCATCGGCGCGTATTCGTGGATCCTGATTGGCGGCCGCAGCGGCATCCTGACCAAGTGGCTGGCTGAGTACGGCATCGATTTCCCGTCAATCTATGGCTTTGCGGGCATCCTGCTGGTATTGACGCTCAAGCTTTATCCGTTCATCTACCTCTATGTGGCTGGCGCGATGAAGAACATCGACTCGGCGCTCATCGAGGCGGCGGAAAGCCTTGGCTGCAGCGGCATCCGCAAGGTCGTGACGATCATCCTGCCGCTCATCACGCCGACAATCCTGGCCGGTGCCTTGATGGTCTTCATGAATGCCATGGCTGATTTCGGTACGCCGATGCTGATCGGCGAGGGCTTTAACGTCATGCCGGTCATGATTTATTCGGAGTTCATCAATGAGGTCGGTGACCAGGCGAACTTCGCAGCGGCGATGGCGGCCATCATGGTGCTGATTACCTCGACGATATTCATGCTGCAGAAATACGTGGTCAACCGCAAGTCGTTTACCATGAGCTCGCTGCGTCCCATGCAGATGGGTGCTTTGCATGGTATAAAGAATGTCATCATGCATGTATGCATCTACACCCTTGTTGGCCTGTCGATGATTCCGCAGCTTGTCGTCATCTACACGTCCTTCCTCAAGACGAACGGTTCGATCTTCATCGATGGTTATTCCTTTGACAGCTATATCCGCATCTTCAATGAGCTGGGCACAGCTGTTTCGAACACCTATATGTTCAGCACGGCGGCCATGATGGCCATCGTGTTCCTGGGCATGACGGTTGCCTATCTGACTACGCGTCGCAAGAGCTGGCTGACCGATATCATCGACACCCTGACGATGTTCCCCTATATCATCCCAGGGTCTGTCCTGGGTATCACGCTGCTATTGGCCTTCAATGAAGAGCCGATGCTGCTTTCCGGTACAGCCCTCATCATAATCATCTCCCTTGTGATTCGGCGTCTCCCGTATACCCTGCGCTCGAGCTCAGCTATCCTTTACCAGCTGAGCCCGAGCCTCGAGGAGGCGTCCATCAGTCTCGGCGCATCGCCAGTCAAGACCTTCTTCAAGGTCACGGCTGTCATGATGCTGCCCGGTGTCATGAGTGGCGCCATCATCTCGTGGATTACGGCCATCAATGAGCTGAGTTCCTCGGTCATCCTGTTCACGGGCGCGACCAAGACGATGTCGGTCGCCATCTACACCGAGGTCATCCGTGCCAGCTACGGCACGGCAGCGGCGCTGTCTACGATCCTTACGGTAACGACAATCACGGCCATGGTCATCTTCTTCAAGGTGTCCGGCCGCCGCGATGTGACGTTATAAATGACATGTCATAGTAAAAGGAGGAATATCTCATGAAACTCAAGAAGATTATTGCCACGCTCCTGGGCGCGGCAATGCTGACCACGTGTTTTGCCGGCTGCGGCGGTGGCGACAAGCAGGCGGCAAAGGGTTCGGCTGGCAGCGGCGACGATGAGAACAAGATTGTCATCTACTGCCCGCATCCATTGTCCTTCATCAATCCGCTCGTGGAGGAGTTTGAGAAGGAAAGCGGCGTCAAGGTTGAGGTCGTTGCTGCTGGTACCGGCGAGCTCTTGAAACGCGTGGAGTCGGAGAAGGCCAATCCATTGGCTGATATCTTCTGGGGCGGTTCGCTGTCGACGATGAAACCGAAGGCTGACCTCTTTGAACAGTATAAATCCGCCAATGAGGATCATGTCCAGCAGGCATTCAAGAACGAGGAAGGATCCATCACGCGCTTTACGGATATCCCGAGCGTCATCATGGTCAATACGGACCTCATCGGCGATGTCAAGGTAGAGGGCTATGAGGATCTCCTGAATCCGGCACTCAAGGGCAAGATTGCCATGGCTGACCCGTCAAAATCCTCGTCCTCCTATGAGCATCTGATCAACATGCTCTATGCCATGGGCAAAGGCGATCCTGACCAAGGCTGGGACTATATCAAGAAATTCTGCGCGAACCTTGATGGCAAGCTGCTGTCTGGTTCCTCGGCGGTCTACAAAGGCGTAGCTGATGGTGAGTATGCTGTAGGCTGCACCTTCGAGGAAGGCGGCGCAAAATACGTTGCTGACGGTGCTCATGTCAAGCTCGTCTACATGAAAGAGGGCGTCATCTCCAAACCGGATGGCATCTACATCATCAAGAATGCTAAACACATGGCCAACGCCAAGAAGTTCATCGACTTCATCACGAGCAAGAATGCTCAGACGCTGATCACGCAGAAACTCCATCGCCGCAGTGTCCGCGATGATGTTCCGGCACCGGTAGGTCTGCTGGAGAAATCCCAGATCAACACGATTACCGATAACGAGGAAGTCGTCAACAAGAACAAGAAAGCATGGCTCGATAAGTTCAAGGATATCTTCACGAGCGTGCAGTAAGACAAATAACGGATTACGACAGGGTGCTGCTGGGCAGCACCCTTTTGTTTGGACTGCAAGTCCGCTATAATAGAGACAGTAATAGTCGGAGGGAAGAAGATGCAGCATACTTTTCAGGAGGAAGTCAGGCGCGCGCTGACGAAATATGCATTAGTACCGGTGCTGATACTTGCGGTGCTAGGTTCTTTACTGATGTTGTTCAGCTGGGAGCACTACGTGACCGGGACCAATCATGAAAAGCGGGCTGTGGTGGCCGAGGTCATGCAGGGAATCTTTGCGGACTACTGGCAGCGCACAGAACTGGCTGTGGAGACGCTGCAGACGGCGGAAGATCTGAACGCGTGGCAGCAGGATCCGAAACGGCGGGCGGAAATCTATAGCTACCTCTATCATGAGGTGAACATCGCCCATGATGGCACGCAGTTCTATCTGCTCGATAATGAGGGCCAGGTGCTGCTGGGCAGCAATGAGCTGCTGCCGGAGACGCTGGCGCCCTTCCATCACGAATGGGGCATCCTGCACCGCATGGAGCAGAGCCCCGGGCAGCCTGTGATTGAGTTCGTGACGCGGGGCGATACGGGAATCCATGATCTGCTGGTGGGGCAGGCCGTCAGGCATCAAGGCAAGACTGTGGGTTGGTTCTTCTTCCTGATTCCCGGGGAATATCTGCAGCGCAACATCACCTCTGACCGGCTGGATTTTATCGTGGCCGATTCCTTTGACAATGCGCAGATCACAGCGGGCGGTTCCTATGCCGTGCATATGAATAAAGTGACTGAGCCATTCTGCTCGGCTGGCAATGGCCTGGTGCAGGTCAAGGGCCGTGAATACTATGTGACCAGTGAGAAGGTCCTTAGCCGTGGCGATGGCAAATGGTATACGGTCTATGCGGTGTCGCCCGTTACGGACTTGTTGATGCGCTACCTGCTGGGGGCTGCTATCCTGCTGGGCATCGTGCTCATCATGGTGCCCATCATCCTCGTGAGCGTGCGGCGGGAAAGCCGTGCCCGCTCAAAGACTGTGGATGATCTCGTGGCGGCCTTTGCGGAGGTCAAGAAGGGACGCCTGGGACAGCAGCTGGAGGTGCATGCAGGCAGTGATCTGGCCATCATCGAGGAAGAGTACAACCGCATGACGGAGAGCCTGCAGGAGCTCATGCGCCAGAAGGAGGCAGAGACACGGGCCTCGGTCATCTCGGAGGTACGGCAGCTGGAGTCGCAGTTCAATCCTCATTTCCTGTTCAACACGCTGGAGAACATCAAGTTCATGGTCAAGCTCGATGCCGATGCGGCCATGAAGATGATACAGGCACTGTCGGCGCTGCTGCGGTACAGTATCAACAGCGAGGTGCGGCGCGTGCTGATCGCGAAGGACCTTGAGTACCTGCACAGCTATATGCAGATCCAGAAGTACCGCTTTGGTGAGCGGCTCCACTATACGGAGTACGTCGACGAGCGGTCCCATGGCTGCCATATCCCGAAACTCTTATTCCAGCCAGTGCTCGAAAATGCCATCAAGTATGGCGAGGCTGCCGATGGAACCATCGATGTGCGGCTCAGTGTCAATGCGATTGGCGACGATCTCATGGTCGTCATCGAGGACAAGGGACAGGGGATGACAACGGAGGTATTTACCCATCTGCAACGTCTGCTGCGGGAGGGCGAGAATACCTCGATACATAAGGGCATCTACAACGTCCATCGCCGCATCCAGCTGATGTTTGGCATGGCCTATGGGCTCAAGCTTTTGCAGCCGGCAGGCGGTGGTACCCGCGTGGAGATGCGTCTGCCGAGACAGGAGGAAGAAATATGCTGAAACTCTTCATCGTCGAAGATGAGGAAATCATTCGCCGCGGTCTTGTCTGTACGATCGACTGGCTGCGGCTCGGTGCCAAGGTTGTTGGTGAGGCCGCTGATGGAGCGGCAGCGCTGGCGGCTATCCGCGAGACGGCTCCTGATGTGGTGCTGACTGATATCCGCATGCCGCGCATGGACGGCTTGGAGCTTGCGCGGCAGCTCCATAGCGAGCATAGTGCGGCGAAAATCGTCTTCCTGACGAGCTATGCCGATTTCGAGTACGCACAGGAGGCTGTGCGCCTGCAGGCTGCCGACTATCTGTTGAAACCTGTCGATGAGGAGGAGCTGGCCGCTGTATTGCAGCGCATTGCCGCTGAGCCGGCAGCTGATCCAGCTGCGGCGCCAGCCATTCCGGCGCTATTCCAGGAGTACCATGCGGGCAATCCCTATGTGCATCATGTGCTTTCGGCCATCAAGAATGGCTACCAGGGGCGGCTTAGCATCGAGACGCTGGCGGCGGAGCAGGGAGTATCTATGAGCTACCTGTCGCGCAAGATCAAGGAAGAGACCGGCCAGACCTTTGGCACACTGCTGGCCCAGTACCGGCTGCAGCAGAGCATCGAGCTTTTGGCGGCCGGCACCTGGCGCGTCTATGAAGTAGCTGAGCAGACTGGCTTTGGCGACTATAAGAATTACTGTGCGGTGTTCAAGAAATATCTCCATACGACGCCCAAGGCTTTCATGCAGCAGGTGACAGGCGGCCTGAGACTCGAGGGGGAGACAGAAAACTGAGCGGACAAAAAAGGCCCGGCTGATACAGCCGGGCCTTTCGTGTGGGTACGAATCAAGAATCGAGAGCTGCCTCGAGCTCTTCGAGCGTCTTCTGTTTGCTTTCCTTGCCGAGACCGACGACGATGGCCGAGACGACAATGAGTACCGAGGCGAACATCATGAAGATGTAGCTCATGCCCAGCGCATTGGCGAGCATGATGCCGACGAGCATCGGGGCGAGCATGCCGCCGATGCGGCCAAAGCCTGCGGCCCAGCCGCTGCCGAGGGCGCGGATGGCGGTGGGATACTGCTCCGGCGTGTAGGTGTAGATGACACCCCAGGCGCCAAGGTTGAAGAAACTCATGGCGGCGCCCCACATCAGGAGCGCTGAGGCATCAGCGGCATTGCCGAAGAAGAAACTGCAGATGCCGGAGAGCAGCAGGAACAGGGACAGCGTGTACTTGCGGCCGATGATGTCGACGAGCCAGGCTGCGGCATAGTAGCCTGGCAGCTGGGCCAGCGTCATGATCAGCACGTACTCGAAGGTCTTGACGACGGCAAAGCCCTGGGCGTAGACAATCGATGGTAGCCACATGAAGATGCCATAGTAGCTGTAGACGATGCCGAACCAGGCGAGCCAGAGCATCGCCGTGCGCGTGCGGAAGGGCTTGGTCCAGAGCGTCGTGAATTTCGGCGCCGCAGCGATGTCCTTGCCCTTTTCGGTGTTGCTGAGCTCAGCGGCAAAGGGCTGGCTCGGGACATGAAGTTTCTGCTCGAGGCTCAGGATGATTTCCTTGGCCTCGTCAATCCTGTCTTTGGAAATCAGATAGCGGATCGATTCTGGCATATGCAGGCGAATCAAGAAGACGTAGAGCGCTGGCAAGGTGCCAATCACGAAGGCAATCTGCCAGCCAAAGGCCGGAATCAGGAGATAGGCGATGCAGGCCGCGACGAGCCAGCCGACGCCCCAGAAACTTTCGAGCAACACGATGAACCGGCCGCGCAGATGAGACGGAGCATATTCGCTCATGAGCGTGGCGGCTACGGGCAGCTCGCCGCCGAGACCGAAGCCGACGAGGAACCGGAAGAACAGCAGCGACTCATAGCTCCAGGACAGTGCGCACATGCCGGTAGACAGGCTGTAGAGCAGCACCGTGATCGTGAAGACCTTCTTGCGGCCGATATGGTCAGCGAGGGTACCGGCAAGCACGGCCCCGAGCGCCATGCCGATAAGGCCGATGGAGCCGATCCAGCCGACCTGTGCCGGTGTCAGGCTCCATTCCTTGGCCAGAACCGGCAGCACGAAGGCGATAAGGCCTGTGTCCATGGAATCAAACAGCCAGCCAAGGCCTGTGACCAGCAGGAGTTTGTAGTGGAACGAGCCGACAGGCAGCTGCTCCAGTCGTTCAAGTATCATGATAAAAACCTCTTTCCTGAATAAGTGCGATGTAGCAGCTGTATTTGTCATGACAGCTGAGCATGCTTGTATTATAAACTGTCATGTCATCTGTCGCAAGACCTTTTGCGTTGATTGTTTTTTCAAAAAACTTCAAGAATTGGGAAGATGCGAGATTTGCTTTTGATAATCCCAAGGCTAGGTGCTATAATGATGAATGTCGCTGTGAAGGTGGCACTATACGAATGGAGTTTGATATATATTATGAAGATAAAGGTAAAGAATAAATGGCTGCTGGCGGGGACGCTTTGCCTGGCGGCTGGACTGCTAGCCGGAGCAGAGCCGGTGTCGGCAGCCACGACGGCGACCTCGGCCCGCACGGTGCGCACGGCTGCCAATACTTCGCGGGTTATCGCGCTGGGGCAAAATGCCAAGATGGCAGATACGGCAGCGAAAACGGCAGCACGCCAGCCAGCAGCCACGAATATCCATAATGTGCGGCTGACCTGGAAGGAACAGCCAAGTGCAGTGCAGTATCAGGTCGTCATCCTGCGGTCAGAGCAGGATGACCCGTCAAATATTGCTGTGACGCAGGAGCAGATCTTCACGAATGGTGTCGATATCAATCTGAGCCGTTTCGGCAGCGCGGCCGGTAATTTCTATTGGAAGGTCTGCGCCCTTGACTACAATGGCAGGGCAATCGGCCATTTTTCCAAGCCGCGTCCCCTTACCGATGGCGGTGAGATCAATCCGCGGGCACCGAAGCCGACAACCCAGTTTGCGGATATGGACTACGCGCCGGTCTATCCGGTCTATTCCTGGGTGCCGCTGGCTGGTGCCAAGCATCATGAGGTCAGTGTCTATCGCGTGGTCAGCTGGGGCAATTCCCTAGTGCACACGCTGAGTGCTGGCGAGTATGATGTCTATGAGGAAGGCGGTTTCACTACGCCGGGCAAGTATTTCTGGCAGGTCCGTTCCGTAGATGCAGCTGGCAATCCGACCAGTGAGTGGTCGGAGAAAGTGTACTTCGATGTAACGGGGCCGACGCCGATTGCGGCTCTTGGCGACAGCATCACCCATGGTGGCGGTGCCATGTCAGTGCCGCCGGGGTATCTGCTCTATGACTGGGAGTCCTATGCGAGTGTACCGGTCAAGAATATCGGCTATAGCGGCAACACCACGGCTGATATGCTCGAGCGCTTTGAGCGCGATATCCTGCCGTTCTCGCCGCGCGTGCTGGTCATCATGGGCGGAGTCAACGACTATCGCGGCACGGTGAACGGCTGGACGACGGTGCAGAACCTGGCGGCGATGCGCGACAAATGCGATGCCTATGGCATCATCCCGGTGTTCCTGACGGCAACGCCTATCAATCCGACGCTGATGGTAAAGCGTGCCCATATCGATGCGCCGCCTGCTGATTGGCAGGTCCATATGCAGTATGTCAATGATTGGGTCATGCAGCAGCGCTACTGCGTCGATGTATCGACGATGCTTGCCGACAGCAATGGCTGGCTGCGTGCCAACTATACGACCGATGGCCTGCATCCGGATTACTATGGCAAGAAATACATCGGTGAGCGCGTCGGTGAGTACCTCAATGCGCATTTTGCCTGGATCACCAAGAAACTCACGAAAAAGCCGATTCCGCAGTATGAGAAGTGAGGCTGCGGGTTCCTTCAGTTTATCTACAGAGAATGACGCTAGAATAGATACTATAGCAATGAAGATTCGCATCTTGGAGGAATAGCCAATGAAGATCAAACATATATTGCTGGCTGTGCTGGCGGTAATCGTAGCCGCTGGTGGCAGCATCGGTTACTCGTATCAGGCGGAACGCACGCCGGAGTATGCACTGGCGCAACTCATGGATGGTGTCAAGTCCCGTGATTATGACACGGTGCGCCGCTATGCGGATGTGGACAATCTCATAACGACGACTTATGATGAGAGCACGAAGATACTGGCCGATGATATCGTAAACTTGAACAAGACGTATCCGCAGGACTGGTTCTTCCGTCATGACACGGCATTCATGCAGCAGTATATAGCGGAGCGCCGCAGCGATGATATGGTATTTATCCAGCGGGTGCTGGAACTCTATATGGATCCTGAGATTACGCCCATCAGCCGTATGGATGGCCAGGCGAAATGGATCGCTGACGAGATGACGAAGTTCGGGGACAGCTATGATGTCAGTGTAAGGTCCGTGCAGACAGATGGCACAAGGGCAATGGCTGTTGTCGACATCAAGGGCAAGGATACGGACTACGGCCGTCTCGTGCCGCAGCTCACACTGAAGGTTGATATGGAGCAGCAGGACGATGGCCATTGGCAGGCAGTCCATATCGCCAATACAGCAGAGGCCTTCTATCCAGTAGTCAAGGGCATCGAGGACTACTGGACATTGCAGGGCTGGCAATAAACGAATAAGATAGAGAGGTATAGCGCAAGGCTTTGCGTTATACCTCTTTTTGCAGGAAATGTCAGGGCTGCATGTTGTATGAATTGTTGCAATATTATATCAGTACAAGCAGGATTTGTGGATGGCGTGTCGAATTATCTAGGGCGAGAGAAAGATAAGGAGTAAGGATATACTCAGAAAAAACAAAGGGATGTAGTATAGGAGGGGTTGCCATGTCTTTAAAAGGACGGTTTGTCATCATGATCGTCGGTACAGCTGTATTGACGACAGTGCTGGTCAGTGCGCTGTTCATCACGAATCTCATCAGCGAGACCGACCGGCAGGTGGATACGTATCGTCAGACGTTGACACAGGATGTGGAGCGGGAGCTCAAGATTCAGACCGAGTCGGCGATTTCCATCATCAAGCAGGTCTACGACCGGCAGCAGAAAGGTGAGCTGACCGAGGAACAGGCCAAGAAGCAAGCTGCGGACCTGATCCGCGATATGCGCTATGATGATGGTGCGGGGTACTTCTGGATTGACACCTATGAGGGCGTCAATGTTGTCCTGCTCGGCCGTGATACCGAGGGCAAGTCGCGCATAAACCTGACTGATCCAGCTGGGCGTCATTTCATCAAGGAAATGATTGAGAACGGCCGCAAGGATGGCGGCGGCTACACGGATTTGATGTTTGCCAAACCGAATGAGACGACGCCGTTGCCCAAACGCAACTATACGGCAACGTTTGCGCCGTATCAGTGGGTCGTTGGTACGGGCGTCTGGATCGACTATATCGATACGAAGGTGGCTGAAGAGCGCGCCGAGGCCGATAAGACTTTCTGGGCCAGCCTTATGAAACTCGGCGGCATCATTGTCGTGCTGCTGGCGGTCTTTATCGGCTTAGGCCTCTATGCAGCGGGAACGGTGGTCGGGCCGATTCATCTGGTCACAAGCAGGCTCGGAGTCCTCGCCACTGGTGATTTCCGCAAGGATGAATCCCTTGCGGAGGTCATGCACCGCAGCGATGAGATCGGTGAGATGAGTCAGGCCTTGCAGAAACTGCAGCAGCAGGTCCATGATATGATGCAGCATGTTGCCGAGTCCAGCCAGCAGGTCGCCTCCTCGTCACAGCAGCTGACGAATAGTTCGGAGCAGTCAGCAGAGGTCAGTGGTCAAGTCGCTGACTCGATTGTCAATGTGGCTGGTTCGTGCAGTGAGCAGTTCACTGAGGTCGAGAATGCCAGCGAGCATATCAACCACCTGGCAATGAATATGGAAAAATTCGAGAAGGCGCTCGATCATGCTGGTTCGGTCGTTGGCACGGCCAAGTCTCAGGCTGATGCCGGTGAGCAGAAAGTCGCCAGTGCCGTGCAGCAGATGGAGCTTATCGAGCAGTCGGTCAGCGAGTCGGCCAAAGTAATCGAGGAGCTCGGTCATGAGTCCGACAAGATTGGCACGATTGTCGATGCGATTTCGGAGATTGCTGAGCAGACAAACCTCTTGGCACTCAATGCCGCCATCGAGGCAGCCCGGGCTGGCGAGCATGGCCGCGGCTTTGCGGTAGTTGCCGATGAAGTCCGCAAGCTGGCTGAGCAGTCAAGCGAGTCAGCCCGTGAGATTGCTGGCATTATCGGTTCCATCCAGTCGAAATCGAGAAGTGCGGTATCGGTTATGCAGGATGGTGTCAGCCAGGTACAGAATGGTGTTGGTGCTGTAAACGGTGCCGGCATGACCTTCAAGGATATTGCAGAGATGGTGGAAAAGGTAGTGGAAGAGACGCGGGAAATGGAGCGGATCGTTGTGACCCTTTCCACCAGTACCAATACGATATCCGGGGCAATTAGCAAGATTAGTGCTATGAGCCGCAGCGTTGCCAGCGAGGCCGAGACGGTATCGGCGGCAACTGAGGAGCAGACAGCGACGATGAACGAGATCGCTGCCTCGAGCCGGAAGCTGACGGAAATGGCACAGTCCATGGAGGCATCGGTCGAGAAATTCAAGATTTGAGCATGAAAAAACTCTGTTTCCGGCAGGGCGGCAATTGCCGCTCTGCTCTGGAAACAGAGTTTTTTGTTTGCAGGGATATATGCATCAGCCTAACAAGGCGCTGCGATTATCAAGGATGGCTTTGCCGGCCGTGCAGGCTGGGCAAAAACAGGTGTCGCCGCCACTGGCCTTGACTTCGTGGGCCTGGGCCAGCAGAGCCGTGGCCTGTTGCTCGCCGAAGATTTTCTTGGCCTCGTTGGAGGCGAAGAACGGGATGACATCATCGATGCTGTTGACGTCGGCCTCGAGCTCAGCCAATAGTTTTTCGGCAGCATCCTTCTCACCTGCTTGTCCGACTGCGGCCAGGTAGGCGGTAGCGATATCCTTGAGCCCGCTGTAGCAGCTGGGGGCATCGATGAGTTCCTGTACTTTCTGAAGAACTTCTTCTTTTGTCATAACATGATCCATCCTTTCTTTCGTGTTTGCATGCTGTAACTCTGCCTTCAACATATCATTTCCTCGTTGACTTGTCAATTGCTGCTGGATTGTCAGTTTACAACATTACATTATTTTTACCCAAATGTCTTGACGAATGGAAAGAAAAGGTTTATCATACAAGATAAATTAAACATATCTGATAAGTATATTTTAAGAGGGTGAATCGATGGCAGGAAGGAAATTGAGCGTGGGAGAAGTTCCCGGCGAAGTCATGGCTGAAATCCTGAAGATCTTGCAGTTCATCAGCTTTGGCGAAGTGGTTTTGGTCGCTCAGGATGGAATCCTGGTTCAGGTGGAATGGAAGGAAAAACTGCGGATTGAAAGTTTCGGCTGTCAGCGTGAGGAGCAGGTCTGGAGCGAGAAACAACGTCAGCATATCGCCGAGCATGTCCGGCAGGAATTTGGCCGCTTGCAGTATGGCCGTCTTGTCATCGTGGTCAAACGCGGAACTGTGGTGCAGATGGAGCGCACAGAAAAACAGCGCTTTACTGGTTTGGATGGCGAAGGCATCTGAATCTATGATCTTGTAATATGACAGGCTTGACAAATGGCTTGAGCCGATATAAACTAGTAACAATCGAAAGAATGCATATATGATAAATATGATTAAACGGATAACCGCAGGTCATTCGAAAAACGAAAGCCTATGGAGCCGTACAGCAACCGTGAGGATAAGTCTGAGCGTGCTGTGCGTCCATAGGCTTTTTGCGTATATGTTTCTGATATATATCACCAGTATTCAGGATGAGGAGTGTTTGAAATGAAGGCGAAAAAATGGTTTGGACTTGCGGCAGGTTTGGTATTGGCCATGGGGGCGCTGACGGGGTGCGGCGGCAATGCAACGGCAGACAGCGGCAGCGCTGGCAAGGAGTTCCTCAATGTCTCCTATGACCCGACCCGTGAGCTCTTCGCGGAGTTCAATGCGAAGTTCAAGGAGGAATGGAAAAAAGAATCCGGCGAAGACGTGACCTTCTCCCAGTCTCATGGCGGTTCGGGCAAGCAGGCCCGGTCGGTGCGCGATGGCCTCGAGGCAGATGTGGTCACGCTGGCCTTGGCCTATGACGTGGATGAGATTGCCCAGGCAGGTCTCATCGACAAGGACTGGATCAAGAAATTCCCCGATAACTCGGCACCTTATACCTCGACGATCGTCTTCCTGGTGCGCAAGGGCAACCCGAAGAACATCCACGACTGGAACGACCTGGTGCGGGACGATGTGCAGATCGTGACGCCGAATCCGAAGACGTCAGGCGGTGCCCGCTGGAACTATCTGGCAGCTTGGGAATATGCCAAGGAGCATAACAATGGCGATGAGGCCAAGATAAAGGATTTCCTCAAGGTACTGTTCAGCCATGTGGTGGCACTGGATTCCGGTGCCCGCGGTGCAACGACTTCCTTCGTCCAGCGCGGGCAGGGGGATGTCTTGATTGCCTGGGAGAATGAAGCCCTGCTGTCGGTGAAGGATGCACCGGACGATTATGAGATCGTAGTGCCGTCCATCAGCATCCTGGCGGAGCCGTCGGTGGCGGTAGTCGATGAAGTGGTGGAGCGCAAGGGTACGCGTAAGCTGGCCGAGGCCTACATCAACTTCCTCTACAGCAAAGAGGGCCAGGAAATCGCCGCTAAGAATTTCTACCGTCCCCGTGACAAAGAGGTGGCCGCTAAGTATGCCAAGGTATTCCTGCCCCTCAAGCTCGTGACGATCGATGAGGCTTTTGGCGGCTGGACGAAGGCCCAGAAGGAGCATTTCGCCGATGGCGGTACCTTTGACCAGATTTATGAGAAGAAATGACACGGTGAAGGAGGCAGGAAAGTGAGCAGTTTCAGCAATAAGAAAGTCATTCCGGGATATCGCTTTACCTGCGGCATCACATTCTTTTATCTCTCGCTTATCTTATTGATTCCGCTGGCCGCTTTTGTCCTGTATACCGCAGGCATGGGCTGGGAGAAATTTTTGGCAGTGGTGCTGGATTACCGCGTCTTCCATGCGTATTATATCAGCCTGCTGACGGCACTGGCGGCAGCGGTGATGAATGGTGTCTTCGGGCTGCTGCTGGCCTGGGTGCTCGTCCGCTATGAGTTCTTCGGCAAGGGGCTTCTCGATGGCCTTATCGATCTGCCCTTTGCCCTGCCCACGGCGGTGGCGGGCATTGCGCTTACGACGCTCTATGCGGAAAACGGCTGGCTGGGCCAGTACCTGTATGCACTGGGGATTCCCTCGGCCTTTTCGCCGCTGGGCATTACGTTAGCGATGGTCTTTGTGGGCCTGCCCTTTGTGGCCCGCAGCGTCCAGCCGGTGCTGCGGGACCTCGACCCGCAGGTGGAGGAGGCGGCATCTTTGCTGGGGGCAGGCGATTGGCTGACCTTTCGCCGTGTAATTTTTCCTGAGCTGGTATCGCCGCTGCTCACGGGTTTTTCTTTGGCCTTTGCCCGGGGGGTCGGCGAGTACGGCAGCGTGGTTTTCATTGCGGGCAATCTTCCCTATGAGACGGAAATCGCACCGCTCTTGATCATGGCTAAGCTGGAGCAGTTCGACTATCAGGCAGCGGCGGCCATTGCGCTGGTGCTGCTGCTCTTGTCCTTTGCCATCTTATTGCTCATCAATGGGTATCAGCGCTATCGTGTGCAGAAACAGGGGGTGTGAAAGTTGGCAGTGAAACCGCATAAATTCAGTCAATGGGGGCTTATCGGACTGGCTGCTGCCTTCCTGCTGGTCATGCTGGTGCTGCCGCTGGTCCTGGTGGCCAGCGAGGCGTTGGCCAAGGGGTGGCAGGCTTATCTGGCCGCTCTCGACGAGCCCTTTGCGCGCAAGGCGCTGTATCTGACCTTAGAGGCAACGGTGGCGGCGGTGCTTGGCAATACGGTATTTGGCCTGGCTTCGGCCTGGCTGCTCACGAAATACGATTTCCGCGGCAAGGCTTTTTGGAGTTCGCTGCTGGATCTGCCTTTTGCCATTTCTCCGGTGGTGGCCGGTTTGCTGTTTGTCATCCTGTTTGGCCGCATGAGTCCCCTCTATCCCTTCCTGCGGGCTGAGCACATCGCGATCATCTTCGCGGTGCCGGGCATCATCCTCGCCACGGTGTTCGTGACCTTTCCGTTCATCACCCGGGAGCTGGTGCCGGTCATGGAGGCCCAGGGGCGCAGCGAGGAGGAGGCTGCGGCGACGATGGGGGCCAGCGGCTGGACGATTTTCCGGCGGGTGACCCTGCCGAATATCAAGTGGGCGTTGCTCTATGGCGTGATACTCTGTACCGCCAGGGCCCTGGGGGAATTCGGTGCGGTGTCGGTAGTTTCGGGACATATCCGGGGCAAGACGAATACCCTGCCGCTGCATATCGAAATCCTCTATAACGAATACAATTTCACGGCGGCCTTTGCCGTGGCATCGATTCTGGTGATTCTGGCCGTCATCATCCTGATCCTGCGGAATCTGGTGGAATGGCGGGCGAAACGGGGGCTAAGAAATGGCAATTGAAGTAGAACTTAAACATATCCATAAGAATTTTGGCACGTTCAAGGCCTCAGATGACGTGAATCTGACGGTGGAAAAGGGAAAACTTATCGGCCTCTTGGGACCGTCGGGCAGTGGCAAGACCACCATCCTGCGCATGATTGCAGGCCTCGAGCATCCCGACAGCGGGGATATCTTCATTGCGGGCAAGCGGGTCAACGACCTGCCGGCGGGGAAGCGCGGCATTGGTTTTGTGTTCCAGAACTACGCGTTGTTCCGCCATATGACGGTATGGGAAAATATCGCCTTTGGGCTCAAGGTACAGAAGGTGCCGCCAAAGGAAATTGCCGCGCGGGTGGATAAGCTTGTGGAGCTTATTGGGCTTAAAGAATTTGCCACCCGTTATCCGCAGCAGCTTTCAGGGGGCCAGCGGCAGCGGGTAGCCTTTGCACGGGCCTTGGCCCCAGAGCCGGAGCTTCTGTTATTGGATGAACCTTTTGCGGCCATCGATGCGAAGGTGCGCAAGGAACTGAGACAATGGCTGCGGGCCACCATCCATCAGCTGGGCATCACCAGTATCTTTGTCACCCATGACCAGGATGAGGCGGTGGAGGTGGCCGATGACATCATCATCACGAATCACGGCCATGTGGAGCAGGCTGGTTCGCCAGCTGCCATCTATCAGCATCCCGAGACGCCCTTTGTGGCGGATTTCATCGGTGAGTCGGTGCATGTTCCCGACTATACGGTGTTCAAGGGATTTACGAATGGCGCAGGCAGCCATGAGGGCATCCTGCGGCCGGAATTCCTGGAGATTGCTGCCGAGGAGGAGGAAATCCTGATGCCCCTGGCGGCGGAACAGGGCACGGTCAGGGCCACCTATTTCCGGGGCAGCAGCCTGCAAGTGGTGGTGGAGGTCAAAGGCCAGCTCTTATATGGCTGGCGCAGCCTCGAAAAGAAACCCTTGCAGGAGGGGGACCGGGCGCTGGTTTTGATTCACCGCGTCTACAGTTTCGCCGGCGGGAAGACCCAGATCATTGAAAACCGGGCGAAACAGGAAGAGTCGGTGGTTATTTGATACAGGATGTGAAAGACGAATGGAAGTTTTGGATAAGACAGCCGATGTGCTGATTGTGGGCGGCGGTGCCGCTGGCTGCTATGCGGCCATTACCTTGGCCACAGACCATCCGGAGCTCAGGGTGCTGTTGGTGGATAAGGCCGGCATCAAGCGCAGCGGCTGTCTGGCCGCCGGGGTCAATGCCCTGAATGCCTATATCACGCCGGGGCACAGTCCCGAGGATTATGCCGATTACGCGGCGAAAGACGCGGCGGGCATTGTGCGCGATGACCTGCTGCTGACGATGTCCCAGGGGCTCAACGAAGTGACCCGTCATATGGAAGAGCTGGGACTTGTCATCCTGAAGGATGAGCGGGGCCAGTATGTCTCCCGCGGGTGGCGCAATCTCAAGATAAATGGTGAAAATATCAAGCCGCTGCTGGCGATGGCGGTGCGCAAGAGCAAAAATGTAGAAGTGCTGGAACATGTAAGTGTCGTCGACTATTTGCAGGCTGATGATGGCTCGGTGACTGGCGCCTGGGGCGTCGGCGTGCGGCAGGAGAAGTTGTATTTCCTGCAGGCCAAGGCCGTCATCTGTGCCACGGGCGGTGCGGCCGGGCTCTACCGGCCCAATCATCCGGGCAGTTCCCGCCACAAGATGTGGTACAGTCCCTTCAATACCGGGGCAGGCTATGCCATGGGCCTGCGGGCTGGCGCGGAGATGACGACCTTTGAGATGCGGTTCATCGCCCTGCGCTGCAAGGGTACCATTGCGCCGACGGGAACACTGGCCCAGGGCGTCGGCGCGGCCCAGGTCAACGCAGCGGGGGAGCGCTATCAGCATAGATACGGCAATACGACGTCAGAGCGCCTGTATGCCGTGGTCAGCGAGAATCTGGCCGGGCGGGGCCCCTGCTATCTGGAAACCGAGGGCATCACCGAGGTGCAGCAGGCTTCGCTGGAGCGGGCCTATCTTAACATGGCGCCGGCCCAGACCATGAAGTGGCGCGAGACGGGGCTAGGCCCTGCCAGCGCCAATGTGGAGGTGGAGGGCTCCGAGCCCTATGTGGTGGGCGGCCATACGGCCAGCGGCTATTGGATCGATGCGGTGCGGGCGACGACGCTGCCGGGGCTGTTCGCAGCTGGCGACGTGGCTGGCGGCTGCCCGCAGAAATATGTGACCGGTGCCTTTGTGGAGGGAAAGATTGCCGCGGAAAGTGCCGCCGCCTATGCGGAAGGGCAGGGGCAGCCAGCCCTTCCCCCGACGGTCCGCCAGAGGATTTTGGACCGGGTCACGGCACTGCTGAAGCCACCAGCAGCTAGTCCGCTGTTTACGGCGGCGGGGCTTGAGGAGGCCATGCAGCAGGTTATGGATGAGTATGCAGGGGGGATTACCACTGGCTATCGCTATACGGAAAGGCAGCTGGACCTGGCGGCCAAACACATCGGGCGGCTGACAAGGCTCAGTGAGGACTTGCGGGCGGCGGATGGCTATGAGCTGGTGCAGCTCTTTGAACTGCAGGAGCGGTTGCTCATCTGCCGCGTGCTCATCGAGCATCTGAAGGCCCGCCGGGAGACGCGTTGGCACTCCTTTGCCGAGAATCTTGACTATCCGGACAAAGATCCGGCACTGGAAAAATATGTCAATTCGCGGCTGGAGGAGGGAAAGGTGAAAATCATCTATCGAGATCTGGTCAAGCGGGGGGAACGGTATGAGCATCAGCATTGAACCGGAAAAGTGCGTGGGCTGCGGCCGCTGTACGGAGGTCTGTCCGGGAAATCTATTGGAAGTGACGGCGGGGAAAGCCGCCATCCGCGAGGTGCGCGACTGCTGGGGCTGCACGGCCTGCGTCAAGGAGTGCCCGCGGGATGCGATTTTCTACTATCTGAGCGCTGATCTTGGCGGTGCCGGCGGCCGGCTTTATGCCCATGATTCGGCGGCGTCGCTTACCTGGCAGCTAAGACTTCCTGATGGCAGCGAGCAGGAAATCATCGTAGCAAAAAATAAAGCAAATGCGTATTGAGGTTAGGAGACGATAACAATGGCAATGGATCATTTGGATCAACTGGAGGCGGAGAGTATCTACATCCTCCGGGAGGCGTATAAGAAACTGGGCAAGCTGGGCATGCTCTGGTCAATCGGCAAGGACTCGACGGTGCTGCTGTGGCTGGCCAAGAAAGCCTTTTACGGCCATGTACCCTTTCCCTTCATCCATGTGGATACGAAACACAAGATTCCCGAGATGATTGCCTACCGCGACCGCGTCGCCAAGGAACTCGGCCTTGACCTCATCGTCCATACGAATTGGGAGGCCATACATGCGGGCATCGGCCCCGACAAGGGGCGTCTGGCCTGCTGCAAGGCCCTCAAGACCGAAGGCCTCCGTCAGGTGGTGAAGCAGCACGGCTTTGACGGTCTTATCGTCGGGGTGCGCCGCGATGAGGAGGGCTCCCGCTCCAAGGAGCGGGTTTTCTCCGAGCGCACCCAGGAGGATGGCTGGGACTACACCAACCAGCCGCCGGAGCTCTGGAATCAGTTCAAGACGGATTTCCCCAAGGGCAACCACATCCGCGTGCATCCGATTCTTGCTTGGAGTGAGCTTGACATCTGGGAATACATCCGCCGGGAGAATATTCCCATCATCGACTTGTATTTTGCCAAGAACGGCAAGCGTTACCGCAGCCTGGGCTGTGCCTGCTGCACGGGACAGATTGAGTCGGAGGCTGATACCCTTGACAAGATCATTGAAGAATTGAAACATACGAAGACTGGCGAGCGTGCCGGGCGCAAGCAGGACCAGGAAGATGCTTATGCGATGCAGAAACTGCGTAAAGAGGGGTATATGTAATGGATGAGAAATTGAAACAAGAAGGTCTGCATATCGTGGTGGTCGGTCATGTGGATCATGGCAAATCGACGGTCATCGGCCGTCTGCTCTACGATACGGATTCCCTGCCCCAGGGCGCAGTGAACAAGGTCAAGCGCATCGCCAGGGAAACGGGCAAGCCCTTTGAGTATGCCTATCTCCTCGATGCCTTTGAGGAAGAGCAGAAACAGGGCATCACGATTGATACGACCCAGATCCAGTTTGCGACGAAGAAACGGGAGTATGTCATCATCGATGCCCCGGGGCATAAGGAGTTCCTCAAGAATATGATTTCGGGGGCAGCCAATGCCAATGCGGCTCTCTTGATTGTTGATGCCAAACAGGGGGTGCAGGAGCAGTCCAAGCGCCATGGCTATATGCTGTCCCTGCTGGGCATCGAGAAGGTCTATGTGGTTGTCAACAAGATGGATTTGGTGGACTACTCCGAGGAAGTATTCCACAAGGTTGCTGACGATATGAAGGAGTTCCTGGAACCGCTGGGGGTAAAGCCCCTGCGCTATTTGCCGGTATCGGGTTATCAGGGCGACAACATCGCTACTAAGTCGGTCAATATGCCCTGGTATGATGGCCCGGTGCTGCTGGATTCTCTCGATTTGCTCGAGGCCAGCAAAGAAATTCTCGACAAGGACCTGCGCCTGCCCATACAGGATGTGTTCAAATTCGACGACCGCCGCATCATTGCCGGGCGCATCGAGGCCGGCAAGCTCGCCGTGGGCGATGAGATCGCCATCTATCCCTCGGGGCGCCGCACGGTCATCCAGTCCATTGCCTACTGGCAGGAGCGGGACAAGAAGGAGCGCGCCTTGGCCGGGGAATCCACGGGCATCATCGTCCGGGATGAGTTCTTCAACCAGCGCGGTGAGATCATCACGACGCCTGGGGCCAAGGCCCCCCACGTGTCCAACCGCCTGCGGGCCTCGATATTCTGGATGGGGCGCAATCCTCTGCGCAAGGGCAGTACCTACAAGCTCAAGCTGGCGACCCAGGAGGTGGAGGCCGAGGTGGCTGACATCGTCAAGACCATCGATGCGGCCAATCTCGACAGCCGCGAGGGAGCCAAGGAACTGCGGCTGAACGATGTGGCAGAAGTCATCCTGAGCCTCAAGGAGGCCATTGCCTTTGATGTGTTCCAGGAGCATCAGGCAACGGGCCGGTTCGTGTTGGTGGATGGCTATGATGTGGCCGGCGGCGGTATCGTCGTCGCCGCCGAAAAGGCCGACGAGGGGGCAGGCTTCGCCTTTGTGAACGGCGGCATCCGCGCCCGAGGCGATGTCTTCGATGAATTCTACTACGATATCGAAAGCTGCAACGTCACGAAGGTAGCCGCAGCCGTCAAGAAACCCTATCAGGTGGGGGATGAGATTCCCCGCCGGGGCATCAGCTACGAGTATCCGGCCGATTTTGACATCCTTATCCTGCGCGACCAGGTAGCGGTTTCGGTGCGGCAGGGCAGGATCGAATCTATCCTGCCGCTGGCGGACTATGAGTATTCGGGTCGGCCACTGATCAATGGCCGCGGCTTTGGCATCAAGGTCTATAAGGCCAAGGAGCTGAAGGAAATGCTGTCGGTCTATCGGGAACTGGCCTCGAGCCACGTGGAACCTCGCGTAAAAGCTGCGTTTGCTAACCGTTATTTCTTCCTGAACCAATACCGCCGCTTGCAGTTCTATTTTGACTACGTCATCTGAGCAATTTGCAATTTTGCGTAAGCTGACGTATAATAGTCAAAGACAATTGCACAGCAAGGGGAGCTTGCCGATGGGAACATCACAGCAGGCTGAGAGGGAGGTTACGACTCCGACCCATAACCTGATTTGGATAATGCCAACGTAGGGATGAGCGGTGAATGATACGTGTAAACCGAAGGGAACTTGCCAATCAGGCAGGTTCCCTTTTTCGTGCAGGTTTTACAGGAGGATGCAGATGGTCAGGATAAATGGTGAGGATAAAGCGGCAGCAGGCAAAAGCCTCTGTGATTACCTCCAGGAGGCGGGCTATGACAGCCGGGCGATTGCCGTGGAATACAATGAAGTCATCCTGCCGAAGGCGGACTATGAAACGACGGTGCTGCAAGACGGCGATGTGGTGGAGATTGTCTGCTTCATGGGCGGTGGCTGAGCGGTCAATGGGCCGGAAACAGCGTGGAGAGGAGTAATGACAGATGGAAAAACAGGAAGATTGTTTGGTGATTGGCGGGCATAGGTTCCACTCCCGCTTCATCCTTGGCTCGGGCAAATACTCGCTGCAGCTCATCGAGGCTGCCGTGCGGGATGCCGGGGCGGAAATCGTGACACTGGCCGTGCGCCGGGCCAATACGAAGGAGCAGGAAAATATCCTTGACTATATCCCAAGAGGCGTGACCCTTTTGCCCAATACCTCGGGGGCGCGCAACGCCGATGAGGCCGTGCGCATCGCGCATTTGGCCCGGGAGCTTGGCTGCGGGGACTTTGTCAAGATCGAGATCATGCGGGATTCGAAGTACCTGCTGCCCGACAATGCCGAGACTATAAAGGCGACGGAACGGCTGGCCAACGAAGGCTTTGTGGTCATGCCCTATATGTATCCGGATCTAAATGTCGCCCGGGACCTGGTGGAGGCCGGGGCGGCGGCCGTCATGCCGCTGGCGGCGCCAATCGGTTCCAATAAGGGGTTGGCCACGAAAGAGTTCATCCAGATCCTCATCGATGAGATCGACTTGCCGATCATCGTCGATGCCGGCATCGGCAAGCCCTCCGAGGCCTGTGCGGCCATGGAGATGGGGGCGGCCGCTATCATGGCCAATACGGCGCTGGCCACGGCAGGCAATCTGCCGCTGATGGCTGCGGCCTTCAAGGACGCCATCGCCGCTGGCCGCAAGGCCTATCTGGCGGGACTGGGCCGCGTGCTGACCCGCGGGGCTGCTGCCTCGGACCCCCTTACTGGCTTTTTGCACGACTGAGGAGGCGCGTCATGGAAAATCAGTTTTTTGTCGACTCGGAAAAACTAAGCGAAGGGGCACTGGCCAAGAAGCATCAGCTGGAACAAGATCCAGCCAGCCGTAAGGACCCGCTGGAATACTTCCCCGACATGGAGCAGATCGATTCGCCAGTAAGGGCGCGGGTCATCGCGGCGATGGAGGCCTACGATTACGCTTCCTATACGGCCGCTGATGTGCGGCGGGCGCTCAATCATGACAGCTGCACGGTGGAGGATTTCAAGGCCTTGCTGTCGCCAGCGGCGCAGCCCTTCCTCGAGGAGATGGCCGCGCGGGCACGGCTGGAAACAAGCCGTCATTTCGGCAACACGGTCTATCTGTTCACGCCGCTCTACATCGCCAACTACTGTGAGAATTATTGCGTCTACTGCGGCTTCAACTGCTACAATGACATCAAGCGCTTGCAGCTCGATGCAGGGCAGATCGAGCATGAGATGCAGGTCATCGCTTCATCGGGCATGGAGGAAATCCTGCTGCTCACTGGGGAGAGCAAGACCAAATCCAATGTTTCCTATATCGGTGAGGCCTGCAAGCTGGCGCGCAAGTATTTCAAGAACGTGGGCCTGGAAATCTATCCCGTCAACACCGAGGATTACAGATACCTCCACGAATGTGGGGCCGATTATGTCACGGTGTTTCAGGAGACCTATGACCTCAAGAAATATGAGACGCTGCATCTTCTGGGCCATAAGCGCGTCTGGCCTTACCGCTTTGAGGCCCAGGAACGCGCCTTGCGCGGTGGCATGCGCGGCGTCGGCTTTTCGGCGCTCTTGGGCCTGTCGGATTTCCGCAAGGATGCACTGGCTACGGCACTGCATGTCTATTATCTGCAGCGCAAGTATCCCCAGGCGGAGTTTTCCCTTTCCTGTCCGCGCCTGCGGCCCATCATCAACAACGACAAGATCAATCCGCTGGACGTCGGCGAGCGGCAGCTCTGCCAGATCCTCTGCGCCTATCGCATCTTCCTGCCCTTTGCCGGCATAACGGTCTCCTCCCGGGAGAGTGCCGCCTTCCGCAACGGCATTGCCAAGATCTGCGCGACGAAGATTTCTGCGGGGGTGTCCACGGGCATTGGGGACCATGAAGAAAAATATACGGGCAAGGATGAAGCGCGCACCGGCGATGAGCAGTTTGAAATCTGCGATACCCGCAGTCTGGCGGCCATGTATGCGGATATGGCCGCCGAGGGCTTGCAGCCGGTGCTCAATGACTATCTCTATGTGTAGGGAAAAAAATGACAAGTCAATCTTTGACAAGTCAGGATTTGACCGGTCAACCATTGACTTGTCAAAAGTCATCGCCATTACGGACCGCAAACAATGTACCGGGGATTTTGACAGGCGGCTGGCTCGGATTGCTGCTCAGGGCCCCCGGGCCATCGTGCTGCGGGAAAAGGATCTGGCGGCAGAAGAGTATGCAAAACTCGCCCGGAAAGTCATGGGAATCGGCAGGCAGTACGGTGTGTCGGTCATCCTGCATGGACAGGCTGCTGTTGCCCAGGGGTTGAAGGCGGATGGCCTGCAGCTGCCGCTGCCTCAGCTGCGGCAGCTTTCGCCAGCGGAGCGGTCAGCATGGCAAGTCCTTGGCACCTCCTGCCATTCCCTGGATGAGGTGGAGGAGGCCCGGCGCCTTGGCTGCTCCTATCTGGTGGCGGGGCATATCTATGAAACAGACTGCAAGCAGGGCCTGCCAGGACGGGGGCTGGACTTCCTGCAGGCGGCCTGCCAGAAGTCCGCCATTCCCGTCTATGCCATCGGCGGCATCACGCCGGCAAGATTGGCGGCGGTGCTGGCCGCCGGGGCAGCTGGTGCCTGTGTGATGAGCGGATTGATGCAGGGTGAGACCTGGCTTTACAAAAAATAAAAAATAGTTGACATTTCGTAGGCGTTGTTGTAAGATATCACTATCGATTTGTAAAACATATCGGTTTAATATGATTGAACGGTATCACCGTAGGTCATTCGATAAACGGAAGCCTATGGGAAACGCTCAGGGCATGGAATACCACTGTGGAATCTTTTCACGAGGTGTATTTATGGATAACTTGGCGTTTCTCATAGGCTTTTTCTAGTACGTGGAGGTAGAGAAAATGAAACTGACGGTCAATGGCGAAGCTCTGGAAATCGAGAAATCCATCAATGTAAGAGAACTGCTGGTAGTGGCAAAGGCCGACCAGCCGGAATATGTAACGGTGCAGCTGAATGGCGAATTCGTGGATCATTCGGGTTTTGACAATACCTTTGTGGGAGATGGCGATACGGTGGAATTCCTGTACTTCATGGGAGGCGGTGCAAGATGAGTGTCAGCTTGACGAATGAACAGATTGAGCGCTATTCCCGCCATATCATCTTGCAGCAGGTGGGCGGCAAGGGCCAGGAAAAACTGCTGGGGGGCAAGGTGCTGGTCATCGGCACTGGCGGCCTTGGTGCCCCGGCGGCCATGTATCTGGCGGCAGCCGGCGTCGGCCAGATTGGCCTGGTGGATTTCGATGTGGTTGACCTTTCCAATCTGCAGCGCCAGATCATCCATCAGACGAAGGATGTGGGCAAGCCGAAGATCCAGTCGGGCAAGGAGACCATTGCCGCGATGAATCCCGATGTAACGGTCCATACCTATAATGAACTGGTGACGTCGGCCAACATCCGCGATATCATCCGGGACCAGGATTACGATTTCATCATCGATGGTACGGATAATTTCCCGGCGAAGTTCCTGATCAACGATGCCTGCGTCATGGAACAGAAGGCTTACTCCCATGCGGGAATCATCCGGTTCCAGGGACAGCTCATGACCTATGTGCCGGGACAGGGGCCCTGCTACCGCTGCGTATTCCCGACGATGCCGCCGAAGGACGCGGTACCCACCTGCCGCCAGGCAGGCGTGCTCGGTGTCATGGGAGGCATCATCGGCACCCTGCAGGCAACGGAGGCCCTCAAGTATATCTTCGGTGTCGGCGATTTGCTCAGTGGTTATCTGCTGACCTATGATGCGCTGACCATGACCTTCCGCAAGGTCAAGATTCCCCACAATCACGATTGTGCGGTCTGCGGCGATCATCCGACCATCACGGAACTGGTGGATTATGAGCAGCCGGCCTGCGACCTGCGCAATCATTAAGGAGGGAGTGCGATGGTGATTGACCTGAAATTAACAGATTATCTGGAAATGGTGCGTCATGCCCGCGCCACAGCTCCCATTGAGGACTGTGGCCTGCTGGGAGGCCGGATTGAAGGCGATGTCAAGAAAGTGGAGAAGGTCTTTTATCTGACGAATACCGACCAAAGCGCAGAGCATTTTTCCCTGGACCCCAAGGAGCAGTTTGCGGCGGTCAAGGAACTGCGCGAGCAGGGCCTCGTGCTCCTGGGCAATTGGCACAGCCATCCAGCCAGTCCCTCCCGACCCAGTGAGGAGGACAAGCGGCTGGCCTTCGATACCCAGGCAAGCTATTTTATTTTATCCCTAAATGGCGGTGAGCCGGTGCTCAACAGTTTCCAGGTCAGCCGCGATAAAGTGGTGACGAAGGAAGATTTGCGGATTCGCTGATGATATGTGTGATATTTAGGAGGAATTACGATGGCAGTTGATTATAAAGAGCTCAAAAAGGGCGGCTTCATGCGGCAGAGACAGAAGGATTGTTTTTCCATGCGCCTCAAGTCCGTGGGCGGTCACTTTACGGCGGCCCAGCTGGCCACCGTGCAGCAGGTGGCGGAGAAGTTCGGTCAGGGCTATGTGCATCTGACGAGCCGGCAGGGCATCGAAATCCCTTTCATCAACGTGCAGGATATTGATGACGTCAAGAAAGCCCTGAAAGCAGGCGGCGTGGAGGTAGGCGTCTGCGGCCCGCGCGTGCGCACGATTACGGCCTGCCAGGGAGCGGCTGTCTGCCCCTCCGGTCTCATCGATACGGTCAAGCTGGCCAATGAATTCGACAAGCGCTATGGCGGCCGCGAGCTGCCCCATAAATTTAAGTTCGGCTTCACGGGTTGCCACAACAACTGCCTGAAAGCCGAGGAAAACGATATGGGCATCAAGGGGGGCGTGCGTCCTGAGTGGAAATCGGATGCTTGTATCTACTGTGGTGTTTGTGGGGCTGTGTGTCCCGAGAAAGCCATCGAAGTGGATAAGGGGGGCAAGAAATTGACGCTGGCTTTAGAGAAATGCGTTTACTGCGGCAAGTGCATCAAGAGCTGCCCCACCGATGCCTGGACGGGCGAGAATGGCTTTGTCGTTTCGTTTGGCGGGCTCTATGGCAACCGCATTGCCGTGGGCCGTCATTTCCTGCCGATTATTTTTGATGAAGAGAAACTCTACGAGATTGTCGATGTCGCCTTGAAATTCTTTGAGGACAACGCGAAGCCCAGCGAGCGGTTTGCCAATTGCCTGGACCGCGTCGGCTGGGAGAAGTTTGAGCAGGCAGTGGAGGAAGTATTATGAGTGAAGCATGGAAGATTGATGATACGATTGACATCACCGATGTCGTTTGTCCGATTACGTTCGTGAAGGTCAAGATGGCCCTCGAAGATTTGGACGATGGGCAGATCCTGGGCGTTCATCTCAATGAAGGCGAGCCCATCCAGAACGTGCCGCGCAGCCTGAAAGATGAAGGGCATAAGGTCCTGTCGGTCAGCCAGGCCGCCGATGGCACCTATGACCTCGTCGTGCAAAAAGGTGGGCGGGAGTTATGAGATTCACGACCCGGCTGCTGCACGATTCTTTTGGTCCCGATAAGGCCACAGGAGCGGTGACGCAGCCCCTTTACCAGAGTACGGCCTTCTATCAGGAAACCGCCGAAGATATGGAAAAGATTTTTGCCGGGCGTAAGCCCGGTTTTGTCTACACCCGGGTAGGCAATCCGACCATTGCCAGCTTTGAGACGCGGATTCGCGCTCTAGAGGGCGGTGTGGGGGCTGTGGCCTGTGCTTCGGGGATGGCGGCGGTTTCCCAGGCCGTATTAAATGTCGTTTCTCAAGGGGATGAGATTGTGGCCTCGGGGGGCCTTTATGGCGGCACCAGTTCGATTTTCCGGGATCTTTCCGAATTTGGCATTCGGGTGCACTATGCCAAGGGGGATGCGCCGGAAGATTTTGCGGAGCTTATCACGGAGCGCACGCGGCTCCTCTATGTGGAGACCATCGGCAATCCAAAACTCAATGTGGTGGATATCGAGGCGCTGGCAAAGCTGGCGCACAGCTATGATATTCCGCTGTTTGTGGACAACACCGTCACGACGCCCTATCTTTGCCAGCCGCTTTCCTTAGGCGCCGATGTCGTAATCCATTCGACATCGAAAGCGCTGAATGGCAATGGCAACTCCGTGGGGGGCATTGTCATCAGCGGCGGCCGTTTCAAGTGGGATCCGGCGCGGTTTCCGAAGTTCCGCCAGTTCCAGTTCGGCCCCATGAGCTTCAGCGTGCGGCTGCGCATGCGCATGGTCACCGACTATGGCGGCTGCATGGCGCCGTTCAATGCCTATCTGACGGGCATCGGGCTTGATACGCTGGCCTTGCGCCTGGATCGGGCCTGTACGAATGCGCTGGAACTTGCCAGGTTTTTGCAGGCCCAGGGACTGGCGGTCAATTATCCGGGACTTGCCGATAGTCCTTGGCATGAGACGGCGGCCAAGCAGTTTGGCAACCATTTCGGCACGCTTTTGACGGTGCGGCTCGGCACCAAGGAAAAAGCGTACCGGTTCATCAACGCGCTGAACTATGCGCTCAATGTCTCAAATATCGGCGATGCGCGCACGCTCGTCATCCATCCGGCCTCGACCATTTTTGTCCGCTCCAGTGCGGAGGAAAAGGAATATGCCGGCGTGACCGATGACCTCGTGCGCATAAGCGTTGGCCTTGAGGATGTTGAGGATTTGCTGGAAGATTTTGGGCAGGCGCTGGCAAAGGCCGATGAGATGTGAAGAAGATTTTGCGAGGAGTGAGGTTATGCAGGACATTATTTCTCCTGAAATTCATGCGTACACGCAGCGTATCCTGTCGGATTACGATGCGAACCGTCCGATTGACAAGTTGGATGTATTCAATCAGCCCGATACGAAGGTCATCCATGAGCTGATTGAAGAACTGGTGCGGATAGCCTATCCGGGGTTCAGCAAAGATGAAAACTATCGGATTTACGATATCCGCAATAATCTTTCGCTGGTGGTAGAGGATATAGCCTTCCGGCTCAACAAGCAGATTGCGATAGCCTTGCGCTATGGGCAGCGGCCGGATGATGAGACCCTTGTGGCCACGCGGGGTGAGGCGCAGAAGATTACGTTGGCGTTTCTAGACCGCATTCCCGAAATCCGCGCGTATCTAGCGACGGATGTGGAGGCTGTATTCGATGGCGACCCTGCGGCTGAGAGTGCCGATGAAATCATCTTTGCTTATCCAGGGCTTTATGCCACGACCGTTTATCGGTTTGCGCATGTGCTCTACGAACTCAAGGTGCCTGTCATCCCGCGCATCATGACGGAACTTGCGCATAGCAAGACGGGCATCGATATCAGCCCTGGGGCCAAGATCGGCAGGTATTTCATGATCGATCACGGCACGGGGATTGTCATTGGCGAGACGACGACAATCGGCGAGCATGTCAAGGTTTATCAGGGCGTCACGCTTGGCGCCCTGTCGACATCTGGCGGCCGCAAATTGTTCAACCAGAAGCGGCATCCAACTATCGAAGATTATGTGACAATTTATTCGGGGGCCTCGATATTGGGCGGTGATACGGTCATCGGCCAGGGGGCTGTCATTGGCGGCAATGTGTTTTTGACGAAGTCGATTGCCCCGGGGACAAAGGTCAGTGTAAAGAATCAGGAACTTCGCTATGACAAAGGCAAACGCCAGGTTCAGGAAGTTGAGGAGGATGTGGATTCAGCATGGTTTTATGTGATTTAAAGAAAAGCATATATGACATATTGACAGACTATGATATAGATGATATATTATGTGGCAAAAGAGCTGACTACAGACATTAGAGGCGCTTCGATCCGATGGGATTGAAGCGCCTCTTTTTTATATCAGAGATTATAGGGAGTGATGATATGGCAGTGACGGTTTTGATTCCCACGACGTTGCGTGGTTTTGCGCAGCAGCATTCAGAGGTCGAGGTTCCGGCAGGGACGGCAGCTGAGGTGCTGGCGGCAGTGGCCGAAAAATATCCCGATATCCGTGAGGCAGTATTTGCTGATGACGGAACGCTGCGCGAGTTTGTGCATGTTTTTGTCGGCGACCGCAGTATTCAGGAATTGCAGGGCTTTGCCACTCCAGTACCCGATGGTGCGGAAGTGATGCTGATTCCAACGATTGCCGGTGGCAGCGGCGTACATGCGCCGTTGATACCGGAGAACCGTGAGAAACTCTCTAACGATGAGATTTCGCGCTACAGCCGTCATCTGCTCCTGAAGGAAGTCGGTGTGGCCGGACAGCGCCGGCTCAAGGCGGCCAAGGTACTGATTGTAGGACTTGGCGGGCTTGGCGCACCGCTGGCACAGTATCTGGCGGCAGCAGGGGTCGGCACGCTGGGATTGGTCGATTTTGACGAGGTTGAGCTATCCAACTTGCAGCGCCAGGTCATCCATCGGACGCGGGATATCGGGCGTCCCAAGGTGGCATCAGCCAAAGAGGCCATACGCGGCATCAACCCGCAGGTCAAGGTCAACACCTATGATTATCCGCTTACGGCGGATAACGCGCTCGATATTCTCGGCGAATACGACATCATCGTCGATGCCACCGATAATTATCCGGCGCGCTATTTAATCAATGACGCCTGCGTGCTGCTGGGCAAGCCGGATGTATTTGCCGCCATGTTCCAGTTTGAGGGACAGGTTACGGTCTTCTATGGCAAAGAGGGGCCATGCTATCGCTGTGTATACCCTTCGCCACCGCCGCCGGGGCTGGTCCCCTCCTGCTCGCAGGGAGGCGTCATGGGCGTCTTGCCGGGAATCCTCGGCACGATTCAGGCCGGCGAGGTCATCAAGCTGATTGTCGGTGGCGGCAGGCCCTTGATTGGCAGGATGCTCGTGATTGATGCTTGGAACATGAAATTCCGTGAGCTCAAGCTGCCGCATAATCCCGATTGCCCGATTTCGGGGACGCATCCTTCCATCCACGAGCTTGAGACTTATGATTATCAGGATTTCTGCGGCCTGAAAAAGCAGGAAGAAGAATCAGTCGAGGCCATAGCAGCCAAGGAGCTGAAACAGCGGCTGGATGCAGGCGAACACATAACGCTTGTTGATGTGCGGGAACCGCACGAGCGCGCCATTATCAAATTCCCCAAGGCCAAAGTAATTCCCATTGGGCAGTTGGCTAGGCGGCAGGATGAACTCGATCCGTCACGGGTTACGGTCTTTATCTGTAAAGAGGGCAAGCGCAGCATTCTTGCCATCCGGACGCTGCGGGAGGCGGGCTATCATGGCCCGATGTTCAATCTCAAAGACGGTATCAATAGCTGGGCACGCGATGTCGATGCATCCATGCCACAGTATTGACATATATTCTATTTTATCCATCCATTTTACTGAAAGAGGGTAGTTCTATGGCAAAAGAAGAAGCAAAGATCAATGCACTGGGACAGGAGGCCGCGTATAATCTTGCGGATGTGACCAAGACGCGTCCGCAGTTTCGTTCCGTAACGCCACGCTGGCTCACGAAGGTCCTGGAGTTCAAGGGGCTGGAGTCTGGTATTTACCGCGTGAATAAGGTAGTCGAAGGCGATACCCCGCTCGATGTGCTCTGCAGTGCGGAGAAGAAATCGGATATCGTCCCGCAGGGGTATGTGGAGTATGAGACGAAGCCGCGCGAGTACCGCCTGAATTCCATTTCGACCATCATCAATGTCAATACGGCGATTCAGGATGTTTACAGCTCGCCGTATGACCAGGCCCGCGAGCAGCTCAATCTGGCTATCGAGAGCCTGCGTGAGCGTCAGGAGAGCCAGCTCATCAACAACGATGACTATGGCCTGCTGAAGAATATCGCGGACAGCCAGCGCATCCAGCCGCGTACGGGAGCACCGACGCCGGATGACCTCGATGAACTGATTACCAAGGTCTGGAAAGAACCATCGTTCTTCCTTGCCCATCCGCGTGCTATCGCTGCGTTCGAGCGCGAATGCACGAAGCGCGGCGTACCGCCGGTCACGACGAATATCGCTGGCGGCACCTTCATCGTATGGCGCGGCATCCCCATCATCCCGACCAACAAGCTGCTGGTTGATGGCAAGAAAGAGCCAAAAGGGCAGGGCGGCAAGACGAACATCCTGCTGGTCCGCACGGGCGAGGCAAAACGCGGCGTCATTGGCCTGTTCCAGTCCGGCCTGCAGAATGAACAGTCCCGTGGCTTGTCCGTCCGTTATCGTGGTATCGATGATAAAGGCGTTGCCTCCTACCTTCTGTCCCTGTACTGCTCGGCAGCTATCCTGGCTGATGATGCCATCGCAGTGCTCGAAGATGTTGAAGTAGGTGAGTACTATGACTATTGAGCCATTCGTACCGGCAGGGCTGCCGTCTCCGGCGGAGATTGCAGGCTGGGCTGGCGCGTACTTTCCTGAGTTTTCTGCCCGTGAGGCAGAACAGTGCGAACAGGGGCTGGCGGATCTTGTCCATACCAGCGATACCCGTGTCATAGGGCGGGCGGCTGCCAAAGCCTCAGCCTATGCAGCTAAGGCTGGCATCCATGAAGATGCGTGGGCAAGCCTGGCGCAGGAGTTTGGCGGGCAGGCAGCAGGGGCCGATGGCGTGGCACCTGCTGATGCGGCTGGTTTTCGCCCGGCTGTAGTATCCGTGCGCGAAGCAGAGTCCGGAATCTTGCCCGCCCAGGCAGGAAGAGTGGCCGCTGGGCAAGGGGGCTCTCCTAAAGCCAATGATTCCATTATCGTGGGCACGAAGTCGCTAGCCGATATCCGCCGCGATTTTCCCGTGCTGGCTGAGAAGGTAAACGGTCATGACCTTGTCTGGCTGGACAATGGCGCGACAACGCAGCGTCCGCAGGCCGTCATCGATCGTTTAGTTTACTTCTATCAGCATGAGAACTCCAATGTGCACCGCGGCGCCCATGAACTGGCAGCCCGTTCGACTGACGCCTATGAAGGCGCACGTCAGACGGTGGCTGATTTCATCCATGCGCCATCAAAGGACAATATCGTCTTTGTGCGGGGGACGACCGAGGGCATCAACCTGGTGGCACAGGCCTATGTCAAACAGTACCTGCAGCCCGGGGATGAAATCATCGTGTCACTGCTCGAGCACCATGCTAACATCGTACCCTGGCAGCTCATTGCGCAGGAGACGGGCGCTGTCATCAAGGTCATACCTGTCGATGACAAGGGCAATCTGCTCGTGGCAGAGTATGAACGGTTATTTACCAAGCGTACGAAATTCGTTTCGGTGACGCATGTTTCTAATACATTGGGTACGGTTACTCCGATGGCTGAGCTTACTGCCATTGCACATCGCCACGGTGTCCGCATCCTGATTGATGGTGCGCAGAGCATTGCCCATATCCCTGTAGACATCCAGGCCATCGATGCCGATTTCTTCGTTTTTTCCGGCCATAAGGTCTTTGCCCCTACGGGTATTGGTGTGGTCTATGGCAAACAGGAAGTCCTCGAGGCGGCTAAGCCTTATCAGGGCGGCGGCAATATGATAAAGGATGTCACGTTTGAGCGTACGATCTATAATCCGGCGCCGAACAAATTCGAAGCCGGTACAGGAAGCATCGCTGATGCGGTTGGTCTTGGCGCGGCCTTGGAGTATATCCAGGCCATCGGCATGCCGGCCATCAATCAGCATGAGCATGACTTGCTGGTCTATGCCGAAAAAGAAATGGCGAAAGTCAAGGGCCTGCATCTTATCGGCCACGCAGACCATAAAGCCAGTGTGCTGTCGTTCGTGCTGGACGGCTATGACATCACGGCGGTCGGCGAGAAACTCAATCAGTTCGGCATTGCCGTGCGGGCAGGTCATCACTGCGCCCAGCCGGTACTGCGTCATTTCGGCCTGGAAGGAACAGTTCGCCCGACGCTTGCTTTCTATAATTCTCCGGAGGATATCGACGCATTGGTAAGAGCCTTGCGTTTGTTCTGAATTCGCTTTGGCACTTGTGGGTTTTGATTGACAGATGTATGCTTGTATGCTACCATGAAACAAGAATCCAATGAGTGGACAGATCAAAGGGTTCCGAATCCTGTTTTGGACAGGTTTTGGAACCTTTTTTGTATATTATATGGATATTGCCAGAAGGAGTATTAGCATGAAGGACTATATTTCAACGGAGATACATGATATTACGAAAGATATATTGGCGGATTATGACAAGAAACGCCATATCGATAAACTCGACGTATTCAACCAGCCGGACACGAAGGTTATCTATGAATTGATCCAGGAACTCGTGCGCGTGGCCTATCCGGGATTTACGAAGGACAAGAGCTACCGCATCTACGATATCCGCAACAACCTGTCGATGGTCATCGAGGATATCGCCTTCCGTCTCAACAAGCAGATTGCTATCGCCCTGCGTTATGGGGAGCATCCCGACGAGGAAAAGCTGGAGGAAACACGCGTTGAAGCCCAGAAGATCACGCTGGCCTTCTTGCGCCGCATCCCTGAGATCCGCGAGTACCTGGCAACCGATGTCGAGGCGGTCTTTGACGGCGATCCCGCCGCCGAGAGTGCCGACGAAATCATCTTTGCCTATCCGGGACTCTACGCAATCACGATTTTCCGCTATGCGCATGTGCTCTATGAGCTCGGCGTTCCAGTAATCCCGCGTATCATGACGGAGCTTGCTCACAGCAAGACGGGCATCGACATCAACCCGGGGGCGACGATTGGCAAGTACTTCATGATTGACCACGGCACGGGCATTGTCATCGGCGAGACGACTGAGATTGGCGAACATGTCAAGGTCTATCAGGGCGTGACGCTTGGAGCCCTTTCGACCTCGGGTGGTCGCAAGCTGTTCAACAAGAAACGCCATCCGACCATCGAGGATCATGTGACAATCTACTCGGGAGCATCAATCCTTGGCGGTGAGACGGTCATTGGTAAGGGTGCAGTCATCGGCGGTAACGTATTCCTGACGAAGTCCATTGCGCCAGGCACCAAGGTCAGCGTCAAGAATCAGGAACTGCGCTACAACCAAGGAAAACGCGAAGTGCAGGAAATCGAGGCGTATCCAGATGCCGCTTGGTTTTATGTAATATGAGGAACGGTTTGAATCCGCTGGCTCAGTAGAGAGCTAGCGGATTTTTTCGTTGAATTGCAGTTTGTCTGTTAGTACTAGATTACAATAAGCTTGATACAGCTCAGCTTGGGTGAGGGTGGGTGCACTTTTTCTCCGCTCCGCTAAATGACCCGCGCTGGTGTTTAAGTACGTATTTAGTTACATGCGCCGGGCAGGCCGGCGGCGCGCCAATACATCT
>FPAX01000035.1 GCA_900116485.1 Selenomonas sp. GACV-9
TACAACCTGCCAGCGCGGGTCATTTAGCGGAGCGGAGAAAAAGTGCACCCACCCTCGCCCAAGCTGAGCTGTATCAAGCTTATTGTAATCGCGCACTAACAGACAAACTGCAATTTGTACCTAGGCTATTTGGTATTTTTTCATTTTGTCCTGTATAATGGATAGCAAAGATAGTAAGAAAAGAGTATTTCAAGGAGCGATTTGATGACGGAAGAAATCTGTGCCTGCGGGCATTATCATGAGCATGGCGATGCGCATCATGCCCATCATGCGCATACGCCGGCAGAGCTGGCGGCACTGCGCCGCAAGAAAGACCAGCTCAGCATGCTGCAGGGAAATATGCGTGAGATCCAGGCGTTGCACGACAAGATTGATGGCGCGCTGGCCCGGGTGGGCCGGGAGAACGTCGGCTTTATCCTGACGCAGAAAAAAACGCTGAAGGAATTGAAGAAACTGGCCGCCTCTGTACTGGGGGGCGGCAAAGAACAAATCTTTGCCACCTTGTATGCGGCGGAGAAAGAATACATCGACAATATCGAGGATATCATGCATCATGCGCAGATCCTCAAGCGGGCTGGACAGGGCAACGTGACGCCTGAGGTCATGGCGAACATGGAAAAGAGCCTCAAGGCAGCTGAGGAACTGGCTAAATAAAAAGAGCTGAGAGAAGTAATACAACTTTCTCTCAGCTCTTTTGCTTTGCAGATTGCATCAGGAAACCATCTGCGATAATTCAGGTGCTGGTGTGAGATTGTCGGCAACGAGTTCACAGAAATGGCGTAAAGCATCGGAATCCATTTCATCATCGCTGCTGGCAAGATAAGTCGAAATCCGCTGACGGCAACGCTGCAGAGCGTTGTCGATGGATTTGCTGTCGTGACCGAGCTGCTCGCTGATACGCTCATAGCTGCCGCCGCGCAGGCGGGCAATAAACACTTCATAAGCATAGGGCGACAATATCTTGCTGAGTACCTTGCGGCAGCTTTCGTATTCTTCGTGGAGTATAAGATCGTGCGAAAGCGGTCTGGTATTCGGGTCGACCAGCGTGTCGAGCCAGCTGGTCTTCTCGTTGTCCTCGAAGACAGCGGCATTCAAGGACAGCGCCTGATTGAGGATGGCGTGTTTATAACGATTGGCCTTGTTGATAGCCGAGATGCATTCACAGCGGATGCAGCGGCTGGCAAAGGAGACGAAGGATACGCCGCGATCAGCCTGGTAATCCTTGAGCGCCTTGTAGAGCCCGATACGTCCTTCCTGCAACAGGTCATCGTGTTCGGCCCAGTTCATATACAGCGGACGGCAGATGTTAGTGACCAAATAATCATACTCCGCCACTAGTTTGGAGCCTAGCTGCGGGTTGCCGGTCTGCTGGTATTCCAGAATCAGAGCTATTGCATTATTGGTGTCCATAGTTTGATATCCCATTTCCTCCTTGTTTGCTGATTATTAGTGTAACATTACAGAATCTTAAAAGTCAATAGGACTAAAGACTGTATCTTTTTCAGATAATATGTGTTTTTCTCTAATTTATTTATCTGATTTTAATAAACAGGCATTTTTTTTTAGTTTGTAAGCATATTAATTTATGATATAATATATAATAAATGGCGATGTGTGACCGACTATAATTGGAAATGGATACTTTGGGAGGAGTTTTTGAATGTTTGCTTGGTTGGACAACTGTGCGATCCGCACGAAGATACAGCTTACCTTTGCTGTGGTAATGCTGGTGGCATGCATCATGGGTGGTGTGGGTATATACAACCTGAATGCATTGGATAAGAAATCCACGGAAATCACAGAGAACTGGCTCATCATGACTGATGCTTCGCATCGCATGTATGAGGATTCGGCCAACATGCGCTTTGATGCTTATAAGTATACGCATGTGACGGATCCAGCAGTCATCGAAAAGGCGCGCAAGGATACGCTGATGCATCAGGATAATATCCAGAAGGGCATCGCGACATACGAAGCGGCGCTGGAGCGGGAGATGGCAGTCAATCCGGAGAAGGCAAAGGCAAATAAGGAGAAGTTCGACAAGCTCAAGCAGGAGCTCGATAAGAACTTTGCTATCAATAAGAAGATACGAGCTGATTTTGAGGGCAAGAACAAAGATGCGATGATGCAGGGCATCACGGTCGATGGGTTCAAGCAGTACGATGTCATTGCCGGTGCTCTCGAGGAGTTCACGAAGCTCAACATTGACAGTGCCAATGAGGCCAATGCTGAAGCTGCTGCTGTCTATCAGCGGGGGGTTACGGTCAGCATCGTCTTGCTCGTCGCAGCCTTTGTCATGATCATCCTGTCTTCGCTGTATTTGAGCCGCAATATCAGCAGCGGTGTCAAGGTACTGGAGGATATCTCGAGCAAGATGGGGGATGGCAACCTGCGTGAGCGGGCAACGATCCTCACTGGCGATGAGCTCGGTCAGCTGGCTGGTCATTATAATATGGTAATCGACAAACTAGCTAAGATGGTTCGCAAGATCCAGCAGAGTGCCGATGAGTCGGCAAATGCAGCCGAGCTCCTGCGCACGGGCTCGGAGCAGTCGGCCCAGGCAGCTACCCAGATTGCCGAGTCGATCACGCGCGTGGCCGAGTCGGCGGCTGAGCAGAATCAGATGGCCGAGGCCACGAAGTCGACGGTAGATGAGATCCGCAAGGAAATCGCACAGGTAAATGATGGGACGAGCACTGTCCTGGAGCATGCTGACCATGCACAGAGCAAGGCCGATGAAGGCATGGCTGCCATCAACAAAGCGGTGGAGCAGATGCGTCATATCGGCGTGTCCGTCAACGATTCAGCGAAGGTCGTCGCTTCGCTGGGCGAACGTTCGCAGCAGATCGGGCAGATTGTCGAGACTATCTCGGCGATTGCTGAGCAGACGAACCTGCTGGCGCTCAATGCTGCTATCGAGGCTGCTCGTGCTGGTGAGGCCGGCCGTGGCTTCTCGGTCGTAGCAGAGGAGGTCCGCAAACTGGCCGAAAGCTCGAGCCAGGCCGTAACAGAGATTGCTGAACTCATCCACGGCATCCAGGCTGACACGGAGGAGGCCGTTGCTTCGATGCAGAATGGCACGCAGGAGACGAAGTCTGGTGCGATGATCATGGATCAGGCCGGCAAGACCTTCGGCGAGATTGTTGCCTTGATGACGGATATGGATGAAGAAATCCGCTCGATGAGTGAGCGTGTCCAGATGGTGGCAAGCGGCATGGATGGCATCGTTGCTACAGCCGACCGCCTCAGTGAGGCCAGCAATTCTGTGTCGAGCGAGACGCAGACGGTTTCGGCAGCAACTGAAGAGCAGTCGGCATCGGTAGAGGAGATTGCCTCCTCGGCGCATAACCTGACAACTGTATCGCAGGCGCTGCAGGACGAAATCAGGAAATTCCGCATCTGATAGAGAGGTCCGTTGACTCATGAAAGAGTCAGCGGACTTTTTCAATTGCAGTTTGTCTGTCAGTGCGAGATTACAATAAGCTTGCTACAGCTCAGCTTGGGCGAGGGTGGGTGCACTTTTTCTCCGCTCCGCTAAATGACCCGCGCTGGCAGGGTGTACGTACCTAGGTACATGCGCCGGGCAGGCCGGCGGCGCGC
>FPAX01000017.1 GCA_900116485.1 Selenomonas sp. GACV-9
CGTTACTCACCCGTTTGCCACTCGACTCTCAAAAGCAAGCTTTCAATCGTCTCGTTCGACTTGCATGTGTTAAGCACGCCGCCAGCGTTCGTCCTGAGCCAGGATCAAACTCTCCAATAAATCATATTGAAGAACTCAATCAAGCTCTCAATTATTCTATGTAAGAAATTGCCGATTGCTATGTTGTTCATACCAATCGATGTTTTGAATATGAAACCGAAGTTTCATCAAACATCTGGCTTGAATCATGTTGCATGATTCATTCTGCATTGTTTAGTTTTCAGAGAACAATCTCTGGTTCTTTCGAACCGCGCCGCTCATCGTAGCGACTTGTTTATTATATCGCGTTGAGTTTTCTCTGTCAAGAACTTTTTGAAATTCTTTTTGACTGAATTCGGAACCAATGTGTTTCAACCCTTTGCCAATCAAGGCTTTGCGGATTCACATCCTGTGCCGTATCTCTCAGCGACTTGTATTATGATACACGTCTTTTCCTGCTTTGTCAACACTTTTTTCAAAAAAACAAAAAACAGGCTGCAGTATCATCCACTGCAGCCTGTTTCACCATCAATTCATCAGTAAAACGATGATTACACCTGGCACCCCTAATACGCCGGCAATCAAAGCCTTCACAAAGGTAATCTGCACACCAGCGCCAAACAGATTGACAATCCAAAGCAGGACTGCCCCGACGACACTGTTGGTAATGAGTTTCCACAGCAATTTCATCGGCAGCGCAATGATCTTGCCAATCAAGCAGAGTACAATAAGGCCTACGGCAAAGGCCACAATGATTTCCATTAGATTTCCCTCCGATTTTCCATTGCCTTAGACAAGGTGACCTCGTCCGCATACTCAAGGTCACCGCCAATCGGCAAACCATGCGCAATGCGCGTGACTTTCACGCCCATCGGCTTGAGCAGTTTGGCAATATACATGGCCGTAGCCTCCCCCTCGACATTCGGGTTCGTCGCCATGATGACCTCCTTGACTGTATCATCAGCCAAGCGGTTCAATAATTCTTTGATGCGTATCTGGTCAGGCCCCACACCCTCAAGTGGCGACAGAGCCCCATGAAGCACATGATAGACACCGTGAAAATCACGCATGCGCTCCATAGCTGCGACATCCTGCGGCTGCTCGACCACGCAGATGATCGAATGATCCCGCTGATCGCTGCCACAGATTGCGCAGGGATTCTGATCGCTGAGATTGAAACAGGTATTGCAATAGCCGATTTTCTCTTTGGCCTCTACGATAGCACCGGCCAAGGCTTTCGCCTGTTCCACATCCATATCCAGCACATGATAAGCAAGACGCACTGCCGTCTTGTTTCCAATCCCCGGCAGTGCGCGAAAATGCTCTATCAGTTTTGCAAGCGGTGCAATGTATTGCACGATCAGAACATCCCTGGAGGCAGGCCAAGACCACTCGTCAGCTTGCCCATCTCAGAGGCCATCATATCGTCTACTTTCTTGATGGACTCATTGAATGCCGCCGAAATCAAATCCTGCAGCATCTCGACATCTTCTGGATCAACGGCAGCCGGATCGATAACCAGCGACTGCACCTGTTTCTCGCCATTCATGACGATCTTGACTGCACCGCCGCCAGCCGTGACTTCAACGGTCTTGCGTTTTAGTTCGTCCTGCATCTTCTTCATTTCATTCTGCATTTTCTGGACTTTTTTCATCATGCCGGCCATTTGGCCCATGTTGCCCATTCCACCAAACATGTTATTGCTCCTCTCAGTACACGCTGTAAGCCAGCATGCTTGTCTTTTCTTTTTCACTTCCTCTAGCCTACCAAAATAACGTGCTAACGTCAACCATAATCCACAAAGGCATACAGGACAAAAAATCCCGCCGCCTGAAAGACAGCGAGATTTTTCGCAGAAACAGTTTTCCAAAGTTTTACTATAGGTTTGAAAAAGAGAATCTTACTTCGCCACGACGGGGAAATCGCGCGTAAGCTTTATCTGAGATGCCGTAAGAGCTTCCGGTTTAGCAAACCATGCTAAAGCATAGGCTGCCGTGCCCGTATAATCGATAGCATACTCATTCGTAGACCAGGACGACAGGACATCCAAATAGGATTTTGCCGTCGGGATATGGCCGCTTTCCAGGTATTTCGTCTGATCCGGATCGCCGCCCGATACCGCATTCGGACCACCGACTAAGAGACCTGGGATATAGGCACCCGTACTCTCATGGATGCGATTGTGCGGATGCTCTGGCGGATTGGCACCAGCGCCCGTGAGGAAACTCTTGTCGAGCGAGTTGCGGCCAAACATGTAATGGATCTGTGACAGAGCACCTTCGACATAAGCCTGTTTCGGCTCAAGCTGATATGCCATAAGCAACATATCGCCCTGCGTCACAGCATTTTTCGTCGATGCCCAGGTATATTCTTCTTTAGAAAGGGCGCAGCCAAAGCCGTCTTTGGCAATCTTGCCAGCAATCATATCTGCATAATCAAGATACGCCTTCTTTACCTCAGCCTGCAGGCCAGCGTCGGCATTCTTGGACATCGCATAGGCAAACTGTGCCAGTGCCAACGTATTGTCCCAGGTGAAGAATCCCGGAGCCTTCGTAAGCTCTGCCTTATTGGCCTTGAGATACTCCTCATACTTCTTGTCGCCCGTTGTACGGAACATTTCAGCGGCCATCCACAGACGCTCCTGAATATCATTCGTATCATTGTACGGGCCCGAGCCACTTTCCTGGCCTTCATCGACACGGTAAACCGACTCTTTCGTCTTGGACAGATAGTTCCAGACCTTATCGGCATCCTTCAGCAAGGACTTGGCATACGCCTGATCGAAGTCCTTATAGACGCGACCGCCGATGGCCAGGCTGGCACCATACATCGCCGTGCTGGCCGAGCAGGTGCTGTAGAGGAAACGATCCTGCGTATCCGTATCCGGGCTCTTGTCAAAACCTGGCCACTGAGCACCAGATACCTTATGGAACGTGCTGCCATCCTTGCGCATCATCTTTTTCATGAAGTCAAACTCATACTTGACCTCATTGAGTGCATCCGGCAGGTTCTTATCATACTGGATGCCTTTCGGGAACAGCAGCTGACCTTTCGTGAAATGATCAGGATGCGCCTCATAGGCGAGCAGCAGCTCAGCAGCAGCGATGCCAGCCGTCGTCGTGTATTTGCCGTAATCACCGGCATCATACCAGCCGCCCGTCACATCGATCTTATCGCCCTTCTTGTTGAGCTTATCCGTAAAGTAGACCTGTGCCTCTTTATCCTGGGCATGGCCATTCTTCACCTTGAGCCCCGTGATGTCCGCATCATCGATTGGCGTGCCGCTGCGCGTCAACGTATAGGAACGCCAGGTCTGCACAGCCGGCACTGCATAGACATTATCGCCAATAGCAAAGTCATAGGATTCACGATTGCCGACTTTGAGCTTATAAGTACCAGGCGTATCAAACCCCGTGAAATCAGCCCGGCGCAGCGTCTCCTCCGACAGAGGATCCGCTTTGGCTGCCGACAGTTTCCCCGTATAGACAACCTTCCCCGTCTTGGCATCGACTACGCTGAAATCCGTATCGCCGGAATCCGTTACCATAGCTACTTTTTCATAGCCAGTAAGGTAACCAACCTGATCGACATGCATGCCAGCATCGGCAGCCTCCGTAAGGGATGCCATCCCGCAAGTTCCTAGCATGGCAATTCCAGCCAGCACCAGCCGGCAAAGTCTTTTCTTGCTCTGCATGATACTATCACTCCTTATTCTGCAAACGGCGTATACTTGATGGACTTGTACTCAGCCTTGAGAGGCATCTTGTCATCTTTGAACGGCTTGAGCCACTCATCGACGCCTTTGCCACACCATGCGTTCATAAGGATGCGGCCCTTCGTGCACGGCAGGTCGCCCCCTTCGACACGGTATACTTCTTTACCATCCACATACCAGATGATGGAATCCTTGTGCCACTCGAATACATACGTGTGGAAGTCTTCCGAAGCATCAAAGCCAAGGTCGATCATCTTCTCATGGCCGCCAACACCCTTGCGGAAGTAGTTGAGCTGGACCTTCGTGGTGTCCTTGCCCAGGACCTCGAAGTCGATCTCATCCCAGTCGTTGCCGTTATCATAGGGGCCCGTGCAGGTAAAGAACGAGGAAACGACACCATCGTTCTTGATGGCCTTCATGGTCGTCTCAAAACGTCCATAACCATAAAACCCTTTCGTACGGTATTCGCCGCCAGAATAGGGCACCTTATCGGCTGACGGATTCGGCGAGGGGCTGACTACCAGCTGCATAGCGCCATCGTTGAAAGTAACATTCTCTTTATGCCAGAATACATTGAACGGATTGCCATTCGTCCAGCCATCCGAAGGGATGGAGATATCATTCTCCCCCCCCTTCGTCAAGTCAATCGTAAAGGCATCACTGGCTTTTGTTTCCGTTGCCGGAGCAGCAAAAACGACTGCCGGTGAAACCATGTCCAATGAAACAGAGACTGGAGCTGCCAGCGCAGCGAGAACTGCAACTGCCAAGGCTTTCTTACGAATATCCATCATTCCGTATTCCTCCCGATTTTTTACATAATCAATGCGTTAGATCTTCGCCATTGCTGGCAATGACTTTCTGATACCAATAGAAGGATTTTTTCGGTTTACGTGCCAGCGTGCCCTCACCTTTGTTGTTCTTGTCAACGTAGATGAAACCGTAGCGTTTCTCCATCTCACCCGTGCTGGCCGAGACAAGGTCGATCGGCCCCCAGGGGCAATAGCCCATCAGCGTGATGCCGTCTTTCTCGATGGCATCCTTCATCTGAGCAATATGCTCGGCAAAGTACTTGATGCGTTCATCGTCATGTACTACACCATCCTCAGCCGGTTCTTCATGCAGGCCAATGCCGTTTTCCACGATCATCATCGGCAGTTCATAGCGTTCTGCCAGGACATTGAGCGTATAGCGCAGGCCAACCGGGTCGATCTGCCAACCCCAATCCGATGCCTTGACATATGGATTAGGTACTTCCTTGCCCATATGGATCTTGCCATCGGGGTCAAACTCACTGACAAAGCTCATATAGTAGGACAGGGCAAAATAATCTACCTTGCCTTCCTCCAGCAAGGCCAGATCCCCGTCTTCCATCTCGATATGATAGCCACGGTTCTCCCACTCTTTGAGCATATACTGCGGGTAATGGCCACGGCACTGGACATCGCCATAGTAGAAGGTACGGTCCATCTCCTTGAGTGCTGCCATCTGGTCAAGGGGTTTGGACGTGGCCGGATAGACAGGCGACATCGCAAGCATGCAGCCAATCTGGAAATCCGGATTGATTTTATGCCCCTCGATAACCGCTTTAGCCGACGCGACGAATTCATGATGCGCAACCTGATAGAGAACCTGATAGCGATCCTCGCCCTCTTTATAGACCACACCCGAATTCGTGAACGGAGCAAACGCGTCATCGACATTGCGCTGATTGTTGATTTCATTGAACGTCATCCAGTATTTTACCTTGTCTTTATAGCGTTCAAAGCAAGCAACAGCAAAACGGACAAACATATCGACGAGCTTGCGATTGCGCCAGCCACCATATTCTTTGACCAGATGATACGGCATCTCGAAATGTGAGAGCGTGATGACCGGTTCCATGCCATACTTGAGCATTTCATCGAAGAGATCATCGTAGAACTTCAGACCTTCTTCATTCGGCTCGAGCTCATCACCATTCGGGAAAATGCGCGTCCAGGCAATACTTGTACGGAAGCATTTGAAACCCAGCTTGGCCAGCAGAGCGATATCCTCTTTATAATGCGAATAGAATTCGATTGCCTCATGATTCGGATAGATCTTGCCTGGCAGGACACCATCGGTGATCTCACGCGGTTTGCCAGGACCGCCGACCGTCATGACATCGGCAACGCTTATGCCTTTGCCGCCTTCTTTCCAGCCACCTTCAAGCTGATGGGCTGCTACTGCGCCGCCCCAGAGGAAACCTTTTGGGAAACTCATAATCAGGCCTCCTTCTCAGCATCAAAGCGCTTATACACTTCGATGAATTCCAATGCAATCGTCTTAAAGCCCTCAGCACTCATGAGCTGATCTTCGGCATGGAGAATCAGCAGATTGATGTTGCCCCCCTCACCAGAAGCCTCCTTCTGCAGGAGCCCGGCATGGGCATCATGGCCCTCAACAAATGCCTCATCGCCATCTTTGATAAGTTTCTCTGCCGATTCGTAGTTGCCTTTCTTGGCCTCCTGAATGGCCTCAATGTAGCAGCTGCGGGCCGTGCCGACAGCCGAAATAATCTGAAATGCAGTAAGTTCCAAACCTTCCATTATAAAACCTCAATCCTTCATAAGTTTACGCGCGAAATCCAGAGCACCCTTGCCATCCATGCGGCCATACATGCGCATGTCGATAGCATCCACCGGAATCCCCGGAATCTGCTCAGCAATCTTGTTCTTCTGGAAACGGATCTGTGGTCCCAGCAGGACACAGTCAGCATCTGCGGCCTTCGTTGCTGCCTCCGATGCCGAGAAAGCATCGATGGAGCAATCGTAGTTATCTGCAGCAGCGGCCTCTTTCATCTTCTTGACCAGCATGCTCGTGGACATCCCCGATGCACAAAGTAAAACAATCTTTTTCATGATAAACTCTCCCCTTTGAACCTTTTGACTTGGAAAACTATAGTATTGACATATTTTGCTTAGAAATGGTAATCGAGCTGGGTGCGGATAAGGTTACGCGTGAATCTATTTTCCCCTGAAGTAGTGCCAGTAGCCTGCCATGGTGACATATTGCACTCAGAAATCTGATAGAATGTTTCCCATTCAATATTCTTCCATGGTACATATTTGAAACCAATCGTCCAACCTCTGGAATTCTTGAGCAGCGACCCCCAAGCATCATCTGCCCAGATATTACCATGGGCCTGGATATTATGATAGCGCAGATAAGCACCAAAAGAACCAACTACCGACGGATTCGTCCATTTATAATCAAGGCGAGCAAGATATGCACGGTTCTCATCATCATGCCCCGGATCAGCCTTATGATTTGTCTGAACATAATCAGCCGTCAAACGCAGATTCTTGGCAACATTGGTAGCGCCGCTGATAACAAACGCTTGATCACCATAAGGGTTCTTTTCTGTAGCTCCCCATGCCTTGTTTATGATTTCTGTACGGCCTTTATTGAGTTTTGCATAAGCAATATTGATATCAAAATTATGACCAATCGGACCGCTAAGCGTTGGTCCATACATAGAGAAATCAGCCTCTGGATATTCAGCCATCGCATAGTAGAATGCACCGGCGCGCAGGCCCTGTTTCGTGATGGGATAGCTGACATCGATACCACTTGTCGTGCAGCCAATCAACGAGAACTGCATGCCGAGTGGGCTCCATTTGCGGCCTGCATTGATCTGCAGACCGTTCTTGAGGTTGCCGCTAAGCCAGATGCGCTGAATCTGACCATCTTCCTTTTTCAATTTTCCATCGGTTGTGCTGTGGGCAAAACGCTGATTTGTCTCACTCTGGAAATGACCAGTCCATTCATCATTGATCTTGAGGTCGCCCATCAAGTTCAGATAGTAACGGGAAGTTTCTTTTTCATCCCTCCACGCAGCAGCCTGACCACGTGCCGTATCCTTATCCCACGATGCGCGTACAAAACCGTAGACTTTGACACGATCCTGTTCCTTCTTGACTTCGTTGACCTTGTTATCCGTCTCTGCTTTCTCGGCCTTGAGCTTGCTGTTTTCAGCCTTGAGTGCCTCGAGCTGTGCAGCGAGCTGCTGCTGCTGTGCCTCGATGGCCGCGATGCGGGCGCTGATATCGCCCTCTTCAGCCGGTGCGGCAAATGCCGTTCCCGTAAGCCCCATGGTCAAACCAAGCAAGATAGCTCCCGTTTTCTTGCGATTCATCATCATCCAACTCCCCTTATTCTCAGTGTTCTACAACAGCATCCGTATTCTCTGCGTTCTCCTCGGCCTGCTCACCGCGCTCCTCTTTAAGGAAGGCATTATCCTGTGCCTTGAGGAACGGGAAGTAGACAGCCGTAGCGATGGCAAGGTTCACGATCTGCACCACAGCGCCCTGCCAGCCGCCGAGCAGGAAACCAGCGATAACTGGCGGCGTCGTCCAAGGAACCTGTACGGCACTGAACGGAGCCATGAAGCCCAGCGAAATCGAGAAGTACGTGACAAACATAGCCAGCAGCGGTACCAGGATGAACGGAACCAGCAGATACGGGTTGAAGACAATCGGCAGACCGAAGATGATCGGCTCATTGATATTGAAGAGTCCCGGAACAAAGGCCATCTTCATCAGCGATTTGAGCTGCTGTGAACGGGCTGTGATGGCACCAGCAATCAAGAGGCCAAGCGTCAGGCCACAGCCGCCGCTCTTGACGAATACGTCGTTGATCTGGCAGGTGAAAATCTTCGCCTGCGGGTTGTTGATAAGGCTCATGCCTGCGTCAAGGATGTGCTGGTTATCGAGGGAGTTCGCAATCAACAGCGGGCTTACTACACCGCCGACAACGTTCGGACCATGGATACCAGCCCAGAACAGGATGCTCTGGAGACCAACGATGATGGAACCGCCAGCCAGCGAGTCCGAAAGCCCCTGCAACGGCGTCTGGATAACCTTGAAGATGAGTTCCGGCAGCGTCGTAGCACCGATATAATGGCAAAGACCATAGAGAATCGATGCCGTCGTGAAGAAGATCATGCCCGGTACCAGTGCCGTGAAAGCCTTGGCAACACCAGAAGGTACGGAATCCGGCATCTTGATGCCGATGTGGTTCTTTTCGCAGTAGCAGAATACATACGAGACGAAGAAAGCAATGATGATTGCCGTAATGACACCATTACTGCCTGCCCATGCCTTCGGGATGATATCACCAACAGTCTCCCCACCTTTGGTGATGATTGCCGGTGGCAGCAGGATAAGGAATGTGGACAATGCCAGGATTGACGCCATGATGGCATCACAGCCTTCATTTTCCACATATTTATAAGTGATAGACAAAACTACGATAAGTGCTAATACGCTAAACGTGCCGCCAGCAACAGCATTGAGCGGTGCCGTCCAGTCATTGCCGAACAGCGAAGCCATGAATTCTGCATAACCTGGGATTGGCATATTTGCGAGCAGCAGGAATACCGAACCGCAAATCGTGAATGGCGTCGTCATGATGAAGCCATCACGTAGAGCTGCTACAGCACGAATCTGAGCGAACTCTCCCATGAATTCGATAAACTTATCGAATAGTTCTTGTTTACTCATGTTCTTTTTCCTCTTTTCCAATAATCTGTAACCATGGAGCTGTGCGCCCAGCTCCTTCCCCTTAAGGTAAGTCTAATATAGCATGTCCTGCTTTTTACGCACAATAACGCCAAACCAATAAGAAACACTGATTCAAATCCCCTTGACAGATAATTCCCAGTCATGTAGCACTGTTACATATATTGCTTTTATTCATAATATTACGTCGTTATTGCATAAAAAAAAGACTCCCCTGCAGGGAAGTCTTAGAATAAACATTAAAAATAGAAATGCTTATTGAGCCACTGGTCTTTCTGCTGCGCATTCTTATAGTCAACGCGCGTCATCAGCACCGCAAACAGGATATCAGTCACGTATTTCGCCGTCAGCAGGAACAGGCGTGGCCCCAATTCCTCCATCGCTTTGGCCGTCGCCACAGGAAAGACTACATCAGCCATCGACGCCAGGGAAGATTGCGGTGCTGCCGTCAGCAGGAGGATTGGATTACCACGCATCTTCAGCAGATGCGCGATATCGAGCAACATGCGGTTCTCGCCAGTCCTGCTGATAAGGAACGCCACATGATCCTTCGGTGCCCCCGTCGCCTGCAGATACTGCATCGTCATAGCAGGATGTACCGTTGAGCACTTATTGGCCATGATGAAACCTGCAGCGGCCATATTCGCGATGTTGATATTGTTATCCGTCGCATAGAAATCCACATGGTCTGTCTTATTGAGCAGCGTCAGTGCCCGCACGAAGTCGGCAGGATCGAGCATCGTACGCGTATCCTTGATGGCATCAAGCTCGATGCTCGTAACCTTGTCGAGCAGCGAATGTACCGAGTCGCGATCCGTCATGATGAGTTCATCACCATGCGGCCGCTCGATATAACGCATCATCTCTGCCAGGAATTTGACGCGAAACTCCGTATAGCCGCCAAACCCGAGTTTTTGACTGAAGCGGACAATAGCTGCCGAACTCGTAAATGTCTCCTTGGCGAGCTGACGTGTGGACATCCCCGGCAGCATGCGAAAATGCGTCAGCAGATAATCCGCGATCATTGCCTCAGACTCAGAAAACCCTGTCTTCTCCTGCAGTTGCTTCACTAAACCAGTCATTTGTCATCCTCGATTTCTACTACATGGTCACCAAAATAGTTGAAAGCCGTCTCCAGCGGCGCTCGTTCCTCCGGCGGTATATCGTTGAGATCGACCGGAATGGCCGGCGGTTCCTCCGGCAGCGGAATGGCTTCCGCCCGCGGTTTCGGCTTCGGCCGCGGCGGCGGTGCCATCGGCGTATCTTCCCCACTGCACGACAGATGCAGCTCACGCCCTGTAATCTCCTGCAGCAAGGCTTCGAGCTGCTGCCGATAATTGCGCATCGTCAAGGATGCCATAAGGCTGCCCTTGAACTGGATGAAGAATTGTTTCTCCGTCATGCCTGCAAAAGTTCCCTGCTGCACACAGGCCAGGATTGGCATCTTATTGGTCTCCCGCAGCTTGCGCAGCAAGGCATCCCAGACCTCAGCATCGGCGGCTGTGACCTCTACCGGCTCAGGCGGCGCTGCCGGTACTGCCACCTGTGGACGCGCAAGTGCCGGCCGTTTAGCTGCTGTTGCCACAGCAGCTGGGGCAGCTGGTCTTGCAGCCAGCGCCGCTGTTACCTGTGCAAGTTTTGCCTCCAGCTGGGCAATGCGGGAATCCTCTGCAGGAGCAGCTGATGCAGCTGCCACACCGGTTACTGCAGCAGCCGCCGGCCGGCACAGCGCCAGCAATGCCACCTCGACCGTAATCCGCGGCTGCGGCGACCACTTCATCTCATTCATCGCTTCATGCAGCCTTTTGATCATCTGCATGATCTGCTCAGCCGTAAACAGCTGTGCCTGCTCCCTCAGCACCTCATCCTGCTCAGCATACAGGTCCATATTCGCGACTGTGCCAGCAGCCTGATAGATCATCAGGCTGCGCAAATGCAACGACAGCTCCGCCACGATCTGCTTGAGATCCTTGCCATCACGCAATAGTTCAGCAATGATTTGAAGGACTTCCTGCGCCTTATGCTCAGCTAGTGCTGTCGTCATGCGATAGATCCAGTCATGCCCGACGAGACCCAGGATCTGCCGCACGCGCTCAGATGTAATCTTCCCCTCAGCCAGTGCCGAGCACTGATCGAGAATTGAGAGCGCATCACGCAGACCTCCATCGGCCTGCACAGCAATCATCGTCAAGGCCTCATCTTCGGCATCAAGCTGCATTTCCTGCGCCACATAGCTAAGCCGCTCGCGGATTTCCTCCACCGTGATGCGCTTGAAATCATAGCGCTGGCAGCGGGACTGGATCGTCGCCGGCACCTTATGAGCCTCTGTGGTCGCTAGGATAAAGACAACATGGGCCGGCGGCTCTTCGAGTGTCTTGAGCAGAGCATTGAAGGCCTCCGAGGTCAGCATATGCACCTCGTCGATGATGTAGACTTTATACCGGCCATCAACTGGCGCAAATTTCACGGTCTCACGCAAATCGCGGATCTCATCGATACCACGGTTCGATGCCGCATCGATCTCAAAGACATCCATCGACGAGCCATCGTTTATCTTGCGGCACTGCTCGCACTCGCCACATGGATCAGGCGTCGGTCCATGCTCACAGTTCAGTGCCTTGGCAAGGATCTTGGCGGTACTGGTCTTACCAGTACCACGCGGCCCCGAAAACAGATAGGCATGACCGATGCGCCCTGATGTGATCGCATTGGACAATGTCCGGCTGATATGTTCCTGTCCCACCAGATCCTTGAAACTGCCCGGACGCCATTTGCGGTACAAGGCAATATATGCCATAACCTGTTCCCCCTAACTCTCCGTACACAAAAAAAGGATAGCCAACCGCTATCCTTATTCTTTTCCACGTCGGACCACAGTCCCCAGGCGACCTTGCGGCACATGAAGCGATCCGCTTATCGCTGCTTCCTTCCGGACCTGACGAGGTTCGCAGGACTCCATTGCGCAAGACCCAGACACTATGGCCCGACCTGAAAAAGAATCATTATTGTAAAAATGAATAAAAAAATGGCGGAGAGTGAGAGATTCGAACTCTCGATACAGCGTTCACCGTATACACGCTTTCCAGGCGTGCTCCTTCAACCACTCGGACAACTCTCCACAATGCTCTACAATGTAAGCTATTCATTTTTCGTCATCAAGCTTGTCGCTTAACAACAGAATTTATTATAGCGGCTCAAGTAACATCTGTCAATACTTTTTTCTAAAATAATGCAAAAAACTTTTACAAAAGAAAAGGAGCAGTTACTCTGCCCCTCATTATATCAAAAAAACTCATCAACAGCCAGTACAATCTGAAAAGCACCAAAGGAAGTATAGACACGCAGACACAGCTGACAATTCCCATGTGGCTCGATATCCTGTCTCCATCGCGGCAGCTGCAGCTCTCCCTCAAGATTCTGCCTGGCCATCGTCACAGAAAACAGGCCTTGCACCACATTGAGGAACTCTGCACAAGCATCAATCGCCATATCGTCGACTTCCTGCAGGGTATCGTCACCACTGTAGCGGCGTGCCAGCTCAATAAAGACCGGTTCACTTGCCACAACGCCACCGACGAATTCGTAATCCCCATCGATGCGGACCGATACCGCATAGGCAGGTGCTGTTTCCAGCTCCACACAGGGGTCCTGCGCGATAACAGCCTCCGTACGCACAAGCTCACGCAGTTTCTCGATAAAAATCTCTACGTAAGTGATATATAGCGACAGCTGCTTGTCTTCATAGCCATCGCCTGCTGCCCGCAACACTGCCGTACGCACCGGCCGCGTATCAATGGTCTCCACTTTTGGCAGCAGCCGTACCATGGCCCCTTCATTTTCTTCGCCTTGTTTGAGCAGTACCTGGATCTCATCAGGACTATGTTTCTCCTCATTGAGCAGGCACTGTGCAATGTTGTAGTTAATTGCCATTCGCAGCGACCTTCTTTCGGACCGTCTCGATGGTCTTCTTGATCTGGTCGCTGGAGTATGGTTTCTGGATGAAGTCCATCGCTCCCATCTTGAGGGTTATCATGAGTTTCTGCGGTGTACCTGCCGAGGACAGCATGACAACCGGCAGGTCAGGATTCACTTCCTTAATGACCTGCAATGCCTCAATGCCTCCAACTTCTGGCATCACGATATCCAAGAAGATGCAGTCGATGGATTCCTGCAGATTCAGCATGACTGCTTCTTTGCCGTTCTCAGCCTCGAGGACCTCACAGTTCAAAGCCTCAAGCTCTGCCCGCAGTTTCTTGCGCAGCATCTTGGAATCATCCGTAATCAACACTTTAAGTTTTCTATCCAAAATTAACGCCCCCTAAGCTGTATATGTCCATCCCAAATCCACTAGACATTCCATTACATCGATACTCTGTATTAATTCGGCAGGCCATACATAAACTCCTTCCCGACCAATAAAAAAGAACCTGATAAAAATCAGGTTCTCTTGTTGATACGATTACCAGATGAAAAGACCAGCGATGCCTGCCGACAGCAGCGAAACCAGGATACCCGAAAGCAGCATGTAGCCGACATTGCGGGAAATCAGGTCGTTCTTGTCCTCATCGACAATGCCCTTGAAACAGCCGATGATCATACCGACCGTCGAGAAGTTGGCAAAGGACGTGATGAATACAGTCAGGACACCCTGCATGTGCATGCTGAAGCCAGACATGATATCCTTGACATTGAGCATGACGACGAACTCGTTCGTGATGAGTTTCGTGCCCATGTACTGTGCCAGCTGGAATGCCTCACCAGCATCCAAACCGAGCAGCCAGGCAAACGGGAACATGATGCAGCCAAGAATGTTCTCGAGGGTAACCGATGGATGAATCAGCACGAGGAGCTTATCGATAAGTGCAGCCAGCGCCACGAAAGCGATGACGTTTGCGCAGATGATGAGTACCAGACGGCCAGCCCCAAGGATGGAGTTGCCAAGGAAGGAGAAGAACGGCTGACGCTCAGCGCCATTATCATTCAGCGTAGCAATGACATCTTCCTGCTCCGAGACCTTGACCGGATGCAGCAGATTCGAGACAATCAACGCGTTGATGCAGTTGAGCGGCACAGCCGTCAGGATGAACTCTGCCGGCATCATCTTCGTATAGACACCAATCAGAGCAGCCGTTACGCAGCTCATGGACATCATGGCCAGCGTCAGGTTACGGTCAGCCTTCATGCGGTTGAGCTGCAGCGTGGAAACGGCCAATGCCTCCGTGTTGCCAAGGAACATCATCTCGATGGCAAAGAAGGACTCAAACTTCGGCGTGCGCGTGACAAAGGCAAGCGCCTTGCCAATCCAGCGGATAACAAACGGCAGGATGCCGATATACGTCAGGATATCGAACAATGGTACAACCAGCAGGATTGGCAGCAGTGCCGAAGTGAAGAAGTTCATCTGCTCAACATGTACCCAATCCGGGAATGCGAAGGCAATACCGTCATAAGCGACACTGACGAGCCAGACGAAACCTGCAGCCGCCCCCGATACGATATCACGGCCGATTGGGAACGTCGTCAGGAACCAGGCGATGAATACGTTCAAAAGCAACAGCGCACCAACACAGCGCCACTGAATCTCTTTACGTTTCTTGGATAAAAGAACGCCAATGGCCAGAAAGACCACGACGCCAAGAAGATTGATAATGAAATACATCTTTTTCTTTCTCCCCTTTTAGCATTATGAGAAATAAGGACACGAGTCCTATTTTCGCACACGCGTCTGGTATTGTCAAATTGTATCTACGAATCAGAGATCTTTTTCTGAGAACGCAAACGGCAGGACTTCCTCCAGTGTAGCTACCTTTACATCCCCCTTGAGATTTGCCATGATGATGCGGTTGATATGGAACTCACCCATAACCTGGCGGCAAGCGCCACAGGGCGAGCATGGCCCCTCGGTGTCAGCGATGAGGGCAATGGCCTCGATTTCACGCTCTCCCTCTGAAACCGCCTTGAAGATAGCCGTGCGTTCCGCACAGTTAGTCACTGGATAGCTGGAATTCTCGATATTGCAGCCACCGTAGACATTGCCCTTTTTCGTCAATACTGCCGCACCGACCTTGAACTTGGAATACGGGCTGTAGGAGAATTCACGATACTTTCTCGCGACCTCAATCAGTTCTTTATCTTCCACGCAAAAACACTCCCTCAATACAAAATTTATTGACAATTTCTTCGATAGAAAAATGCCTCCCGAGGAGGCATTCCCCTATCCACTAGTAAATCAATATTTCTCGACTTTGTCTTTCTCGACACGTGCATAGACCAGCGGCTCTTTCTCCGGCTGCGTATCGCCAATGACAACAGCCTCACGATATAGGCGCTCTGCCCCCTTGAGGGACTCTTCCTTAGACGTGTAGAGCGTAACAAGACTGTCACCCTTCTTGACCGCATCGCCATATTTCTTGTGCAGCACAAGGCCAGCCGAGAAGTCAATATCGCTGTCCTTGGTCTCACGGCCAGCACCGAGGATGACCGACGTCTCACCAATCTGCTCCGCATTCATCTTGGTGATGAAACCATCGCGCTCGGCCAGGATTTCCTGCTTATACGGAGCCTGCGCAAACTTCTCGTAGTCGCGCAGTACAGAGTCATCGCCGCCCTGCTCGCGAACCATCGTGCAGAAAGTCTCAAAGGCACTGCCATCAGCAATAGCCTTCTCAGCCATTGCCCGGCACTCTTCAATCGTTCCCTTGCCAACGAGATAGAGCATGTTCTCAGCCAGCTGCAGCGAAACCTCGGTGAGGTCTGCCGGACCATGTCCCTTGAGGACATCCATCGACTCCATGACCTCAAGGCTGTTGCCAATGCCAAAGCCCAGCGGCGTATCCATATCGGTAATCAGTGCTACCGTGCGGCGGCCAGCGCCCTCACCGATGGCAACCATCGTCTGTGCCAGCTTGATCGAATCATCCAGCGTCTTCATGAAGGCACCGCTGCCCGTCTTGACATCCAGCAGGATGCAGTCGCTGCCAGCCGCGAGTTTCTTGCTCATGATAGATGAGGCAATGAGCGGAATGCTGTCAACAGTTGCCGTGACATCGCGCAACGCATAGAGTTTCTTGTCAGCCGGTGCCAGATTGCCCGACTGGCCGATGAGACTCATGCCGCATTTGTTGACCGTATCGAAGAATTCCTTGCGGTTCAGCACCGTGCGATAGCCTGGGATTGCCTCGAGCTTGTCCACCGTGCCGCCCGTATGGCCGAGGCCACGGCCGGACATCTTGGCGACCTTGCCGCCGCAGGCAGCTACGATAGGTGCTACGATCAGCGTCGTCTTATCGCCGACACCGCCCGTCGAATGCTTGTCAACCTTCTTGCCTGCAATGGCCGAAAGGTCGATCATATCGCCAGACTGCGCCATGACCTTCGTGAGTTCCGTGATTTCATGGTCGTTCATGCCGTTGAACCAGATAGCCATCGTCATCGCCGACATCTGATAGTCAGGAATCTCGCCATTGACATAGCCAGTGATCATGAACTGGATTTCCTCATCCGTCAGGACCTCGCCATGTTTTTTCTTCGTGATAAGATCATACATTCTCATAGCTGCATATCTCCTTTATGTTACAGGGGAGCAGCTGCTCCCCCTTATTATCAGTCTTGTACCAGACGCGGCAGCAGGCTTTCGCCCTTGGTCTTGAGCTCGCAATCAAACATATCCGCAATCGTTGCGCCAATCATCGCAAAGGTCGGATAGGTACCGAGGTTCAGTCCCGCCTTGATCTGTTTGCCATAGACGAGCAATGGCACGTACTCACGCGTATGGTCAGTGCCCGGTGCCCCTGGATCGCAGCCATGGTCAGCCGTGATCATCAGCACGTCATCATCACGCATCTTGGCCATGAACTCACCGAGCTGACGGTCAAAGACCGTAGCAGCCTCAGCATAGCCATCGATATCGCGGCGATGGCCATACTGCATGTCGAAGTCGACGAGGTTTACGAAGCAAAGCCCCGTGAAATCCTCATCCATGAGTTTCAGTGTCTTTTCCATGCCATCGACATTGTCCTTGTTGATGCCCAAGCTGCGGCTGATGCTGCGGCCGGCAAAGATATCCGAGATCTTGCCGACACCAATGGTAGCCAGTCCCTTGCGCTGCAGGGCATCCATCATCGTATCCCCCGTCGGGTCAAGGGAGAAATCATGACGGCGCGAGGTGCGCGTATAATCCGGGAATTTGCCAACATACGGACGGGCAATGACACGGCCGACACCATGCTCCCCCTGCAGGATCTCACGGGCCGTCTTGCAGTAGCCGTAAAGCTCCTCCACCGGAACATCGGCCTCGTTGGCAGCAATCTGGAACACGCTGTCCGCCGACGTGTAGACGATGAGTCCCCCCGTCTTCTCCTGCTCCTGACCGTAGTCATGGATGACCTGCGTGCCGGAATACGGCTTGTTGCAGAGGATCTTCTTGCCGAAGGCCTGCTCGAGCTTTGCTATGAGATCCGCCGGGAATCCATCAGGATACGTCGGCATCGGCCGCTCCGATATGATGCCAGCGATTTCCCAATGGCCAGTCGTCGTATCCTTGCCGCGCGAGAGCTCACGCAGACGGGCAAAAGCGCCAATCGGCTCTGCCTCAGGCGTGCCGCAATCAACACCATCGATGTTGAACAAGCCGAGTTTCTTCATATTCGGCGTATCGTATTTCGGCGATGCGGCGATGGATTTGAGCGTATTGCAGACATCATCGCCGAACTCCGGAGCATCCGGCTCACGGCCGATGCCATAGCTATCGAGCACGATAATGAACGCGCGTTTGAACTTACTCATTTTTGACCTTCCCTTCCTGGCCTCTGCCATCATTTATCGATTTCGTCTTTGAGGACCTTTACGGCTGCGCTGGCACCAAGCCGCGTGCAGCCAGCCTTGAGGAATGCTTCCATCTCTTCGCGGGTGTGGATGCCGCCAGCAGCCTTCATCTCAACACCTGCGCCAATGTGTTTCTTGAAGAGCTCGATGTCCTCCAGCTTGGCACCAGCCGAACCAAAACCCGTCGACGTCTTGATGATGTCGGCCCCGGCCTTCGTCACACACTCGCAGGCAGCAATCTTTTCTTCCTCGGTCAGGAAACAAGTCTCAACGATTACCTTAAGCACACGCTCACCGCAGAGACGCTTGAGGGCACGGATCTCGTCGGTGACATAGTCCATCTCACCAGCCTTGAGCATGCCGATGTTGATGACCATATCGATTTCCACAGCACCATCGGCCAGGGCCTGCGCCGTCTCCGCAATCTTAGCAGCCGTATTGCAGTTGCCGTTCGGGAAACCGACGACCGTGGCAATCTTTAAGGTCTCTCCATACTTTTCCTGGATGCGCGGGATAAAGCAGGACGGCACCATGACCGTAGCTGTATGATATGCCACTGCCTCATCGCAGATCTTCTCGATATCGGCCCAGGTTGCCGTCTGTTTCAGATACGTATGATCGACACAGGCTAAGATTTCCGTTGCTTTCATGAATTATTCCTCCCAATTACATAGGTCACTATGTTTACGATGATTGACGGGGTCCATCATCATGTTTCCCTTTGTTGCTATTATTGTATCGCTTTCCCTCGCATAATAAAAGGACACATGTCTTGAAGTACCACGCATTCTGTCGTGTTTTTCAAGTAATGTGTCCTATTTTCATATTTTTACCACGAATCAGCAGCCAAGCTCCAGCCCCTGCTCCTTGCGGGCCTGGTATTCCCGGTCGAGGATACCCAGTATCACGAGATTCTCATAGATGCCATTGGTCAAGATGGTCTCGCGAATCAGCCCTTCGCGCAGCATGCCCTCGGATTCATAGAGATGCAAGGCCCGCGCATTGTAGTCCTTGCAGTCGAGCCAGGCACGATGAAAGCCCAGCGTGTCAAAGGCCCAGGCCTTCAGCAATCTCATCGCCTCATGACCATAGCCCTGCCCCTTCTTGCCGATGATGACATGCGTCCACTCGATTTCCTTAGCAGGTGTCGTCAGTCCGTTGATCATCAGGTAGCCAACAGCCTCACCTGTGGCTTTCTCCTCGACGATGACATCCATCGCCGCCTTGCTGTCCGTAATGATCCGCGTATGGAATTCACGGTCAAAGGGCACGATGAACTTGAGGTTTTCCGGCTCGTATTCCAGTTTCATGATATAATCTAAGTCACTAAGGTCTGCCCGGCGCAGCTGCAAACGCTCTCCAGACTGCAAGATTTCTGCCATACTATCACTCCATTTCCTGCATCAATGAAATTCAGCTTTTCTTTTCACATAGGTATAGTATAATTAGAGATATTTTCAAGTTCAAGTAACACTATCACCAAGATAACAATTAAGGAGGTAATTTTTTTGCCGAATTCAGAATGGATGACCGCAATCAACTGGGCGCATCTCTTGGAGATGCTGATTATCCCCGGCTGCATCCTGGCTGCCTCACTTACAGCAGGCATCACTATCAACCGCATCATCAAGCAGCGCGTGGCTCATCATCTCGACACTGATGAGGCCACCTGGCAGTATATCTTCATCAACGCCCTGCAGGGTGTGCCGATCTCACTCTGCCTTGTTGTCGGGCTCTATTGGATCGTCAACACCATCAATATCATCGAACCCCTAGTACGCATCTTCTCGTACATCCTCTTTACCGTCATCATCCTTTCGATTACCCGTGTCATCGCCCGGGCGATAAGCGGCATCATCGATATGCAGATCGAGCGCTCCCAGCAGAAGCTGCCGAAGACAACGCTCTTGAATGCCATCGTCAACTGCATCATCTACGCAATGGGCGGTCTCGTTATCCTTCAATATTATGGCATCTCGATTGCCCCGATCCTCACTGCCCTCGGTGTTGGTGGTATGGCCGTCGCCCTCTCGTTGCAGGAAACACTGGCCAACATCTTCTCCGGCCTGCACCTCATCCTTTCCAAGCAGCTGCGCATCGGCGACTACATACAGTTGAGCACCGGTGAAGAAGGCCGCGTCACCGATATCACCTGGCGCTTTACGACCATCGTCCCCGCCGGCAACTCCAACATGGTCGTCATCCCGAACCAAAAGATTGCCTCCTCCATCATCACCAATTTCAGCATGCCGTACCGCGATATCGTCATCAAGATTCCTATCGGCGTTGCCTATAACAGCGATCTGGAAAAAGTCGAACGCGTGACCATTGAAGTCGCAGAACAGATCTTGCAGGAAGTCGACAAAGCAGTAACCGTCAAACCTGTCGTCCGTTTCCACACCTTCGGTGACTCGAGCATCAATTTCAATGTACTCATGCATTCGAGCCGTTTCGACCATCAATTCATCCTCAAACATGAATTCATCAAGGCGTTGACCAAACGCTATCGCGAGGAAGGAATCGAGATTCCGTACCCGATCCGCACGGTTATCCACTCGTAATCCACAAGCGGGAAAATAATCTGTGGATAACAATATATAGTGTATCTATTGACTATCACCCCATACATATTGTATAATTTGTTCAGATTCAAGAAAAGCCTTGCATCGACAGGATTGGCGCGAATACGCACTTTCACACATAAAAGAACGGGGGATTATCATGGTAGTAAATGGTATTGATGTAACGATTGAAGGACTTTCCGATGTTTCCGAGCAGGAAATCGTCAATTATATCGACTATGTCGAAAACGAGACCAAGGAAAAAGTCGATACGCTGCGTATCTCGGCTGCTGAAGATGATACGGTAAATATCGACTATGTCCTGCAGCCGCAGAAATTCGAGCGCATCCGCCGCATTACCGGTTATCTCGTCGGCACGATCGATCGTTGGAACGACGCCAAGCAGGCAGAGGAACATGACCGCGTCAAACACGGCATGCATTGACGATGAAACTGCAGATTGCCGGTATTATCGATGACTCGATGGTCGACGGCGAGGGCATGCGGCTGACTGTATTCACCCAGGGCTGCCCGCATCACTGCCCCGGCTGTCACAACCCCGCCACCCACGATTTCCGTGGCGGACGCGAAACGACCACCGAGGCTATCCTGGCCGAAGTGGCGGCCAACCCACTGCTCTCAGGCATCACCTTCAGCGGCGGCGAGCCCTTCATGCAGCCCGCACCGCTTGCGCGACTGGCCCGCGATATCCATGCCCGCGGGCTTACCGTCTGGAGCTACACGGGCTTTACCCTTGAGGAGCTGCTGCAGCGGCGCAATCCCGCAATTGACGCCCTGCTGGCCGAAATCGATGTGCTCATCGATGGTCGCTATCGCGAGGACTTGCGTGACCTTACGCTGGCTTTCCGCGGCTCTTCTAACCAACGCATCATCGATATGGATCACTGGCGCAAGACCGGTAAGATCAAACTTTTATATACGGACACTTAAAAGCGGTGCAACGAAACGCTTTGGCATTTCGTTGCACCGCTTTTGTGTACCTGATTATTGCTTATTTTACGACCAACACCGGACACTTGGACTGCTCAACAATGTACTGGCTGACACTTCCGAGCAGTACCCCCTTGACAACGCCAAGGCCACGGCTGCCCATGACAATCATATCCATATCATTGGTTGTAGCAAAGTCGAGAATGACGACTGCAGGCGAGCCGGTTTCCGAGAACGCCTCCTTCTCGATGCCCGACGGAACCATCTCCATCGCCCGATCGAGGATGACGTTGCCAGCCTTCGTGACTGCCTCAAGGATTGCATCCGACAGGCAGGCATTGATGGCCAACTGGTTGATATTGGCTACATACAGGAAGTTCAGCTTGGCCTCGCAGGCCTCTGCCAGTGCAATTGCCTGGGCTACGGCGCGGTCCGAACCTTCAGATCCATCTACTGGTACAAGGATATTTCTCGACATAATATTACCCCCTTGATAAAATGCTTGCGCTTATCTGGCTACTACCACAGAGACAGTCGCCCGTTCTACGATTTCCTGACTGACACTGCCCAGCAAGAACCCTTTCACCATGCCGAGGCCACGGCAGCCGATTACGATAAGCTCCGTCTGATTCGCATCGGCAAATCTCAGGATCTCTTCGGCCGGAATGCCTGTCCGGCGGTGATAGTTAGCAGCCACCGACGCAGGAACGTGTTTCCTCGCCCGCTCCAGCGCCTCCTGCCCTGCACGCCCTACCGGACCAGCAATCGATGCCGGCAGCCAGGATTCGTTTTCATCATCAGTATCGGCATCGAAATACGAAACATGCAGGACATCTAGGACAGCTCCTGTCACCAAGGCCAGATCAGCCGCCAATGACACGGCCCGATCTGCACCGTCAGACGAATCAACAGGAACCAAGATACGGGTAAGATTCTTCATATTTTCTTCCTCCCCCGTAATGCTTATACTGTATATTTCGGCAATTGCCGCAAAATTCCTCTAAATTTTCCTAAACTATCCCAAAAAAACCGCATGATTTATTCGTTGACAATAAATATGGAAAGATGATAAACTTTATAGAACATTTAACGGATATTTTTACACATTAATCACCATTTAGTGTAAATACACTCTTATTTTTTAGTATATTTGTTTATAAATATTTCAAGGAGGCATCATCCATGTCAAAATCAGCCGCTGCAGCCCCAAGCAACCAGGAAATCGTCGCTTCCACCACCATTGCCGGTGTCTATCAGGCAGCCCGCCAGCTCGAGGGCGTAGTCAAGAAAACACCGCTGATTCCCAGTGACTTCTTCTCTGAGCAGTCCGGTAACCAGGTATTCCTGAAACCAGAAAACCTGCAGCACACCGGCGCCTTCAAACTGCGCGGTGCCTATAACAAGATCAGTCAGCTCAGCGAGGCAGAACGCGCCAAAGGCGTAATCACGGCCTCAGCCGGCAATCATGCCCAAGGCGTCGCCTTTGCAGCTCAGAAACTTGGTGTGGTAGCTGTCATCTGTATGCCGGCTACCACACCAATCCTCAAGGTGGAAGGGACCAAGGCCCTCGGTGCCGAGGTCGTCCTGCATGGTGATGGTTTCGACGACGCCTACGCTTACAGCCTGGAGCTGCAGAAACAGCACGGCTATGTCTATATCCATCCGTTCAACGATCTGCAGGTACTGCTCGGCCAGGGAACAACTGCCCTCGAGATCATCGACGCCTGCAAGGATATCGATGCTATCCTCGTGCCGATTGGCGGCGGCGGCTTTGCCTCGGGCGTAGCCCTGGCCACGAAACTCGTCAACCCCGATATCAAAGTCATCGGTGTCGAGCCTGAAAATGCCGCCTGCATGAAAAAAGCCCTGGCCAAGGACAAGATTGTCACACTCTCCAGTGCTGACACCGTTGCTGACGGCTGTGCCGTCAAGACAGCTGGTACGCTGACCTTTGAGTTCTGCAAGAAATACCTCGACGATATCATCACGGTTTCGGAAATGGAAATCATGGGGGCACTGCTGTCACTGATCGAGAAACACAAGCTGATTGCCGAAGGTGCCGGTGTCCTGTCCCTCGCCGCTCTCTCGAAACTGCCGTTCAAAGGCAAGAAAGTCGCGGCCATCGTCAGCGGCGGCAACATCGACATCTCGATGATTTCGGCTCTGATTGAAAAGGCATTGATTGCCCGCAGCCGCGTCTTCTGCTTTGCCGTATTGCTGCCAGACAAACCAGGGCAGCTCCTCAATGTCTCGCGCATCCTCACCGAGGAGAACGCCAATGTCATCGAGCTCAACCATAATCAGGCCAAGGTTACCGACAGTTTCAAGAAAGTCGTGCTCGAGGTAACCGTCGAAACCCATAATGAAGAGCACGTACAGCGCATCATCCATGCACTCGATAAGAACGGCTATGAGGTCGAACGTCTCTATTGATAGCTGAATCTGCCGTTATTTGAACCCGGTTTCATCCGGGTTCTTTCTTATTTTTTGCTTGCAATGATATTCATAGTTTTCTAAAAATAGAACCTTTTTTATTTCGCATTGACTTTTTTTAGTACCTGCTTATATAATGAAGTATCTTATTTATTTTCATCATTTTTTCACAATGCGCTATTACAAAGAAAGGAATGAACTCATTTGGTTCTAATCGCACTGTCCCCAATCCTTTGGCTGGTCGTTGCGCTGAGCATCCTTCATATGCCCGGTCACAAGGCCTGCTCCTTGGCACTTGTCATTTCCGTAGTGGCTGGTATGTTCCTCTATGATATGACTGCCCTGCATGCATTCCAGGCTTTCCTTGAGGGTGTGGCATTGGCTTGCTGGCCAATCCTGTTGGTCATCATTGCCGCTATCTTTACCTACAACCTGTCCCTGCATACCAAGGGCATGGATGTCATCAAGAAGATGCTCACCTCGGTCAGCAGTGACCGTCGCGTACTTATCCTGCTGATTGGTTGGGGCTTTGGCGGTTTCCTTGAGGGTATGGCTGGTTTCGGTACGGCTATCGCTATCCCGGCTGGCATGCTCGCCGGCATCGGCATCAATCCGATCATGGCTGCCTCGGTCTGCCTGATTGCCAACTCGGTACCGACTGCCTATGGTTCCATCGGTATCCCGCTTGTCACGCTCGGCAGTGTCACGGGCAACGATCCGACGACGCTCGCTACCTACACCTGCCTGCAGCTCGCACCGCTGACAGTACTCTGCCCGACGCTTATGACCATCGTCGCTGGTGGCGGCAAGCTCAAGGCCATGAAGGGCATGACAATCATGTGCATCGCTGCTGCTCTCGGTTTCCTTATTCCTGAGCTCATTGTCGCTCATTTCATGGGGCCAGAGCTTGCTGTTGTTGCCGGTGCTATCGGCGCTATGGCTGCCATCGTTGGCTGCGCCAAAGCCTTCCCGGTAGACGACCCAGAGTATGCAATGCCAGCTCAGGCTGACGAAGAGCCTGTCACGGGCGCTGAGGGCGTAAAGGCCTGGCTGCCGTTCATCCTCATCTTCGTCTTCCTGCTCGCTACGTCGAAACTCATCCCGGCAATCCATGATCCGCTGAACCTCATCAAATCCTCGGTTCTCATCTACTCGGGAGAGGGCGGCGCACCGTACACGTTCACCTGGATTGCTACGCCGGGTGTGCTGATCCTGCTGGCTGCCTTCATTGGCGGCAGCGTCCAGGGTGCAGGCTTTGGCGAGATGCTCAGCGTCCTCAAACGCACCATCATCAACCTGCGTTTCACGATCCTTACGATCATCACGGTTATCGCCACCGCTAAGGTCATGGGCTATGCCGGCATGACCCATGAGATTGCGGAGACGGCTGTTGCCGCAACGGGTACGGCTTATCCGTGCATCGCAGCTTTCATCGGCTCGATTGGTACCTTCATCACAGGTTCGGCTACGTCGAGCTGCGTCCTGTTCGGCAAGCTGCAGACAGACTCAGCTATCGCTATCGGCGCAAGCCCAGCTGCACAGGCCTGGATTGCCGCTGCCAATGCGACGGGCGCCTGCGCCGGCAAGATGGTTTCGCCGCAGAGCATAGCGATTGCTGTTGCCTCCATCGGCGTTGCCGGTGTCGACGGCCAGCTGCTGAAATTCGCAGTCAAATATTATCTGCCCTTTGTCATTGTCATGGGCCTTATCGTTTACTTCGGCCAGGCACTCGTCGGCTGATCCATATCACAAGAACCTTCCTCGCATGCGGGGAAGGTTTTTTCGTATGCAGCATACGTATTGTGTTATACTAAATACATATCTTGCCAAAGGAGCAGCTACAATGATTCAGCTAAATCAACTAACCACCGAGCGGCGCAATCCGCAGACGACTCATATCGATGAACTCGATACCCTGGCCATGGTCACGCTCATCAACCAGGAAGACCAGAAAGTACCGCTTGCCGTGGCAGAGGTCCTGCCGCAGATTGCCGCGGCCATCGATGTCATCACCGGCAGGCTCAGCCACGGCGGACGGCTCATCTATATCGGTGCCGGCACCTCCGGCCGTCTCGGCATCCTCGATGCTGTCGAATGCCCGCCGACCTACAGTACCGACCCCGACCTTGTCCAAGGACTTATCGCTGGCGGCCTGCCAGCCATCTTCAAGGCCCAGGAAGGTGCCGAAGATGATCCGCAACTAGCGCAGCATGACCTTGAAGAGATCCGCTTTGCCAAAAGCGATGTGCTGGTTGGCATTGCCGCCTCAGGGCGCACCCCCTATGTCATCGGCGGCCTGCAATACGCCAAGGAACTCGGGGCCGCCACGATTGCCGTATCCTGCAGCACCGTATCGAAAATCGCCGAGATTGCCGACATCGCCATCACACCAGTCACCGGCCCCGAAGCCATCACTGGCAGCACGCGCATGAAGGCCGGCACCGCCCAGAAACTCGTGCTCAATATGCTGTCGACCGGCACGATGATCAAACTCGGCAAGGTCTATGGCAATCTGATGGTCGACGTCAAGACCTCCAACCTCAAGCTCGAGGAACGAGCCCGCCGCATCGTCATGGAGGCTGCTGGATGCAGCCGTGAAGAGGCGATTCTCGCCCTTGCTCAGGCCAATGGCAGTGCAAAACTTGCCATCCTGCTGCAGCTCACGGGCTGCACCCCCGCCGAAGGTCAGGTACTTCTTGACAAGGCTCAGGGAAAACTTGGCCTTGCCCTGCAGAAAAAGGAGATGGCACAATGAATCACGAACTTATAGCCCAGGAGATTTATGAGATTGTTGGCCCTGCTGGAAATATCCGTTCCGTTACCCATTGCATGACCCGCCTGCGGCTCTACCTCGTGCAGCGCCCGGACAATATGGAAAGCAATCTCCAAAAGATTGCTGGTGTTCTCGGCGTCAATGACACCGGCGACGAACTGCAGATCATCCTCGGCCCTGGCACAGCGGCCAGCGTTACCGATTGCTTTACCAGCATTATCGATAAGGCTGCCGGAGACACAGCGGTGCAGCCTGCGGCCCCAGAAAAGCCGCAGATTGGCGATGGCAAGGCACTCCATGCCCAGATCCGCGCCAAGAATGCTACGCCGGTCAAGCTGTTCTTCAAGCGCATTGCCAGCATTTTCATGCCGCTTATCCCGGCCTTCATCGCCTGCGGCCTGACCACAGGACTTCTTAGCATCGCCGCCAAGATCGATCCGTCAATCACCACTGCCGCCTGGTTCCAGCTCGGCGCTGTTGCTGGCAATGTCGTATTCTGGAGCATGAATCTCTTCATCGGCTATAACACGGCCAAGGAGTTTGGCGGCTCGCCAATCCTCGGCGGTATCCTCGGCGGCCTTATCAGCCACCCGGGCCTTGCCGCCATCACCCTCGGCGATACCCAGCTCGTCCCCGGCCGCGGCGGCGTCATCTCAGTACTGCTGGTCGCAGCCCTCGGGGCACTGATTGAAAAGAGACTGCAGCGTCTGATCCCTGATATGTTCAGCCTCTTCCTGGTACCATTGCTGACCTTCCTGATTGCCGGGCCGATTGCCATCTGTGTCCTGCAGCCCCTCGGCGGCCTCATCGCCACCACCATCGGTACGGCTGCGACAGCTGCCGTGCAGCACGGTGGGGCCTTGACAGGCTTTGTGCTCGGTGGTCTTTGGCTGCCCCTTGTCATGCTCGGCATCCATCAGGCCTTCACCCCCATCCATGTGGAGCTCCTGTCCCAATACGGCATGACCATCCTGCTGCCAATCCTCGCTATGGCTGGTGCCGGCCAGGTTGGCGCCAGCTTTGCCGTCTTCTGCAAGACCAAGAACGCCCATTTGAAGAAAACCGTGGCCTCAGCCCTGCCAGTTGGCATCATGGGCATCGGCGAGCCGCTGATCTATGGTGTCACGCTACCACTGGGCAAGCCATTCCTCGCGGCCTGCATCGGCGGCGCCTTTGGCGGTGCTGTCCAAGCCGCCTTTGCCGTCGGCGCCTCCGCCCTGGGCATCTCGGGGCTGCCGCTGGCCGCCACCACCAACCACGTCCTCATCTACCTGCTCGGCGTGCTCACAGCCTATGTAGCCGGCTTCATCGCCGCCTGGCTGCTGGGCTTTGACGATCCTGCCGATGAGGCTTGATTACCTTTCTGGCACGACTATAAAACGATAAAGAAGGAACGAATATGGAGAACGGTATTTCCATCTATCCCGGCCTCGACAACACGCTGGAGGAAAACCTCGCGCTGATCGACAAGGCCGCTGCCTGCGGTTTCCGCCGCATCTTCACATCCCTGCATATCCCCGAGACCAATGTCGCGGCACTGAAACGCGAGCTCTCAGAGCTGCTGCGAGCCGCCCGCCACCATGATATGGAGGTCATCTCCGACATATCGCCGGCAACCATGAAACTACTCGGCATCGATGAATTCAGCCCGCAGGCCTTCCGCATGCTCGGCATCACCACCTTGCGCCTTGATTACGGCTTCGGCCTTGAGGAAATCGTCCGGCTGTCACGCAACAAGCAGGGCATCCGCATCCAGCTCAATGCCTCGACGATTACGGGCAAGCTTTTGAGTGCCCTCGTCGAACTGGATGCCAATTTCCACCAGATTGACGCCCTGCACAATTTCTATCCACGCTGCGGTACAGGCATCAGCGAGGAATTCCTCGTGCGCAAGACGATGATGCTGCACAAGCTCGGCATCCGTACCGGCGCCTTTGTACCCAGCCAGCACCGCCGCCGCGGCCCCTTACACGATGGCCTGCCCACGATGGAGGAGCACCGCGACGAGCCCGCTGAGCTGGCCGCCCGTCATCTGATTGCGCTTGGCATCGACTCGGTATTCATTGCCGACAGCCTGCCAGCTGATGCGGAGCTGGAGACGATTGGCAGCCTGGCTGGCAACCAGGTCACGCTGCGTGCCAAGCTCCTGACACAAAATCCCGTCCAGCGAGAGCTGCTCACCCATACCTTCACGGCCCGTCCCGATGAGGCCCGCGATGCCATCCGGGCCGAGGAAAGCCGCGCACTGCTCAAGAAGATGGGCGAAAGCATCGAGCCCGAAAACACCCTCGTGCGCCCCATCGGTGCCATCACCATCGACAACAAGAGCTACCAGCGCTACATGGGGGAACTGCAAGTCATCCGCCATCCCCAGAACGCCGATGCACGCATCAACGTGCCAGCCATGGTGGAGGAAAGCGAAGTCAACCTGCTGCAGTACATCACCCCGGGCCGAAAATTTTCGTTCCGCTTCAATCCGTAAACTGCTATAATAAATATGATTAGGTTCAACACATTAGGGAGGATTCCATGGAAGAAATAACAGCGAATGATGACCTCTGCGAGATTCACCACACCCATCCGGACAAATTAGAGAACTGCGCCGTCCACAAGCTTGATGACGCAACGAGTCAGGAACTTGCAGATATATTCAAGATCCTGGGTGACAAGACCCGCATCAAGCTGCTCTCCCTGCTGGCCTCCGAAACGGAACTCTGCGTCTGCGATATTGCTGAATCCCTGCAGATGGGACAGTCGGCGATTTCCCACCAGCTGCGCGTACTGCGGGCTGCCCGTCTCGTGAAGTTCCGCAAAGTGGGCAAAGAGGCCTTCTACTCCCTTGATGACGATCATGTCGTCAAACTCATGCGACAGGGACTCGACCATGTACGCGAGACCTGACTGACATCAACCGCTTTGCTGCGGGCAGAAAGGACGATTCTGATGAAGAAAAACCGGTTGCTTCGCGCTGGCATCATGACCGGCGTATCGCTGATGTTCCTTACCGGCGTTGCCTTGGCATCGCCGACGCTCCAGACCGGTTCCCACGGTCATGACGTACTGCTGCTGCAAAAAAAACTCAAGACTATCGGCTACACCATCCGCACGGTCGATGGTGTCTACGGCGATGAAACCGAGCGCGCTGTGGCCGAGTTCCAGCGCGACCAGAAGATCCGCGTAACCGGTATCGTCAACAACGCCACCTGGCGGGCTCTCAAGAAGGCCAAGCAACGCGAATGGGGAGTGGATGTGCCCAAACCAGCGGCACAAACACTCCCCACGAATAAGATCCCACTTGCTCCCAATAACAATCCCATCCTTGCCCCTGGCAAGGTAAAAGATATCATCAAAACTGCCAAGTCCTATATCGGCGTCCCGTACAAATTCGGCGGCACGACTCCCAAGGCCTTCGACTGCTCCGGCTACCTGCAGTATGTCTTTGCCCAGAACGGCATCGCCATACCACGCACGGCTGATGAACAGTACAAGCTTGGCCGCCGCACGACCAGCAGCCGCCAGCTTGTGCCTGGTGACCTCGTCTTCTTCACGACCTACGAACCAGGTGCCTCACACTGCGGCATCTACCTTGGCAACGGAGACTTCATCCACGCCAGTTCCAGCAAAGGTGTCCGCATCGACAGCCTGTCCAGCGATTATTGGCAGCCGCGCTACTACGGCGGCAAGCACATCGTGAAATAAGACGGTCAAAACATCTCCTCGAGGATATTCCGGCGCGGCACGAGCTTGACTGGTGCCTGGCTGATCAGTTCTGTACCATCTGCGGCCTTCGGTATCGGCTTTGACTCATCAATAACGGGACGAAGTTTCGGTCTTAGATGGTAGCAGCTTTCCAAATGGCCATTCTCATAAACGGAAATGCGGATGCTGCCATCGGGCAGGATGCGTTTCACAGTCTCGGAAAACTCCCGCTGTACCTTCAGCTGCTTGATTTCCTCCCGCCGTTCCTCCATTGCCTCGAGCGTCGTCTCCAAGCTGCCCTTGCGCTCAGCGACCAGCTGCGAAAACAGCTGCTTGAATTCGTCCGTCCCTGACACTTTCTTGTGGCTGCTTTGCCTTTGTCCAGCCAATAACCCTAAGCCATCAATCTTTGCCTCCATAAGCGATCCTCCTGTATGGATTTGCTGTCTCTACAGATATTATCGATGAAAACAGGAAAAACTTAAAAATCCCTGCAGACTTTTCTCGTCTGCAGGGATTTTTCGTATTGTCATTCATTTCCTGCTGTCAGCCACAGCCTGGAAGGCAGCCTCAGCAGCTGCAATCGTACGGTCGATATCCTCGTCGCTATGAGCGCCGCTCATGAAGAGGGTCTCAAACTGCGACGGTGCCAGGTAAATGCCCTGTTCCAGCATGGCCTTGAACCAGACCTTGAACGCCTCCTGATCCGAGGCGCAGGAATCTTCATAATCAAAGACATCATGGTCATTGAAGAAGATGCCGAACATCGAACCAGCCTGATGCGCCTGAATCGTGACGCCAGCAGCCTTGGCCTTTTCCTGCCAGCCCAGCAGGAGTTTCTTCGTCTTTAGCGTGAGCTCGCGGCTGTAGTCAGCCTTGCCTGCCTCCGGTTCCGCCGTGATGATCTTGAGCGTCTCCAGACCAGCTGTCATGGCCAGCGGATTGCCCGAGAGCGTGCCTGCCTGGTAGACCGGGCCAGCCGGCGATACCTTCTGCATGATGTCACGGCGTCCGCCATAGGCGGCAACCGGCAGGCCGCCGCCGATGATCTTGCCAAGGCAGGTGAGATCCGGCGTGATGCCATAGGCTGCCTGGGCGCCGCCCAGGGATGCGCGGAATCCGCACATGACCTCATCAAAGATCAACAGGGCCCCATATTTTTCCGTAAGGTTGCGCAGCGTGCGCAGATAACCCTGTTTCGGCGGTACGCAGCCCATATTGCCAGCCACCGGCTCGACAATGACAGCTGCAACCTGATCACCAATCTCCTCCATGACCTTCGTGATAGCCTCGGCATCATTGTACGGCACCGAAATCGTATCCTGGGCTGTTCCCTTCGTAACGCCCGGCGAGCTTGGCACGCCAAACGTCGCCATGCCCGAGCCGGCATTGACGAGCAGGCTGTCGCTATGGCCATGGTAGCAGCCGATGAATTTGATGATCTTTTCCCGGCCCGTATAGCCGCGGGCAAGACGCAAAGCGCTCATGGTCGCCTCGGTGCCAGAGTTGACCATGCGGATGACCTCAATCGACGGATAGACCTGCATGACAAGCTTGGCCAGCTCGGACTCGATGCAGGTCGGCGCGCCATAGCTCGTACCGCGCGTCGCAGCCTCCTGCAAGGCCTTTACGACCTGGGGATGCGCATGGCCGACTACCATCGGGCCCCAGGAACCCACATAATCGATATACTCGTTGCCATCGATATCGTAGATCTTATCGCCCTCAGCCCGGGCAATGAAGGGCGGGTTGCAGTCAACACTGGCATAGGAACGGACCGGACTGTTGACGCCACCTGGCATCAGATTCTTGGCCTCAGCAAAAGCGGCAGCAGATTTTTCAAGATTCAGCATAGCTTACTCCTCTTCTTTGAGCCATTTCGCAGCATCAATGGCATGATAGGTAATGATGATATCGGCGCCAGCGCGTTTCATGCTCAACAGCGTCTCGAGCACGATGCGCTTCTCATCGATCCAGCCGTTGGCAGCAGCTGCCTTGACCATCGCATACTCGCCGCTGACATTGTAGACAGCAACGGGATGATGGATATGGTCGCGGACCTGACGCACGACGTCAAGATAAGCAAGCGCCGGTTTTACCATGATGATGTCAGCACCCTCAGCCACATCGAGGTCGACTTCCTTCAGCGCCTCATGGGCGTTAGCCGGGTCCATCTGATACTGGCGGCGGTCACCAAAGCTCGGCGCACTGTCAGCCGCATCGCGGAAGGGGCCATAATAGCCCGATGCGTATTTGACCGCATAGCTCATGATGGATACATTGGTATAGCCAGCCTCATCAAGAGCCTCGCGGATAGCCGCCACACGGCCATCCATCATATCCGACGGCGCGACGATATCAGCACCAGCCTTGGCCTGGGATACAGCCACCTTCTGCAGCAGTTTGAGGGTCTTGTCATTGTCGACGTAATGATCCTCCAGATGGCCGCAATGACCATGGGAAGTATACTGGCACAGGCAGACATCGCCGACAACCATGATTTCCGGCACAGCCTCTTTGATAGCCTTGATGGCACGTTGCACCGGGCTCGTCATGTCCCAGGCGCTGGAGCCATCTTCGTCCTTGTATTCAGGCAGGCCGAAGACCTCGACAGCCGGGATGCCCAGCTGCCAGCATTCTTGGGCCGTCTTTACGGCGTTATCCACCGACAGATGGTAGCAGTTCGGCATGCTCGGGATCTCTTCTTTGATATTCTCTCCCGGAACGACGAACAGCGGATAAACGAAATCCTTGGCCGAAAGGGTCGTTTCACGAACCATGGCACGCATGGCCGGGGAAATGCGCATGCGGCGCGGACGGAGTTTCTGAGTATACATTGAATCCATCTCCTATGAATCAGATATTTGCTTTGATTGCCTCGACAAGACCGTCAATCGTGTACTCACTGGCAACGATATCAGGCTCAATACCATTAGACTTGGCCGTATCAGCCGTGACCGGGCCGATGGCAGCCGTCTTCACACCAGCCAGTGACTCTGCCGAGCCCACGATCTGGATAAGGTTTGTCACCGTCGAAGAGCTCGTGAAGGTCACAAGATCGATATCTCCATTTGCCAGCTGCGCCTTGAGGGCCTCGCCATCGACGGCAGCAGCTACAGTCTGATAGACTGGCGCCACATCGACCACAGCACCCTGCTCACGAAGTTTTTCAGGCAGGATTTCCCTTGCCTCCTGAGCACGCGGAATCAGGATCTTCGCGTGCGGCGGCACCTTGCCCTTGAGTGCCTCTAATACGCCCTCAGCCCGGAATTCCTGCGGCACGACGTCTGCGATGATGCCATAGGCCTTGAGTTTTTCCGCCGTGGCGCTGCCGATAGCCCCCACCTTGGCATAGCCGAGCGCTCGGGTATCCTTGCCGGCTTTCAGCAGGCGGGCAAAAAAATGCTCCACGCCGTTGGTACTGGTAAAGATAAGCCACTGATAGTCATTCAGCTTATCAATGGCCGCATCGATGGCAGCATAGTTATCAGCCGGCTCCTCGATGCGGATAGCTGGCGTCTCGATGACCTTGGCCCCGAGCTGCTCAAGGCGGGCCGTGAGTTTCGACGCCTGGCTGCGCGCCCGCGTGACAAGCACCGTCTTGCCAAACAGCGGATGGGTCTTGGGCTCATCAAACCACTGGAGTTTCTCCCGCAGGTTGACCACATCGCCGACAATGAAGATCGCTGGCGGCTTGAGGCCAGCCTTAGCCACGTCTTCAGCTGCCGTGCCCACCGTTGTCATCAGCACGCGCTGCTCGGGTTTCGTGCCCCAACGGATCACAGCAGCCGGCGTATCCGACGGACGGCCGTTTTCGATGAGTTTTGCCGTGATATGGGGCAGGTTAGCCACGCCCATGAGGAATACGAGGGTATCGACGCCAGTTGCCAGATGCTCCCAGCGCATGTTGCTCTTGCCCTTGGTGGGATCCTCATGCCCCGTTACGACAGCAAACGAGGTTGCCACAGCGCGGTGCGTGACGGGAATTCCCGCATAGGCCGGTACCGAGATTGCCGACGTGATGCCCGGCACGATCTCAAAGGGCAGGCCGTTTTCCTGCAGCAGCAGTCCTTCCTCGCCGCCACGTCCGAAGACAAAGGGATCGCCGCCCTTGAGCCGAACGACGCATTTGCCCGCCTTCGCCTTGTCCACCAGCAGCTGATTGATATCCTCCTGCTTCATCGTGTGGTTGCTCGATGCCTTGCCGACGTAAATGTACTCCGCATCATCAGGAGCCCACTGGAGAATGCGGTCATCCGCCAGACGGTCATAGACGACAACCTCCGCCTGTTTCAGGCAATCCACAGCCTTGAGACTGATCAGACGATAATCTCCGGGGCCAGCCCCCACCAAATAAACCATTCCTGCCATGTATCTATCTCTCCCTTGTTCCTGTTTTATTTGCGATTGAGCAGCAGCCCAAGTTCATGCATGATCTCGATGCCGCCCTTATCAAGCAGTATATCGGCCAACTTGCGGCCAAGTTCCCCGGCCTCAGCGGCGGGGCCCGTGATCTTGTCACGATAGAGCCTGCTGCCGTCGAGGGAGGCAATCACAGCCTCCACCTGCAGCTGGCCCGCGCCTGCCGGAGTTGCATAAACGCCGACTGGCACCTGGCAGCCGCCCTCGACGCGGCTAAGGAATGCCCGCTCAGCCGTCGCGCACTGCACGGTCTCGCTGTCATTGAGGAAATCGATAAGCGCGCGCATCTTTTCGTCGTCAGCGCGAGTCTCGATAGCCAGAGCTCCCTGCCCTACAGCCGGCAGTACGGTGCTCTTCGGCAGCACATCCGTGATGCGCTCGCCAAAGCCCAAGCGTTTGAGACCTGCCACCGCCAGGATGATGGCATCAAAGTTCTCTTCTTCAAGTTTCTGCAGGCGCGTGTTGACGTTGCCGCGCAGGTCACAGATATCGAGATCAGGGCGCACATGCAGGAGCTGGGCCTTGCGGCGCAGGCTCGAAGTACCGACCTTCGCCCCCAGAGGCAAATCCGCAAATTTCTGATATTTAGGACTGACCACGGCGTCGCCGGGATCGAACCGCTTGGTAATGGCCGAAATCACGAGGCCTGCAGGAACCTCAGTCGGCATATCCTTGAGGCTGTGCACGGCCAGGTCAATGCCGCCAGCCAGCATATCTGTCTCCAGTTCTTTCGTGAACAGGCCCTTGCCGCCAATCTTGGCCAATGGTGCGTCAAGTATCTTATCGCCCTTGGTGGTCATGAGTTTAAGCTCTACCGTAAGCTTCGGATACTTCTCCTCCAAACGGCCTTTAACGTATTCCGCCTGCCAAAGCGCGAGCTTACTGCTCCGCGTACCGATAATGATGGTGTCTTTCTTCACGGGTAGCTGTCTCTCCTATCGTATCGAGTTTGAATAACGAGCGCATCGCATCGATGTAGAACTCCTCCTGGGGCGTTCCCGCCGAGGCATTGAGCTTCATCATCGGCATGCGCAGGATTTTCCGGACAATCATGCGCGTCATATGCTCAATCTGACGCTGCTCCTCCGGTGTGAGATCCGGCAGCTTGGAGCTTGCACGCTTGATTTCCCTCTGCCTGATGCGCTCACAGCGCTCCGAGAGCAGTGCCATCAGCGGACGGAACGAAAGGTACTGGAACTTATCTTCAATCGAGAGGACCTCTTCCTCGACAATCTCCTTAGCCTGCTCTGCCTCTTCGCGGCGTTCCTGGATATGCTCATCGACAACTTCTTCAAGGGCATCGATGTTGTAGAGCGTGACGCCCTTGATGTCGCCGACATCTGGATCGACATCCCGCGGCACGGCGATATCGATCAAGAACAGTTGGCGTCCCTTGCGCTTGGTCATGAGCTGACGCGTCTCCCAAGGTTTGATGACATAATGGGGCGCCCCCGTCGACGTCACGATGACATCGACAGCGACAGCCTGCTTCATGGCCTCCTCAAAGGGAATAGCCTCGCCGTCAAAACGCTCAGCGAGCTGCTCAGCCCGCTCAAGATGGCGATTCGTCACATAGATCTTCTTGACGCCATGGGCGACGAGATGCTGGGCCGTAAGCTCCGCCATCTTGCCGGCGCCAAAGATCAGCGCATTGGAACCCTCGAGTCCGCCAAGCTCCTGCCGAGCCAGCTCGACAGCGGCATAGCTTATCGATACCGAATTATACTGAATGCGCGTCTCCGTGCGCACGCGCTTGCCCGTCGCAATCGCACGATGGAACAGGGTATTGAGTATCGTGCTCGTCGTCCCGGCCTCAAGGCCCATCGCATAGGCCTCCTTGACCTGGGAAAGGATCTGCCCCTCGCCAAGTACCAGCGAATCAAGACTCGATGCTACCTTGAACAGATGACGGATGCAGTCTTCATGAGCAAAATGATACAGGTATTCGTCGATGTTCTCTTCATTGCCCGTAAGGTCGAACAGAAACTGCTTCAGCGTCGGCAGGTCCTGACGCACATCGTCAACTACCGCATACATCTCACTGCGGTTGCAGGTCGACAAGACCACCGCCTCGAGCAGCCCCTCATACTCATTGAGGTTAGCCAGGCCATTGCGCACCGCCTGCTTAGGAATGGAAAACCGCTCGCGCACATCTACGGGCGCAGTCTTATGGTTCAATCCCAGCATCAGTAATTCCATGTCTTATCTCATCCTCCGCCTGGCTAAGCTCGCCAGCTCTCACTAAATCTATCACATGTTGGTCCAATACCTGGCGCCAGAGCCGTTGATGGGCGTCACTGCCGCCAGGCATGTCCTTTATCTCATCGCGCAGTTCCGCCAGCCAGTCCAGGAACCTTGCAAAATTCTCTGGATATTCCTGCTCCAGCCGCTCGCGCAGGAGCCTCGAGAAAGCAGGGCTGCCGCCACCAGTCGACACTGTCAATAGCAGCTGCCCGCGCTGCACCCGCGACGGCACCTGGAAGTCCGTGATTTCCGGCTGCGCCGCTGCATTGACCAGCGCCCCGATCTTCCTTGCCTCCTGAGCTGCCTGCTGGTTGACCGCCGGTACATCTGCCGTACAGAAGACTAGCAGCGGCTTATGCTCTGCCAGCATCCCCGCACGGTACTCCTGTAACTGCCATCGCAGCAGCTTAGACTCTGCCAGCTGCTGCAAGCCGGCAGTTACTGCCGGAGCAATGACAGTGACACGGGCCCCGGCTGCTAAGAGCCCCTGGGCTTTGCGCTCTGCCACCCGTCCTCCGCCGATGATGACACAGCTCTTGGCGGAAAGGTCCAAATTCAACGGATAAAGCATCAGCCATCCCTGCTTTCCTGAACGAATATCAAATACGAATTCGATTCATTTTTAACATACTTCCTATATTATACTCCATATCAACACAAAAAAAAAGAAGATACCCAACCGGATACCTTCTTTAATTTACACGTATTTCCTATCAATCCAGCGAAATGATCTTGTTCTTGAGAACATAGACCAATGCCTGCGTGCGATCATTGACCTTGAGCTTATGGAAGATGCTCGTCAGATGGTTCTTGACCGTCTTTTCGCTGAGCCCCAGTGCCTTGCCGATGTCCTGATTTGAAAAGCCCTTGGCGATGCACTCGAGCACATCCATCTCACGGGCCGTCAGGCGCTCGCCACGGCTCTCATCGAGCATCTCGCGGGCCTTCGTCTCGACATCATCAGACAGCGACAGGCTGCCAAACAGACGCTCAGCCAGCTTCGGATATACGAAGGCATTGCCATCATTTACCACGTGGATGGCCTTGACGAGCACCGACGGCTCAACATCCTTGAGCAGATAGCCGAGGGCACCGTTCTTGAGCAGCTCCAGCACATAGTTATCGCTATCGTGAATCGTCAGCGCAATGATCTTCGTCGGGCAGTCTGCTTGTTTGAGCTGGCGGGCAACTTCAAGGCCGCTTAGCCCTGGCATGTTGAGGTCCAGCAGCAGTACATCCGGCTGGAGCATCAGCGTCCGCGCCAATGTCTCCTGACCGTCCTCTGCCTCACCGATGACCTCCAGATCGTCCTCAAAATTCAGCACGCGCTTGATGCCCTGTCTGAGCAGTGCATGGTCATCTGCAATCAAAATCTTTATTGCCATAACTGTTCTCCTTTACTTTTCCGGCTGACCTGTATCCCTTATCCCACCAGAATCTCCTAATATATGAGCCGTCAAGAAAATCATGATTTCTGACTCCGTACGGCTATGCTTTAGATTGCGAAAAAATTGCCCCAGGATCGGGATATCGCCTAAGACAGGTATCTTGCTGAGCGAACGCGATTCCTCGCTGCCAATGAGCCCGCCAATCACCATCGTCTCGCCATCCTGCAGCCGCACGTTGGTATCCGCGCTGCGCTTCTGGAAACGATACGCCTTGATGTCATTGACAAACAACGGTGTACTGACCTCAGTATGAACCTCCGCCGTAATCTGGCGGTTCGCATTCACACGTGGCGTACAGCGCAGGATGATACCGGCCTGGCGATATGTCATCGTCGTCGTTGTCGTCGCATCAGTAACCGATTGCGTAGGCACAGGGACTTCACCGCCGATATTGATGACCGCCTCATGCCCCTGCAGCGTCGTGATATTCGGCCGCGCCAGGATCTTTGCCTTGCCATCTGTTATCAGTGCATTGAGCTTAGCCGCAAAGTAAAACTCAAAGGGTTGCCCCTCGGGCCCATGACCAAACTGGATGATGCCCGGTACCTGTTCCTTGTCCTGCCATTGCCGCCGGACTTCCGTCTCCACGCGCTCGGTATCCTTTCCCACATGATACCAGCGCCGATGCGACTCTGGATACTGCGGCAGCTTTGACCACTGCCACTCCACGCCAAGCTCTTTCGAGGCATTGCGCGAAAGCGCCACAACCTTTGCCTCTAAAGACACTTGTTCAGCTGGCACGTCCAACTCGTGCAAAAGCATTTCCACCGCCTGTGCCTCTGCTGCCGTGCCATAAAACACCACAGCCCCCGTCGTCTCATTGGCCAAAGCCAACGATTCCAGCGGATCTGCTGTTTTTTCCTTGGGTTCTTTTTTCTTGGTGTTATCAGTATTATGATTCAACGCCGATTCGTTTTTTCCTGCTGACTGTAGTGACAAATTTACAATCTGCGCCAAATCCTGCGGATTCGCATACTTCACCTTGTAAACATGCATACTTCGCAAGCTGGCAGCGCGGGCAGCAGTCGTCACAATGAACTCACTGCCATCGCGTACCACAACCAGGCCCTTAGCCGCTGCCACCAGCCGCAGCACTCGTTCAGGTTCATCCGTGAGCGTAAGCGTCACGGTGCCCGTCACCGCATCATCAAGTACCAGATTGAGTTTCCCCATGCGTGCCGCCGATAACAACACAGCCCGCACATCACCATCAGTCACCTGAACCTGCATCGGTTCAGCCTTTGCTGCCGGCATGGCCAGTACCCCGAAGATAAGCCCTGTCAGCAGGCAGCACCTTTGCCATCGTTTCATCATCGTTCCTCATCCCGCTCATCAACGCGGCAGTAACAGCCTTTTTTGCTGTCCGCCATTCTGCACCAAAACACCAGACTCGTCAATCGTCATGACCGTCCAGCCCTGACAAGACTCACCAACAGCCAGCGCAGCGCTCTTATCCTGTACACGCAGCATTGCCAGATACCGATTGCCACTCTGCAGGATGCCGCAAAGCTCGGGTTCGGGATCTGCCTGCCGCTGTGCAGCCATCGGCTCAGGTGAGTCTTGGGGCGCAGCACCAGACGGTGCTGCTGCCTTCTCTGCCACTTTCTGATCTGGCAGAGACTGCCCCGCAGCAGCTGTCTCATGCAAGACGCTGAACGGATTGCGCACTTCGACGTCAGCTTGTGCTGATGCCAGTCCTCGCACAGATTTTTTTGCACCACCTGCTGCTTGTCCAGGAACGGGCAGCGGATCAGCAGTCCCTTCCTCCGGCTCCTCCGCATACAGGATGCCTGCCCCCATCAGCAGCACAGCAGCTACTAAGGCCGCCAGTTTCCGCTTATCTTTCTGTACGTCCATAAGCAATCACACCTCTTTTTGTCCTTTCATAATGGACTTCAGTTTCATTATAGCGAAGTGTGTTCTTATTGTATAGTGTTATTGATAAAGAAAAAGCAAGAACGATAACGAAAAAGAAGAACTTCCTCTGTGAGGAAGTTCTTCCTGAATCCAATGCCGGAATTATTTCTGATTCTTAGCCTTGCACTCAGCAAGTTTCGGTCCCATGATGCGTTTATAGGACTCGACACCCGGCTGGTCAAAAGCATCAACATCTGCCAGCTCACCCTCATATGCTACCGACATGGCCAACATGTAGAGGAGCTCACCGAGGTGGTAAGCATCGAGTTTCGGCAGCGTAAAGCAAGCATTGTAGCGTTTGTTGGAAGCCAGGGCATCCGCGTTGGACTGACGGGCAACCTCAAGAGCCTGTCCCATCGTAACGCCGGAAATATCTGCCAGCTTCTGAGCCTCTGGGAAAACATTCGGGATCTCGAGATCGTTCTCCCAGTTTTCGAGGCGGATGAACTGGACAATCTTGTCAAGTTTGCCTTCCTGATGCTGCTGCGTCTGGGAATGCATGTCCGTCGTGCCGACAGCTACCAGCGGCGTACGGCCATAGCATACTTCCTTGCCTTCCTTATTGTACTGTTTACCGAGCGACTCAGCCAACAGCTGGATATACCACTCTGAAACGGATTTGAGGTAATCGCCATAGGGCATCATGACCTCAATGTCACGACCATGTTTTTCCGATGCAGCGAATTTGAGGGCTGCATTGAGCATAGCCGGGTTCTGCCAGATATCATCATTCTGGCAGGCCTTGTCCATATCCTTGGCTCCGTCGAGGAATGCCTGGATATCAAAGCCAATGCAGGCAGCCAACGTCAGGCCGACCTCGCAGAAAATCGAGAAGCGGCCGCCGACACCATCCGGTACAGCATACTGCGGCCAGCCTTTTTCGATAGCCAGTTTCTTCAGCAGCGTCTGCTTCTCCATGTTCGGATCCGTTACAGCTACGACCTCAACGTCGATGCCCTCGAACTTCTGCAGTGCATCATAGATGACCATGAAGTTGGACATCGTATCGAGGGTGCCGCCGGACTTCGAGATAACGAGCAGCAATACCTTGAGGTTGCGTTTCTCATGGCTCTTCGTAATAGCAGCCGAGCTCTTCAGATAATGGATGATATCGCCCGTGCGGCGCGGATCGATATTCTGGCCACTGAATACGACTTTCGGGAAGCCATTGCGCTCTTCTTTCGACATGGCATTCCAGAACTCGCCGCAGTGCACGTCAAAGAGAACCTTGTCGCCGAGATAGGAGCCGCCAATACCGAGCGAAACGACAACGTCCACATTGTCTTTGACATGATCCGTGAGTTCCTGCAGATGTTTCAGCGAGCTCGGGCTATTCAGATGTCCCTCCTCAACATACGGCAGCTGGCTGAACAGGACTTTCTCCGGCTCGCCATCTTTGGACAGATGGGCACGGATAAAGCCCGTTTCACGCATAACCTTCAAAGCCTCATGGGCTTTTTTCAGGTCTTCCTCATAGCTCTTGAGATCTGCCTCCGTAACTTTACCTTCACCATACAGGTTCTCATAGTCAAAAGTAAAACCGGATTTCAGTTTCAAACTCATGCTCGTCAACACTCCTCTTTGCCCTGCATCCCTGCTGCCAAGCCTGGCCAGCAAACAGCATGCAGTCGTTAAAAATCACTTATTGTTCCATACGTGATTATTATAACGAACCAGTTTCTCTTAGTCAATATCGAATCAGCACGGTTTCGCTTCTCTTGAAACAATATTCCAAAATCCGAAACACCTTATCTTCTGGTTATTTCCCGCCTATATAAAAGATGCCCTCGCTGGCATTCCGGCCAGCGAGGGCATCCTGATTCCTCATCAACACGATTCAGTTACGAGCGGCAGCCAGCATCTGGGCAATCATCGGCCAGGTGAACTGCTTTTGCGGGAACAATTCCGAAAGCAGCTTGCCTTCCGAGCGTGCCAAAAGCTCCAAAACCAGCAGCCAGATCAACATACCACGTTCGTTGCATTCCCCTTCGATACAGTTGCCATCTTCAGCAAACAAACAGCAACGTCCTAGATCCAGATCCCAAAGAACGCCCATGTCTGCCTCTTGCTGGCGCACAGCCTCAGCAGTAGCGGCGCGCATCGCAGCATCAGCTGAATCCGGCACGCCATAAGGGAAGCTGCGGTCAAACACATTGTTGACCTTCACGATATCAAACGGCAGTTTTTTCTCCAGGGCATTGATGACCGGTCCAGCCGGACCGTTGACCGTATTGGCAACGACCTTGTAGGGCTTGAGCTTATCGCCATCGACATATGCGAGCAATCCGTCGACATACGCCCGCATGACATCAACATCGACAACTTCACTTTCTCCATCGCTTTCTGCATCAAAATCGCTGGCAGCGATCTTCTTCTCAAGCTCCCTGAGGTCATATACATCCTGAACCAAACGAACCTCATTGCTGACTGAATCCATCAAATACACCCCTGTTTATTCCTGTTGTTATGCCAGCAGTGGCTTAACAGCCTCTGCCAATTTCTCTTTTACCTGTTTCGCCTCAGCAAGATCCTTGCCCAGCGTCGTGAAATACGTCTTGATCTTCGGCTCCGTGCCCGACGGACGGACAACGACAGTAGAACCGTCATCGAGCGTATAGGTCAGGACATTGGCCTTCGGCAGACCGGTTTTCTCCGGCTCTGCATAGTCGATGAGCTCCGCAACCTTGCGGCCTGCAAACTCTGTCGGCGGATTCTTGCGCAGCTCTGCCATGATGCCCTTCATCTTGTCCATACCCGAAAGGCCCGGGAACGAGAAAGAGTCAACCGCATTATAGTAACGGCCATACTGCTGGTAGATCTCTTCCAAGCGCTGCTTGATGGATGAACCGATCGAGCGGTAGTAGGCCGCCATCTCACAGATCAGCATCGACGATACGACAGCATCCTTATCGCGGACATACGGACCGGCCAGATAGCCATAACTCTCCTCAAAACCGAAGATGAACCGATCTTCCTCGCCCTTTGCCTCAAGGCCGGCAATCTGATCGCCAATCCACTTGAAGCCCGTGAGGACATGGCGCAGGTCGACACCATAATGCTCAGCGACTTTATCTGCCAGCGGCGTCGAAACAATCGACATAGCTGCTACTGGTTTTTCCGGCATCGTCCCCTTCTCCTTGCGCCCCTGGCAGATGTAGTCGAGCAGCAGCACGCCCATCTCATTGCCAGATACGAGCTCATAGGAACCATCCGCACACTTCATGGCGATTCCGACACGGTCTGCATCAGGATCCGTGGCCAGCATCAGGTCAGCCTGCTCCTTCTTGGCCAGCTCAAGGCCTTTTTCCAGTGCCTCAAAGATTTCCGGATTCGGATAGCTGCAAGTCGTGAAGTAGCCGTTCGGATATTCCTGCTCCGGCACGATTGTGATATCCGTGATGCCGATATCCTTGAGCACACGGGTGACCGGTACAAGGCCCGTGCCATTAAGCGGCGAATAGACAAGCTTGAGGCCAGCCGTCCTGGCAAGCCCCGGGCGAACCTGACGAGCCTCGATTGCCTCGTAGAAGGCATCCTTGCAGTCATCGCCAACGAACTTGATAAGCCCTTTCTCAACGCCTTCGGCAAAGCTGATGTATTTGGCACCTGTCAGCACATCGGTCTTCTTGATCGAGTCATAGACCACGGCTACGGCATCATCAGTCATCTGGCAGCCATCTGGGCCATAAGCCTTGTAGCCATTATACTTGGCCGGATTATGCGACGCCGTTACCATGATACCGGCATTGCATTTGTAGTAACGCGTAGCAAAACTCAGTGCCGGCACCGGCATGAGCTCATCGTAAAGGCGTACCGTGATGCCATTGGCAGCCAGGACGCTGGCAGCCTCACGGGCAAAGTTCCAGCCCTTGAGACGGCTGTCATAGCTGATGGCCACCGTCTGCGTGCCGGACTGGGTCTTGACCCAGTCCGCAACGCCCTGGGTCGCCTGACGGACAACCCAGATATTCATGCGGTTCGTGCCTGCCCCCAATACGCCGCGCAAGCCAGCCGTACCGAATTCCAAAGCGACAGCGAAACGATCCTTGATGGCCTCCTCGTCATCGCGGATATCATTCAGTTCTTTGTTCAGATCAAAGTCCAGAAGATCTGCTGCGGCCCAACGTTTGTACTCATCTTGATACATAATTAATCCATCCCTTTCATGAATCGGTTGATCTGGCATTATGAATACATTAACCCAACTTTTTACTTCGACACCAAACGGAAAATCCCTGCTAAACGGGGTTCATCCGAGATTATATTTTTTACGGAAACTCCGGCTTGTCCAGTAGAAAGCGATAGCCAGTGGTACACAGGAACCGATCCAGGCCATGGGGTTGGCCAAGCAGGCACCAAGATAACCCAGGGAGGCACAGAGGAAGATTGCCGCTGCCGTGCGCATGATAAGCTCCATGATACCGGCAATCGTCGGCACCACGCTCTGCCCTAATCCCTGCAGTGTATAGCGGAAGATGAACAGCAAGGACAGGATCCAATAGCACGAACCGTTGACCATAAGGTACTGCTGCCCGTAGTCAATGACCTGCTGCTGCCCGTCACCGACAAAGAGATACATGATATCGGGGCCAAAGACAATGAGCAGCACACCAGCCAAAATGCTGAACGACACCGACATATAGCAGCACTTGCGCACGCCTTCGGCAATGCGCGCGTATTTCTGGGCCCCGTAATTCTGCGCCGTATAAGCCGCCATCGCCAGGCCAAAGGACATCATCGGCATCATGGCCACCGAATCGACCTTCTGGGAGGCGGCGTAGGCGGCCACAGCCGTCGGTCCAAGGTTGTTGAGAGCCACCTGCAGGACGATGGCGCCGATGGCGATGATGGACGACTGGAATCCCATCGGCAGACCGATCTTCAGATGCTCCCGCAGGATATGCCATGATACATGCCAGTCTTCACGCTGCGTGTGCAGGATGGGGACCCGGCGCCGGATGTAGAGATAGCAGACCGCATTGCCGATGAACTGCGCCACGACTGTCGCAATAGCTGCACCGGGAATGCCCCATTGCAGCACCAGGATAGCCACAGGCTCAAGGATGATGTTGATGATGAGTGCCAGGGCCAGGATGACCGTCGGCATTCGGCTATCGCCGAGCGCGCGCAGGATATTCGTCTGCATCTGCAGGAACACGAACATCACGATGCCGCCATAGACAATGCTGATAAAGGACACAGCGCCTTCCATGATCTCTGCTGGCGTCTGCATCCAGATAAGGAGCTGCCGGCATAGCGATACGCCCAAAGCGGTCAGTACCACCGATGCTGCCAGCGAGAGGATCGTACAGGCAGCAGCACTCTGCCGCACGCCTTTCGCATCCTTGGCACCATACCGTTGCCCTGTATAGATTGTGATGCCCGTCGAGAAACCGATGACAAAACCAAGCATCAGAAACATCAGACTGCCCGTACAGCCGACTGCTGCCAGGGCCTCAACGCCTAAGAATCGCCCGACAATAAGCGTATCGACGAATGCATACAGCTGCTGGAAGATATTACCCGCAATAAGTGGCAAGGTAAAGAAGAATATGAGCTTTGTCGGATTGCCTTCCGTAAGATTTTTCGTCATTCCAAGTACCTCATCACCGCGGTGCGCAATACCTCCTGCAGCACAATCACATTATCCCGCAATGCACCTGCCTGCGGGCTCAGCTTGTTATAATGGAACACATGGCGAAGATTTGTCTGGTAATCCGCAGGATATGGTGTCACCGCCACATCCTGTTTGGCAAAGGCCAGCACCGAGCGGTTCATATGGAAGGCCGACGTTACTAGGATGGGATGCGTAAGGCCATGCTCACGCAGGATGGCTGCCGAGAATCTCGCATTCTGCGTCGTATTGATGCTCTTTGTCTCTACGAGGATCTTATCCTCGGGAACACCCAGAGAGATCAGGATGCGGCGCGCAATCTCCGCCTCAGGGCCCGAGTCCTCATAGACCTGGCCACCCGAAAGCAGGATGGGCACATCGAGCTTGCGCTGCAGGCGCACTGCCGTCAGCAGCCGACTCGACGGATTTGAGCAAAGGGCACCTTTGCCATCGACATCCGGCACCTCCGAGAAGGCACCGCCGCCCAGCATGACGATCGCATCGCCCTGTGGCTCTGCCGGAGGCATATAAGCAGACTCCAGCCACCCCATAGTCCGTTCAGACACTAAGCTGGTACAAAACAGATAAAACACCAGCGTAACGCCAGCCAACAATGCTGCCAGCCGCCGTTCTCGTTTCCATTTCCAGATATAGACAGCCAAAGCCCAAAAGGCCAGGATAAAGATTCCTGGCGGCAAGATCCAGCTTGCCCCAAATTTCAACAGATAAACCATACTGCACCTCCAGTATCCATGCCAAAAGAAAAAGCGCAAATCCCTGGCCATTGCCGGAATCCCCGCATTTATTTCAGAACCAATAAGTTGTATAATGTCATTGTAGCAAATAAACTTGAAAAAGAAAAGAAGGAGAGTTTCAATCATGGCCTTTATCGAACCAAATCCCATCCAGGCAACCAACAAAGCCGATGGCAACGGCACCATCACCATCGTCAAGCTGCTGACCCCAGCTGAGCTCGACGGCAAGTGCGATATGTATGCCAAAGTCATCATCCCGCCACTCTGCTCCATCGGTGTCCATGAGCATCACGGCAACACGGAAACTTATCATATCCTGCAGGGTACGGCCCTCTACAATGACAATGGCACGGAGGTAACACTCGGCGCCGGTGCCACGACCTTCTGTCCGGATGGCGAGAAGCACGGCATCGCCAATGCTTCGAAGACCGAAGACCTCGTATTCATGGCACTTATCATCAAAAAATAAGTGGCTGGCCGCTACACGGCAAAAATCCGTTGACGAAAATGCGTCAACGGATTTTTTGTAAATTGCAGTTTGTCTGTTAGTGCGTGCGGAACGGAATCCCGATAGTACGCAGCTCGGGGTTCACGGGGTAGTACTTTTTCTGTTTCCGCTGAATGGACCGTACAACCAGAACTACGGACCTAGTTACCTGCTCCCGTCACCAGGTCGCGACGTACATAGTTCTTTCTAGGTTATGCGCTTACGGCCCAGTCCTGCTGCGCAGGACAGTCGCTCCAGACAGAAAGAAGCACTACCCCGTTCGCCCCTTTGGTAACGGAAATCTGAGATTGTACGAATCGTTTCTCCCGTAACAAACACATCGATGTAATTCGTGACCTATCGCCGGAACAGA
>FPAX01000018.1 GCA_900116485.1 Selenomonas sp. GACV-9
CCCATTAAAGTGGTACGTGAGCTGGGTTCAGAACGTCGTGAGACAGTTCGGTCCATATCCATCGCGGGCGTAAGATACATGAGAGAGGCTGCTCCTAGTACGAGAGGACCGGAGTGGACGGACCGCCGGTGTACCAGTTGTTTCGCCAGAAGCATAGCTGGGTAGCTGCGTCCGGAAGGGATAAACGCTGAAAGCATCTAAGCGTGAAGCCCGTCTCGAGATGAAGTATCTCATAGAGTCAATCTAGTAAGACTCCTTGAAGAAGACAAGGTAGATAGGTTGGGAGTGGAAGTGCCGTAAGGCATGCAGCGGACCAATACTAATAAGTCGAGGGCTTAACTTAAGCAGCGAGTTAAGTTTGAAGGAACGAAGTGACGCGCAAACTTTTACGAGTCGCTTACTCCGAGCGAAACGCAAGTGGAGCGAGTGAGTTTCCTTTAAGCATAGCAAGCCAGTCCTAGAAAGTTCGTAACAAACACATCGCATTTCTTCTGTATAGTTTTGAGTATACATCGTTAAAGCGAGCCAAGTGGCTCGCTTTTTTTGTTTCTCTATTGTATTTTATTTTGCCCATGAAAAAAGCCTTCCCGCAGGAAGGCTGATCTTATTCTTATTGATGATTTCTGCGGGCCAGAGCACGGATGACTTTGGCGCCAGTATTGTGGATCTTGCGCAGCGGTGCAACCTTTGTGGTTATTTTCGGTTTGATTTCCTTGGCATTCCCGAAGTTGCCGCGCTTGAGGACGGTGGTCTTTGTCTTATCCGGTTTGAAGAAGTTGCGGATTTCTTTAGAGACCTGATCTGGTTCAGCGTCTTCATGACAGAGGAACACATCGAGAGCAACGTACTTCAGATCCGTATAGATATGAAGGGAAAGATGACCATCTTCGAGGAAGGCGATGAGGATGTAATGATCCTCATCAAGCTGCTTTACATCGAGCTTGACAATCTTGTGCCCACTCTGCTGCAGGGCATCTTTGAGGTTTTCCTGGATGAGTTCTATATCTGTGAGTTTATTGTTTTTGCAGTTGAATAGATCGGCCGTTAAATGACGGGCTAATATTTTCACTATTTCTTACGCTCCTTTTAATATGCTAGGATGACGATAAAACATATACATTACATTATAGTTGATTGCAGGGGATGGCGTCAAGAGGGCGCCTGTTTACCTGCCCTAACGGAAATCATAGTCGTCTTGATGAGAATTACGTTCCAACGGGTAATCCAGTTCGATGGTGTGAAGAACCAGTACGAAGTCAGGATGCGTCTCATTGATATATCTGCGGATACTCCCTTTGAACCAGCGGGGATCGATGATATCCATCTGCCTTACGCAGAGAGCCAGAAAGGGAGCCACACTGTTGGCAAAGGAGTCCTTAATCATGAGAATTTTAACATCTGCCACTTCAGGTGCAAAGTTCTCGATACGAATCAGGGAGCAATCGGCATAGTTGTAAGCCGCATAGGGATTGGAACCGTAAAAATCTTTATGCTCCAGTTCGTGCATGTCGTAGGTGATAGAAAAATCCCCATAAGTATCAATGCCCAGTCCGGGAATTTCGTAATGCAGGCAGGTGGGGAAAAGGGGATAAAGAAGCATAAAATCGTCGGGCTTAGCCAAAACGGTGGTCATCCGCTTACCCTGGCTGCCCAGGAAGTAAGCCGGATAATGTTCCTGCCGATAGCTGGCCAAAGACAGCCGGTCTTTGGGGAAAGGGATATCTCCTGCAGTTTCCAGCCATTGGGCGATATGCGTAGCTGCCCAGAGGCCGGTGGTGGGCAGCCAGTGATGGTCTGTCCGGAAGAATAACTGATGGTAAGGTGTGTCAGGAAAATCCTTGTGCATGTATGGATACAGGTCAAGGGCGGCGATACCGCGCGTCTGCAATCCCTGCAGCATTGCATCTTTTTTTTGCAGACTGAAATCCAGCTGGCCGATGAAAGTGCTATCTGTTGCCGTGTCTAGGGCAGGCGGATTGGGAACGAACAGAAATTTTGCGCCCTGCTGCTTACAAAAATCAGCTAAGGAAGCTGTTTCGTTAATGTACTCCTGAATGTCAAAGGGCAGGGTGGGGAAAAAGAGCCAGCCATCGGCCAGCATCTGTACGCTGCCGATGGTCAGCGGACGGATATTCCAGCCAATGAGCTGGTCATAGCGCCGGCCAGTTTCTACGATGTTCGTGTAACCGGGGAAATAAGTTTCGCTCCAGCTGGCAATGCGGGCCTGTTCTTCCCGTATTTTGTTTTCCTGCTGACGTATTTCTGTCAGTAAGGAGCGCTCCGGCTGTGGTTCAAGGAAAGGATAGAGACCAGCCCAGTCAATATCTTTTTCCCGAGGATGGATACGTTCGGGCAGACGCCAATTATCCCAAAGAACTAGCCTGGTCAGTGCGTTGTACCATTTACAGTGGTCAATCAGAACTACCACGGTAAACCAGCGGATAAATATCATGGCAAAAGCCAGCACTAAAAGCCCAGCGCAAAAACGCATCATATAGTCACGAATGCTCATAGCTATACCTCAAAAGTTAAAATAGATAAAGGGATTATAATTCCCCGCTACAGTAGCAATAAGGGAAAGCAGAAAGAGAATCGTAGCCAGACAAGGCTCGGCCACTGAGTGCCAACAGCGCCAGTGCGCAGCAAGCCAAGGATAGAGGGGAAGAGAAAAAGCCAGCCCCATAAGCCAGATCAGCCAGCCGTTGCTGAGAAAATGTACAGCCCGTTCATCAAAGAGCGGATTACCGGCCTGTCCCCACATCATGCTTAGATAAGACAGGCTTTGTCCAAGATCAGGAAACTGGAATATCACCCAGGCAGTAATGACAGCCAGCAACGTGTAGAGATGACCGAAAATACCAATGTGATCAGTAAAGCTGGTAAACTTTTCCAGAATCAGCAACAGGAAATAAATCAGTCCCCAAACTAAAAAGGTCCAATTGGCGCCATGCCAGAAGCCTGTCAGCGACCAAACGATAAAGAGGTTTAAGGCCAGACGTCCACGGTTGCACCGGCTGCCGCCGAGCGGAATATAGACATAGTCCCGGAACCAGGAGGACAGAGAGATATGCCAGCGGCGCCAAAATTCCGTTACACTGCGGGAAATATAGGGATAGTTGAAATTTTCCCGGAAATGGAAGCCAAACATTTGCCCCAGTCCGATGGCCATATCCGAGTAGCCGGAGAAGTCAAAGTAAATCTGAAGCGTGTAAGCGATAGCACCGAGCCAGGCTGCTGATACGGAAAGGGTCTCCTGTCCTGCTATGAAGCGGCTGTTCATAGCAATGACTGCCAGGTAATTGGCCAGCAGTACTTTTTTGGCTAAACCGTAACTGAAGCGTATCATGCCGGCGGTGAAATCCTGCCGGGTTTCCTGGCGGCTTACGATTTCCCGTTCAATGTCAGCATAACGCACAATCGGGCCGGCAATAAGCTGAGGAAACAAAGCAATGTAGAGGCCGACATGCAGCACATTCTGCTGGGCCTGAGCCTTCCCGTAATAGATATCGAGAAGATAGGAAAGAAGCTGGAAGGTAAAGAAAGAAATTCCAATGGGCAGGGCCAGCTGGATCGCAGAAAAATCTTTTTGCAGCAAAAGTCCCAGCTGAGTGGCCGCAAAGGTAAGATACTTAAAGACGAACAGCATGCTCAAATGAAAGGCGGCGCCAAGAGAAAGCCATAACTTGCGTTTCTTTGGCGTAGCTGCTGCTGTCATCCGGAGGCCAACCTGCCAGCCGGCGATGATGGAAATAAGCATCAACCAGATAAAGAAAGGCTCACCCCAGCCGTAAAAAAGAAGGCTGGCGATGAGCAATAATACATTGCGGAATTTCCGGCTTTGGCAAAATGGATTGTAGTAAAGCAGAAGTATCATTGGCAGGAATATAAACAAGAATATATTGGAAGAAAAAACCATGAAGCTTCCTCCTTCGCATATTACGTTGCATGAAAGAATCATTGGTTATGTTCTACAAAAAATAGAGAAAATCCTGCCCTGGTTTTGCAAGTGGAATCTCGTGCTGCTTTATGTTTGTGTCCAGTCTGTTAAATGGTTTGCTTGCGTGCTTTCCAGGCCAGAGCGATAAAGCATAGGAAGGCAAGCGTAAAGGCAACGAAGCTGGTGGTCTGTGCACTGGTCATGAAGGCAAGCGTCTTTTCGGCGTAATCGCCGCGGAGAAATTCAAGGCCAAAGCGAGCGGCACTGTAGAGCATGACATAGAGGGCGAAGCATTGCCCTTTGGCATGTTTGGTGCAGCGATACATGAGCAGTATGGCGAAGATGACGACGTCGAGCTGTCCCTCCCAGATCTCGGCGGGCCAGAGTGGCTGTGTGCCATAGGTATGGGCAGCCAGTGTCGTGGCAGGATAAACAATGCCAAAGGAGCTGCCAGTCGGTGCGCCGAAGGCATCACCGTTCAAGAGATTGGCACAGCGTCCCAAAGCCTGGCCGAGGATGATGGCTGGAGCTAATACGTCCATGAGATGAAGGGTGTCCAGTTTGTGATGACGGCAGTAAAGGATGCCGGCAATCACGCCGAGGGTAACGCCGCCTTGGATGGCCATGCCGCCCTGCCAGACGTTGAACAGTTCGGTCAGGTGATGGCTGTAGTAATTCCAGTCAAAAAAGAAAACGTCCCAGAGACGGGCACCGACCAAGCCGGCAATGCCACAGTATATCCCCATGTCGACAATGTGTTTTTCATAGCCGCAACGTTCCTGTTTCGCAAGGAAGTAGCCAACGCCGGTAGCCAGGATGATGGAAAGCGACAGCACAAGTCCGTAGGCGCGGACGGGGAAGTCGCCAACAAAGAAAAGATACTGATGCATATAGGCCTCCAAAAGATTCCCCAGCTGTCTGGCAGCTGGATAATTTGTCGTTGAAACACTGTTAATTATAGCTTACGCGATCAGAAAATTGAAGGATGGGATTTTGAAAAAAGAATTGAATTATGTCCTTTCGTATGGTACAATAAGTGCTGTTAACATGTAAATGCGTGGATGAAGAGAGTATGTCTTCGACGAAAGCAAAAGCGAGCCGGGGCAGGTGTGAGCCGGCAGTGAGTAGCGAGGGCAGAAAATCACTTCGGAGCAGCAGGCTGAAAGACGACGATTAGGCCGGGCCGGTATTCCCCGTTACGGAATAGCGTATGATGGTACGTGAAAAATAGGTGGTTTTAGTGTAGGTATTACAGCCTGCATCCTGTTTTGGGATGCAGGCTTTTTTCTATTATGAGGAGGAATCCGCTTTGTACAGTAAGGTAGACACCAACCTGAACTTCGTGGAACGGGAGAAGGAAGTCCTGAAGTTCTGGAAAGACAACAACATTGCCCAGAAAGCTATCGACCAGCGCGAAGGCTGCGATACGTTCACATTCTATGATGGCCCGCCGACGGCTAACGGCAAGCCCCATATCGGCCATGTCCTGACCCGCGTCATCAAGGATATGCTGCCGCGCTTCCAGTCCATGAAGGGCAAGAAGGTCCTGCGCAAAGCTGGTTGGGATACTCATGGGCTTCCGGTTGAGCTGGAGGTAGAGAAGGCTGTTGGCATCAATGGCAAGGAACAGATTGAAGAGTACGGCATCGAGCCCTTCATCAAGAAGTGCCGTGAGTCGGTCTGGAAGTACAAGGGCATGTGGGAAGAATTCTCCGATGTCGTCGGCTTCTGGGCGGATATGGACAATCCGTATATCACCTACGAGAACAACTTCATCGAGTCCGAGTGGTGGGCGCTCAAGGAAATCTGGAACAAGGGTCTCCTGTATAAGGGCTATAAGGTTGTACCGTACTGCCCGCGCTGCGGCACCCCGCTGTCGAGCCATGAGGTAGCTCAGGGCTATAAAGATGTCACTGAGCGTTCGGCGATGGTTACGTTCAAGGTAAAGGATGAGGAGAACACGTTCTTCCTCGCCTGGACGACGACGCCGTGGACGCTTCCGTCGAACCTCGCGCTCTGCGTAAATCCGGCCGTAGACTATGTGAAACTGCGCGTCAATGGCAAAGATTACATCCTCGCCGAGGCGCTGGTGGAAAAAGTATTTGAAGGCGTTGAGGGTGAGCGTGAAGTCCTTGAAAAATTCAAGGGCCAGGAGCTTGAAGGCCGCGCGTATGAGCCGCTTTATCCGTTTGCCAATGCTGCGGTTGCCAAACAGCCAGGCAAGAAGGCACATATTGTAACCTGTGATGATTATGTTACCACGGAAGATGGTACGGGTATCGTTCATCTGGCTCCGGCCTTCGGTGAAGACGATAACCGGGTCTGCCAGAAGTACAACATCGCTTTTGTCAACCTCGTCAACGGCAAGGGCGAACTGACGGAGGAGACGGATTGGGCCGGCGTATTCGTCAAGAAGGCTGATCCGATGATTCTCGAGGATTTGGAGAAGAAGGGCCTGCTCTTCAAGGCACCAGAATTCACCCATAGCTATCCGCATTGCTGGCGCTGCGATACGCCGCTGCTCTACTATGCGCGTTCGACCTGGTTCATCAAGATGACTGATGTCAAAGACGAACTCGTCGCCAACAACAACACGGTCAATTGGATCCCGAAATCCATCGGCAAGGGCCGCTTCGGCGACTGGCTCGAGCATGTCCAGGATTGGGGCCTTTCCCGTAACCGTTACTGGGGTACGCCGCTGCCGGTCTGGGAGTGCGAATGCGGTCATCAGCATACGATCGGTTCCATTGAGGAACTCAAGTCCATGTCGGACAACTGCCCGGAGGAAATCGAGCTGCATCGTCCGTTCATTGATAAAGTGACGATTAAATGCCCGCAGTGCGGCAAAGAAATGCATCGTGTATCCGAGGTTATCGACTGCTGGTTCGATTCGGGTTCCATGCCCTTTGCCCAGTGGCATTATCCGTTTGAGAACAAGGACATCTTTGAGAAGCGCTTCCCGGCTGACTTCATCTCCGAAGCTGTCGACCAGACTCGCGGCTGGTTCTACTCGCTGATGGCTATCTCGACGCTGCTGTTCCACAAAGCACCCTACAAGAATGTCATCGTTCTCGGCCATGTCCAGGATAAGGACGGCCGCAAGATGAGCAAGTCCAAGGGCAATGCCGTTGACCCGATGGATGCCCTGCGCCAGCACGGTGCCGACGCTATCCGCTGGTACTTCTATGAGAACAGTGCCCCGTGGCTGCCGAACCGCTTCCATGATGATGCGGTACAGGAAGGCCAGCGCAAATTCATGGGTACCCTCTGGAATACCTATGCTTTCTTCGTGCTTTATGCGAATATCGACCAGTTCGATGCAACGAAATACACGCTGGATTACGACAAGCTCAGCGTCATGGATAAATGGGTTCTTTCCCGTCTCAACACGATGGTCAAGGAAGTGGACAAAGACCTTTCAAGCTATCGCGTAACTGAGGCTGCCAAAGCCCTGCAGGAATTTGTGGACCAGCTCTCCAACTGGTATGTTCGTGGCAGCCGCAGCCGCTTCTGGGCTAAGGGCATGGAGCAGGATAAGATCAATGCCTATATGACGCTCTGGACGGCACTGGTCACCACGGCTAAGACGGCCGCGCCGATGGTTCCCTTCATCACGGAGTCCATCTACCGCAACCTCGTCTGCAGCATTGATGCGCAGGCACCGGAGTCCGTACATTTGGCTGACTTCCCAGTGGCAAACGACGCCTGGATTGACGAAGAGCTTGAGGCCAATATGGAACTTGTACTGGAAATCGTCGTCCTGGGCCGTGCATCCCGCAACGAGACGAATATCAAGAACCGCCAGCCGGTTGCTAACATGTTCGTCCATGCCGAGCGCGAGCTGCCGGATTTCTTCAAGAAGATTGTCGAAGATGAGCTCAACGTCAAGGCTGTGACCTTCAAGGAAGACATGGAGGAATATCTCTCCTACAGCTTCAAGCCCCAGTTCCGTGTCCTCGGACCGAAGGTTGGCAAGCAGATCGGCGAGATCAAGGCTGCCCTTGGCAAGCTCAACGGCTCTCAGGCTAAGGCCGAGCTCGACAGCACGGGGACCCTCAAATTGACGCTGTCCAGCGGCGAAGTCACGCTGACGCCGGAGGATGTTGAGGTTTCGATGGCCCAGAAAGAAGGCTTTAACTGCCAGCGTTACAACGGTGTGACGATTGCCCTGGATACGACGCTTACGGAAGAGCTGCTGGAAGAGGGCTTTGTGCGCGAGGTCATCAGCAAGGTGCAGACCATGCGCAAGGAAAACGGCTTTGAGGTCACGGACCATATCACGGTCAGCCTCAGCGGCAATGAAAAGCTTGCGAACATCGTCAAGAAGAACGAAGAGTACCTCAAGGAAATCACGCTGGCTGATACGGTTGTTTATGGCAGCCTTGCTGGTCAGGAAAAAGAATGGAATATCAATGGTGAAATGCTGACGATTGCTGTGAAGTGATCATCGGCTGATGTGGAAGGCCTTCCCAGAGGGAAGGCCTTCTTTATGGAAAACTTTTTATCGTTGGCAGGAAAAGCGGGCAGCAATAAAGAACAGTTATAGGGAGAAAAGTTAAAGGAGGTCCATACGTGCCAGAGAAAAAAGCAGAAGATAGCGTAGAACAACAGGAACATGGGCATATACATACACACGTCCTGGCAGATGGCACAACGATCAGCCATACACATGGTGCGCATGGCCATCAGCACAGCCATACGCAGACGAAGGCCGTGCTCAACCGCATGTCACGGCTCATCGGTCATCTGGAGGCCATCAAGCGCATGGTGGAAGAGGGCCGGGATTGCAGCGAGGTACTGGTGCAGCTTTCGGCGGTGCGCAGTGCGATAAATGGTGTCAGCAAGATCATCCTCAAAGATCATCTCGAGCATTGCGTTGTCGATGCCGTCAAGGAGAACGATAAAGAGGCAATCGCGCAGCTCAATAAGGCTATCGATCAATTCATGAAATAAGTGTAGGGACAGGAGGCGGAACTCATGGAACAGGTTCAGATAAAGGCGGCACTCGAGCAGGTTGGCGTGGATTATGATAAGGGATTGGAGCGCTTTATGGGAAATGTGGCGCTTTATCATAAGTTCCTGGTGAAGTTCCTTGCTGACGGCTCTTATAAGGCTTTCGTGAATGAGTTGGCCACAGAAGATCTGGGAGCGGCGGAAAAGAGCGTCCATACGCTCAAGGGCACAGCGGGCAATCTGAGTCTCATGCGGCTGTTTGCAGCGGCAGACGAGACGGTTCAGGCAATCCGTACGGGGAAGAGCCTGGATGAGATCAGGAAGCTCGCGGAACAGGTCGGTGAGTGTTATGATGAGGCCTGTCAGGCTATACGCCTGAGCATTGGCGAATAGATGCAAGCGGAGAAAGCCTCCTTCATTCTTGAGGGAGGCTTTTTGTATGGGCATTTGTGATACATGTTACGGTAAATATCCTGAAAATCCGTTATCCTAAGGTTTGTCGATTCAACAGGAAAACATTTGTGTTTTCTCTGGGAATAATGATAGAATTAAGTTGAGATTGCAAGACAGATTTCTCTTAGGAGGTTATATAATATGGCACAGAATAGAATCGTAATCAGCCAGGTTATGATGCCAAGCCAGACGAACCCGAACGGCAATGTGCATGGCGGTGAGATCATGAAGATGATGGACTCGACGGCTTATGCTGCTGCCCGCAGATATGCTCGCTCCAATGTAGTCACGGCACGTGTGGATGAGTTGGAATTCCATCTGCCGATCCTGATCGGTGACCTTGTGACCTGTACGGCGGAGATCGTATTTGTCGGCCATAGTTCCATGGAAGTGGCAGTCAATGTCGATGTCGAGGATCTCGATCAGGAGGGTAAGCCCCAGCGTGCCCTTACGGCTTATTTCACGATGGTCGCCTTGGATCGCAATTCGCGTCCAAAACCGGTGCCGCCCCTCATTCTCGACACCGAGGAGGCTAAGCGGGCCTTTGAAGAGGGTCGTGAGCGGTATGAGGCGCATAAAGAGCGGAAAAGAGTCCAGCGTGAGAAGGAAAAAGCGAGACTTGCGGCGAAGAATTCCCTCAGAGAGCCGGAAGACAATCCGCATAAGAAATAAAAATAGTTTACAGTTTTACAGATAAAAGCTTGCAAAATGTATTTTAATGTGATATTGTAGTATGCAACACAGGGAAATGCATAGCAGAGGAATAGTACGTATCGGAAAACTCCCAGGGAGTTGTCGGTTGGTGCAAGACAACAGTGGAACGATAGGGAACTCGCCTTGAAGCAGCCCGCTGAAAGCCTGAGGGCAAGTAAACCGGGACGGAGCCTGACCGTTAACGCAGGAGGACTTGATGGAGTCTGTATGAGGTGCCAATAGGCACGAATCAGAGTGGTAACACGTAAGCTAGCCTTTCGTCTCTTGGAGATGAAGGGCTTTTATTTTTAGGAGGGATTCGCAGATGATGAATTATCAGAAGTACAGCAAAGGTTATTTCATGCCGCCAGAGATTGACCTGGAATGGGCGAAGAAGGACGCGCCAGACCATGCGCCAATCTGGTGCAGCGTGGATATGCGTGATGGCAATCAGGCCCTTATCACGCCGATGAACCTTGAGGAAAAGCTGGAATTCTATAAGATGCTCATCAAAGTCGGATTCAAGGAAATCGAGGTGGGCTTCCCAGCAGCCTCTGAGACTGAGTACGAGTTCCTGCGCCGTCTGGTGGAGGATGACCTGATTCCTGATGATGTGACGATCCAGGTACTGACCCAGGCCCGGGAGCATATCATCCGCAAGACCTTTGAGGCTCTCAAGGGCGTCAAGAATGCCATTGTCCATGTCTACAACTCCACGTCGGTCGCTCAGCGCCAGCAGGTCTTCCGCAAGTCGAAGGAGGAGATCAAGCAGATGGCCGTCGATGGCGCTAAACTCCTCAAACAGCTGACCGAAGAGGCCGGTGCTGACTATCGCTTCGAGTATTCGCCCGAGTCTTTTACGGGAACGGAGCCTGAGTATGCCCTTGAGGTCTGCAATGCGGTGCTTGATGTCTGGCAGCCCACGGCTGACCGCAAGGCCATCATCAATCTGCCGGTAACGGTCGAGATGAGCATGCCCCATGTCTATGCCATGCAGGTGGCCTATATGAATAAGCACCTCAAATACCGTGAGAATGTGGTGCTGTCGCTGCATCCGCACAATGATCGCGGCTGTGGTGTCGCCGATACTGAGATGGGCCTTTTGGCTGGTGCAGACCGTGTCGAGGGCACCTTGTTCGGCAACGGTGAGCGCACGGGCAACGTGGATATCGTGACGGTGGGCATGAACATGTTTGCCCTGGGCGTCGATCCGGAGCTTGACTTCTCCCATATGTCTGAGCTGGTCGATACCTATGAGAGCCTTACCCGCATGCAGGTAAGCTATCGTCAGCCCTATGCCGGCAAGCTGGTCTTTGCCGCTTTCTCGGGCTCGCATCAGGATGCGATTGCCAAGGGCATGAAGTGGAAGGAAGAGAAGAATCCGGACAAGTGGACGCTGCCGTATCTCTATATCGATCCGAAGGACGTGGGCCGCGAGTACGATGGCGATGTCATCCGCATCAACAGCCAGTCCGGCAAGGGCGGCGTCGGTTTCATCATGGAGCAGAAATACGGGATCGAAATGCCGAAGAAGATGCGCGAGGACTTTGGCTACTGCGTCAAGGGCGTCTCGGATCACAAGCATAAGGAACTCATGCCGGATGAGATTTTCCAGATTTTCCAGAACGAGTACGTCAATGTCATGACGCCCTATGAGCTCGACGACTTCCTGCTCAAGAAAGAGCCGGACGGTACGCGCTCGGGTACGGTGGATCTCAAGATCGATGGCAAGAAGGTCACGTTCCTGGCCCGCGGCAATGGCCGTCTCGATGCGGTATCGAATGCCCTGCAGCAGAATCTCAACATCTCGTATAAGGATCTGACCTACAGCGAGCATGCGCTGGAGGTCGGGCAGAATTCCCGGGCTATGGCTTATATCGGCATCACGGCGGACAATGGTCATATCACCTGGGGCGCCGGCATGGATACCGATATCATCACGGCTTCGTTCCATGCGCTGATCAGCGCCATCAATCGCATGAAAGCGGGAAAATAAAATTTTAAAAGTATTCTTCAGCAAAAGATGATATAATGGAATCGCATTTTTCTAGGCAACTAGGCAGTATAAAGGGTGATTCCATGAAGAAGACTATTCTATCCTGTCTCCTGACGGCAGTCATCACCTTGACAGCCGCCACGACGATTTTCGTCATGGGGACAGGATATTTTATTGGCAATTATGTTGTGCATTTTGGCCTCGAGCGTGGAACTGAGGAGAATCCGCAGGAACCGCCGCGTGCCTATGCGCTGTTGATGCCGCCTGAGGCAAGGCAGTTCAATAAACCAGAGTATGAGAATGAAGAATGGGACTTGCAAGCAGCAGACGGCCTGCTGCTCAAGGCTACGCATTTCTCGCCTGAAGAGGACAGCGACCGTTGGGTGATTGTGGCCCATGGCTATGGCTGCACCCAGCAGAATTCGTGGTATATTGCGGAAAACTACCTGCTGATGGGCTACCATGTACTGACCCCAGATCTGCGGGCCTCAGGCAGCAGCGAGGGCAAATATCTGACCATGGGCTATAGAGAAGGCGAAGACATTGCTGCCTGGGCGCGGCTGATTGCTGAGCGTCATCCCAAGGCAAGGATTGTCCTGCATGGCGTGTCGATGGGCGCGGCCACGGTGCTGATTGCTGCTGCCCGTGATGACCTGCCGCCGCAGACGGTGGCCTGTATCGAGGACTGCGGGTATACGAGCGCCTTTGAGCTGCTGGTCCATCAGCTGACGGTTTCCTTCAATTTGCCGGCCTTTCCGGCGATGAACCTTTTGGATTGGCGCTGCCAAAAGGTAGCGGGCTTCAGCCTGCATGATGCCGAGCCCGTAGCAGCGGTGCGCCGGTCAAAACTGCCGATCCTGTTCATTCATGGCACGAAGGATACTTTAGTGCCGGTGGATATGGCCGAGAAATTGTTCAAAGAGGCAAGAGTGCCGGAGAAGAAACTGCTGCTGATCGACGGTGCTATCCATGCGGCGTCCTCACAGAAGGATCAGGAGCGTTATTTCCAGACGGTTCGCGACTTTGTCCAGCCGTATATGTATTGAGGAGGAACTATATGAAGGCGGTAGTTACCCGGGTAAGATCCGCGGCGGTAACGATTGAGGGAAAAGTAAACGGGAAAATCGGCCAGGGGTTCCTGGTGCTATTGGGCATCGGCCCGGAGGATGATGCGGACAAATGCGCGCATCTGGCCGAGAAGATTGCCAATGTGCGCGTGTTTTCCGATGAAGCCGGTAAGATGAATCTCAGCATCGACCAGGTGGGCGGCTCGTTTTTGGTCATCTCACAGTTCACGCTCTACGCTGATCTCAAGAAACGGCGGCCGGGATTCAGTCATGCGGCGAAGCCTGATTTGGCCGAGCCGCTCTATGAGCAGTTCATGCAGGAGCTGCGGGATAAGGGCTTTGTGGTGGAGCATGGGGAGTTCGGCGCGGATATGCAGGTGGAATCGGTCAACGATGGCCCGGTAACCCTATTGTTTGATACAGAGGAAGTGTGAGCATGAATAAAGAGTTGTTACAGAAATATGCGCAGCTTGTCGTGAAGGTGGGCGTCAATCTGCAACAGGAGCAGATCCTCGTCATCAATTCGCCCATCGAGTGTGCGGATTTTGCCCGCACGATAGCCGAGGAGGCCTTTGCCGCAGGTGCCCATGATGTCGTGGTAAGCTGGGGCGATGAGCTGCTGGCGCATATCCGCTATGCGGGGGGCAAGAAGGAGCTGTTCACGGAGTTTCCCGAGTGGCGGCGCAAGTTCTATACGGATTATGCCGAGCAGGGCGCGGCGTTCGTATCCATCTCGGCCCGTGATCCAGAAATCTTCAAGGATATCGATCCGGAAAAGCTCAAGCTCTCCCAGCAGGCGGCAGGGGCGGCGCTCTTAGAGTATCGTGCGCGCCTTATGAATAACCGCAATACCTGGTGCGTGGTCTCCGTGCCGACCAGGAGCTGGGCCCAGAAGGTCTTCCCCGCTGTGTCCGCTGATGAGGCAGTGGCAAAGCTGTGGCAGGCAATCTTTACGACGGTCCGCATCGAAGCGGGTGTCGATACGGTAGCCGCTTGGCAGGAGCATATCGCTTTCTTGCAGAAGGCCGCAAAGTTCATGAATGATAATGCCTTCGTATCCCTGCACTATACGAATGGCATCGGTACGGACCTAACGGTGGAGCTGCCCGAGGGGCATATCTGGGCTGGCGGAGCCGAGAATTCGGAGCTTGGCGTGCAGTTTGCGGCCAATATGCCGACGGAGGAAGTCTACACGCTGCCAAGGCGTGAGGGCGTGAACGGCACCGTAGCCGCCTCCAAGCCGCTGAACTTCAACGGAAATCTGATTGAAGGGTTCAAGCTGACCTTCAAGGATGGCAAGGTCGTGGATTACTCGGCAGAAAAAGGCGAGGAAATCCTCAAGGGGCTGCTCGAAACGGATGAAGGTGCGTGCTACTTAGGCGAAGTGGCGCTGGTGCCGTACGATTCGCCAATCTCGCAGAGCGGTATCCTGTTCTACAATACGCTGTTTGATGAGAATGCCTCGTGCCATCTGGCCCTGGGCAAGGCCTATCCGACCTGCATCGAGGGCGGCGAGGATATGGACAGCGTGACGCTCTTGCAGCATGGCGTCAATGACTCGCTGCTCCATGAGGATTTCATGATCGGTACACGGGATCTGGATATTGTCGGCACGACGAGGGATGGCCGTCAGGTACAGGTATTCAAGAACGGCAATTTTGCCTTTTGAATGTCAAGATGGAGGAAAATGATAATGAAAAATGAGCTTGTGCGCTCATCTATGCGCATACTGTTGGTGCTGCTGGCTGCTGTGGTCATGCTGGCCCAGCCGGAGGCGGAGGCGGCAAAGCCCGTAGCGGCGGATTTTGCCTGCCGTCAGGTGGCCCTGGGGGCCGACGAGGCGGCGGTCGAGAAGGTATTCGGCAAGCCTGTTTATGACCGTACGGTCCGCATCCAGGATATCCTGGTCAAGGAATGCGACTATGCCGATGATTACACGATCGGCTATGCCGTGGCGACTGGTGAGGTCATCGATATCATCGTCAAGAACAAGAAATACGAGGCACGTAATGGCATCCGCTATGGCGCCACGTCCGCGCTGATACAGAAGACTTTTGGCAAGCAGAAAGCGCAGAACATCAGTGGCAATAAGTTCTATATCTACGATAATCCGAAAAATAGATTCCAGCATATCATGCTGCAGGTGGATATGGACAATGGTTCCTTGAAGGTCATGCGCATTACGGCGCTGCCGATGGATGATGATGAGATCGAGGCGCTGATGCAGGCGCGTCCCGAGCTCTTCAACGAGCCTGAGGATAAGAGTATTTCGCTGAAGCTCGAAGAAAAAGAGATTGATGTATCTGATCTGCCGGCTGATAAACCGGTTAAGCTGGGAGGTTTGACGGAATGATTCAGCTGCGGATGCTGGAGCACCGCCTGCTGCGTTATGCAGGCATCACGCTGGGCTGTCTGATTGCCAGCTGCTCCATCAATCTGTTCCTGGTACCGTCGCACTTGCTGACAGGCGGCGCGACGGGCATTGCCATCATCGTTTACTATCTGGCGCAGCTGCCTATCGGTCTGCAGACCTTTGCCTATAACCTGCCGCTGCTGGCGGCGGCCTGGAAGACCTTGGGCCGTGGCTACACCTTTGATGTCATCATCGGCACGGCGATATTCTCGTTCTGCCTGGACTTCACGCGCTTCCTCAACGCCTATGCGCCGGTCAACGACATCATGCTGGCGGCAATCTTCGGCGGTGTGTTCAATGGCATTGGTTATGGCATCGTATTTCGTATGAATGGCAGCACCGGTGGCTTTGACATCATCGGTGCCATCGTCAAGAAGTATTATTCGCTCAACATGGGCGGCGTCATCTTCGGCTTCAACTGTGTGATCATGCTGGTGGCGGCCTTCTTGTTCGGCGTCGCACCGGCGATGTTCACGCTTATCTGCATGTATATGAATGCGATGGTCACCGATAAGGTCATCGCTGGTTTCAACAGCCGCAAGGCGGTGCTGATTGTCTCGAATCAATCGGAGCATATTGCGGAGGCCATCATGGAGGTGGGCCGCGGCGTCACGTTCCTGCATGGCCAGGGCGCTTTCACGCGCCGTGAGCGCAATGTCGTCTTCGTCGTCGTGACGCTTACCCAGGTGGCAAAAATCAAGATGATTGCCAATGCCATCGACAGCGATGCGTTCATGATCATCATGTCGGCCAACGAGGTCATGGGGCGCGGGTTCAGCTCCCCGGGAATACGGGCCGGCAATGTCATCAAGCGATATGAAGGGAAGGGTACTTAATGGATATTGCAGTCACGTATCTCTTGAACAGCGGATTTCTCGTGGAAATCGGCCGTACGCTGCTCGTCTTTGATGATTTCGAGGATCAGCAGGATATCGTGGGGCAGGCAATCCGTGTGGGCGGCCATGATGCGGTGTATATCTTTGCTTCCCATGCCCATTTCGATCATTTCGACGAGCATATCCTGCGCTATCAGCAGGATACTGCCCGCTATGTATTCGGCTATGACATAAGGCGGACGAAGCGCGGCCGGATGTTCCCGCAGGAAAAGGTCACCTATATGCGTCCCTATGAGGAATGGGAAGACGGCTGCCTCAAGGTGGAGTCCTATGATTCTACCGATGTCGGTGTGGCCTTCCGGGTCACGGAAAAGGCCACGGGCAAGAGCATCTTCCATGCGGGAGACTTCAACTGGTGGGACTGGACTGGCGAGACGGCGGAGAACCGCAAGCTGGCGGAAAATGCCTTCCGCAAGCAGCTGAAGAAGCTCGAAGGCATGCAGGCGGCACTGGCATTCTTCCCAGTCGATGGCCGCCTCGGTCCGATGCAGGACAAGGGCGCCCGGGAGTTTGTCCGCGTGACGGATATCGATGCGCTCATCACGATGCATGACCTCACCGAGTCTGGCTGGCAGCCGGCAGCGGACTTTTTCCCCGTAGGGCGCAGCTTTCCCGTCTGGTCGCCGCAGTATCCGGGGGAACAGCGGACGTTCCCCGTCTGAAGGATTTGTGGTTGAAATGGCAGGAGGTTATAAGGTAAAATGAAGAAGATATTGATTATGCTGCTCGCAGGCATCATGATGCTGACTGGCGGATGCCTAGCAGTGGGCAGTGCAGACAATGGAGGAAATAAGAAAGTGGCTAATCGCATTGCAGTAATCCAGACGAATAAGGGAACAATCGAGATTGAGCTGTTCGAGGACAAGACGCCGATCACGACGAAGAATTTCATCGATCTGGCACAGAAGGGCTTCTATGATGGCATCATTTTCCATCGCGTCATCGATGGGTTCATGATCCAGGGCGGCGATCCGACTGGCCTTGGTACGGGCGGCCCAGGCTACACGATCGAGGATGAGTTCCGCGATGATTTGACGTTTGATGGCGAGGGCATCCTGGCGATGGCCAATACGGGCATGCCACATACGGGCGGCAGCCAGTTCTTCATTACGCTGGCCAAGACGCCGTGGCTCAACAATCATCATACGATTTTCGGCAAGGTCGTAAAGGGCATGGATGTTGTCCGCGACATCGGCCATACGCAGACTGGCTTCCAGGATCGTCCGGTCCATGACGTCGTGATGGAGAAAGTCACCATCAAAGAAGCAGAATAATGGCTGCTGCCTACACCTATATCCTTGTATGTGGGGACGGCAGCCTCTATACCGGTTGGACGAATGACCTGGAAAAACGGGTAAAGACGCACAATGCCGGGCAGGGCGCGAAGTATACGCGCTCGCGCCTGCCTGTGCGTCTTGTCTATTTCGAGGCCTTTGCGGACAAACGCGAGGCGCAGAGCCGTGAGTATCAGATAAAGAAGCTTACGCGTGCACAGAAGCTGGCGCTCATTGACAAGGGTTCAAAAAATAATTATAATGAATTAGTTACCATAGAATAATCATATGAATTTGCAAAGGGGCGTTTCTACATGGCAGATAAAAAGGTCATGCTGACCGAAGACGGCTATAATAAACTGGTGGAAAAAGTAAACTATCTCAAGAGCGTACGCCGCATTGAGATTGCCGAGCGCCTGAAGGCAGCAATTGCCCTCGGTGACCTTTCGGAGAACTCCGAGTACGATGATGCGAAAAACGAGCAGGCCTTCCTCGAGGGTGAGATCCAGGAACTCGAGGCTAAGATCCGCAACTCGGACATCATCAAAGCTGGCAGCGGCGATGTCGTCCAGATGGGCTCGAAGGTTGTCGTCCTCGATGTGGAATTCGCCGAGGATGGTCCGCAGACGTTCATGATTGTCGGTTCGACGGAGGCTGATCCGGACGAGGGCAAGATTTCCAATGAGAGCCCGCTCGGTCAGGCGCTTCTGGGTCAGAAGGTCGGCACGACGGTTGACGTGCATGCGCCGGCTGGCATCATCCAGTACAAGATTGAAGAAATCAAAGGCTAAGAATCGCAGGAATAGATAGGAGAATTCGCTTTTATGGCAGAGAATAAGGAAAATCAGCAGGGCCAGGAGCAGGATCTCAACGAGATGCTCAAGGTCCGCCGCGAGAAGATGGAAGCGTTCAAGGAAATCGGTGTAGCTCCGTTCGGCCATCGCTATGAGGTCACGGACTATGCTGCCGACATCAAGGCAGAGCACGATGGACTTGAAGGCGACGAAGAGGGCCCGGAAGTCTATATCGCCGGCCGCCTTATGGCTATCCGTGGCCATGGCAAGGCTTCGTTCTGCACGCTCAACGACCGCACGGGTAACATCCAGGTCTACTTCAAGGTCGACGTGCTCGGCGAGGAGAAGTACAAGCAGCAGTTCCGCAAGCTCGATATCGGCGATATCGTCGGCATCCGTGGTGTCGTGTTCAAGACGCATCGCGGCGAGGTCACGGTACGTGTTGAAGACTTCGATCTGCTGAGCAAATCCCTGCGTCCGCTGCCGGAGAAATTCCATGGCCTGCAGGACGTCGATATCCGCTATCGCCAGCGCTATCTCGATCTCATCATGAACCAGGACGTCCGCGATACGTTCCGCAAGCGCACGCAGATCATCCGCGCTGTCCGCGAGTACCTCGATGCGCGTGATTATCTTGAGGTGGAGACGCCGGTCCTGTCGACGATTGCCGGTGGTGCAGCGGCCCGTCCGTTCATCACCCATCACAACACGCTGGGCATTGACCTCTACCTGCGCATTGCCACGGAGCTCAACCTCAAGCGCTTGATCGTCGGCGGCCTTGACCGTGTCTATGAGATCGGCCGCATCTTCCGCAACGAGGGCATGGACGTCCGTCACAATCCGGAGTTCACGTCCATCGAGTTCTATCAGGCCTTTGCTGACTATCAGGACATGATGGACCTGACTGAGGGCATCGTGGCCAATGCCGCAGAGAAAGTCCTCGGCACGACGGTCATCAACTACCAGGGCGTCGATATCGACCTTTCGAAGGTAAAACGCATCAGCATGAACGATGCGGTAAAAGAGGCTACGGGCAAAGACTTCATGGCTTGCGAGACGGTCGAAGAGGCCCGCAAGCTGGCGGATGAAATCGGTGTGCCGTACGAACAGCGTCACGGCATCGGCGGCATCCTCAACGCTGCTTTCGAGGAGAAGGTGGAAGAGACGCTCATGCAGCCGACCTTTATCACGGGCCATCCGACGGAGATCTCGCCGCTGGCAAAACGCAACGCTGACGACCCGCGCATCACGGACCGTTTCGAGTTCTTCATCTACGGCCGCGAGCTGGCCAATGGCTTCACGGAGCTCAACGACCCGATCGACCAGAAGGGCCGTTTCGAGGATCAGCTCAAGCAGCGTGAAGCTGGCGACGATGAAGCCCATGGCATGGACGAAGACTTCGTCACGGCCCTGGAGTACGGCCTGCCGCCGACGGGCGGTGTCGGCATCGGCATCGACCGTCTTGTCATGCTGCTGACCGATGCTGCTTCGATTCGCGATGTCCTGCTGTTCCCGACGATGAAACCGCTGGGGATGCCGGCACCGCTGGCTGAGGCTCCGGCAACGGTTGCCCCGGAGAAAATCGACTTCTCGAAAGTCGAAGTCGAGCCACTCTACGAGGATATGGTCGACTTCGATACGTTCTGCAAATGCGATTTCCGCGCGGTGAAGGTCAAAGACTGCGTTGCTGTCAAGAAGAGCAAGAAGCTCCTGCAGTTCACCCTTGATGATGGCACGGGTACGGATCGCACGATTCTTTCCGGCATCCATGCCTTCTACGAGCCGGAACAGCTCATCGGCAAGACGCTCATGGCCATCGTCAACCTGCCGCCGCGTGCCATGATGGGCATCGAGTCCTGTGGCATGCTGATTTCCGCCGTCCACACGGAGGAAGGCGAGGAGAAACTGCACCTGCTGCAGCTTGACCCGCATATCCCGGCTGGCGCAAAGATGTGCTAACTGGTCAAAATTGACATTTGACAATTGACAAATGACCGGTCAAATCTGATTTATGATTTGACCGGTCATTTTTGCTAGGAACCCCCTTGAGGAACGGTCAGGATATGGAGAGTATGCTATAATAAAAATATCCAGATTCGCGAAAAGGACGTGACAATCATGGCAAGAGTATTCTCGGAAGATTCGCGCGTAAAGATTCCGGCGCTGCTGCATTTTACCCGTCTGGGCTACCGGTATCGGCGGTTGAAAGATATTCGTGCACAGTTGGACTTTGAAACGAATATTGACAGACAGATGCTTCGTGAGGCTATGAACAGGTTGAATCCGTCTTTGCTTGCCGAGCCGTTGACCGATGAAGAGTTTCAGGTTATTTTAGCGGAACTTACGGACAGCTTGGCTGGTGATGACCTCGGAAAAGCATTCTTTGTGAAATTGCAGCAGGGAATAGTCTGCCGTGGGGAGACTATGCGGCTTATTGATTTTGACCAGTCGGCGGAAAATGACTGGTCAGTAGTAACGGAGCTGCCCTGCTTGGTTGACCGGTCAAGTGAGACGGGGAGCTTTCGTCCGGATATCACGGTATTTATCAATGGTCTGCCCTTGGCATTCTGCGAGGTGAAGATTCCGAATAACCTCAAGGGAATGCAGGCAGAGTATGAGCGCATGAACAAGCGCACGAGCAATGTGAAGTATCGCCGGTTCCTCAATATCACACAGCTTATGGTATTTTCCAATAACATGGAGTATGACGATACAGAAGTTGTGCCGATTTCGGGAGCTTTTTATGCGACGAATGGGCGTGGACATTTATTCTTCAGTCACTTTCGCGAAGAAGATAAAGCTATCTATGATGGTGTAGCGGCACTGGAACCAGAGGTTGAGTCGCTGGTCTTGCAGGATACGAATATGGCAATCCTCAAGGGACGCTCGGATTATGTGCTCAATTGCAATCCAATGACACCGACTAATCGGATATTGACTTCGTTATTCATTAAGGAACGCTTCCTTTGGCTGCTGCATTATGGGATTACCTATGTTGAGAAGGTAAATGACAAAGGTGTTGTAGAGCTGGCTAAGCACTTGATGCGTTATCAGCAATTCTTTGGTGCTGGGGCGATTGCGCGTAAAGTGGAACAATTGCGGCAAGGAGACAGCGGGGGTTCTGCTGATATTTGCTGCATCGATGGAGGCAACAATCTGGAGCTTGCGGCAGAACTGCCGCATTATGGCAGCAACAATAGCGGGAAGAAACGTCAGGCGCGTGGGGGTGTGATTTGGCATACCCAGGGAAGCGGCAAGACGGAACTGGCTTTTTATAATGTCCATATCCTGTCAGACTTTTATGCAGCGCATCGCATGGTTGCCAAGTTCTATTTCATTGTTGACCGGCTGGACCTCATGCAACAGGCGGCAGATGAATTCCGCGCCCGTGGCTTGAATGTCGTGGAAATCGGTACGCGTGCTGAGTTCACGGAAAATATACAGAGTACCAGTGAACAGACACTTACTGGTGGTCTGGTCATGAATGTAGTCAACATCCAGAAGTTTGGCGACGATGCCGTAACGAAAGAGCCTGACTACAATGTGAATATCCAGCGTGTCTATTTTATCGATGAAGTTCATCGTGATTATCGTGCGGATGGTTCGTTCTTGGCGCGGCTCGTAAATTCTGATCGCAGGGCAATCATGTTTGGGCTTACAGGAACGCCGCTTATCGGCAAAGTGCGGACGAAGGATCTCTTCGGTGACTATATCCATAAATACTATTACAATCAGTCTATTGCTGATGGTTATACGTTGCGGCTTATCCGTGAGGGCATCAAGACGGAGTATCGGCTGCAGCTGAATGCGGTGTTGGATAAGCTCAGCGAGGAAGTCAGAAAAGGGCTTATCCAGAAGAAGGATTTGACCTGTCATGAGAATTATGTGAACCCATTGGTCGACTATATCGAAGAAGATTTCACTGGCTCGCGGCTGCTGTTAGGGGATGGTACCATCGGCGCGATGGTGGTGGCAGATTCCAGCCAGCAGGCGCAGGCAATCTATGAGGAGCTGAGCAAGCGTGGCACGTTCCGTGCGGCACTGGTGCTTTCGACCATCGGCGAGACGAAGGAAGAACTCAGGGAGAAAAGGGATGCCTTCAAGCGGGGCGAGGTCGATATCCTTGTAGTATTCAATATGCTGTTGACAGGCTTTGATGCTCCGCGCTTGAAGAAACTCTATCTCGGCCGCGTCATACGCGACCACGGTCTGCTCCAATGCCTGACCCGTGTCAATCGTCCTTATCATCAGCTGCGTTACGGCTATGTGGTGGACTTTGCTGATATTCGGGCAGCCTTTGACAAGACGAATCAGGCGTATCTGGCCGAGCTGCAGGGTGAGCTTGGCGATGACTTCGAGCAGTTCTCCAGCATCTTCAAGACGCCAGAGGAAATCAATGAAGATTTGCGGCAAATACATGATAAGCTCTTTTCCTTTGATACCGATAATCTGGAGAACTTCCAGCGGCAGATTTCCACCATCGAGAATAAGGATGAAGTGATGGAACTGCGCCGTGCCTTGGCGCTATACAAGGAACTCTACAATCTCGCGCAGTTGTTTGGCTATGAGGAGCTGGTGGCAAGTCTTGATCGTGACAAGATACGCACGTTGTATCAATTGACGGAACAACGCTTGCAATTGCTGCGGGACAAGGAGGCTCTACAAGCCCCAGAGGACATTGATAGTCTGGTAGAGCTGGCAACGCAGGATCTCCAGTTTTCTTTCCGCAAGATAAGTGAGGGAGAACTTTCCTTAGCAGATGCTTTTGCCAGCAAGAGACGGCAGACGATTGGTGAGTTCGGACGCAACCAGGATAAGAAAGACCCTGAATTTCTGAAGCTTTGGGAGGAACTGCGGCGGATTCTCGAAGGGCACGATATCCAAGAGATGACGCTGGAGGAAATGCAGGCACAGGATAAGCAGCTAGAAATCCTGCGCCAGAAAATGCATGACCTCAATGCGGCAAACAGCAGGCTGACTGAACGCTATAGCGGCGACCAGCGCTACATGCGGCTGCACAAGAATCTGTTGCGTGACGGTCTTATCGCGTCGCCGAGCCTCTTGTATGATTTCCTGCAGGATATGAAGTCTTTTATCGACGACAGCCTGCTGCATAAGGATACGATACTTGCGAATGAGAATTTCTTTGTCCAGACTTTGTGGCGGGAAATCAAGCAGGAACTGAGCGGCAAACTGCCGCTGAATGCTGGAATCGTGAAGGCTATCGGCAATGAAATCAAAAACGAATACATCCAGTAAGGAGAATATATGCAATTACAATCTGAAAAACAAATCATCTACAGTCTTATAGATGACCTCAAAGCCATTTGCTCGAACTATGGTCTGGGCAACAGCGGCAATGAGTATAAAATCATCACGGAGACATTCCTTTATAAATTCCTCAATGATAAATTCCTTGCTGGCATCAAAGAGCTGCCAGATTTTACGGGCAAGTCGACGAAAGAGTGTGAACAGCAGCTATCTGACATGTCAGAAGACGACTTCGAGTTCCTGATGATGGACTTAGACCCGCGCGTTGCGCGTATCCGGCCTGAAGATTCTATCAGCAGCCTGTTCTCGCGCAAGGGAGAGGAAGGGTTCCATACTACCTTTGATAATGCCTTGCTCCATATCGCCGAAGGGAACAAAGAAGTATTCTCCGTGGCCGCAGGTGCACAGAATCGTGTGCGGCTCTTTGATACTCTGTCAAATCTCGTCACGGAAGTCGAGCGGCAGGACGATTTCTGCCGGGCCATCATCAATAAACTCAATGCTCAGAGCTTCGATGCTGTTTTCCAGCAGAAGTACGATTTCTATGCGGATATCTTTGAGTATCTTATCAAGGATTATAACAAGGACAGCGGCCAGTATGCCGAGTATTATACGCCCCATTCCATCGCCCAGATTATCGCTAGAATCATTGCCCCGGAGGGCGCACAGAATGTCAGCATCTATGACCCTGCCGCTGGTTCGGGAACGCTGGTACTGACCCTGGCTGAACAGATTGGCGAGGAGAACTGTACCGTCTACACCCAGGACATCAGTCAGAAATCCAACGAAGTCCTGCGGCTGAACCTTATCCTCAACAATCTCGTCGATAGCCTGCCTCATGTCATTCAGGATGATACCTTGGTTCGTCCCCGCCATCTGGCCGATGACGGCAAGAGCATCGAGAAGTTTGACTACATCGTCAGCAATCCGCCCTTCAATACCGACTTCAGCGAAACCCGCGACCAGCTGGCAGGCGAAGGCTACCAAAAGCGATTCTTTGCCGGCGTCCCCAATGTGCCCAAGAAGAAAAAAGAAAGCATGGCCATCTATCAGATGTTTCTGCAGCATATCATTGTCAGCATGAAAGAGGGGAAGGGCAAAGCCGCCATTGTCGTGCCCACAGGCTTCCTGACCGCCGCCACGGGCATTCCTTACAAGATTCGTCAGCACATCGTCAAGAAAAAACTCCTGCGCGGTGTGGTTTCCATGCCCAGCAATATCTTCGCCAACACGGGCACTAATGTCTCCGTGGTATTCCTCGATGCCGCTGGTACAGAGGACGAAAAAGTCCTGCTGGTTGACGCGTCAAATATGGGTGAAAAAGTCAAGCTCGAAGGAACCAAGAACCAGCGCACCTATCTGAGCAAAGAAGAGATGGAGCAAATCGTCACCACCATGAACGAGCGCCAGGAAATCGACGATTTCAGCGTCCTTGTCAGCCTCAAGGACATTGAGCAGAAGAAATGCTCCTTCTCCGCAGGGCAGTATTTTAAGGTCAAGATTGAATACGTTGACCTGACCACGGAAGAATTCCAACAGAAAATGGCTGATTATGAACAGCAGCTTAAAACATACTTCGATGAAGGGCATAAGCTCGAAGAAGAAATCCTTAAAGGACTGGGAGAGTTGAAGTATGAGTAAAACTCCAATACGTGAATACTTAGACGGATATGGTGATGGCATTCATGGAACGCCAATATATGCAGATGATGGAGAATATTATTTTATTAATGGTAATAATATCAAGGATGGCAAGATTATCGTTGATGATAATACTCTGAAAATATCTAAGCAAGAGTATGAAAAAATTAAAAGACCTTTGAGTGATAATAGTCTATTGATTTCAATAAATGGAACATTAGGAAATATTGGCGTTTACAAGGGGGAGAAAATAGCATTAGGGAAAAGTGCTTGCTATTTGAATGTAAAGGATATTTGTAATAAATATTTTGTGAAATATTTATTGAGTACGAAAGAATTTCAAAAGTATATTATGCTGGTTGCACATGGTTCAACGATTAAGAATTTAGCACCCAGTCAAATCGCTGATTATGTACCAGAATTGCCAGATGATATAAATGCAGATAAAGTAGCATCACTGTTGAAGAGTATAGATGATAAAATAGAAAACAATGTACAAATAAACAAGAGTTTAGAATTCATGGCCAAGACTCTCTACGACTACTGGTTCGTCCAATTCGATTTTCCCGATGTCAACGGCCGCCCCTACAAAACCAGCGGTGGCAAGATGGTATGGAATGAAGAACTAGGCAGAGAGATTCCAGCAGGGTGGGAAACTGGACAGGTGAGTGATTTAGGTGATGTAGTTGCTGGGGGAACACCTAGTACAGAACATCCAGAGTATTTTATACTTGATGGAATAGCTTGGATTACTCCGAAGGATATGTCCTTATTGGATGGCAAGTATATTTTCCATGGAGCAACGGACATATCAGAAGAAGGCTTGAAAAACAGTTCCGCTAAACTGATGCCAGCAGGTTCGGTGGTATACACAACTAGAGCACCTATTGGTTATGTTGCTGTGGCTGGAAATGATGTTTGTACAAATCAGGGATTCAAGTCTGTGGTGCCGAAAGAACATATAGGGACTGAGTTTGTGTATTACACATTGAAGTCACTAGAAGAGCACTTCAAAAATGTTGGAAATGGCTCTACCTTTAGTGAGGTATCTAAAGAAACTTTTTCAACAGTTCCTATATGTATCCCACCGCAAGAGATAATCAGGGAATTTAGGACTCTTGTCAATAAATGGAGTCATATGCAAAAGAAGACGCAGTTGGAAAATAGAAAACTCATTGATTTGCGAGATTTTCTTCTCCCGATGCTAATGAACGGTCAAGTCACATTCTGTTCATAGTGTTGATTAGAAAGGAGTGAGCACAATGTCAGTATCAATATTTACCATTGAGAATATAACAGCCTTGGTTAAACCTTTGGCTTAAAAGTATCAGGTCAAGGAAGTATATTTGTTTGGTTCCTATGCCCGTGGCGAAGCTGATGAAAACAGTGACTTGGATTTCCTGGTTATCGGCGGCGAGGGCTTTAAGCTTACACAGATATTTGCCTTTGGTGAAGAACTGCGCGAAATCCTCAACAAGCGAGTGGATGTCTTTGAAATCAACGAAATCAATCAGAATAGTGAATTCTACAAAACGATTATGAGAGAAAAGGTTTTGGTAGCATGAAATATTCAGATGAAGGGCGAATAAAGCAAGGAATCATAACAAGAAATAGTATTTGCTATCGTGATGCATTTAAAGAAGCATATAAAAAAGGAGTTAAGATAGGAATTAGAAAAAGCGCGCTTGGTATGCTGAAACAAAAGTTGCCACTTGATGTAATCCAGGAAGTGACAGAGCTTCCTTTAGAAACAATCAAGAAGCTTGCGGAAGAAAATGATATCCCTATTTGACATGAACCATCTGAAGTCAGTCATTGATTGCGATAAGGGTTGACAAGTCAACTGGCTGAGAAGTACAATAGAAATAGAAAAAGACCACCGAAAGACGGATTCATTCCCTCGCTCGATGGTTATATCTAAGTGTTTTAGAAATAACCGCCCGGCTGGTAACTTGGCGGTTTATTTCTTTTTCAAAGACAAGATAATCAGGAGTATCAGCAGAAGCTGAAGCGTCGTCTGATCCATGTCAGAGACCTCGCTTTCAAAGGATTTCGACCTTTCTGCGAGGGGAAACGAATCGCCTACCGTATCGGTGGTCTGTGGCAGACAGGTAATCTGCCACAGATATTATAGCGTGGATATAGTTGTGGAACAAATGATGTTTTGTAGACAAGACAACCCCGAAGGGCTCGATGTATGTGTGAGCCTTTCGGGGTTGTTTTATTTTGCTGTGCTGAATTCTGCCGTCAGGCGTTTGAGCGGCAGCAGTCTTAAGATCAGGCAGCAGATGACAAAGTCGGGGACTAGCGTCGTGGCGTTGTAGGTGGCGGAGTAGAGGATCGGTGACATGCCTTCGGGGGCATAAGCGGCGAAGAAGATGACACCGGAAAGGAAATGGCAGAGGAATTTCATGGTGAAGGCGGCTGTGACGCCGAGGTAGAGATGGCCGCGGAACAAGGTGACGATGGCCATGACCATGTAGGGCAGAGGATAATCGAGCAGTACCTGGACCGGATGATAGATGAAGGGATTGAGCAGCAGGCCGATGATGCCGCAGATGAAGCCAGCCAGCAAGGTGATCTTGCAGCCATAGGTGCGGGCGAGCAGGATCAGCGGGACCATGGTGCCGAGGCTTATCTCGCCGCCTTGCGGCAATTGGAATAAATGAATCTGTGCCAGGACAATCGTGATGGCGGACATCATGGCTGCCTGAACAAGCATATGCGTGGAAAATTTGACATGGTTCATGATAGCACACTCCTTAGAAGAATATCTTTCATTATACTGCAAAGGGGAGTGCCCTACAATGCTTTGTCATATATTGTGTCATGACGGCAACAAACATTGAGGTTTTCTATGTAATTTGGTATGATAGATACGTATTGTTATAAGATAAATCAGAATGATGCAGGAGGCTTGGCGATGGATTATTTGGGCATTGATGATGAGGCCTTTATCCGCGATAAGGTGCCGATGACGAAACAGGAAATACGAATCCTCAGTTTGGTTAAGGCGAGAATCAAGCCCGATGCAGTCATTTATGACATTGGCGCTGGCACGGGCTCGCTGTCGATTGAGGCGGCCCGTTTGGCGCCGCAGGGAACGGTGTATGCTTTGGAGCGCAATCCTGCTGGGGTGAATCTCATACGTGCCAATGCGGCAAATTTTGCCGTAGGCAATATCAAGGTCATAGAGACTGAGGCCCCGGCAGGCATGGAGCAGCTGCCAGCTGCCGATACCGTGCTTATTGGTGGCAGCGGCAGTCATCTGGCGGATATTCTCGCCGTGGTGACGCCGAAGCTCAAGGCAGAAGGCCGCATCGTGCTCAACTGCATCACGGTGCAGACGCTGATGCAGTGCGTCGAGTATATGCGCAGTCATGATGATGTCTACGCATATGAGGCGATACAGGTGCAGGTCAGCCGCCTGCAGCAGGTCGGGCCGTATGATATGGCTAAGGCGGAAAATCCGATCTACATCGTGACTTGCTGGAAAAAATAACAGGAACAGATTCTTAAGGGAAGAGGGAATTAGATATGGTACATATCGTTGGTGCAGGTCCTGGCGATCCAGAACTTATCACAGTCAAAGGGCAGCGTTTGTTAAGTGAGGCGGATGTGGTCATCTATGCCGGGTCGCTTGTAAATCCGGCGCTGCTCAAGCTTTGCAAGGAAGGGGCAGAAATCCACAATTCGGCATCGATGACCCTTGATGATGTGGTAGAAGTCATCGTGAAGGCTGAGAGCAAGGGGCAGACGACGGTGCGCCTGCATACGGGTGACCCTTCGGTTTATGGCGCGATTCAGGAGCAGATGGATGCCTTTGACAAGAAGGGCATCGCCTACGATGTGATTCCGGGAGTCAGCAGCTGCTTTGCTACGGCGGCAGCTCTCAAGCAGGAGTATACCCTGCCAGGTATCTCCCAGACGGTCATCATCACGCGCAACGAGGGCCGCACGCCGGTGCCGGAGGCTGAGAAACTGCGCAGTCTGGCCCAGCATCAGTCGACCATGTGCATCTATCTGTCGATCGCGATGCTCGACAAGGTCGTCGACGAGCTCATCGCTGGCGGCTATACGCCGGATACGCCGATTGCCATTGTCCAGCGGGCTTCGTGGCCGGAAGAGAAGATCGTGCGCGGGACGCTGGCAACCATCGTCAAGGATATCGAGGGCAAGAACATCGACCGCACGGCTATGATTGTCGTGAGCCGCTGCCTCGGTGCAAGTTATGAGCTCTCAAGACTCTATGCGCCGGAGTTTTCCCATATGTTCCGTGAGGCCAGCAAATGAGATTAGCCGCTTTTGCCTTGACACCCAAGGCCTATGAATTAGCTAAGACGTTCCAGCGCAGCCTGGATAATCCGATGACGGTATATGTGTCGGAGAAAGTGGTGCCGGTAGTGGCCAGGCCTGCAGCGGAGATAAAGACCTTTGCAAAGCTTGCCGATGTCGTTGCTCCGGCCTTTGCTGCTTACGATGGACTGGTGTTTATCATGGCAGCAGGGATCGTGGTGCGGACGATTGCGCCCTTCTTGCAGGACAAGCTGAAAGACCCGGCTATTGTCGTCTTTGATGAGCGCGGCCAGCATGGCATCAGCCTGCTTTCCGGGCATATTGGCGGCGCCAATGTGCTGACACAGCAACTTTGCCAGGCCGTGGGCGCAGCGCCGGTCATCACGACGGCAACGGACGTCAATCAGTGCCAGGCTCCCGATGCCCTGGCAGCCAAGCTGTGCCTGCGCCCCTGGCCGAAGGTGCGCATCCGTACTCTCAACACGGCTGTGCTGGAGGGACAGCCGGTGCACTGGCGCATCGATAAGACGTTGCCGCACAGCGTATTCTACAAGCGGCAGCTGGAGCAGGCTGGCCAGACGGCTGAGCTGTGCGTGACCAGTCAATGCCTGCAGTTCACGGCGGAAGAGAAAGATGAGCATTGGGTTGTCATCATATCGGAGCCTGATCTTCCCGCTTTGCCGGATTTGCCAGCCAATGTGCTGTGCTTGACTCCGCGCCGCCTTATCGCAGGTGTCGGCTGCCGCCGGGGCACGCCGGCAGCTCTTGTCATGGGGGCGCTTGATATGGCCTGCCGCATGATTGGCCGTGACCGCTCCTTTATCGATGGGTTGGCCAGTACGGTGGTGAAGAGTCATGAGGCTGGCATCGTGTTTGCGGCCGACAGTCTGGCGCGGCCAATTCATTTCTACGATCATGAGGAAATGCAGGCAATGATTGACAAGTATCAGCTGGAGGAGTCTGATTTTGTCAAGGAGAATATCGGCATCGGCAATGTCTGCGAGGCAGCAGCCTATTGTTGTGTCGGCGAGCAGGGCGGGCGTTTGGCGCTGCGCAAGACGAAATTCGAGAAAGTGACGGTAGCATTAGTATGGGAAAAATAACAGTAATCGGCATTGGCCCGGGGAGTCTGGAGGACATGACGCCGCGGGCACGCAAAGCCATTGAGGCCGCTGAGGTCGTGGCTGGCTATAATACGTATATCAAGCTTATCGAGCCGCTGCTGGCGGAGAAAAAGGTAATCGGCACGGCGATGATGCAAGAAATCGAGCGCTGCCGTATGGCTGTCGACGAGGCAGCTGCGGGCCGCGATACCGTGGTCGTATCGAGCGGTGACTCGGGAGTCTATGGCATGGCGGGCTTGGTGCTGGAGCTTGTCTTGCAGCGCGAGGGCGCAGAGCGGCCGGAGTTTGGCGGCATCATTGCCGGCGTTTCGGCGGTCAATGCGGCAGCGTCGGTGCTCGGCGCGCCGCTCATGCATGACTTTGCTGTCATCAGCCTGTCAAATCTTTTGACACCTTGGGAGCTTATCTGCAAGCGCGTCGAGATGGCGGCACAGGGCGATTTCGTTACAGCGCTCTACAATCCGAAGAGCAAGAAACGCGTGCAGAACATCGAGGAAGTGCGCGAGATCATGCTGAAGCATCGCGATCCGAAGACGCCGGTCGGCATTGTCACGGCAGCCAGCCGCGACAAGGAGACGAAGGTCATCTCGACGCTGGCAGATTTCACGAAAGAGGACATCAACATGTTCTCGATGGTCATCATCGGCAATAGCCAGACCTATGTCAAGGAAGACTGGATGATCACGCCGCGGGGCTATGAGAACAAGGAGAACGGCCTATGATCTTTGTCGCCGCTGGTACCCAGGATGGCCGGGAGCTGTCGAAGTACCTGCTGGAACATGGCTATGATGTGGCGGCGTCGGTGGTCAGCCATTATGGCGAGCAGCTGCTGGCTGACTGCCGCGGGCGCAGCCTTATCATCAACGACAAGCCGCTGGACAAGGAGGGGCTGGAGTCTTACCTTACTGGGCATCGGATCCGCTTGCTGGTGGATGCCAGCCATCCCTATGCGGTCAATGTTTCGGCCAATGCCATGGAGGCCTGTCAGGCACTGGGGATTCCCTATGTACGTTATGAGCGGGATTTGACGGCTGTCCACTATGATCAGGTCACAGTCGTGCACAGCTATGAAGAGGCCGCTGCTGCTGCGGCTCGTTTGGGAAAACGCATCTTCCTGACCACGGGCAGCCGCAATCTGGCTAAGTTCACTACAGCGGAGGAATTGCAGGATCGCGAGCTCGTGGCGCGCGTGCTGCCGACGGCGGAGGTCATCAGCTTGTGCGAGAGCCTGGGCCTTACGCCAGGACAGATCGTTGCCATGCAGGGGCCGTTTTCCAAGCAGCTCAATAAGGAATTGTTCCAGAAATATCAGGCAGATGTCATAGTGACGAAGAATAGCGGGACTATCGGCGGGACAGATACGAAGTTTGCGGCCGCGGAAGAGCTTGACCTGCCAGTAGTTGTCATTGACCGTCCTGTCATGGCCTATGGCAATGTTGGCAGAACCTATGAAGATATCTTACGATTCGTAGAGGAGCATTATTAAGATGGACTTTATCAAACAGCCAATGGAAATCGAAACACGCAGCATGGAGATCATCACCCCCCATTTGCAGGGGCTGAACCTTGACGAGAAGGCGACGAAGGTCTACCGCCGTATCATCCATGCGGCAGGCGATGTGGAGTATGCGCCAATCATCCGCGTAGGGGATGGCGCCATCGATGCGGCTATCGCGGCGCTCAAGGGCGGCTGTGATATCTATACCGATGTGGAGATGGTCCGCACGGGCATCAACAAGCGCAAGCTGGCCTCCTTTGGCGGACAGGTCCATTGCCTGATCGCAGATGAGCAGGTGGCGGCTGCAGCCAAGGCTGAGGGCATCACGCGCTCGATGGCCGCCATGCGCGCGTTCGGCAAGCGACTCGATGGCAGCATCGTAGCCATCGGCAATGCGCCAACGGCACTATTCGAGGTGCTGCGCCTCATCAGGGAGGAGGGCATCCGTCCGGCCTGTGTGGTGGGCATTCCCGTTGGCTTTGTCGGCGCAGCTGATTCGAAGCAGGAGCTGGCAGAAAATGGCATCGTGCCGTACATCACTGTGGCTGGTACCAAGGGCGGCAGCCCCATTGCGGCAGCTGCGGTCAATGCCATGATGTATTTCATAAATAACGACAGAGGCTGAATCATGAGTGAGACAGAAACAGGCAGAATCGTATTGGTGACTGGTGGTGCCCGTTCGGGCAAGTCGACCTTTGCTGAGAATCTCGCGGCAAAAAGCGGGGCAAGGGTTGCCTATATTGCTACGGCCCAGGTTTACGATGAGGAGATGCGGTTCCGGGTCAGCCTGCATCAAAAGCGGCGTCCGGGTAATTGGCAGACTTACGAGGCTCCCTTTGACGCCGGGAATGCGATACAGGCGGCCAGTGAGAAAAACGAGGTCCTGTTGTTTGACTGCATCACGCTCTATCTTAGCAACTTGCTTTGCAGCCTGCCTGAGGGAGAGCTGGCAGATCAGGACAGGATATATGCGCTGACAAGTCAAAAGATAGGTGAACTGGTCAGTGCTGCTCAAATGGCTGCGGCTAGCGGGCGGACGGTCATTTTTGTCACGAATGAGGTAGGGGCAGGCATCGTTCCTGAAAACAAGCTCAGCCGCATTTACCGCGATATCAGCGGGCTGGCCAATCAGCAGCTGGCGCGGGCAGCGTCTGACGTATTTGCAGTCATAGCAGGCATTCCAGTAAACATCAAAGCATTAGCGTAAGGAGGAACCCTCATGTCGAACGCGATCATGCTCATGGGAACGAGCTCCCATGTTGGTAAAAGCATCATAACCACGGCTCTTTGCCGCATTTTCCATCAGCAGGGGCGCAAGGTCGTCCCGTTCAAGGCACAGAATATGGCTTTGAATTCTTATGTGACAAGAGACGGCAAGGAGATGGGGCGGGCGCAGGTGGCCCAGGCCGAGGCGGCAGGCCTTGAGCCCATGGTCGACATGAATCCGGTCCTTTTGAAACCGACGGGCAACAGTTGCTCCCAGGTCGTCCTGAACGGCGAGCCCATCGGCAACATGAGTGCGCGGGAGTATCATAAGGGTTACAGTCTTAAGGCCTTTGATGCTGTAAAAGCTGCTCTGGGCCGCTTGCAGGCTGGTTTCGACACGCTGGTGATAGAGGGGGCGGGCAGTCCTGCTGAAGTCAATCTCAAGGCCAATGATATCGTCAATATGCGCGTGGCTAAGTATCTTGATGCTCCGGTGCTGCTGATTGCCGATATCGATCGCGGCGGCGCGCTGGCGTCGCTGGTCGGTACCTTGGAACTTCTCGATGAGGAGGAGCGGGCCCTTGTTAAAGGGCTGGTCATCAACAAGTTCCGTGGCGATGTGAGCCTCCTGACACCAGCCGTTGATTTTCTTGAGCAGAAAACGGGCAAGCCGGTGCTTGGCATCGTGCCGCATATCGATGCACTGGGCATCGACGATGAGGACTCGGTATCCCTGGAGGAAAAGCAGGCTGTGTCCCAGGATGCGCCCATAAGCATCGCGGTCATCCAGACGCCGAAACTTTCGAACTTCACGGATTTTGACAGTCTGGCCGCTGAGCCGGATGTATCCCTCTACTATGTGAAGTCCGTCGAAGAGCTCGGGGAGCCGGATCTCATCTTGCTGCCGGGGTCGAAGAACACCACGGAGGATCTGCTCTATTTGCGGGAGTCGGGCATCGAGGCGGCTATCCGTCAGAAGGTGGAGCAGGGAACACCGCTTTGGGGCATTTGTGGCGGCTATCAGATGCTGGGCCGCGCCATCCATGATCCCCTGCATACAGAGTCTGCCCATGACAGTGTCACAGGGATGGGGTATCTGGCTATGGAGACGACCTTTGCTGCGTCTAAGCTCACGACTCAGGTGACTGCCGATTGTGTCAAGCTGCCATTCCTGGGCAGGACGCTGATGGCAGAGGATATGCCTGGCTATGAGATCCATATGGGCAAGACCGAGTTTGGCGAAGGTGTCCAGCATCCCTTCCATATCACGGCCAAGGCTGATACAGCCTTTGATGGCTGGGACGGAGCCTATGCTGTGGCCGGACAAGGCGAAGTCGTGGGCACGTACATCCATGGCATCTTCGACCATGACGGATTCCGCCGCCAGCTCATCAATGCCCTGCGGGAGCGCAAGGGGCTGGCCGGACTTTCCGTCCAGCGCAACGTGCGGATGGAGAAGGAAAAGGCCTACAATCATCTGGCTGATGTGGTGCGGCAGAGCCTCGATATGGAAAAGCTGGCCCAGATCATGGGAGAGACGACATGCTGACAGCAATCCTGGCTTTTTTCATCGATACGGTCATCGGCGATCCCAACAGCCGCTGGCATCCCGTCGTGCTGATGGGGAAGCTCATCGGCGGCCTGGAGCGGCTGTTTTATCGGCCTGAGGATAGCGACGGCAAGAAATATGCGATGGGGGCTATGCTCGTCCTTATCACGCTGCTGGTGACCTATGAGGCGGCTGCGGCAATCATGATGCTTTCCTACCATATCCCTTGGGAATGGGGCAAGATCGTTGTGGGGGCGTTGCTGCTCTCGTTCACGATTTCGCCTAAGAGCCTTGCTAAGGCCGGCAAGGGCATTTATGCACTGCTGATTCTTGGCGAAATCGAGGAGGCCCGCAAGAAGGTGGGCTGGATCGTCGGCCGTGATACGGAGGAGCTTACCGATGCCGAAATCGCCCGGGCGACGGTGGAGACCATCGCGGAGAACACGGTGGATGGCATCATAGCGCCGCTGTTCTTCTTCGTGCTCGGCGGTGTGCCCTTGGCTGTGCTTTACCGTGCGGCCAATACGATGGATTCGATGATTGGCTACAAGAACGATAAGTATCTCTATTTTGGACGGGCGGCGGCCAAGCTCGACGATGTGCTGAACTACATTCCCGCCCGCATCACGGGGATGCTGTTCATCTTCGCGGCCTGCCTGCTGGGCTTTGATTACAAGAACGCCTATGATATGATGCTGCGGGACGCGGCCAAGCATCCGAGCCCGAATGGCGGCTATGCCGAGGCGACGGTGGCCGGTGCCCTGCATATCCGCCTGGGCGGCATCAATTCGTATTTCGGCAAGAAGTCGCTGCGTGCGTATATGGGCGAGGCCATCGAGCTGACTGCGCCCAAGCATATCATGGAATGCATCCGCATGATGTACACCGTGACTGTGATGTTTATCATTATTACCTATGCGATGTTTGGGTTATGATAGGAGTGATAAATATCACTAACATCTAGGAGGTCATTATCCATGAAATCATTCATCACTGCTTTGCAATTCCTGACGCGTATCCACGTGAAGAACCAGCCAGATCTGACCATCGAGGACTTCGGCCGCAGTACGAAGTTCTTCCCGCTGGTCGGTGCGATCCTCGGTCTTATCTATCTGCTGGCGACCTGGTGCCTGATCGCTGTGTTCGGCTGGGCGAATTTTGTCACGACGATCCTGGTCCTGCTGCCGGTCCTCGTGACGGGCGGGCTGCTGCTCGATGGCTATATGGATACGGCCGATGGTGTCTTTTCGGCCCGCGACCGCGAGCGCAAGCTCGAGATCATGAAGGACAGTCGCGTGGGCTCCTTTGGCGTCATCGCCCTGGTGGCCCTCATGATGGTCAACTGGACGGTGCTGCGCGATATCAAGCTCGTGCTCATCATGACGGCCTTGTTCATCATGCCGATCATCGGCCGCATGGCCATGGTCATGGTCATCGCCTTCTTCCCCTATGCCCGCAAGGAAGGCATGGGCAAGGCCTTTGCGGATATGGCCGATAAGGAGACGGTCGCCATTGCGGGCATCACGACGATCCTGTTCGTCGTGCCCTGGGGCCAGGCAGCTATTGCGGCGCTGGTGGCGGGGCTGGGCTTTGCCTGGCTGCTGGGGGCCTGGCTGACGAGCAAGCTCGGCGGCCTGACCGGCGACACCTATGGGGCAATCGAGACCTTGACCGAGACCATGGTGCTCGTGGTATTCTTAGTGACTTCCTGGATTCCGGGCGGTCTGCACATTTTATGGCGCTGAGGACAGCGCCCGTTTAGGAGCGTTGTATGTATGGAAATCACTGTCCGTGTTCCCGGATCCTGCGGCGAGCTGCTGCAGGGTGAGCTGCAGGGCGAGCCATTTCTCGTCACCTGTCCAATCGGCTGTTATACGACAGTCCGCGTTTCTGATGCCTTTACGGGCATTCATGGGTTGGGGCGCAAATCGCTGATGGCTCTCGAAAAGACACTGACGAGTCTTGGCAAGGAGGAACTGCCCTGGGGAATCCAGCTGACTTCTGACTTGCCCCGGGGCAAGGGCATGGCCTCGTCAAGTGCTGACATTGCCGCGACGGTGGCGGCGGTGGCGCTGGCCTTTGGCTATGAGCCCTATCTTGACGAAATCATGCGGCTGGCTGTGGAGATAGAGCCCACGGATGGTGTTTTCTGTCCTGGTGTCGTGCGCATCAATCATATGGATGGAAGGATGCTGGCAGGCTATAGAGGCCTGCCGGCTTTTCGTATTTCTGTTTACGATACGGGGGGCGAGGTCGATACGCTGCTCTATCATGCGAATATGGAAGACTCCGTGGCAGAAGAAAAATCCCTGGCGGCGCTCACGCAGTTTGAGCTGGGGGTGAAGACGCACGATGCGGATTTGATTGCAGCGGCAGCAACGGCTAGTGCGCTGGCCCATCAGCAGCTGCTGCCGAAAGAGGGACTGGAAGATTTCCTGGCGGCTAGCCGCAGGTTCGGCGCCCTGGGCATCAATGTGGCCCATAGCGGCACGGTAATCGGAGTCCTTTGGCCTGCGGACTGGACCGATAGGCAGCTGCAGCAGGCAGAGGCAGAACTTAGTGGGAAATTCCCGAGTCTTACGCATCTCTTGCAGTCGCGTTTGCAAAGCGGCGGCATCTGGGTAGATAAGGGCACGGCAGGGAATTTCAGCGAATGGTTCAGATAGGAGGAGAGCGCGAATGTCTCAGGAACGCAAGAAGATGAAGATGTCAAGGCCGCGGCTGGTCATAGCCGCGACGCAGTCGGGCTCAGGCAAGACGACAATCGTCACGGGGCTGCTGGCGGCACTATGTGAGCGCGGGCTTACCGTGCAGTCCTTCAAGGTGGGCCCTGACTATATCGATCCTGGGTATCATGCGCTGGCAAGCGGCCGCCCGGCGCATAACCTCGATACTTGGCTGACACCGGAGCAGCTTGTTCCTGCCTTGTTTGCGGCAGAATCTGAGGGCGTAGACCTTGCTGTCGTCGAGGGTGTCATGGGCCTTTACGACGGGGGCCGCCGCGGCGTGAGCTCGACGGCGGCTATTGCCAAGCTGCTTGATGCGCCGGTACTGCTTGTCATCGATGCCAAGTCGATGGGCGCTTCGGCGGCAGCCATTGCCCAGGGATTCCGCGACTATGATCCGTCGGTAAGACTGGCGGGAGTTATCCTGAACCGGCTCGGGTCAGAGACGCATGAGGTGATGATCCGCGAGGCGATGGAAGCCATCGGCATCAAGGTTTATGGTGCTATGCGCCGCAATGACGAGCTCAAGATGCCGGAGCGTCATCTGGGATTGCTGCCGGTACAGGAAAACGAAGAGCGCCAGGTGGTGCAGAAAATGGGGCAGACAATCGGCCGTCAGCTTGATATCGAGGCCATAATGGCTCTGGCAAGGCAGGCTGGGCCATTGATGGTGGAGGAAATGGCCGCCGTTTCGCCGGTGGGACGATGCCGTATCGGCGTAGCCCGCGATGAGGCTTTTTCTTTTTATTATCCGAGCAGCTTGCAAGTGCTGGAACGGCTGGGGGCTGAGCTGGTGCCTTTCAGCCCGCTGCATGATGAGAAGCTGCCTGACGTGGACGGGCTGCTGATTGGCGGCGGGTTTCCTGAGATATTTGCTCAGGATCTGGCGGCCAATACGGCGATGCGGACGGCCATCCGCCAGCAGGCGGAGGCTGGTATGCCAATCTATGCCGAGTGTGGCGGCTACATGTATCTGATGGCGGGGCTGCAGGATTTTGCTGGCAGCCGCTATCCGATGGCCGGTGTGTTTGCCGGCGATGCGGTCATGACGAAGAAGCTGCAGATGGTTGGCTACGTGACTGCTAAGCTGAAATGTGATACGATACTAGGAGAAAAGGGAATGGCCATACAGGGCCATGAATTCCACTTTTCCTTGGAGCAGGATGCAAAGCGTCCCCTGCGGCCCTTTGACTTTACCAAGCTGCGCAACGGTGTTGTGTACGATGCCGGACAGCAGTATAAGCAGGCCCTGGGCAGCTATCTGCACCTGCATTTTGCCGGCTGCCCGACGGCGGCTGAGTCCTTTGTTCGCCATTGTGTGAAATGGCGCCGGCGGTAAGAGGTGGCAATATGGAAAAATTTGAGCATGGCGGCAATATATATCATGCGAATGGAGCAGGGGAAGGTTGGCTGGATTTTTCGGCTAACATCAATCCGGCTGGCTTGTCGCCAGCAGTGCGTGCGGCAATCGCAGCCTCGGTGGACGATGTGATACACTACCCTGACCCTGCGGCGGCAGAACTCAAGGCGGCTTTGTCTAAGCGGTACAATGTAGCAGAGGAAAATCTCGTCCTGGGAAATGGCGCGGCAGAATTGTTCTACCTGTTCTTGCAGACTGTCCGGCCGCGGCGCGTGCTGCTGCCGGTGCCGTCATTCAGCGAGTATGAGCGGGCGGCGGTGGCGGCCCGCTGCAAGGTGAACTGCTTTGCGCTCAGTGCGGAAAACGAGTTTCGCATCGATTGGGAAGAGTTCATGGCGGCATTGACGGTGACGGACTGCATCATCCTTGGCAATCCCAACAATCCTACGGGAACATTGCTGACGCGCAACGAGCTGGTAAAGCTGCTGGAGGTAATCAAGGAGGGCCCGCAGTGGCTGGTGGTTGACGAGTCATTCTTGGACTTCCTGCTGTTTGACAGCCGTTATACGGTTCGTGATCTGGTAGAAGAGTATCCGCATCTATTTGTCGTGCAGTCCCTGACGAAGTTCTACGCCCTGCCGGGGCTGCGCCTTGGTTTTGGCACGGCGGCGCCGGAGCTGGCGGGCCGGCTCAACGCGGGCAAGGATGTCTGGAACGTGAACCTCTTGGCACAGAAGGCTGGGGTGGCCGCGTTAGCGGATCTTGACTATCAGCAGCAGAGCCGCCAGCAGCTCATCGACGAGATGCAGCGCTTCTATGAACGCATCAATGGCTGCAGGGGGATTCGGGCGTTCAAGCCCAGCGTGAACTTCATGTTGCTGGATGTTTCGGGAACGGGGCTTACCAGCAGCGAATTTACGGCCAGACTGCGGGGGCGGGGAATCCTCGTGCGCGATTGTGCTAACTACACAGGCATAGAGGACGATTGCTATGTGCGCATCGCCATCCGCAAGCCAGAGGAAAATGACCGCCTGCTTGCCCTATTGGAGGAATTTTGATTCATGGTAAAAGTTGTTTTTGTCCGTCATGGACAGACGGAATGGAATGTAAGTGGACGCTATCAAGGCCAGTCGGATGTGGCCTTGTCGGCGGCAGGAATTGAGCAGGCAGAAAAGCTGGCCGTGAAGTTTCCGGTGGCGCACCTTGATGCAATCTATGCCAGCGACCTCGTGCGGGCTCGCGTCACAGCAGAGACGGTTGCCAAGAAGTTCGGCTTGCCTGTAAAGCTTGAGCCAGCCTTCCGGGAGCTGAGCTTTGGCGATTGGGAAGGATTGACCTATGAAGAGATCACGGCCTCCTGGCCAGATGCCATGCGCAACTTCCTTGCGCATCCCGATATCCTGGAAATCCCGAATGGCGAATCGTTCCCGGCAGTGCAGCAGCGGGCCATGAAACGGCTTGAGGAACTTCTGGCACAGCATGAGGGACAGACCATCATGATTGCCGCGCATGGGGCGGTACTGCGGACGATGCTTAGTGCGGCTTTGCACATGCCGCTGCAATATCTTTGGAGCATCCGCCAGTTCAACACGGCGGTCAATATCGTACGTTATGATGAAGATGGCAACCCGACGGTGGAGTTATTGAATAGTACGGCCCATCTCGATGAGCTCAGATAAAGGAAGAAGGTTAGGATATGAAAGTTTTAGTGACAGGCGGAGCTGGATTCATCGGTTCACATCTGGTGCGGCAGCTGCTGGAGCAGGGACATGAGGTGACGGTGCTTGATAACGTCAGCACCGGCGATTGGGGCCATGTGCCAGCAGGCTGTGAGGAATGGGAGATGGACATCCGCTCCCAGGAAATCATTCCGCGCATCATGAAAGCTCGTTTTGATGCTATCGTGCATCTGGCAGCGCAGACGATGGTCAATATCTCGATCGATGATCCGGCATTTGATGCGATGCAGAACGTCGTGGGCACTGTAAACGTGCTGGAGGCGGCCCGCAAGAGCGATGTTGGCCGTGTCATCTTCGCGTCGACGGCAGCTGGCTATGGCGACGTGCCTGAGAAAGACTTGCCGATAAAGGAGCAGCAGGAGCTGCAGCCAATGTCCTTCTATGGCCTCAGCAAGGTGACGGTCGAGAAGTATCTGGCCATGTACAAAGAGGTCTTTGGCCTTGATTATGTCGTCCTGCGCTTTGCCAATGTCTATGGCGAGCGTCAGGGCGATACGGGCGAGGGCGGTGTCATCAGCATTTTCGCGAAGAAGGTTGCTGCTGGCAGCGGCATCACGATTTACGGCGATGGTGAGCAGACACGTGATTTCATCTATGCAGGCGATATCGCAGCAGGTATCTGCGCAGCTTTGAAGACGGATAAGGTCAATGCTGTCTATAATCTCAGTACCTGTACGGAAACCAGCCTGAAAGAGCTCGTGAAGATCATGGAGGACATCACTTGGAAGAAGGTAGACGTGTCTTATGGTGCGGCACGTACTGGCGATATTCGCCGTTCGGTGCTGGATAATAGCAATGCCATCAAGAATCTCGGCTGGAAACCGAAGACAAGCCTCAACAAGGGCCTCAAGAATACCATCGGCTATTTCAAAGGCGAGAAGTGATACTTATCCACAGAAACTCTGTGGATGATCCGAGGTTTTTTACGGAGAAAATGTAAAAAATCCCTTGACTTGTTGCGCTTTTATGAGTAGAATATTTCTATGTGATGTTACGGACTCAGGCATCCATTAGCCCCGGAAGCCGTTTTCGAGAGCGTCATATACCGATAAAATAAGAATTGAAATTATTAGGGGGGAAATCGCATGAAGACAACGTTTATGGCAAATGCATCCAATATCGAGCGCAAATGGTATGTTGTAGACGCTGAAGGCCAGACTGTCGGCCGCCTCGCAGCTGAAGTCGCAAAAGTTCTTCGCGGTAAAAATAAACCGACCTTTACTCCGCACGTTGATACGGGTGATTACGTCATCGTCATCAATGCAGAGAAAGTAAAATTCACGGGTAAGAAACTGACGGACAAGACCTACTTCCGTCATTCCGGTTACCAGGGTGGCACGACGTTCACGTCCGCTGGCCTGATGCTCGAGAAGTTCCCGGAGCGCGTCCTGGAGCACGCTATCAAAGGCATGCTGCCGCACAACCGCCTCGGTGCTCAGATGTACCGCAAGCTCAGCGTTTACGCTGGCAGCGAGCATCCGCATGCAGCTCAGAAGCCGGAAAAGCTTGAGCTGAACATTCGCTAATCTGGAAAGGGAGGAACATTCTACATGGCACAAGTAAGCTACTACGGCACTGGCCGCAGAAAATCTTCCGTTGCCCGTGTTCGTCTGGTTCCAGGCGAAGGCAAAGTTACGATCAACGGTCGTAGCATGGAGGAGTATTTTGGTCTGAAGACTCTCGAACTCATCGTTCGTCAGCCGCTCAACCTTACGGAAACTGTTGACAAGTATGACGTCATTGCAAACGTTGCAGGTGGCGGTGTAACTGGTCAGGCAGGCGCTATCCGTCACGGTATCACCCGTGCACTGATGGAGATGGACGCTGAGCTTCGCCCGGCCCTCAAGAAGGCTGGTTTCGTAACGCGTGACCCGCGTGAGAAAGAGCGCCGTAAATACGGTCTCAAGAAAGCTCGTAAGGCTTCCCAGTTCTCGAAACGTTAATCCGTTTACAAAAGAACATTACAATCCGCAGTTTCGGCTGCGGATTTTTTTTATCTGGAAATCAAGGCAATAAAAGAACCGGCAAGCAATGCTCGCCGGTTCTTTTATTGCTAATCGCGTATTACTTTTTCAGCGCCTCTTTGAGGATTTCCGTCAAGGCTTTCTGCGAGATGCGCATCATGTCACCAAGCAGTGCGTTGTACAGATCGCCGCCGTCCGTCACGCCACGGCCATTCTCCGTGATGAAGAACTTCTTCGGATGTTCCTCTGCCTTGTAAGCCTCGTCAAGTTTCTCCTGGACCAGTTTCTCAATTTCCTGTTCTGTCATTAAAGACACCTCTTTCCTAAAATCTAACTATATTATACGACATTGTGTGACATTTTTCCTTGTTTTTTCTAAAAATAAATGAAAGTAATATTTTCAGATGCTTTCCATTGAATTTGAATCGCAATTTAATTGACACTTAAAACTAATTTAAATACGGCCCCGTATACTAAGAGCATAGAAAGCAACCAAGCAAGGTGCTTTATCAGGAAGAGAGTATAGAAAGGTGATGGATAATATGAAAAGCATGAAGAAAAAGTTACTGGCAGGTATGGTAGCAGGTGCAGTCCTTACGGGAATCGGCCTCAATGCGACGGAGGTAAAAGCAGCAGAGAATATGGATAGACCGGCACCGGCGACGATGCATAAGGCAGGCCAGAGACCACAGCATCCGCCCGTTCAGATGAGCGCTGATGAGGCTGCTAAAAATATCCATGAGACCTTCGGTGTCGACGAGTCTGAGGTCAAGGCGGCAATCAATGAGCACAAGGATTTCCAGGATATCGGTCAGGCAGCTATGCTGTCCAAGATCAGCGGCAAATCCTTCAAGGATGTGCTGGCTATGAAGACGGAAAGCAACAACTGGCCGGAAGTCGGCAAGAGCCTGGGCGTTACCCATGAGCAGATCGAAGAGCAGATGATTACGATGCAGGCTGCTAAGATTGAGCAGAAAGCCGGTGTCGCTAAGGATACGGCCATCTCGCTGCTGAAGAATGGCTACCATGCACGTGATATCGAGTGCGCAGGTCTGCTGGCTAAGGCAGCAGGCAAAGATGTGCAGGCTGTGCTGGATATGAAGAAGATTAATAACAGCTGGATGGATGTCGCATCCGAGCTCGGTGTTGATAAGAGCGTGCTCATACCGGCAAAAGGTCCACGTCCGGGGCATGGCCCGCAGGGCGGCCCGCCGGCTGAGGGGATGGGAGCTCCGCAGGGGGCACCAGAAGGTGCACCGCAGGGCGAGGCCCAGCCAGCAGAATAATTGCATACAGGGAAGTCCGCTGACTCTAGTTGAGTCGGCGGACTTTTTGTTTTACGACAAATTGCAGTTTGTCGGTTGGTTCGTGAGGAATGGAATCCCGATAGTACGCAGCTCGGGGTTCACGGGGTAGTACTTTTTCTGTTTCCGCTGAATGGACCGTAC
>FPAX01000013.1 GCA_900116485.1 Selenomonas sp. GACV-9
CCGTTACCAAAGGGGCGAACGGGGTAGTGCTTCTTTCTGTCTGGAGCGACTGTCCTGCGCAGCAGGACTGGGCCGTAATCGCATAACCTAGAAAGAACTATGTACGTCGCGACCTGGTGACGGGAGCAGGCAACTAAATCCGTAGAACTAGGCGTACGGTCCATTCAGCGGAAACAGAAAAAGTACTACCCCGTGAACCCCGAGCTGCGTACTATCGGGATTCCGTTCCGCACGCACTGACAGACAAACTGCAATTTGTCGTAGCTACGATTATGTTTTAGTTTAGATGCGCAAGCTTAGCTAAAACAGCGAGCACCAGTATGACAAAGAGCGCATAGAGGACGCCAAGGGCTATGGACCAGGCGTGTCCTTTGCCGGTCAGGTTCTCACGATGATAGAGATAGATTGGCGGGCAAAGGACGATGGCCAGATAGTACCAGGCAGACATGCGCAGGCCGACCTGCTTGAGATAGTTCTTGTCGACGCAGTACATGACGATGCTGGCCAGACCGACGATGCGCTGCAGCGCGTGATTGGAGCTGCCAGCCGTGATGAAGGCGACGACAAGAGGCAGGAGGACGGCGAGCCGGCAAAGATTCCAGCCTTTTTCGAGGAGCGCCGTCTGCTCCGGTGTGAACGAGATCATCATGCCAGGCCAGATGGCCATCCCACCGGCCTGCGGCGGATACGGCATCGAGCCTATAGGCGGCTGCGGAGCTGCGAACTGTGGCTGGGCGGCATACTGCTGCTGAGCTGGCTGCTGCTGGGCGGCTGGCTGTGGTGCTGGTGTGTCTTGATTGGCAAATGACTGGCCACAGTTGGTGCAGAACTTTGCATCATCGGACAGCTTTTGCCCGCAATTCATACAATACATAACGAAATCCTCATTTCTCAAATATCTGGATACAAGATATACTTGTTCTTTATATAGACTACACATGGATTGTTTGATAGCAATTAATCTTCAATTAGATAACCGTTAAATCGATTAAAATCGATTGCTATTCAATTTTTTTAATGATATGGTAGGGGACAAGCAAATGATTTTCTTTGAGGATCGGGGAGGGGATAAATATGTTCTGCGCGAATTGCGGGACGCAGCTGGCCGGCGATGAGAAATTCTGTGCGGCCTGCGGGCATCAAGTGACAGCGCTGCCGCAGCAGTCCACGCAGCAGACAGCGTATCAGCAGCAGGTCATGTACCAGCAGATGATGGCGCAGCAGATGATGCAGGGGCAGGGGTACCCGCCCTATATGTGGCCGCGGCCGCAGTCAAAAGGGAAACTGGCCACGTTCATCGACAATGTCAACCGTATGACCGGAGGAACGGAACACGTTGAACTCAAGATGAATGATCTGGTCGAAAGCGTCTTCCGCCAGCATACGAAGCAGGAGGCGGAGGAAATCTTCATCTATGGCACGGCGGCAACGACACCGCCAGAGCGGTATATATCGACAGCCTGGCCTCATCCATGGCTATATTCCCGCGTCTTCCTGGTCCTGGCCATCACGATGGCCTGCCTGCTCTTCATGACGGAGACCCTGGGCAACAAGCTGGCGGCACCGGGAGTCATCTTCATCGGGGCCCTGGCCGTGCCGTTTTCGGCGCTGATTTTCTTCTTCGAGGTCAATGCGCCGCGGAATATCAGCATCTTTGAGACGACGCAGGTATTTTTCATCGGCGGCGTCATGTCGCTGGTGATGACGATGTTTGTCTATGGATTCATCGGCTTTGACAAGCTCAGCAATACGAGCACCTTCCTGGTCGGCTTTGCCGAGGAGGTCGGCAAGCTCATTGTCACGGCCTACTTCCTGCGTGGCGTCGAGAAGAAGTATATCCTGAACGGGCTCTTGATTGGCGCGGCCGTCGGCGCAGGCTTTGCAGTCTTCGAGACGGCGGGCTATATCGCCAAGACGAACAGTCTCGGCGTGCTCTACCTGCGCGCGGCCTTGGCCCTCGGCGGCCATGTGGCTTGGGGAAGCCTCACGGGCGCGGCGCTGGCCATGGTCAAGGGCGCAGAGCCGCTGCGGGCCGATCACTTCCTGGACTTCAGGTTCCTGAAGTTCCTGCTGGTCTGCATCGTACTGCACGGCCTTTGGGATATGCCACTGCTCTCGCATATCCTGCCGCTTTTGACCCAGATCGGCCTGATGGTGCTGGTTTGGATATTCGTACTGGTCATGCTGCATGCAGGCTTGCGGCAGATATCGACGCAGCAGGCCCAGGCACAGCAGACTGTGCCGCAGGGCTCAGCCAGTATATGAGAGAACGAGGATTAGATTGAGGATTTAGGTTTCCGTTATTTGGGGATTGTGGGACTATGATAAAAAGATTTGATGAATGATGGAGGAACAACTATGTTTTGCAAAAATTGTAACACCCCACTGCCAGATGATGCGAAATTCTGCAAGAACTGCGGCACGAAAGTGATGGCTGATCCGGCTCCGCAGGCAGATGCCACGGCAGCCAGCTCAGCCGCTGCAGGTACGGTCAGCAGCACGGCCGCGGTCCCTGAGGCGCAGATGACGAAAGTCACGCCGCCTCCCCAGCCGCAGCCACAGCCAGCCATGACAGCCCCGCAGCAGCCGAATGTGCCGCCGGTACCGCCCCAGATGAATATGCAGGGCGGCTACTACCCGCAGCCGCAGAACCGCGCCTCGACGGGCAAGATCGTAGCCATCACGCTGGCCGTTGTCGCTGTGCTCGGCCTTGGCTTCATGGCTGTGAGCTCGTCGAGTGCCAACGATAAGCCTGAGATAACACAGACTGACCCTGCGGAAAAGGGCACTGACCAGCCCAGTGCTGAGTCGCAGCAGGCAGGCGTACTGTCGCTCAAGCACAAGGACCGCAAGCTCATGAACAATGAGACGAACGAGCTCATCCTGATGCTCAAGGATGCCCAGATCACCATGGATGCCGCTGGCCATCCGCAGCTTTGCCTGCTCTATACGAATAAGCTGGCCAAGAGCTTTTCGAGTCTCGAGCTTTCCGTCCGGGCCCTTGACCAGGCGGGCGAGCCGATGAAGAGCACGGTGACCGGTCATACCTTCCAGAGCGTGGAAGTGCGCCAGGTCGTAGCCCCCGAGGGCTCGACGTCGAAGAGTGACATCATCCCGTTGGCAGAGCTGCCGAAGGCAGAGAAATACCAGATCACGTTCCGCTGCATCAATTTCGCGGATCACAGTTTCCTGATGTTCAAGGGAAGCAATAAACCGACGGTGCTTGTCGAGTAAAAAACAGAACCCCAAGGGTCATGGCCGAGTGCCATGACCCTTTTCGATTGCGGGAATGCGGGTGATGCGCTAAGATATAAGAAATAGATGTGAATTTGAGGTGATTGCATTGGTAAAACTGACAGGCTACTACCAGCTGCCGGGGGCACTGCCGCAGCCGGTGGATTTTGAGGACTTATTCGACAAATCGTTCATGCGCAAGTATACGAACTACCGCACCTTCGAGAAATTCCTGCAGGGCGGCAAGTTCCGCATCACATCCCAGCAGGACTTCGAGGACCTGCCCGAAGAGCAGATGGATAAACACGTAGCCAAGAACACACGATTCGGCAGCTGGAAAGAGATGATAGACTTCGCGACAGATATCTACGCGCGGAAACAGATGCAGCGGTAAGGGAGAGGATAATGGGAATGAAAAAGGTTCTTTTTGTCTGTCACGGCAATATTTGCCGGTCGACGATGGCTGAGTTCGTGATGAAGGATATGGTGGAAAAAGCGGGGCTTGCGGAGGAGATCCTCGTGGAGTCGAAGGCTTGCCGCACCGATGAGATCGGCAGTGACACGCATCCGGGGACGAAGCGGGTGCTGCGCGCGCATGGGGTGCCGTTCACGCCACGGCAGGCGCGGCAGATCCGGCGCACGGATTATGATGAATATGACCTGATTATTGCGATGGATGATGAGAATATGCGTGATTTATCACGACTTACAGGCGGCGATCCGCAGGGCAAGTGCCATTTGCTGCTTGCGTATGCTGGTGAGGCGCGAGAGGTGGCTGATCCTTGGTATACGGGGAATTTTGAGGTTACGTATATGGACGTTACTAAAGGGTGTCGTTCTCTGCTGGACAAAATTCGACCAATGCGGTAATATAGATAGGTAATTATTGGTGCGTGTGTATCATTGTAAACTTTCAGAGCGTACATGCTGGCACATGACAGTTTATATTATTGCAGAGAAGGTGCTTTATTGGAATCAAGAGGAAGTTTTTCGACTCGTCTGGGCTTTATCCTGGTGTCGGCTGGCTGTGCAATCGGCCTTGGCAACGTCTGGCGTTTCCCATATATCACGGGTGAGTATGGCGGCGCAGCGTTCGTGCTGATTTATCTGGTGTTCTTGGCCATCCTGGGCCTGCCCATCATGGTGGCGGAGTTTGCCGTGGGCCGCGCGAGTATCCGCAGTGCGGCGATGTCGTTTGATGCGCTGGAGCCGCGGGGCACGAAGTGGCATCTCTATAAGTATGGGGCCATCGCGGGCAATCTGCTGCTGATGATGTTCTATACGACGGTATCAGGCTGGATGCTTTATTACCTCTATAAGATGGCATCGGGAGGCCTGGCGGGGCTCGATGCCGCAGGGGTCGGCGGCGTGTTTGGCGCGCTGCTGCAGGACCCCGTCACGATGGCGGGCTATATGGTGGCGATTGTCGTGCTTTGCGGCGGTGTCTGCTACCTTGGCGTGCAGGCGGGCGTCGAGCGCATCACGAAGTCGATGATGAGCTGCCTGCTCGTGCTCATGGTTGTCCTGGCTGTCCATAGCGTCATCCTGCCAGGGGGCGAGGAAGGCCTGCGCTATTACCTCTATCCGGACTTCGGACGGCTGATGGAGTTTGGCATCAAGGAGGTCATCTTCGCTGCGATGGGACAGGCTTTCTTCACGTTGTCCATCGGTATCGGTGCACTGGCCATCTTCGGCAGCTATATCGGCAAGACGAAACGCCTGACGGGCGAGGCTGTCTGGGTGGTACTGCTCGATACCTTCGTTGCTATCATGGCTGGCCTTATCATTTTCCCGGCCTGCTTTGCCTATGGCGTCGACCCGGCCAGCGGCCCGAATCTCTTATTCATCTCGCTGCCGAACGTGTTCAATGCGATGCCGCTTGGCCGCCTTTGGGGCACGATGTTCTTCCTGTTCATGACGTTTGCCTCGATGTCGACGGTCATTGCGGTATTCGAGAACCTCATCGTCTGCTTCTTTGAGCTGCTGCATAAGGATCGCCGGACAATCATCCGCTGGGGCATCCCGGTCATCATCCTGCTGTCGCTGCCATGCGTGCTCGGCTTCAACGTCTGGAGCGGATTCCAGCCGCTCGGCCCGGGCTCGGGGGTACTTGACCTCGAGGACTTCTTCGTCAGCAACAACCTGCTGCCCCTCGGGTCGCTCGTTTATCTTGCCTTCTGCACGAGCCGCTACGGCTGGGGTTGGGATAACTTCATCAAGGAGGCCAATACCGGCAAGGGGATGGCCTTCCCGACCTGCGTGCGGTTCTATGTCACGTGGATCTTGCCGCTTATCGTACTCGTCATCTTTGTCAACGGGTATTATGCGCTGTTCTTCAGCAAATAAAGGTAAAGGAAACGCCGGGCCGAAACCATTTAATTTGTGGTTTCGGCCCGGCGTTTTGTGTTATAATATTCGTGGTGCTATCACACAGGAAGCGGTTAGCCCTCTGCGGAGGGACTGTGACCCTCCGATGACATAGAGTCCCCTTGGGGAAATATGCAAGAGGAGGGATGTCGTATGACAATAGAGTCAATGTTAGCTGTAACAGGCTATACGATTGCCGTCTTTAGTTTCGGCTATATGATCGGTAAAGACTTGAACACACGAAAATAACCGCCCCATGTCTGGAAAACTAGGCGGTTAATTCGTACATTATATGTTCGGGCTGACTGTTCCCGTGTATAGCATCTTTTCTATACTCATTATACCAAGATGGATTTTTTTCGTCAATGAAGAACAATATTAATCGAGGGATAAGGCAATGAAGTGTAATACGTGGATTAAGAGGTTGGCTGTGGGCTTTATGACGCTGGTGCTGGCGATTGCTGCAGGCTGTGGCCAGGGGGCGGATAAGGCTGCTGAGAAGCCGCAGACGTTTGATGACAAGGTTGATGCTATTGTCGCCAATATGAGCTATAAGGAAAAGCTCGGGCAGATGGTGATGATAGGCATCCATGGCACGGAGATCACCGATGATGCCAAATACATGCTGAGCCAGTATCATATCGGCAATATCATCCTGTTTGACCGCAACCTGCAGACGGCTGAGCAGACGGCCAGGCTTACCGCTGACCTGCAGCAGGCGGCAAGCGATGCGGGGCAGCCTGTGCCGCTTTTTATCGGCATTGATGAAGAAGGCGGCCCTGTTTCGCGGGGCAAGGGCTTTATCGAGCCGCCGCCATCCCAGCGGGCGCTGGGCGAGGCCCAGGATACCGTGGCCGCTGAATCCTGGGCGCGCAAGACCGGCGAGCAGCTGCGAAAGCTGGGCATCAATGTGAACTTCGCACCGGTGGCCGACCTCGGCGCGGCAAGTGAGCGTTCCTACGGCGCTGACCCGGAGCAGGCGGTAAAGATGCTCAAGGCTGCGACGCAGGGTTATGAGGAGGCCCATGTCATCTATGCACTCAAACATTTCCCCGGTATCGGCCGCGGGACAGTCGACTCGCATCAGGATGTTTCGGCTATCGACATCAGCAGGGAAGAGCTCCGTAATACGGATCTCAAGCCATTCCAGGCCATTATCGATCAAGATACCGACGATGACTTTTTCGTACTCGTCTCACATCTGAAGTATCCGCAGCTTGATGCGAAGAACTCGGCCAGCCAGTCGCGCGCCATCATCACAGACCTGCTGCGTGGTGAGATGGGCTATCAAGGCCTTATCATCACGGATGACCTTGAGATGGGGGCGGTGGCTAAGCACGGCAGCTTCCGGCAGCTCGGCGTCAATGCCGTCAAGGCTGGCGCCGATATGGTCATGATCTGCCATGAGTATGACCATGAGACGGAAATCTATCTGGGTTTGCTCGAAGCATATGAAAACGGCGAGCTGGACAAGGATCAAATCGATGCGTCAGTAAAACGTATCGTCAAGGCGAAATTATTGCATCAGCAGTGAAAATAAAAAGACAGTATGCGGACGAATCTGCATACTGTCTTTTTGTATCTGTGATTTGTGGCTTAGAATGCCGGGACGACGGCGCCTTTGTATTTATCGCTGATGAAGGCTTTGACTTCCGGGCTCTGGAGGGCCTTGATGAGGGCCTGGATTTCCGGGCGGTCTTTGTCGCCTTCACGTACGGCCAGGATGTTGACGTACGGGGAGGTGCTGTCCTCCATGATCAGGGCGTCTTTCGTCGGGACGAGGTTTACCTGCATGGCGTAGTTCGTGTTGATGACGGCAGCGTCAACGTCTTCGAGCGTGCGCGGAACCTGGGCGGCCTCGACTTCCTGGAATTTGAAGTTATGCGTGTTCTCGGCGATATCCTGGACCGTAGCCTTCTCACCGACGCCGTCCTTGAGCTTCAAGAGGCCAGCTTTCTGCAGCAGCAGCAGGGCGCGGCCACCGTTGGTCGGGTCGTTCGGGATGGCGATGGAGGCACCGTCTTTGAGCTCCTTGAGGTCTTTGACCTTCTTGGAGTAGACGCCCATCGGCTCGATGTGGATGCCAGCGACGTTCATGAGCTTGACTTCCTTATGCTCTTCCATGAAGTTCTTGAGATACGGCTCATGCTGGAAGAAGTTAGCATCGAGTTCCTTGTCGTTGAGGGCCAGGTTCGGCTGGACGTAGTCGTTGAACTCGACGATATCGAGTTTGATGCCGTCCTTTTCGAGGAGCGGCTTGACGACCTCGAGGATCTCGGCATGCGGGACGGCCGTAGCGCCGACCTTCAGCGTCTTCATGCCCGAGGAGTTCTGAGCGACAGCGCTCGTCCCCGAGCTGCTGCTGTCGCTGCCACCGCAGCCGGCGAAGGCCAGGGCTGCGACCATGAGCGTCGCGATGAGTGATACGATTTTCTTCATTATGATTCCCCCTTTTATTTCTTATCCAGCTTGCGGGCAATCGTGTTGCCGATGTATTGGACAAGCTGGACGAGTACGATGAGAATGATGACCGTGGCAATCATGATTTCCGGGCGGAAACGCTGATAGCCGTAGCGGATGGCGAGGTCACCGAGACCGCCGCCGCCGATGGCACCGGCCATGGCCGATTCGCCGACGAGGCTGATGATGACGGTCGTGAGCTGGGCTGTGATGCTGGCCCGGGACTCAGGCAGCAGGACCTTCCAGATGATCTGGAAGGGTGTCGCGCCCATGGACTGGGCTGCCTCGACAAGGCCGTAGGGAACCTCTTTGAGGGAGGTCTCGACCTGGCGGCCGATGAACGGAATCGAGGCGAGGACGAGCGGTACCATGGCCGCCGTCGTGCCAATCGCGCTGCCGACGATAAGACGGGTCAGCGGGATGATGGCGACCATCAGGATGATGAACGGGATCGAGCGGATGGCGTTGACAATCGATCCGAGCACGCGGTTGAAGGCCGGTGCTGCGAGGATCTGCCCTTTGCTGGTAGTATGCAGCAGCACGCCGAGCGGGATGCCGATGACGGAGGCGATGACCATCGAGATGACGACCATGTAGACCGTCTCGCCCAGGGCTTTAGACAGCAGTGGTATCATGTCTGCGGACATAGCCGATCACCTCCTCCTTGAGTTCCTTGGTGCGCAGGTAGTCCAGCGCCGCCTGCACGCGCTCCGTGGGGCCGGTCAGGCCGACAATCATGCGGCCAAAGGGCGTCGCACGGATCTGGTCGAGATTGCCGAAGAGCATCGTGGTCTCGACATCGGGGAACCGGCGGATCATGCCGGCCAGCACCGGATCGTCGGCGCTCTCGCCGATGAAGGTCAGCCGCACCAGCAGGTAGGCATCCTCGACGGGCTCGCTTGAGACGATGCCGCCGCGGAAGGCCGCTGGCAGGTCGTTGGAGAGCAGCACGCTGATGAATTCCTTCGTGATGGGCTGCTGCGGGTTCGTGAAGATGTCGATGACCGAGCCTTGCTCGGCGATGACGCCCTGGTCGATGACGGCGACCTTGTCGCAGATATCCTTGATGACCTGCATCTCGTGGGTGATGACCACGACGGTCAGCTGCAGCTTGCGGTTGATGTCGCGGATGAGCTCGAGGATGGCCTTGGTCGTCTGCGGGTCAAGGGCGCTGGTGGCCTCGTCGCAGAGCAGCACCTTCGGTTCGCTGGCGAGCGCACGGGCGATGCCGACGCGCTGTTTCTGGCCGCCAGAGAGCTGCGACGGATACTGGCTGGCCTTGGCCTCGAGCCCCACGAGCTTCAAGAGCGGCTCGACCTTCTCGCGGATCTTGTCCGCGGGCATCCCCGCAAGCTTCAGCGGAAAGGCGATGTTCTCGTAGACCGTTGCCGACGAGAGCAGGTTGAAATGCTGGAAAATCATGCCGATGTCCTTGCGGGTCTTTCGCAGCTCGGCCGCATCCATCGCCGTAAGCTCCTTGCCGTCGACGAATACCTGCCCGGCCGTCGGCCGCTCGAGCATATTGATACAGCGCACGAGCGTCGATTTGCCCGCGCCAGATAGGCCGATGATGCCGAAAATCTCACCGCGGGCAATCTCAAGGTCGATACCCTTGAGCGCCGCGACCGGCCCGGTGGGGCTGGCATAAGTCTTCTCTATATGAGAGAGCTTAATCATAAGCGTGTCTCCTCCAATTCCTAGTATTATTATATGTTTTACATAATAGCGCATGGTTGACAGATTGTCAACTATAATATGTAGTGTCTTGTCACGATATGCACTGCCACAACACATTATACCACGAAGATATATAGGGCATAAAAGTATTTTTTTGTCGGCAGGAGATAGCGGCTTTTTCACGAAGTACTACAGGTGCAGAAGATGTAAGGGGGTATATTCATGGAAAAGCAACACAGCACAAATGCAGCAACAGGCAGAGCACGTACTGTCAAGACAGAAATCCTGATGTATGTACTGCCCATCGTCGCCGTCGGTCTCGTACTGATGGCAGGGATTATCTTCAAATACGTAGGCTCTGCCTTCGAGGAACAGCTCACGACGACAGCGCTGCGCAATGCGCAGGAGGTATCCGATGGCGTATCGAGCTGGCTCGACGCGCGGATGCTCGAGACGCAGACGGCGGCAAGCAACCCGTCGGCCAAGAGGCTCAAGGACTTGCCTGAGGCCATGAACGAGAACAACAAGTATAGGCTTGCCTTGATGAACAAGATCTATCCGGGCGTCTACGACAGCGTCAGCTGGGGGCCTTTCGATGGTTCGGGGGTGCTCTACGGTGAGACGAAGAGTGGGTTCAAGGAGATGCACAACGCCGACAAGGCCTGGTATAAGGAAACCATGACGGGGGCGAAGGACTCGTTCATGGCCTCGCCAGTCATCTCCCAGGCCACGGGCAAGATCATCGTCAATTCGATTGCCCTGGCCAAGGATGAGAATGGGCAGAACGTCGGCATGGTGCTGGCGGCCATCTACGTCGATGCCGTCATGGATAAGGTCGGCAGCTTCAAGCTCGGTGACGACGGCTACAGTCTGCTGGTCTCGAAAGAGGGCACCTACATCGTCAATCCCGACGAGAGTGCCATCATGAAGAAGAAAATCTCCGAGGAAGATGATCCGGGCCTGCGCGCCCTCGGCGAGAAGATGCTCTCGGGGCAGGCTGGTGTCTACAAATATACCAACAAAGAGGGCAAGGACATGATTGCCTTCTACAATCCGATCAAGGCCACGGGCTGGGGCATGGCGACCATCGCCTATCAGGATGAGCTCTTTGCCCCCATCGGCAATGTGCTCAAGATCATGGCTGGCATCAGCATCCTGCTGATCCTGCTGATCTCGTTTGGCATCTATTTCACGGTCAACCGCGCGATGCGTCCGCTCACCGTCATGATGGAGGAGATGCAGCTGCTGGCTGCTGGCGACTTCCGCAACCGTCCGAGCCGCATCACGGTAAACAACGAGCTCGGCCAGCTGGCCGCCGCCGTCCGCACGATGCGTCAGGAGGTCCGCGGCGTACTCGACCGCGTCAGCTGCTCCTCGGAGAGCCTGTCGGCATCGGCTGAGCAGCTGAACGGCACGACGGAGCAGTCGGCCCAGGCCTCGAACCAGGTCGCAAACTCCATTGTCAAGGTGGCACAGGGCACGGCCGAGCAGCTGGAGGCGGTAAACTCCACAGGCAGCGCCATCGAGCGCCTCAACGATACGATCCAGGATGTCGCAACGCAGGCCGACAAGGCCGCAAGCCACGGCCGCGAGGCTGCCGATGTGGCCCGCACAGGTGGCCAAACCCTCGAGCAGGCCATCGGCCAGATCAAGCGCATCGAGCAGAGCACGAACGAGTCGACGCAGGTCGTCACGGCCCTGGGCGAGCGCTCGGCTGAGATTGGGCAGATCGTCGACACCATCTCGTCCATTTCCGAGCAGACCAACCTGCTGGCTCTCAACGCCGCTATCGAGGCGGCCCGTGCCGGTGAGCATGGCCGCGGCTTTGCCGTCGTCGCTGACGAGGTAAGGAAACTTGCCGAGTCCTCACAGGCAGCGGCGCAGCAGATCGCTGAGCTCATCCAGCAGACGCGGCAGGATACCGAAAATGCCGTCGCCGGCATGCAGGCTGGCAGTGAGGAGGTACGCGTCGGCACCCAGAACATCATCAGCATGGGTGACAGCTTCCGCCGCATCATCGAGATTGTCGAGGACGTATCGGATCAGGTGCAGCATATATCAGCTGCCATCTCGGGCATGGCTGATAGCGGCGAGGAAATCGTCGCCCATATCCGCACCATCGGCGAGGCCAGCCGCACCGCCGCCGAGGAGGCTGAGACGGTATCGGCAGCCACCGAGCAGCAGAGCGCCAGCGTCCAGGAAATCTCCAACGCCAGCGAAAGCCTCGCCAAGATGGCCGAAGAGCTGCAGCAGGAGATTGCGAAATTCAAACTGTAAGCCTTCGCTGTTATCTTGACAGAAAGCGGCTGACGTGCTATTATCAAGGTAACGAATGAGAAACAAATGATGCGAAAACCCCGTTAATCAGCTTAGGACCTGATTAACGGGGTTTTCTACGTTTTTGGTTAATCTTAGTGCGTCAACCACCACTCAAATAATTTGAGCAGCACACCGACGATTAACGGAGCAACGATGAGCTCGACGAATTTTTGGAGAAACAAATGATACACCTCCTTTCATTGGAGGCTGTATATAGGATAACATATTCGCTAAAGAACGAAAAGAGAATTTACAACAAAGGGTTGACAGCTTTACATACTAGTGCTATTGTTATATGCGTAAGATGTAAACAACAAAACACATAATACACACAGTTGATGACGAGAAAGAGTATGCTCGCGGTGAGACGCATAGCGAGCCGGGTATGGTGAAAGCCGGTAGTACAGCGGGGGCAGAAAATCATCTCCGAGACATGGCGCTGAACGGCAGCTTTACAGCTGTCAGTAAGTGGCCACGGCAGCACCCCGTTACAGGTGCCGCGTATGATGGTACGTTGATAGCACAGACAGGATTGTACGGATACTGCCAGAGTACGTTGTAGAGCGCCATGGCCGCAGGCTATGGAATCTGGGTGGTAACGCGGATATATCGTCCGTCCCTTTATAGGGACGGACATTTTTTATTTTAGGAGGAATCATCATGGAAAACATCGATCTTGCCAGTCTCAAGCGCAGGCGTGACCTGCGCATCATCCTGCCGGTATTCCTGGTCTCCATCATCGCCTGCATCGACCGCGTCAACGTGGCCTATGCCAAGCTCACGATGACCCAGGATCTGCCGTGGATCACGCCGGAGGTCTTCGGCGCGGGCGCCGGCATCTTCTTTGTCGGCTATCTGATCTTCGAGATCCCGGGCTCGCTCGTCGCGGCGAAATTCTCGGCGACCAAATGGATTGCCCGCATCATGTTCACCTGGGGCCTTGTCTGCGTGGCCATGGCTTTCATGACGACGCAGTTCCATTTCTACCTCTGCCGTTTCCTGCTCGGTGCGTCGGAGGCCAGCCTTTATCCTGTCATCTACTCGGTACTGTTCCCGCGCTGGTTCACGGCCGCTGAGCGTTCCCGTGCCACGAGCCTGATGCTCACGAGCCTCTTGCTATCGAACATCATCGGCGCGCCGCTGGCGGGCGTCCTGCTGGAGACTTCGTTCTTCGGCATGCACGGCTGGCAGGAGCTCTTCATCCTCGAGGCCGTACCGGCTCTCGCCTTTGCCGTATTCTTCTTCTTCGGCGTCAAAGACCGCCCCAATCAGGTACACTGGCTCTCGGAGGCGGAGAAGAAATACCTCACGGATAACTTCAACGAAGAACAGGCCCGCATGCAGGGCCGCAAGAAATACACGGTACTGCAGGCATTCCGTGACCCGAAGGTGCTCAAGCTCTGCCTGATCTACTTCCTCTGGGTTGTCGGTTTCTGGGGCTTCTACTTCTGGATGCCGACCGTGCTCAAAGAGCTCTCGGGCCTTTCGACCTCGCTCTTGGGCGGTGCTATCGCCATCCCGATGACCGCAGCGCTTGTCGTGCAGGTCATCCTCGGCCATACCTCCACGCGTACGGGTGACAAGGTCTGGCATGTTGCTGGTGCCCTCTTCGTCGGTGCTGTCGGCCTGGCCTGCTCGCCCCATGCGGGCAGCCTAGGCATGGCCCTCTTCCTCGTCTGCCTCTCGGCCATCGGCATCCACGCCGCCATGGGCATCTGGTGGACCATCCCGACCACATTCCTGACGGGCCCGGCAGCTGCTGCCTCCGTCGCCCTCATCAACAGCTGCGGCAACATCGGCGGCTGGGTAGGCCCGAACATGATGGCCTGGGTCAAGACCACGACAGGCAGCTTCGACCTCGGTTACTACATCATGGGCGCCTTCATGCTGCTCTCAGGTCTCCTCGTCCTCACCATCAAATACAAACTCAATGGTGAAGTAAAAGAAGACGCCGATCCGACGGCAGAAGTCACAGCAGAAACAGTCAACGCTTAATGAGGTGAAAGGAGTCATTCCTATGGGGATGGCTCTTTTTTATTTTATAGGTTGCTTTTTGCCCCACTTCCTCCATGTACTATAAGTGAAAGGAGCTCCTCACCACATCATTTATATAGAAAGGAAGTAATCATCATGGCAAAACGTGAAGACACTACGAGCAAACTCATCCTCAAGGTCATTGTCGGGCAGACGGTGGATGGCAAGGACAAATACGCCCAGCGCGTATTCCGCAACCTGGATCCGGACATCACCGACGATGCGCTCTACTCCCTGGGCGGCAAACTGGGCCGTCTGCAGACGAACACCGTCGCCGCCATCGTCCGCCAGGATGCCAGCAGCATCGTAGCCGAGTAATCCACTGATCGAAAGGAGAAACCATCATGAAAGCAGTACTCAAGATTGTCATGAACCTCGAAAACGGCAAGACCAGCACCATCACGATCCAGAACCCGCGCAAGGACCTTGCCGCCGCTGACATCGAAGCCTTCATCCAGGAGGCTGTTGCCAGCAAAGCCTTCCTCGTCGACGGCTCCCCGGTCGCAGGTGTCAAGAAAGCCTACCTCCAGTCCGTCGATGCCACGAGCATCATCGCGTGATAGCTGGCGTCCATCATGGAGCAGACCATCCTGACCGCCATATCCGCTGTGGGCTTTCCTATCGTCGTGACCTTTTACCTGCTGACCCGCTTCCAGCGCTCGATGGATAACTTCACCGAGCAGCTGGGCGAGCTGGTAAAAGAATTACAGCGCCGTGACCGGATCCTACCATAGTCCCTGCACATAACCATGTTAGGAACCTGTCATATCCATATGCGCAAATCGTTACGACGATACCTGAGACTACACCTAGACTACAAAGAGAATGCCATCTGTGGATAACTCGCAGCAAAAAGCCTTCCCCTCTGGGGAAGGTTTTTTGCGCACGTTCATGCGTAAAAAAACGAACAAATTTGCGTACTGGAAAAAATTAAAAAAAACTGCAATATAAATTATAAAATACACTTGATTTTATCGTGCAAAAGGAATATAATGTGCTCGTGAACACAATACAAAAGGAGATGAAACGCGGCGAAAAAATAAACCATACCGAAAGAAGGTAAATGCATGACAGGGAAAATGACCAGACAAGAACTACTCCAAACTGTTCCAGATGCCAGGACCATCGATGCCATCATACCGTGCACCATGGAAGGCGGAGGCGAGGGCACACGCATCCTGCTCACAAGCGGTGCGGCGCGACTGTATGGCAGCACCATCCAGACCATCGCGCACGTCTACGCGGCTCGCGAGGATAAGGAATTCGGCCGTGTGGGCCGCAGCTGTGCCAGCCTCCTCGGCAAGTCGCATGGCACCATCTATCCAATCTCCCTTGACCTCACCCTCGTCGGGCTCAAGGTCCGTACCAAGGGCTACAGCTCCCACCGCTCGACCAGGGCCTATGTCAATATCGCCCATCCGGTGAGCGTCCGCAGCGATGCGCAGGCTCACTCGCGCGGCATCCTCGTATTCCGCTCGGGCAGGAGCCTGTCCGCACTCTGGAGTCCCCAGACCGTCCGGCAGAAACTCAACCAGGCACGCTATATCTACCTGCGGACCTTCACCGCGGCCAGAGACCAGATGGCCCGTGCCGAGCGCACACTGCCGGAAATCCTCAGAGAGAACAGCAACATCACAGTACACGCAGCACAGGAGGAAAACTGATATGGATATCATACTCGAAAATCTCACCCGTCATGGCAACGAACTCGGCGTCCCCGCATCGGTCATCCGCAAGCTCTACGAGCGCTACAGCTCCTACGAGATCGACCGCGGCCTCACCCTGCTATGGTACGAGACCCGCACCCGCACGATCCTGCATCCCTCGGGCTGGCTCTGCCACGCCATCGAGCATCACTACCGCATGCGCAACATCCCGCATTCCGGCAAATCCCATCGGCAGCAGGGTAGTGCAAAATACACGAGCAAAGAAGGCGCACATCATGATCGCTACTGACCCGAAACTCGTGCGCATCCATCACCTCGACCTGCTCGAATACTTCTCCGACTCCGAGGAACGTCTCATCAGCCAGCTCGACTGGCTGCTCGACCGCACCGGCAACGTCCGCGAGGGCCGCTACTGGGTATATTACAGCACGAGCCGCTGGGCCCAGGAACTGCACCTATCCCCATCTACCGTCCAGCGCACCATCGCCCACCTCGTACGGATCGGCGTGCTGATCAGCCGCAACTACAACCACCACGCCTACGACCGTACGCGCTGGCTCACGCTGAACTACGACCGCCTTGGCGAAATGGGCATCCTCGCCCATCACTACTGCGAAAATGCTCGTGCCCGCAAAGCCCACCTCCTCGTCGAGAACTGGGAGAAAGAACAGGAAGAACGCAAACTCAGGCGCAAACGGAAGACCTACGCCAAAGATTCGTTTTTCTACCAGCTGCCGAAGGAGGTGCGAGATATGATGCTGGCACACTGAAACCGAATAGAATGAGAAAGCATCGGACAAATACCTGTTTGTCCGATGCTTATTTTTAAGCCTATTTTCATTGGTGCAAAATTGACATGTATTGGCACTAAATATATAATGAAAGCAAGTGTGTAAAATGCATTGCAGAATATATTTTAAACCGTATCGTAAAAGGGAGTAAAAAACAGTTCAAGCTGTAAATTTAAGTAAGGAGCATGTGAATGGAAAACAAGGAACTGCAGGAAGAAACGATAGATTTGGGGAGACTGGCACGGATTGCTGTAAACCATAAGAAGGAAGTTGGTAGCATCATCATTGGGTGCACATTGCTGGCGGCTGGCATTAGTTTTGTTTTACCAAAGCAATATGAATCCACAGCGTTGGTACAGACGAGAAGTGTAGGCAAAGATATCAGTGGATTATCTTCCATGGCAAGTTTGATGGGGATAAATATAGGTAGTGGTAGCAGTAATTCTGCCTCGCCGACCAACTATATAGAATTGATGAAATCCCGCCATGTATTGGAGCCGGTTATCGACTCTTTGGAGTGGGCGGATGAAAAGCATAAGCCGAGTGCTGCTGGGTTTGCAAAAAGTAATCTGGATATCAAAAATACAAAGCAGACGAATCTGATTACTGTTACGGCGAAAGGACGCACCCCGGAAGAGGCACAGAAGATAAGCCAGGGAGTAGTGGATAACTTCCTAGCCATGCAGACGGATATGAATCAGCAAACGCAAAGTTTGTTGGTAAAATTTCTCAATGAGCGTATTGACACGGCAAAGAAAGAGTCCGATGATGCAGCACAAAAATTAGCGGAATTCTCCAAGGAACATCAGATCTATAGTCCAGATGACCAGGCAAAAGCGGTGATTGAACAGATGGTGGCTTTTGACAAAACAATTGGTGAGATGCAGGTGCAACAGAAATCCGCACAGGCTCAGTATGATGTTGCAACGCAGAAACTCGGTGAACAGAAGGCAGGAACGCACAATTACAATATCAATGATAATACCACGGTACAGGCCATCCGCTCGTCGATTGTGGATAAAGAAGTAGAACTGGTAGGCCTTAGACAGAAATGGACGGACAAACATCCTGATGTGATGGCAGTACGGCGCCAATTAGATAAACTTCACAGCGCGTTGGAAGATGAGGTGAACGCAATTGTCAGCTCGAACGCAGCCACAATCAATACTGCTCAGATGGAGCTGTTGAAGAATCAGGCAGTAGCTGAAGCAGCGCGGGAGGCTGCAAGTGCTAGCGAAGTTGCAATTAAAGCGCAGAAAGAAAAGAAAGAACAGGAAATCGGCAAGCTGCCAGACGATATGATGACCTTCCTGCAGCTCAAGAGTGATGCAGAAATCAAGCAAAAAATCTATATGAGCCTGGTACAGGAATGTGAGCAGGATAAGATTCAGGAAGCTATGCAGAGTATGGATATTCAGGTAATTGACCCTGCTGATTTACCGGATGAAGATAAACCGTCAGCACCAAGATGGAAGTTGATTACAGGGATGGGATTAATCATTGGTACGATATTAGCGTTTGGTTATAGTCTAATACTTTATAAGAGAGAGGAAGAAAGATAGGTCAAAGAATTGATGATGCGATAAAAATATGAGGGATAAGGAGTATCGTGATGATAGCCATAAGCATAATTATGCCTGTGTACAATACCAAGCATGAGTTGCTGCGTCGAGCTATAGAGAGTATATTAGCACAAAGCTTAAAAGCTATAGAGCTTATTTTAGTCGATGATGGATCGATTAATGGTAGTGGCGATATTTGTGATCAATACGCCGCTAAAGATCGTAGGGTCGTCGTTATTCATCAAGATAATAGTGGTATTTGTTTGGCTAGAAATAAAGCTATAGAGATTGCCAAAGGTGAGTATATTGGTTTTTGTGATCATGATGATGAATACGGTTATAATCAACTGTTAGATAATTATAATTATGCAAAAGAATATGGGGCAGATGTTGTGAAATATAATTATGATTATATATGTTTAGACAATGCTCCTAAATATCCGTTTAAAAATATTTTACCAGATGGTGAAGTTGTTGTAATGGATCGAAATATGGTGAAGGAATCGTATTCTAAATTAAGAGCAAGTGGCGCGTTTATATTTGTGTGGAACGGTATATACAGAAGTGAATTCTTACGTTCGAATGGTTGTTGTTTTGATGAATGTTTTACGATTGGACAGGAAGATATAGATTTTAATAATTTGCTTATTCGACATTTACGTAGAATGGTTTATAATCCCAAAAGCTACTATAAGCATTATAGATACGAAAAAAGCACATCTCGAGGAATGGATAAGGCAAAAAGTTATAAACTTATTGAAGCTCAAAAAGAGAACTTTAGGAGAGAGTTGGAGTTGTGCACTGAATTGGGGCTAGATAATAGGGATATGATAAAAATGCGTTATCGCAATTTGTTATATATATTGTCGACAATGTGCAGAAAAGATTTTAAAGGGGATAGGAGTTTTTTTATAAAAGTATTAAATGAAGTGAATGAAGAATTTTTTGTAGATATCATCAGAGTAAAAGATGTGAGAATATTGGAAGGCATTCAGAATAAATTGTGTGTAGTTTTATTTTTGGCTAAACAATATAAGATATTAAAGCTTTGCTTGTGGGGGTATATTAATTTATTTCTTACGGAGAGATAAATGGTGGAAAATATTAGCGTATTAACAATTACATGGTTTTTGCATGTTATATGCAAAAATAAGAATGTATATTTTGCAATAGTATATTCTGTTTTTGCAATAACAGTAGGCATAAGAGATGCGTCTGAAGGTACAGATACATTTGCATATATAAAAATGTATGATTACTTTTCAAATAATGTTGACTTTTCGGTGATACATTATTTAGAGTTCGGCGTAAGAGTCGTTATATTTATAGCAAGTCTTTTATATGATGATTATCAAAGTTTTTTGTTTTTATCTTCTTGCATAACATATTTAGGAATAGGCGTATTCGTTTACAAGAATACGTCAAGAGAAAATTACTGGATAGCAACGTTTTTGATAGTTGCTTTAGGATTTTATTCTTTTTCGTTTAACGGCCTTCGTCAAGCTTTATGCATAGGAGTAGGGGTGAATTCTTTACAATATTTGTCGGAATTAAAGTTTGCAAAGGCTTTATTTATATCAATACTTGCAGCTTTGTTTCATTTTTCTGGCGTGGTCCTTGTGGTTTTTGCACTTATATCATGGGTTATATATTGCTTGATAAAGAAGGGTGCTAATTATCAATTGCTTATTCCCAGTATAGCTGTTTTGGTCATGGCAGCGATGATGCCTATAATAAAGATTTTAGTGGAAAATATAGAGGTTTTTAATAAATTTAATGTTTATTTTTCTGATGGTTTTTATTCTGAGCAGGCAGAATTAGGAGCGCTTAGATATTTTTTGCTTATGTGTTATGTGATTGTTGTGGCACTTTTGTTGGTAAAAGAAAAAAACATTGATTATAGAAAAATATACGTAGCGTTATATGGGGAGTTTGCTGTTGTATTTACATTGCTTCAAGTAATATTTATGTACATTTTTTATAGATTGGTATGTTATTTTGATGTTTATATGGTGATTGGTATGCCGATGATAATTAGTAGATTTAGGGAGGCAACGACTAGGTGGTTTGTGTTGCTGTTATTGATTATAGGAGGTTATGTTAGTGTAATCCATATGGTTTTGGCTAAGGCAAATGGAGTGGGTGGATTGTGATCAGTGTCATTGTTCCTGTGTATAATGCAGAGAAATATATTAATCGGTGTATTGATTCAATCGTACATCAGACGATGGACGATATGGAGATAATTATTATCGATGATGGCTCTACAGATAGTAGTTTGGATATATGCAAATACTGGGAAGCAAAAGATCGCAGGATAAAAGTGTTCCCTAAGAAGAACGGTGGGGTTAGCTCTGCTAGAAATATGGGATTAAGGAATGTAAATGGTAAATACGTTTCTTTTGTAGATGCTGATGATTGGATAGAGTCTGACAGATTCGAAAAAGCAATAGAAAAAATCGAAGAATATAATGCTGATATATATATTGGCAGTTTTGTGATAAATGTCGGAAATGAGCAAAAAACTATATATGAAGATATTCCTAGTGTGGTTTCGGTTTATGGGAAAAATGATGCAATTAAACATATGATTAAGGGGGATGGGTTTAGATGGGAATTATGTGACAAGGTATATAGAAAGGATGTATTAGAAGGTTGTTATTTGGATGAAAACATTCATAATGGAGAAGATTTTTTGTTTAATTGGTGTGTGTTTGGCAAGGCAAAGCGAATAATAAGAGTAAATGACATGAGTTATCATTATTTTGCTCGAGAAGATAGTGCATCACATGTACTTAGTGAAAAATATTTGACTTTTGTTGATGCAATAGAATTGGCATTGGGTGAGGAACAAAATAGGGAATTATGTTTGCTGTTAAACAATTTGTATATTGTAGTATTAATTGGTATGTTCATCGAAATAGCAGCTAGTAAATGGGGAAATAGGGGGGAGATTTTGGTTGGATTAAAAAATAAAATACAATCAAGTATGTTATATGGAAAAGAGATATCTTTTAAGAAAAAATTAATCGTGCATTTTTATAAAATCAGTCCGATTTCATTACTGATAATTTTAAATCCGCTTGCGATTGCGATTAAGAGGAGATTAAGAGTGTGAAAATTTTAGCGATGTATTTGCCGCAATATCATCGAATCAAAGAGAATGATGAATGGTGGGGCGAAGGATATACAGAGTGGGTGGCAGTAAAGAATGCAAAAAAATATTTTGCACAACACAATCAGCCTCGAATCCCGCTGAATAATAATTATTATGATTTATCAAAGCAAGATGCAAGTACCTGGAAATGGCAAGCAGATTTGGCAAAAAAATATGGTATATATGGTTTTTGTATATACCATTATTGGTTAAAGACTGGTGAACAACTATTGGAAAAGCCGATGGAGATATTACTGAGCCATCCAGAGATAGATATAAGATTTTGTGTAGATTGGGCTAATGGAACATGGTGCAGAACATGGTATAGTACGGGGGAAGAGATTTTAAAAGAGCAAATATATGGAGATGAGAAAGAATGGATAAATCATTTTAACTACCTGTTGAAATTTTTCAAAGATAAGAGATACATAACGGTAGAGAATAAGCCTATGATATGTATTCATTCTAGTTATGAGATTGATTTGTTAGAAAGAATGCGCAAGGTATGGGATGATTTAGCTAAAGAAAATGGATTTGACGGTGTATATTTGGTGGCAGGGAATACTGGACATCCTATTGACAATAGGGCAGATTCGATAGATGCGTATTACAATTATGAACCAGGATTAACATATACGCACAAGTTGAGTTTTTGGGATAAGGCACCGATAGCTATTAGTAGAAAAGTTAAAGGAATGTTAAACAATCTGTGCGAAAAAAAACGAGCTGAATTGATTGTGCCGTCGAAATTGATTTATAGGAATAATATGAGGCCTTTATGGCAGAATGGAAAAAAATGTTACTTAGGAACATTTCCAGATTATGATGATTCCCCACGAAGACAATATAAAGGAATGATTTATAAAGGTCGGATAAAAGAATTTAAAGATAATTTACATTTGTTAAAGAGAACACTGGAAAAAAATGACAGAAGTGATGATTTTGTGTTTATAACAGCATGGAATGAATGGGGGGAAGGAGCATATTTAGAGCCGGATGAGGGGAATGGTTATTTATACCTAGAAATAATAAAAGAGGTTATGGATGAAATATAAGTAAAAATGTTGAAAGGGATATGTTCGTATGAATGAGCTATCTATGCAGGAAATAAAGGATATACAAATTCAAATCATGGATGAGGTGGTGAAATATTGTGATGAGAATAATATAAAATATTGGTTGGATAGTGGGACTATGTTAGGTGCTATTCGCCACAAAGGGTACATACCGTGGGATGATGACATAGACATTGGAATGTTGCGAGAGGATTATGATAGATTTATACATACGTTCAATGAAAAAAGTAAAAGTAAATACATTTTGGATTGTGTGGAAATAAATCCTATGTGTCGCTTTCCTTTTGCGAAAGTGTTTGATTGTAATACGGTGCTTTATGAAGAGGATATAAAACTGTCTGTTAATATTGATGTGTTCGTTTTTGATAACGCACCGAAAAATATAATACATTTTAAGTGGATGTGCTTTAAGAGAAATGTTTTTAATCGTTTAAATGCTTGCCAATATGGAAACGGTGTTAGGGTGAAGAATAAAATTAAATATTATATATACAAGGCGATGAGGCCGTTGCTGAACCTGTTTCCAAAGAATTATTTTGCAAGGAAAGTCGTAGAAAATTCAAGAAGTTGCATGAGAAATAAAAGCGATTATATTGGAGATTTTACATCTGTTTCCAATGCATTGCTCAAGAAGGAGTATGTCAAAGAGCTTGTCAAAGTAGATTTTGAAAACAAGAAATATAACGTGCCAAGTGAGTATGATTGTTGGCTGAAAAAAGTTTATGGAAATTATATGGAGTTTCCTCCAGAAGAAGAGCGCGTGGGAAAGCATAAAATTACAGCATATAGAAAGTATGATTAAATTATACAAATATATATTTTTATGATAGGAGTTTTAAATTATGAAAACGGTTTACACATGTTTTAGCACAGATGTAATTCATGATGGGCACTTGAATATCATTAAAGAGGCACAGAAATATGGACGTGTAGTTGTTGGGTGCCTTAGTGACAAGGCGTCTATTCGTTATAATAGGTTCCCGACTGTACCGGAAAATGAACGTATGGAATTATATAAAACGATTGATGGAATAGATTCAGTAATCCTCCAAAATGATATGTTGTATGATGATGTTATCGAATATTTACATCCAGATTATGTGATTCATGGTGATAACTGGAAGGAAGGGGCAGAATCTGCTATTCGCAATCATGTTGAGAAACTATTGTCTGAGTATGGTGGAGAAATAGTAGATGTACCTTATACGTATAACGAGGATGTAAAGAAGATTGATTTGCAGTTGAAAGAGAAACTTTCCATGCCTGAGTACAGAAGGAAACGATTACGTCAGCTGCTGTCCATGACACCGATTGTCAAAGCAATGGAGGCTCATTCTGGTCTTACGGGACTTATTGTAGAGAAGACTGTTATCGAAGGCGAAAATGGCAGGTTGGATCAGTTCGATGCTATGTGGGTAAGCTCTCTTTGTGATTCAACGGCTAAAGGCAAGCCGGACATTGAACTGGTTGATATGACTTCACGTTTCCGCACAATCGAGGACATTACAGAAGTAACGACGAAACCGATTGTTTTTGATGGTGATACTGGTGGGCTTACAGAGCATTTTGTATATACGGTTCGTACCCTTGAACGTTTAGGGGTTAGCGCGGTAATCATTGAGGACAAGACGGGCTTGAAAAAGAATTCTCTTTTCGGTACAGAGGTTAAGCAAACGCAGGATACGATTGAGAATTTCAGTGCGAAGATTGCTGCTGGCAAGAAGGCACAGTTAACCGATGACTTTATGATTATCGCGAGAATTGAATCATTGATCCTCGAGCAGGGGATGGATGATGCACTGAACCGTGCTATGGCGTTTGTAAAAGCTGGTGCTGATGGCATTATGATTCACAGTCGTAAGAAAGACCCTGCTGAAATCTTGGAGTTCTGTGACAAGTTTAGGGAAATGGATACAACTACACCAATCGTAGTTGTCCCGTCTAGTTTCAATACGATAACAGAGGAAGAACTTGTTTCACATGGTGTGAATATTGTTATTTATGCTAACCAGTTGACTCGGTCAGCCTTTCCTGCCATGCAGCAGACAGCTAAAGATATTTTGAAATATCATAGAGCGAAAGAGGTTGATGATCGATTGATGCCAATAAAGCAGATCATCACGTTGATTGATGAGATATAAGATTAGGGGATCTATTCCATGGAAATAAAAAGAAACATACTCTTGAATCCGGGACCTGCAACTACAAGTGATGCTGTGAAGTATGCACAGGTAGTTCCGGATATCTGTCCGCGTGAAAAAGAATTTGCGGGCATAATGGGGCCGCTAAGAGACGATTTGGTACGTATTGTTCATGGTGACACAGATGAATACACGGCAGTATTGTTTTGTGGTTCAGGAACCATATGTATCGATGTAGTCTTGAATTCACTACTGGATGCAGGAAAAAAAGCCTTGGTAATCAATAATGGTTCTTATAGCCAGCGCGCTTGTGATGTGTTGGATAGTTATGGCTTGCCTTATGTTGAGCTAAAACAACCTTTGGATGATATTCCGGACTTAGCGGCTATCGAAACGTGTCTTGTCGATAATCCAGAGGTTAGTTATGTGTATGTGACTTACCATGAGACGGGAACCGGGCTGCTTAACCCTGTTAAGGAGATTGGTGCGCTTGCGCACAAATATGGTAAGTTTTTGATTACTGATACGACCTCAGCGTATGCGATGATTCCAATCAATGTCTATGAGGAGAATATAGACTTTTGCATGGCATCCGCGCAAAAGGGGATTCAGGGGATGACGGGATTGTCCTATGTGATTGGCCGCAGGGACATTATTGAACAGTCTAAAGACTTCCCCAAGCACTCGTATTATTGCAATCTGTATATGCAATACGAATACTTTGAGCGGACTGGTGAAATGCACTTTACCCCTCCCGTGCAGACAATCTATGCAGCAAGACAGGCTCTGGTAGAATATTTTGCTGAGGGTGAGAAGGAAAAGTGGGCACGTCATCAAAGGGTTATGGCGGCTATTCGCAAAGGCGTTGATCGATATGGATTTCAGGAAGCTTTGTCACGAGAGGTTCAATCGGGGTTGGTAGCAGCGATTTGTTATCCTGATGACCCGCACTGGAATTTTGATGAGATACATGACTATTGCTATGAACGTGGATTTACCATATATCCAGGTAAGATGCAAAACAAGGGGACCTTTCGTTTATGTGCGTTAGGTGACATTGATGCAGAAGATATAGATGAATTTTGGAAGGTGTTTGAGGATGCGATGAATACGCATAAGATTTCAATGCCGGTCACATACGATAGGTGATGCTATGAGCAAAGAGATTGCTATATTGATGGCTGCAGGCTTAGGGACACGTATGAGACCCATTACGGAGACTGTTCCCAAGCCGCTGGTAAAGGTTCACGGCAAGCCTATGATTGAAACGGTCATAGGTGGACTGCAAAAACGTGGCGTAGGTCATATTTATATCGTAGTTGGATACTTGAAAGAAAAATTTCTGTATCTTAAGGAAAAATACGACAATATAACTTTGGTAGAGAATAAGGAATATGATGCAAAGAATAATATTTCTTCTCTCTATGCAGTAGCTGATGTTTTAGGTAAGCATGATTGTTTTATTTGCGAAGCAGATTTGTATGTATCGGATGATGATATTTTTTTGAATAAGTTAGAGCATTCCTGCTACTATGGGAAAATGATCAAAGGTTCCTCTTCTGATTGGGTTTTTGATCTCAATGACAATGGCATCGTTACGAGAGTTGGTAAAAATGGGACGGATGCTTACAATATGGTGGGAATATCTTATTGGAAACAAATGGATGCGGCAGTTCTGTGTGAAGAAGTAAAAAAAGCGTATAAAACATCAGGGTGTGAACAATGGTTTTGGGATGATGTAGTAAATGCAAATCTCGATAAATTGATATTGAAGATACAGCCTGTCGACGCTAAACAATTGGTAGAGATTGATTCTGTAGCAGAACTAGCAATGATTGATCCAGATTATGAGAGAAGTAATGTTGTGGGAGTGGAAAGATGAAAATCGAATCGTTTATAAAAATACTGGGTGCAGATTTCTATACGGGAGTACCTGATTCTCAGCTTAAACCGCTGTGCAATTATCTGATGCATACCTATGGCATTGACAAGGAGCACCATATCATCGCAGCGAATGAGGGAAACTGTGCGGCACTGGCGGCAGGCTATCATCTGTCGACAGGAAAGGTGCCAGTAGTATATATGCAGAACAGTGGCGAGGGAAATATCATCAATCCAGTCGCATCGCTGCTCAGTGATAAGGTATATGCCATCCCGATGATCTTTGTCATCGGCTGGCGTGGTGAGCCGGGCATCCATGATGAACCGCAGCATATCTACCAGGGGCAGGTAACGATAAAGCTGCTGGAAGATATGGACATCCAGAGCTTTGTTATCAGCAAGGAGACGACCGTCGATGAGCTGCAGGCTGTGATGGCAGAGTATAAGACATTGTTGCAGAAAGGGAAGAATGTGGCTTTTGTCATCCGTAAGGGTGCGCTGTCCTATGAGGAGAAAGTCGTCTATAAGAACGATAATCAGATGCTTCGTGAGGAAATCATCCAGCATATCGTGGCTGTATCTGAGGAGGATCCCATCATCTCGACGACAGGCAAAGCCAGTCGCGAGCTCTTTGAGACGCGTGAGGCAAATGGGCAGAGCCACAAGTATGATTTCCTGACCGTAGGCTCGATGGGGCATACTTCCTCGATTGCGCTGGGCGTAGCTATCCATAAGCCAGACCAGAAAATCTGGTGCATTGATGGGGATGGTGCTGTCCTGATGCATATGGGTGCGATGGCAGTCATGGGCTCAGTAAAACCGCAGAATCTTGTGCATGTCGTCATCAATAATGGGGCCCACGAAACTGTAGGCGGAATGCCAACAGTAGCAAATAGTGCTGATTTGTCAGCTATCGCAAAGGCATGTGGCTATGATACGGTCAGTAAGGTATCGTCCTTTGTGGAACTGGACAAGGCACTGCAAGCCACAAAGACAACTGCAGGCTGTCACTTCGTCGAAGTCGCAAGTGCTATTGGTGCGCGTGAAGATCTGGGGCGTCCAACGACTACTGCATTAGAAAATAGATACAATTTTATGAACTATTTAAAGACTGTTTGAGTGAATATGATGTATCTATCAGCGTAACAATTAATGAAGATAAAGATAGGGGATACGAGTGCATAGGTTGTTGCTTTTTAAGACTCGGATTAAGACACAAGGAGTTTTGAAAACAATAGATTTTTATTATTGCCGAATCATACAGCTAATATTTTCAACAATAATATTCAAGCGTTTTGATTTGCGAATTTTCCCTGATGCTCGATTAGGTGGTGTGCATTATATGCGTATCGGCGAGGGGTTTGGGGCAGGTCGTGGTTTGTGGCTTGAAGCAGTAACTGATTATGCTGTAACCGGACAAGTTTTTTCGCCAGAACTAATCATTGGTGATCGAGTAAATGTAGGAGAGTATGTGCATATTGGCTGCAATCATCGAATTATTATTGGCAATGATGTATTGATGGGGAGCAAAATTTATATTACCGATCATAATCATGGTGTTTATCGTGAGGATTTCTCGGATAGCCCAGATGTTCCGCCGATTAGCAGGCATCTAACCGAAAATGAGAGCGTGGAAATTGGCAATAGATGTTGGATTGGGGAGTTTGTGACAATCCTTCCTGGTGTCACTATTGGTGAAGGTTGCATTATTGGCAGTCACAGTACAGTAACACGCGATATTCCTTCAAATTCCATAGCCGTAGGTAGTCCGGCGCGGGTGGTAAAAAAGTGGGACGAAGAGAAAAAGAAGTGGCTGCGAGTTTGATTTTGAAAGGGGATATGTCCTGTGATCATGGCAAATAATCTGTTGCGACAGTTTGAACTGCATAGCAAGGAATATGAAGATAAAGCAGTGGAAGTTCTTCGTTCTGGCTGGTATGTGCTGGGGAAGGAAGTGGAGGCTTTTGAGCGGGAATGGGCTGACTATATTGGAGCTAAGTATGCTGTAGGCCTTGCCAGTGGCCTGGATGCTTTGTGGATCAGTTTCCGTTTGCTGGATATCAAGGCGGGGGATGAAGTCATTGTATGCTCCAATGCCTACATTGCCTGTGTGATGGGGATTACTATCAATGGGGCTACGCCAGTTTTTGTTGAGCCCGATGCGTATGACAATATCGATGCAGATAAGATTGAAGCGGCAATCACGGACAAGACGAAAGCTATTCTGGCTGTACATCTCTATGGTCAAGCCTGTGATATGACGAAAATCATGGCGCTTGCCAACAAATACAATCTAAAGGTAGTAGAAGATTGTGCACAGAGTCATGGTAATAAATGGCAGGGACAGACTGTAGGTACTTTCGGAGATGTAGGTTGTTTCAGTTTCTATCCAACTAAAGGATGCGGAGCATTTGGAGATGCAGGCTGCATTACCACCAACAATGAGGAATTAGCGAGAAAGTTCAAGGTTTTCCGTAACTATGGCAGTGAAAAGCACTATCACAATAAAGTGGTTGGCAGCAATAGTCGATTGGATGAATTGCAGGCAGGGCTTTTGCGGGTAAAACTCAGCCACTTGGATGAATTCAATGCGGAACGTTGTCGTTTGGCGGATAGATATATGGAGGAGATAAAAAATCCTCATGTAAGACTGCCGAAAATTCGTCCTGGAGCTGATTCCACTTGGCATCAGTTCGTGATTCATACCGATAAGCGGGACGAACTGCAGGCATTTTTAGCGGAGCGGGAAATCAAGACGCTGATACACTATCCGATTCCGCCGCATCTGTCTGAGGCATATGCATACCTAGGGAAAAAGGTTGGGGATTATCCAATTGCTGAGCGTTATGCTGACGAGGTGCTGAGTTTGCCAATGTATAATGGCATGACGGAAGAGGAGCAGACTACTGTGATTCGTGCAATAAATGCGTTTGAGGATAAGGAGTAACGAATGACATTACAGGAAAAGTGCCCTATTTTGCATTTTGGAGATTTGGGTGACGAACGGGGAAAACTGGTAGTTATCGAAGGTGCACAAGCAATCCCGTTTGATATCAAGCGTGTGTTTTATATCTACGATTCAGATTCTGCGGTAGTGCGAGGGCAGCATGCCAATCGGGAATCCGAGTTTGTACTGATTAATGTAGCAGGCCATAGTAAGGTTCGTATCACAGACGGCATGGAGGAATTTGTCGTATCTTTAGACAAGCCGATGATGGGCGTATATATCCCAAAGATGATCTGGAAAGACATGTATGAGTTTTCTTCGGATTCGGTACTGTTGGTGCTGGCTAGTACGCATTATGATGGTGGCGAATATATCCGGGATTATGAGGAGTATCTTGAGGAAATGGCGAAATGAGTTACCTGGTTTCTTTATGTATTCCGACTAATGGCGTCATTGAGCTGGTTTTTCCTGTGCTAGATAGCATTTACGCGCAAGGTGTTGATGAAAGCCTTTTTGAAGTAGTGGTTTGTGATAATGGCGATAATGCAGTATTTCGTCAGATGATAAGTGAATATGCAGGAAAGCATGATAATCTTCGCTACGGTCGGACGGATGCACCGGTCTTTCTCAGCGAGCCTGAGACATATAAGATGGCTACAGGTAAATTCATTAAATTCATCAATCATCGTACGAAATTGATGCCAGGAACGCTTCGTTATCTGTTAGATTTTGTGAAGAAGCATGAGGCAGAGGATAAGCCGCCGATTGTATATTTTTCTAATGGTTCCTTGAAACAGGATAGACAGATTGTCTATTTTGATAATTTCTCGAATTTTGTTTGCGGACTTAAGATTTTGGGTACTTGGTCAACAGGTATGGCCATTTGGAAACAGGATTTTGACAAGATTCCGAGGGATGAACAGTATAATGAACTTTTCCCTCATACCACGATATTATTCAAAGAGCGGGATAGAAAATATATTATCGACAACACTTTTTTACTAGATGAAATTCCTGTGGGGCATGGAAAAAAAGGAAAGTATGATGTGTTCCATGCTTTTGCTATAGAGTGGCCATTTATACTGGGAGAACTTTTACGGACTAAGGATATATCTACAGAGACCTTTCTGCAGTTGAAAAAAGAAACGTTAAAATTTTGCATAGGAATGGCAATTGAGTTTATTGTTCTGCGGCGGCCTTGCTCTTATGATACGTCTACTTTTATGAAAAGTATGCGGGTGTTTTATAGCCCAGCAGAGATTTTGTGGTCTTTTATGAGATGCACGATGCGAAAAGTGATGGGGAAAATGGCGAAACTGGTTAAGATTAAATGATGATCGAGAGGTAATGAGATTGACCAATATCATACTCTTTTCACAGAATTTGATTATCGATTCTCTGATTAAGAAGTTACAGCGTAAAAAAAACACAGGTAAGTATATTTTTTTGACCACACAGTTTTTGTTTGAGCATGAGCGGGAAAAAATAGGAAGGAGCTTTCCAGGGGCGGAATTTCGTTCTTTTGCGGATTTCTTGACAGATGAGGATATGGCAAGATGCGATGAAGATGCTTTTGTCAACCTTTCTATGCCTTATGAGGAATATCTTCATCGGATGAAAGTTTTGAAGAATGAGATGGTTCTAAGAAAAATCAAGGATGAATTCCCCGTTTTTCGTGGATTCATATGTTGTGATGATTTAGGCATCGATAGTGAAGTGTGGAAAAATGGTGGCTTCAGCTGGCTGGAGGGAGAATATTATTATCCGCAGCATCAATTGAGTGGCTTTAAATCGAAAATTAAAAATAGATTAAAGAAATATAAACTGGTGCGTATGGCTTATGAGAAAATCAAGCCCAAGCATAATAATGAAGTAGAAGATGTATATGTTGCTCATTATCAAGGAAAAAAATATATATTCATTGGGCGCATGAATCGTATCGATTACCGTTTGGATATTCCGTTTAAGCTATCTAAGGAAGAGCGGGGAAAATTCAATCGGGGAGAGTATGAGGAGAAAGAATCATGCCAATATCTTACGACATGGCATGAACATTGGAAGTGCCATGTACCGGATGACGAGCGTTATGATGTACGCTGGCTCCAGGATGGGTATCTGCCGCCAAACTATACGGAGTATGGTTATGATTTTATACCGAAAAATGTTCAGTATTATGCTTGGGATGTGTTGGGGACTAAGCTTTTCAAGAATCGGAATCTTCCTGTGTCGGTAATCCCTTTCCGTAAGAAGCTTTACATGCCGGTGCCGAAATTTCCCAAAGAAGTAAAAAATGTTTTGATTGTAGCTTCTGGGGCAGGAGATTGGACTGCATTGAAAAATCGTTCGGATGATGATCTTTTGGTGTATGCATTTGCTCAGATGGCCAAAAGGTTTCCGGAAATCGATTTTGTCTATCGTTGTCATCCAACCTGGATACATCCCTTGAATGTAGGCGTGCATTCTATTGCTCGTGTGCAGGAATATTTCTCCTGGCTGAATCTGCCGAATCTGCATGTGTCGGCACATATTCCCATCCAAACGACAGGACAGGGGGATTTCAAACTGACATTCCCTCGGAGCTCTTTGGAGGAAGATTTGGCCAAGGCCGATTTCGTATTCGGTGAACATTCCATTTCTATGGTGGATGCGGCATTTAAGGAAATTCCTTTTGCATCGGTAAATCTTACAAAGCGGCGTAATTTCTTCTGTGGGATTACGGATATGGGGTTCCCGGCTTGTGAGTCATTGGATGATATAGAAATGACTTTGCACGAAATAACAAATGAAAAATTCCAGCAGGGTTATCTGAAAGCTGTAGAGGCTTATAACAAGATGACGGATGAGGAGGAGCCATGCAAGTAATTGGTACGTATGCAAGAGTCGAAAAAAGTTTGTCGAAGTTGATTCTTGGTACCATACTTTGGATATTGAAAAAGACAAGGGAATGGTCATGGTGATGTTGGATGAACTTGTTCGTCGTTACCGGCAAATGCCGCAAGGCGTAAAAGCTTCTTTTTGGACGGTTGTCAGTAGTGTTTTGTTGAAAGGAATAAGCTTTATCACATTGCCGATTTTTACTCGGCTGCTGACTACATCTGAATATGGAATACTATCAATTTATACATCCTGGGTGTCACTCCTTAGCATTTTGCTCACATTTACGGTTTGGGGTGGAGTATTTAATGTGGGGATGGTTAAGTATCCCAATCGAGCTCGTTTTGTTTCTGCTATTCAAGGAATGTCAGTCACAAGTGTAATGGTGGCAGGCTGTATATCTATGTTCTTTCTGCATCCTATTAGCCAGTGGTTGGGGATGAATGAATTTTTGGTAGTCTGTATGTTTGTGGAAATCTTAGCGACTATCCCATTTAATATTTGGGTAGTTGAGCAGACTTTTGACTTTATCTATCAAAAAAAAATCATCATTACGATTTGCTTAAGTGTGCTTAATCCTCTTTTGGGATATATTGGTATTGTGACGTTTCCCTGGCATGTGGAGGCAAAAGTGCTTAGCGGTTTATTGCCCCAGGTAGTTATTGGATTGTTTTTTTTCTGGCAGCAGCAGAGACGTGGTGAAGTTTTTTTTGATAAGAAGATATGGCGTTATGTTTTCGGGTTTAATGCGGTTTTAATCCTTCATTATTTATCTATGCAGGTGCTTAACCAATCTGATCGAATCATGATTAACGATTTGGTGGGTAGCAGTAAGGCTGGTATTTATAGCGTAGCGTATACATTTGCTATGCTGTTAAATCTAGTGGCCAATGGAATGAATTCATCCCTTACCGCTTATGTATACCGTTGTTTGAAGAGTGGTCATACTGAAAAACTCGCTCAAATCAATAATATAGCTGCTTTGTTCGTTGGTGCCTGTGCTTTAGTGCTTATTTGTATAGTTCCAGACGTATTTCGATTCATGTTGCCGAAATCTTATCATGAAGCACTATGGATTGTTCCTCCGGTGACATTAGCAGCATATTATATGTTTCTCTATCCTATGTTTGGTGCTGTGGAATTCTATTATGAAGTTAATCATTATGTGACTATTGCTTCCTGTGTCGGGGCGGTGTTGAATGTGGTGTTGAATGCTCTTTTGATTCCTATGTTTGGTTATGTAGCAGCAGCATATACTACTCTTTTATGCTACGTATGTTTTGCTTTGTGTCATTATTATTTTATGAAGTGTGTTTTAATGAAAAATGGTGAACATAAATCTATATTCAATGGGAGAAGATTATTTAAGAATTCATTAATACTATCTATGTTATGCTTTATGGTATTAGTCTTCTATGAAGATGATTTCTATCGTTGGATTTTTATCATGGTTATAGTCGCTATGCTGGTGTATAAAAAGCAAAGTTTTATTGATACGTTACTGGTCATTAGGAAGTAGGGATAGATATGAGTAAGATAGTAGGTTATACTACGGGCGTTTACGATATGTTTCATATTGGACATTTGAATATATTACAGCGAGCAAGAAAAATGTGTGATTATTTGATTGTAGGTGTCAGCACGGATGAGCTGGTGCAGAAAGAGAAGAATAAGACACCTGTTATTTCTTTTGAGGAAAGAATGGAGATTGTGAAAGCTCTGCGGTGCGTTGATAGAGTGGTACCACAGATTAACAAGAATAAAAGGGAGGCATGGGATAACTATCATTTTGATAAAATGTTTGTTGGTTCTGATTGGCAAGGAACGCCAGCTTGGGAAAAATATGAGGAGGAATTTCGGCCAATAGGAGTTGAGATTGTATATTTACCACATACGGATGGAATATCGAGTTCTTTACTGACAGAATTTGTAAAAAAACATATAAGATGATTTTGCTTAGCTATATTTAAGGATATGTATATGAATGAAAAGAAAAGGATAGAGTATATAGATATTTTTCGTGGTATAGGAATTGTTTTTATGGTCATGGGGCATATCGGTTTTGGTGTTCCGTTTAATAAATTCATATATGCTTTTCATATGCCGATGTTCTTTTTTATATCGGGTATGTTTTATAGAGAGATACAGAATGAATATCCTAATCCAATTAAAGGTATAAAGACATATATTGTTAGAAAGGCAAAAACCTTGTTGATGCCTTATATGGTATTTGGGATATTTCATTATATTGTTTATCTGGTTGTTGTTGATAGTTATGATGTGTATAGCCCGTTGAAACATTTGCTTTTTATGAATACTGATGGACTTCCTATAGCTGTGGCACTTTGGTTTTTGACTGCGTTGTTTGGTTGCGAAATGATTTATCAGTTTATTATGTGTAGTGTGGCTAATAAAATGATGAGAGATATTATTGTTTTTGCAATAGCTTTGTTTGGTTGTATGTTTCATAAAATGACATCTTTATCATTGCCTTGGGCGTTGGAAGCAGCATGCGTTGGTGTCGGCCTTTTTCATTTTGGCAAGTTAGCGATGATGCATTCGAAAAAAATGTTACAGTTAAAGGTAAAAACAATAATATTTATGGCTGTTACGGTAACATTGATGATTTTTGTAAATAATACCATTAATATGAGAATGAGTGCTTATGAAATAATTCCGTTGTTTTGGCTTAATGCAATAGGAGCTACTATTGTGGGGCTTAACATAGCAAGATTGTGGTTGGAAATGGGGTGGGACAAAGCAAAATTATTTAATGAGCATTTGTGCTTTATTGCCCGAAATGCTATTGTTTATGTTTGTTTAAATCATTTAGTTATTAGAATATGTAGAATGTTTTTGGGAAACGCTGTTCGTTCGGGATATATGAGAGATTCTATTATTTGTATATTATCAATGGGCGTTCTTTATGTGTTATGCATAGCTTTTATGAAATCGAGATTAAGAGTGCTTTGGGGACGATGATGATTTTCTTCTAATTTAAGTCGCTAATAATACAATAATCCTTGATGATTATTAATCTCATCAAAGCATCGCCGTTTGGTGAGCTAGAAATTACAGATGTAAACAATGTTTATCAAGAGCGCGATACGCTGCAGGTGGAGAAGATTTGCCGTGGTTACGCACGACTCGTTACTCGATGCGGCTTCTTTTGTACGGACGATTCAAGCACGGCAGGGGCTGAAGATTGCTTGCATTGAGGAGATTGCCTATCGTATGGGCTATATTGATGCGGCACAGGTTGAGAGACTGGTACAGCCGTTACTGAAGAATGAATAAGGTAAATATCTGATTCGCATGATTCGAAAATAAGGGAGTATCTAGTATAGTAAGAAAACATATAGCTATGAACAGCATCCTCAAAAAGGCCGCACTTAATAAGCCTCAAAAAATGAAATTTTGATTTTTTGACTTATGCACATGGTGAAGCTGTAAAATCTTCGGCTAGAACTCCTTGTTGCTTCAGGAGCTTAATAGCATTGTTAATTTCCTGTTGTTTTTGCTTTATCCTTAGTTCTTTAGGCAGGTCTATTTGTCTAAGGTCACTGGGATTGAACACCTCTCCGGTTTGGAACATGTGGTAAATAGCTGTCAATATCATGCGTGCGATGGCAATTATGGCTCTTCTTTTGCCACGACGCCGCAAGATATTTTCATACTTGATTTTGTAGTAGGGCTGAGTCTTGCATTTTACGGTGGCGTGGGCTACTTGGACGAGCATAGGTTTGGTGTAGCCTCTGGCACGAGTGAATTTCACGGATTTCTTCTTGCCAGCCGACTAGTTGTTGCCAGGTGTAAGGCTAGCCCGACTATAAAGTCTCTTTGAAGAATCAAATTGTGACATATCCGTACCTATTTCTGAGATTATTGTTATAGCGGAGTCTTTGTCCATGCCCGGAATGGTGCAAAGCAGCCTTACGGCTGCGGCATACGGTTCCGTAAGGGGTTCCAATTTTGCATCAAGAAGGTCTATTGCCAAATCGAGGCATTCCATGCATACGTCATAGCAGTTGTTGTCAATGAGCCAAATTTTAAGCCTGGAAAGGTCTTTGTTAAAGGTGAAGAAGCGTTCCTTTTTGTAAGTGAGTGTCCGTAACTTAGTAACGGATACAATGGTGGCAATGAGAAAGCTTTTGTGAACATCGATGCCACAGCATACGGGGAAACGATTTTCATGGCAGCTGCCCTTCTTTCATTGTTGAGGGAAGACATTGCCTGCCCATACCAAGCAGAAAAGATAAGTCGATGCCAATGATTAGTATACGGTCTCGAAAAGCCACTTATTTGTGCTTGAAAGGCAGGGCTTGCACTGTTTAGTGTACTGACTTGAATCGAACAGAGTTGACAATCTGCAACTCACCTCCCCGTGCTTCGTAGGATATCTTCCCTCTAAGAAAATTATACCAAACAAAGGAGAGTCGCACCTTTGTTTTCATTCCTATTTGTGCCGCCAGCGACAGCGGCTGAATGGAGTTTAGTGTGAAGGTTATTGAGACAAGCATTGAAGGAGTTTTGATCATTGAGACGGACGTGTTCGGTGATCATCGTGGCTTTTTCACAGAAACTTATAATAAGCCAAAGTATGAGGTGTTAGGCATCACGAATGATTTCGTGCAGGATAATATGAGTTTTTCAGCGCATAAGGGGACACTTCGCGGCCTGCATTGGCAAAATCCGCCGTATGCGCAGGCGAAATTGGTATCCTGCTCGAAGGGGCGCGTTATTGATGTAGCCGTAGATATCCGCAAGGGAAGTCCGACCTTTTGCAAATGGGTTGCGGTGGAGCTTAGTGCGGAAAATCACAGACAGTTCCTTATTCCGCGAGGCTTTGCGCATGGTTTTCTGACACTAACGGATGATGTGGAGTTCCGCTATAAATGCGACAATGTATATAACAAGGCTTCTGAGGGTGGTATGCGTTATGATGCGCCAGAGGTAAATGTCGACTGGGGAACCTTATTGGCAGGCATCGAGCCGATTCTCAGTGAGAAAGATACGACCGGCCCGACTTTGTCTGACAGCAACAATCAATTTGTATATGGGGAGAATTAAAAACAGTGATGGAAATTCTGGTTATTATTCCCGTATACAATCCGGATGAAAAATTTGAACGGTTACTAGATATGTTGCAAAGACAATCAATAGGTTGTTTCCCCGTGTTGTTGATTGATTCTGGCAGTCAACACGATTATCAGAATGTTATTAAGAATAATCGCAATTTTATGATCAGACAGATTGCTAACCGTGACTTTAATCATGGTGGGACACGGCAATTGGGGATAAAGATGTATCCGGATAAAGATGTATATGTTTTTTTGACGCAAGATGCTATATTGGCTGATGAAATGGCTCTTGAACATTTGCTGAAATGTTTTACGGATAAGACTATAGGTTGTGCTTACGGGAGACAATTGCCGCATAAGGATGCTAGTTGGTTTTCAAGAATAGCTCGCTTAAACAATTACGGAGAAAAAAGTTATGTGCGCTCATTTAATGATCGTATGAATTTTGGAATGAAAACGTGTTTTATTTCTAATTCCTATGCAGCATATCGTAAAGAAGCAATGAATGATATTGATGGTTTTCCCAACAATACAATATTGAGTGAAGATATGTTTGTGGCAGCGAAGATGTTGATCAATGGATGGAAAGTAGCGTATGATGCGGATTCGAAAGTATATCATTCGCATAATTATTCTATTCTACAGGAATTCAAACGATACTTTGACATTGGCGTATTTCATTCACGTGAGAGTTGGATTCGGGAAATATTTGGGCAGGCAGAAGGGGAAGGCTTGAACTTCATGAAAAGAGAATTACAAGCTATAATCAGGAATAATCCTTTTTTACTTGCTGAGATGATTGCTAGAGATAGCATGAAATTTATCGGATACAGGCTAGGATTATATGAAAAAAAAATACCTATCGGAATTAAACGGCATATCAGCATGATGAAAAGGTATTGGGAGTCAGAGTGAACATGAATAGAAGGAGGCTGGTGTGATGTTTCGATTCGAGCTAGAAGTGTTCGCTTATGGTTAGAGAGTCTTAGCAAGCTCAGCGATGTGTTCGGCAGAAAGATGTATGTATTCATCGTATGTGATATTGGGTGTTTTTTCCGCGCCCGGTTCGATGGAGACGGTTGTCAGCGATTAATTGATTCAGTATTCGCGTTACGGTAGACGGACTGAGTCCGAGCAAGGTTTCGGCGTCCTTTCGGGTAATGCTGTCGTTGTGGTGTAAATAATTTATGAGGTCAGTTGCCTCTGGGGTTAGTGCAGATGGCGGTGGAGTGACCTGGGACTGCATCTGTGGCAGGCATATCTTGAAGGCGTTGGTCGATACATGGATTTCAGGTTGGGAGAGATTGTGTTTGTAGGCTGTGCGGATTTTTGTGATGCCGGTTCCGTAGGCTTCAATCAGTTCCAGGCGGTAGAAGATTTCTGCGAGCTTTTTGTTGCGGCAGGCAGATATGCCCATGAGGATGTCGTCTTGGTGGATGCCGGGGAGCAGGCCGCCGATGGAGGTGATTTCTATCCGACTGCGGTAAACGCTGATAAAGCTGCTGGCGCTGAAGGAGTAATCACGGTGAATGATGCAATTGAGCAAGGCTTCGCGGAGGGCTGTGTCTGGGTAGGCTTTTGTATCTTTCCGGTAAAGGCCGTCGAAGGTTGCGGATAGTGTGTTCTTCAGCTGGAGGTAGGTGTAGCATTCTTCTAGCTGCGTGAAGAGCGGGCCGGTAAAGATTCGCCGGTCTTGGAATTCGGACTGGTCATCGCCATTGAATACAGCAGCTTTTATCGTAAAGGGGCATTGGTCGGATAGCAGCAGTCCGACATTCGTGTATAGGCCATCGCTGCGTATGATGCCCAGTGTTTTCTGCTGCTGGATTCCGAATCTTAGATTGTGGGACAGAAATAGGCTGGTGGTTTTTTGGAAGGTCAATTCTTGGTTTAGGGAAATGTTGTCTTCGTAAACGTCGCCATCAGAAGCTTTTATCATTTTCCGGATCTGTTCTGCTGAGGCTGGCACGGTGGCACTTCCTTGACGTACATAGACGCCGGAAGGCTTGAGTCCGTTCTTGATCAGATAGTAAGGTTTGTTGGTTCCTTCAGATACGATGATATGGATGACCGTGCGTTGTTCGATTTGTTTGGCTTGGATGTCGACAAACATCATGATATCTGGATGGATGGCATCGCGCAGCATGCTGGCAACACGCAGCATTATCTGGTCTTGGTCATCTACACCAGTTACAGTTCCGTCATCTTCAATACCGATATAGATAGAGCCGCCACTGGTGTTTGCGAAGGCAAGCACCTCTTTTTTTAGTGCATCAGTAAGCTCACGCTTGAATTCTGTATGCGCATCTTCTTTTCGCAGCATCGTAATCCCTTCTTTCTAGTCATTATTCTAGTCATTCTAATCATTCTAGTCAAGAGGCTTGATTGTAACCGTAAAATAATACAGTGTGTCCCAGAATGGTTTTGCGGTTACCAGGAAAGATGTTGGTAGTACAGGAGCAGCCTGGGGGACATAGCGATAGGAATAGGGATAGTGCGGAAATGTATCTGCAAAGAATTGGGGATTGTGCGATGCTGTGGTATAATTCATGTAGTGATCCGGTTGAAGATGGGGAGGGATGCCGCAGGCTGTTGAGGCATATTTGGCCACCAACAATTTCAGCAAGATCGATATTTCGGCGGTGGGAAGGTTGTGTAAGTTTTGAAAGTCATAATTTTAGCTGGTGGTGGCGGGTCGAGATTGTTTCCGTTATCTCGTAATGCGTATCCGAAACAGTTCCTGAAACTTGAAGATGATGCTTCATTGTTGGCTCATACTGTACAACGGATGCTGTCCTTCGTGCCAGCAAAGGACATTGTTGTAATTACCAATCAGAAATATGTATATCATGTCAAAAATGAATTAAGCGAATGTCAGGCTGAGGCAGCGCATGTCTTATTGGAACCGGTTGCCCGCAATACTGCGCCGGCTATTGCCTTGGGGGCGGAGTTCTGTCGTTCGCAGCTCGATTGCAGCGATGATGAGATCCTGCTTGTGGCTGCTGCTGACCATGTCATCAGGCCGTTGGAGGAATTCCAGTGTTGTGTGCGTTCGGCCGAGCAGGCAGCAAAGACTGGAAAGTTGGTTACTTTTGGCATTACGGCTAAGCGGCCTGAAACAGGTTATGGTTATATAGAAACTGGCAAAAGCCAGGGCGCTATCAGGGAAGTGGTTTCCTTCAAGGAAAAACCGGATTTAGTTACAGCAGAGAAATATGTAGCTGCTGGGAATTATTTTTGGAATTCGGGCATGTTTGCTTTTTCGCTGAGGTCTATTGAAAAAGAATTTGATAACTATCAGACGGAAATAGCTCGGCAGATGCAAGCGGGCTATGCGTATATGCTGGATAATTTTGCTGCTATGCCAGATATCTCCATTGACTACGCAATTATTGAACGTTCGAAGAATATATGTATGGTGGAGCTTTCCTGCTATTGGAATGATATTGGTTCCTGGGATGCCATGTATGAGATTTTGCCTAAGGATGATAACGGCAATGCGGTACAAGGGGATGTCCTTGCTATGGAGTGCAAGGATTCTCTTATCATGGGGCGTAATCGTTTGATTGCGGGGATCGGTCTTGACGATCTGCTGCTGGTAGAAACTGACGATGTTATCGTGGTAGCGAAGAAAGGCGAATCGCAAAAGGTAAAGAATGTAGTGGAGAAGCTTAAAGCTATGAATCGTAAAGAGGCTGTTGAGCATACCACGATATATCATGAATGGGGAACCTCATCTATTATTGGGCAAGGCAAAGGTTATCGCATGAAGAAGGTTCGGATCATGCCAGGCAAGGAACTGTCATTGCAGATGCACTATCATCGGACAGAGCACTGGGTGATCTTGCGTGGCACAGCTGAAGTTGTGCGGGGGAATGAGCATATGTTCATTCATGAGGAAGAATCTGTATTCATTCCGCAAACCGTAAAACATAAGTTGTCGAACCCGGGGAAAATTCCGTTGGAGTTGATTGAGATACAGAATGGAGAGTATATCAGCGAAGAAGATATCGTAAGATTTTCAGAGCAAGGATGAGGATTTTTTTATGAGTTTTTGTGTAGAGGCTTTTGGGGCCTATGATATCCGCGGGATATATCCGCAGACGATAAATGAAGAGATCGCCTATCGGATTGGCCGCTTTTTCCCGTCTTTGTTTGCCGCGAAAAAAGTAGTGGTAGGGAATGATATCCGGCTGTCTGGCCCGGCGCTGAAGAATGCATTGATCAAGGGGCTTACGGAGTCGGGCTGCGATGTGTTGGATATTGGTCAGTGTGGCACGGAGATGATCTATTTCGCTACGTCGCATCTGAAACTGGATGGTGGTGTCATGATCACTGCCAGCCACAATCCCAAGGAATACAACGGCATGAAGTTTGTGCGGCAGGAGGCTCGTCCGATTTCCGGGGATACCGGGTTGCGGGAGTTGGAAAAGCTGGTGGCTGATGGAGAGCTGCCAACTACGGCAGATACGGTAGGTAAAGTGGCGACCGTAGATATCACCGAAGCGTATGTAAAGCATATCTTGTCTTATGTAGATGTATCTCGGCTGAGGCCGCTGAAGGTGGTAGTCAATGCCGGTAACGGTGCGGCGGGGCCAATCCTGGATGTGATGGAGAGGTATCTGCCCTTTGAATTGGTGAAGGTTCATCACCAGCCAGATGGGAACTTCCCGAATGGCGTACCCAATCCGCTGCTTCCCGAGAATCGCGAGGCTACGGCAGAGGCAGTGCGGGAGTCTGGCGCTGATGCTGGCGTTGCCTGGGATGGAGACTTTGACCGCTGTTTCCTGTTTGATGAGCAGGGGAATTTCATTGAAGGCTATTATATGGTAGGCTTCCTTGCCCAGGCATTCCTGCAGAAGGCTCCTGGGGAGAAGATCATCTATGATCCGCGGCTGACTTGGAATACGGAAGAGCTGGTCAAGGAAAATGGTGGTATTCCAGTAATGTCCAAGAGCGGACATGCCTTTATCAAGGAAAAGATGCGTGCAGAAAATGCTATCTATGGTGGGGAAATGAGTGCCCATCATTATTTCCGTGACTTTTCCTATTGCGACAGCGGCATGATTCCTTGGCTGCTGGTGCTGGAACTGCTGTCGAAATCAGGGAAGTCGTTGTCTGAGTTGATGAAGGAACGCATGGAACGCTATCCCTGCTCCGGGGAAATCAACAGCAAGGTAAAAGATGCAGATGAAGTGCTGCAGCGGATCGAGGCAGAATACGGGCCGCAGGGGAAGGTCATGAAAGTCGACGGCTTGTCCGTGGACTTTGGCAACTGGCGCTTCAACCTGCGTAAATCCAATACGGAGCCTGTGATTCGATTGAACGTCGAGACGCGCCAGGATGAGGTGTTGATGAAGGAAAAGACAACGGAGCTTTTGGCGAAAATCCGGGGGTAAAGACCTCAAGATAGTATAGACAAAGGGAGGCTCAGCCGCTATTTTGCGGTGCAGCCTCCCTTTGTGGTATGTTATGGCACGGTGCAATATACAACATATATTTAATTGTATATTGCACCGTGAATTGCTATAATAAAGACATTGAATGATAGGATGTTTTTATTATGAGGATGGTTTTTGCTTTTATGGGGGAAACGAATACTAGTCTGCTGTCGGGGATAAAGTGGAATTATTTCATCCTGCCGTTTGTGCTGTTCACCGCGGACCTCTTGGTCGTGTATGGTACGATGATGGCGGCGATGATGCTGGTGGCGCAGGGGATGGGGCAGCCTGTGTGGGTGTCGCGCAGCTGGGGCGTCTGGCTGACGGTGCTTTACATGTCGAATCTGCTGTTTGCGGATCTCTACCGGACGCGGCGGGTGCTGGCAGACCATGCGCGCAAGATTTTCAAGGCGTCAGGGTACGCTGTCATCACGATCGTCTTGGCAGATTTCTTGCTGCATATGGGGGGGACGCCGCTGTCGCGGGCATTCCTCGTGCTGTTCTGGCTGCTTAGCTTTTGGGGGCTGTATGCGGAGCGATGCTTGCTGCGGGCGGTCTTCAGTCGTCTAGGGATGTGGAAATCGGAGATTGTGATTATCGGTGCAGGCAAGACAGCGGAGAAGTTCGTGAAGGCGTTCGGTGCGGGGTTTGATATCGTTGGCTTTGTCGAGGATAACCCTGGGCGGCCATTGCTGAAGAAGTATCCGCATCTTGGTGGTTTTGCCGATATTGAGCAGGTATTGCGGGAGCACCCCGTGTATGAGGTGCTGATTGCGGCGCCGGGGCTTTCGAAGGCGCGGACAATCCAGCTTTTCTATGAGGTGCAGCCATATACGAAGCATGTGTCGCTGATCCCGGATCTCTTCGGGGTGCCGATCGGCAATATGAAGGCGTTGCGGAGCCTCGATGATCAGCTTCTGGTGCTGCGTACGCATAACAACCTGAACCGCATGTCGAACCGCTTGCTGAAACGTGTTTTTGACCTGGTGGTCGGCAGTGCGATTGCGGTGTGCATCCTGCCTATCCTCGTGGTGACGTATGTGCTGGTCAAGGTGGATTCGGATGGCCCGGCGTTCTATAATGCCGAGCGTATTGGCAAGGATGGCACGACATTCCGCTGCTATAAGTTCCGCTCGATGTATGTGGATGCGGATCGGATCCTGCGCGATCATCTGGAGAGGAATCCTGAGGCAAAGCAGGAATGGCAGGAGTTCCAGAAGCTGCGCGGCGAGGATCCGCGCGTGACGAAGGTGGGCCGGTTCATCCGCAAGTACAGTATCGATGAGCTGCCGCAGATCTTCAACGTGCTCGAGGGCAATATGAGCCTTGTCGGGCCGCGGCCGTATCTGCCGCGTGAGAAGGAGGATATCGGCGGGTATATGCCAGTCATCTGCATGACGACGCCAGGTATGACTGGCCTCTGGCAGGTCAGCGGCCGCAGCAATGTGAAGTTCAGCGGTCGCCTGAAGATGGATTCGTGGTATGTGCGTAACTGGAACCTCTGGACAGATATCGTGATACTGTTCAAGACCGTACGGGTCGTGCTTGGACGGGATGCGTACTGAAAGAGCATAATAAGAAGGGCTTAGCCGAATGTGGCTAAGCCCTTCTTATTATGCTCAATTTTTACAATTCTGTTGGAGCGCACGTCTTGTTTTGTTGGTTATTTGGGGATAGCGATGTTGTTTTCTTGGGCAAAGGCAATAATGCGTTCTTTGGACCAGTCGACAGCATCGCTGATTTCAATCAATGGCTTTTGTTTTAGAAGCATACGTTTGACGATAGTCATTTCCATGTTCCGCTCACCTTCGGCACGCCCTTCGGCACGCCCCTCGGCACGCCCCTCGGCGAGGCCTTGGGCACGTCCCTCGGCGAGGTTGGCTTTGAGGTCGCTGTTGTAGTCCCAGATGGCGGATTCGCGGGCTATGTATTCCCGATAGGCGGCATCGTCCATGATGTAGCGGTCGGATGCCTGCATGGCATCTTTGATGGCGGTGTCTTTCATCGCGAGTTCCTCCTTTTGTTTTTCGTCGAGCTTATTAGCAAAGTAGGCAAGCCATTTTTCAATCCGATCCATGGATTGTATGGGTTTGTTCTTGTATTTAGGGATTTCGAGGAAATGTATCTCCAGATCCTCTGTGAGACGATGCTGTGTCTCAGGATTATAGAGGATATAGGCTGCGTGGGGATTTTCCTGTGGCAGGAAATTGTAGCGCAGGATATTGATGGAGATGGCAGGCTTCAGTGTACCGTAGTCATCGCCGGAACGGAGCGCATCAAAATGGAGATACATATGTGACCAGTAGAAAAGCGTCCGTTTTTCCATGTTGCGTCGGTTGACTACCTGCATCTCGATGTCGATGCGGCTGCCATCGTTGAGGATGCCGAAGATGTCGAGCCTTCCCAGTTTGTCAGCCTGTTTCTCCGGAGAGAATTCGGTATTGTGGAATTGCAGGTCGACAAAGGCATCGTCGCCATCACGCCCGAGGATATCATTGATAAGCTGGAGTGTGATGTTTTTGCGCTCTTCGCGTCCAAAGACGAATTTGAAGAGCAAATCGTTCGTGGGATCATAGGGACGAGAAGCGTAGATATGCGCCGTTTCCATGAAAATCCTTCCTTTCTTTATTATAGATAATGATGGATGTCTCTGCAATATGCAGAGGGTATCTACATAACAAAAACATACATTCCCCACACATACATTCTATCATATTTAGAACGCATTTTCTATATAAATACATGTATACATACATCTGGGGCACAAAAAAACAAGACCGCGTAGTTGCGGTCTTGCCTTTTGTCTTTGTTAGCGAACGTTCATGGACAGCTCGATGAATTTGTTGGCGAGCTTGGCTTTCTGGAGGACTTCTTCGGTGATGTCCTGGCCAGCCTGTACGATGACGATGCCGTTGTCCATCTTGATGTCGCGCGTTGCCTTCTTGCCGAGCAGGAAGCGACGATGACGCTCTTCCGTTGCTTTGTCAGCAGCGGCCTGTTTAGCGGCGTCAGCTGCCGGAGCTGCTGCTTTCGGAGCCTCTTTCTTCGGGGCCGGAGCGGCAGGTTTTGCCGGGGCAGCTTTCGGCTCTTCAGCCTTCGGAGCCTCTTTCTTCGGCTCTTCCTTCACTTCCGGAGCTGGCTCGGCTTTGGGTGCTGGCGCAGCTTTCGGTTCTTCCGCTTTGGGGGCCTCAGCCGGTTTCTCCTCAGCTTTCGGAGCTTCGTGAGCTTCCTCAGCCTTGGGAGCAGCGGCTGGTGCCGGAGCCGCTGCGGCAGCTTTCGGAGCAGCGCTTACAGGTTCATTTTTTTTTTCACCGTTCGGATCGATGACCGTTACCTGTTTACCAAAGATGGAGATCTGGTCGCTGGTAACTTCGGAGCTCGTTCCGTCCGGTGCAGTGATTTCGCATTTTTCGATTTTGCCATCGTCACCGATGAACAGCTCGGTGATGTTGCCCTGGATGGTACCGGACTTCGTGATGGCCTTGGTGCCGATGACGCGGATGTTCTCATCGAGCAGGTTCTCATAGTCGCCAGCGTCATCAAGTTTCAGGATGTTTTCGCTGTTGGTGACGGTGACGGCGTCATCACCGATGGCGATGACCGACTCGTACGGGATCAGCTTGACGCCGCGGTACCAGTCCTCATCCTCGATGGTGATGGCTGCGACGCTGCCGTTCTTGGCATCGATGAGCAGGGTCTTGCTCATGCCGAGCTCACGGCCTTCGGTAATGCTGATGACCGGGAGGCCAAGGATTTCTACACTTTTCTTCATGAATATTCCCCCATTAGATTAGCTGCTCTGCTGGAACTCGGTCTCGATTTCCTGCATGACGTCGGCCGGGATGTCCGGGAATGGCGTCGAGAGCGCGTGGTGTTTGGATAATATATCCTGGACGATGGTCAGGTAGCGGGTGTTCTTGATGAACTCCTGCTTCATGTCATCGTTCGATGCGATGATCGGCAGGGACAGGGCCTGCTGGTAGGACTGGATAGCCTCGGTGTAGGCAGCCTGTTCCTTGTAGAGATTGCCCAGCTCGATGACGAGGAACGGCGTGTAGCTGTCCTCTTTGTAGCGGTCGATGGCCTGCTGGTAGGCGTAGATGGCTGCGTCTGGTTCGCTGGCGGCCTTGTCATAGGCGTAGTCGAGGATGCTGTCGAGCGAGTCGAGAGCAGTGATTTCCTCGCGGAAAACCTTGCGTTTCGCGTCGCGGGCAGAAGCGGCGGCTTTTTGCGCCTTGAGCTCTTCGGCGGCCTTGCGGCGGGCCTCGTCTTTTTCGGCCTGCAGGGCCTGGGCACGAGCGATGGCTTCGGCTTTTGCCTTGGCGGCCTGCTCGGCTTTAGCTGCGAGTTCTTCCTCGGCGCGGGCGGCAGCTTCCTGAGCTTTTTTCGCTTTGAGAGCGGCGGCCTGCTGGGCGGTATCTTCTTGTTTTGCTGTTACGGTGGTGCTTGGTTCAGGTTTTTCCTCATGGACTTTGGCCGGCACGCTTGGGAGCGCAGGGCTGCTGGTGGCAGCGCCGGCGGCTGCGGCGGCCATTGCTGGCTGCTCAGCCTTCCAAGGGAGTGCAGCTGCTGGCTCGTCCGCTGGCTGCTTGCCTGCGTCATCGCTGCGTCGCAGCAGATGTTCGTTGAATAGCGTGACGAAGGCAGCGGCGGCGATGACAAGAACGCCGAGCCGTAGATAGTGCGACCGGTCCAGGAATGGACTCATAGTTATGGCCACGGCGTTCACAAGGAAGGCCATGGCCGCACAGAGCACTAGCGACAACCATTTCATCTCGATGCCGATGAAGCGGCAGAGATGATAGATGAGGAAGATGCTCACGGCCATGATGGAGCCCGTCACCAGGATAAATGTCATGTTGCTCACCTCTTCCTGTATTGGGCAAAATACCACTATGTTCCCCTATTCGACATGATAGGGGAAATTCCTGCTGCCGTTTAGCAAAAATACCTTTTTATTATACCATGAGAAGGGAATTTCAAACAATATCAAATTACCATTGAAAATTCTTATTGTTTTTGGCAGATTTTGGCGAGGTTTTATAGTATAATAGAAGGATCAGAAAGGAACGATTCGATATGATGTTTGAGCAGGAGGCCGTCATCCGCCATGATAGCGGCATCCATGCCCGTATTGCCGCGATGATCGTGCAGCGGGCGAAGGATCTCGGAAAGAAATATGGGACACCGCTGTTCCTGCGCAGCGAGCGCAGTGAGCGCTGTGAGATGCACAGCCTCATGAAGCTTGTCGCGCTGAAGATCGGCTGCGGGGATTCGGTGTTCGTGGCCGCGGAGGGCGACGAGGGGCGCCAGGCTGTCTATGAGATGGTCCGGTTCCTCGAGAGTGATTTCGAGATGAATTCGCCAGGGGACATCCATGAGATGGACCTGCTGCTGCATGAGAATGCGCTGATGCAGGAGCGCCTGCAGATGATCCTCGAGGCGGTGCAGGACGGCATCTGCGTCGTCGACCGCACGGGTGAGATCACCTATGTCAATCCTTCCTATCTGCGCATCGTGCATAAGACCCCTGAGATGGTGGTCGGGCAGAATGTCTTCAAGACCGCGCCGGACGGCAACCGCTGCGGCGTGCTGCGCTCTGGTGTCGCGCGTATCGGCAGCATCAGCCGCAAGAAGGATGGCACGACGGTTGTCGCTAATGTCAATCCGATTTTCGTCGATGGCGAGATTGCCGGTGTCGTGTCGGTCATCAAGGATATCACGGAGCTGCAGAACCTCATGGCGCGGCTCTCGCAGGTCTCGGCCCGGGCGGAGTATCTCGAGCAGGAGCTGCTGCGCACGAAGAAGACAGCACAGGCCTTCAAGAACTACATCGGCAAGAGCGGCAAGGTGGTTGACGTGCTGGCCTTGGCCTCGAAGGCTGCTGGCTCGACGGCTACGGTACTGATCCGCGGCGAGAGCGGCACGGGCAAGGAGGTCATCGCTGAGGGCATCCACTATGCGAGCGACCGGCGGCGTGGGCCATTCATCCGCGTCAACTGCGGCGCTATCCCGGGGACGCTCCTCGAGTCGGAGCTTTTCGGCCATGAGAAGGGCGCCTTCACGGGGGCCGTGCGGCGCAAGCTCGGCAAGTTCGAGCTTGCGGCCAAGGGCACGATATTCCTCGACGAGATCGGCGAGATGGACAAGAACATGCAGGTAAAGCTGCTGCGGGTGCTGCAGCAGAAGGAGTTTGACCGCGTGGGCGGCGAGGAGACGGTGCATGTCGATGTGCGCATCATCGCGGCGACGAACCGCAACCTCGAGCAGATGGTCAAGGACGGGACCTTCCGTGACGACCTCTACTACCGCCTGAACGTCATCCCCATCAGCCTGCCACCGCTGCGTGACCGCGTCGATGATATCCCGCTGCTCGTCGAGCACTTCGTCGAGAAGGTCAGTGCCGCCAGCGGCAAGACGGTCCGCGATGTCACGCCGGAGGCCATGGAGGTGCTGATGGGCTACAAGTGGCCGGGCAACGTGCGTGAGCTCGAGAATGTCATCGAGCGTGTGATCACGCTGATGGACAGCGAACGCATCACGGTGGCCGCGCTGCCGTCCTATATCAAGGGCGAGATGGCGGGGCGCGAGGTGCAGCAGTTCACAGCGGCGGAGACCGTGCTGCCCTGGGAGGAGTACGAAAAGCAGATCATCGCCAACGCCCTCAAGCAGTGCGGCAGTTTCAATGCCGCGGCCAAGATGCTGAAGATTACCCATAAGACCGTGGCTGCCAAGGCGCGCAAATACGGTTTGGTGGAATGAGTTGGTAAATTTTACCCGGTGGTAGAAAAAATTACCAACACTTTGCGGGTTTTAGGTAAATTTTACCAATCGTATCGCTGGCGTTTATGCATATTTCCGAAAACATAATTTCAGGCTTTTGCTAAGTCCTTGTTTTACGGGGGGTTAGATAAAAGATATAGAAATTTTTCCCAACCTGCAGAAGTTGGCACGCTGCTTGCAATAATTAAAGGGCAGTTAGACAAATCGTGCTGACACCCTGCCAGGCAGGAAAAAGAAGTATTTTTAATGAAAAGATTGGAGAGGTTTAACAATGACTCAGGAAACTATTACGATCGAGAACAAAACTGGTATCCATGCTCGTCCGGCATCCATCTTCGTTCAGACGGCTACGAAGTTCAAATCCAAGGTTCAGCTTCAGGCTAAAGGCAAGACGGTTGACGCTAAGAGCATCCTCATGATCATGAGCATGGGCCTGGTTAAAGGTACGGAGATCACGATCGTTGCTGATGGTCCGGATGAGGCTGAGGCAGTTAAGGCTCTGAAAGATCTCGTTGCTTCCAAGTTCGGCGAGGAATAATTCCTGCGGGGTATAGGGCAACAACTGAATAGCCTTCCTCCGACGGATGCTGATGCGTCCCCGGGGGAGGGCTTTTCGTGCGAGTTTTGGTAATTTTTAGATAGTTTCAGGGGGAAAGAAACAAATGGCAGAGACGATTCGCGGAAAAGGCGTAATTTCCGGTATTGCTATGGGTAAGATCATGCTGGCTGGCCAGAATCTGGACGGCTATCTCGTGAGCTACCAGCCGGAGAGCAAAGAGACGGAGCAGCAGAAGGCTACGGCTGCTCTGACGGCTGTCGCTGAGATTCTGCGCGAGAGCATCGAGCGCCTGCAGAAACAGGAGATGACGGAGCAGGCTGCTATCATGGAGGCTCATCGCATGATGGTCCAGGATCCGATGATGGCACAGAAGATCGAGGAGAAACTCGAGGAGAACGCCAGCGCACCGCATGCAGTCCTCAAGGCTGCTGAGGAGCAGGCTCAGATGTTCGAGTCGATGGAAGATGAGTACTTCGCTGCCCGCGCTGTTGATCTGCGCGATGTCGGCAAGCGCGTTGCCAAGTACATCCTCGGCGTCAAAGAGCCGGAAATCGGCGATGAGAAGGTTATCCTCTGCGGCCGTGAGATCGAGCCGTCCGTTATCGCTGGCATGCCGACCGACAAGATTGCCGGCGTCATCCTGGGCTCGGGCAGCACGACGGCTCACGCTGTCATCATTGCTAAGGCTCGTGCTATCCCGACGATTGTTGGCCTCAACAAAGAGGATCGCATCGACAAGATCGCTGATGGCGACCATGTTGTCATCGACGGCGAGGCTGGCCAGATCGTCATCAACCCGACTGAGGCGGAGATGGCTGAGTACAACGAGAAGATCAAGAAACAGCAGGAGCTGGCTGCTCACTATGCACAGCTCAAGGATCTGCCGGCTGTAACGACCGATGGTGTCAAGGTTGACCTCATGGCCAACATCGGCACGCATATGGACGTTGACAATGCCCTGACCTATGGTGCTGAAGGCGTCGGCCTGTTCCGTTCCGAGTTCGTATTCATGGGCCGTCAGGACATCCCGAACGAGGAAGACCAGTTCAAGGCATACAAAGAGGCAGTCGAGAAATGCGGCGGCAACCTCTGCGTCATCCGTACGATGGATATCGGTGGCGACAAACCGCTGCCGTACCTCAACATCCCGCCTGAGGAGAACCCGTTCCTCGGCTACCGTGCAGTCCGCATCAGCCTCCAGCGCCGCGACCTCTTCCTGCCGCAGCTCAAGGCTATCCTGCGCGCTGGTAAGTTCGGTAAAGTCGGTATCATGGTACCGATGGTCATCAATGTCGCTGAGTTCAAGAAGGTCAAAGAGCTCATCGAAGAGGCTAAACTCGAGCTCACCCATGAGGGCAAGGCTTTCGCTGATGATGTTCAGGTCGGTATCATGGTTGAGACGCCGGCAGCTGCTGTCATGACGCCGGTTCTCGCGAAGTATGTTGACTTCTTCTCGATCGGTACGAACGACCTCGTTCAGTACACGCTGGCCTGCGACCGCGGCAACGCTAGCATCTCCTACCTCTACAACCACTTCAACCCGGCTGTCCTGCAGCTCATCCAGCGCACGATCACGAGCGCTCGTGAGAACGGCATCTGGGCTGGCATGTGCGGTGAGATGGCCAGCGATCCGAACGCTGCAGTCCTCCTGATGGCTATGGGCATCAGCGAGCTCTCCATGAGCGCACCGTCCATTCCGCGCGTCAAGGAGAAGATCCGCAACATCAGCTCCATCAAGGCTAAGGAAATCCTGGCTGACGTCATGAAGATGGAAGATGGCGACGAAATCAAAGCATATCTGGCAAAAGTTCTCTGATTGAGATTTTGCAAGCAATAGAAAAGGCAGAACCAGTTCTTGGCTGGTTCTGCCTTTTTCGTATGCGTTATTTTATCTCGCCGATATCCATGCTGATATCAAGGGCTTTGACGCTGTGTGTGAGCGCGCCGACGGAGATGATGTCGACTCCGCTCTGGGCGGCAGCGGCAAGCGTCGTCTCGTCGATGCCGCCGGAGGCTTCGACGATGGCGCGGTGGTCGATGAGCTTTACGGCCTCGGCCATCTGGTCTGGTGCCATGTTGTCGAGCATGATGACGTCAGCGTGACCGGCAAGGGCCTCCTCGACGCCAGCGAGGTCTTCGACCTCGATCTCGATCTTGGTCATATGGGAGGCGTACTCATGAGCGCGGTCAAGGGCAGCCCTGATGCCGCCAGCCACCTGGATGTGGTTGTCCTTGATGAGCATGGCATCGTAGAGGCCGAGGCGGTGGTTGGCTCCGCCGCCGACCTTGACGGCGTATTTGTCGAGGAGGCGCAGGCCTGGCGTGGTCTTGCGCGTGTCGACGAGCTTGGCGCCGTAGGGGGCAGCTATCTCTGCGAGCTTATGGGTACGCGTGGCGACGCCTGAGAGGTGCTGCAGGAGATTCAGGGCCAGCCGCTCGCCGGTGAGGATGGCGCGGGCCGGGCCGTCGACTGTCGCGATAACGGAGGTCTTGGTTAGGGCCGCACCGTCTTCGAGGTGCTTGGTGAACTTCAGCGCTGGTTCAAGCAGGGCAAAGACCCGGGCTGCGACGTCGACACCCGCGAGGATGCCTGTGTCCTTGGCATGGATGATGGCATGGGCTGTGGCCGTTTCGGGCACGGTGGCCAGCGTCGTGATGTCGCCGCTGCCGATGTCCTCCTGCAGCCAGGCGGCAAGGGATTGGTCGAGATTCTGTATGTTCATGGTGTGAGATCCTTTCTGCTATATCAGGCGAATGCGGGGCTCAGCAGCTCGCTGGCAGCGACGTTTTCGGTGCGGGTATGGGCATCGCTGGGAGTGGTCAGCTGGTCGGAGAAGTGCTGGCGCAGGGCCTCGTCCTTATGCGGGTAGTCGCTGCGGTAGTGGGCGCCGCGGCTTTCCTGGCGTCGCTGGGCGGCCTTGACGATCAGCAGGTCGCAGGTCAGGCGGGCGCGCAGGTCGAGGTCAGCGATGGTCCTGGCGGCACAGCCCTCGTAGATTCCTGCGATTTCCGTAAGGCTCTGCTGAGCGCGGTCGAGGGCGTCAGCTGTGCGGGTGATGCCGAGATAGCGGCTCATGATCTGCTCGCTGCGGGCGGTGTCCGCCGCTGTGAATTCAAGCGGCGTCTCGTCAAGCGCAGCCTCGCGCCAGTAAAGGTCCGGCTCTGCCTGGGGCAGGCGCGCTTTGCCGATGATGGTGGCGCAGCGGCGGCCGAAGACAAGGCCCTCCAGCAGGCTGTTGCTGGCAAGGCGGTTGGCGCCCTGGAGTCCTGTGCAGGCAGCCTCGCCACAGGCATAGAGCCCCGTGATATTGGTGCGGCCCCAGTGGTCGGTCTTGATACCGCCCATCATGTAGTGAGCGGCAGGCGCTATCGGGATGAGGTCCTTTTCGATGTCGATGCCGTAATCCCGGCAGGTCGCGGCAATCATCGGGAATTTCTGGGCGACGCCCTCGATGCAGCGGGCGTCGAGCCAGATATGGGTGGCGTTTGCCTTGGTCATCTCGCGGAAGATGCAGCGGGCGACAACATCCCGCGGCGCAAGCTCGGCCATGGGATGGCACTGAGGCATGAAACGCTCCTCGTCGAGGTTCAGCAGGTGCGCTCCAGCGCCGCGTACTGCTTCGGAAATCAGGAAGTTCGGGCAGCCATCGAGGGCAAGGGCTGTCGGGTGGAACTGCACGAATTCCATATCGGCGACCTCAGCTCCCGCGCGGGCGGCAAGGGCAAGACCGCTGCCTGTTGCCCCCTCGGGATTTGTCGTGTGCAGGAACAGGCGGCCAAGACCGCCGGTGGCGAGCACCGTATGGGTGGCGCGCAGGGCAAGCTTGCGGCCATGCCAGAGGGCGATGGCACCATAGCAGCGTCCCTCGTGGGTCAAGAGGTCGACGATATAGCAGCCTTCCAGTGGCTGGATATTTGGCTCACTTTCTGCCATGGCGCGCAGGGCGCGGGCGACCTCGGCTCCCGTAGCGTCGCCGTGGCTGTGGACGATGCGCTGGCGGCTGTGGCAGCCTTCGCGGCCCAGGGCAAGTGAGCCGTCTTTTGTGCGGTCAAATTCGGCACCGTTTTTGGCAAGCCAGCGAATGTCGTCAGGGCCCTCAGTCACCACAAGGCGTGACACGTCTTCGTCGGAGAGGCCAGCCCCGGCAACCAGCGTGTCCTGCAGATGCAGCTCGGGATTGTCATCCTTGCCAAAGGCTGCTGCAATGCCGCCTTGGGCATTGGCTGTGTTGCTGTCAGCGAGGGTATCGCGGACGGCCAGCAGCACGTGGTGGCCGTGGCGGGCCAGCTGGACTGCCGCCGTGAGGCCTGCCACGCCGGAGCCGATGACCAGGCATTCGGTGCGGCGCGTTTCCATGGTGCGTGTGTTGAAGTTCATCAGATAGCGTTGCATAGTCCTATCACCCCTTTATGGCCAGCATTTTCGTGAGGGCAGCGGCGCTGCGCTGGCGGATCTCAGGTGGCACGATGACCCGTGGCTCCATGGTGGCGAGGGCATCGCGCACCTTTTCGAGGGTGGTCTTCTTCATGTTCGGGCAGAGCAGATGACGGGAGGCCAGATGGAATTTCTTGTGGGGGCAGCGCTCAGTGAGTTCATAGAGCACACCTTCCTCGGTGGCGATGATGAACTCCGTGGCCTCGCTCTTTTCGGCATACTTGATGATGCCGCTGGTGCTCCCGATATAGTCGGCGAGCTCGCGGACCTCGGGACGGCACTCGGGATGCATGAGGACAAGGGCATCCTTATACTTGATCCTGGCCAGGCGGATGTCGTTTACCGTGAGGCTGGCATGGATCGGGCAGCCGCCGCGCCATTTGAGCAGCGGGCGCTCGCACTGCTCCTCGGCCCAGCCGCCAAGGTTCTGGTCGGGGATAAAGATGACTTCCCTATCCTCCGGCAGTGAGCCGACGACGGCCGCAGCGTTCGAGGAGGTGCAGCAGATGTCGCTCATGGCCTTGACCGAGGCTGGCGTATTCACATAGGAAACGATCAGCGCATTCGGATGGTCGGTCTTGGCTTGGCGCACCTGGCCCTCGAGGGCATCGGTGAACATCTGGCAGCCCGCATCGGCAGCCGGCAGCAGCGTGACCTTGTCCGGCGAGAGGATGTTTGCGGTCTCAGCCATGAACCGCACGCCGCAGAACACGATGGTGTCGGCGTCAGTAGCCGCGGCCTGCCGCGACAGGGCAAAGGAGTCGCCAGTGAAGTCAGCGATTTCCTGTATCTCCTCGGGCTGGTAGACGTGCGCAAGAATGATTGCATTGCGTTCTCGTTTCAGGCGCAGGATTTCCTCAACAATATCTTCCATAATTTCTCTCCATTGATGTGTAAATGATTTTATATTGTCTACTGTCATGACAGCGGACAATAACATTATAAACACAAATGTTGCTGGTGGCAAGGCACAGAAAGTACAATTGCAGTTTGTCTGTCAGTGCGTGCGGAACGGAATCCCGATAGTACGCAGCTCGGGGTTCACGGGGTAGTACTTTTTCTGTTTCCGCTGAATGGACCGTACGACCAGTCCTACGGATCTAGTTACCTGCTCCCGTCACCAGGTCGCGACGTACATAGTTCTTTCTAGGTTATACGATTACGGCCCAGTCCTGCTGCGCAGGACAGTCGCTCCAGACAGAAAGAAGCACTACCCCGTTCGCCCCTTTGGTAACGGAAATCTGAGATTGTACGAAT
>FPAX01000019.1 GCA_900116485.1 Selenomonas sp. GACV-9
TCGCCCCTTTGGTAACGGTAGTCTGAATTTGCACGAACCGTTGCTCCCGCAGCAAGCACATCGATGTAATTCGTGGCCTATCGCCGGAAAGGAACAGGCTTGTACCAACATATCGGAAGGCGAGGGTGGGTACACTTTCTTCGTAGACGGAGCGATTGCCCGAACGCAGTGAGGGATGGCACGCGGCAGGTATAAACTAGAACGCCAAGATGTATTGGCGCGCCGCCGGCTTGCCCGGCGCATGTACCTAGGTACGTACAACCTGCCAGCGCGGGTCATTTAGCGGAGCGGAGAAAAAGTGCACCCACCCTCACCCAAGCTGAGCTGCTCCAAGCCTATTTTCAGCTCGCACGAGCAAACAAACTGCAAGTTTTGTTTATTCTTTATATCAGTGGATTTTTTTGTTTATTACTGACCTGAGTCAATAAAAGGAGTTCAGAATGAAAAAACACAAGACGCGAATGATGATGCTGGGGTTTTTTGCTGTGGTGCTGGCTATTATGGGGTGGCGGATGGCTGAGGCGGAAGATGATGGGGAGGCTGGCAGCCAGCAGCCGCTGGCGGTATCGACGGATACGGTGGCACTCACCATGAAACCGGCGACGATGCCGCTTTCAGGTACCGTGGAGGGCCTGACTTCTTCGATTATCAGCAGCCGGTTTTCCGGACAGGTCACCCAGGCGCTGGTCGAGGATGGGCAGGCTGTGAGTGCGGGGCAGGCGTTGTTTGTGCTCGATACGGTCGAGCTGCGCAATGCGCTGCGTGTGGCTCAGAACAGCGTCAATCAGACGGCGGCCAAATATGCTAATGACCGTGAGGAGTACCGGCGCTACGAAGTGCTCTATGACAAGGGCGCTTATTCGCGGCAGCAGCTTGACAGTGCGCGCACGAAGATGCTGGCAAGCCAAGCCGATTACGATTCGGCGCAGGCCAATCTGGACAGCGCCCGGAAACAAGTCGATGAGGCAACTGTCGTAAGTCCTGTGAATGGTGTCATTGCCAATAAGAGCCTGACGAATGGGCAGAATGTCTCGGCGGGCAATCAGCTGATGACTGTGGAGCAGCTCGATGCGGTCCATGTGGTCGTCAACGTGGAGCAGCGCGATATGGCCTATCTGAAGATGGGGGATACCGTAAACATCACAGTCGACACGTATCCCGACCAGACCTTCAGCGGTGTGGTCGATGTGATCAGTCCCGTTGCTGGCAAGGAGAGCCGCATGTTCCGCGTCAAGATCCGCGTGGAGAATCCTGAGCTGTTGCTCAAACCGGGCATGTTCGTGCAGGTGCAGCTGAATCTTGGCAATCCCAAACAGGTTCTTACCGTTCCTCAGAAGGCCGTGCTTGGCCAGAAAGGCTTGCAATATATCTTTACGGTAGAGGATGGCAAGGCGAAGAAGGTGCGGGTTACGGCTGGCGATATCGTCGGTGACCGCATCGAGATTACCGAGGGCGTCACGGAAGGTATGGTTATCCTGACCGACAATCTCGATAAACTCAAAGATGGTAATTTGATACAGTTAGGAGCGACGCAATGAGTCTGCCAGAAATCAGCATCAAACGTCCGGTCTTTGCGACAGTCGTCCTGGCGGCATTGATACTCATGGGTATCATCAACTACGGCAAGATGAATGTCGATGAGATGCCGGATACGAGCCTGCCATATGTATCGGTCAGCATTACCTATGAAGGTGCGCAGCCTGATCAGGTGGATGCGCAGGTCACGCAGAAAGTCGAGGAGGCCGTCGGCGAGGCCCGCGGGGTCAAGCACATCGAGTCGACTTCGCGGGAAGGGGAGGCCGAGATCAATGTGGAGTTCAATTTCGGCGTGAATCCCGCCGAGGCTGCCCAGGAGGTGCGTGATAAGATCAGTGCCATCCGCGGCGAACTTTCCGATACGGTCAAGGAGCCGGTCATCTCCCGCTTTGATATGAATGCCCAGCCTGTCGTGTCGTTGGCTATTACTTCAGATACGGCAAGCTTGCGGGAAATCCGCATCTTTGTCGATGATGTGCTCAAGCCGCGGCTCCAGAAAATCAATGGTGTCGGGCAGGTTACTATCAGCGGGCGGCAGGAACGCGAGATCCAGCTCCAGCTCGACCAGGAAAAGTTAAATACTTTCGGGCTTACGCCAGCTGCGGTGGCGCAACAGCTGCGCCTTGTCAATCAGGATGTGCCGGCCGGGAAGATAAAGACCGATGCCCAGCAGCTTTCTGTGCGTACGGCGGGCAATTTCACGGCGGTGCAGCAGTTTGACTCTGTCATCATCGGTACCCGCGACAATGTGCCGATTTATTTCTGGCAGGTGGGCGAGGCCAAGGATACGATAAAGGACATCACTTCGACAGCACGTTATGATGGCCATCCGGCCATCGGTATCGCCATCGGCAAGCAGTCGGGAGGCAATGCCGTCAAGGTGGCAACAGCTGTCAAGCAGGAGCTTGAACAGCTGAAGGGCGAGCTGCCAGCCGGCATGGAGCTGCAGCTTGTGCGCGATGATGCGGCCCGGGTCTCGGAGTCGATTGCCGAGGTCTGGTTTGACCTCATCATCGGCAGTATCTTTGCCGTGGCCATCGTATTCTGGTTCCTCGGCGACTGGCGCAGTACGGTCATCAGTGCACTCGCGATACCGGCCTCGATTGCCTCGACGTTCCTGTTCATGAAACTGGCGGGCTTTTCCATCAACAGCATGTCGCTGCTGGGCTTGTCGCTTTCCGTAGGCCTGCTCATCGATGATGCCATCGTCGTTATCGAGAATATCATCCGCCATCGTCAGATGGGCAAGGATGCACGGCAGGCAGCTGTCGATGGCACGAAGGAGATTGCGCTGGCCGTCATGGCGACGACGTTCACGGTGGCAGCAGTGTTCCTGCCTGTGGGCTTTATGTCGGGTGTCGATGGCCAGATGTTCAAGGAGTTCGGCTTATCGATTTTGCCAAGCAGCGCATGCAGGCTGGCATATCCTGCCGGGAGGCCTTGGTCGAGGCTGGCTGCATACGCTTGCGGCCAATCCTGATGACGAGCCTGGCCATTGTCTTCGGCATGCTGCCCATCGCATTGGGCCTGGGGCCAGGTGCTGAGGCCCGGGCGCCGATGGCCCATGCCATCATTGGCGGCGTCATCACATCGACCCTATTGACCCTCGTCGTCGTGCCAACTGTCTACGAGCTCATTCATGCACGGCGCAGCCATTAAGGCTTGCGGGCAAAATAATAAGCCTCGCTGCATTTTTTAAAGTGCAGCGAGGCTTATCTTTATTTTATCTTGCCTTCCTGGAACTGTTTCAGGATATCTTTTTTAGCAATCTTGCCGGTCGTGGTGCGTGGCAGTTTATCAAGCTGGTGGAATTCGCGCGGAATCTTGTAGAGCGCGAGGTTGGCCTGCAGGAATTTCTTGAGGGCGCGGACATTGACATCGGCACCTTCGTGAACGCTGTAGAAGCAGGCACCAGCCTGGCCGCGGAGCTTGTCCTCGATGCCGACGACAGCGGCCTCGTAGACGCCCGGGAACTGGTAGATGAGCTCCTCGACTTCGCGTGGGTAGATGTTCTCACCCATGCTGATGATCATGTCCTTGATGCGGTCGACGATATAGATATAGCCGTCTTCGTCGACACGAGCAACGTCGCCGGTGTGGAACCAGCCGCCGCGCATGGCATCATGGGTGACATCTGGCAGATTCCAGTAGCCGAGCATGACGTTATCGCCCTTGACGACGAGCTCGCCCGGCTCGCCCGGAGCGACTTCGTTGCCGGCATCATCGATGAGTTTCCACTTGAGACCAGGGACAATCGGTCCGCAGGAGCCGACCTTGGCCTTTTGGGGCGGGTTCATCGTGACAACTGGCGACGTCTCGGAGAGGCCGTAGCCTTCGCAGATATCGACGCCGAACTTGCCGATGAAGTCCTGCTGGATCTTGAGCGGCAGGGTCGTGCCGCCGCTGACGACGAGACGGACAGTCTTCATGTCTTCCTCGCTGGCGAGCTTCGTCAGCAGGCTGCAGATCGACGGTACGATATAGAGGTCCGTGATCTTTTCGTCGCGGATCGTGGCAATGGTCTCCTTCGGCGTGAAGGAGTCAAGGATGGCAACCGTCGCGCCGACGCTGAAGGGATAGAAGACCGAGCAGGTCAGGCCGAAGACATGGTACATCGGCAGCACGCAGAGAACGTTGTGCTCGGCTTTGCAGCCCATGAAGGACATCTGCTGGGTGTTGGCCACGATGTTGCGATGGGAGAGGACGGCACCTTTCGGATTGCCCGTCGTACCCGAGGTGTAGATGATTTCGCACGGGTTGTCCTCGCTGAAGTAATCAGAGAGTTTCGGGGCCTCAGCGATGCCTGCCTGCGGCTTGCCGATATTGCGGATATCGATCTGGGCAACCTTGAGGTCACAGCGCAGCTGGGCCATCGCATCGGCGAGATTCAGCGGCTGATAGGTCAGGATCGTCTCGATGCCGGCATCTTTGACGATGTAGGCAATCTCGCGGCTGCTGAGCTGGAAGTTGATGGGAACTGCGATGGCACCGAGGGAGGCCGCACCCATGAAGGCGAAGACGAACTCAGCGCTGTTGCGCGAGAAGATGCCGACGCGGTCGCCCTGACGGACGCCGGCGGCGTAGAGGCGGTTGCGGCAGGCGTCTACCGCAGCCTGGAAGTCTTTATAGGTGAAACGGCGCTCGTGGTCAATGATGGCCATAGCGTCAGGATCGCCCTGACGAATGAGATCATGAATAAACATTTCATCACTCTTTCTTATACAAAACTAAGTGGATGTCGGATAGTATCAATTTGATGATGATAATTTTATACCAGGTACTAAATTTTGTCAAAGTGAAATTTCTGTAAGCGGAATCATTCTTCGGCAGGTTCGGCTGGCGGATATTTCTTCAGGCGGCGGAGCTTGCGCTGCTGGATGCCGACGGTGCTGTGCTGATAGCTGTAACCGAAGTAGACGAGGCAGCCGAAGGCACACCAGACGAGGAAGCGGATCCAGGTGTCAAAGGGCAGATGGGCCATGAGATAGCCGCAGGCGAGGACGGCAAGCGGCGCAACGAGCCAGACCAGTGGGCAGCGGAAGGCGCGTGGCACGTCAGGTTTCGTCACGCGTAATACCATGACGCCGATGGCAGCGACGAGAAAAGCTGAGAGGGTGCCGATATTGGCCATCTCAGCAATCAGGCCAATCGGGGCAAAGCCCGCAATCAGCGAGACGAAGATAGCACCGAGCACCGTGACGATGTACGGAGTGTGGTAGCGCTTGTGTATCTTGCAGACGCGGGCTGGTACCATGCCGTCGCGGCTCATGGCAAAGAAGATGCGGGCCTGGCCGTAGAGCAGTACCAGGAGAACTGTCGTGATGCCGGCGATGGCGCCGACACCGACGACGGCCGAGCCCAGGTTATAGCCGATATAGCGCAGGGCAAAGGCTACCGGCTCAGGGTTGTTGAGCTCTGTGTAGGGGACAACACCTGTGAGGACGCCGGCGACAATGACGTAGAGCGCCGTGCAGACGACGAGGGAACCGATGATGCCAATGGGCAGGTCGCGGGAGGGATTCTTGCATTCCTCAGCCGAGGTCGCGACGGCATCAAAGCCGATATAGGCAAAGAAGACGATGGCGGCACCGGCAGCAATGCCTGAGGCACCAAAGGGCATGAAGGGTTCCCAGTTGGCCGTATTGACATGGGACCCGGCCAGCAGCAGGAAGATGAAGACTGCCGCCAGCTTGATGAAGACGAGGATGCGGTTGAGTTTCGTGCTCTCCTGGGTGCCGCGGATCAAGAAGAAGGTGAGCAGCAGCGTGATCAGGATGGCGGGGACGTTGATGACGCCGCCATCCGCCGGCACATGGGTCAGCGCATGGCTGACCTCGATGCCGGCACTCTGCAGGAGTCCCGTGACATAGCCGGACCAGCCCGAGGCGACGGCACTGGCCGTGACGGTGTACTCGAGGATGAGGTTCCAACCGACGATAAAGGCGATGAATTCGCCTAGGGATGCGTAGGTATACGTATAGGCACTGCCAGATGCTGGCACGATCGAGGAAAACTCGGCATAGGCGAGGCCGGCCAGGGCACAGGCGAGGCCGGAGAGGATAAATGAGATCGTGACGGCTGGGCCAGCGTATTTGGCTGCGGCAACGCCTGTCAGGACGAAGATGCCGGTGCCGATGACGCAGCCGATGCCTAAGAGGATAAGGTCAAAAGCACCGAGGGTCTTAGCCATGCCGGAGTTGGCGGCGGCGGCGCGCATCTGCTCAATGCTCTTGGTGCGGAATAAATTCATAGAGTTGTGTCAGTCCTTCCTAAATATATGGGGCGGGATTCAGCCCTTCAGCAAAGCGCGGAATTTTTGCGGGTCGCTGTTGATGACGAGTTCTTCGGGGAAATCGTACTGGGCAATCATTTCCTGTGCGTATTCGTGGTTGCCGACGTCGAGGTCGATATGGGCATCGCTGCCCATGATGACCATAGTGCCGCGTTTTTTGCAGGCGGCGAGCAGCTCTCCGGCAAGTTCGCGGGAGCCCTTGCGGCTGCCGCCAGGCGTGTAGGAGCTGTTGTTGACTTCTAGCAGTACCTTATGTTCGCGTGCGGCCTTGGCCAGCGCGTCGAAGTCCACCGGGTACATGGGATTGTCGGGATGACCGATGATCCGTACCTTGGGCTGGCGCATGGCGCCGATGAGTGCAGCCGTATTCTGCTCCCGCGTGCCCGGGCGGATGCAGGGGTCATGCAGGCTGGCAATCGCGTAGTCAAGGCGCGAAAGCAGGTGCTGCTTGAGATCGATCGATCCGGCAAAGTCCATGATGTTGAGCTCGGCACCCATGACGACGCCGATGCCGTAGGCCTCAGGGCGGATGACCTTGAAGTTGCAGAAATAGAATTCATGGAAACCGCCGGGCATGGCTGGTGCATGGTCGGAAATGCCGATGAGCTGCAGCCCCTTTTCCTTGGCGGCGGTAATCATTTCTCGTATTGTGCTATAGGCATGGACACTCGCGATGGTATGCGTATGTACATCCAGTAAATCCATCATTACAGAAAAGCCTCCCACTAAAAACAAAATCACTGGTTACTATTATATAGCAGACTGCTGAACAGGAAAAGTGCGTTTTCTGCAACTTTTTTGTGAAAATGTGTTGACATTTAGAGAAGGTGTCTGTATAATAAATCTTGTCGTTATGACATGGGGTTATAGCTCAGTTGGTTAGAGTGTCTCGTTGACATCGAGGAGGTCACAGGTTCGAATCCTGTTAACCCCACCATTAAGAAAGTTGAGGATTCGTCTGACGACGGGTCCTTTTTTGTTTATCTGCTCGCTTAGCTCAGTTGGCTAGAGCATCTCCGTCACATGGAGGGGGTCGGGGGTTCGAATCCCTCAGCGAGCACCATAGGGAAAAATAGCCGTACGGTTCCGTACGGCTTTTGTTTTATCCGGCTGATGGATCGATAGGAGGATGACGTTTGAAGATTACGTGCAGAGCGGTGATATTCCTGCTGCTGACGATATTGGTCACAGCGTTTATCTGGCACAACTCCCTGCAGGATGCGGTGGATTCGCGTGAGGCCAGCAAGTTTTTTGACTTGCTGCTCGTGCAGCTGGTGAAGCTTAGCGGCGGGGTGCTGTCCTGGCAGGATGTGGACCACTTCGTGCGCAAGCTGGCGCATTTTACCGAGTTTGCGTTGCTCGGGATGATGCTGCGGTCGTTTTTTGCGGCAGCTATGACCTGGGGGCGGCAGCTGCTCAGCCGCTGCACGTTGCTTGCCCTGTGTCTATGCGCCATGGTGGCTGGCATGGATGAATATTTGCAGCAGTTCAGTCCGGGCCGTTCGTGCCAGCTTTCCGATGTGGCGCTAGATTCTTCGGGGGCGCTTATGGGCATCCTGGCAGTGGAGCTGCTCGTCTATCTGCTGTGGCGGTTTGGCGCCTGGGAGAATTTCCGTAAGGTCTGCTGATCATTTCGTGACGCAGGCGCGGTCGATTTCCTGGCCGTCGGGCAGGAAGCAGGTGACGGTCAGGCTGCTGTCGGTGACTGCGAGGGTCAGATAGTTGTCGGTTTCGGGCTGTGGCGCGACGACCTTGTCGAAGGCATGGCCAGTCCAGAGGTTTGGATAGCGGACGTTGCCAGCGACGCCGGTCAGGATATAGAGGGGGCCCTTGTCAGTGCTTGGCTGCTTATCGTAGAGCCTGCCGCGGTTGCGGTAGGTGTGCAGGTGGGCGGTCAGCACGAGGTCGATGCCGAGCTCGTCAAAGAGCGGCATGAAGGCCCTGCCAACAGCGCTGATGCCCTCCTTGCGCTCGGGGCGTTTCTTGATGCGATACTGCAATACATCTTTATGGATCAGCACGACCTTCCATTTTGCCGTGCTTTTTTGTGTGTCATCTTTGAGCCAGGCGAGCTGCTCGTCAAGGAGGCCCGGCTTGAAGTCGTTTGTCTCATCCCATTGGCTGTTGAGGACGATGAAATGCACAGCGCCATGATCGAAGGAATAGTAGTAGCGAGAAAAAGTGGCACTCTGGTTTTCGGGAACGTCGAAATAGTGCAGGTAAGCTTCGGGCAGGCGGACTTTCCAGTTCTGATCATAGGTTTCGTGATTGCCCATGATGGGGGCAAAGGGAATCTTGGCAATCATGGGCTCAACGCCGTCAAACCAGGCCTGCCATTGCGTGTGGTCTTCGCCGTTGTCGACGATGTCGCCCATGTTGATGAAGAACTGGGCCTCGGGATGGCGCTGCCAGGCCGTGTGCGCAAGCGCTGACCAGTCGCTGTAGTCGCTGGACTGGCTGTCGGGGAATATCAGTGCTGTATAGCTGTGGCTGCCGAGAGGGGGCGTGTGCATGGGGTGCCAGTCGCTGGCGGACTTGGAGCCTGTGACTCGGTATTCGTAGTTCGTGTCAGGCTGGAGGTCTTCAAGCAGGGCGCTGTATTGGCAGTTTGTCTGCCCGTCGTCGCTGAAGGTCACATCGCAGGCAGCAACCTGCTGGCTGGTCTCGCTGTCAGTGGTGCGGTATTCGACAGCAGCGTTTGCGAGCGGGGTCTCTGACTGTCACATGATGCGGCGCGTGGTGGCGGGATTTTCAGTGATGATTTGGCGCAGGAACCGCGCGTTCATATTGCCGAACAAGACATGGGCGTTATTCTGGGCGCGGCGGAACAGGCTGGTGCCTGGCAGCAGGTAAAGCCCTGCTGCCAGGATGCCGAGACCGGCCGAGCCTTTCAGGAAGGTGCGGCGGGTGAGGAATGATCTTGTCATGAGAAACTCCTTCATTATATAAACGCAGAAATCAGCTGTTTTACTTATTTTATCGGTTAGAGCCAGCTCAAAGTCAAGCAGTTTTTTCTTGGCAGGCTCTTTTGCCTGTGCACAAGTGTGTTTGAACAATAGTTTTCGTTGACAGTGACAGGCAAGATTTGCTATTATAGTCAAGGGAAATAAGGAAATCTCCAGACTCAAAACGAGGCCTGCACCCCAAGGGGAGAGGTCAATTTGAGTTTTTTCGTCGTGTTTTCACTTCCGCGGTGCAGTGACGCCGCCAGGAAAATGAGGAGGAAATCACTAATGATCGAACGTTACACCAACCCGGAGATGGGGCATCTTTGGTCCATCGAGAACGAATGGCAGCAGATCTTGAATGTCGAGATGGCTGCCTGCGACGCCATGGCCGAGCTCGGAGAGATTCCGGCCGAGGCTGCGAAGAACATTCGCGCCAAGGCAAAGTTTGATGTCAAGCGTATCAAGGAAATCGAGTCCGTTACGCATCATGATATCATCGCTTTCCTGACCAACGTCGCCGAAAATGTTGGTGATGATTCCAAGTACGTCCATAAAGGCTTGACTTCGAGCGATGTCAAGGACACGGCATACTGCATGATGATGCGCGATGCCGCAGACATAATCCTCGATGACCTCAAGAAGTTCCGCGAGGTACTGCGCCGCCGTGCGGTGGAGTTCAAGCACACGCCGTGCATCGGCCGCACCCATGGCATCCATGCGGAGCCGATGACGTTCGGTCTGAAACTTTTGCTCTGGAGCGCTGAGATCGAGCGCGATATCGAGCGCGTCGAGCATGCGAAGAAAATCGTTTCGGTCTGCAAGCTCTCGGGTGCTGTCGGCACCTACTCCAATATCGATCCGCGCATCGAGGAAATGGTCGGCAAGACCCTTGGCCTTCAGCCGGTTCGCCTGGCTACCCAGGTCATCCAGCGCGACCGTCATGCGGAGTACGTGACGACGATGGCTATCGTATCGAGCACCCTCGAGAAAATCGCGACCGAGGTCCGCAACTTGCAGCGCACGGATATCCGTGAGGCCGAGGAGTACTTCTCCCCCGGCCAGAAGGGTTCCTCGGCTATGCCGCACAAGCGCAACCCCATCAACTGCGAGCGCATCTCGGGCATGGCCCGCCTGAACCGTGGCAATGCCGTAGCCGCTATGGAAGACATCACGCTCTGGCATGAGCGCGACATCTCTCATTCCTCCGTTGAGCGCGTCATCCTGCCGGATACGACGATCAACCTCGACTACTGCACGAAGAAGCTCACGAATATCATTGACAAGCTGCTCGTCTATCCGGAGAAGATGATGCACGACATGAACCGCACGGGCGGTCTCATGTACAGCTCCCGTCTGCTGCTGGCTGTTGTCAGCAAGGGCGTACTGCGTGAAGAGGCCTACAAGTGGGTACAGCGCAATGCCATGAAACGCTGGATGGAAGGCAAGGACTTCAAGGAGAGCGTTGAAAACGATCCGGATATCACGAAGTATCTGACGAAGGAAGAAATCGATGACTGCTTCGATTACAAGTTCTTCATCCGCCGCGTCGATATGATTTTCGAGCGTTTCGGTCTGTAATTCAATATGTTATGATGAGCCGTGGGCTCAAATCCTTTGAGCCCTTACGGCGTTATTATACCCGTAGGGGCTTTTTGCAGGCTTTGCGGGATGGATTCGCTGCCATAGTTGGTCTGCCAGCTGGTGGACAGCGGTTATTAAGGAGAGAAATCTTATGTCAACAGTAGTAGTTACCGGTACCCAGTGGGGCGACGAAGGCAAGGGCAAGATCGTAGACTATCTGGCCCAGCAGGCTGAGACGGTCGTCCGTTTCCAGGGCGGCAGCAATGCCGGCCATACGGTCGTCGTCGATGGTGAGGCCTATAAGCTCCGCCTGATGCCGTCGGGCATCCTGTTCAAGGGAACCCATTGTGTGGTAGGCAACGGCGTTGCCTTCAGCCCGAAAGTCATGCTCGAGGAGATGGATGCACTGGCTGAGCGCGGTATCGACCTTTCGGGAATCCGCATCTCGAACCGTGCGCATGTCGTTCTGCCGTATCACTGCCTGATGGATGGCATTGGCGATGAAGCCCGCGGCAAGAACAAGATTGGCACCACCAAGAACGGTATCGGCCCCTGCTACATCGACCGCGATAACCGCATCGGCATCCGCGTCTGCGACCTCATCGACCGCGACGAGTTCGCTAAACGCCTCAAGGAGAACCTCGAAATCAAGAACCGTGAGCTCAAGCTTCTCTACGACCATGAGCCACTCGATTACGAAGAGATACTTGAGGAATACAACGGCTATGCTGACCGTCTGCGTCCTTATGTCTGCGACACGATTGCCCTGCTCAATGAGGAAGTCAAAGAGGGCCGCAAGATCCTGTTCGAGGGTGCGCAGGCTACGATGCTCGACATCGACTATGGCACCTATCCGTATGTTACGGCTTCCCATCCGATTTCGGGCGGCGTTGGCGTTGGCTGCGGTGTAGCACCGCGCGCTATCGACAAGGTGGTCGGTATCGTCAAGGCATACTGCACCCGCGTAGGTGAAGGCCCCTTCCCGACGGAGCAGCTCAATGAGATCGGCGACAGAATCCGTGAGGAAGGCCATGAGTATGGTGTTGTCACGGGCCGTCCGCGCCGCACGGGTTGGCTCGATGCCTGCGTGGTCCGCTATGCCGGCCTGCTTTCGGGCATCGACTACATGGCTGTGACGCGTCTCGATATCCTCGACAGCTTCGACGAGATCAAGATGTGCGTCGCTTACAAGTACAAAGGCGAAATCCTCAACGAGATTCCGGCCAGCCTCAAGGTGCTGGCAGAAGTTGAGCCGGTCTATGAGACCTTCCCAGGCTGGAAGACCGACATCAGCAAGGTCCGCAAGTACGAAGACCTGCCGGAAAATGCCCGCAAATACCTCGAGCGCATGGCTGAGGTAACGGGGATCGGCCTCGGCATCGTTTCCGTTGGCCCGAACCGCGATGAAACCATCGTTCTGGCCAACGATATCTTCTGATTTTAACGCAATAGAAAAGCCCATCTGCTGGATTGTCAGTAGATGGGCTTTATGCTATAATGACGGCGGTGCTACCATTGCGGCAGGCGGTAAGTCTTAGCCCCAGAGAGGGGCGATGCGGATGACGAAATATGATTTTTTCGCGTTGATGCTTTTGACGCTTCTCATGATCGTTGCCATAAAGGCATAAGAAAACCGCCCTGCAGTCTCACAAACTAGGGCGGCTTCTTCAAGCTGAAACTATATGCGGGGCTGACCGTCTAACGGTAGCACCTTCTCTACACTCATTATATCGATATTTATGTTTTCAGTCAAGAAAGGACAGAAATATGGCTTATAAGATGTTGGCATTTGACCTTGATGGTACGCTCAATAATGATGATAAAGTGATTACGCCGAAAACGAAAGAGGCTATCATGAGCCTGCAGAAACAGGGCGTGGTAGTCGCACTGGTATCGGGGCGGCAGGCCCCGGGACTCAAGCGCGAGGCCGAGGCGCTGGAGCTTGAGAAATATCACGGCCTGCGCATTTCCTACAATGGCGGCCGCATTGAGGATGCTACGACGAAGGAAATCCTTTTTGACAGCAGTATCGATAACAAGCTGGCGGTCAAATTCCTGCGTCACCTGGAGCAGTGGCCGGAGCTTTCGCCTATCGTCGATGATGGGGAGTATATCTATACGACGGATGCCAGCCGCCATAAAGTCATGGACGAAAGCCGCAACAACAACCTCAAGATAAAAATTGTCGACAATATTGCCGATGCTGTGGCTGCTGGCGGCTTCGATCCGGTAAAGATCCTGACGGCTGCCCCCAATGAGATCCTCGTGCCGCATCTGGCAGATATCCGCCGCGGCTTTGAGGATAAGATGTCCTTCGTACAGTCGGCGCCGTGGTTCTACGAGGGCACCATCAAGGGGGTCAGCAAGCTCAGCGCACTGGGCCACGCTTGCGAGCGCCTGGGCATCGAACAGAGTGAGGTCATGGCCTTCGGGGATGCCCAGAACGATATGAGCATGCTGGAGTTTGCCGGCTATGGCGTCGCCATGGGCAACGCCTGCGAGGAGCTCAAGGAGATTGCTGACGAAGTCACCCTTTCCAATAATGAGGATGGCATCGCCGTGACGCTTTCAAAGCACTTTTCTATGTGAGGCGCCGGATGGAACAGCAGCATAAACGGCGCATCCACTACAGCGGCAAATATCCGCGGCGCTTTGAAGAAAAATACAAGGAATTGAACCCGGAAAAATATGGCGATGAGATTGCCCATGTCATCGCCAAGGGCAACACGCCGGCAGGCATGCATATTCCCATCATGGTCAATGAGATTTTAGAGGTGCTGGCCATAAAGCCCGGTGAACGTGGCTTTGATGCGACCTTGGGCTATGGTGGTCACACCTCAGCGATGCTGGAAAAACTCGAGGGAAAAGGGCACCTGATCAGCGGGGATATTGACCCGATAGAGTCGAAGAAGACCGAGGCGCGTATCCGGGCTAAGGGCTTTTCCGAGGCTATTTGGGAGCTGCGCAATATGAATTTCTGCCAGATTGACGAGCTGGCGCGTGAGGTGGGGCCTTTCGACTTCATTCTCGCGGATCTTGGCGTATCCTCCATGCAGATTGACAATCCGGAGCGCGGTTTCACTTATAAAAGCGAAGGCCCCCTTGATTTGCGGCTGAATCCCGAAGCAGGTATCACGGCCGCCGAGCGGCTTCGGGACATTGACGAGTATGAATTGGAAGGCCTCTTGCAGGAAAATGCCGACGAGCCCTATGCCGCCGAAATCGCTCGCTATATCGTAAAGACGCGCCGCCGCCGGCCCATAAAAACGACGAAGGACCTGCACGAAGCCATCGGGCAGGCGCTTTCTAAGGTAAAACTGCCCAAGGAGATGGCCGAGCGCGCTGGTTACAGCACAAAAAAACAGGCACTGGCCCGGGTAGAACTCATCAAGAAGAGCAGTGCCCGCGTATTCCAGGCTCTGCGCATCGATATCAACCATGAGTACGAAGTTCTTTATGAGTTCATGGAGAAACTTCCTGCGGCGCTCGCGCCTGGCGGCCGGGCGGCAATCCTGACGTTCCATTCGGGGGAAGACCGCATCGTCAAGAAGGCCTTCAAAGCCTTCCATCAGCAGGGCCTATACGCCGATATCGCCCAGGATGTCATCCGTCCTACAAAAGAAGAATGTTACCGCAACAGCCGTGCCCACTCGACAAAACTGCGCTGGGCGGTCAAGAGTGCGAAGTAACAAATACATATACTTCTATTTTTTTCGTTTGGCATATGATACAATAAAAGTCAGTATGTAAGAAAGGTGGAAGGTAAGCATGAAAATTACCATCGGCAGTGATCACGGTGCTGTCCAGCTCAAAGAAGAGGTCAAGATGGTCCTCAAGGAATACGGCGACATTGAGGTGACGGATGTCGGTACCTTTGGCACGGAGTCGGTTGACTATCCGGATGTTGCTGAGAAGATCTGCGCTGACGTTGTCTCGGGCAAGTCGGATCGCGGTATCGCCCTCTGTGGTACAGGCATCGGTATCAGCATTGCCTGCAACAAGATCAAGGGCATCCGCTGCGCACTTTGCGGCGATGTCTACTCGGCTAAGATGTCGCGTCAGCACAATAATGCCAATGTGCTCGCCATGGGCGGCCGCGTCACGGGCTTTGGCCCGGCTGGCGAGATCGTTCGCGCCTGGGTCGAGACTGAGTTCGAGGGCGGCCGTCATGAGCGCCGCGTGAATAAGATCATGGCCCTTGAGCAGAACTGACCGCTATCTATAACCAACAACAATATAAGCAAGTGTCCGCGTTCATCTGTCTTTTATAGGAGGTTCTCCCTATGAGTCTTATGGAAACACTGAAGAAATCTGATCCGGAAATCGCCGCACAGCTTGACAACGAGCTGGGCCGCCAGCGCACGAAACTCGAGCTTATCGCCTCGGAAAACATCGTGAGCAAGGCAGTGCTTGAGGCCCAGGGCAGCGTGCTGACCAACAAGTACGCCGAAGGCTACCCGGGCAAGCGCTACTATGGCGGCTGCGAGTTCGTGGATGAGGTGGAGCAGCTGGCTATCGACCGCGCCAAGAAACTGTTTGGAGCAGAATATGCCAACGTGCAGCCGCATTCGGGTGCGCAGGCCAATATGGCGGTGTTCTTTGCCCTCTTGCAGCCGGGCGATACGGTCATGGGCATGAACCTCACGGATGGCGGACATCTGACCCATGGCAGCCCGGTCAACATGTCGGGCAAGTACTTCAACATCGTGCCGTACGGTGTTACGAAGGAGACGGAGACCATCGACTACGATGCGCTTGAGAAGCAGGCGGAGGAGTGCCAGCCGAAGCTCATCGTCGCTGGTGCATCTGCCTATGCGCGCGTCATCGACTTCCCGCGTCTTGCCGAGATTGCGAAGAAGGTCGGTGCCTATCTGATGGTCGATATCGCGCATATCGCCGGTCTTGTCGCCGCTGGCGAGCATCCGAGCCCGGTTCCGTATGCCGATGTCGTCACGACGACGACCCATAAGACGCTGCGCGGCCCGCGTGGCGGCATGATTCTTTGCCGTGACGCTGAGTTCGGCAAGCAGTTCAACAAGGCCGTATTCCCGGGCATCCAGGGCGGCCCGCTCATGCACGTCATCGCGGCCAAGGCTGTTGCCCTGGGCGAGGCACTGCGTCCGGAGTTCAAGGAATACGCCAAGCAGCTCAAGAAGAACGCCAAGGCACTTGCTGACACGCTGTCAGCTGACGGCTTCCGTATCGTCTCGGGCGGTACGGACAACCACCTGATGCTCGTCGATCTGACGAGCAAGGGCATCACGGGCAAAGAGGCCCAGTTCGTTCTCGATGAGGTCAACATCACGGCCAACCGCAACACGATCCCGTTCGAGCCGTTGTCGCCGTTCGTCACGAGCGGCATCCGTCTGGGTTCTCCGGCCCTGACCACGCGCGGGTTCAAGGAAGAGGATATGGTAGAAGTAGGGAATATCATAGCCATGGTCCTGAGCGATCCGCAGAACGAAGAAGTCAAGGCGGCGGCCCGCAAGCGCGTAGCTGCTCTTTGCGAAAAATATCCGCTTTATGAATAAGAGAAACTGAAGGAGAAGAAAGAAAATGTCTGAAGATATGAAAGTAACCGTAATCGACCACCCGCTGATCCAGCACAAGCTGACGCTGATGCGCCAGAAGGATACGGGCACGAAGGATTTCCGTGAGCTCCTGGAAGAGATCGCTATGCTCATGGCCTATGAGATCACGCGTGACTTCCCGCTCAAGGAGATTGAGATCGAGACGCCGGTCACGAAGTGCAAGGCCAAGGTCCTCGCCGGCAAGAAGGTCGGTGTCGTTCCTATCCTGCGCGCTGGTCTCGGCATGCTCAACGGTGTTGTCAACATGGTTCCGGCTGCCCGCGTCGGCCATGTCGGCATGTACCGTGACCCGAAGACCCTCAAGCCGGTCGAGTACTACTGCAAGCTGCCGAATGACGTTGCTGAGCGCACGCTGATTGTCGTCGACCCGATGCTGGCAACGGGCGGCAGTGCAGCAGCTGCCCTTTCGCTGCTCAAGGAGAAAGGCGCCAAATCCATGATTCTCATGTGCCTCGTAGCCGCTCCGGAAGGCATCAAGGTCATCAATGAAGAGCATCCGGACGTACCGCTCTACGTTGCTGCCATCGACGAGAAACTCAACGAGAAGGGCTACATCGTTCCAGGCCTCGGCGACGCTGGCGACCGTATCTTCGGCACGCTGTAATCTGCGCGTCATTCCTCAAGTGGATGAGGATGGCATGATTTAAAAGGAGTAAGTAATTTTGAGTAACTTAGAAGTAGGTATTGTCGGCCTGCCAAATGTCGGCAAGAGCACTTTGTTCAATGCAATCACGAAGGCTGGTGCTGAGGCGGCTAACTTCCCGTTCTGCACGATTGAGCCGAATGTCGGCGTCGTTGCGGTGCCGGATGAGCGCCTCAAGGTGCTGCACGAGATGTACGATTCCAAGAAGACGACGCCGGCCTCGGTGCGCTTTGTCGATATCGCTGGTCTTGTCAAGGGCGCCTCGAAGGGCGAGGGTCTTGGCAACAAGTTCCTTGAGCACATCCGTCAGGTTGATGCGGTCGCTCATGTCGTACGCTGCTTTGACGACCAGAACATCACCCATGTCGAGGGCGGCATCGATCCGCTGCGCGACATCGATATCATCCAGACGGAGCTCTGCCTGGCTGACCTTGAGGTCGTCGAAAAGCGCATCATGAAGGTAGCCAAGCTGGCTAAATCCGGTGCCAAAGAGGCCCGCGTCGAGGATGAGATCCTGCGCCGTATCAAAGAGGCCCTCGACGAGGCAAAACCAGCCCGTCAGGTCGACCTGAGTGCTGATGACCTCGAGGTCATCAAGGATATGAACCTCATCACGCTGAAACCGACGCTCTATGTCACGAATGTGGCGGAAGACGAAGTGGCAACGGCCTTCGATGAGAACGAATATGTGCAGAAGGTCAAGGAGTTCGCCGCTCAGGAAGGTGCTGAGGTCGTTGCTATCTCGGCCAAGGTTGAGTCGGAAATTGCTGAGCTTGACGAGGAAGAGGCCAAGGCATTCCTCGAGGATCTCGGCGAGACGGAGAGCGGTCTTGACCGCTTGATCAAGGCTGCCTTCGACCTGCTGGGCCTGCAGACGTTCCTGACGGCTGGCCCGGACGAGTGCCGCGCCTGGACCATCGTCAAGGGAACGACGGCGCCGAAGGCTGCTGGCAAGATCCATACGGACTTCGAGCGTGGCTTTATCCGCGCCGAAATCGTCAACTACGATGACCTTGTGGCCAATGGCAGCGTCGCTGCAGCCCGCGAAAAAGGACAGGTTCGCGTGGAGGGCAAGGACTACGTCATGCAGGATGGCGATGTCGTGAACTTCCGCTTTAACGTCTAAGTACATACATATGGAAAACGCCCGTATGATTGCATATCATACGGGCGTTTTCTTCTGAAGTGGCGGCTTTTTACTTTGCACGGATATTGACGAATACGTCGTAGAGGGCGAGCCCCGGGGCGCCGGTGCTCAGGGTGCCGAGGTCTGTGGGATGCCCACCGTTGAGTGCATTTACGTTGCCTTGCTGGCTGCTGCCCTGGTAGCTCATCAGGATATCGGCGGCCAGTGTGTCATCGTAGGCAATGGTGGCGGTCAGTGACCCGTATTCGTTCCAGAGGATGACGTGCTGGCCCTCCGTGAGCCTGCGTTTTTTCGCACTGTCAGGGTGGATATAGACGACGGGGTACTCGGGGAGCTCCGCCAGACGGGTGTATGTCTGGCCGTTGATGCTCTGTTGGGCATGAGGCGTGATAAAGTGGAAAGGATAATCTTCCGTGGGCAGCAGAACATCAAGCTGCTTAGGCAGCTCACAGCAGTGGAACTTGCCATCGTCGGTGGCGAACTTGCCGTCTTGCCAGGCTATGCCGCTGGGGCGAACCTTGATAGCTCCCTCGCGCAGCTGCCGCCAGCCGTTGATGCCGAGCTGCCGGCAGACCGCAGGCGGGAATTCGGCATCGAGGAACTCCTCGTCCGTCTGCTCCGCCGGGAAATCGCTGGTGCCTGGCGCAAGCTCATTCAGACGGCGCGTCAGCAGACGGGCAATCTCAAGGTCGCTCTTGGCCTCGCCGCGCGGCGGGATTGCTGCTTCGTTGATGCCCAGCCAGCGCGGGAAGTAGCCGGTATAGACGTCGATATCTTCAAATTCTGTCGTGACGGGCAAGACGATATCAGCCATCTCGGCAGTCTTGGTCAGGAATTTATCGGCAACCACGACGAGCTCGAGCTCAGACCAGAGTGCCTGGAGTTCACGCAGGCCTACGTCCTGGCTGACCAGGTTGCGGCAGGCAATCCAGAGCAGGCGCACAGGCGGATCTTGCAGGCTGCGCAATGTCTGCGAGAATTGGTTGATGTTGACATAGCGGGTATCAGCCCGCTCGCGTTTGGTGGCATAGGGGAAGTCTACGCCCTCGCGGTCGGCAAAGTTCACGCCGCCGCCGGGGATGCCGATATTGCCGGTCAGCATGGCAAGGGCATCGATAAGGCGGATCGTGAGCCCTCCATGCACATGGCGCTGCATGCCAAAGCCACACCAGATATGCATGGGATGCTGGCTGGCTATGAGCTCGATGAGGGTATCAATCGCCTCAGCAGGCTGATCGATCACGGCTTCCAGCTGGGATTGGTCGAGTCTTTGGATGTCTGCCAGCAGCTTGTCGCCGCCGCGGATGCGCTGCGGATCGTTGTGCAGGGCGCCGCGGGCCGCAAGCTTCTGCAGCAGCAGCAGCACCAGCGCAGCGTCGCTGCCCGGCCGGATCTGGATGTAGTAGTCAGCTTTGCGGGCTGTCTCCGTGTACAGTGGATCGATGACGACGATCTTTGTGCCCTTGGCTTGAGCCTGATAGATGGCCTCCATGGAATGGATGGAGGTCCAGGCGGGGTTGACGCCCCAGAGGATGATGAGCTGCGAGTGGACAAGGGTCTGGACATCGGAGGTGATATTGCCGCCAAAGTCGAGCTTTTGGGCATCGATCCCGGAGGAAAAACAAGGCGTGCCTGTGGTCTGGGTCGTCGGGCCCAGGCTGTTGAACATACCCTCGCAGGCATAGTGCAGCAGGCCGAAGTTGCCGGAGTATTTATTGAGGCATAGGGGCAGGGTGGAGTGATAGCGCTCCTTGAGGGCGAGCATCTTGCGGGCGATGATTTCGATAGCCGTATCCCAGGTGATGCGCTGCCAGTGCCCGGTGCCGCGGCCCTGCTGGCGCAACGGGAAAAGCAGCCGCTGCGGATGGTAGACCGAGTCGAGGATCTGCTTCCCCTTGGCGCAGAGCTGGGCATAGTGCGGGTTGCTGCTGGCATCGCCAGTCAGCTTTTCGATGCGGCCGTTGCGTGTATAGGCGAGCAGCGGGCAGGAATCGTAGCAGTTGCGCGGGCAGGTATGCCGCGTGATCTGATAGCCGTCTTTGTAAAGCATGGGTGGTATCTCCTCGGGCAGTGGTGGTGATGTCAATATGAAGAAAATCCGAAATTATGGTATAATTGTATAATATAATTATATCATAATTTGTTATTTCGCAAATAAAATGAGATAGATACTGGCAAAGTGTAAGGGGGATTTTGCATGCAGCCGCATCAGATAGGGTTTCAGGTCGATCTAGACCGCTGCGTTGGCTGCCGGGCCTGTGAGCTGGCCTGTCAGCATCAGCATCCGGAGTCGCTGGCTGGGTTCCGTCATGTGGAACGGCTGCATGCGAGTGTCCGTGTGCAGGGGCTGCTGTCACTGGCGTGCAATCACTGTGCTGCGCCTGAATGTATGCGGGTTTGTCCCGAGCACTGCTATGATAAGCTGCGCAATGGCATCGTCCGTCATCACAGTGAGAGCTGTGTCGGCTGTGGTCGCTGTGTCGGCGCCTGTCCCTTTGGGGCGCCACGGCTGAATCCGCGGACGCAGAAGGCGGAAAAATGCGACTTCTGCGAAGACAGGCTGACAAGAGGTCAGCTGCCAGCCTGCGTCGAGGCATGCCCTGTGGGGGCGCTGCAGCTTATCGAGCTTGGTGAACTGACGGAGGCAGACAAGAATCTGCCGGACTATCCATTGATCCGTTATACGCAGCCGTCCATCCGTTTTGTGCCGGCTCGTCAGCCCATTCGTTTTTTGCGCAAGGAGGCAAAAAGTAATGACCAGCAAAAATGATATGGAGGCGCTGTGGCAGCAGACGTCACTGTCAGGCAAGCTGAATCAGGCAGCAGAGCTGACGGGGCTCGAATTCGTGGTGCTGATGCAGTCGGGCAACCTCCGGGAACGAACAGCGGGATTCCCGGATCCTGAGCTGTCACTGCTGCTCAATCGGCGGCAGGCACTGCTGCAGCAGGATATGGCTCCGTTCCTGGACCTTACGGTAAGGCCGTTATGCTATGGCGCGTTGCAGTTCGGCTGGCTGGTGACGGCAGCTGCTGAGCTGGAGCCAGAGGCAGCGGCGCTGATTGATGAGCTGTCGTGCCACCTCACGTTCCTGCTTTGGCATGAGGAGGAAATGCGGCAGGAAGAGCGCCGTCACCGGGAGCAGTTCCTCTATGATGTGCTCTATCATAATTTCCATTCCTCCGAGGAAGTCATCAGCATGGGGCGGCTTTGGCATATGAATCTCGATCAGCCCCATTACGTTGTTGTGGCGGAATTCGATCAGCCGCTGCCGGGCAGCCGCTCCAAGCAGCTGATTGATACCCTTGAGAGCGCCTGGCGGGGGCTGCTGGCCGGGTTTTTTACCCAGCCGGTGACGATGCAGCTGCGCACCCAGCTGATCATGCTGCTGCCGGTGCTGGCATCTACGGGCATCCGGCAGGCCAGTGCTCCGCAGCAGTTCCAGGCGAGCATGGATAAAGTCCGGCAGGCACATCCACAGCTGCCGACCTTCTCGCTGGGCATTGGCCGGGTCTATCCGCTGGTCGCTGACATCTGCCGCAGCCTTCAGGAGGCGCGGCAGGCGGTGAGCCTGGGGCGTTTCCGCAAGGCTGAGAGCGGTGTCACTTGCTATGATGATCTCGGTGTATTCAAGCTGCTCGCGCATATCCGCACAGAGGAACTTGACGATTTCGTACAGGAGACGCTGGGCGTGCTTATGGACTATGACAGCGCGAACAAGACGGATTTCCTGCGGACCTTGGAGATATTCTTTCAGGAAAACGAGTCACTGCCCCAGGCAGCTGAGCGCATGTTCATCCATGCCAATACCCTGCGCAACCGTCTGAAGAAGATTGAGGAGGTGCTGGGCGCCGACCTTGGGCAGGTTGATGTTCGGGCGCGTTTTTACCTTGCCTGCCAGGCTTTGCGCATCATTCGGCGGCCACAGAACTGAGCGATTTTCAGTTCCTGTGTAAAATCTTATAAGTATCACGCGAATATTTGGAAAAATTCACAGTAAATGCCATTCAATTTTTTATTATACTAAAGATTAATATACAGCTATGATAATTTTGAATGAAAGTGTGTGTTTTTATAATGTGTGAGCATGAAACGAAAGCGGGCCTGCAGAACAAGGCCGCGATATACCGGGAGCTGTCGGAGTACTATTCCGGCGTGCTGCGTTCGGGCAAAGCGGCATCGATGCATATCGGCTCGCTGCTGGCTGTCCGCTTGGCAGTGCCCGAGGTGGGCGAAAACAGTGCCTATGATTTCAACCGTTTATTCATTGATCCGCAGCAGCTCTTGGCTCCGCCCCATGAGGCGGCCTACTGCGGCGAGCGGACGACAGCAATGCGGCTGGAGTGCCTGTTTGCGCGTCAAGCCTGTGAGGATGCAGGGCTTGATTTGCTGCAGGGCGACACGCCGAACGGCCACCTGCATTATGCCTTTGCCTATATGAGCTGCCTGCTCGAGGCGCTGGCCAAGGAGCCGACATTTGATACCGAGCTGGCCGTGGCCCTTTGGGAAAGCTATCAGCTATACTTGCGGGATCATCTGCTGAACTGGATCTTTGACCATCTGCGCGACGTGCGCCGGTTCAGCGTATCGGACTTCTGCCATAATGTTGCAGCGGCAGCAGGCGTATTCATGCAGTCCGAGCAGGAAGCCATGTACCTCGAGGCCCAGGAGGCCTGAGCATATAAGAGAATAGGAAAAGGCTGTGCAGGAAGCATTGTCGTTAATGACATCCTTCTTGCACAGCCTTTTTGCATTCTTGACCGGGAAACGCTATCAGTTGAAATATGATACCGTATATGTTATCGTAAATTTTGAACTTTATTCTGGATCGGCGCGCTTTATGATGGCGCGCACCATCTTTTCGAACTTTGGGCGTGGCAGCATGACGAGGTGGCCGCAGCCCTGGCATTTGAGCCGGAAGTCCATGCCGACGCGCAGGATTTCCCACTCGTTGCTGCCGCATGGATGCGGCTTTTTCATGCGAACGATATCACCGAGATTGTATTGTTGCTTTTCCATTGTTAGTCCCCCTTGTGAGGTAATCTTCTATGAAAGTTGCTGTACTGCAGATGGAGGTCGCATTCGGCGCGCCTGAAAAGAATATCGCAAATTTCTACCGGCTGGCCGAGCAGGCTATGGCTAAGCGGCCCGACGTCCTGCTGCTGCCCGAGCTTTGGCGGCTCGGCTTCTACCCACGCCCTATCCTCGACTATGCTGACGCTGATGGCACGCAGACTCGCCGGGCCCTTTCGGAGCTGTCGGCGCGCTATCAGGTCAATATTGTCGGTGGTACAGTTGCCAACGCCATCGGCCAGCAGGTGTTCAACACCTGCTACGTCTTTGATCGCACGGGCCGTCTGACGACGACCTATCATAAGACCCATCTCTTCACGCCGAGCGGTGAGAAGGATGACTTCCAGCCTGGCGACAGCGTCGTGACTTTCATGCTCGACGGGGTCAAATGCGGGCTGGCAGTCTGCTATGATATCCGCTTCCCTGAGCTGGCTCGCCGTCTGGCCCTGGAGGGCGTGGCGGTGCTGTTCGTGCCAGCGGCCTGGCCGCTCGCGCGTCTCATCCACTGGCAGACACTGCTGCGGGCGCGCGCCATCGAGAACCAGATTTTCGTCGTAGCCTGCAATGAGTCTGGTGTCGGCGCAGATAACCTGCAGCTTGCTGGTCACTCGGCCATCATCGACCCATGGGGCGAAATCCTTGCGCAGGCCGGTGAACAGGAAACCATCCTGCAGGCAAGCCTGCGCCTAGCTGTCCGGCAGCAAATCAAGGACAATATGGATGTATTTGCCGATCGGCGAGAGAAGTTATATATATCTAAGATAAATATAGCACAGTAAGGCTGGAGCTGTCACGGATAGTTCCAGCCTTTCTGATATTCCTATAGTTGACTTAGAAAACTATCTAATCAAATCATAACGAAAGAATAATGGTTCGTTAATTGTAATTGACCTAGTCAAGTATTATACTGAAAGTGTCCTAAGGGAAAAGGGCACGGATAGATGAGCACTGAGGAAACAAGGAAACTCATGGGCTCCGCTGGACTTCCCGCAGGACGGAAGATTTTATTTCTTTTCGTTCAACGAAATGGAGGAGATTATCATGAAAAAGACTATTGTTTCGGCTCTGACTACGGCACTGGTTGTCGGCGCTGCTTCGACTACTTTTGCTGCCACGAACCCGTTCTCGGATGTACCGGCTGACCATTGGGCATATGATGCCGTATCCCAGCTGGCTGCTGATGGCGTCATCGAAGGCTATGGCGACGATACCTTCAAGGGCGACAAGAACATCACGCGTTACGAGATGGCCCAGATGGTTGCCAAGGCCATGGCCAAGAATACGTCCGGTGCTGACAAGGCTCTCGTTGACAAGCTTGCTGCTGAGTTTGCCGATGAGCTCAACACGATGGGCGTTCGCGTCAGCAACCTCGAGCGCAACGCTGACAAGGTGAAATGGAACGGCGAGGCTCGTTACACCTACACGAACACAAAGGTAGATGACAATGGCGATGCCAAGAATGAGCTGCTGTTCCGTCTCGATCCGTCGGCGGAGGTCAGTGACAACTGGCATGTCAATGCCCGTCTCGATGCCAAGCTCAATGCCAGCGAAGATGGCGAGAACGATGTCAGCCTCAAGCGAGCCTGGGCGCAGGGCGACTATGACAACTTCAGCATCAAGGCTGGTAAATTGCCGATGCAGGTAGACAGTGACTCCATCCTCGATAGCCAGATGACTGGTGCAGCACTGACTGCAGGCAAGGACGTCAAGTTCACGGTACAGGGCGGCCGCTGGAATCTCAGCGATAACAATGGTGTCAATGGCGGTATCGTGGATGGCGCTGCGAAGGCTGGTGAGGACAAAGCATCGGTTGGCAGCATCGGCCTGCAGTATGACAAGGGCAACTTGTCGGCAGGTGCGGCTTATCATCGTATCGGCAGCGATGCGTTCACGAAGGCTGATGGTTATGGCGACCATGACTCGGCTAATATCTGGAGCGTCAATGGCAAGTATCATTTCAATGACAATGTAGCCCTTGGCGGCATGTATGCACAGAACACGCAGGCTGATAACTACAAGAAGGCCGGTTCGGTTGAGCTCGACTACAAGGGGGCAAAGGCAGAGAACCCGGGTTCCTGGGGCGCATATGTTGCCTACCGTCATCTGGGCCAGAACGTAGCTCTGGCTCCGACTTATGATGGTGCCTGGGCTGGCACGAAGGGCTGGGAGATCGGTACGAACTATGCCGTGGCCAAGAATACGGTAGCCAGCCTCAAGTACTTCAACGGCAAGACGATTGCCGGTGATGAGGATGCTTCGAAGGTCTTCGGTCGTGTCCAGTTCCTGTTCTAAGAAAGTCTCTAATGAAAAAATAATCTAAAAATGAGCCTTATGGTGAAAATTGCCATAAGGCTTTATTTTATGCGGGTTTATCGTGTTTTTGCATGCGCATTTGACTGAAAAGTGGATGGAATTGAGATTAATTTTCGCTAAGAATGCTTGCGCCTAAAAACTATTTATGATACTATAAGAACTGTTTGAGGGCACATCAAAGGATGAGAGTGAGGAAACATGGACACTCATGAGATTCCTCTGATGGCGAATTGAACATAATATCATTTCTATTTACAGAAGGAGGAGTTTCTCATGAAGAAGACTCTCGTATCCGCTCTGACGACCGCTCTGGTTGTTGGTGCTGCTAGCACGACGTTTGCTGCTGCAAACCCGTTCTCCGATGTTCCGGCTGACCACTGGGCATATGATGCTGTTGCTCAGCTCGCTGCTGACGGTGTAATCGAAGGTTATGGCGATTCCACGTTCAAAGGCGATCGCAACATCACGCGTTATGAGATGGCTCAGATGGTAGCAAAAGCTATGGCAAAGAGCACGTCCGGCGCTGACAAAGCTCTCGTTGACAAACTCGCTGCTGAGTTCGCTGATGAGCTGAACAACCTCGGCGTTCGCGTTGCTAACCTCGAGCGCAATGCTGACATGGTTAAATGGAACGGCAAAGCTGAGTACACGGTTGCTCGCTACACTGAGGAAAAGAGCGGCCGTGGCAATCACGATGCCCGCACGAATGACCTGCTGTTCCGCCTCGAGCCGTCTGCTGAAGTAAACAGCAACTGGCATGTAAATGCTCGTCTCGATGCTACGGTTGACATGGCTGGCGACACGGAAGACCGTGTTACGCTCAAACGCGTTTGGGCACAGGGCGACTATGACAACTTCCAGGTAAAACTTGGTAAGTTCAGCTCCCTCGACGATGACACGGTTGTTGACCGCGTCCACACTGGTGCTGAGGTTTCCTTCGGTAAGGAAATCAAAGGCACGATTGGTTATGCTCGCCTGAACAAGGACAATGCAAACCTCGGCTGGTTCACGGATTCTGCAGCTAACCACTTCTATGTTGGCGCTGCTTATGCAAAAGACAAACTGAACCTCGGCCTCAGCTATCATGACCTGACGGGTGATGTTGTCGGCGCTGCAGACAAGAAGATGAAACTCGTCGTCGCTAAAGCTGGCTATCAGTTCCTGCCGACGGTAGGCGTTAGCGCTTTCTATTCCAAGAACACGGAAGATGCTGCTCAGGATCAGGCTGCTGGCATCGAAGTCGACTACAAAGGCGCTCAGGCTGAGAACAAAGGCTCCTGGGGTGCTTGGCTTGCATACCGTCACATCGGTGAGAATGCTATCGTCAACAGCACTTGGGATGTCGTAAAACCGGATGAGAAGGGCTTCGAGATTGGCGCTAACTACACGCTGCTCAAGAACGTTGTCCTGACGGGCCGTTATGGCATCGGCAAGACGCTGACGAGCGACCACAGAATGCACACTGCTTTCGGTCGCGTTGAGTTCCTGTTCTAATCTGACGATTAGCAGAAATCAAGACAACAATAAAGACCTCCGCTATTGCGGAGGTCTTTTTCTGTTAAATCAAGCCGGCAATTAAATATCGTTATGCATGATTTGATTAGAAAAGATTAAAAGCAGGATAAAATTTGCGAGAGAATATTGCGAAACTGAAAATTGTATGATAGCATAAACCTAAGTTCAGGACAAAACGAGGAGAAAGCTGAGGAAACATGGACACTCATGCAGGACTTCTCGTCTGGGACTGGATGAAAATCTATTCTATCTTACAGAAGGAGGAGTTTCTCATGAAGAAGACTCTCGTATCCGCTCTGACGATCGCTCTGGTTGTTGGTGCTGCTAGCACGACGTTTGCTGCTGCAAACCCGTTCTCCGATGTTCCGGCTGACCACTGGGCATATGATGCTGTTGCTCAGCTCGCTGCTGACGGTGTAATCGAAGGTTATGGCGATTCCACGTTCAAAGGCGACAAGAACATCACGCGTTATGAGATGGCTCAGATGGTAGCTAAGGCTATGGCAAAGAGCACGTCCGGCGCTGACAAAGCTCTCGTTGACAAACTCGCTGCTGAGTTCGCTGATGAGCTCAACAACCTCGGCGTCCGCGTTGCTAACCTCGAGCGCAATGCTGACGTTGTAAAATGGACGGGCGAGGCTCGTTTCACGGTTTCCCGTTATGGTGCAGCAGATACGACGGTTCAGGACAGCCGCAAGAACGAGCTGTTGCTCCGTCTTGAGCCGACGGCTGAGATCAACAGCAATTGGAAAGTAAAGGCTCGTCTCGATACGGCTCTCAAGATTGACGCGGATGATGAGAACCAGGTTACGCTCAAACGCATTTGGGCGCAGGGCAACTATGACAATCTCCAGGTAAGACTGGGTAAGTTTGCTTCCTATGATAATGACACGGTCTTCGATAAAGAGAACACTGGTGTTGATGTCACGTTCGGCAAAGATGTCAAAGGCACGATTGGTTATGCTCGCCTGAACAAGGCAAATGCCAAGAGCGCACTGGGCAGCACGGCATACTCGGATGTTGCTGCTAACCACTTCTATGTTGGTGCCGCTTATGCCAAAGACAAACTGAACCTCGGCCTCAGCTATCATGACCTGAAAGGTGAGAACAAGCGTGGTGCTGATAAGAAGGCTCATATCTGGGTCGCTAAAGCTGGCTACAAGTTCCTGCCGACGCTGAATGCCAAGGCTTTCTATTCCAAGAATACGGAAAACATTGCTCAGGATCAGGCTGCTGGCATCGAGCTCAACTACAAGGGCGCTAAAGCTGAGAATCAGGGTTCCTTCGGCGCTTGGGTTGCATACCGTCACATCGGCAAGGGCGCTGTTGTCAACAGCACTTGGGATGTAACGCGTGCTGGCGAGAAAGACTTCGAGATCGGCGCTAACTACACGCTGTTCAAGAATGTTGTCCTGACGGGACGCTATGGTCTGGGCAAGACGATTGATGGCGACCACAAGACGCACAACGCTTTCGGCCGCGTTGAGTTCTTCTTCTGATCTGACGATTGGCAGGATAAACATTGCAATAAAAGACCTCCGCATTTGCGGAGGTCTTTTGCTTGTATGGATTATCGGTTTGTGTTTAGCGCAATCGGAAGTTTGGGCAGTATCAGCCATACGGTATAGCCGATAAAGAACCCGGTGAGGATGCCGCAGGGGCCGAGGATGGGCAGGTAATTCAGCAGGCCGATGTGATTGCTCAGAGTGACGGCAATCAACAGCTGACCGAGGTTATGGGTAAAGCCACCGGCGCAGCTGACACCAAGCGGAGAGAAATGGCCGGTATGTTTCAGGAGAATCATGATGGCAAGGCTCAGCAGGCCGCCGGCGAGGCTGTAGAGCATGATGCTGGGGCCGCCGCCAAACAGCGAGGCAATCGTTATGCGCAGCAATAATACCAGGGCTGCATCCTGCCAGCGTGGCAGGGTGTAGAGGGCTAGTACCGTGATGATATTAGCTAGGCCCAGCTTGGCCCCTGGGGCCAGGAATGGCAGCGGGATAAGTCCCTCAAGCAGGAACAGCGCCAGTGACAGCGCTGTCAGCAGGGCAAGATAGGTGAGTCTTTGTGTATGGTTCATAGGGATTCCTCTTAGCGGGCAGGGATGATATCTTCCGTGTCATCGGCAGCGGAGCCCTTCACTTCGATAATGAGCTTATGCGGCAGGCAGGCGATGATATCGCCTGCCTTTCTTGCTTTGCCCTGCTGGATGCAGAGCTTGTCAGGGCAGTCGGCATCGATTACGGCGATGGTATCATCGTCAATCTCGATGGTGTTGTAGTGGCCATCAGGCGTCTGCAGCGTAAAGGTTTCGCGGCCTTGATGAGCGCTGAGCACCACGCGGCGCGAAAGCTGGCCGCCGACGCTGATGTCGGCATAGACGGCCGCAGGCTTTTTGTTTGTCCCTGCCCGCAGGGGCAGCAGCGATAGCAGCAATAACAGGACAATGAGCAGGATATCCGCTTTTTTCAGCATTTTCATCATAGTCATCCTTGTAGACTTTCTATAGGTAGTTTGCTATACTTAATAAACGTATGAACGGAACCGTTATGGCGGGAGCAAAAGGAGCGCGAGTAGATATGCCGAATCGTCCAGCCTGGGCCCGGATCGATCTGGGTGCGTTGGCGCATAATTATAGCGAGATCAAGAAACAGCTGCAGCCGGGAGTGAAGCTCTGTGCGGTGGTCAAGGCCGATGCCTATGGCCATGGCGCGGTGCCGGTGGCCCGCGTGGCTGTCGAGGCGGGGGCCTCGTATCTGGCCGTGGCCACGCTATCGGAGGGCATCGAGCTGCGCGCTGCTGGCTTTACGACGCCAATCCTGTTGTTGGGCCTCGTGATGCCTGAGGATGCCAAGGATATCGTCAGCTATGGCATCACCCAGGCTGTCTGCGATCTGGCGCTTGCCCGGGCTCTGTCGGCTGAGGCTGTGCGTCAGGGCCGCAGGGCCAAGGTGCATCTCAAGGTCGATACGGGGATGGGGCGCATCGGCGTACGCCCCGAGGAAATCGGTGAACTTGCTGCGGGCATTGCCGCACTGCCAGGGCTGGAGATCGAGGGCATGTTCTCGCATTTCTCGATGGCTGACTGCAAGGACAAGAGCTATACCCAGCAGCAGCTTACTAAATTCCGGCAGGCCATCGCAGCTGTTGAGGCGCGCGGCATAAAGCTCGCTATCCGCCATATTGCCGAGTCGGCAGCCATCCTTGAGATTCCGGAGGCACATCTTGATATGGTGCGTGCAGGTGTCATCCAGTATGGTCTCTGGCCATCGGCTGAGGTCACGCATCCTATCGACCTGCAGCCGCTCATGGAGCTGCAGGCGCGCGTCGTCTGGCTCAAGACGCTCCACAAGGGCGAGAGCATCGGCTATGGCCGCGCCTTCATCGCTGAGCATGACTGCCGCATTGCGACGCTGCCTGTCGGCTATGCCGATGGTTACATCCGCGCCTATGGCGCGCAGGGGGCTGTCGAGATCCATGGCCGCCGCGCACCAATTGCCGGCCGCATATGCATGGATCAGGTCATGGTCGATGTGACGGATATTCCTGAGGTAAAGATTGGCGATGTGGCAACGCTGTTTGGCAGCCCGACACTTACCATCGATGAGGCTGCCGGCTGGCTTGGCACGATAAATTATGAGGTTCCCTGCTTGATTTCGCCCAGGGTGCCGCGTGTATATACGGACTAACAAAAAACTTCCCCGCTGGGGAAGTTTTTTATTGCGCAACCTGCCGGCGCCAGTATTCGAGGTCGGGAGCGTTCAGCGGCAGGTCGATGGTCTGGCCGTTGTCGTAGTAAAAGCGGAACCGGATCTCACTGGCCTTGCGGATGGCTGGCAGACTCGCACGTGGCAGCTCGACGAAGAGCTTGTTTTCATTCTGGTAGGGGTGATCGGCGTCAGTGCCAGCTGGCGACTGTTTGACCGCAGCTTTCATTTCCCAGGCATCGCCGTCGGTGTAGAGGATGGCCTCTGGCTTGAGGGCGGCACCGTCATAGCGCCAGTCCCAAAGTGTCAGCACGGCCCCTTCGAGCTCGCCCTTTTCGGTGTGGGAGCTCTGGAAGTCGATGCGGCAGTATGCCGACAGGCTCTCGGCTGTGCGGTGGTCGATGCTCCAGATGAAGGAGAGACCGAATACGCCAGCCAGCATCAGGATGATGCCGCCGAAAAACAGGAATCTCTTTATGGCAACAAACATGGAACGGATAGTCCTTTCTTTAGTCGATGATCTCGTGGAAGGTTTCGTGCAATGCCTTCTGCTGTTCTTTGTTGATCGTGATCTTGCCGTGGTGCAGGCTGATGAGTCCGGACTCTTTCAGCTTGGCAACGCCACGGTTGACGGTCTTGACGCTGGTGCCGATGTCGTCGGCAATCTGCTGGCGGCTCGTGTGCAGGATGAAGGTATCGGTCTCGATGGTGCCGAGGCGTTTCAAGAGGTAGCTGTGCAGGCGCTCGAGGCTCGGCAAGAATTTGACGCGGCCGGCCTCGTTGGAGGTCGGATACATCTTGGCGGCGAGCATCTGGGCGACGGTCAGCGCAAATTCGCTGTCCATGCGCATCCACTGCAGGAAGGTCTCGGCACTCATGGCGATGACTTCACAGGTCGTGACGGCTTCGTTCGATGCAGCATAGGCACCCTGTCCCGAGAGGACCTCGAGGTCGCCGATGAGGTCTGGCGTATCGAGTGAGGCGAATGTGTAGCGCTGTCCGCTCGCGAACTCGTTGGACACGCGCGTGCTGCCGCGGGTCAGCAGGTAGACATGGGTGGCGCGTTCGCCCTTGCGCATCAGGGATTCGCCGGGCAGGAAGACCTTGTGGGTGGTCTGTCTCTTGATGTCTTCAGGCATATGCTCAATCAGGTATTCAAGCTTCATAGCGTAGTCCTTTCTGTCAAAATGGGTTATTTTCTATTATATAATATTTTTCGCGAAGAGGGAAATCGGGTTTTTCGCCGGCTTTCGCTTGATTTGTTCAGATTTGAGACACCTGTCCTTTTAAATTCGGTGCTGGCCGTGTAAACTGTTATACATGAGCGAACTCATGCGAAAAGGAGGAGAATGCGCGATGCGGAAATTATTCGGTGGTGCGCTGCAGAAACGCAAAGTCTGGCAGCGGGAACTGATAGCAGGCGTCACGGCTTTCTTTGCCATTTCGTACATCATCATCGTCAATCCGCTGATCCTGGCGGATGCGGGCATACCCGCTGAGCTGTCGGTATTTGCGACGATCTTTTCGTCGGTCATCGGCTGCCTGATCATGGCGTTCGTGGCCGATGCACCAATCGTGCTGACGCCAGGCATGGGAATCAATGCGTTTTTTACCTATACGGTCTGTGTGACCATGGGGCTGCACTGGCATGAGGCGATAGCGATATCGCTGGTGTCGGGGCTGATATTCGCACTGGTGGCTTGCACGAAATGGTGTCTGCGTCTGAGCCAGGCGGTGCCGGCATCGCTGAAGGCAGCGATTACGGCGGGCATCGGGCTCTATCTCGTGGAGATTGGGCTGGTGAAGGCGCAGCTCATCCAGCGGGGCACGAGCTCCATCATCGAGCTCGGCAGCTTGACGAATCCTGTGACGCTTCTGGCCATCTTTGGGCTGCTCCTGAGTCTGGCGCTCTACCTGCGCGGTGTTATGGGCAGTTTCTTCATCGCGATAATCGCGACGAGCGTCGTCGGCTACCTTTTTGGCATCCATGATGCGGTGCCGCTGGACCTCAATCTTTCGCATCTTGCGCGCTATCCGGAGCTTTTATTGCAGGCGGATTTCTCGCAGGTGCTCAGCATACCGTTCTTGCTTTCGGTATTCTCGATGTCCATGATCATGATTTTCGAGACCATGGGCCTGCTGGAGGGGATACTCCCTGACCAGCGCAAGTTCAAGAAAACCTTCGAGGGCTCGGCCTTTACGACGATGCTTTCGAGTTTACTCGGGACGAGCCCGACGGTGGCGGCAGCGGAAAGCGCAGCCGGCATCGCAAGCGGCGGCCGTACGGGCCTTATGGCGCTTACAGCCGCAGTGCTTTTTTCCTTGTCCCTGTTTTTTATCCCCCTTTTATCGTTTGTGCCTCAGGCTGCCATCGCACCGGTCATTATCATAACGGGTGCGATGATGATGCAGCAGTTACAGAATGTGGATTTCGATGACTTCTCGGAATGGTTTCCAGCCTTCCTCGTCATCGTGCTGATTCCTTGGTCGAACAGCATCTCCACGGGCCTGGCTTTTGGCTTTGCCGCTTATCCTTTGTTAAAGGTGATGAATGGCCGTGCCCGTGAGGTTCATGTGCTGGGGTACATGCTGGGCTTTCTTTTCCTCTTGAACCTTGTTTTCCAGGCAGGGTTCTAAAGAATTCACATAAAGCTTTTGACTGAAGGCTTCTGCCGATTTCCCTACAAAATCGGCGGAAGTCTTTTGTCGTATCCGAAAGTGTAGTATAATGATGATAGCTATACACTTAGAGTTTATGAGCAAAGAAGGCGATATTGTGGATGCAAAACCTGTGATGCTGATTGTCGATGATGTAGAGATAAACCGGGTCGTGCTGTCTCAGTTTTTCCAGGATGAATATGCAATCGTGGAGGCCGCTGACGGGCAGGAGGCTATGGATGCCTTGGCTGCGCAGACGGTAAGTATTGTTCTCCTTGACCTGGTCATGCCGGTCATGGATGGCTTTGCGGTGCTTGCGGCCATGAAACGCAACGATCAGTATGCGCAGATTCCCGTTATTGTCATGACGGCGCACAATGATGGCTCCAGCGAAGAACGCGCTTTGGAGCTCGGGGCAGCCGACTTCATCGTCAAGCCTTACAACCCGACGGTCGTACGCTGCCGGGTCAAGAACGTCATGGCGCGGCAGGAGAATGAGTGGCGCAAGGTCGCCCAGGTGGCCCAGGATCGGCAGCTGGCTGAGATGCATCGTCATATCGAGAAGGATGCCTTGACGGGAATCGACAACCGTGAGGCTTTCTACCGCCGGACAGCAGCGCTGCTGCAGAAGAATCAGGATGCTGCGTATTCTATCCTGTACTTCGATATCAGCTGTTTCAAGGTCATCAACGATATTTTCCATCTTGATACGGGCAATCTGGTACTCAAGACTGCGGCCATCTATTTCCAGGTGCTGGCTGGCGAGGCGGGTACTTGCGGCCGCATCGAGTCGGATCATTTTGCCCTGTGCCTGCCGTCCGCTAAGGTCGACATGGACAATATCATGGCCGGGCTCGACAGCACGGTCAAGTCATTGGGACTCAGCCACAGTATCGTCTTCTATGCTGGTGTTTACCCAGTCGACAATGCATTCCTGCCGGTAGATCAGATGTGTGACCGCGCGAATATGGCCCTTACCAGCATCAAGGGCAGCTACCTGCAGCGGCATGCTTACTATGACAAGAGCATGCGTGATCGCATGTTTGAGGAGCAGATGATTGTCCGCGATATGGAGTTTGCGCTGATGGCGCGGCAGTTCTGTGTTTATCTGCAGCCTGTCCACAGCCTCAAGGAAAACCGCATCGTGTCGGCAGAGGCACTGGTGCGCTGGCAGCATCCGACCCAGGGCATGATTCCGCCAGACCGTTTTATCTCTATCTTTGAGCGCAATGGTTTCATCTCCCGGCTTGATCGCTTTGTCTGGACGGAGGTCTGCCGCATCATCAAGGAACAGAAGGCGCGCGATGGCAAGGCCTTGCCGATATCGGTCAACGTATCGCGGCTGCACTTCTATGATGCTGGCTTACTGGATTTCCAGCTCCGGCTCGTCAAGACCTATGATCTGGAGCCTTGGATGTTCAGGCTCGAGGTCGATGAGAGTGCCTATACGGACAATCCGTACCAGATGGCTCAGTGTGTCCGCGCCTTGCGTGAACACGGTTTCTGCGTACTGCTCGACGATTTTGGCAGCGGGTATTCCTCGCTGAACATGCTCAAGGATCTGCCTGTTGATGGCATCAAGATCGACCGGTCATTTGTCCGAGAAGTCGGCCAGTCAGAACGGGCCGGTACGATCATGGAAGCCATTGTCACGATGGCCAAGAAGCTTGCGATGGGCATTGTGGTCGAGGGTGTCGAGACGAAGGAACAGGTCGATTATCTCGCGGGCATCGGCTGCGAGAATATGCAGGGGTATTATTATTCCCGTCCTGTGCCAGAGGCGGAGTTTGCCGCTTTGCTACGCAATGAGGCGGATGCGTAAAGGAGTTTTTCTTTGCAGAATAAAGCAGGAGCATTTATCTTTGATATGGATGGCGTTATCATCGATAGCGAGCCCATCCATTCGCGGGTCAAGATGGATACGTTCCATCACTTTGGCCTGGAATTCAATGAGGCAGATCTCATCCACTATATGGGGCGCACCAGCGGTGTCATCTTTGGCGAGGTGATTGCCAAGGCTGGCCGCACGGATATCACGCCGGAGCAGCTGACGGATTACAAGCATCACCATTACCTTGAGGTGCTCCGAAGTGGCACGATCGAGCCCGTCAAGGGCACGGTGGAGCTTATCCGCGGCCTTCATGAAGCGGGTATTCCACTGGCACTGGCGACTTCATCGTGGCAGGTGGTCATGGAGACGGTGCTTGACCAGTTCGGCATCAGGCAGTATTTCCAGTCGGTGCTCTCTGGCGGCGAGCTTCCGAAGAGCAAGCCGGATCCAGCCATCTACCGCATCTCGGCCGAGCGTCTCGGCGTGGAGCCTGGGCGCTGCTATGTGCTGGAGGATACGGAAAACGGCATCCAGGCAGCCAAGGCCGCTGGTATGTACTGCATTGCCTTCCGCAATCCGCATTCGGGGGCACAGGACTTGTCCCTGGCTGATCGGATTGTCGATGACATCAGCGAAATCAATATCAATGAATTATAAGAAAAGGCCTTCCGCGCGGAAGGCCTTTTGTAGTGCATGTATTTTATGAAGATAAGCGAGAATGATTGCTGGGATGATGATCAGATGATGGTGAAGCTCTCAATCGAGCCGTACTGGATGTAAGCCGAGGCGTCAGTCGGTTCGCCTGCGAGGATGGCCTGCTCGACAGCCGCCATATCGGCTTCAGCGATATGGACACGGCCGGCAGCCTGCTCGGACTCTACCTTGCTCAGCAGGGCCTTGCGGGCGCCTTTGAGATCACGGTAGATTTCCTGATTGTAGAAGACATTCATCGATGCCTGGCTTTTTTCTTCATCGCAGTTGAAGAAGATAAAGGCTTTTTTCTCTTTCATAAAATAATCCCCCTTGATACTTCCAAATACTCACTTAAAGTTTTCGGATATGTAGCTATTATAGCACAAATTTTAGCGGTTGATAAATGCGGCAGGCAAATTGGTTGACAAACAATAATGAATAGAGTAAAGTGAGAGATGTATAGAATTGTTTGAAATCATCATCAATTCAAAATAGGAGTCCTGGAGGGATATGTCATGGCTATGATCAAGAAAGAAGCATTCGGCAAACTCAGTGATGGACGGGCAGTGGAACTCTATACACTGCGCAATACGAAGGGCACCGAGGCTAAGATAACGACTTATGGCGCACGGCTGGTGAGTTGGCGTGTGATGGGGCCGCAGGCGAAGTTCGTTGACGTCGTGCTCGGATACGCCGATGCGGCGGCTTATGAGCAGGATGATACGAGCATGGGCGGCATCGTTGGCCGTCATGCCAATCGCATTGCGGATGGCAAAGTCGTCATCAATGGCAAGGAGTACCAGCTTGATCGCAATACGGGATCCCAGATGCAGAATCATATCCATGGCGGTTTCAAGGGCTTTCACGATCAGCTTTGGACGGCAGAGGAAGTCTATGAGGGTGTCAGATTTACCTACCAGGCAAAAGATGGCGAGGGCGGCTATCCGGGAAATATGACTGTAAACGTTCTCTACTCGCTGTCGAATGATAATGAGCTTTCCATCAGCTATGAAGCAACTTGTGATCAGGACACGATCTGCAACCTGACCAATCACACATATTTCAATCTGGATGGCTTTGAGGCTGGGCCGGTGCTCGACCAGAAAATCCAGATCTTTGCTGATGAATATACCTGGGCAGACGCGGAGTCGCTGCCCGATGGGCGCATCCTGCCGGTCGAGGGCACGCCCATGGATCTGCGGGAGCCAGTGCGCATCGGCGAGCATATCGACGATGATTTTGATGAACTGCAGATGGGCAAGGGCTATGACCATAACTGGGTATTGCGCGATGAGCCGGCCATGGTTGAGATGAAGCCTGGCATGTTCGGCTATGACCCGCATTGCCCAATCGACTATCTGAAGGGCGGCCTCAAGAAAGCAGCCTATGCCGAGTCAGACAAGACGGGCCTTACGCTGACCTGCTATACGACGCAGCCCGGTGTCCAGTTCTACACGGGCAATTTCCTCTGTGGTGGCATCAAGGGCAAGAAGGATGTCGAGTTCCAGCATCGCACAGGATTCTGCCTGGAGACCCAGTATTATCCGAATGCCCTGGCCAATCCTGAGTTCCCGCAGCCAATCCTCAAGAAGGGGGAGTCCTGGAAGGCGCAGACGGTCTATGTCCTGTGGCCGAAAGACTAAGGGGGAATCGCGATGCAAGGCAGATATACCATGACCTTTCCCGATTACACGATCGGGGTCGAGGCCTATGAGAAAATTCGCGAGGTCTGTCCGCGCTATGGCAAGAGTGTAGTCGTCATCGGCGGCCGCCGGGGGATAGAGGCGGCCAAGGCGAAGATGACCGCGGCTGTCGAGGGCGTCGGGCTCGAGTTTACAGGATTCCTGCTCGCAGGGCAGGAGACGTCCTATGAGAATGTCGAGAAGATCCTGCGCGATGAGGCAGTGACCGAGGCTGATATGATATTTGCTGTCGGTGGCGGCAAGGCTATCGATACGGCCAAGCAGGTGGCCCATCTGCAGCATAAGCCCTTCTTCTCGTTCCCGACGGTGGCGGGCAGCTGCGCAGCGGCAGCCAGCATTGCGACAATCTACAATGGCGATGGCACGTTCCGCGAGTTCGCCTATTCCAATGAGCCGCCGGTTCATGTATTCCTCTGCACGCGCATGCTGGCACAGGCGCCAGTGGAGTTCCTGCTGCGCGGCATCAGCGATACGATGGCGAAGTTCTATGAGGCGCAGATCGCCTCGCGTGGCAAGAAACTCTGCCATCGCGACGGTTTGGGGATAGCGCTTTCCAAGATGTGCCTGGAACCGCTATATGCTTATGGTGAGCAGGCCGTGGCTGACAATAAGGCGCAAAAGGCGACGAAGGCCTTTGAGGAAGTCGTGCTGGCCATCGTCATGACCAGCGGCTTGGTCTCGAATTTTGCAGCGCCGGAATACAATGGACATATCGCACATGCTCTGTTCACGGAGCTGACGAATATCTCAGCGGGGGAGGACGGCTGCCAGAAGCACAGCGGACTCGCGGCCTATGGGATCCTGTTGCTGCTCCTATGTGATGGCCAGCAGCAGGAGTTTGAGCGGTTCTATGCGTTCTGCCAGAAGATCGGTTTACCGACAAGCCGTCGGGATATCTGTGCCAGCGAGGAGGATATCCATCGCGTATTCCAGGCCACTGAGAAGAAACAGGACGTCAAGATTATGCCCTATAAGGTTACCCAGGCGATGCTGCATCAGGCGGCAGACCAGTTGGAACAGTATAAAGGTTGATGACAATACAGGGGAGGCATGACTATGAATATCCATGAGTATCAAAGCAAGGCAATCCTGAAAGCCTATGGTGTGAATGTGCCGAATGGTTTGCCTGCATTCAGTGTCGAGGAGGCCGTGGAGAATGCCAAGAAGCTCGGCTCCGAGGTGGTCGTTGTCAAGGCCCAGATCCACGCGGGCGGCCGCGGCAAGGCCGGCGGCGTAAAGCTCGCGAAGAACCTCAGCGAGGTCGAGCAGTATGCCGGTGAGATCCTCGGTAAGACGCTGGTGACCAAGCAGACCGGCCCTGAGGGCAAGACAGTAAACCGCCTGCTGATCGAGGAGGGCTCGAAGATCAAGAAGGAATACTATCTTTCCTTTGTCATTGACCGCCAGACTGCACGCGTCGTCATGATGGGCTCTGAAGAGGGCGGCATGGAAATCGAGAAAGTCGCGGCCGAGATGCCCGAGAAGATCTTCAAGGAGTACATCGATCCGGCTGTGGGCCTGGCACCATTCCAGGCGACGCGCATGGCCTATGATCTGCATTTCCCGCAGCCGGCCATCCGCAAGGTCACAAAGCTCATGGGGGGTCTCTACAATGCTTTCGTCGGCAAGGACTGCAGCCTGGCCGAAATCAATCCGTTGGTGGTCACCCAGGACGACGATGTCATCGCGCTGGATGCTAAGCTGAACTTTGACGATAGTGCCTTGTTCCGCCATCCCGATATCGAGGAGCTGCGGGATGAGACCGAGGAAGATCCGAAGGAGCGCCGAGCTGCAGCGGCTGCGCTCAACTACGTCAACCTGGGCGGTGATGTGGCCTGCATGGTCAATGGTGCCGGCCTGGCGATGGCCACCGTCGATATCATCAAGTACTATGGTGGCGAGCCGGCCAATTTCCTCGATGTTGGCGGCGACAGCACGCCCGAGAAGATTGCTGAGGCCTTCAAGATCATGCTCGATGGCGGTCAGGCCAAGGGAATCTTCGTCAACATCTTTGGCGGCATCAATAAGTGCGATCTCGTGGCTGAGGGCATTGTCGAGGCGGCCAAGATCATCTCGCCGGATGGCAAGAGCCTGCCTGTGCCGGTCGTCGTCCGCTTGGAGGGCACGAACGTGGAGCGTGGCCGTGAAATCCTGCAGGATACGCCAATAGCGAATGTCATCATGGCACCGACCATGGAGGGTGGCGCTGAGGAAATCGTGAGACTGGTCAAAGAGGCGGAGGCGTGAATCATGGGTGTTTTAGTAGGTAAAGATACAAAAGTCATCGTTCAGGGCATCACGGGCAAAGCTGCGACGTTCCATACGCGGCAGATGCTGGACTATGGCACGCAGATCGTCGCTGGCGTTACGCCGGGCAAGGCCGGCCAGCTCGTAGAGGGCGTGCCGGTATTCAATACGGTCAAGGATGCGGTGGCCGCGACAGGCGCTACGGCATCGGTGGTCTACGTGCCAGCGCGCTTTGCCGCTGACTCGATCATGGAAGCTGTCGATGCAGAGCTCGACCTCGTCGTCTGCATCACGGAGCATATCCCCGTGCTCGATATGGTCAAGGTCCGCCGCTATATGGAGGGCAAGAAGACCCGCTTGATCGGGCCGAACTGCCCGGGCATCCTCACGGCTGGCGAGGCCAAGCTCGGCATCATTCCGGGATACATCTACAAGAAAGGCCATGTCGGCGTCATCTCTCGCTCGGGCACGCTGACTTATGAGGCCTCGTTCCAGCTCACAGCCGCTGGCATCGGCCAGACCACGGCCATCGGCATCGGTGGTGACCCTGTAAAAGGTACCGACTTCATCGATGCGTTGCAGCTGTTCAAGGATGATCCCGAGACCAAGGCAGTGCTGATGATAGGTGAGATCGGCGGTACGGCTGAGGAGGATGCAGCCAAGTGGATTGCTGCGAACATGCCGGATAAGCCGGTGGCAGCATTCATCTCGGGCCGCCAGGCGCCTCCGGGCAAGCGCATGGGCCATGCTGGTGCCATCATCAGCGGCGGCAAGGGGACGGCGGCTGACAAGATCAAGGCCCTCAATGCCGTCGGTATTGAAGTGGCTGATACCGTTGCCCACATCGGCGAAACGGTGGTGGAAACACTCAAGAAAGCGGGCATTTACGACGAATGCCATACCTGCTGAAAAGATAGAGAAGGCCTCGGTGCAATTACGCATCGAGGTTTTTCAATTGCAGTTTGTCTGTTAGTGCGTGCGGGAAGAAACCCCGAAAATACGCAGCTCGGAGTTCACGGGGTAGTACTTTTTCTGTTTCCGCTGAATGGACCGTACGCCAAGTTCTACGGACTTAGTTACCTGCTCCCGTCACCAGGTCGCGACGTACATAGTTCTTTCTAGATTATGCGCTTACGGCCCAGTCCTGCTGCGCAGGACAGTCGCTCCAGACAGAAAGAAGCACTACCCCGTTCGCCCCTTTGGTAACGGAAGGTTGAATTTGTACGAACCGTTGCTCTCGTAACAAGCACATCGATGTAATTCGTGGCCTTTAGCCGAGACAGAGCAAGATTATTCAAACGTAACAGAGGGCGAGGGTGGGTACACTTTCTTCGTAGACGGAGCGATTGCCCGAACGCAGTGAGGGATGGCACGCGGTAGGTACCAGCTAGAACGTCAAGATGTA
>FPAX01000021.1 GCA_900116485.1 Selenomonas sp. GACV-9
TTCCACCTGTTCCCATACCGAACACAGTAGTTAAGCACATATACGCCGAAAGTACTTGTCTGGAGACGGACTGGGAGGATAGGGAGTTGCCAGTTAAGCAAAAGACATTCACGTTGTGGATGTCTTTTTTTGTATTGCAGGCAGAAGGGATTTTTTATTCCTTGTGGAATATGTTTAGCGTGGGAGTGCATTCCAATTTTCTCTCCAGGAAAGGAGTATATCTATGGTAGAAGAATTCAAGAAGTTTATCATGCGTGGCAATGTGCTTGATATGGCTGTCGGTATCATCATCGGTGCTGCCTTTGGCAAGATTGTCACGTCCTTTGTCAACGATGTGTTGATGCCGCCGATTGGTCTCATTTTGGGGCAAGTGGATTTCTCCAATCTGTTCATCAATCTGTCAGGCACGCCCGCAGCAACCTTGGCCGAAGCAAAGGCCGCAGGCTTGCCGGTCATCGCTTATGGTTCCTTCCTCAATGCGGTCATTGATTTCCTGATCGTGGCTTTTGCTATCTTCATGCTGATCAAGCAGGTGAACCGCATCATGCCGAAAAAGGAGGAGGAGCCTGCCAAGGAACCGCGGCTTTGCCCTTACTGCAAGACAGAAATCCCTGAGGAAGCAACGAAGTGCCCGCATTGCACGTCGGAGCTCTAACGTTAAGTCACATAAGCAAAAAAAAACTTCTCGGATCGGGAAGTTTTTTTTATGGAAATCTCTTTACTTGGCCAGGAGCTTGCCGCCGCCGGGCAGGTCGTAGGTCTTGCCACCTAGTGCAGGATTGGAACTCTTGTCATAGTAGACTTTATGGCCGTTGCTGTTGATATTGGCAAAGGCACTGTCGTCGTCGCTTATGACGGTGAGATAGGAATCGGCAGTCACATTCCAGCTGGCAGCTTTGCTCAGCTGCAGCACCGCTTTATCGGCCTGATAGTCCTCGTTGAAGGAGCCGGTCCAATTTGCGCCGTTGCCGAGGTTCAGTGTTACCTGACTGAGGTTATTGGCCAGGATCTTGCCATTGAGCTGCTGGTTGCAGGCATTGAGGGTAAAGATACCGCCGTTCTTGTCTTCGCTGCCCCAGCGGTCGCTGGTGGCGTTTACAAGTACGTCGCCAGCTTGGCAGAGCTGCGTATTTTCAAGGTTGGCAACGGCGGTGGTGTTGGTGATGTAGAACATTGGCCCGGCGGATAGGTTATTGAGTGTTGAATCCTTGGCCGTGAAGGTTGCCTCGCCAATGCCGGCATCGCCAGAGAAACTCTGGTAGAGCATGACGCCGTGTTTGACATGACCAGTCAGGCCGGAATTGTTCAGCGTGATGGAGTTCTTGCCCTCGACGACAGCAATCTCGCTGCCGGTGGCTTCACCGCGGCCATCAGTCAGCTGGATGTTGCCGGTGGAGTAGATGCAGGGACTGCCTTCGCCAGACGTCGTAAGCTTGGCGCCTGTGACGATGACGCTGCCTTCGCCACGGTCGGTTGCAAGTGCGCCGCAGTGTGCGCCTTCTGTCGTGATGTCGACATCGTTGGCTTCAATCGTACCATCATACGTGGCATCGAGGCCGCGTGAGGAGTTGTTTTTCGTGTGGATGACGATATGCTCGGCTTTGATAGTGGCATTTTGCCCCGTAGCGAAAATTGCATTGGCGCCATCGGCATCAGACCTCAGTGTGATGTTTTTGAGTACGGCGGTGCTATTGCTCGCGAGGAAGACGGCATTCTGGCCAGAGAAGTTGCTCGCATCGGCGCTCGACGAGTCGCCGGTCTTGCTAAGTGCCGAATTGGTCAGCGTGACAGAACCGCCTTTGCGGACCAGGAAAGCGCTTTCGTTGCTGTTTTGGGCATTGAGCGTCAGTCCATCGCAAGTCCTGGTCTCATCGTCGGCAATCTCGCAGGCGGTGAGTTCCGAGGCATCAACCTCCTGCATACCGGGGCTGTTTGGTGCACCGGGCATTGCTGGCGGCGGGCTCGGAAGCGGGCCGCTCAGCTCAAAGCTTGGTGGCTCGGCAGCCGCCGTGGCTGGCTGGCAAGCGCCGTAGCTGCTAAAACCTGTACTGATGGTGATGGCAAGTGCCGCTGCCAGCAGGCGGTATTTTTTCGTCGTTTTGGACATGGAAAATCACTCCTCCTTTATTGGTGCGCTAATTATAAAGGTAGCTGATTAGAATAACTGGTATACATGGTTATAGTTGAATTAGATTTTCTGTGGATAAGGCGCCCAATGGGAAATGATTTGGTTATCCACAGGATTGCGGGGATTATCGGCTGTATTTTGTGCATAAATACGCTTGGCAGGCAGCAAATAGCGCAGTTTATCCACAATATCCACAGAGGTTTGCACACAGAATGTGGATAAGTGGATATTGGCTGGCGTTTGCTATTTGTGGACAGATGTGTTAGCATAGAGCATGTGGCAGAAGATGACATCACTCTGGTGAGTTATACTTTTCCCAGGTAAATCATTTACGTATTTATGGGGTACTGCTTAGATCCATGGGACTAAGACAGGAAAGGGAATCCGTGTATTCGTGCGCCTTTCAGGTCTGGCCTGGAGGGCGTTTTTTGATTGCTGGGCCAGTTGCTTCTTTTGCCTCGGAATATACAGTGCTAGGAAGAGAGGTAACATGAGATGAAAATTTTACGGACGGTTAAAGAGATTCAAGCCTATGCGAAGGCGATGAAGGCGGCAGGCAAGACCATCGGCCTTGTGCCGACCATGGGGGCTTTGCATGAGGGGCATCTGACACTTATGCGGGCAGCGCGGGAAAAATGCGATATCGTCATTGCGTCGGTATTTGTCAATCCGACACAGTTTGGTCCCAATGAGGACTATGCTGCGTATCCGCGTCGTTTTGAGGCGGACTGTGAGAAGCTGGCGACGGTGCCGGTTGATGCGGTATTCCATCCAGAGCCGGCAGAGATGTATCCTGATGGGTATTGTACGTATGTCAATGTGGAGGGCGATATCACCAAGAAGCTTTGCGGGGCACAGCGGCCGGGGCATTTCCGCGGCGTGGCAACGGTAGTCACGAAGCTTATGAATCTTTCCCGGGCAGATGAGGCCTTCTTTGGGCAGAAGGACGCTCAGCAGGTGGTTGTCATTCGCCGGTTCGTCGAGGACCTCAATCTCAATGTCCATATCAATATGGTGCCTATCGTACGTGAGGAGAATGGTCTGGCTCGCAGCTCGCGCAATCAGTATCTTTCGGCAGCGGAAAAAGAGGCGGCAACGGTCTTGTCGCGCAGCCTGCGCCGGGCAGCAGCGACGTATGCACGCGGTGAGCATGATGTGGAAAAGCTCAAGCTGATTGTGACGGATACGCTTGAAACAGAGCCGCTGGCATCAATCGATTATGTCGATCTCTTCTCATTCCCAGATCTGCAGCCGCTGCAGCGCGTTGAGCAGCAGTCCCTGCTGGCTATTGCCGTGCGCATTGGTGAAACACGCTTGATCGACAATGTGATCCTGGGCGGGGAGGCTATGTGATATGATGGTAAATCTCCTCAAGGGCAAGATACACTGCGCGACAGTGACGGAGGCCAACCTCCAGTATATGGGCAGCATCACCATCGATGAAGAGCTTATGGAGCAGGCAGGCATCCTGCCCAATGAGCGTGTGCAGGTTGTGGATAACAACAATGGTGCGCGGCTCGAGACCTACACGATTCCGGGGCCGCGCGGCTCGGGGGTCATCTGCCTCAACGGAGCGGCGGCCAGATGTGCGCAGGTGGGCGATATTGTCATTATCATGGCGTATTCGTTCTTCACCGAGGACGAAGCACGTGCCTGGAAGCCTAAGGTCGTCATGGTCGATGGTGATAATAAAATAAAAGAGGTCCGTCACGTGGAATACCACGGACAGACCGAATGATATCAGTAGCTGAAGTCTTCCCGTTTCGGGAAGGCTTTTTTTTGTCGCTGCAGGGTCTGGTTTTCACTCTTGAGGCAGCTCAGTGTCAGCAGCAAGGCGGCGGCATCGGCGGCGGGAACGGCCAGCCAGACGCCCTCAAGGCCCAGGAACCGGGGCAGCATCAGCAGGAAGATCACGATGCCGGCGAGATTGCGGGCAAAGGATAACAGGGCCGATGTCTTGCCATCGGAAAGGGCCGTGAAAAATCCCGAGGCAAAGATATTGAATCCTACGAGCAGGAAACTCAGCGAGAACAGCAGAAAACCTGTAAGTGTCAAGGCGAAGGTACTGCCACCGTCGGGCAGGAACAGCCTGATGAGCGGCTGCGCCAGCAGGCGGGCCATGATAAAGGACAGCAGGCTGAAACTCATGATGACGCCGAGACTAAGTTTCAGCAGACGGGTGAGTTCGGCGTGGCGGCGGGCGCCAAAATTATAGGAGAATATCGGAGCCACGCCGTTGGTAAAGCCCATGAGGATAGAGGTCAGCAGCATTTCTGCATAGAGGATGACCGAGATGGCGGCAACGCCAGCTTCCCCGGCCCAGTGGAAGGTGATGATATTGAACAGGAAGGTCACGATGCCGACGGAAAGCTGGGTGACAAGCTCGGAAATGCCATTGCTGCAAGCAGCGTGCAGCACAGCTGATTCTGCCTGGAAGGCGGTCAGCCGCAGCGTGCGGCTGAAATGGGTGAAATAGACAAGGCCGATAACGGCGGCCAGCAGGTCTGCAAGACCTGTCGCCAGTGCGGCACCATAGATGCCAAGCTCCATGTGGGCCAGGAAAACGTAGTCGAGGGCGGCATTGGTGACGCCGCTCAGCACAGAGACGATAAATCCCTGGATGGGGCGGCCGTCAGCGATGTAGAAGGCATTGAAGATGACCATCAGCGCTGCCATGGGGAAAAAGGGCAGCATCGTGCCCAGATAGCTGCGGCATTCAGCGAGCAGAGTGTCGCTTGCGCCGAGAAAATGCAGGATAGGGGCGAGGAACAGGCCGATGGCGAGAGCCAGGGCAAGGCCAATCCCCGCGCCGGCAGCTGTGAGAAAGCTGAAACGGCGGGTGGCGGCCTCTTTCTGGCCTTCGCCGAGATTCTTGGCGACGAGAGCCGAGCCGCCGGAGGCCAGCATGATGGCCAGACCGAAAATCAGGTTGATGGCCGGATAGACGATATTTGAGGCCGCAAGGGCCGAGGCGCCGGCATAGCGGCCGATGAAGATGCCGTCAGTTACCGTGTAGAGCGAGATGACAAGCATCATGCCGATGGACGGAGCGGCAAAGCGCAGCAGTGAGAAAATAGTGAACCGCTGCGCCAGCGGTGTGGAGTTACTATTCTGCATAAATACCTTTCCTTTCACGTATTTTCGTTGTATATTTATCTTAAAGTATACAGCAACTGTAATGTCAAGGGGGAGTGGACATGAAGCGGCGGGTTACCTTCCATACAGGCGAATTTGCCAAGATTGTCGGTGTCAATAAGCGCACCCTTCATTATTATGATGAGCAGGGCATCTTCAAGCCTGAGCGTGTGGAAGCGAATGGCTATCGCAGCTATTCCTTTCGCCAGTTCTATCCTTTCTATCTGCTGCGTATGCTGCGCGGCATGGGATTGGAGCTTTCCGAAATCAAGGAATACATGGAACAGCGAAGTCCTGAGCGTTTCGATCAGCTGCTCGCGGAGCAGCAGGCGTGGCTCGAGCAGGAGCAGGCAAAAATCCGGCGGCAGCTGCGCGTCGTGGCGAATCAGAGGCGGCTGTTGAAATCGGCCAGGACGGTGGTCTGCGGCCAAGTGGAGGAGCTGGAGCTCCCCGCAGCGCGGCTGGTATTGTCGCGCAATACGCGGCGCTATGCAGCTGCGGAGGATTGGCCCATGGTGGAGCGCATCGCGACGGAGCATGAACGGCAGGTCATGGAGCGGCAGATCAGCGCCGGACTTGGGGTTGGCGCGATGGTGGCTTCCCGCGATTTCCTGCAGGCTGGCCGTGAGGGCATCATCAGTCATTTCTTTACGATTGTCGAGGGACCGTATCGTGATATTGGCCGCGGGTACCGTCATTTCCGGCCGGCAGGAACATATCTGGTCACGTATTTCCAAGGCGACTATGATGATACGGGCAGCGCCTATGAGCTGCTGCGGCAGTATATTAAGACCCATGGCTGCCAGGTAGGCGAGTTTTCCTATGAGGAAAGTATCCTTGAGAACATGAGCACGAGCGATTCGCGGGGATTTATCACGCGGATTGCGGTGCCGAAAATATTATAATGAAACTTTAATCAAACATTTAAGAAAATCCTGTTAGAATAGGCTCATTATGCGTATAGGAAAGGGAGAAGTTATGCAAATAACAACTAAAACGCGTCTGTGGCTGACGGTGTTCCTCGGCATCATGTCGGCCATGGCGCCGCTTTCGACCGATATGTACCTGCCGGCGCTCCCCATCGTGCAGAACGATTTGGGGATTTCCGCATCGCTGGCGCAGCTGACCTTGACCATGACAATCATCGGCATGGCGTTGGGCCAGATATTCACGGGGCCGTTGAGTGACCGCTATGGGCGGCGCGGGCCGCTGCTTATCGGCATGATCCTGTTCACGCTATCGACAGCCGGCTGTGTATGGGCCAAGGATATTGGGGTGTTTCTGGTATTCCGCTTTTTAGCGGGCTTTGCCGGAGCCAGCGGCATCGTCATCGCGCGGGCGATTGCCCGCGACGTCTGTGAGGGCGCGGAGCTCACGCGGTTCTTTGCCCTGCTGATGATGGTCAACGGCCTGGCGCCAATCATCGCGCCGGTGCTCGGCGGCCAGATCCTGCTGTTCACGAGCTGGCGCGGTGTCTTCGTGGTGCTGGTGGTAGTGGGCATCCTGCAGGCATTGGCAACGCTTATCTACAAGGAGACGCTGCCCAAGGATCAGCGCTTGACGGAGCTTAGCGAGTCGTTCCGCAAATATCCGCAGCTGCTGCGTGACCGCTATTTCCTCGGCCATTGCCTGCTGCAGTGCTTTATCTTCGGAGCCTTCTTTGCCTACTTGGCCGGCTCATCCTTCGTGTTCCAGAATATCTATGCGGTTTCGCCGCAGACCTTCAGCCTGATCTTCGGATTCATCGGCCTGGGCTTGATGCTGGCGGGTCTCTTGCCGGCGCGCCTGGCGGGCCGCGTTCCCGATGTGCAGCTGCTCAAGGCCGGCATATTGATCCCGCTGGCGGGGGCGCTGTTCCTGCTCAGTGGTTTCCTGCTGGGGGCACCGATCGGCTATACGGTAGCGGTATTGTTCGTCACGATCGTGCCGCTTTCGGTCATGGGCTCAGCGAGTTTTTCGCTGGCGCTCTCGCGGCAGGGCAAGAATGCCGGCAGCGCCAGTGCCCTCGTGGGTTTCTTCTCGATGATCCTCGGCGCCTGCATGATGCCGGTGGTTGGCATCATGGGCGACCATACGGCCATACCGATGGGCATCATCATGGTAGCCGGCTATGGGCTCGGCGTATTGTGTTTCTATACGATGATTGCGCCGGAACACAACAAATAAAAGATATGAAAAAAACCTTCTCGCAAGAAGGTTTTTTTCATGTGCATAGTAATATATCTTAGGAGAGCGATGTTGCAGGGGGCGTCTTTTCGAGCTTGCCCTTGAGATCGTGGTCGGTCATGGCGCAGACCGAGGCATCCGACCAGACGTTTTCGGCTGTCTCGATCATGTCGATGATCGTATAGATTGGCAGGATGACACCCATAAGGCCAATCGGTGCGCCGATGGAGCTCATCAGCGAAAGGGTCAGGAAGTAGCAGCCCATCGGTACGCCAGCATTGCCGACCGCCGCGAGAACGGCGATGAACAGCCAGGAAATCATCGTGCCCAGCGAAAGCTCAAAGCCTGCGTTCTGCATGACGAACAGCGAGGTTACGAGGATGAAGGCTGCGCAGCCGTTCATGTTGATGGTGGTGCAGATCGGCAGCACGAACCGGGAGACGCGCGTATCGGCCTTGAGGTTATGCTCCGCCGAGGCCAGCGTCACAGGCAGCGTGCCAGCGGAACTCTTGGTGAACAGGGCGACGGCGATGGCGGGGCTCATCTGCTTGAAGACATCGATGGGGTTCAGGCCGCGCAGCAGCAGGAACAGCGGCAACACGATGAAGAACTGGATGGCATTGCCACCGAGGACGACCGCTACGTATTTAGCCAGGGCGCCGACTACGACGCCGGCCTGTATCTGGGCGGCTAGCTGGCCGGCGAAGGCCAGGATGCCAACAGGCAGTGCCCAGAGGATAGCTTTTATCAGTGTGAACAGCAATTCCTGTACGCCATAGAGTCCTTTGATGAGGACGGCACGGTTCTCGGTCTTGGGCATGAAGGCCAGAGCCAAACCTACCGAAGCGGCGATAATCATGACCGAGAGCACATTGCCAGCCAGGAACGGCTGCAGGATGTTGTTGGGGATGACGGACAGGAAATGGTCATAGTAGGAAAGGGAGCCGACCTTGTCAAGTGGTACGGCGGCTGTGCCGGCACCGACAACATCGGCGGGCAGATTGCCCGGTGCAATCCAGAGGTAGAGCGCCAGGCCGACTGCTGCGGCTGAGATCGTCGTAAGCAGCGTATAGCTGACTGCATGGGCGAAGATCGTCTTCGTCTCCTTCTGGCCGCCGAGGGCCGAGAGCGTCGTGATGACGGCCAGGGCAATGGTCGGTACGGCGATGAACTGGAAGAGCCGCGTGAAGACCGTGGCGATGAAGTTGAATAACTCATCAAGGGCCTGGATGCCAAGGGAGCCGAGAATGCCGCCGAGAATCAACGCGCCGAACCAGAGAACCAGCTGCTTGCGGCTGGCACCGGGATTGTGTTGGCGCAGGGCTTCTTCGCGGGCCTGGTCGACACGGTTATTGTGTTCGTTTGCCATAAGAATACCTTCTTTCTTGAATAAGAAATGATAAATCATACATGTTTAATATGTTTACATTATATAGACACTTTAAGCGCATGTCAATAGGAAAGTGTAAAAATATTAGCGGTAAGGGAGGAATTTACTATAAGAAAAACTTATATATGTTATAAGTAGAAAAGAATAGTGAGCTTTTTTTTGCAATGGTAAAATAAAATTGTTATAATAGAAATCTATCATTTTAGGAGGTGCAAGAAATGGGATTATTTGATAATCTGAAGGTAGCTTATAAGCTGATGATGATTGTTGCCGTGGCTGCGATTGCCATGCTGGGCATCAGCTTCACGGGCTATCGTTCGCTGAGCAATGCGGATAACGCAATGAACAGCATGTATCAGCATGAGATGAAGGGCGTGCAGCAATTGGGAACTGCTGTGGAGTACAGCCGTGTCATGATGGTCAAGACCTTGCAGATCGTGACGCTGCACGATAATGCTGACCGCTTGAAGACGGTATCTAAACAGCAGAAGGAAGCTGCGGACAACGTCGAGAAGGCTCTGGCTGAGTACAAGGAAACCGTCAAGGGCATGCCGATCGAGGATACCAGCGAGATCGATGCGCAGTGGGCGAACTACAAGAAGGTCATGACGCATGTCATCGAGCTGTCGAATCAGGGCAAAGCGGCCGACGCCTTGGCTTATTATGAGAAAGAAGGCTCGCCGGCAACGCGCGGCCTGCGCGATGCTTTCCATGGCCAGCAGCAGCGCGTCAACGAGCAGGCGGAGGCCGGAGAGCAGGCCAGCCGCGATGCCAACAGCCATGCGCTGATGCTCATCATGATTGTCACGTTGGTGGCACTGGTTGTGCAGGCTGGCGGCAGCATGATGACGGCGCGCAATATCACGTCGGCCCTTGACTCGATGCGGGCAGTCTGCGAGAAACTCCGCGATGGCGATTTCCGCGGCACCGCTACGGCCCTTGATCGTGGTGACGAGTTCGGGCATCTCTCTGGCGTGCTTGCCGATATGCAGCATAAGCTTGCCGCTTATATGAAGGGTGTCTATAAGGCCATCCAGGATATCAGCGACTCTTCGGGCAACCTCAAGGAGGCGTCCTTGCAGTCGGCCCAGGCTTCGGTTCAGTCGGCTGAGGCTGTTGGCGAGGCTGCTCATATCGTCCTCGAGCAGGAAGAGCAGCTCAAGGCCAGTCAGGAGCTGCTGGATAAGGTAAATGCTTCCATCCAGACAATGCGCGCTCATGCAGGTGAGGTTTCAGACAACTCGCTGACGGCTGCTGGTGAGGCAGCGCAGGGCAACAAGGCGCTGGCTGATTCGGTCCGCGAGATCCGCGATGTCGAGTCTACGGTCAGCAGCACGGCTGAGATGGTCAGCCGCCTGGGCAGCCGCTCGAGCGAGATTGGCGCTATCGTCGATACGATCTCGGAGATTGCGAGCCAGACGAACCTTTTGGCACTCAATGCCGCTATCGAGGCAGCACGTGCTGGTGAGCAGGGCCGCGGCTTCTCCGTCGTAGCGGAGGAGGTTCGCAAGCTGGCTGAGCAGTCGGAAGAGGCAGCTCAGAAGATTGCCGGCCTTATCAATGCGATGCAGCAGGATACGGCTGAGGCCGTTGACTCGATGAAACAGGGCTGCGATGCCGTTGTGACTGGTGCGAAATCCGTTGAGGAATTGCAGGCCGTGTTCGAGCGTATCCATGACCTCGTCCAGGCTGGTGCGGAAAAGACAAAGGAAATGGATGCTGCTATCCGCCAGGTCAACGAAGATGCCCAGAATATCTCCGACTCGGTGGCGGAAATCAATGCCAAGGGCCGGGTAATCTCGGAGCATATGGAATCTGTATCGGCAGCGACCGAAGAGCAGTCGGCTTCGTCGGAAGAGATTGCATCGGCCAGCGATACGCTTTCGCATATGGCATCGGAACAGAAACAGGCTTTGCGCCAGTTCAAGTTCTAACAAATATATTTAACAGATATGATAAAAAAACGTCCATAAGGGCATTGCCCTTGTGGACGTTTTTGTTTTGAGCGTTATTGCAGCTGACGGCCGGCGCCGGGGCCGTCGCTGGCGACGGCGACCTTTGTCTCAGCAAAAGTGCGCATGCCGTTCAGCATGTGCAGGGCAGCCTCAGTGATGTCAAGGCCCAGGCTGGCGATGATGCCGCCGGGCAGTGTGATGTCCGCCTGCAGCAAGGCGGGCTGGACGTGCAGGATATAGGGGCGCACGGCAGGACAGAGCAGTTCCGTATAGCGGGCGATGATCTCAGTGGCCTCGTCATCGAGCAGGATGAAGCTGCTGTTATGCGCGGCCGCGATTATCGCACCGATGATGGCGCTGACTGCAGGCTGATAGGTCTCGGGTGTTTTGGACAGGAACTCATCGGCAGCGTAGCGCAGGCTGCCGTCTTCCTTCAGCAATGCGGCGCGCAGCTCACCTGCTGCTGTGCCAAAGGGGGCATCTTCGTCCATCTCGGTCAGCGCAAGGCCGAGCAGCGGATAGGACAGCGAGAGCAGCTCGGCATGCTCGCGGCCGAAGTCGAAGGCTGCTGTCGGTGGCAGTCCCTCGCGCAGATGGCCCAGGGTGACTTCCGCACCGGCATGGGTCGCAAAAGCCGCCGTGATCTGTGACTGCAGCGGGCTCGTATGGCGCCCGGTAAAGACCAGCAAGGCCCTGTCCATGCCGCATTCTGGCAGTTCGTCGCCGATGATGCCTGCCAGCTCCACGGCAATCTGCTCAAGATAGCCAAGGCTGTAGATAGGCTTAGCCAGATTGTCGATGCGCTGCTGGCAGAGCTCCATCGACTGGTGGTCGAGATCCTGCATCGTGCGCAGATAGAAGTCGAAGGTCTTATCGGTGATCTTGGGCGTGGCATAGCGCATGTATTCGTGATGGAAAGGCGTCTCGATGGGATCTTGCGGCAGCTTGTCGAGGACATCCCAGGCCGTGAGGGCCGCGTCGAGCATATTGGCCAGCAAGCTGGAGCCGCAGGCCTCGCCAAGCTTCAGGTCAAGATCCATCAGTGGCTCGAGGCCAAGTTTCTGGAGGCTATGAGCATGGGACTTTTCTGCCCCCTGATGGGACGCGAGCAGGTAGTCCACGCAGTCAGGGGCAAGCCGCTGGGCAATCAAGGCCGCGGCTGCCGTGTTGGCGCCGTCGAGGATGATTGTGCGCTGGCGAGCGGCTGCGCCAAGGATCAGCCCGGCAATGGCGCCGAGCTCAAAGCCGCCGACCTTGGCGAGGATGTCAAGACCGTCGCTCTCGTCAGGCTGATTGATATCAAGAGATTTCTGGACGATAGTTGTCTTTTTCCGCAGGCGCTCGTCGGAGATATTCGTGCCCCGGCCGGTAACCGCCTCGGCGCTTAGGCCGCAGCAGACCGCCGTGATGGCTGCGCTGGCCGTGGTGTTGGCAATGCCCATCTCGCCGGGCAGGATGCAGTCGAAGCCCTCGTTGATGACTTGATTAGCGATGTCGATACCGGTTTCGACGGCCTGGCGGGCCTGATCGCGGGTCATGGCCGGGCCTTGGGCCATATTTGCCGTGCCATTGGCGATACGGGCATCGATGAGATCAGGGATATCGCTGGTATCCGCGGCGATGCCCATATCGACGACAAGGAGTTCGGCGCTGCAGTAGTCGGCAAAGGCGTTGGCCGCGCCGCCACGGCTGATCAGGTAGTTGCGTGTCATCTGCACAGTCGTTTCGGGAGGGTAGGCGCTGACACCTTCAGCGGCGACACCGTGATCGGCACAGCAAATCACGGTGCATTTCTCGGGGGACTGCGGATGACGCTCGCCAGTAATGGCAAGATAGCGCAGCAGCAGGCCGCGTAGGCGGCCTAGGGCTGAGTCATCGCCTTCGAGTACCTGGGCGAGCCGGGATGCTGCCGCCGCAGCGGTTTCGCGATTCGCTGGCACGATGGCGCCAAGGGTTGATTCGAGCAGGCTCATACGATCTGGGCCTCCTTTGGCACCTGTTTGAGGGACAGGCCGATGCGGTTGCGCTTCTCATCGATGCTGATGACCATGACCGTGAGTACGTCGCCGATGGAGAGCACATCGAGCGGATGCTTGACGCGCTTCTTGGATAGCTCGGAGATGTGAATCAGGCCATCCTGATGCAGGCCGATGTCGACGAAGGCGCCGAAGTCGGTGATGTTGCGGACTGTGCCGCGCATGATTGTGCCGGGCTGGATATCCGACAGCTTGACGATGGCCTGGCGCGTCAGCGGTGCCGGCAGGTCTTCGCGAGGGTCGCGGCCTGGCTTGACGAGGGCCGCGAGGATATCCTTGACCGTGGGTTCGCCGGCATTGAGCTCCTTGGCGAGCTTGGCAATGTCGACGAGCCTGCTCTTGGCGGCAAGCAGGGCGAGCTGGTCCTTGTCAGTCAGGTCGCTTAAAGTAAAGCCGAGCTTGGCGAGGATTTCCTCGGCAAGTTTATAAGATTCCGGATGGACCGGCGTGTTGTCAAGCGGGGACTTGCCGCCGGCAATGCGCAGGAAGCCTGCGCACTGCGTGAAGGCTGCCGGGCCAAGGCGCGGGACCTTGAGGAGCTGGCGGCGGTTCGTGAAGACGCCATTCTCGTTGCGGAAGGCGACGATGTTCTTGGCAATCGTCGCGTTGATACCGGCGATATGCTTGAGCAGTGCCGTAGAGGCTGTGTTGAGGTCGACGCCCACATGGTTGACGGTGCTCTCGATCGTGGCATCGAGGGTATGGGTGAGTTCCTTCTGGTTGACGTCATGCTGATACTGGCCGACGCCGATGGCCTTCGGATCGATCTTGACAAGCTCGGCCAGCGGGTCCTGGACGCGGCGGGCAATGGAGACGGCGCCGCGGATGACGACGTCGTACTCGGGCAGCTCCTCCTTGGCCAGTGCCGAAGCCGAGTAGACCGAGGCGCCGGCCTCGTTGGCGATGATATAGTGGACATCGCTGAGGTCATTGACACGGATGAGCTCGGCGGCAAACTGCTCCGTCTCATAGGAGGCCGTGCCATTGCCGATTGAGATCAGCGTGACATGGTGTTTCTTGATGGAAGCCAGTACGGTCTTAGCGGCCGCCTCCTTGGCGCGTTCGCTCTGGGTGATCTGCAGTACGCCGTAGTCGAGTACCTGGCCCGTGGCGTCGACGACGGCCATCTTGCAGCCGTTGCGGTAGCCAGGGTCGAGCCCCATGACCGTGTGGCCGGCCAGCGGGGCTTGGAGCAGCAGCTGGCGCAGGTTCGCGCCGAATACCTTGATGGCCTGCGTTTCGGCGTCCTCGGTGAGCAGGCTGCGGATCTCGCGCTCAAGCGCCGGCAGCAGCAGGCGCTTGTAGCCGTCATCGATGGCGGCTTGCAAGCTCTCGTCCCAGATCGAGGGCTGGCGGTGGAGGCCCTGATAGATGCGGCGGCAGTTTTCTTCGTGGTCGGCTTCAAGTTTCACCTTGAGGGCGCCCTTCTTCTCGCCGCGGTTGATGGCGAGGATGCGGTGGGATGGCAGTGTATGGACAGGTTCGCGGTATTCGGCATACATCTCGAGTACCTGCTTGTCTTCTTCGGCGGCATCGTCGGCAAGGCTCGTCGTGAGCACCGCCATGTTCCAGAGCCGCGTGCGCATCTTCTTGCGCAGGGCCGCATCCTCCATGGTGGTCTCGGCCACGATGTCCATGGCGCCTGCCAGTGCGTCCTCGGCTGTGGCGATGCCCTTTTCCTCATCGATGAAGTTGGCGGCCTCAGCAAGGGCACTGCCCTTGGTCTGGGCCTGCAGCATCATGGCAGCCGCCAGCGGCTCAAGGCCGGCCTCGCGGGCCATCTGGGCGCGCGTGCGCTTTTTCTGCTTGTACGGGAGATAGAGGTCTTCGAGGTCCTGCAGTTTCGTGGTCTTCTCGATGGCGGCGCGCAGCTCGTCGGTGAGCTTGCCCTGTTCTTCGATCTTGCCGAGGATTTCCTCCTGGCGTTTGACGAGATTGCGCAGGTAGGTAAGACGCTCCTCGAGCAGGCGCAGCTGCTCGTCTTCAAGGGAGCCTGTGGCTTCCTTGCGGTAGCGGGCGATGAAGGGTACCGTGTTGCCGCCGTCCAGCAGCTCGATAGCTGCCGTGACCTGTTTCGGGCGGACGTTCAATTCTTTCGCGATGACCGCGCTGATATCGTTTGTAAGCATATAGGATGCACCAGCTTTCTTGCATTAGTGTCTTCATTATATCATAAATAACACGGATTCCGGCGGCAGGTTTTTCGCGTGTGCCTGTCGAATTAAACAGCAAATCACATAGGAATCGAAAGACCGTGGAACTGAAGAGGTGGTCTTATGAAAAAGGTATTGATGTTGGCAGCCTTGATAGTGACTGTGGTGCTCTGTTCCTGGCTTGCGGAGGAGGCGCTGGCGGCAGCTAGAGGAAGGCTGCTGTTCGTTCCTCAGGATGATGGGGCCGCGGCAGGTGTGGAGATGGAGGCAGCCTGCCGCGCCCTTGGCTATGAGGTGGTCATGCCGCCGGCAGAGCTGTTGAGCGGCGGTGGGGGCAAGCCTGGCCAGCCCGATAAGCTTTGGGCCTGGATGCGCGCGAACATCTGCGGTGCGGAGGCCGCAATGGTTTCGGCAGATGCCATGATATATGGCGGACTCGATCGCTCGCGCAAGCATGAGCTGGCAGAGGCGCTGCTGGCCCAGCGGGCTGAACAGTTCGAGGTGCTCCATGAGCAGCATCCCGAGACCAGCTTCTATGTGTACAGCTCGCTGCTGCGGATGCCGCGGAGCGGGAAGCAGGCTGGCAGGGGGGAGCCTGCCTATTACCGGGAGTATGGGGCGGATATCTTCGCGGCGGCAGCGCTGGCGGACAAGCGGGAGCTGCAGGGGCTGACCGCAGCGGAACAGGTGGCCCTCGGCCGTCATATCCAGGCAGTTCCGCCAGATATCTGGCAGGATTGGCAGGCTCGCCGCGATAAGAACCTGTCCGTCAATCGCCGTCTGATCGATTTCACCCGCAGGGGGATATTCCGCTGTGTCCTGATCGGCAAGGAGGAGGACGCGCCGCTGTCACAGACAAACCGCGAGGGACGCATCCTTACGGCGTATGCACAGGGGCTGCCGGAGACGCAGTTCCAGCTGCTTTCTGGCAGTGATGGTCTGGGGGGATTGCTGCTTGGCCGGGTACGCCATGACGTTATTTTGAGGCAGGATTCCATTACTTATTTTTATGGTGACAATGCCTTTGAAACATGATAAAATAACTCCAAAGTTGAAAAGACTTTGATATTTTCAGGGATTTATACGTTATATTGTTCACCAGGGGAGGGTCTTGAAATGAGAAAAACAAGGAAGAGCATCAACTGGAATCACGATTGCATCTGTTATGAGCGCAAGGTGCAGACGCGCCGCGCGCAATGGTTGATGCGTCATGCAGCTCCTGCTGCAGGCAGTCAGGCTGAGGACAAGAAGACAACGGAAGTCGCTTGATACAAAGAGCGGAGAGCTGCTGCTGAGCCAGCAGCTCTTTTTTGTGCCTTCGTGACGGCGGCTATTGACAGCTAGGCGAAAAATAGAGTAAAATTACTACAAATGGATAATGATTATTTGTTATTTCATGAGCAAGAAAGGATATAATCATGAAAGCAATGCTCAAACCGAAGGAAGTCACGGCGCTGCTGCGCGAGCGGGGATTCAAGGTCACGCCGCAGCGGCTGGCCGTTTACAGCGCGCTGGCCCATACGACGGCTCATCCCAACGCCGAGACCCTTTACCAGGAATTGCAGCCCTACTATCCGACCATGAGTCTGGCGACGGTCTACAAGGCACTGTCCATCCTCTGTGAAGTTGGCCTTGCCCAGGAGCTCAACGTGGGGGAGGACGCATTCCGCTACGATGCCAATACGAGCCCCCATCCGCATGTGCGCTGCACCTGCTGCGGCCGTGTCGATGACATCATGGGCAATCTGGATGCGGCAGGCGTCGAGCAGCAGGCCGCAGCGGCCACTGGATATGATATCACGGCGCATCAGCTCTACTTCTTTGGTGTCTGCCCTGCCTGCCAGCATGCCAGGAAACACTGATTATCTGCGGATTTTTCCTTGCATCAGCCGTTCCCGCGTGATATAATATTCCAGTACTGGACGTACTGACGTCTGGTTCCAGGTCAAAAACTTGACTGGCTTTACCCCGATGGGGAGCTAGGTCTAAACCAAGCTTGCGCATAGCTTGCTTGTATCAATTCCCAGTTTCTTGGGGTGAAAGCGAGGTGTAATAGAATGAAACAGGGTATCCATCCGGAATACTTCGAGGCTAAGGTAACTTGCGGCTGCGGCAACACGTTCACGACGGGTTCCACGGTTCAGGAGCTTCGCGTCGATGTTTGCTCCAAATGCCATCCGTTCTTCACGGGTCGTCAGCGTGACGTACAGGCAGGCGGTCGTATCGAGAAGTTCAACAAGCGTCTGGCCAAGAAATAATCGCACGAACGGTAAAGCAGAGCAGAGCAATCTGTTCTGCTTTATTTTATTATGCGGCGACTATGAGGCAATTCATAATATTGAAATAATCGGTATTCCCGAAAAAAGGAGGAAGTACCATTGAGTGATAGATTAATGGTTGGCGGCCAGGCCGTCATCGAAGGTGTCATGATGCGCGGGCCGAAGCTTACAGCAACGGCTGTTCGTGATCCTAACGGCAAGATCCAGGTGGACGTGAATCCCGTCCACTCGATCACAGAGCGGTTCCCGATACTCAAACGGCCGATGCTGCGCGGTTCAGTCTCGCTTATCGAGTCGCTGGTCATCGGCATGAAATCGTTGTCGTATTCGGCCCAGATGGCCGGTGACGAAGACGAGAAACTGACCGACAGGGAAATGGCAGGTACCATCGTGTTTGCGCTGGTGCTGGCCAGCATCCTGTTCATTGCCATCCCGACGGGGGCGGCCAAGCTTTTCCACGACATCACCGAGGATCCCTTTTTCCTGAACCTCATGGAAGGCTTCCTGCGGCTGGCAATCTTCCTGCTGTATATCTGGGGTATTTCGCGCATGAAGGATATCCGCCGAGTGTTCCAGTACCACGGCGCTGAGCATAAGACCATCCATTGCTATGAAGCTGGCCTGCCGCTTACCGTCGAGAACGTGCAGCAGTTTTCGCGGCTGCATCCGCGCTGCGGCACGAATTTCCTGCTGATCGTCATGCTCGTGTCGATTTTCGTGTTTGCATTCCTGGGCTGGCCGTCCCTGGCCGAGCGCATCGCCAGCCGCATCCTGCTGCTGCCGGTGGTGGCTGGTATCTCCTATGAGATCATCCGCCTGGCGGGACGCAGCCAGAATGTTGTCATCCAGACGGCCATCAAGCCAGGTCTCTGGCTGCAGTATCTGACGACGCGGCCGCCGGAAGACGAGATGGTGGAGGTGGCCATCGAGTCGTTGAAGGCCGTGCTGCCCGAGACGGAGATAGTCGAGGGAACTGGGGAATATATCAGAGTAGAGGGAGAATGTTGTGCTGAGTAAACTTCAGGCTGTTGAGGATAAATACTTAGAGCTCGAGTCGCTGATCAGCGACCCGGATACGATACAGGACATCGATAAATGGCAGCGCTATAGCAAGGAGCATGCGAGCCTGACCCCTGTGGTCGAGAAGTTCCGGGAATACAAGCGTGTTGTCACGGGCATTGCCGAGGCCAAGGCGATGTTCGACGAGCCGCTGGATGATGAGATGCGCAAGCTGGTCGAAGAGGAGCTGGCTGAGCTGACTGCGCAGAAGGAGATTCTCGATCAGGAGCTGCCAATCCTGCTGCTGCCCAAAGACCCGAACGATGACAAGAATGTCATCGTCGAGATCCGCGGCGGCGTTGGCGGTGAGGAGGCGGCGCTGTTTGCCGGCGACCTTTTCCGCATGTATTCGCGCTATGCCGAGAAACAGGGCTGGCGCACGGAGCTCATTGATGCGAATGCCACCGAGATCGGCGGTTTCAAGGAAGTCTCGTTCATGGTCACGGGCTTTGGGGCGTACAGCCGCCTCAAGTATGAGAGTGGCACCCATCGTGTGCAGCGCGTGCCGGTCACTGAGTCGGGAGGCCGCATCCATACGTCGGCGGTCACGGTGGCTGTGCTGCCTGAGGTAGAGGATGTCGAGGTCGATATCAATCCGAACGACCTGCGCATCGATACCTACTGTGCCTCGGGAGCGGGCGGCCAGTACGTAAACCGTACGGAGACGGCCATCCGCATCACGCATCTGCCGACGGGCATCGTCGTGCAGTGCCAGGACGAGAAATCCCAGCTCAAGAACAAGGAGAAGGCGATGAAGGTGCTGCGCGCGCGCATCCTTGACCAGGCGCGCCAGCAGCAGGAGGATGCCGTGGCGGCAGACCGCCGCAGCCAGGTAGGCTCGGGCGACCGCAGCGAGCGCATCCGCACGTATAATTTCCCGCAGGGCCGTGTGACCGACCATCGCATCGGCTTGACCCTGCATAAGATCGATGCCGTGCTCGGCGGCGACCTTGATGAGATCCTGAATGCGCTCATCACGGCTGACCAGGCTGAGCGGCTGAAACAGGTGAAGTAATGGCAGACAGCAATCAGATATGGACCATCGGCAGGATACTCAAATGGACAGAGCAGTACTTTGAGCAGAAGGGCGTGGAATCTCCGCGCCTTGATGCGGAGGTACTGCTTTCCCATCTGCTCGATAAGCAGCGCATCTATCTCTATGTGCATTTCGATGAGCCGTTGCAGGCTGAAGAACTGGCCGCCTATCGGGAGATGGTGAAACAGCGCGTGAACCATGTGCCAGTGGCTTACATCCTTGGCAAGAAGGAGTTCATGGGGCTGACCTTCAAGGTGACGCCTGATACGCTGGTTCCGCGCCCGGACACGGAGATCCTCGTGCAGGCGGCAGTCGAGCGGCTGAAGGGCATGGAAAAAGATTCCCTGCGCTTTGCCGATATCGGCACGGGGACAGGGGCCATCTGCCTGTCGGTGCTGAACTTCACGCCGGGATCTACAGCGGATACTGTCGATATCAGTTCGGCGGCGCGCGCTGTTGCCGAGGAAAACGCCGACTCCCTAGGGCTCACGGACCGCATCGCCTTCCATACAGGCGATCTGCTGGCCCCAATCAAGGAAAACAAGTATGCGGCAATCCTCTCCAATCCGCCGTATATTCCCGAGGCGGATATCCCGGGCCTGGCGCCGGAAGTCCGCTGCAAGGAGCCGATGACGGCGCTGGCAGGCGGCAAGGATGGGCTTGATTTTTACCGGCGCCTCTGCGACGAGGCACCGGCGCTGCTGGAGGAGGGCGGCTTCATGGCCTTTGAGGTCGGCATCCATCAGGCTCAAGACGTAGCGGCCCTGGCGGTGGCAAATCCGCTGATCGCGAGGACAGAGATCATCAAGGATTACGCAGGCATCGACCGGGTGGTCGTGGCATGGAAAAAAGAGAGATGAAGCATTTTGGATACGAAGATAGTCAAGATAGATGATGTGAAGGCTCAGCGTGATGAGCTGCAGCACGCAGGCGAGATCCTGCGGCAGGGCGGGCTCGTGGCGTTTCCGACGGAGACGGTCTACGGGCTGGGGGCCAATGGCCTTGATGGTGAGGCCTGTGCAAGGATTTACGATGCCAAGGGACGTCCCTCAGACAATCCGCTGATCCTGCATGTGGCGAACCGCTCGATGGTCGACCAGGTGGCGGCAAAGGTTCCCGCCTTAGCCGAAAAGCTTATGGCGGCCTTCTGCCCAGGACCCATCACCTTGATCCTGCGGCGCCGCAGCATCGTGCCCGACCGTATCACGGGCGGCCTCGATACGGTGGGCATCCGCATGCCTGAGGACGATGTGGCGCGGGCCATGATAAAGGCAGCCGGCGTGCCGATAGCCGCACCGTCCGCCAACATATCGGGGCGCCCGAGCCCGACGACGGCTGAGGCTGTGGCCGGGGATATGGCGGGGCGCATCCCGCTGATCCTCGACGGCGGCCCCTGCCGCTTTGGCGTTGAGTCGACAATCGTCGACTGCACGGGCGACAAGGCTGTGATCCTCCGTCCCGGTGCCGTGACGCGGGAGATGCTGACAGAGCTCCTGGGGGAAGATCATGTCAATCTTGACCCGGCCCTTGTCGGTGCTAAGGTCGTGCCCAAGGCGCCGGGCATGAAGTACACACATTATGCACCGAAGGCGCCGCTGACCTTGATCGAGGGGATGCCGACGCGCATGGCGCGGGCCTTCCGGCGGGAGATCGAGCGCTTGCAGGCTCAGGGCCATACGGTCGGGGTCATCGCCAGCCATGAGGTCCTGCAGGAGCTTAGCGACATTGTGCCAGCAGAGCTTATGGCTGATTATGGTCATCAGCAGCAGTTGCCTGCCATTGCGGCCAATATCTATGAGGCCCTGCGCAGCTTTGATGACAAGCCGGCCGATGTACTGCTCGGCGAGGGAACTACTGATGAGGGGCTGGGCCTTGCCATCATGAACCGTTTGCACAAGGCCAGCGGCTTTCGCACGCTGCCGGCATGAGATGTGATTTTCGGGGGGGAATGCAGGAACTGCCCCCCTTTTTGTCGTATATAAAGAAGAGAAGAGTGTAAGTGGGCTTATGGGAAAGGAGCCTGACTATGGGGAAAATCAAATATGTGATTGTTGCCTTGCTGGTAATTGCCGTAGCGGGCGGTGCCGGGGCTTTGATGGCTATCCATTACAGCCAGACACGGGAAATCGTGCAGGCGGAAAAGGATAAGCAGGAGGCGGTCAAACAGGCGGCCCTGCAGGAAAAAGAGGCCAAGGAAGCTGCCGCGCGTGAAAAGGCGCGCAAGAAGCAGGAGCTGCTCGATAAGCGCATGGGCCGGGCGGAGGAGCCTGATCAGGTCATCCGCGGGCTCACCGCTGATATGAAGGTCACCAAGGAGGCAGATGGTTCTACCTATTACCGCTATGAAGATCCGACGGAGGATGGGATCTTCTTCCAGCCGTATCTGGTGCGCGGCGCAGACGGCGTGGCGGTCATGCATGTGATCCTGCGTCATCGCGGCGGCCGGCCGATGGGCTTCCAAGGCGTAGACCTGCAGCCTACTGAGGATGAGATCTTCCATATCCGGGCCCAGGCGCCGGTGACGACGACCCAGACGTCTACCGGCATCATGGAGTGGTGCGATCAGCCGGTGGATGCTGAGACGGGCAAGGCCATGCGCGAGATTGCCGATGTCCTGGCGGCCAAGATAACGATGCCAGGCGTTGAGGGCGGCTCCAATGATGACCGCATGTTGACGGCCACCGAGGCTAAGCGTATCCGGAACATCCTGGAACTGGCGGATCGCCTGAATGGCAAACAGTGAATGTGATTAGCAGAAAGGAATGCAGCAGTTATGGAGTTATTTCCACCGCTTGTAGCCGGTGTATTGATCGTATTGATTGGCGTGCTGAGCGTCGTGTCGCTCGTGGGTGTGGCGTATAACTGGTCTGTCATCATCAGCGGCCGCAGCCAGTTCAACAAGATTGCCGACTTGGAGAAGGAGGTCGCCTCGCTCAAACAGGACATCAAGGTGCTGAAATCGCGGCTGTCGGCTGAGGAAGCAGCCCTGCAGGCTCAGCAGGAGGCCAAGTCCGCCGAGCAGGCGCTGGAGAAGGAGGCTGAGCTGGCGGAGACGCAGCATGAGGTATGGCATGCTTTTCTCGTCGACTATAATAATCTGGCTGCCAGCATGGATGTGCCGAAGGCGCAGCAGGCCTGTGAGACCTTTGTGCAGGCCAATGCACTGGAGCCTTTCATCTGCATCGATCATGCTGCCCAGGAGAATGGCCAGATCATGCCGAAGTTTGCTGCGGCTGCTGATGTTGCGCAGAGCACCTATTGGGCCTGGCCGGTGCCTGAGGCGGTAGGGGCCTATATCGTCGTGCCCAATCCGCTGCATCCCTATGATCAGAAGCTGCATACGGAAGGCGGCATGAAGGAGACCTTTGCCTCTAACTATGAGCAAGGGGAGTTCCACGATGTGCAGGTCCGCCTGCCGGCCAAGTTCCAGAAGCGCAATGACCAGTGGAAGATCATCCAGCCAGGTGTTATCCGCATGAAATGAATACCCGCAAGGGAAGTAAAAACCGGAGCTATCAGCAGATAGCTCCGGTTTTTATCATGATGAACAATCTTAGCCGCGGGAGAGGGTGAACCCCTGGCAGGAGGAGCCGGAGGACGGTGGCGGGCCATCTAGCGGGAAGTCTGTTATCCCTTGGAATGCTGGCAATAGCTCCAGGACATCCCGGGGGCAGTTGCCGACGCAGAGGCCACAGGCGGTGCACTTGCTGGGAGAAAACTGCAGGCTGGCCGGGGGGCTGCCCGCTGCTGTTGTCAGCTTGAGCGCTTTTTCCGGGCAGAGCATGGTGCAGAGGCCGCAGCTGTTGCAAGCGGCCTTTAGGGAGAGGCCAGGAAATAGCGTGGCCGGTTTTACCGCAGGATCTTGTTTGGCAAGCCAGATGACTGGATCGAAGGCGTATTGCCGCTCTACCTGGGCGGCGGCAATCTCGTTGGCGCTTTCTTTGGCGGCAGTGAAGAGGGAGCGGAAGAAGGAGCGGCGGGGTACCGGGGAAGCGGGGGCCGGTGTGCCCTTGATTCGGACCAGTTTCAGCGGCGCTTTGCCAGCTTCTTGCAGGGCTGCATTACAGGCGGCAATCTCCTGCTCCAGCCACGCAGCAACTGCGGGATTACAGCTAGCGCAATGGGAAGTCGCGAGGGCTAGTGGCCTTTGGCTGGCCAGTGCCCAGAGCAGGCGGCGGTTCAGTGCACCGAGACAGGGCATGCTGCCCGGAGCAGTCTTCTGGCACATCAGCACCTGGGGCTCCAGATTCTGCACAGCAGTCAGACAGCTGTCGTAGTCGGTGTCACTATAAATGGCGCCCGTGGGGCAGATGGCCGTACATAAGCCACAGTTATCGCACTTATCCGCGTCGATTTGCCGGTCTTTTATCGCCTGCTGGGGGCAAATGGTTTCGCAGCGGTTGCAGGTTACATTGGTATAGTGAAACAGGCAGCGGTTCAGGTCGATTTCGCGCTTGGCCATGGTTTTAGCCACCTTTCATCAATAAGTATACGATGCCATTATAACACAAATGGTTTGGATTTTATTCGGGATAGATGGTTTCCGGCTGTTGTATTTTTTTATAAGCAAAGCAGGAAAACCTGTAAGATCATACAATATAAGCGTTACTTATATATATTATAATAATGGCAAATAGTGATAGCAGAAAGGGCGGTGACACGCATGGATCTATTTCGTGAAGCTGGCAGGCGGGCTGCTGTCTATCAGCGATTGGCAGCGTTTTATGCTGGCGATTTAGCAGCAGGCCGGGAGGCAGCAACGCTGCTGGGAGAACTGCAGGGGCAGGAGGTCTCTTTGCCCTGCCTGGCAAAAGAGGACGAGCATGATTACAACCGGCTCTTTGTGGGGCCGCAGAAGCTTTTGGCGCCGCCGCTGGAATCCTGTTATCGCAATGATGCGCATCTGCCCATGCAGGCAGAAACGCTGGCAGTGCGGGCTGCTTATGAAGCGGCAGGAATCGAATTGAAGGAACAGGGCAGGATTCCCGATGACCATGCCCAGTTTGAGTTCTGCTTTGCAGCCGCGCTGCTGACCGCTATGGAGCGATATGCTGATCAGGAGCAGGGGCCTCTGGCTGCCTGGCATTATCAGCGATTCCTGCGGGAACATTTGTTATTGTGGATCTTTGACCATTTGCAGGCGGTGACAGAACATAGCTGCGCGCCGTTTTGCCGGGAAATGGCTCATGTGATGGATAGATTCATGAAAAGGGAAGAGGAGGCAGTAAGTCATGAGATTTGACACGAAAGCATTTGGCCGCCGGACCTTCATCAAAGGTGGTCTGGCTGCTACGGCGGCCTTGGGACTGGGATCCTTGCTGGATCTTGGCAGTTCCCCGTTCAAGGCGAAGGAAGCTGGTGCCAAAGGGGATGCGAAGGTTTTCCATAGCGCTTGCCCGCGGAATTGTTACGACACTTGTTCCATCCTGTCGACGGTGGAAGATGGTGTCCTGAAGCGTGTGGAGGGCAACAAGGCCAATACCTATACGCGGGGACGTCTCTGTGCCAAGGGATTTTCCTATACCCGCAGCGTCTACAGTCCTGACCGCATCAAGTACCCGATGAAGCAGACCAAGCGGGGCAGCGGTAAGTGGGAGCGTATCAGCTGGGACGAGGCTTTTGACATCATCGCCAAGAAGATCCTGGCCATCAAGAAGGAATATGGCAATACCCTGCCTATCTGCCTGGACAAATACTCGGGCAACTTCAATCTGCTCAATTATTGCGTCGAAGGCATGATGTCGAGCATTGGTCATACTACGCGGGCTACGGGTACTCCCTGCTGGCCGGCAGGTATCGATGCCCAGACCTTTGACTTTGGCACGATCTGGAACAACGACCCTGAAGATATGGTAAACAGCAAGTACATGATCATCTGGGGCGCGAATCCATCCTGGTGCTCGGTCCATTCCATGCACCTCGTCATGGAGGCGAAAAAGCGTGGCTGCAAGATCGTGGTCATCGACCCGATCCAGACCCAGACGGCGTCCAAGGCGGACTGGTATATCCAGATCAAGCCGAGTACGGACGGCGCTTTGGCCCTGGGAATTGCCAAGTACCTGCTCGATAATAATCTGGTCGATTACGGCTGGCTGGCGGCCAATGCCAAGGGGTATGAGGAGTTCTTCCAGTATGTGAAGGAAAAGATCACCCTGGAGTGGGTGGCCGAGAAGACCGGCGTCAAGAAAGAGATCATCGAGCAGCTGGCAAAGGAATACGGGACGGCTAAACCGGCCAGCATCTGGATCGGCTATGGCATGCAGCGCCATGCCAACGGCGGCCAGAACGTCCGCAGCATCGATGCGCTGGCTGCCATGACGGGCAATATCGGCAAATCGGGCGGCGGTGCGCAGTATGCGCAGCTGCAGACCTGGGGCGTCAAGTACAATGTCATGGGCATGAAAGCCCCGGCAGGTACGACCACGGAAAAAGACCGGATCATCAACATCAACGATTCGGCCCAGGAAATCCTCGCTGCCAATGACCCGCCCATCAAGATGCTCTGGATTGCCTGCCGCAGTCCGCTGACCCAGGCGGCTGAACCCCAGAAGCTGCGCAAAGCTTATGAGGCTATGGACCTGGTGGTGACGGCAGATCTCTTCATGAATCCTACGGTGGAAATGAGTGATATCGTGCTGCCGGTGACCACTGCCTTTGAGACCTGGGGGCTCAATGTGTCCTATTGGCATTACTGGGTGGCGCTCAACGAGCCGGCTATCGAGCCGCAGTATGAGGCCAAGAGCGATCTGGAGATTGCCATGGGCCTCTCAGCTAAGCTCAATGAACTGGAACCGGGCAGCTGCACCTTCCCGACTTCGGGCAAACTGGAGGATTGGGTGGCCGCCGAGTTCACGCCGGACTTCCTGAAACAGTTCGGGCTCAGCCGCTGGGACGAATTGAAGCAGGGCCCGCGCAAGGCGGTGACTGGCCTCATTGGCTGGCAGGATGGCAAGTTCAAGACTCCTTCGGGCAAATACGAATTCGCTTCGGAAACTGCTGTCAGCGAAGGCCATGAACTGCTGCCAGTCTGGACCGAAGAGATGGCCACGCCGGAAAAATATCCGCTGCGCTTGATGTCACCGCATTGGAAGCTCTCCATCAACTCCCAGTTCCAGAATCTTGACTGGATGATGGATATCAATGGAGAACCGGCAGTAGAGATGAATCCTGCCACGGCAGAAAAATACAGTATCAAGCATGGCGATATGGTGCGGCTCTACAATGAGCAGGGGGAGATAAAGCTCCAAGCGAAGCTGACGAAAGGCACCGCCCCGGATACTTTGGTGGTTTACGAGATGTGGCTGAAGGATAAGGACTTCAATGTGAACAATACGCTGAAATCAATGCCGGCCGATATGGGCAAGAAGGCTACCGGAGCACCGGGCATCGCGTTCCATGATAATTTCGTGGCCATGGCCAAAGCATGAGAGGAGTGAGAGGTATGGCAAAAAGATATGCCTTTTTGGTGGATACCAGCCTGTGCATTGGCTGCAATGCCTGCGAGAATGCCTGCAAGAATTTCTATCAGCAGGAGGCTTCCGTCCATTGGCGCAAGGTCTACTATATGCAGGAAAAGGATCTGGCTCAGCCCTTGCGGGCACCAGTATCGCTGGCGTGCAATCACTGTGACGACCCTGCCTGCCTGAAGGCCTGCCCGGCCAGCGCCTACCGGAAAGATGAAAACGGTTTGGTGCGGCATGACAATGACCGCTGCATTGGCTGCAAGCTCTGCACGATGGCTTGTCCCTATAATGTGCCCTGCTATGACAAGGAGCTGGGCAAGGTAACGAAGTGCGAAATGTGTGCTGACCGTATGGCGCAGGGTGAGGAACCTGTCTGCGTGGCCAGCTGCCCTATGGGAGCTATCCGGGTCATCGACCTCAACGATCCGGCTAATGCCCAGTATGCGGATAATCTTGCCGGATTGCCGCCAAGAGATATGACGCAGCCGTCTACCCGCTTTATTCTGCCGTTGGAGCAGAAACAGGATTGGAGGGATAAATGATGACTGATTTCAGTGAATTGCCGCTGGTATTTTTCACTACGTTATCCCAGATGGCAGTGGGAGCTTTTGTGGTGTTGTACCTGCTGAGAAAGAACGACCATATCCAGGAGATGGCGGCTGACCGTATCGCTGTGATCGTGGTGGTGCTGATGGCACTTGCCATGGGCGGTGCGTCCACCCACCTGGGAGATCCTGTTGGCGGTTGGCGGGCGCTGTTGGGGCTGGAGCATTCCTGGCTCAGCCGCGAGATCTTCGTCATGAGCGGTTTCTTAGGCTTGGCTTTCCTGTATGCGCTGCCGCAGCTGAAGAGTTTCCGGAGCCTTGCAGGGCTGCTGGGCGTTGTCTTTGGTGTAGTAGGGATCGTGGTTACGGCCATGGTCTATACTCTGCCAGCAAGACCAGCCTGGAACAGCCCGTATCCGCTCTTGTTCTTCGCCTTGACGGCGCTGTCGGCAGGCCCGTTGTTGGTCAGTTACATCGTGCATGAGCAGGAAGGCACGATCTGCCAGGCAGCCTTGAAGCTTACGAGTTTTGCGCTTATCGCAGGTTTTATCGTCAGTGTGCTTTATGCCTCCCAGCAGAGCGCCAATCTCGCGATGCCTGCCGGCTGGCTGGCGCTGCGCTGCCTGATTGGCCAGCTGCTTCCGGCGGCACTGCTGTATAAGCTGACCCAGCAGCCAGCGGGCAGGAACCTGCTGATGATATTGGTCCTGGTTGTCCTGGGTGAGCTTTTGGGCCGTCAGCTGTTCTATGGCAGCGTCCTGGCCTATCCGCTGTTTCCTTTTTGATGATTTACCACTTAAATGAACGGAGGCTGTTGCGCGCTGATTTGCGTGCAACAGCCTCCGTTTCATGTTATTCTTCTGATCAGCGGCGGACGTTGGCCAGCTTTATTTCAGGGATATGCTCGATGAGGTTCATCTGGTGCGCAAGGTCATAGAAGGTGCGCAGGCCGTCGATGTATTCCTCCGTGAGATTCCAGCGGATGGTGGGGCCGAGGTAATCGTCGAGCTGCTCATAGGTGAACGGCTTGGTGGCGAGAACCGACTCGATGGCCTCGCGCTTGTGCTCAAGGCCATGCTGGAATGCGTGGTGGATGCGGTCGTAGACGAGCTGGAGCATCGCGGGATTCTGCTCGGCAAATTCCTGATTGGCCACCCAGAGGGCGTAGACCATCTTCTTGCCGGTCATCTTCTTCCATTCGCTGCCGAGGTCGTAGTAGTAGAGGTCTGGCTGCTGATGATGGTAGAGCCAGAGGGCATCGTCGCCGATCAGCAGCGATGCCGTCGCGTCCTCAGGGATCGGATCCTCAGGCGTGATATGGCGCACGTAGTAATTGGGGATAGCTCCATAGGCACCGCGCAGGATGATCTTGAGCAGGCAGTGGGAGGTGGCCGATTTGGCCGTCAGGATGATCTTGTCATCGCGGAGGTCGTCAATCGGCTTGCGCGAGACGAGCAGGATGCTCTGCACGTCGCCATCGGTGCTCACGCAGACGTCCGGCAGGACGACGAGCTCCTCGCTGTCGCGGGCATAGATGATGGAGGAGACATTGCTGACATCGAGCCGATGATTGACGATATCGTTGTTGAGAACTGCCGGTACGCCACGCGTAATCGTGAGTCCCTGATCGGCGCCGTGTGCATAGCTCCAGGTGAGTGGCAGGACGTTCAGGAAATTGATATGTCCGACTCGTGGGCAAGTCATAGCTTCTCCTCCTTGATTGTGGTCGAATGTGCTTTCATATCACATGGTTTGCCGCGCTCTAACAGATAGAGCGGCCGGCGTTTCGTCTCTTCATAGGTGCGTCCGAGGTACTCGCCGATAAGGCCGAGCACCAAGAGCTGCATGCCGCCGAAGAACAGGATGCAGGCCATGATGGTCGGCCAGCCGGCGACGGTGTCTTCCTGGACGAAGGTCTCATAGAGCACGTGCAGGAAGAGCAGGAAACTGGCAAACATGGTGACCATGCCGGCGTAGAGGCCGATGCGCAGCGGGAAGGTCGAGCAGGTGAAGACACCGTCGACGGCCAGCCGCAGCATCTTCTTCGGCGAGAACTTCGAGACTCCCGCATAGCGCGGCGGCGCTGTGAAGTGCACCTGGATCTGGTTGAATCCCATGGCACCGACGATGCCGCGGATAAAGCGGGCATGCTCGCGGTAGTGGCGGAAGGCAACGACGGCCTGATGATCCATCAAGCGGAAGTCAGAGCCGCCCGGCTGGACCGGAACCTCGGAAATGATATTGAGCAATTTGTAGTATCCGGCGGAGGTCAATTTCTTGAGCCAGGAGGCGTCCTCGGTGGCCTCGCGGATGGTCTGGACGATGTCATAGCCCTGATTCCAGTAGTCTAGGAGTGTCGGTATCAGCGCCGGCGGATGCTGCATATCGCCATCCATCGTGATGACGGCATCGCCATCGGCGTGGTCAAGGCCGCAGGTCAGCGCCAGCTGATGGCCAGAATTCTTGGCCAGGAAGATCGGCTGGACATGACTGTCTTCTTTCTCGAGTTCCAGCAGGATTTCCTTGCTGTTGTCGGTGGAGCCGTCGTTGACAAAGATGAGCTCCCAGTCATAATCGAGCTTTGCCATTTCCTGGCAGATTGCTTCATAGAAATAACGCAGGTTGTCCGATTCATTATATACGGGCACTACGATAGACAAACTGCTGCCTCTCATCATTTGTCATTGCTTCCTTTCTGTTTGGCTGCTTCGTCGGGGATGATCATCTCGACGATACTGTAGGCGTCGAGGGTGCGCAGCGTGCGCAGCTGCGCGCGCGGTAAAGTCTTCTTGAGGTTGTCGGCGCGGTCATTCTGGACCGTGACGATTATGGGCTCGCCAACCGGCAGGTCTTCATAGGCCATGAACGGCATGACGTTCTTGGCGTTCCAGCTGATCTCGCCGGGCTTGGCCTTCTCGATATCGGCGCGCCAGCCCAGGTCAGCGATGTTCTCGTGGTAGTAGAAGACGGCTGAGGTCTGATAGTCGCCGAAGTTTACGACGAGGTGATGCTCAGGATTGAGTTCCCTGAGGGCCTCGGCCGTCTGACGGCCGGAGCGTTGATCGCAGAGTGGCATGGCGCCGACAAAGGTCAGGATCATATAGAGCACCCAGGCGCCAAGTGCAACCTTCTTGACCATGGCGAGGCGCTCTGTGAGCAGGAGGCCGGCAAGGATGGCCAGCGGCAGGAAGGATGGCTGGGTGTAGGTCAGGTACTTGGTAGCCATCATCTGGAACAGGAAATTGACCATGAAGGCCCAGAGCAGCAGGAAGATCGTGCTCTCGCTGATGTTGCGGCTGCGGATTTTCTCCCGCAGATCCTGCCAGCGTTTCTTGATCTGGTAGAGCATGATGAAGGACCAAGGGCAGAACCCGAGCAGGAAAATCATCGTGTAGTAGTACCAGACGTCGTCGCGGCTATGCTCAGCCACCGTAGCGCGCAGGAAGTTATGCACGCCGAAGAAGTTCAGGATGAAGTCCTGGCCATGCAGCTGGTACATCTGGTAGTACCAGTAGCCGCCGACGGCACAGAAGATGGCAAGCCCTGGCAGCCACATCATGCGTAATAGCTCGCCCGGACGCTTGCGGATGCAGAGGAAGATCAGCAGGATGAGCCCCGGCATCAGGATGCCGATCGGGCCTTTGGTCAGCGTGGCTAGGCCCGCAAAGAAGAACGAGCCCAGATAGAGGCGGCGGTTGCCGCTGCTATAGGCCAGATAGAACGTGACCAGCACGGCGTTGAAGAAAAAGACAAAGGCCATGTCGGTGATGACGGCACGCGACAGGTAGAAGAAGCCCGTGGTCGTGGCGAAAACGAGTGCCGAGCAGGCAGCGGTTTTCGCGCCATAGAGCTTCCTGGCGAACCAGTAGACAAGGCCGACGTTGAGGAAGGCGAAGACTGCCGGGAAGAAACGGGCAGCGAACTCGTTGACGCCGAACATCTTGAAGGCGAGGATGAGTTCCCAGTAGAAGAAGATCGGCTTATCGTACCAGTAGTTGCCGTAGATGCGCGGTGAGATATAGTCGCCGGCCTCGAGCATCTCGCGCGCGGTCAACGCATAGTTTGATTCAACCGGATCCGTGATGGCCAGCCAGGCATTGCCAGCAAGCAGCAGGATGACGAGTGCCAAGACGGAAAAACGGATTTCTTTCTGATTCATTGTATTTGCAGGTACCTCCTAAATGCGTATTCTCTTGAACCTTAAGTTTAGCAAATCTTAATATATCTAGCAAGTATATCTATATTAAGGGCGGATTAACAACCATTATATTATACGGGCAGCTGCCGAAAATCAGCTGAAAGCAGCTGGCAGGAATTGTATGACAATAGCGTGAAATATTGACATTTTCCTGTGTCTCTAGTAAAATTATTTGATAAAGTCAACAACATTGCAAACCTTATTATAAATACAGAGTAGTGGGAGGAATACGATTATGGATGATTATGTGAACGTAGGGCGATGGTTTTCCATCTTGCATCGCCGATCCCAATTATTTGTAGTGGAAGCCTGCCAGAAACTGAATCTTACCTTTTCCGAATACATCATGCTGATCCGTATCTTCGATCATGAAGGAGCCAAGCAGGATGAGTTGGCAAGCATGCTGTACCTGGACAAGGCTGTGGTCACGCGGACGGTCAACCTGCTGGAGGGCAAGGGCTTCATCTACCGCGAGGTGGATCCAGCCGACCGCCGCGTCAAGCATATCTTCCTGACTGAGTACGGCAAGGAGCAGCATCAGTTCCTGCGCAACATCATCCAGGGCTGGATTGATTATCTGGTCAAGGATATGAATTCCAATGAGATCCATACGCTGTTCAACGGCTTCAATGAGCTCGTGACACGTGCCTGCGAGGCAAATATCGTGGAGCTGGCCAAGAAGCTGCCTACGGGAGGCGAAGTGCATGAAAAGCTATAAGCTGAGCGCACTGGCCTGCCTGCTGGCGATGCTGACCATGCTGTTTGCGGGCTGCGGCAGCAAGGACAAGGCCGCGGACAAGGCGCCGCTGGTCAAGACGCAGCAGGTGGGAGCTGGTAAGCTGGCCGATAACAGTTCCTATGCAGGCACTGTGCGCGGCCGCTATGAGACCAATATGTCGTTCCAGGTGGGGGGCCAGATCATCAGCCGCAATGTGCAGGTGGGCTCCTCGGTGCGGGCTGGCGATGTGCTCATGACGATTGACGGCCGCGATGTCGTGCAGAAGTCGAACCAGGGCGATGCCCAGGTCGCTCAGGCCAGAGCTCAGCTGGAGCTCGCCCAGCGCAACCTTTCCCGCTACAGCCAGCTGTATCAGGAAAACGCCGTGGCAGCAGCTACCCTCGACCAGTACCAGGCTAACTATGATGCGGCCTTTGCTGCGTATCAGAATGCGCTGGCCCAGGCGGCCCAGGGCCATAATGCCATGGGCTATACGAATCTGACGGCAGGTGCCAACGGTGTGGTATCCGCGATCGCAGCCGAGGAAGGCCAGGTCGTGGCCGCCGGTCAGACTGTGCTGACGCTCGTGCAGACGAATGAGCTCGAAATCGAGATCAACGTCCCCGAGAACAAGGTCGCCGAGATGTCGGTGGGCACGCCGGTGACGGTAAGCTTCTGGGCCCTCAGCGACAAGGCCGATGGCGTGGTGCGCGAAATCGCGCCGATGGCTGACAGTGCAGCCCGCACCTATAAGGTGCGCGTATCGGTTCCTGAGCCGCCAGCAGGCATGCAGCTTGGCATGACGGCCAATGTATCCTTTGCACCGAAGCTGGCTGATGCTGAGGCTGGCAGTGCCGGTACGGCCCTGCTGCCGCTGTCGGCTATCTACCAGGATGGCGACACGCCGCAGGTCTGGGTGGTCGGACCTGATCATACGGTCAGCCTCAAAGCGGTTTCCGTCGAGAGCTTCGGCGATAATCAGGTCCTCGTACACGGCCTGGAGGCCACGGATTTCGTGGTCACGGCCGGTGTGCACAAGCTCCGTGAAGGGCAGGCCGTTCGGACGGAGGCGGACTCATGACGAATCTTACGGAAATATCGTTGAAACACCGGGCACTGGTCTGGTATTTCATCATCATGACGGCCATCGGCGGCTTGTTTGCCTACTTCCAGCTCGGCCGCATGGAGGACCCCCAGTTCACGATCCGTCAGATGGTCATCACAGCTGCCTGGCCGGGCGCTACGGCAGAGCAGATGCAGGAACAGGTCACGGACAAACTCGAGAAGAAGTTCCAGGATATCCCGGGGCTTGACCATGTGACCAGCGAGACCCGGGAAGGGCAGACCGTCATCTATGTGACGCTGAAAGCAGAGGTACCTAAGGAACAGATCCGGCCCATCTGGCGCGATGTCCATAACTTCGGCGAGGATGTCAAGAAGGAGCTGCCGGAAGGTGTATACGGCCCCTACTACAACGACCGCTTCGATGATGTCTATGGCTCGGTCTATGCGGTGACGGGCGATGGCTACAGCTATGAGGAGATGCGCCAGTACGCTGAGAAGACGCGCCGGATGCTCCTGGGTGTGCCGAATGTCCAGAAGGTCGAGCTTATCGGCGAGCAGCCCGAGAAGGTCTATGTCGAGCTGCAGCGCGATAAGCTGGCCGAGCTCGGCGTAAGTCCCCAGGTGATCGCCAATGCCCTGAAGACCCAGAACGAGATGACGGCTTCGGGCGAAGTCGAGACGGACTCCAACAATGTCTATCTGCGCGTCAGCGGCGTGTTCGATGATGTCGATGCAATCCGGGAGATGCCGATAAATGCCAATGGCAAGGTGTTCCGCCTCGGGGATATCGCCAAGGTTGAGCGCAAGACGGCCGATCCGGCCAAGCCGAAGATGTTCTTCAACGGCGAGCCGGCCATCGGTATCGCTGTATCGATGGAGGATGGCGGCAACATCCTGCAGCTCGGCGAGAACCTCCGCAAGGAAATCAGCAAGGTCCAGCAGGAGGTGCCGGTGGGCCTGGAGGTCCATCAGGTATCTGACCAGCCGAAGGTCGTCGATAACTCGATCCACGACTTCGTCAAGACCCTTGTCGAGGCCATCGTCATCGTCCTGGCAGTCAGCTTCCTGTCGCTGGGCGTGCGCACTGGCATGGTGGTTGCTGGCTGCATCCCGCTGGTACTCTGCGGCGTGTTCTGCATCATGTATATGTTCGGCATCGACCTGCACAAGGTATCCCTTGGTGCTCTGATCATTGCCCTGGGCCTGCTGGTCGATGATGCGATCATCGCCGTCGAGATGATGAGCGTCAAGCTCGAGCTGGGGCTCAACCGCTTCGATGCGGCTTGCTATGCGTTCCGCGCTACGGCCAAGCCGATGCTCACAGGTACGCTGATCACCTGTGCAGGTTTTATCCCAGTGGCTTTTTCCCAGGGCATGGCCAGTGAGTTCTGCAAGGCGCTGTTCCCGGTCATCGGCACGGCGCTGGTGCTCTCCTGGATCGTCTCGGTCATGGTGGCGCCGCTGTTCGGCTATCATCTGATCCGCGTCGAAGTCAAGAAGGATGAGGATGGCAAGATCGATCCCTATCAGAGCCGTTTCTACACCTGGTTCCGCGAGGTGCTGGTCTGGTTCCTCGACCATCGCAAGCTGGTACTGGTGGCAACTGTCGTCCTGTTCCTGGTGTCCGTGGGCATGATGAAGTTCATCAAGCAGGAATTCTTCCCCACCTCGACAAGACCTGAGGTGCTTGTGGAGCTCAAGCTGCCCGAAGGCTCGTCTATGGCGGCGACGCAGGAGGTCTGCGACCGCATGTCCTCCTGGCTGCAGGAGCGGCAGGATATGCTGGCCAACTACTCGTACTATGTCGGCCGCTATGCTCCGCGCTTCGTGCTGACAATCGACCCGAAAGCCGACAGGGATAACGCCGCCCAGTTCGTGCTGGTGGCTAAAGACACTGCGGCGCGGGAGAAACTGACGGCTGAGCTCAACCAGGCCTTCAACGAAGAGTTTTCCGACGTCCGGGCCAAGCTGCAGTTCATCCAGACCGGCCCGCCAGCTGACTATCCGGTCATGCTGCGGGTGACAGGCTATTCGACGGAGCAGACCAAGGAGCTTGCCCGTCAGGTGGCCGATATCGTCGCCAAGGACCCGAACAACTATAACGTCAACATGAGCTGGGGGGACAAGAGCAAGGTCATGCACTTAGAGCTCGACCAGGACAAGCTGCGCTCCCTGGGCGTCAGCAGCCAGTCCGTATCCCAGCAGATTTACACGGCTGTGACAGGTGCGACGGCAGCGCAGTTCTACGCGGGCGACCGCACGCTAGACATCACGCTGCGGCTGGCCGGCGAGGACCGCAAGGACCTGTCGAAGATGAAAAGCCTGCCGATATATCTCGGCCAGGCTGGCTATGTGCCGTTAGAGCAGCTGGCCAAGATCTCCTATGATGCGGAGGATGGCTTTATCGAGCGGTACAACCTCATGCCGACCATCACGGTCCAGGCCGATGTCCATGCGGGCACCGCCAATGACGCCACCCAGAAGGCCTATGAGGCAACGAAGGACTTGCGTGCTGACTTGCCGTTCGGCTGCCGCATCGAGACAGCTGGTGCGCTGGAGGACAGTGAGGAGAGCGTGGGCTTCCTGCTGAAACCTGTGCCGATCATGATCTTCATCATCATGACGCTGCTCATGTTCCAGCTCGGCAGTGCCAAGCAGATGCTGCTGACGGTGCTTACGGCACCACTGGGGCTCATCGGCGTATCCTGGGGCATGCTGTTGACCAATTCCGCCATGGGCTTTGTGGCTGAGCTCGGCATCCTGGCCTTGTTCGGCATGATCATCCGCAACTCGGTCATCCTGATCGACCAGATACAGAAGCATCTGGCTGATGGCGAGACCCCATGGGATGCCGTCATCGATTCGGCCATCCTGCGTTTCCGGCCCATCATGCTCACGGCTGCGGCGGCCATCCTCGGCATGCTGCCGCTCATGGTAAGCACCTTCTGGGGACCGATGGCCGTGGCCATCGCCAGCGGCCTGCTGGTGGCAACGGTGCTGACCCTGTTGGTACTGCCTGCGATGTATGCGGTGGCGTACAAGGTCGAAAGAGAATAAATGGGGCTGGATAGGCCCCAACACCATAAGAGGAGGTTCGCCGACGAAGAGACGTCGGCGAACCTCCTTTAGTTGTGCAAGAAATAAATTGCAGTTTGTCTGTCAGTGCGTGCGGAACGGAATCCCGATAGTACGCAGCTCGGGGTTCACGGGGTAGTACTTTTTCTGTTTCCGCTGAATGGACCGTACAACCAGAACTACGGACTTAGTTACCTGCTCCCGTCACCAGGTCGCGACGTACATAGTTCTTTCTAGGTTATGCGCTTACGGCCCAGTCCTGCTGCGCAGGACAGTCGCTCCAGACAGAAAGAAGCACTACCCCGTTCGCCCCTTTGGCAACGGTAGTCTGAATTTGCACGAACCGTTGCTCCCGCAGCAAGCACATCGATGTAATTCGTGACCTATCGCC
>FPAX01000014.1 GCA_900116485.1 Selenomonas sp. GACV-9
GAAAGAAGCACTACCCCGTTCGCCCCTTTGGTAACGGAAATCTGAGATTGTACGAATCGTTTCTCCCGTAACAAGCACATCGATGTAATCCGTAGCCTATCGCCGGAACAGAGCAGGATTATCCCAACATAACGGAGGGCGAGGGTGGGTACACTTTCTTCGTAGACGGAGCGATTGCCCGAACGCAGTGAGGGATGGCACGCGGTAGGTATAAACAAGAACGCTAAGATGTATTGGCGCGCCGCCGGCCTGCCCGGCGCATGTAACTAAATACGTACTTAAACACCAGCGCGGGTCATTTAGCGGAGCGGAGAAAAAGTGCACCCACCCTCGCCCAAGCTGAGCTGTAGCAAGCTTATTGTAATCTCGCACTAACAAACAAACTGCAATTTATTTAGCAAAAAGCCCCACAAGCCAGCTGCAACCTCTGACTTATGGGGCAATCAATACTATCTTTTATTTGTACGCGTAAATCGCAAACAACGGAACATTGTCATAGTGCATGGACGGATCGTTATGGACCTGTGGTGCGATATCGGCCGTCCACTCTACCTGCATGCCGAGCTCCTGCAAGAACCCGACATCCCAGGCTGGACGGCGATGGGTGCTGATGCGCACGGCGTCCTTGATCTTGTTGCAGGCATCCACCAGATCCTGGCTGATGTTGGCGTGAACATTTTCCTGATCTTCCTTGCGTGAAAACCGTTCCTGGCCATAATCCGAGTCGAAATTCATCAACAGGCCCCCCGGTTTCAAGACCCGCTGCCACTGACGATAGGCCTCCATAGCATCGGGCAGTGTCCAAGTCAGGTTGCGGCTCACCACCACATCGAAGCTGTCCTCAGCAAAGTCGAGCTCCTGCGCGTTCATCTTGAGGAATCTTGCCGATATGCCTGCGGCCAGTGCGTTGCACTTTGCCTCGTGCAGCATATCAGCCGACATATCGATGCCGGTCACCTGGTGCCCGAGCCGCGCAAGCAGGATGGCAAAAAAGCCGGCTCCTGTGCCGATATCGAGGATGCGCAACGGCCGCCCCTGGGGCAGTCGTGCCTGCAGCACCTGTGTCCAGGCAGCAGCACTCGGCCCGGCCAGTTCCTTCAGGCGCGTCTGGCTGAAAGCATGGCTGCGCGCATCCCAATAGCCCTCGATTTCTCGCGAGAGCTCCCGGTCCTCATTCTCTATCACGTTCTGCAAAGCATCCTGCATGGCGTGTCCCTCCTCTGTATCATCCCTTTGCTATCATTGTAGCGGATAACCAGCGGCAGCGTAAGCCCCCTAGGGGGATGTCACTCTACATCGAGATCAGCCGTGACCTGATAGTAATCGCAGGCATGTGAGGTATAGTTCTTGACATTGGCCTTTGCGATCATGCTCATCTTGAGGAAGGAGCAGAACACGAAGGCATGGTCATCGAGCACTACCTGCTGCATCTGCAGGGCCAGTTCTGCGCGCTTGGCCGGATCGAACTCGCGGCTGAGCTGCGTCTCAAGAGCATCGAGTCTTGCATTCTGGTATTTGCCCTGATTCTTCGTGGCCGACGATACGGCAAATACCGTGAACCAATATTCTGGATCACCAGTCGGTGCCTGGACATTGGCCATGGCATAGACATCCCAGTTCTTCGGGTCTTTCAGCAGCTGGTTGTGATCGGCCGTATTGTTGACATCGACCTCAATGCCGATGGCTTTGAGCGTGGACTGTGCCGACTCAGCCAGCAGCGGCAGCTCCTGGCGGCTCGGATACGTCAGCCATTTGACCACGAGCTTGCGGCCATTCTTTTCACGGATGCCATCGCCATCCGTGTCCACCCAGCCAGCCTGTTCGAGGACGGCCTTAGCACCCTCAGGGTCGTATTTCTCGGCCTTGACCTTGTCGCCACCAAAGACAGCCCCTGCGGGGAACACGCCATTAGCCGGGAAGCCATTGCCCTCCAATAGCGTTGCGACGAAGTTTTCCTTGTCGATGCCCATCGAGATTGCCTTGCGGACCGCAGGATCAGCGCAGACCGAGTCCGGATTGAAGTTCATCTTGCCGAAGAAACAACGCGACGTCGAGATCTGGGAAATCGTGTATTTATCATTGCGGAACAGCGGATAGCTCTCGTACGCCATGCCATAGGCGGCCTGCACCTCACCCGACTGCAGGGCGTTGGCCAGCGTGTTGCCATCCGTGATCGTGCGGATCGTCAGCTTGTCGAGTTTCGGCGTACCGCCCCAGTAATGCTCATTCTTCTTGAGGGTCAGATGGTCATCCGGTTTCATATCAGTCACGATGTACGGGCCCGTGCCGGCAACGATGCCATTGTCAAAGCCAGCCTCGACATCAATGATGCAGGCATACGGATCACCCAGATGGTTCAGCAGGGCCGGTTTGGGCTCAGTCGTCTTGATGATGAGCTCCTGCCCATTTGCCTCGATTGAAGCAAGCTTGAGATCCTGCTTGGCGCGCTTGTTCTCAGCCACCAGATGCTCAAGGCACTGCTTGACCGAGGCAGCATCCAGCTTGCGGCCACTCGAGTAGGTCACATCATCCCGCAGCGTGATCTTCCAGGTCAGCGGATCGACATTCTCCCACTTCGTGGCGAGCCAGGGCTGGATTTCCATGTTATCCGAATACTTGATGAGCGTCTCACCAATACCGTAGCGGATGCAGGCCCAGCCAGCATAGGCATTGTGCGGATTGACATCGGGCTCTTCGTTCGAGCTGTTGAACGTCGTATCGCCGATGGTCAGCGTCTTGCCCCCTGCATCTTTAGCTGCCTGATTGCCGCCACAGCCGGCAAATGCGCCGATGCAAAGACTGACACTTACGGCCAAAGCCGCCAGTTTTTTCCATTTCATAGTCATCATCCTCCTATATCTACCTTCCTCAAAAGGGAATGGCCATCATAACACGCTGTCGATAAGCCTTTGCGTATAAGCCTGCTGCGGATTGCCAATTACCGCATCCGGCGTGCCCTCCTCGACGATACGCCCCGCGTGCATGACCAGCACGCGGTCACAGAAATCCTGCACCAGGGCGATATCATGGCAAATGAACAGATACGCCAGGGACAGTTCCCGCTGCAGCTGTGCGAGCAAGGCCAGGATATCGGCCTGCACGGTCACATCGAGTGCTGATGTCGCCTCGTCGAGGATCAATAGCTGCGGCTGCACGGCCAGCGCTCGCGCAATGGCCGCCCGCTGGCATTGACCGCCGCTGACCTCATGGGGATAACGCGCGGCTATCTCCGCCGTAAGGCCGCATAATACCAGCAGGCGTTCTGTCTCCTGCCAGGCCTCGCGCCGCTGCCAGCCGAAGTTCTGCAGCGCCTCGGCAATCCCATCCCCCAGGGTGCAGCGCGGGTCGAAGCTATCCACAGGCGACTGGAACACGAGCTGCATCTTACGGTACTGCTCCCGCAGTTTGCGGCCCGTCAGCTGCGTGATGTCCTCGCCTTGAAGCAGTACCCTGCCAGCCGTCACATCGGTGAGCCGTGCAATCATGCGCGCCACGGTGGTCTTGCCACTACCGCTCTCGCCGATGATGGCGACCTTCTCGCCCCCATGGACAGCAAAGCTCACATCATCAACAGCCAGCAGATCCCGCGCATTATCCGCAGCAAAGACTTTCTTGAGGTGTTCCACCTCTAATACCGGAACCAAACTCTCACCTCCTGAGCCTTGGCACAGCCGCCAGCAATCTCTGGGTATACTCTGCCTGCGGCCGTGCCATGACCTCGTCTGTGCTGCCATACTCCACAGCCTGCCCCTCACGCATCACGAGCATCTTGTCCGCCATGACGCGGATGACGCCGAGGTTGTGCGTGACCAGCAGGATGGCCGTCCCAAAAAGCTCACGGGCCAGCAGCATCTCCTCGATGACCTGTTTCTGCACCGAGACATCCAGCGCTGACGTCGGCTCGTCAGCCAGCAGCACCTTAGGCCGCAGCAGCATTGCCGCAGCAACGCCCACGCGCTGCTGCATGCCTCCCGACAGTTCAAAGGGATAGCTTGCCAGGATCCGTTCCGGCTCCTGGAACCCAAAGCGAGCAAACAAGTCACAGGCCTGCTCCTCAAAGAGTTTCGCATCGGTCATGCCATGGGCCTGCATCATCTCCCAGAGCTGCGCCCGCACGGTGCGGATTCCACAGAACGAACTGCCAGCCGACTGGAAGATCATGCCGATGCCTGCGCCACAGACAACGCGCATCTCCCGCGGCGACAGATCCGGCAGGGATTTTCCCTGATACCAGATGTCGCCGCGCGTGACGAGACCGTCTCTGCCCAGCAGCCCCATGGCCGCCCGCAGCAACGTCGATTTGCCGCTGCCGCTCTCGCCGGCAATGCCGAGAATCTCCCCCGGCTGCACGCCAAAGCTTATATCGTGAACCACGCAGCTGCCATTATAGCTGACATCTACATGGTCGTAGCGAATGATCTCGTCCATGATTACCTCCTGTTCTTCGGATCGAGCCAGTCACGGACCGTATCCCCGAGCAGATTGAAGATCATGACCGAAAAGAATATCGCAAAGCCCGGCGCCAGCGTCACCCACGGCTGTGTCGCCAGCAGGTTGCGCGTATCGCTCATCATGCTGCCCCACTCAGGGATAGGCGGCTTGGCACCGAGCCCCAAAAAGGACAGGCCCGCCAACTCCATCATCATCGTGCCGATGTCGAGCATTGCCGTCACCAGTATCGGTCCGGCAATATTGGGCACCAGATGACGGCGGATCATGCGCAGCGTCCCGCAGCCAGCCATCTTTGCCGCCTGCATGTAGGGACGCTCCTGCTGGGCCAGCGTCTGGCTGCGTGCAAGCCGCGCATACTTCGGCCAGCTGATGGCCGCCAGGGCGACGATGGCATTCTGGACACCACCGCCCAGCACAGCCGCCACGGCCAAGGCAAATACGAGCCCCGGAAAGGCCAGGAACATATCGGACACACGCATCACCATGGTATCGATCCACCGGCCTGACCAGGCACAGAGAATGCCCACCAGACTGCCAAACACTGAGATGAAACCGACGAGCAGAAGTGTCGAGAAGATACTCGTATAACTCCCCGCAATGACGCGCGAGAACATATCGCGGCCATAACGATCCGTCCCGAGCCAATGCTCCGCTGACGGTGCCGCCTTGGCGATGGCCAGGTTCTGCTCATAAGGATCATAGGGACAAAGGGAGCTGCTGAAAAAGGCAGCAACGATCAGCAAACCTGCCAGCACGCCGAAGACCAGCAGTTTGCGCTGGAGATGGTCACGCCGCACAGCCTGCACGCGTATCGTAATATCGCTCATCGTCTGCTCCCCCCCATGCGGATGCGCGGATCGAGCCGATGGTACAAGAGATCCGTCATCAGATTGATCATGACATAGATGATAGCCATCCACATGACATACATCTGTATCACTGGGTAATCACGCATATTGATGGCATCGACAGCCAGCTTGCCGACCCCATCCCACATGAATATGCTTTCGATGATAGCCGTACCGCCGAGCAGGCTGCCGATGGACAGAGCAAGCAGCGTCATTATCGTCAGCATGGAGGCCTTCATGACATTCTTCCATAATATGACGCGGTCACTGATGCCACGGGCCATAGCCCCCTGTACATACTCCTTGTTGAGTTCATCCAGCACGGTTCCGCGTACCTGCCGCAGGTATTTTGCTGACATGGCAATGGCCAGTGTCAGCGTCGGCATCACGGCACTCTTCACATCCATGCCGCTCGAGATGACCGGCAGCACGCCGAGCTGGATGCCCAGAAACTGCATGAGCAGCATCGCCACGAAGAAATTCGGCATCGCATTGCCGATAAAGCTGCCAAAGCGCAGCAAGAGATCCATCCCCTTATCGCGGTGGACGGCCGCCGCAATCCCGCAGGGAATCGATATGACCACCGTCAGGACCACGGATAAGAGCGTCAATAGCAGAGTGGCCGGCAATTTGCTCAGGAAGGCCGCAAACACCGCTTCGCCAGTGACATAGCTGACCCCCATATCACCATGGAGCAGTGCCCAGAGCCAGTGCACATACTGCTCAAAGAAGGGCCGGTCAAGGCCGAGCTCTGCGCGCCGCGCATCGATGACTTCCTGGGCCACCTCGATGCCACGGTTCGTATAGAGTTCCGTCACAGCATCACTGCCAGCCATATACATGAGCAGAAACGACAAAAAGGTAATCCCCAGCAAGATGGGAATCAGCTGCAAAAACCGTTTAAGGGCATAATCCATCCCTGCTATTGCCTCCTAACCACATACAAGAAGAAAGCAGTACAACTTCTGCTGTACTGCCCTGTAATAATCTGTCTTTTCACATTATATACGATTTTCCAACTGCTGCGTAAGCCCCCCGGGGGGATATTGCGCCAATTTCCAGGTCAGGAAGGAGGCGCAGGCAGCGCGCAGGCTCTGGTCGATGAACACAGCCAACCAAGCACCTGCCAGGCCCATACCAAGCGAATACAGCAGGAACGCCGTAATCAGTGGCCGCAGGACAGCGATGCTGACAAAGGAATAGACCGCCACCTGGGCGGAACGGCCGCTGCCGCGCAGGATACCGGCACAGACCATCTGCTGTGCCTCGGGAAAGCTCAGCACAGCAACAAATACCAGCACCATCGAGCCAAGGGGCAGCATGGCTGCCTCTTGAGAATACAGGCCAAAGATCTGCTCACGGAGTACCACCGTGAGCAGGCAGGCCGCCAGCGAGAACGTCAAGCTCCACTTGATTCCCGTGCGCAGGCTGGCACGCCAGGCGGCCCAATCCTGCCGCCCCTTGGCATGCCCAGCCATAACCGTACTGGCCTTGCCAAGGCCACCGGCAAAGCAGTAATAGAAGTCACAGAAATTCATGCAGATTGCATGGACCGCATACGGAATCGTGCCGAGTTCCGCCACCATGCGCGTATAGATTACCATGCCCGCACGCTCAAAGCCCTGCTCCGAGAATATGCTGCCAAATACAGGCAGCAGCTCGCGGAAATAGGCAGCATCCGGCAGGAAACTGCCGCGCAGGATCCCCTGCCGCCACAGGCTGTACCCCACGACTGCCAGCGTGTAGAGCGTGCCGGTAAGCGTGCCGATGGCCGCACCGCGCACACCGAGTGCAGGAAATGGCCCCAGGCCGAAAATCAGCAGAGCATTGACCACGAGATTCAAGACATTGCCCTGCAGATTCGTCCGCAGCACCGTGCCCGTCTGCCCAAAGCCCAGCTGTATGGCCTGCAGGATGGCCGTCAAAGAAGTCACATAGACCGCCGCCAGCGCAATCCCGCCATAGTCAAGAGCCAGTGCCAGATACTCAGGCGCTGCTCCCATCCAGAGCAGCAGCGACGGCAGATATGCACCAAAGAGCAGATGCAGTACCAACAGGACTGCCGCCCCCAACCCCAGCGACTGCCGCAGGACTCTTGCGGCCTGCTCGCGGCGCCCGCCGCCGAAATGCTCAGCGGTAAGCACAGTAACTGCCGAGGCCAGCGAACGCGCCACCGTCAGCAGCATCATGCGCGGCTGGGTAAAGATGCTGACAGCCGCAATCGCTGCCGTACCGAGCACGCCGACCATGATGAGGTCGACTGAACTCAGCAGGATCATGAAGACGCCTTCCCAGGCAGCGGGCATTGCCATCTGCAAATATTTCTTATCTGCTTGTGTCCATAAATATTTCTTTATCATAATACCCTTAGCATACTGGTAATCAGTCTCTGCCGTAAGCCCCCCTGGGGGATATTTCCCTAATCATGTAAAATTTATACATATTTTATCCCCCCGGGGAGCTTGCACAGGTCCATTAATATTTTTTATAATGAAGCTAATCGTAAGATATGTTCCATTCACTAATTCAGAGGCTCAACTGTTTTAGCTGGAATGTATAGGCAGAGAATAACTTCCCGTTTGTCTGCTCTGATATATGGACGCCGTGCATAAGTATGTGTACGGCGTCCTATTTCCATATCTTCCATGTTATAATGAAAAAAACTCCAACTTCAGCAATCAACCGAGGCTAGATCATGAACAGAAAGAACTTGCTTGACCAGCTGGCCAAAGACCATACCCTCCCCTTCGATGGGTTCGTCGAGCTGCTTGCCCATCCAGACGAAGGATTGCAAGCCCATGCTGCCAGCCTGGCTGTCGAAACGACCCAGCAATATTATGGCAATAAGGTTTTCAGCCGCGGCCTTATCGAATTCACGAATATCTGCCAGAACAACTGCTATTACTGCGGCATCCGCGCGGGCAACGAAAATGTCCAGCGCTACCGGCTGACCGATGAGCAGATCCTGCAATGTGCCGCCACCGGCTACCAGCTGGGATTCCGCACCTTTGTCCTGCAAGGCGGCGAAGATCCCTACTACACCGATGACAAGATCTGCCGTTTGGTGCAGCAGCTCAAACATAATCATCCCGACTGTGCCATCACCTTGTCCATCGGCGAAAAGAGCCGAGAAAGCTATGAACGATTCCGGCAGGCAGGTGCCGAGCGCTACCTGCTGCGGCATGAAACCGCAACACCAGCGCACTACCACAGGCTCCACCCGCCTTCGCTGAGTGCCGAAAACCGCTACGCGTGCCTTCATACCTTAAAGGAACTCGGTTTCCAGACCGGGGCAGGCTTTATGGTCGGCTCGCCAGGGCAGACGCCGGAGGATTTGGCCCGAGACCTCCTCTTCCTCCATAAGCTCCAGCCCGAGATGGTGGGCATCGGCCCCTTTATCCCTGCAGCGGGAACGCCCTTTGCCCAGGAGCCAGCAGGCACCCTGAATGAGACTCTGTTCCTGCTGAGTCTCATCCGGCTGCTGCTGCCCGATGTACTGCTGCCAGCTACGACTGCCTTAGGTACTATCGACCCACGCGGCCGGGAAAAGGGAATCCTTGCCGGGGCCAATGTAGTCATGCCCAACCTATCCCCCAAGAGCGTCAGGAAAAAATATCAGCTCTACGATAACAAGATCTGTACGGGGGAGGAAGCTGCCGAATGCATTGTCTGCCTAACCAAGCGAATTGAATCTGTCGGCCGTGAGCTGGCCGTCGACCGCGGCGACAATGTCCGCTATGTCAAAATGAAGGAGGATCATTACTGTGTATAACCCGAAATCAAGCAAAGCCGCAGAATTCATCGACCACGAGGAAATCCTCGCCTCCCTTGAATACGCTGACCAGAACAAAAACAACGCCGAGCTCATCGACGCCATCATCGCCAAGGCCAAGGAATGCAAAGGCCTGAACCATCGCGAGGCATCGGTGCTGCTGGCCTGTGAGATTCCCGAGAAAAATGAGGAAATCTTCAAACTCGCCGAGGATATCAAAAAGCAGTTCTACGGCAACCGCATTGTGCTGTTCGCACCACTCTACCTTTCCAACTACTGCATCAACGGCTGCGTCTACTGCCCGTATCACGGGGTCAACAAAACCATTCCCCGCGTAAAACTCACCCAGGAACAGATTCGCGACGAAGTCATCGCCCTGCAGGATATGGGCCACAAACGCCTGGCCATCGAAGCCGGCGAAGACCCCGTCAACAACCCGATCGAGTATATCCTCGAATCCATCCATACGATTTACTCCGTCAAGCACAAGAACGGCGCTATCCGCCGCGTCAATGTCAATATCGCCGCCACCACAGTGGAGAATTATCGCAAACTCCACGAAGCTGGCATCGGCACCTACATCTTGTTCCAGGAAACCTACCACAAGGATTCCTATGAAAAACTCCATCCCACGGGGCCAAAACACGACTACGCCTACCACACGGAAGCCATGGACCGCGCCATGGAAGGCGGCATCGACGATGTTGGCCTAGGCGTACTCTTCGGCCTCGACAAATACCGCTACGAATACGCTGGCCTTTTGATGCATGCAGAACATCTCGAAGCAACCTTTGGCGTTGGCCCCCACACGATTTCCGTACCGCGCATCTGCCCGGCTGACGATATCGACGTGAATACCTTCAGCAACGCCATCGACGACGATACCTTCGCCAAGATTGTTGCCTGCATCAGGATTGCCGTCCCTTACACGGGCATGATTGTCTCGACCCGCGAATCCCAGAAATCCCGTGAACGCGTCCTGCACCTGGGCATCTCCCAGATTTCTGGCGGTTCCCGCACCTCCGTCGGCGGCTACACCCAGGAAGAACGCCCTGACGAAACGGCACAGTTCGACGTCTCGGATACCCGCAGTCTCGACGATGTCATGAAATGGCTCATCGATATGGACTACGTGCCCTCCTTCTGCACGGCCTGCTACCGTGAAGGCCGCACCGGTGACCGGTTCATGGCCCTCTGCAAAGCCAAGCAGATCCAGAACTGCTGCCTGCCCAATGCCCTGATGACCCTAAAAGAATATCTTGAAGACTACGCATCGCCAGCCACCAAAGCTGCCGGCGAGAAACTGATTGCGAAAAACATCCCCGATGTAACCAATCCCGCCGCCCGCAAGACCCTGGCCGAACGCCTGCAGAAAATCGAGCAGGGCGAACGCGACTTCAGATTCTAACGCCATGCATTGATTCATGAAAAAGCCCCTATAACTGAGCGCTAAGCGCTCAGTTATAGGGGCTTTCGTATTATCTGTCAGTCTTTGACTTTTTCAATCTCATTCTGGGTCCAGAGCGGATGATGATGTGCGGCATGCTTGGCGTTGATGGTGCCATCACCGAACATGCTGCAGAACTCCGGCCAGTTGTAGATGCCCAGCGGGATATGACCGCCGCAGATACAAAGGAACAGGCCAAGGCCCACAATCAGATGGATGCGGTCCGCATAGTAGGCAATCTCTTTCGGTACCAGCGGCAGCGCGAAGTAAAGCACTGCGCCCGTAAGGATGATGAGAATCGTACCGAAAAATACCATGATACCCATCATTTTCTGTCCCGAGTTGATCTTTCCCATCGGCGGTACATCAATTTCCTGCAGGAAAATCATTTTCTGCGGATAGCCGCCACCGACTTTCATCCACTCAATATCCTGCTTCGTCCAGTGGAAGGCCTCGCGCCAGAACGCTGCCACACGGCCGGGGCAGAGCAGGAAGAATAGCGTGCAGGCAATCATGAGGATCCATGCGCCTACGATATGAACTTGCATGGAAAGATGCATTGCCGCCTCGCCAAACGGGCGGAAAAACAGGATGACACCAGTTACTCCTGCCGGCAGGAAGCCCAAGACCAGGCACCAATGGAACAGGCGGACTGGCAAGCTATGATGAAGGATCCGTTCATTTCCTTTAAAGTTGTTATCCATCGCAATCCCACCTTTCTTACAGGACACTGCGGTCTACATAATGCGTATGGAAAAGCTCTTCCGCCATCGGACTAAGGGGCTGGAAGTTCATCTTCTTGTACATGTTGAGCAGGCTCTGGTTATTATGGCTCTGGCGTTTTGCCTGCTTCTCATCATCCTGATACAGCCCCGCCGTACGCATCTTGATGTATTTGTTACGATCGACAATCAGATCCGTCACCGTGTAGGCGCCGGTCCAAAGGACTGCCGCGATTACGCCAGCGAATCCGAGGAACTCACGGCGGTTTATCTTCACTTCTTTTTCTTTATAGGAATAGTTCATGATGTACCTCCTATCACCATGGCAAGATTGCCTTGAACTTGCCCGTCCAGGACGTGCCCATCGGATTGATTGGCTGCCCGCCGCCGTTTACGCAGCCGCCAGGGCAGTTCATGACTTCGATGAAATGATATGGGCTGCTGCCTGCCTCGACCTCTGCCAGCAGTGGCTCGACATTCTTCGTTCCATGGACAACCGCAATCTTCAGCGTGATTTCCTGGCCATTTTCCTTGAGCTTCAGCGGAACATCCGCTGTCTTGACCTCCTTGAGACCGCGGACAGGCTCATAGTGAAGCTCGCCGAGTTCCTCCCCAGTCAGGACAAAGTAAGCCGTGCGCAAAGCAGCCTCCATGACGCCGCCCGTGGCGCCGAAGATCGTACCTGCCCCTGTGTATTCGGCCAGCGGATTGTCTTTCTCCTCAGCCGGCTCCACATTGCGGACATCGATATTGAGCTTCTTCAGCAGCCGTGCCAGGTCACGGGTCGTCAGCACCACATCGGTATCCTGATAGGTTGCCGTGTGGCCCTTCTTCTTCCAGTAATCAGCAGCCGCCGTGAATTCCGGACGGGATGCCTCGAGTTTCTTTGCCGTGCAGGGATAAACGCCAACGCAGAAAATCTGCTCCGGCTGCACATGCCAGATTTCCTCCGCACCGTAAATCTTAGCTACGGGGCCAGCCATGCCCTGCGGGGATTTCGCCGACGACAGATGCTGGCGCAGATTCGGATGATAGAGCTCCATATAGCGAACCCAAGCCGGGCAGCAAGAAGTAAACTGGGGCAAAGGTCCAAGTTCCCCTTCCACCGACTGGTTGAGTACGTATTTCTGGATTTTGTGGATGAGCTCCGTTCCCTCTTCCAGGATCGTGTTGTCAGCGGCAAAGTTGACATCCATGATTTTGAAGCCTGCTTTTTTCAGTGCTCCATACATCTGCTCCGTGATGAGCTTGCCCGGTTCCATCCCGAACTCCTCACCCAGTGCGACACGGACAGCCGGTGCTACGGTTGCGACAACCGTCGTGTTGCTGTCCTTCAATTTTGCGATGACCTCATCGACTACGTCGACGGTATCCTCGATTGCTCCAAATGGGCAATTCACCAGACACTGTCCGCACTGCAGACAGCGCTCATTATCGATCTGATGGGTTGCACCGTAGGCGCCATCAATGGCGTCGGCCGGGCAGAAGGATTTGCACGTGTCACATCCCTTGCATTTCCCCGCATCGATCTTAATGATACCGGTGAGCTCATTCGCCTGATAAGTTTTTGGCATAGCTTTCGTCCTCCCTATCCTGCAAACAGTTCTCAATTATTATCATTAACTATATTCCCTATAATAAATTATAATTTTATGTGATTAGGGCAACAAGCTCCCCCAGGGGATATTCATGCAAAAAAATCTATGAACCCACCATGAACCGCAACAGCATCAAAGGATTACATCGTCCACAAAAGGCGCTGTCAGTCGCCAGCCATTATCCAATGCCTTTTGATACCACGCCGCACTCTGCCGATAATAAGGCTGGGGAAAGCCGCCGAAATTGCCATCTGCATACAGCAGATGCATGACATACTGCGCCTCCGGCTCCCCAGCCTCTGCCGCCTGGAAGATTTTTGCAGCAAAAGGCCACTGATGCTGCAAGTATCTCAATTCATCGGCCTCCTCTGGCGGTACTGTTCCCCGAAGCAGGATATCAGTGGCGTAGGTTTTGCGGTACAACTGCAGGAAATACCCCACCGACTGCTCTGTTTCGGGCACTGCCAGCATTCGGCGCAGACTGGTATCCTCCCAACAGCCGACATCCTGCACGGGCCCTATATGAAACTGCCGGCCTGCCAGCAGGCGAGGGTCCTCCCGCGTAAAACCACCATTATATTCCAGACCGAACATTTCCTGCCATTTGCGCATCACGATCCGCACCTTGACTCGAAGGATCTCATCCCGACGGCATACATCCTCCATCCTTGTGATGCGATTGCCATCGATCACCATAGTACACAGCGTACGTCCATTGCGCTCGATGCAGAAATAGGTCTTCGCCTGCAGGTCCTCTGGCTGCAGATATCCCACCTCATAATGCTTGCGGATGTTCACGAAAGCCCGCTTATCGCCTATCTGCCGGAAATTATAGCCATTTATGCAGCATTCCCAGCCTGCTTTATCTGCCGCGCGATCATGGTAATAACTCGCTTCTTCATCCAATTCCTTTTCCAGCCATTCCTGCGAGAAAGTCCAGCGCTGCCGCTGGGGAGGTGCTTCATACTCTGGGAACAGCCATTTCCGCAAGGATACAGGCAAAGGATTCTTATCCGGTCCATCGATACGCAAGCGAATCTTTTGCGCCTGTATGATCTGCGGCGGCTGTGGAGCTTTCTCTTCCATATGGAAACGGACAAACGGAAAGGCAATCTCCACCATATACTCTGTCGCCCAGCATTCGCCATCCGGATATCCTTGTACCCGCCAGCCAAAGATTCCTCTAGCGAATTCCCGCTCATTCGAGTAGACCTGATAGACCGTATGACTGACGAGCACCTGCCAGCCATGCAGCTCACACCCCGTCTCTGTCCTGACCCCCTCTGCCGTGTAACCAGCAATAGCCTCATAAGCTTGATGCTCAGGACACCATACCTTCTCCCAACGTGTTCCATGACATTCATGATAGAATTGCACGATGATGATAAATGGTATCTTCTTGATATCTCCATGACTAAGATCCGGTTTATCTGTTTCCCGCCAAGCATGATGCTCATGGTCATAGCGGAAAAACGTATCTTTACTGCCTGCCATTGTCTTCATCCCTTTCAAGCACGTATTCATAATCACCAGGAAAATATGGTCCGTAAATCTGCGCCAGGCCATTCGCCTTCAACCACCGCAACACAGCTTTACGCACCAGTGCATTGTCCAACTGCATCTCTGGCGTTACCAGGGCCCCCGGCCGGCTATAGCAGATTTCGAACACACTGTGCAGCTCCAGGCAAGCCAACACTTCGTTCCCCCTGAATATCCCAAAATGCAGGGCACCATCCCCGCCCAATACCGGGGCAGTGAGATTGACATGTCCTCGACAGGTATAGATCACTGGCAGATATTCATCACTATTGCGCAGCAGCCGGAATTCAAGGCCATCCACCATGGACTCATAGGCCAATGCCTCCGATGGATAATCGAATCGGCAGTATATTGCCTTGCCTCGTTCCACCTCGACCAACAGTTCCTCAAATAATTCCTCACAGATTGGCCCCTGTAGGATCCGCTGCCGGAATCCGGCGGTCAGGATATGGAAATTATTGAACAGGCATAATAGGAACTCCTCGCCCCAAAAAGCCCAGTTCTTGAGCAAGCACAGGAAAACCTCGCAAAAATATCCGTCCGACCGCTCCTGACGTATCCATTGGCTGAAAAAGCCTATGGCAGGCATCCGCTGAACGGATGGATAGTTGTATCTCTGCAGGATCAGATAATGCCCCAGCCTTTCCTCAATCCCATCACCATAAAAGAATGGTTTCGCAAAAACGATCTGTTTGACTCCATCCACCACAAACACCTCCAAGTTCACGCCGTCTCCGCCAAGATTGTATCCAGTTCGTCAAGCCGCCGTTTCCTCATCGCTATACATTTTTCCACTATCCGCTTCTTATCCTTGAGACCGCTCACATCTGACCGCGCGAAAAGATTGATCCAATAGAAGATACCGTTCTCCAGCTGATCGATTTCCCTATCGATACCAGCAGCCTCGCGTCTAAGCTCAAGGATCTCATCGTTTATCTTCTGCTTCTCAGCATTTACCGCCTTTACCTTCTTCTCGATGATCTTCCATTGTGTCGCGAGCGTCTCATATCGCTGCTTATAGGCAGGACTCAGATCCTGCATCATGACGAAATACTCCCTCACCCCAGGAACCCGATCCTTCACTTTGCACAACTCGGTCTTATCCGTCGATCGGAAATTTGCCATAGCCAGCTTCTCACATATGCCTGCTTTCTGCTCCTTATCGATAGCGATATCCAGCATCCGTTTCAACATTTTCTTGCCTATATCGTCTAATCCCTCGCGGAACCCCTGCTCTGCTATCGCACCTGGCATGAGCAGGTCCGCATAAGCTTTGCGCTTCTGCGCCGCCTCGGTATAATCGAAGCACGTCTGCGAGATCACATCGACCAGTGAATCCCAGCGTATATCCCACCCTTTCCTCCGGGCACATTCTGTGAAGCGGGCACTCAGCCACTCATCTTGGAATACCGGGCTCAACTTCTCAGCGAAATCCACGATGAAAGTGATGGCATTTTCCAATGGGACTAGCTGTTCAGCCATACCACACAACTTTACCTCCGGTATCTTGTTGAAGTTTTCCCAACAGAACTTCAACACATTATCATAGATAACCGTATAGATTTCCTCTTCCAGGCCAGCGAATCCTTCCTCCGAAAAAAGTTCCGACGCTTTCTTGACTTCTTCACCTACCCGGTAACCGCAGCCTTTTTTGATATACACAAAACATTTCATCTTCAATGCCGGAACAACAAGGCTGGGAAGGCCATATCCCAGCGCCTCATCCAGTTTCGCCAACGCCTCATCCCAGTTCTCAGCCTTCAGGGCAGCATCAGCCTCATTGACCAGATCCGCCACACGATCCATCTTCGCCTTTTTCTCATAAAGCGCATCAAAGTCCTCTTTCGTAGGAACGGAACGCAGTACATCCATAAAGGAACTGATCTGATCCGCTTCCTCGTCATTACGTTCCTTATACTGCGAGACATCGCCATTCTCTACTACTGGTACATTCATATCGTCACTCATGATCTTTCCTCCATTCGTATCAACTATCAACCTAACTGGATATCTGCCACATCTGTGATATCCAGCATCTCAAGCTCTTCCTTGGTCAAATCATCGTCTGATGCCAGGCGGTTTGCCTGATTGCTCAATGCCAATTCAAAGAAGTTGCGCACATCCCTGGCATTGGCAAAAGACTTATCCCTGGCCGTATACCTATCCAGGAAGAATCTATATACATGCTCATGGACTGCATCATTACATGTGTATCCCTGTTTCCTGCACATGCTGGCAAAGATTTCCGCCATCTCATCCGGCTTGTAGTCCTCGAAATTGACAAACCGGTTGAATCGCGAACGCAGACCAGGATTGGACTCCAGGAACTGCTCCATCAGATCCGGATACCCCGCCACGATAACCACCAGATCATCACGATGATCCTCCATGGCCTTCAACAGGACTTCTACAGCTTCCAGGCCATAATCATTGTCCCCTTTGTTGACCACCAGGCTGTATGCCTCATCGATAAACAAGATTCCGCCCAATGCCTTCTCAATGACTGCCTGTACCTTGGGCGCTGTCTGCCCCACATAGGCCCCGACCAGCGCCGTACGGTCAACCTCCACCAGATGGCCCTTGGAAATCACGCCCAGCTTGCAGTAGATCTTGGACAGGAGCCGGGCCACCGTCGTCTTGCCTGTACCGGGATTGCCCGAAAAGACCAGATGCAGGGACACCGGTGACAAGACCATGCCGTTTTCCTTGCGCTTGTTCTGTACCCGGATGAAGTTGATCAGTGAACCGACTTCCGTCTTTACCGATTGCAGCCCCACCAATTCATTCAACTGCCCCATCAGCATCTCCAGGCTTTCCTCCCCTGCATGATCCCCCGCTGCTTGCAGCCGCTTGTACGGGATTGCATCGATAGAGCAGGAAATCTTGCCCGTACAGTTCTTCTCATAATTGTTCAGCATGACCACATACCCTTGGAAACGCTTATGTACCAGTTCCGCCGCCTCTGGGAAACAGCTGAAGTATGCGCAGCCCATGATCTGGGCAAGCCTTATATAGCCCATCATTGCTTGGAATTTGCCAGCTGCTTTCAACGAGACCATGATTTTCGGGATTGTCTTCTCAATCTCGAAAAGTCTCGTGTTCGGTGCCAGCTGCTGCACGATATCCAGCGACAATCGCATGTCCAGGCAACGGTTCAGGAACTCCACATGTGTTCCTGTAATCTCATCTTCCCCCCCCACCAAGCAGATCATATAGCTCTGCAGATCGTCACAAGCCTCCTTCAGCATCTTGGAGGATTCACCGAACTCCTGTACAAAGGAATCCTGCAGCTGATGCCATTCCCTGTTCGCCTTCTCTAGATCTTCATATTTCAAATCCATATGCTTGTGCCTCCTCATGTAATAGCCCTGTGTTTCCTTCTTGCTGTAAGCATAACACAGGGAAAAGCCCCATAAACACGCAAAAAGAGGAGCTCTGTCAAAAATGACAGAGCTCCTCTTTTCATGCCCTATATCGCTCTCAGTAAGCCTCTTTCATCGTACAGGCATGATTAGCCGGAACATCCTGCTGATAGGCCGGAGACTTCTGATTGTTGCAACGTGCCTTCTCATAGGCATCATACTCGACTAGGCCACTCATGACATTCTTTCGACCACTCCAGTAGATGCAAGCCCCACAATTGGGTGCATCCGTAGTACAGGTAGTGGAACCGTTGGAAAAATAGCTGCTCATAATAAACTCCTCCTTACTTTTCCCCTTTACTTAACCTTCTATAATGATCAGCTTTGCTTTCGTCTTTAGGAACACCAATCCCAAGTCTATAGCATTGTTCTAACCCAGAATATCCTGGATTAGAACTATAACGACATCGTAATCCATCGGGATTTTTTCCATACGCCTCTGCTGCCTTTTGGCACCATTCAAGAGCTTTCTGTGCATGCCCCTCCACTTGGAAGCTGCCAATGTATAGTTTGCTGAGATCTATCATCGCTTGCGGATGACCCTGTTCTGCAGCCTTGTTAAGCCAATATTCGGCCTTCGACAGATCATGCCACTCTCTATCCTCACCATAAAATATAGGATTATAATAATTCCCTAAAAGGCACTGGAATGCCACATCCCCATCCTGTGCAGGCATTTTTGCCCACAGAGGGCTATCTTCTCCCTGCGCTTTTGTTTTCCAGTAGGTGTTCTCCATTAATTTTCGAACATCATTCTCATACGCTTCATACTCAACAAAACCTCTATACCCCTTGTCTGTATAGATCAATTTCTCCACATCTGAGAAGTCTTCATATTTTTCGCAATCATTCGGTCTCCTTACCAGGTATATCGTGATTTCATTGCCATGGAACAAGTTGCCATCTTTGGTACATTTCTTGAATTCCTTCCAAAAACGATAGAGCTTCTGCTGTCCCACCTCAGGAAGTGCTTCAATAACCTCTTTTGCTTTCACACGGATATTTTCATCTTCACTATGCTTCAGTACAAGCAGAGAATAGGCACTTCCACACATATCAAAGAATTCCCACTCATTTTTTGCAAATTTGTTATCACGGAAATAGTAACTGAACTCCTGCCATACGTTTTCCTCTCCCAGTTTCAAGGCTCGTCGCTTCACCCGATATCCATAATCGAGATTCTCTCTAAGAGATTCATCGTAATCTGAACAATACATATCACCCAAATCAGACAATGCTCTCAAGTTGCCTGTCTTGGCAGCTCTGGCTGTTGCAAAAAACTCCTCTTCCCATTCTGCCGTGGAAAACTCACCTGCAATTTCCAGCAATCGGTCTCCGTCACCTTGTTTTGCCAAATCATTGATTTTATGTGCAAATCTTGCATACCAGAATGAGGCATTTTCTATATCACCACCACCTCTGGCATACACCTCCGCAAGATTATATTGCGCCAGCAGATGGTCTTGCTCTGCCGCCTTCGTAAGCCATTTGATTGTCTCCCTATTGAAATACTGCCATGCTTTCCCACTGAAAGGCCTCTTGCTCGCTTCGCTCTGTCCAGGAATCTCTACTCCTGATACACCACTCCTGATACGCTCCCCAAGCTCATACTGAGCCTCTGCGTCTCCTGCCTCAGCCTCAGCCAGGTATTCCAGAACATCTGGATGTTCATATAATTTCATCTCCGCACACTCCTGATCTCTATTTTTCTGTTATATTCTCTTATCACACATGCATCACTGGACTCATCATATCACAGCATCTTCTCATCATCATATTCCTTTATTGCCTTCAATGCCTTCTGCAACCTTCTTTCAACTTCCTGTCGTATTTCCACTGGTTCAGATACCATCACATCATTGGCATGCCCCATCAGCCAGGTATAGAAACCCTCATTAGGTTGCACAGTTATCTGGGCAGAATATAGTTCTTCCCCTTCAGCAGCAAAGCGTCCGATTGGATACGCCTTTATTCTCTTCGAATCAAGATTGAATCTGGTCAGCAATTCTCCTATGAATCCATTCTTGAAAATCAGCTGCACACCAATTACATCCTGATTATCGTGAATCATATACGGATTTTCGCGCATATATCTATCCAAGGCAAATGCAGCTAATTCATGGGCACTACGTTTTCCTCCGATTTCCATCTTTCCGTTTTTCTTTCTGATACCTGTTACGGAAGGGTATATTGTGGTCATTAGATGGTATCTTTCAAATTCTTTCATACACGTTATAGAGGTACACTCTCTATTCGTAATACGGATATTTTCCCCTATTTGTGAAACCTTGAAATGGCTTAAGTATTTATCTTCTTCCGCTCCTCCTTCATTCTCCATATGCCCTATCAGATAACATTCATCCGATTCCCACACCACAAAATAGGGCGATACCATAAAATTCTTTATTTTGTTGCTTTCATCATCCTCCATCAACCCTGGTCTTTGTCTGTCCTTGTCGCTCCAATTATAATAACTGAAGCTGATTTGCTTTTTGGATCCAATAGCCTTTATGATCTTCTCTATAACAGGCAATGAACGTCCAGATATCTTACGTTTTGGCGCTCTATTTGTTTTATATAGCTGATGATGTATTACATCAAAATAACCCTCCCCGACATCATCTGTCTGGTTCAACAATTTATTCAAGATATCTTTGGTTTCAGCTACAGATAAAGTCGTGGAACGATATAATGCCTGTGCTATAATAACGAACTCGGCCGCATCAAAGAGGAACTTGTCATTATAATACCCATTCCGCATATTATTGGAAGTTACAATATTGTACAGTCCGGTAGCATTCATATCCTTAACATGGCGCCCAATCGTGGATGGCGATATAGGCTTCATTGGCTCATCCGGATATAACGCTTCCCATTCCTCCGCAATATATTCCGCTAACTCCCCAGCAGTTTTTGTATTCATACGATTAGTATTCTTCAGTGCCTCAATCAAAAGCAAAAACTGGATATTTTTTTCAGACATATCATTTCCTTCATTCTCTAAATTCTTTACACCAATAATATTTTCCATTTCAGCCAATCTGGCAACGACTAAATTCGCAATGGAAAGGGATCCAGCCTTTCCAGCCGGGACTCAATCCCTTTGTTGCGCGTATCATCTGCTGCCAGCCTATACCAATGCCGGGCTTCATTAATATTTTGGGGTACACCTTCCCCCCGCTCGTACATCTGTCCCATATATTGTCGTGCCAGACTATTATAGCGCTGCACCATAAAGAAATTTTCCAGTGTCATAGCAACATTATAAAAATATTCTCTGGCCCTTGTAAAGTCCTGTTGCGTGCCCCGCCCCAGATAGTACATGCGGCCTGCCTGCATCATGGCCATATGGAAACCATGCTCAGCTGCCTTCTCATACCATTGCAGGGCCTGTTTATCATCCTGTGGCACACCGTCGCCAACGTAATAGAGATCCCCCATCCGGGACAGCGCAGGCACATAGCCCGCTGCCGCCGCCCGTTGGAAACATTTCCGGGATTTTTCCAGATCAGGGGGGTCCTCCTGTGTACCACAGGCGTAGTGCAGCCCCATCTGATACAGGGCCTTGCTATCCCCCGACTGGGCTTCGGCCTTCGTTGCCAGCAAGAACTCCCCCTGCAATATCGAAGGCGCCGGCTGCTTTACCATCGGCGTCAAGTCATACTGCTCCCGCAGTGTCCATACCACGAGATTCAGGAGGCGCCGCCTTTCCAGGGCCTCCTCATATGCAGGCATATACTCATCATCCCGTCGGCTGTCAAAGGCAACGATGCGGCGAAGAGGGTGATCATCATAGATGTTCACGAAACTTCCTTGAACGTCCGCCAATAATGACAGCAGGTATGCCCTGTGTTCCGGCCCTGCAGCATCCGTCCTCACCTTCATCTCCCAAGCATACGATTCCTCGATCATTTCATGTACCTCCCTCTCTGCGTGTCGTCTGAGGATATTATAGTAGCTAGGTTACATAGATAGGGAATCGATTTGCCCCACTCAGTCAAATCTGACAGAAGTGCGCAGATTGCCTGACCGCTCTCCCTGCTTTTCCTGTTATACTGGTTGGCAAAGGAAGCAAGCATCGAATGGAGGGACACATCATGTATGAACGGATCCTAGCTGTAGGTGATATCCACGGGGAGTGGGACAAATTCCTTTCCCTTTACCGGCAGCTCGACTTCAATCCGGAGAAAGACCTGCTGGTCTTCCTGGGCGATTACATCGACAGAGGCGCCAGATCAATGGATGCACTTATCTGGATGTATGAACATCGCCAGGAAAAGGCCATCATCATGCTCCGGGGAAACCATGAGCAGATGATGCTCGACTACTATGATACGAATGGCCAGGATGATATCTGGCTGCAGAACGGAGGGGATATCACGGCAGATGCCCTGGCATCTCTGGACGGAGGTACCCAGCGCCTGTACCTCGACTTTGTCCGCAGCCTGCCCTTGGCACACCACCTGCGGGCCAATAACCGGGATTATTTCTTCTGCCACGCTGGTGTTGACCCCGCTGTCCCGCTAGATGAGCAGGCCCCAGAAACCCTGCTATGGATCCGGGAGAGGTTCTTCGACCATTATACGGGAGAAACCATCGTAGTGGCAGGACATACCAATACCGCCTATATAGAGCCACTGACACCGCTGCCGATCATCCGCAGGAATATGATTCTAGTGGATACTGGTTCCTATATGCACTACGGTCATATTTCCTGCGTAGATGTATTGAGCGGCAGGATATGGCAGGATTGCTGACCATACATACAAAAAGAGGTTCGCCGACTCTGATGAGTCAGCGAACCCCTTTGTCAATCCAAGATATAGATTTCAAGATTCTGACGGCCAAAGGCCAAGGCTTCACCGTGCGTGTCAAAGGCCACATCGATATGGTTGCCATGGAAGCCGCCGGTGTCCTCGGCCACTGCCTCGCCATAGCCAGGGATGAACACCCGCGTACCGAGCGGAATGACGACCGGATCGACGGCGATCACACCACGGCGCACCTGCGTGCCCATCGACGTATGAGGCGAGTTGCCAGGATCCTGAGAGCTGTACGCCGTTGCCGTCACATAGAGCACTGTGCCGGAATGGCCCACCTGCGACTCTGCAGCCGGCGGTTCATATGTCCTGCCACCTGAAAGGACACTATACGTACCGTCACCGCAGATACCATCGACCTCGAGGCCTTTGGCTTCCTGGAATTCCTTGATGGCTGCGACGGTCTGCGGCCCGCAGACGCCATCGGCCTCCCCGGAAAGATATCCCTGCTCGATGAGCAGAGTCTGGACATGCTTGACTGCATGGCCGCGCGAACCATCCTTGACCAGGATGGACGCAGCCAGTGCCGCCGAGCAGAAACATACTAGCATAAGTGTAACCACTAGGGAAAGGAGCATTCGTTTTTTCAATAAGATCACCTCTCGAAAGCAACTGCCTTAAACTGCCTAGATATGAATAAGAGGCGCAGTCATAACCTGCACCTCTTATACTCTATCATAATCTATTATTTCTCGTCAAACGAAGGAGAATTCCTCCGACAGCTTACAATTTTTCTGCCAGCATGTCAGCAGCGGCCAGGAGACCGGCAATCATCGCCGACGGACGCGGCGGACAGCCTGGCACATAGATATCGACAGGCACTACCTTGTCGGCCGCGCCGACAATCGCATACGAAGCACCATACGTCTCGCCGCCAGCCGCACAGGCCCCGCAGGCCATGACAAGCTTGGGATCTGGCAATGCCTCATAGGACATGCGCAGGGCCTGCTCAAGGTTGCGCGTAACAGTACCCGTAACCATCAGCATATCGGCATGGCGCGGCGATGCATCAAAATGCACGCCGTAGCGGTGCAGATCATAGACAGGATTCGACAGGGCCCCCATCTCAAAGTCGCAAGCATTGCACGAGCCAGCATCGAGATGACGCACGTGCAGGCTGCGGCCGAGTTTCTGCCGGATGACATCGGCTGTGACCTGCTGTGCCTTCTCGACGAGATATGGCATCGCATCGACCGCCGTATGTGCCAGCAAGGCATCAGGGGCCCCTGCCGCCTGTGCACAGGCCGCAACGCAACGGCCACAAAACAGGCAGCGGCGATAGTCGATGGCATAGCTATCGCCTTTGCGGGAAAAGGCGCCGACAGGGCAGGCCTTGGCGCAGGCATCAAGGGCCGTCGCCGGACACTTTCCTGCGAGCTGGCCGCGGAAGCGGGCGCTGCCGGAAAGCGAGATGTTTTCCGTCGCTATCTTATCGTGAAGCAGACGCTCCAATACTTTAAACATCGTTTCCTCCTTTAACGGTCCAGGCAGGCATAGCAGAGCTCAAAGCTCTTGTTGATCAGGGGGAAATCAGGAATGATATCCCCCTGCACGGCAATCGGCAGCGCCGGCCAGTTCGGATACGAGGCACTGCGCACAAAGATGCGGTCAATGCGCCCCGCTTCATCGAGGGCGACAAAGTGCAGATTGCTGCCCCGCGCCGATTCACTGATGCCGAAGTCCTCGCCAGCAGCTGCGGGAACCGCAACGCTGAGTTCCGTATGGTCAGCATCCAAGCGCTCCAAGAGCTGGCTCACCATGAAGAAGCTCTGGCGCAGTTCCTCGATGCGCACAGCCAGGCGTGCCGCCACATCACCGCTCTTCTGCGTGACCACAGAGAAATCGAGCTCCGGATACGAGCCGTAATCGAAATCCTGACGGCTGTCATGGGCAAAGCTGCTGGCACGGGCACCAACACCAACCAGCGCCAGGTCGACTGCCGTCTGATGGCGGACAATACCCGTCGTGCAGATGCGGTTCTGGAAATTCTCCTGCTCCGCAAACATCTTGTCGAGGGCTTCGACGTTTTCAGCTACAACAGCCAGCGTCGTGCGGATATCCTGCCGGAGCTTATCCGTGATATCCATGGACACGCCGCCCGGCACGATGAAGCCGCGTAGGAAGCGGTTGCCTGCCAGACGTTCCTGCAGGCGCATCAGCATTTCCTTCGTGCGGCCGCCCAAGCTGATGGCCGGTGCAAAGCCGACACCAGCAGGGATGTTGCCGCAATCGCCGACATGATTGGTGATGCGCTCGATTTCCATGAGCAGCGTGCGGATAAGCTCTGCACGCTTAGGAACCGCAACTTTGGCAATCTTTTCCACCGCCTGGCAGAAGCTCCAGGTATTGGCAATGCTGCAGGCACCACAGATGCGCTCGACGATTGGCAGCACCTCATGTGGCGTCTTGCCCTCCATGACCTTCTCGAGGCCGCGGTGAGTGAAGAACAGCTTGGCATCAAGCTGCAGCATCGACTCGCCCGCCTGGCTGAACCGGAAATGGCCCGGCTCGATGATGCCCGCATGAATCGGGCCAACGGGCACCTCATAGATGCCTTCGCCATGGGCGACGCTCATCTTGATCTCACTGCCCGCACCCTCCTGGGCCCGCGGGCTGGCCGTAGCCGAGACCTGCTTGCGCAGCGGATGATAATCTTTTGGGAAGGACTCATGCAGCACCAGCGGCCGCGGGTCCGGATGACCGACGGGCACCAGGCCGAACATATCCTGGATCTCGCGCTCATACCAGGCAGCAGCCGGCAGGATTGGCGTCAGCGAATCATAGCGCAGGTCGCCATCAGCTGGCATTTCCGCCTTCAAGACCGCCAGGCGCTTTTCCTCGGGAATCTCGAACATGACATACAGCGCATAGCCGCGGCCCATAGCTGTCTCATCACGGCCAAACATAGCCGTGAGCGGATGACGGCCGTCAGCCGATAAGGCCTTGGCCTCCTCCCGGAGGTCTGCCAGCTTGATTTCTTTTACGTTTTCCATCACGACATACCTCCTAAGACAATCTGCCCAGCAGCCACGATGAGGTCACTGAGATACGGCAGTTCTGACAGCGTTCCGCTGATGATACCGCTGGTGAGCAGCAGCACCAGCAGCACCGCCGTATCAAGACGACCCATAAGCTCCCCGGCGCACTTGCGCGACGGCTTGCCGCCCAGCATGCGCATAGCATGGTAGAGGATACCGATAAGCATGCCAGCCAGCAGCATGAGCGCCAAGATTCCGAGCCACGGACGCTCAGCCACAAAGAAGCTGTCGATGATATAGAACTTGCTGAAGAAGATACCCATCGGCGGCATGCCGAGGATACCGACAATGCCCAACAGCCAGAACAGGGCCGTGCGCGGCGACTGCTGCAGCATGCCATGCATGCGCATCATGTTCTTCGTGCCATAGGCCTCCATAATCGTACCAGCCGTATAGAACAGTGCGTATTTGACGAGGGCATGGTTCATCATATGCAGCAGGGATGCCTCCACTGCCAGCGGCAGGAACAGGCCGAAGCCAGCGGCCATCAGGCCGAAATTTTCCATCGAGGAGTAGGCCAGCATGCGCTTGATGTCACGCTGGACCACGACAAAGGGAATGGCCAGCGCAATCGTCAGCAGGCCATAGAACAGGAACAGGCCGCTGATAAAGCCCATGCCGACAGCTGGCATGATCACGATGACGTTGCGCAAGAGCACGTAGATTGCGCAGATGCAGAGCGCGCCCGAGAGCAGGCCGCTCGTGAGCGCCGGTGCCTCAGAATGGGCATCCGGCAGCCAGGCATGCATCGGCGCCAAGCCGACCTTCGTACCGTAGCCGACAAACAGGAAGCAGAAGGCCACCTTGGCCAGTGCCGGATTGAGCTCACTGCCATGTGCAGCCAGATACTGCCAGTCCAAGGCCTGTGCGCCGCCCATAGCCAGGATCTGCGCATAGTAGACAAGGATCGTGCCCAGCAGCGCCAGGCAGATGCCCACCGTGCAGACCATGACGTATTTCCAAGCAGCCTCAAGGGACGTGCGGGTGAATTTGAAGGCAACGAGCAGTGCCGAAACCAGCGTCGTCGCCTCAATGGCTACCCACATAAGGCCGAGATTATTGACGAGCACCACCAGCATCATCGTCCAGACAAAGAGATGGGAAAGCGCATAGAAGCGGCCCTCAAGATGACCGAAACGGCGCAGATAGCCGTAGCGGATATTCGTATCGCGATCCAGATACGCCTTGCTCGTCCAAGCAAAGGCCAGATAGAGCATCGTGACGATGACGAGCATCCAGAGGCCCAGCGCATCGAGGTAGAGATAGCCAAAGGACTGCGGCGCCGCTGGGTCAAACTGCATGACCAGCCGGACGACGATGGCACCGGCCGCCACCGAGGTCAGACGGTTGAGCCAGTGCAGCAGGCCCTTGCCAAGAACATTGACTGCCGCGATGATACTGAATACCGGCGGCAGCGCCAGCAGCGTATAGACAAGCTGCGGGATAGCATAGTTGAAATCCATATTGCTGTCTTATCCTTTCAGTTTCTTCATGACAGTCGTATCGGTAGTCATAAACGAAAGGCTCATGCGGTTCGTCAGGATGACCAGTACGACAACGGCAATGAGGACGTCGAGGAAGACGCCAAGCTCGACGACAAGCGGCAGGCCTTCCGTTATCAGCAGGCCCAGGAGATAGATGCCGTTCTCCAGCGTGATAAGCCCCACCATCTGCAAGATGGCGCGCTTGCGCATGACCATGAGAGAGAGCCCCGTCATGATCATGAGGATTGCTGCTGCGATGATGCTGCGGCCCGGCGTGCCCGGCAGCAGATGATCGACCAGCAGGTACCCCATGACCAGGAAGGCCGCTGCAGCCATGGTCGAATAGTTGACATTGATATCCGAGACGATCTCGCGCTCATCGGTAATGCGGCCCGCTAGGCGCAGGATGGCTCCCGGGATGAACAGGACCTTGACGAAGATTGTCAACAGCCCTGGCAGCCAGGCATGCAGGCCAGAACCAGAACCAAGCCCAATGGCCAGGCAAGCACCAGCAATGATGCCCGACTGGGCTGCCAGGCAGTAAACCGAGCGTTTAAGCTCCATGATCCGCGTCTGCAGGAAGACGACAAAAATCAAGAGCACAACTAAATATTCCATTCTTGTCCCCCTCCTTACTCAGCAATCAACGAAACAATCAGCAGGATAAGCGCTGCTGACAGATAGACACGGACCTTGAACAGACGCATCTTGTTATTGAGCGTCTCCACCACACCGATCACGAGGGCCCCGAAGAAAACCTTGAGGGCCACAGGAATCGCCAGCGGCAGGTAAAGCGTACTGAACAGTACCAGGAAAATCAGGATTTTCAGCATGCTGCCCAGATGGATAAGTGCGAGCAGACGTCCCGAATACTCCAGCGTCATGCACTCATGGATCATCGTGAGCTCCAGATGGGTATCGGGATTGTCCACCGGCAGGCGGCTGTTCTCAGCCAGCATGACGAGGAAGAACGCCACGCAGGTCAGTACTGCCGGTACCGTGAAATAGAAGGTGTCGAAATCGATGACCATGCGCGTAAGCGTCGTCGACTGATAGCGCATCGCATTGACGAGGATGGCCAGCATGACCGCCGGCTCAACCAGCACGGAGATATAGATCTCGCGCGATGCCCCCATGCCGCCAAAAGCCGTAGCCGAATCCATCGCCCCCAGCGTCATGAAGAAACGTCCTAACGCCAGCAGATAGACGAACACGAAGGCATCCCCCATGCTGAGGCCGGCACTGCCCGACTGCAGGATGCTGACCAGCAGTCCCGGCACCATCGCCGCAGCCATCAGGGTCGTGCCGAAGTAAACGGCCGGCGCGAGGATGAAGATACGGCTCGTATAGGGAGTCACGATGACGGGCTTGCGCCACCACTTCCAGAGATTGAAATACTCCTGCAGGACGCTGGCCCCCTGCCGTTTCTGCAGGATGGCCTTCGTCTTGTTGATGATACCGACGATGAGCGGCGCAAAGATGAGCAGCAGGAATGCCTGCGCCAGGCCAACGCCTAAGCTCTGTACCATATGACTCATCTTACATCACCCCCCAGATCAATACGGCGACCATCGCCAGCATCGTGTAACCGATATAAAGACGTACGCTGCCCTGCTGCACGAGATGCAAGAAAGCGGACAAGCGGACCATCAGATGCTGGACCGGCACGTAAAGCCGCTCCGTGAACTGGTCCGGAATAAACAGATTGTAGTGAACCGTGCGGCCGAAATACGCATGCTCCTTCTTGATGAAGGTGCGCTCCTTGCGCGGTTTCAAGATATAGTCAAAGGCGCGGCGCAGCGGCTTCGAGAAGCCCGTTGCCGTATACTGCTGCCGGCGCGTCGGCACCGTGCCGCAGTTCCAGGTCACATCCTTCTGCACATAAAGCCCCTTACCCTCGAGGACAAGGGCCAGCACTGCCGTGACGATAAGCGCGAGCATCAGCAGCATGAACGGGCTGTAGGCCGAGTATTTCGTGCCATCAGCCAGAATGCCCAGACCGTTCCAGACGATGGCATCAGCACTGACCATCGGCAAGGCCAGCATACCGCCCGTGAGCGCCGACTCCATGAGCTCCACCATCGGCATCGGGAAAATGCCCAGCACCACGATGAGCAGCGCCTCAAGCCCCATGCCTAGCAGCATGAAGAAGGGCATCTCATGAGCCTTCAGGACAAGGGACGAACGGCGGCGGCCCAGGAATACGACGCCATAGAGGCGCACAAAGCATCCCAGTGCCAGGGCCCCCGTAAGGCCCAGCAGCACGAAGGCCGCAATGACCAACAGGCGCATCTCCTGGGTTCCCGTCTGCCAGCCCAGCGTGACAAAGCTTTGCAGAGCCATCCATTCGCCGACAAGGCCGGTCGTAAACGGCAGCGAGGACAGCGACATGGCACCGATAAGGGTAAACAGTGCCGTATAGGGCATCTTCTTGGCCAAAGCGCCCATGAGCTCGACATTCTTGCTGCCCACGGCATGCATGACTGCACCGGAACTCATGAACAGCAGCCCCTTCATGATGCTGTGGCTGAAAGAATGCACGAGGACGGCCGTAAACGCGACCATAGCCATCGTGCCATGGCCCGTCTGCACGAGCAGCATGCCGCAGCCAAAGGTCGCAAAGATGATGCCCATATTCTCCACCGACGAATAGGCTAGGATGCGTTTCATATCCTTCTCCATCGATGCGTAGAGCACACCGAGGAAGGCCGAGAAGAGGCCCACCAGCATGACGATGAGGCCATAAGCAAAGACCTCCATGCCGAGGAAGTAGAAGACAAAACGGCCAAAACCATAGACGGCCACCTTGAGCATGACACCACTCATCAGGGCCGAGACATGGCTCGGCGCCGCCGGATGAGCATTCGGCAGCCAGACATGCAGCGGCATCAGGCCGGATTTCAAGGCAAAGCCGATAAAGGCAGCGCCGAAGGCCACATGCCGCAGCGGCCCCTCAAGGGTGTTGTGGGCCAGATCTGCAAACAGCAGGCTCTCCGAATAGCTGCCGACGAGATAGAAGGCCACGAGGATGGCCGCCGTGCCCAGATGGGTCATGACCATGTACTGGTAGGCAGCATGGACAGTATCCTTCTTCTTGCTCTCATGATTGACGAGCAGGAAGGACACCAACGCCATGACCTCCCAGGCCAGGATGAAGGTAAATGCATCGCCAGCCATCAGCACCAGTACCATCGAGAGCAGGAACAGGTTCCAAAGCCCTGCAAGGGCCCGGATGCCCATGCCGCGATACGACTTGCCATAGTCGATGCCATACAGGCTGATGATTGCACCGGCAAGCCCTGTGATGACGAGGAACGCCGCGCTCCAGCCATCAGCGGTCAGATTGTAGCCGCCCCAGCCAGCATCCATGAGCAGGCCGAAGTGCGAAAGCACCAGTCCCGCGGGCAGGCAAAAGCCGCTCATGCTGCCGAGATAGGCAGCCGCTGCCGCAAAGACAAGACCGCTGGCAGCTGCGGCCAGCAGCATGCCTGCGGCATGGGCCGCCATCTCCAGCCGTTTCGGCCAGAGCATTGTCATGGCGCCCAGCGCATAGAGCGCCAGGGCCAGGAATAAGAAATCCATACACGCCTCCTAAGAATAAGTCCCAAACACGATAAAATAAAAATTAGATATTGTAAAAAGAAAACAGACAAAGATATCTTTGTCTGCTGTCAACGAGTCTATGCACGCAAAAATTCGCGCGATTTCAGTATTATACTACATTTTGCCGGCGATTAAAAGCGTCTGAGAAAAAAAGCCCGCAAAATGCAAAAAAAAACAGCCTTGCGAGCAAACTGCAAGGCTGTCATATCCGTCATGGTGCGATTGGTGAGAGTCGAACTCACGACCTGCCGCTTAGGAGGCGGACGCTCTATCCATCTGAGCTACAACCGCAACAGTATAATTATAGCAAATCCACCTCTTATAAGCAAGGAATAATACCTAAAGCACTACCGCTGGCCATAGTTCACGAGCTTATTGCCCAGCCGCAAAGCCATGCGCCGCAGCGGCCGTTCCCACAAGATGCGCTTCCAGCGCTTCACCCGCAGACAGCTGCCACGCCACTGGCGGATCAGCCAATGACGGCGCCGGAAAGCTGCAGCGCGGCTGATTTCCGCCCGCCGCGCATTCCAACCCTTGACGTACAGGTGGTCATACCGCAGGGTACACAGGCCATCCACCCGCTCATTTTCCCACTTGCCGCTATGGGCCGTGACATGGGTAAAGCCGAGTCTGCCCGCCTTGACCAGTGGCAGCACACAGGCCCGATAGTTCTGGGTGGCCTGGCTTATCTCCGGCCGTGCACTGAGTTTCCCCTGCAAGTCGCCTACATAGATATTGTCATGATAGATCTGGGCCCGCTCGTAGCCGCTTGCCTGCAGCCAGCAGACCGCCTGGATCACTGCCAGCATCTCCACGATGACCACGCCGCCATGGGCAGGCAGTGTCGGTGGCACCCAGCACTCGCCGCTGGCCGTATGGATCTCCTCTCCCTGCTGATAGGCCGCAAAGGCCCAGGTGTTACGCCCATCGCCGCGGCAGCTGCCATCCGTATAGATAGCGATGCGCTGCTGTTCTGCCAGCCGCTCATTGATGACCTTCTCAAACGGCGGCAGGTTCTTTCCCTGCAGCTGCTGTTCCGTGACCTCCCCGACTATATTCCCCCAGACATCATACCGCTTCATCCCCAGCGTATGACAGGCCTTCCGATACGGATCCAGGCTGCACCAATGATAGACTGCCTTGCGGAACGGGGCCTTGGACAGCTCCGGATATTTCTCATCCAGGACTGCGTAGATCTCCGCAAAGAGATTCGCCCCAAACGGAACAGCAAAACCGCCCCCTGGCCGGAATACCTGCGGAAACTCCCGATACAAGACCGCCATTGCTCCTTCGATCTGAGCCTCATCGGCCTTATCCTGCGCCGCCTTCATCGTGACGAGATTCTCATGCAGGGCACAAATGGGACACCAGCGGCCCTTGTCTATGATCTTGCTGATTTCCAGACTGAACCGATGCCCCTTGCTGCACTGCCAGCGCGGCTGCTTCACGAATTCCACACGCTCAGTCAGCAGACGCCCATTGTGCACCGCCGCAATCCGCATGGCATCCTCCTGGGTATAAGGATGCCGCGGCAGTGATACTCTTGCCTCTTGTTCCTCCATCCCATGCTTCCCCATCATGCTCCCCTCCTTAAAAGCATGCACGACTCTGTTTAGGTTTATTCTATCATCCAGCCCAATTCGATGCAATAATATTTTGTAAATTCTCACTTTGATTGTTTTCGCCTTCAAATCAAAAAAATCCCCGCAGCATCTCGCAAATGCTGCGGGGAAAATATAGCGACTTAGGGAGTGATTACAACAGGAAAATATCTCAAGCCTCGGTCTCTGCGACCTCGACCTTGCCCGTGACAAGTTCCTTGCCACAGTGCTTGACGACCAGCAGCGCCAGCGTCATGAGAGCCAAAGCCAGCACGAGCTGCAGCCCGTCGACCATGAAGACGAAGCTGCCAGCCTGGAGTTTCGTCACGATACCAACCACACTCATGACCAGCGCCGTCATCGTAACGATGAACATGAACGTCATCGGCACGTAGAGCATCCATCCCTGACGGCCCGTCGTGCGCAGGAACACAGCCAGCGAGATCAGCACCAGAGCTGACAAGAGCTGATTGGCAGCGCCGAACAGCGGCCAGATATTCATGTAGCCAGCCAGGCACAGGATGAAGGCCAGGACCAGCGTGATGATGGTCGAGAAATACTTATCCATGCAGAGTCTTGCTACAGCACCAGCCTCTTCGCCCTCACTCGGCGTGAAGAGTTCCTGGAAGGACATGCGGCCAATGCGAGCCACCGAATCGATGGTCGTCATGGCCAGTGCCGAGACGCACATGGTGATGACACAAGCCGAAACGCCTGCCGGCAGGCCGAACATCTGGAAGAAGTTGCTGATGGAGCCTGCAAAGATCTGGAACGGCGTGCCTTTCGGCAGCACGCCATTGCTGGCAGCAGCACAGGCGATGACAAGAGCGACTACGCCGAGCAGCGACTCCACAAGCATCGAGCCATAGCCAACCGGCAGCATATCCGTCTCATTGGCCACAGCCTTTGAGGACGTACCTGAAGAAACGAGGCTGTGGAAACCGGAAACTGCGCCACAGGCAATCGTAATGAACAGGATTGGGAACAGCGACTGGCCGTTGACCTCAAAGCCGACAAAGGCCGGCATATTGATGGACGGGTTGGCGACGACGACGCCGATGACGCCGCCGGCTACCATGCCGAGCAGCAGGAACGACGAGAGATAATCCCGCGGCTCCATGAGCAGCCACATCGGCAGCACCGAAGCGATGAAACAGTAGCCAAAGGTCACATAACGCCAGGTCTGTGCATCGAAGTAAAGCGGGAACTGCATGCCGACGGCAAACATGGCGATAACCAGCACCACAGCCACTAGGAATTTGACTACGCCTGTCGGATTGAACCGGCGGATATACCAGCCAAACCCCATGGCAACGAAGATATAGAGCATCGAGATCGAGGCGGCCTGTGCCCCCGGAACGTTCGGCGTGCCGGCCTTCGTCATCCCGCTGAACGTGTTGGCAAGGATATCGGCAAATGCGGCCAGCACGAGCAGCGTGAACAACCAGCAGAACAACAAGAACAAGCGGCGGCCCGTCTTGCCGACATACTGCTCAATCAGCATGCCCATCGACTTGCCCTTGTTCTTGACCGATGCGTAAAGTGCCGTGAAGTCCTGCACAGCACCAAAGAAGACACCGCCAATCAAGAGCCATAAAAGCGCCGGTGCCCAGCCGAACATCGCAGCGATGATCGGGCCAGTGACAGGGCCAGCACCCGTAATCGACGAAAACTGATGGGAGAACACCGTGAAACGCGAAGCCGGTGCATAGTCCTGCCCATCCTCAAACTCCACCGCCGGCGTCTTGGCCCGCGGATCGATCCCCCAGGTCTTGACGAGCCATCGTCCATAGCCGGCATACGCTGCGGCAAATACGACGATGGCCAGTCCTACCAGTGTCAAACCATTCATCATAAGTCCTTCTTTCCCTAATGAATACACAAAAAATAAATCCCGTCCACATCGCAGGATGCAGGCGGGATACATTTGTATCTTCTATGTGATACAAATCCACAAATCGGGTACATCGCGCCGTTGCGATTGGACATTTCTTATGGAATGTATCTTAACACCGTAAATATCATGTGTCAACTTGTAAACTTTAAGAAGTAATCTTCAGAATACTATTAACTTTTGTTTTTATTCAGCAGACTTTTGCATCTTTTGTACTTTCTGGCGGGCTTTTTCTGCCTTCCAGGCCCAAACACAGCGGATGCCAGGATGCAGATTGGGCAGCACGAAACAGCGGCTGCACGACACACAGATGGATTTTTCAGCGCCAGCCAAGGACTTGGTGACAAAATCCGGCTCGGCAATCAAGGCCCGTCCCAATGACACGGCATCGATGCCTGCCGCCAGTATGGCCTCCATATCTGCCAAGGAACGCACGCCGCCCACCAGGCTTATCGGCAGCTCAGGCACCAGCGCCTTGAGCCTTGCGGCCTCTTCCAGATAATAGAGAGTCGCCGTCTTGGGCTGATTGATGAAATCGACGCCGGACAGCTCGACAAGCTCAACGCCCAGCTCCTGACAGCGACGGAGTATCCAGACCATATCCTCATGATATGCTGCCGCATCTTCATGCTTCGTATCAATGTTTATCTTGATAAGCACCGGGAAATCATCCCCACAAGCCTTCTTGATGCCACCAATGATTTCCTCGACGATGCGGAAGCGATTGCTGACACTGCCGCCATATTCATCGGTACGCTGGTTGAATGTCGGATCGATGAACCGCGAGAGCAGGTAGGAATGTGCCGCATGGAGCTGTACACCATCGACACCAGCCGACTGCAGCCGTTTGGCTGCGTCGATAAAGCACTGCTCGATATGGATGATCTCTGCCACGGTCAGCGCCCGGGCCTCACGCTCTTTCTTGAGCGGACGCGCAACCACATCAACGAGATCATCATTGTCGATGGCCCGGGGGCCGGCATGGGAAATCTGCGGGATGAACTTTGCCCCTTCCGCCTGCACGGTAGACGCCGCACGACGGAACTGCTCCGTAAAGCAGTCCGCATAGATATTGACCTGCTCAGGGTTGGCCCGGCCGAGCTCATCCACGCAGCAGTGGCCCGTGATGATCGTACCGACGCCATTCCTGGCCAGCTGTTCATACATCGCATACTCGGCATCAGTCATATAGCCATCCTTGCTTGGCAGGAAGCTGTGGACAGCCGAACGGATCACGCGGTTCTTGAGCTGGATATGTAAAAGGTCTAATGGAGTTTCGATTCTGTTGCTCATACATTGCCTCCTATAAGCGTCCTATAATACACACGTTATTTTCATAACTTTATCGCAAATATAAAAAGAGTGTTGGATGACTAGCACCCAACACCGGATTTCTTGGAAAAGTTATTGATCGACACGGCAGATGTCTGCGCCGAGACCAACAAGCTTGTCAACGAGGTTGTCATAGCCGCGGTCAATATGGTGGATATAGCCCACCTGGGTCTCGCCCTCAGCGACGAGGCCAGCCAATACCATGGCTGCACCTGCGCGCAGGTCGGTCGCCTTGACCTGGCAGCCCATCAGCGTCTCTACGCCCTCGACCACCGAAGTGCGCCCATCGATCTTGATATTCGAGCCCATGCGCTTGAGCTCGTCAACATGCATGAATCGGTTCTCGAACACCGTCTCCGTCACCAGGCCCGTGCCTTCCGATACTGCCAGCATCGCCATGAACTGGGCCTGCATGTCCGTCGGGAATCCCGGATACGGCATCGTCTTGATATCGACAGCCTTCGTGCGCTTGTCGCAGACTACACGGATGCCATTGACATCTTCCTCAATAGTCACGCCCGCCTCTTTGAGCTTGGCAATGACGGGTTTCAGATGCTCGCTGATGGCATTCTCGATGTAGACATCGCCCTTGGTCATCGCAGCAGCTACCATGTAGGTACCAGCCTCGATGCGGTCAGGGATGATCGTATAGTCACGACCCATGAGTTTCGGCACGCCATCGATCTTGATGACATTCGTGCCGGCACCGCGGATCTTAGCACCCATGACATTGAGATAGTTCGCCAGATCGACGATCTCCGGCTCCTGGGCCGGATTCTCGAGGATTGTCTGGCCCTCAGCCATCGAGGCCGCCATCAGGATGTTTTCCGTCGCACCAACGCTGGGGAAATCCAGATAGATCTTGGCGCCCTTGAGGCCCTCAGGAGCCGTTGCCTCGATAAAGCCATGACCAATCTTGATGTCAGCGCCCAGCGCCTCGAATCCCTTGAGGTGCAGGTCAATCGGGCGCGTGCCGATGGCACAGCCGCCCGGCAGCGAGATCTTCGCCTGCCCGCAGCGCGCCAACAGCGGCCCCATGATCAGGAACGAGGCCCGCATCTTGCGCACGAGGTCATACGGTGCCTCGCAACTGCCAATCACTGTGCTGTCGACCTTGAGCTGATGTTTCGCTTCATCAAACTCAGCCTTGACGCCCAGCTTTTTCAACACTTCGGTAATGGTATGAACGTCTTCGAGCGCCGGCACCTCGTCCAGCAGGCTCGGGGCATCCTGACCAAGAAGTGTCGCCGCAATGATCGGCAGGACGGCGTTCTTGGCACCGCTGATCTTTACCCGGCCCTCCAGCCGGTTCCCCCCATGTATAATCAACTTTTCCATTAAGTTCGTTATCCTCCTATAGTTGTGCTGTTTTAAAGCATCAACACATAGTTTATCATCATATTCCCCTTATGACAATAGCCTTCCCATCAGTTTCGCTCAATCGTCAACGTTGAATGAATGACGTTATCGATGATGTAATTCGTCGCAAAGTTGGTCTTTCCCGGCTTATCCTTCCCCTGTGTACCGAGCAAGTCAACCTTGTGGGCCTTGTTCTGCGCCTCGCGGATAGCACGCCGCTGCGCGCTTGGCGATACCTGTTTCTGCATCTGGCTGGGTGCGATGATGACCTCATTGTTGCGGCCACTTTCCTGCAGTTTCCTGAGTTTGTCCTCCGTGGTCTGCTTGGAGTCATCCTCCGTTATCACATCAACACCTGACTGCTGCAGCATCATGAGCGCTGTAGCTGGCACCAGCCCGCCGCCGCGGATATCAAGGCTCATGACACCTGACGGCTGCGTCTCTGGCACTGTAAAAGGGATGACGATTGTCTCTTTTGCCTTGCGGTACGGCTTGATCGTCGTCGTGAACTTGACCGTCTCCCCCGGCTTTACCTTTTTCTTATCGGGAATAGCCGAAACCAGCGAAGCCGTCTTGCGGCTGCTGTCCACGTCAATATTGACCTGGACATCGATGATGTCCGATTCCTTTTCCTTGTTCTGACTGATGACGTTCATGGCCTGCATGAGCTCTGCCATCGCCACCTGCCCAACATCTGCAGCATTATAGAACATGTTCTTGCGCTCTACCTTGCCATTCGTCACCGCATCCGTGCGGATAGTGAAGCCTACCTCGGCTGTCCCTGCACTGAGGTCATCGGCCGTCTTGCTCAGCGCCGCATATGCAATGCCACCACTGAGCTGGGCCAGGAAGTCCTCATCGTAGGCAATGCGGGCGCTATAGTTTACCGCACGGCCTAGCGACTTATCTGTCACCTTTACCTTGATGGGCACGACAGCCGGGAACTGCCCCAGCACACCGGCAATGCCGGTCGCACGATCCTGGTTGACACGGCCGATGATATTGCCGATGCTGGCAATCTTCATGCCATTGCTCTGACCGCTGATTGTGCCGACTACCTTCGCATCCGTCATGAAGTAGTTGACATTGCCACGATGCAGGAACGGATGACCAAAGGCCAGGATCTTCTTGCCATCAACCGCCGTGACGGTTCCCGTAGCACCGACAGCAAAGTCACCGTAGGCCACGGCAACGCCTACTGCCGAGCCAGGAACCAGCGACGCATTGTAGACAGTCTTCTTGGAATCCCCCTGCACTGCTGCCCCCATCGGCAGGAACTCCATCGTGCCCTGAGGATCGAGCTGTTTCTGCAGGAAATCCAGTCCGGCCTGATTGAAGCCAGAAAAGAACATGACATCCTTGGGCTCTGCCTGGACTGCCTCAGCGGCAGGCTCTGTATCGTCAGCGGACTCAGCGTCAGGCTCTGCTTCGACGGCAGGCTCCGCTTCAGCGGCTGCCGCTTCCTGGTCCTGAGGCTCCTCTTTCGCAGGCTCTGCTGCAGCCTCTTTCTCAGCAGCAACCGCCGCCCTGGCACGGTCAACAAGCTCGTCACCGTAAACCGTATCCTTATCGCCGCTGGCCTCGCGTTCCTTGATTTTCTTTTCTTTCTCAGCCTTAGCCTTAGCCGCATCCTCCGCTGCTTTCTTGATATCGATTGTATGGATGCGCGTCTTGTTCTTGCAGTCCGGCATCTTCCAGAGCGGCGTCATCTCGTCGATTGGCGTGATGAAAAACGTGTACGGCGTCATCTCCTTGATGCCCGCAGCCACAGCGCCAATCAGGCAGCCATTGACATAGACAGGGCTGCCGCTCATTCCCTGCAGGATACCGCCCGTCTGCTCGATGACAGGGCCCGATGCCTTCGCCATGATCATCGGCTGCGAGCCCTTGCCGTTATCGACGAGTCCGATGATATCCACCTGGAAATCCCGCAGCTCACCCGAACTGTCAATGACCGTATAGGCCGTTCCTGTCATTCCTTCCTTGACCTGATCATGTGTCAGGATAGGAGCCATAGCGAATGACGGCACCGCCTGTGCCGACAGGAATAGCGCTGTCAGGCTGGACACCAACAGTTTCTTTATATATGTACGCAAAACAGTCACCTCATTTTTATGCGCAAAAATCCATTGTCTATCTATTATAGCATACAATACTCAGAAAGGCAGTTGTGTCCATCATTTTTTCTGCAGGATAAGCGCACTGCCAACCCGGCGTTCCTGGCCATCGGAAGGCGAGTTCTGTACCTGCCCGCCAACGACCAAATCACTGGAGCCACCGCCATCGAGGTTGATGGCATCGCGGGCGCCAAACTTCACGAGCAGCTCTGCCCACTCAGTCAGGGTCAAGCCATGGCTGCTCGACTGCCGCCCATCGACGACGCCAAACAGATAATTGCCATTCTTGAGCACTGCCACAGCACTGCGCGGAGCCCGGCCATAACGGATATCGCCAGGGAACTGCTCGGCGGCCACCGTCACATTGACGCGGCCATTCTGTACGAGCCGCGGGCCGGCTCCCATGATGTCGACAGCCTTGTTCCACTGGGCCCCTAAATCCTGACTGATGACGGCCCGATCGCCAACGCGCACACCAGCAAAGGCATCCATGGCCTTGCCGTGCACAGAGATCACGCAGCCATTGGCCGGAATCACCGAATCACCAGTCTGGATCTTCGTCACCCGGCCATCCTGAACCGTATATTCCAGTCCATATTCATTCGTGCGCGTGCGGCTGCCATACCATTTATTGTAGATAGTCAGATTGTCTGCGCCACGCTCAGCATCAACCCCCGAGACATCCTGCGTCACATCGCCAAGTGTCACCTGTCCATAGTATGAAACCGGCCCAAAGACAGGACTGCCATCAGCCAAGAACCCGATAGCCGAACGCGTATAATACGTCGTGCCTGCCATAAGCCCGTCGATCTTGACCATGCCGATCATATCGCCATTGCCGGCAAAATACGTGGCGTTCACAGCCGCCACCGCATCCTCCGCATCAGACATGCCACTAGTCGTCTGCAATCCCGGCACACGTCCCCGGGCCAGTACCGGTTTTACCGTATAGAGATCTTTATCGGCCTCGACAAAGTAAGCCGACACCTTGCCCGCATCGTCCCAATAGACATAGCTGCGCTTAGCCAGTCCGGGAGCGGCCATTTCCGTATAGAGTCCGTCAAATGCGAGCGGCAGGATATTGCCTTCACCAGCGGCTGTTTCCGCAGCTGTGGACTTGCGGGCAGGTCTTGCCACACTGCCTGCGGCCGTCTTGGGCAGGATGTCGACAAATACACGCGCCGGATTGCTCAGCGTATTCGCCTGATAAGTGAGCCCAGCCTTGAGCCGCAGCGTAACCAGCATATGTCCCTTGCTCAACGTATACTTCACTGACTCGATGCGGCTGCTATGGAATGGTTTGCGCTTGAAATCCTTCTCGGAAACATTGGCAAAATCGATGGTAATATCACGGCCATCAGCCGATGCCTTGACCTGATACGATGGAGCCGACGAAAGATCAAACACCACGCGGTCATGCTCCCCACCGCTATGATAGCGCACCGAAGTCAGATCAGCCGCTGAGGCAAAGGCTGCCGTCTGCAAAGTGAATACCGATACCAGCAGCGCTGTTGTGATTTTCCGCCGTAATTGATTCATTATTGATACCTTCCTCCCAATAGAAAAGCCTTCCCGTGAAGGGGAAGGCTTTTCGTCCTATTCACGTTTTTATTTTTCCTGTGCGCCAGCCTGTCCATTGACCTGCGGCGACAACTGGCGATACATGAGATCCGCAAGACCAAGACCGCCAGAATCAGCTACCGTCTTCATCAATTCATTATCGCGCATATCCATGAAAATTTTCTGACCGTTGGACTCACCAAACAGCTTGTTTTCGGGAACAGTCGCCCGCATCTGCTTGTACATCATCGACAGGAACATCGCCTCAAAGCCTTTGCAGGCCTCCTTGAGTTCCTTATCGCGCTTGGAAAGTGCGGCCTCATTGACCACATGCTCGGAACGCGCTGCTATTTCAGCCTTGCGCTGGACATCGCGGAGCATCTCCGAGAACTTGGCCGACTCAGCTGCTGTCTTGGCCGAATCGTAAGTGGAATTATCCGTCGCCAACGAGGTATTCAGCCCCATGGCTGTCAAAGGAGCAATCTGCATGCTGTCTCCTCCTTTATCCTGTTATCACATGATCTGCAGTTCCGCATGCAAGGCACCAGCGGCCTTGATTGCCTGCAGGATCGAGATCGTGTCACGCGGCGTCGCGCCCACGGCATTGAGGGCACCAACGATGTCACTGACATTGGCCGTTGCCGGCAGGACTATCGTGCTGGCCTTGTCCTCTTGCACATTGACATCGGCATTGCGGGTCGTGATTGTCGTGCCATAGCTGAACGGATCCGGCTGGTTCGCATTCTCATTCTTCTTGACCTTGATGGAAAGGCCGCCCTGAGTGATGGCAATCTCATCCACCGATACATCACCGCCCATGACGATGGTGCCCGTGCGCTCATTCACGACCACTTTGGCTGCATTATCCGGCATGACCGGCAATTCCTCGATGGTCGAGACAAAGCCGACCACATTGTTGCGGAAGTAGGCCGGAATCGTGATATCGATACGGCCAGGATTGGATGCCTGCGCGATGCTGCCATACTGGGAATTGATGGCATTGGCAATGCGCGCTGCCGTCGTGAAGTCTGGCTCACGCAGCGACAGCGATATCCTGCCCGAGCTGCCGATCTCATCTTCGACACTGCGCTCCACGATGGCGCCGTTCGGCGTGGTGCCCACCGTCGGGAAATTCTTCGTCGCCGTATTGCCGCCGTTGCCAGCCGCAAAGCCGCCCGTCGAGATTGGCCCCTGCGCCACAGCATAGACCGTGCCATTGCCAGCCCGCAGCGGTGTCTGCAGCAATGTACCGCCTTGGATGCTCTTAGCATCGCCGATGGACGAGGTCGTGATATCGATGGTATCGCCCTCACGGACGAACGGCGGCAGCGTAGCCGTCACGACTACGGCTGCGACGTTCTTCGTCTTGAGCGTCGACTGGTCGATGGCCACGCCAAAGCTCTTGAGCATATTGACGATCGACTGGATTGTCTCCGTCGACTTATTGCCATCGCCCGTACCATTGAGGCCGACGACAAGGCCATAGCCCATGAGCTGGTTCGAGCGCACGCCCTGAACCTTCGATATATCCTTGATGCGGGTCGCCGCACTCTCGGCCGCCACCGTTCCCGGCAGCAGGCTTACGGCAAATACGCCCGCCATCAACAAAGCCACTAATTTCTTCATATCGTATCCTTTCCTCCGCCGTCGCCTTAGAACAGGAAGTTGAAAATCTGCGTCAGTATGCCCTGGCGCTGTTTCGCATTGAGCGGGCCCTTGCCGTCAAACCTGACCGTCGCATTGGCTACCTTGGTCGAGGGAATCGTATTGTTGGCCGTCACATCATCCTGACGGCAGACCCCACGGAAGGTAATCTTATGCTCATTGCGGTTCTGCCAGATGGACTGCGTGCCCTCGACCGTCATATTGCCATTCGGCTGCACGTCGACTACCGTGACCGTCACGTTGCCGGTGGTCGTATTCTTCGACGTTGCCTGCCCGTTGGCCTTGAACGAATCCGAACCGCTGGCCGAAGCGGCCTTCAGGAAGTCGAAGATGCCGACACCTGCCGACAGGCTCGTGCTGCCGCTCTTGCTGTTCGAGCTGCCCTTCGTCGCCGTCAGGCTCGTCGACTCGCTGATGACAATGGTCAGGATATCGCCGACATTGCGCGCCTTGCGGTCCGCAAACACATTGTAGGATGAGTCAGCCCAAAGCGACTGTGCCGAGGCCGCCGGCAGGGAAAGTCCCGAGGCGGCCAGGCTCAGAGCGAGCACTGCCGCCAGCTTCTTATATCGTTTCCCCATTTTCTTCATAGGTTCACCTGCTTTCAATTCACGATTTCAACGGTCGCTGCATCGACAACCGTTCCCCGGAGGATTTTCCCCGAGGCCACATTGCGCACCCGGATCTTAGCACCAAGCCGTCCTCGCTGCATGGCTATGCCATTCGCTGAGACTTCGATGCCATGATATTTCACGCGCAGCGTCACCGGTGCACCCACATCGATCACGATTGGCTGCTGCAGCATGACCGACTCCACTGCAGTGCCTTCCTTGATGACCCGGGCCGGGACCCGTCCCGCGACTTCTGTCACTTTTGTCAGGTAACGCCCAGCGCCGCCTAGGACGCGGCGCTCTTCCAGCCGCACGTCCGCAGCAGTTATTGCCTTATCGATGCGCAAGTCATGGGCCGCCACCAGCACCTTATCATAGACACTTACACGATAATAGCAGATGGCACGCCGATAGAACTGCCCATTCACGAAGACGCGCAGATGCACAGGATTTGTCCCGCCATAGCGGATCTTCTGCGGCAGTTCAGCCTCACAGACCACTTCCCCCGGAGGCAGCTCCATAAGCTGTGGCGCGCGAATGAGCTGCAGCTCATGCCGCCGCGTCTCGCCAGCTGCCAAAAGCGTGCTTTCGATCTTCTGCTGGGCGATTTCCGCAAACTTCTCCGGATGGATGACCTGGGTAAAAGCTGGAGCTCCCTGTGCCTGTGCGGCAGGCGGCACGACCAGCAGCGCAAAGAGACAGAAGAAGCCACTCCATAACAAGCATAGAATGGCTAAAGCAAACTTCTTCATTTAAATCAGCGCTTGAGGCCGTTGGCAATCTCCAGCATGGAGTCGGAAGTGGTGACTGCCTTGGAGTTGGACTCATACGCACGCTGCGAGATGATCATGTTGACCATTTCCTCGACGATCTGGACATTGCTCATCTCGAGGGTTCCCTGGGTCAGCGTACCTGCGCCTTCCTCACCCGGATTGCCCTGGATGGCCTCACCCGAAGCCTCAGAAACAATGAACAGGTTCTTGCCGATAGCCGTAAGACCAGCCGGATTGACAAAACGGGCCAGCGTGATCTGACCGACATTCGTCTGCTCACCACCAGCCGGCTTGCAGGAAACCTGACCATCGCCAGCGATGACGATGGAATCACTCGGCGCCGTCTGATCGATGGTGATATCATCAGCAAGCGGATAGCCATCAGATGTTACCATGCGGCGCTGGGAATCGAGCTTGAACGAACCATCACGCGTATAGCCGATCGTGCCGTCCGGCAGCGTGATGCGGAAAAAGCCCTCGCCCTGGATACCGATATCGGTCGGATTATCCGTCGTCTGCAGCGAACCCTGCGTGAACACGCGGTTCGTAGCTGCAACACGCGTGCCAAGGCCGATCTGCATGCCCGTCGGATACTGCGAGTCTGCACCGCTCTGCGCACCGGCATCGCGGATAGTCTGATAGACGAGATCCTGGAACTCTGCCCGGACCTTCTTGCCGCCATACGTGTTGACATTAGCGATGTTGTTGGAGATAACATCCATATTCGTCTGCTGTCCCTTCATGCCGGACGCAGCAGACCAAAGTGCTCTCATCATAGTTAGGATTCCTCCCTTTCCCTTTCACAGATATTGAGGCGTATCTGTTTTCCTCTTCATAGTCTTATCGGTCAAAACCGTCTTTTCCTTAAATTAAACTCTGCCAACCTCATTGACCGACTTGTCGAGCAGCGTATCCTGTGTCGTCACAGCCTTCGAACCAGCCTCGTAGATGCGGTAGTTGTTGATGAGGTTGACCATCTCCGATACGACATTCGTATTGGAGTTCTCGAGCATGCCCTGGAAGATTTCCCCGGTTGCTACCTGGGGCTGTGCCCCCTGCTGCGGATAATAGAGATTATCCCCCTGCTTGAGTACAGCACGGCGGTCTGGGCCGAAGCTCGTAAGCTGCAGCTGTCCGACACGCTGACCATCAGCCATGATCTCGCCCTTGGCACCAATCGTCACTCTGGACACATCGCCCGGGATCGTTATCGGCTGATTGTTTGTCCCCAGTACAGCCTGCCCTCTTACCGTCTGCAGCTGTCCACGAGAGGAGCGATAGAAGTTACCATCACGCGTATAACGCACGCCCTGCGGAGTCTGGATGGCAAAATACCCATCGCCCGAGATGGCCACATCGAGCGGATTGCCCGTCGTCTGGAAACCGCCCTGGGTATGGTCAGTCGCAATCTCATCGATGCGCGAGCCCAGGCCGAGGACGCCAACCGTCGGCGCACTGTCGCCGACACTGAACCCCTTGAACGAGGTCACATTGTTATGATCCTTGCCATCATTGATGCGCTTGATGAGCATCGGCTCAAACTCGCGGCTGATAGCGTCATCACGCTTGAATCCCGTCGTATTGGCGTTGGCCAGATTGTTGGCAATCGTATCCGTACGCTTCGTCTCGGTAATCATGCCGGCACCCGCCGTGTAAAGTCCACGCCACATGTATCTTCACTCCCTTATATCAAGCCTCTCTCCCAAGAAAGGCCATACTATCCCTTACGTCTTTATTTCGCGAAAAAAAGCGAAACTCCTTTTAGGGTTTCGCCTTTCCACAAATTTTATTTTCCCGTCTTGAGGTTCATGGCCTTGCCATCGAACTTCGAGAACGTATCGAGCGCCTTGCCGCAGCCCAGCGCAACGCAAGAAAGCGCATCCTCAGCCAGTGCCGTAGGGATGAACGTCTCACGGCGAATGAGCTCGTCGAGGCCGTACAGCATAGCACCGCCACCCGTCAGCACGATGCCGCGGTCCATGATATCGGCCGACAGCTCTGGCGGCGTATCCTCAAGGACCTTCTTGACGCAGTCGACAATGCGCGTAACCGACTGATGCATTGCCTCAGCAGCCTGACGCGTATTGATTTCCACATTTTTCGGCAGGCCAGAGAGCATGTCACGGCCACGGATATCCATGACCTCATTGCGGGCATCTGCAAAGGCAGCGCCGACACGGATCTTGATATCCTCCGCCGTGCGCTCACCGATCATGATGTTGAACTCCCGTTTCACATAGGCGATGATGTCCTCATCGAACTTATCGCCAGCGATGCGCAGCGATGCACTATTGACAATACCGCCCAACGAGATGACAGCGATATCCGTCGTGCCGCCGCCGATATCGACAACCATCGAGCCGCAAGGCTCAACGATGTCAAGACCAGCGCCAAGAGCAGCTGCCAGCGGTTCCTCGATAAGCTGCGTATGGCGAGCACCAGCCTGTTCAGCGGCTTCCTGCACAGCACGCTGCTCCACCATCGTGACACCCGACGGGATGCAGATCATGATACGCGGACGGAAGACAAAGCTGCGGCCTACCACCTTCTCGATGAAATGGCGCAGCATGCTCTCCGTGATGTCGTAGTCAGCAATGACACCTTCGCGCAGTGGGCGAATGGCCACGATGTTGCCCGGCGTGCGGCCAATCATCTGACGGGCCTCCTCGCCAATGGCCAGCACGCGGTTCGAGTCACGATCTACAGCCACGACCGACGGCTCACGCAGTACGATACCTTTGCCTTTCACATAAACGAGTACGTTCGCCGTACCCAGGTCAATACCAATATCCATAGACATGCCAAACATGTTATTCGCGGTCCCCTTCCAAACTATTGCTATATCAGCATACGAATCTGATATCTATTATACAAATCACGCTGAAAACTTTATGGAGCAAGAGCCTTTCTGACCCCTTCCAAAAATCACATCTTATAATATATAATAAAAAAACGTGAAATACAACAGCTCCGCGCCATTTCTAAAGCATTTCCCTTAAATTAATTCATTTTCACGTCATTTTCGACAATTAGCCTAATTTTATGAAAACTTTCGCTTTTATTTCTTTTTCCAACGCATTGACAAGCCCCATACAGAATGATACGATTAGCTTGACTTAGGGATATTTTTCACATTAATATCTTTCATGAAAAACAGGGGGTTTTTACAACATGAACAACAGAAGAAAAATCGTCGTCATCGGTGCCAGCAACGTCGGCTCTGCCGTTGCTAACAAGATCGCTGACTTCCAGCTCGCAACGGAAGTCGCTCTGATCGACCTGAACGAGGACAAAGCTTGGGGCGAGGCTAAAGACTCCAGCCATGCTACTTCCTGCGTTTACAGCACGAACATCAAGTTCCACCTCGGTGACTACGATGACTGCAAAGACGCTAACATCATCGTCATCACGGCTGGTCCGTCCATCCGCCCGGGTGAGACGCCGGATCGCCTGAAACTGGCTGGCACGAACGCCAAGATCATGCAGTCTGTCTTCGGCGAGATCGTAAAACGCACGAAATCCGCTATGATCATCATGATCACGAACCCGCTCGATGTTGCTACCTATGTTGTTTCCACCCAGTTCGATTATCCGCGCAACCTCATCCTCGGTACTGGTACGATGCTCGAGACGTATCGTTTCCGTCGCATCCTGGCTGACAAGTACCAGGTTGATCCGAAAAACATCAACGGTTATGTTCTCGGTGAGCACGGCAACGCTGCATTCGTTGCTTGGTCCACGACGGGCTGCGCAGGCTTCCCGATTGATGACCTCGACGAGTACTTCCACAAGACGGACAAACTCAGCCACGAGGCTGTTGAGAACGAGCTCGTTCAGGTTGCTTACGACGTTATCAACCGTAAAGGCTTCACGAACACGGGTATCGCTATGGCTGCTTGCCGCTTCATCAAATCCGTCCTGTACGATGAGCACACGATTCTCCCGTGCTCCGCAGTTCTCGAGGGCGAGTATGGTCTCAAAGACGTTGCTCTGTCCATTCCGCGTATGGTCTGCGCTGATGGTATCATGCGTTCCTTCGAGATCCATCTCACGGATGATGAGCTCGAGAAGATGCACAAAGCTGCTCAGAGCGTCCGCAGCGCGCTCGATGGTGCTGGCATCAAATAATTGCTTGCACGCTAAGCATAAAGCTGAAAACAAAGGAGGCTTCCGCCTGGAAGCCTCCTTTTTCATATGCAATCTTATCTTTACGCTTCTCCCTGCCAATAAAGCATGACTGTAACCCAGCCATCCTGCTGCCGGAAATCGCATTGCGCCTTGTACTTATGGATGAAGGACCGCAGTGACATCATGCCCGTGCCATGCCCAGGATCCTCACTGTAAGGCCAGCCATCACTATCGAGCAGCAACGGCTGTGCAAAGCGATTGGCTACCGATAGCACGAACTGGCCGGCATCGTATTGGGCCGTTACCTTGACGGCACGGTCCGTGACTGGCTGCTGCATGCTTGCATGCAGGGCATTTTCCAGCAGATTGGACAGCAGGATTGCCACATCCGTATCCATGCCAATCATATCCCGCGGCAAGTTTATCTTCTGCTGCAGAGGAATCTCCAGGTTGCCCAGATGATAGACATATATCGACAGCGTCGCATTGATAAGGTCATTGGCGCAGAACTCCTGCAAAGCCGTATGCTCAAGCTCAGCCTCCTGCTTGTCGATCAGTTGGCGGGCCTCCTCGATGCGCCCGCTGTCAAGCAGCGTTCCGAGCAGCCGGTTGTAGTGGCGCAAGTCATGGCGGATGATGCGCAGTGCTTGGCGTTTTTCTTCGGTAAGGCGTGTGTATTCCCGCAGGGAATAGAGCTGCTGAGCCAGCAGGTTGTTGCGATTGACCTCCGCCGTATGCTCAGACATCTGATGGCCTGCCATGAGCACCAGGCGGAACATCAAGAAGAAGAAGATCGGCAGCGCCAATCGCCCCACACGCTCAGGAATGCTATGATAAAGCTGCCCATCAAGCATCGGCAGGGCATAGGCAAACAGTACGATCAAGGGCATCAGCGCGATATAGAGGCCAAGCGGCCGGTACTGGAAAAACCGCTGGGTGGGTACCAGCCGGCTGAACAAACGCCGTTCCAGCGGGATCAGCAGCAAGAACAATACGAGATAACAGCTTATCAGTACGAGCATATGCATGAGTTCGCCGTAATCGGCCGGCAGCGTCATGCCGACGATAAAGCCGCTGATGGTATGCATCAGCAGCGAAAACAAGCTGTGCATGCCCAGGACAAACAGATGCTGCACAAAACCGCGGGGAATGCAGTAATAGGCAATCAGGAAAAACGGTATCCAACCAAAGGCCACGAGCAGCTTGAACCGCAGGACATCCCCATCATAGACCGTCAGTACCGCTGCATAGAGCAAAAATGCGACAATTCCCCAGCCAGCGACGAGCAGCTGCAGTTTGCGCCGCTGCTCGTCCAGGACGGTTTTCGCAAAGGGCAGATAGCGGAGCCATACCCCCGTAATCTGCAACAAAACCAAAGCCAATGCCAAGAGCAGTATCATCGTCATTCCTCACTTCCTGAGCAGATAATCCATATAGCTATGGGCCGTCTCGCGATAGAGCCGGCGGCTTATGGGCAGCTGCTCCCCATTCTTCAGTGCAAAGCCATCTTCCTGCAAAGCTGCCACCGCCGCCAGATTGACGAGCAGATGGTTATAACACTCGGCAAAATCAGCTGTGCTCAACATTGTCACGACATCGGTGTAGGACGTATCGACAGGCAAAGTCTCACCTGCCAGCAGATGGATGACCGAGCCGCGGCGCCCGCCAGTCCGATGACTGCCCTTGACATCCACATAGGCAATGCTCCCATAGGGTATCTTGATTTCACGGCCATTGACCTGCACAGCAAGCTCCCTGGCCACGATTCCCGGCAGACAGCGCCGCAGGATATCCAGCAGCTGCGGCAGTTCCCGGCTGATGGGCTTCAACAGATACCCTGCTGGAAAAACCTGATAGCCAGCCAGCGCATAATCGGCACTGCTCGTCAGGAAAACGATCGGCAGTCTTTCCGCCTGCCTGCGGATTGCCTGTGCTGTCTCAATGCCATCCAGATTCCCCATGCGGATATCGAGAAATATCAAATCAATAGCATCGGGCTGGAAATCTGCCAGGAATTCCTCCCCACTGGAAAACAGCCGCAGCTCTGCCTGCGCCACAGCCGCCAGCTCACAGGAACGCAGCGCCTGCTGCAGCTCTTCGCGGGCCTTGGCCTCATCATCGACAATAGCGATTTTCATAACTTTCCCCTACTAAAATCCAGAAAATTACTCCTATTACCATTATACATGATTTTTGCTAAATAGAAAGATTTACCACTTCTGGCATATTGCGACCACTTTTGACCCGCCCGTGGAATTTAAGGAAAAATTTAGCTAAAATTTAAGTGGGATTAATACTGTCATAATAAAGGAGGCCTTACCATGAATGTTCCACCGGTCAAGCGCCGTCGCATATTAGCTGTCGATGACGATGCCATGAACCGCATGATGCTCGACGCCATCCTGAGCACCGACTACGACTTTGCAGCCGCCACAGGCGGCCCCGAGGCTCTGGCCATGCTGGCGAACCAGGCTGCCGACCTCATCCTGCTCGACATCAACATGCCCGAGATGGATGGCTTTGCCGTACTGTCTGCCTTACAACAGGACGAGAAGACACAAGAGATTCCCGTAATCATGCTGACGGGAGACCTCGATCAGGAAACCGAAGTCAAAGGCATCCAGGCCGGCGCCTTCGACTTTGTCCATAAGCCATTCATTCCCACGCTTATCCTGCGCCGCATCGAAAGGACCCTCGAGCTCAAGGCCCTGCAACACCACATGCAGCAGGAAATCGACCGCCAGACAGCGATTGCCCAGGCCCAGCTGGCCTCCACGCAACGGCTGTTCCGCGAGATGATCGAGACGCTAGCCGACACGATCGATGCCAAGGACACTTACACCAACGGTCATTCCCACCGCGTAGCGGATTACGCGCAGGAAATCGCCCGCCGGGCAGGTAAGTCAGCCGAATATCAGCGCACCGTCTACTATATGGCGCAGCTCCATGATATCGGCAAGATTGGCATCCCATCGAGCCTTATCAACAAAAAAAGCCAGCTGACCGATGAAGAGTACGCCGCCATCCAGCAGCATACCGTGATTGGCAGCGACATCCTGGCCCATGTAGGTGAAATGCCTGAACTGGCCGGCGCCTCCCGCAGCCATCATGAACGCTACGACGGCACTGGCTATCCCGACGGCCTTGCCGGCACTGCTATCCCCGAAAAGGTCCGCATCATCGCCGTGGCCGATACTTATGATGCCATGGCCTCCAAGCGCAGTTACCGCGACGTCTTGCCCCAGGCTGTCGTCCGGCAGGAAATGGAAAAAGCCCGCGGCACACAGCTTGATCCCGATTTTGTGGACATCATGCTGCAGATGATCGATGAAGACAGCAGCTACAAAATGCGGGAGGGAGCCAAATGAATCACGAATCACAGCGCAGTCTGTCCCAATGGGGCACACTGCTGATCATCAGCTTTATCCTGATTGTCCTCGGCGCCGCCTGCTGGATCTTTTCCACCAGCACCTTCGATCAGCCTAAGCCCAAGGCTGGCATTGTCCTGCTCGGCGGCATTGACGAAGAGGGCTGGAACGCCCCACAGTACCGAGGCATCCGCAGGGCCTGCGACAACATGCACATCGAGCTCTTGACCAAAGAACGCATCATCGGCCCCGGTGCCTGCACCCAGGCCGTCCAGGAGCTGACCCGCGACGGTGCCGGCATGATTTTTCTGGCCAGCTATTCTTACTCCGAGGAGGCCCAAAAATTCGTGCGCGAATATCCGCAGATAGCTTTTGGCACCAACTCCGCAGAATGCCATGCCCGCAATATGACCTCCTATTTCATCCGCATGTATCAAGGCCGCTATCTGGCCGGGGCCCTTGCCGGCATGCGCACCAAGAGCAATGTCATCGGCTATGTTGCCGCCATGCAGAACTCCGAAGTCAACCGCGGCATCAATGCCTTTACGCTCGGTGTCCAGCAGACCAATCCTGACGCCCGTGTCGTCGTCATGTGGACAGGCAGCTGGCAGGATGAAGAAAAAGAGGCTGCCGAAGCCCGCCGCCTGATAACCGAGGCCGGCGCTGACATCCTGACCTATCATCAGGACGAGCCAGCTGCCGCCAACGTCGCCGAGGAGCTCGGCATCGACTACATCGGCTATTACGAGGACTTAGGCAAGCACCCCTGGCGTTCTGACCATGCACTGACTTCTGTAATCTGCAATTGGGATCGCTACTACGAAGACATTATCCGCCGCTATCTCAAAGGCGAGCTCAACTACGTCGATAAGCAATGGGTCGGTATGGAGGCTGGATTCGTCGAGCTCTGTGACTTCTCGGCAGCTGTCACAGCCGCCGAAAAGGAACGGCTGGAGCAAATCAAACAAGCGATGCTCGCCGGTCACTTCGTCTTTGCGGGTGAAATCTACGACCGGCAGGGCAAGCTGCGCTGCCGTCCCGATGAATCCATCCGCGACGACCGTCTGCTCCAACATATGGACTGGCTGGTAAAGGGGGTAGACGTCCTTGAATAACCGCAGAAAAATGCTTTTGACTATTGCGATGATGCTGTTCCTGCTCGTGCTCTCAGGCATCTTCATCCAGCAAAAGATCGTCACCTTGCTCAACAACGCGGCCGAACACTCCGTAGCCCGGCAGACCGAGGATATCTCGCTGCTAGCTGGCGAGCGTTTCCGCCGTTTCCTGACCCCGCTGCAGACTGCAGCCATGCACCTTAGCACCCATGAAGAAGACAAGCAGGACGTACTCCATATGCTGTCCCTGCAGACGCCCGAAGGCCAGGCCGGCCTTATCGACTTTGAGCGTCACACCCTGGGCCGCCCTGTATCGAGCGACTCATTCCCGCGCCTGCAGATGGCCTTCCATGGCAACACGGTCATCGACTACAACCCCGACATCGGCATCCTGCTCGCCACACCAGTATCCTACGGCGACAATGTCCGCTATGTCCTCTATCAGATATATCCCACCGATGCTCTGACCGGCCTGTTTGCCCTCTCCGACTACGATGCCTTTACCCATGTCATCATCCAATACCGCGATGGCAGCCTGGCCGTTCCCTACGAAAACTACACCACCGAGGACGCGCGGTTCTGGGCCGACGATGCCATCCAACAGGGCATGCAGGAAGTCCACCAGCGGCTCCTGCACAGCAAGGCAGCTGCCGTCTACACCGAAGGGGCTGAGGGAAAATTCTTCGTCTTCGGTGCCGACCTGCCCCAGACCGACTTCTCGATGATCGGCTTTATGCCCTGGTCAGCCGTTGCCGGACAGATCATGAGCGTCTACCAGCGCGTATTCTTCCTCTTCACGCTGATGCTCGTGCTCTTCGCCTGCCTGAGCATCTATCTGCTCATGGCTCAGACGCGTGTGGCCGAAAACGAGGAGCTGCGCAAGGCCCGGGCTGCAGCTGACGAGGCCAATCAGGCCAAAAGCCAGTTCCTTGCCAACATGAGTCACGAGATCCGCACACCACTCAACGCTATCAGCGGCATGAACGAAATGATCCTCCGCCAGGCACCGCCGGGCGAGATCCAGCAGTACGCCTATAACATCAAATCGGCATCCACAGCTCTGCTGAGCCTTATCAACGAGATCCTCGACTTCTCAAAAATCGAGTCCGGCCATATGGAAATCGTGCCTGCCGACTACAAACTGACTGAGCTGCTGCGCGAAGTCTGCACGCTGGTGGGCGTGCGCGCCCAGGCCAAAGACCTGCAGTTCAAGATCCATGTGGATCCCTATCTACCCAACGGTCTCTATGGAGATGGCGGCCGCCTGCGCCAGATTCTCATAAACATCCTCAACAACGCTATCAAATACACCCCCGCAGGCTCAGTCACCCTCGATATCAGCGGGCATCGCCACGAAAGCACCCTCTATCTGCGGGCTGCCATAACCGACACAGGCATCGGCATCCGTGAGGAGGACAAGGACCGCTTGTTCCATGTCTTCGAGCGCCTCGATATCAAGCGCAACTGCAAGATTGAAGGCACAGGCCTCGGCCTTGCCATCACCCACCGCCTGCTGACCATGATGGAGGGCACGATAAACGTCAGCAGCATCTACGGCGAAGGCAGTACCTTTACGATTGAATTGCCACAGGCCGTCCACTCCTTTGACCCAGTCGGCGCGTTCAGCCTGGCTGCGCCTCAGGACCTTGACGCTAGCGAAATGCACCAAGTCAGCTTTATCGCCCCTGAGGCCCATGTGCTCATCGTCGATGACAACGAGATGAACTGCTTTGTCGCCAACAGCCTGCTCCAGGAAACGCAGGTGCAGACCACCATCGCCCACAGCGGTGCCGAGGCCCTGAGCGCCCTCAAGCAGCAACATTTCGATGTGGTATTGCTCGACTACATGATGCCGGGCATGGATGGCGTCGAAACCCTGCATAAAGCCAAAGAGCTGTTAGGCGAAAGCACCACCCGCTTTATCGCCTTGACAGCCACGGCCATCTCGGGTTCACGGGAAAAATTCCTCAGTGAAGGCTTTGACAATTATCTGAGCAAACCCATGACTGGCGATGACCTGACGGCCATGATGCGCCGCTATCTGCCGCCAAAGCTGCTCCAGGAGCCGCCATGCGCCGAGCCGCAGCCAGTGCCGGTCCCGATGGCCAGTGACAGCCAAACGGCCCCAACACCTGCTGCCAGATCCCAGCCACTCATCGACCGCGAAGTGGGCCTGAAATACTGCAACAACATGCAAGTGCTCTACGACAAGGTATTGGCCATGTTCAGCGAGCAGTCGAAGGAAAAGATCGCGCAACTCGATCAGGACCTTTCCGAGGCCAACTGGCAGGACTACCGCATCAATATCCATGCGCTGAAGTCAACAGCCCTGACCATTGGCTGCCGTTCGCTTAACGAAGCCGCCAAAACCCAGGAACAGGCCGCCAAGGACTACCTGGCCGACGATGCAACCCCCGACCAGCAGGAACAGGCTGCCGCCTATATTAAACAGCATCATGCCGACATCATGAAACTCTATCAGCAAGTCGCTGAGCTGGCTGCAGCTCAAGCATAAGAATAGGCTGCTGCACGTCACAATCGCGTGCAGCAGCCTATTTGCGTTATCCTAGCTGAACAAGACTCATTTATTTGTATGCCAATGCGTGCGTACATTGCCGATATGCCAATGATAACGCTGCGTATACTTCGGGATATGGCTGTCCCTGATCTGGAAGGTATGTCTTACCTTCTGATGCGGCGCTACCTTCACATTCGTATTGTTATGCAGGCTGGAATTCTGATAGATGACGCCACCGCTTGGTCTCGTAACCGTGAGGTCGTATTGGATTGACTTGGCATACGCCGTCCGATCGCCAGTGTTGTCAAAATAACCAATGACCGCCGCTCTACCAGGCGCCATGAGCTTGACATGCTCTACATGGAACGTGATATGCGGCCGTGCCTCCGCTCCCTGCAGGCAAAACATACTGCCCAAGACGAAAATAGCCAGGAACGCCAATAGTGTGGACTTGAAGATGCGCATAAGAAAGCCTCCCTTGATGAATCGCGCTAAATATACATACCAATAGTATTGAACCACCATACCCTTAAATGCGCCTTAAAAGTCCAGAATAATTACAGTTTGTCTGTTAGTGCGAGATTACAATAAGCTTGATACAGCTCAGCTGGGGTGAGGGTGGGTGCACTTTTTCTCCGCTCCGCTAAATGACCCGCGCTGGTGTATAAGTACGTATTTAGTTACATGCGCCGGGCAGGCCGGCGGCGCGCCAATACATCTTGACGTTCTAGCTGGTACCTACCGCGTGCCATCCCTCACTGCGTTCGGGCAATCGCTCCGTCTACGAAGAAAGTGTACCCACCCTCGCCCTCTGTTACGTTTGAATAATCTTGCTCTGTCTCGGCTAAAGGCCACGAATTACATCGATGTGCTTGTTACGAGAGCAACGGTTCGTACAAATTCAACCTTCCGTTACCAAAGGGGCGAACGGGG
>FPAX01000026.1:0-3732 GCA_900116485.1 Selenomonas sp. GACV-9
CGTACGGTCCATTCAGCGGAAACAGAAAAAGTACTACCCCGTGAACCCCGAGCTGCGTACTATCGGGATTCCGTTCCGCACGCACTGACAGACAAACTGTAATTGTTTATACTGTCCACGGAGCCGCCAAACTCCCTTTCTGCATCCCCAGCAGCTGCTCCATCAGTCTCGTCGCCATAGCCTCCCGCACTTCCATCTGTGCCGCATCGATATCCCGCGCATCCTCAGGCCACATCCCGTCGGTAAGCCGCCAGAAGAAATCCATGCTTTCTGTAATATGCTCTACCTGCATGCTCCCCTCGCGGCTGCCCTGCGCGATTATCGCTCGCAGCAGCGGATTGAAACCCTGCTCCAGGACGCGCTGCCAGATCTGCGAAACCAGATCCTTCTTGTGCTCATCCCAAAGCTCATCCACCAGCGCCTCGACATCATATTCACGGCTCATCAACCCCAGGAACAGCCGCATTTTCTCTACTGCCGCCAGACCTTCGGCCTTGCGCTCATAAGCAGCGACGAACTTCTGCGTCCATTCGGCAAAGATAGCCTGCAAGACATCCTCCTTCGTCGGGAAATAGTAGAAAAAGGTGCCTTTGGCTACGCCAGCAGCCTTGCAGATATCCTGCACCATCGTCTGCTCATAGCCTTTTTCCAGGAACAATTTCCTGGCAACATCGATAAATTCCTGCCGGCGTTCCGCCGGATCCTTACGTACTCTCGTCATAAAAACTCCTTATTGACTCTGGTCAGTAAATAGAATATACTACGCCCTAGGAAATTTGTCAACGAAAGGACAACGAAAATTGGTATGAATTCCGAACTCTTCATCAAACTGCCACCTCGGAAACTTTTCTTCCGCTGTGCTGTGCCGGCGGCCATCACCTCGGTCGCCGGTGCTCTCTACGCCGTGGTCGACGGCATGTTTGTCGGCCGCTTTATCGGCGAGGACGCCCTTGCGGCCATCAGCATCACCATGCCGGTCATCATGATGGTCGAGGCCATTGCCAATATGATTGCCACCGGCGCTTCCGTGAATATCGCCATCCATCTCGGCAAGAAAGAGCGGGCGACAGCCGCCCGCATCTTCTCCTTCGCCGTGAAATTCATCCTGGCCTTCTCCTGCCTGACAGGGCTTTTGGGCTATTTCTTTGCCCGCCCCTTCGTGATGCTGCTAGCACCAGGGGCCAGCGCCCATGTCATCGGCCTAAGTGTCACCTATCTGCAGATCTACGCGCTCTTTGCCCCGCTGATTCCCATCTATTTTGCGACGGACAACTTCCTGCGCGACTGCGGCCAGCAGCGCGTCAGCATGCTGGTCAACGTCGCCACACAACTTTTGAACGTCGCTCTGGATTTCATCCTGATTGTCCTGCTCGGGCAGGGCATCGCAGGGGCGGCCATCGGCAGCTGCCTCTCCCTGATCCTCGGCTCACTGTTCACGCTGGCCTGTTTCCGCGGACGACGGCTCGACCTCTACTATACCCGCGGAAATATCCCGCTGCGGAAATTCTTCCGGCTCATGCTGAATGGTTCCAGCGAATTCTTCAGTAATATCGCAGCCTCAGTCATGAGCATCGTCCTCAACATCTTCCTGCTCAAATACGGCGGCACGACAGCTGTTGCAGCCTTTTCCATCATCATGTATATCGACAGCATGCTCGGCATGCTGAATTTCGGCATCTGCGAGGCCTTGCAGCCAGCCATCAGCTACTGCTACGGCGCGGGACGCATCCTGCGCATGAACCTGATTTTCCGCAGCGTGCGCATCGCAATGATGGTAATCGCGGCCGTGTCATTCCTGCTCATGCTGCTGGCCGGCCCCTTTGCCGCCAGTCTCTTCATCCGTCCCGATGATGCAGAGCTTACCGCAGTCAGCCTGACAGGCATCACTATCTTCGCCTTTTCTTACCTGCCCGGCTGGATCGATATGTGCTACTCCTCCTACTTCACAGCCCTTGACCGCCCCACGCTGTCGCTGCTCGTCTCCCTATGCGGAACGCTGCTATTTCCCTTGGCCTTCCTCATCCTGTTCGCCAGTCTCTGGGGTCTCACCGGCATCTGGCTCATGGTCCCCGCCGCTGCTCTTGCCAGCAGTCTGCTGACTCTGCACCTTGCCAGAAATATCCGCTGATATTTTTGGTTGATAAATCTTCTCAAATATATTACAATACAAATTGTTGATAGCATTTCTCATTTACCTATTTATATACAGGAGGTACAACATGAAGGAATATTTGAAGATCATGCAGGTCATCGGCCGGGAAATCATCGATTCCCGCGGCAATCCGACCGTCGAGGCCGAAGTCATACTTGCTGACGGTACACTTGGCCGTGCAGCCGCTCCGAGCGGCGCTTCGACGGGCGAGTTCGAGGCCCTCGAGCTGCGTGATGGCGACAAAGCTAAATTCGGCGGCAAAGGCGTATCGAAGGCCGTTGCCAATGTCAATGAGGTGATTGCTCCGGCACTCATCGGCACCGACGCCTCCGACGGCTATGCCCTCGATGCCATCATGTTCGAGCTCGACGGCACCGAAGACAAGTCCAAGCTCGGCGCCAACGCCATCCTCGCCGTTTCCCTGGCAGCAGCCAAGGCAGCGGCCAAAGCCCAGGATATTCCGCTCTACCGCTACTTCGGCGGCATCAATGGCAACCAGCTGCCCGTCCCGATGATGAACATCTTGAACGGCGGCGCCCATGCCTCCAACTCCGTTGACACCCAGGAATTCATGATCATGCCTGCGGGTGCCCCGAGCTTCCGCGAGGCACTGCGTTGGTCCACAGAGGTCTTCCACGCCCTGCAGTCCCTGCTCAAGAAAGAGGGCGAGACGACGGCCGTCGGCGACGAGGGCGGCTTTGCCCCGAACCTCAAATCCGACGAGGACGCCATCGAGCATATCCTGCAGGCCATCAAGGACGCCGGCTATGAACCGGGCCGCGACTTCGTGCTCGCCATGGATGCCGCTGCCTCCGAGTGGAAGAGCGACAAAGGCAAAGGTTTCTACAAACAGCCGAAATCCGGCCGCGAGTACACCTCCGACGAGCTCATCGCCCATTGGGAATCCCTTGTAGACAAATACCCGATCTACTCCATCGAGGACGGCCTTGATGAAGAAGATTGGGACGGCTGGCAGAAGATGACGGAAAAGCTCGGTCACAAAGTCCAGCTCGTGGGCGACGACCTCTTCGTCACGAATACCAAGCGTCTCAAGAAGGGCATCGAGCTTGGCTGCGGCAACTCCATCCTCATCAAGCTCAACCAGATTGGCTCTCTCTCTGAGACCCTGGAGGCCATCAAGATGGCCCACAAGGCCGGCTACACGGCCATCGTCTCTCACCGCTCGGGCGAGACCGAAGACACAACGATTGCCGACCTGGCCGTAGCCCTCAACACAGCTCAGATAAAGACCGGTGCACCGTCCCGCTCCGAGCGCGTAGCCAAGTACAACCAGCTGCTGCGCATCGAGGAGCAGCTCGATAGCAGTGCCGTCTACCCAGGCAAAGACGCTTTCGGCTTCAACCGCTGACACCTCCCCATGCATATCCCCAACCCCATTTACACGCTATGAAAATACTATAAATTACAAAAATACCGCTGACTCGATTATATAAGTCAGCGGTACTTTTGCTATAAAATTACAGTTTGTCTGTCAGTGCGTGCGGAACGGAATCCCGATAGTACGCAGCTCGGGGTTCACGGGGTAGTACTTTTTCTGTTTCCGCTGAATGGACCGTACG
>FPAX01000026.1:3897-25907 GCA_900116485.1 Selenomonas sp. GACV-9
GCAGGATTATCCCAACATAACGGAGGGCGAGGGTGGGTACACTTTCTTCGCAGACGGAGCGATTGCCCGAACGCAGTGAGGGATGGCACGCGGCAGGTATAAACTAGAACGCCAAGATGTATTGGCGCGCCGCCGGCCTGCCCGGCGCATGTATCTAGGTACGTACACCCTGCCAGCGCGGGTCATTTAGCGGAGCGGAGAAAAAGTGCACCCACCCTCACCCCAGCTGAGCTGTACCAAGCTTATTGTAATCTCGCACTAACAGACAAACTGCAATTTCTCCTTACTTAGCACAGATTCAAATCAGCATAAGCCTGCACTGGCTTTGGCGTTTCTACGTGCACCCCGAGCATCTTTTCCATCCAGATCATATCGTACCAGCGTCCGAATTTATAGCCGCATTTATGGAACCTGCCCACCAGCGTGTACCCCAAATGCGCATGGAACCCTTCACTATCATTTGTCAGGTGCTCATCCTCAATCCCAGCGACAGGCGCAGCAATGCAGGCGTTGAGATTGAGCACACCCATAGATTCAAGCGCTGCCTCCAATGCCTTGTAGAGACTGCCTCCAATGCCGCCATGGCGGCAGTCCCTGTCCACATAGATTGTCGTCTCCACGGCCCAATCATAGGCCGCACGCGTATGGAAAGCACTGGCATAGGCATATCCTAGGATCCGGCCCTTTTCCTCAGCCACCAGATAAGGATAGCGGCGGCGGACATGCTCCATGCGCTGCCGGAACTCCATGAGCTCCGGCACTTCCGTCTCAAAGGTGATGGCTGTCTCGCGCACATACGGCGCATAGATTTCCAGCAGCCGCCCATCATCGGCCAGCCTGGCATCACGTATCGTCACCATCTTATTCTGCTGCCCCGAGATGCTGTGCCTTGACATAGTCGAGCACGACACCATACTGCAGCCAACAGTCGATGGCTCGGATGGCAATATTCATAATCGTATGCGCACTGAGACTGAAGTTGCTGATCTCGCAGATCTTGACGATCTCATGACGGGAAACATGCTCGAACTCGATGCGGAGTTCATAGCGGCCCAGGGTCAGCAGATAATGATTGCCCGTGCTCTTCTCCGTGAGCACCATGTACTCGGCATTGTTCGGCTTTACCGGCACGAAACCGAACTCCTGAAAGCGCTCGATGAGGAGCGGCTTTGTCTCCCGATGGAACCGGCTGTTGATCTCATCTCGTTTGGCCTCAAGTTCGGCAAATAATGGAAAGCTGCGCATAATAAAAACTCCCTTCAATCACATAAAATAAAAACACGCAATGAGCCATAAGCCGCTCCATTGCGTGTTTCTTGTGAACAATTATAACACGTCCCTCAGGAAATGTCAGCGAAAATTTCTGCTTTTGTTTTGCCCCGCTGGCAAATGCGGTATAATATAGCCACAAGTATCCATTCCCTGAACAGAAAGGTCATTTTATGTACCAAGATGAAATCAAGCGCTTAGAACAGATCGTAAAACAACTCCAAGCTGACGACGGCTGTCCCTGGGACAAGATGCAGACGCACGAGAGCATCAAGGCCGGCTGTATCGAAGAGGCCTGCGAGGTGCTGGCCGGCATCAATATCCTGCGCGAAACCGGCAAGGCCGATAACCTCAAGGAGGAACTCGGCGACCTGCTGCTGCAGGTCATCTTCCACGCCTGCCTGGCGGAAAAGGAAGGGCTGTTTACCCTGCAGGACGTAGCCCGCGCCTCCGCCGACAAGATGGTGCGCCGCCACCCGCATATCTTCCACCAGCCGCTGACCGATGAGAATGGCCAGCCCGTCACCGACTGGAAAACCATCAAGAAAATCGAAAAACAAGGCCGCGAATGGGAAGACGACTACCTGCCCGCAGCCTTTGATGAAGGCCGCGCCCTCATCGCCAAAGCCGAAACCCGCAAGGGCCTGCGCTGACAATATCCATACACCCAGACAATAAATGACCGGTCAAAGGCAATTGCCCCTGACCGGTCATACTCGTCTTACCTATTCAGTTCTGCCGATCATTCCTCAACGGCGCTGGCATCTACAGCCACGTCATTGGCGGATTCATTGGCACCAGTCGTAGCCTGTACCGTCTGTGCATCAGTAGTCTGAGCGGCAACGGTCTTACCCTCAGCCGTCTTCGACTGCTCAGCCTGCGCCTTGGCATTCTTGGTCGGCTCGTAAGCATTGAGGACCGTCAGCATCAGGACATTGCCCTCAGAACTCTTCAGCGATTCCAGTGCCTTCAACATGCCGTAAACCTGTGCTGCCTTGGCACGGTCAGAACCTTCAGCAGTATTCAGCTTGCCTACGTACTCGACAATAGCCTCCTGTCTGTCAGCCACATCATTGCTGGTACTGAGGATAGCACTGATTGTCTGTGCCCCAGCATTGACATTCTCTTTATCCGAAGCAAAGGTCGGCTGCGAAGAATTGCTGCTGTTATTGTTCACAGCCTGACCAGCCTCCGGTGCTAATGCATAGCCCGTAGTCACGCTATCAGCAATCTTTTCATACTTGCCAAAGATAACTGGTTCTTCCGAGCTAGTTATCTGCATCTTCGCAGAATCGGATCTGGCAATCGTCTTGCCTACGATGGTAACATTAGCCGTTGTCATGTTAGAGCCATTCTTGATGGTAATGATGTTGCCATCATCCAGCTTACTGATATCGCCATCAAAATCCTCGTCAAGGCGCTTATTGCAAGCAACCAAAGCAATTGATTCATCCGATTTAGCTGTTGCTTTGTCCAAAGTTATCTTGCCGCCATTGATCTGGATCTCATCGATATTGCTCTTTTTCGTGTTTTCAACGGAACTATTGATGATTGTTACCTCATTCTGAGGTGTTGCCGTAGCTGTCACGATATTATAGCTGTCATTCTTCGAGTCGTTTTCCCGCTTGAAACTCGTACCTGCAACAATGGAGATCCGTCCATGATTCTTGATGCTGGAATCGATGAACGTTACCTTGCCACCACCAACAACGGCCTCTTTACCGCCTTCAATGCTAGCCTTCTTGCCGGAAATAACGTTATCCGTCGTAGCACTGTTGGCAGCTTTATTGCCAGCCACCAGATATGCCTCAGACTTGTCATTCAGTTTGACCTGCGCATTGTCCAGATTGACCGTGCCGCCATCGATATGGAAGTTCGCATTGCCCGAGGCTTTCGTGCTATCAAAGGTACCATGGAACGAAACAGCATTATCCTTGGTCGTAACGATTCCATCCATGCTATCCTGCAGTTTCTGCGTTCTGTCTACCTTAATGCTGTTAGCAGCTGCAATCTCTACCATAGCATCATCCGTGTTATTCGTGGTAAACGTTACGCCATCGGCTACATTTACCGTACCGCCAGCCATCAGCAGCACTTCATCGATATTGATTGCCGCGCCTTTTTCCACCATCACACTGCCAGCGCCTTTGCTATCCGTAGCAAAAGTTGCTACACCCTGATTGGCAAATTTATTGAAATCATCATTGCTGATAGCCAGCGTCGACAGTACCAACTGGCTGGCATTGATGACTGCACCATTTCCCACCAGGATACCATTCGGGTTTACCAGCAGCAACGGATTGCTGCCTTTCTGCGTCAGCGTACCCAAGATTTTAGACATATCGCTGCCAATGACACGGTTCAGCAGAGCACCATTGGTCGTATCAAAGTTAAGTTTCTGACCAGCCTCGATGCCAAAGGCCTTCCAATCGATAATGCTGTGCGCATTAGCAGCAATCGTGGCACCATTTGCTACCGAGTCAATTGCCGACGCCGCTGCGCCATTGACCGTTACATTTCCCTGCGTTACCGTACCGCCGCTCGGCATAGCCATAGCCGAACCGGACAGTGCCAGCGTAATCATGGCCGTCAAAGCGGCTTCGCGCATTTTCTTGTTCATCTTCATCCCAATTCCCTCCTTAGAAACTCATGGACACCGTTGCATTCCAACGACGATGGTTCGTCGTGTTGCTGATCTTGCTATCCACATCCTCAACCGGATTAGCATAATCAACAGCCAGCGTAAGACCGCTCTTCGGGTTGTTATAGCGGTAGCCAATACCTACCGAGGACAGGCTCACACTGTCAAAGCTAGCGCCCTCACGGTTATTCGTCAGATTGCCATAATCATAGAACGCTACAAAACGGGAATGCGGCGCAAACTCTGGCGTATAGACTTCCAGGTTGCCGACGATTCCCTTGTCAGCACTGATGCTGTTCTCAAAACCGCGCACCGTGTTCATGCCGCCGGCTCCAATCTGTGCCAGGCCGACCAGATTGTCATTGGTGTACTGGCCATGGAGGCGAGCGCCGAGAATCCAGTCACTGTTGGATCGTACCTGATAGTTTACACCAGCCTGATAGTAGACGAAATTGTCATCATATTTGCCAAAGCCTGCAACGGGCACATTGCGGTTATAGGCCGCATCATCACCCTTAAGATTGACATACACGCCAGCGTTATACGTGAATGAATGATGCGTATCACGGTTATTATGGACAAAGCCTACCGAACCGATGAGCATATCATAATCTTCGGTCTGCGGAATGCCCAACGGTACTCCACCGAAGCTCAGCTCACCAGTCGTCTCAACCTGACGGTAGTCAATGCCAAAATCCCACATATCCTTCTCACGGGAAGTATATGCCAAATGCTGCTGATAATGCAGACCAATATTGTGACCTTTACCATTGCTCTCGCTATTGAGCACACCACCGGCAGCGATAAGCGGTGTCTGATCCTGCTCAATATCATATACACTGGCCGTAACGTTCAGCGAACCGCTGGCTTTCGGCAGCAGGCGGCGATAGGAAACAGCGCCCATCTTTACATCGCTGAAGTGCTCATCTGGCGAAGTCACATAAGCCATACCAAAGGTGTCCGCATTCTTGGACAGATTATTGTTGATATAGCTGAGCGTTGCACGCCAATCGCCAGTGTGCTCATTACCATTGTTAGCCAGACTAATGGTAAACTTATCGTTATCCTTAGCCTCGTTCGCGACCTTGACCGTAAACGTACCATCATGGTTGGAAACAAAGTTTGCACCGAGTTTAGCTGCGCCCGTATCATTTACCATCTGGATCTGTTTGGACAGCGTATGGATATTGATGCGCTCTTTGTTAAGTTCCGGAACCAATGCGCGTACATCCTTCTCCGTAAGGCTCTTGGAGCCCACGATTTCCACTGCCGTAGCTGGCACCGTGATCTTATCTGCGCGAACAGCCTGTTTCGTGGTTTTCTGCTGCTGATCTCTTGCTTTGTCAAGCGCCTTCTGCGCCTGGTCGCTGGAAATAGACTGCTCCACCTGCTGAGCGCCCACAGCTGCTGCCTCAACAACATTACCACCATACAGAGCCAAAACCCCGGCACCAGCCAGCGTCATGGCCATAAGTCTACAATTCCTTTTTTTCATATTAGTCTGCAATTCCGATCCTTCCTCTCAATTCAACAAATTCTTAAAAAGTTTCCTCCTTCCCCAATATACAATTTTAGCATTTATATCCTATATAGTAAATACAATGTTAAGATTCTGTTAATTGAATATGTGATACCTATTATAACTGAATTAATTTCCCATAAAAAAACTGTTGCCCGTAAAGCAATCACGAGCAACAGTCTCATTTCCTTATGTCTTTTTCTCAGGCAAACCGTACGAACGCAGCCTGTTTTTCCATCTGCCAGCTGTTTACGAGCTCGCTCTCCGTGCTGCGGCTGTATGCCACGCGGATTATCTGGCCCGAGCCCCACGGTTTCGTCTGCATGCGCTCCTTGAGTGCCTCCATGAAATCACGCGTTGCCTGCGGGCTGGCCCCCTCGGCCATCTGCTCCAGCTTTATGGTTCCTGTTACCTTTTCGTAGCTGATGCGGCCATCTAACTTCATCTCCTCGCCCAGGCTATAGGCAATCTCCATCACATTGTCCTTTTCCCTCAGGACCTCTACCCATGCAAACATTTCCTCGCGCCCCTTTCGCTCCGTTTTCCTTGTATACAGTATACCACTTTTACGCCGCAAAGACAATTACTTCCTATCATTTATACCGTATACATTATTATATCTGCCTAAATTCAACAAAAGTATGTACGCATAGAAATATATTGTTTCACAAATGACAGATAACCTGTTACACTTATACTACTTAGTTCAAAATATCCCGGAGGAATAGACAATGAAAACAAAACTCACTTGGGGAGAGACACTTTCGATTACCAGCATGTTGTTCGGCCTGTTCTTCGGTGCCGGTAATCTGATTTTCCCCGCCTTTCTGGGCCAGGAGGCCGGCAGCAGCATCTGGGCCGCCCTGCTCGGTTTTCTGATTACTGGCGTCGGCATGCCGATGCTGACTGTCGCCGCGCTCGGCATCACGGGCAGCAACGGCTTGCTTGACTTTAGCCAGAAGGTTGGCCGCAAATTCGGGCTTATCTTTACCTGCGCCCTCTATCTGACCATCGGACCGTTCTTCGCCAGCCCGCGCTGCGTCACGGTCCCCTTCGAGATTGGTGCCAAGGCGCTGCTGCCAGCTGGCTGGAACGAGCAGCTGGCCTTGCTGCTGTTCTCGCTGGCCTTTATGGCAGCTGCACTCTGGTTCTCGCTGCGTCCTGGCAAGATCCTGACCTGGACTGGCAAAATCCTCACACCGATTTTCCTCGCCGTGCTGGGTATCCTGCTGGTCACGGCCCTCACGCATCCTGCCGCCGATATCTACGCCTTCGCACCAACGGGGCTCTATGCCCAGGCCCCGCTCTTGCAGGGGCTCCTCGACGGCTATAACACCATGGACACACTGGCCGGCCTTGCCTTCGGTATCATCGTCGTCGATGTCATCCGCAAGCTTGGCATCGAAACGCCTGGGGCCATCGCCATCAACACGGTAAAAGCCGGTGTCTTCAGCTGTGCGCTCATGGGCATCATCTACATCCTCGTGGCCCTTGCCGGTGCCGGCAGCCGCGGCTATGCAGATATCAGCACCAACGGCGGCGCTGTACTGGCAGCGATTTCCACCCATTACTTCTCTGACGCTGGCGCAGCACTGCTGGCGTTCATCGTGCTGTTTGCCTGCCTCAAGACCGTCATCGGCTTGATTACGAGCTGCTCAGAGGCCTTTGTCGCGATGTTCCCTGGCAAGGCCACCTACAATCAGCTGGCAGTCAGCTTTGCCCTGATAACCTTCCTGATTGCCAACATCGGCCTGTCAGCCATCATCCAGTTCTCCATCCCTGTGCTCATGATGCTCTATCCGATTGCCATCATGCTGACCATCACCTCACTGGCCGGCCATTTCTTTGGCTGCGGCCAGCTGATTATCCGCAGTACCATGACAGCCGTCGTCATCAGCTCTATCTTCGACTTCATCAAGGCCCTGCCCCCTACCCTGCTCAAAGCCACCCAGCTCGACGGCTTTGTCACGGCTCTTACCGGGATGCTGCCCTTCTTTGCCCAGGGCTTTGGCTGGATATGCCCGGCCATCATCGGCCTCTTGATTGGCATGATGCTCAAGACTGTTTACCCGCGCACCATCGCGGCAGAAAAAGAAGAAACCAACTGATTCCTATAAATAAAGACAAGAACGGCGATTCGTATGAGCAGTACGAATCGCCGTTCTTGCTGTGTATTATATTTTAGGAGAGCTTTGGCATCCGTCCAGCGCCTCCACGCTTTGGTCTGATGCCTTAACGAAAGCCTGTATATAATATACTCCAGTTGATAATCATTGTCAATAGCAATTGATACATTTTCTCAAAAAAATCAGTGATCAGCAGCTGTTTCGAGCTCTTCTGCCGGATCCGTCTCACGGAAGCGATCAACAATCGTAGCGCAGGCTGCATCACCTGTAATGTTGACCGCCGTGCGCAGCATGTCGAAGATACGGTCAACACCGAAGAGGATTGGCAGTGCCTCGATGGGGATATTAGCTGCAGCCAGTACAGCAACAACGAGCAGCGTCGGTCCCGGCACACCGGCCTGGCCGACAGCACCGAGGGTACTCGTGATGATGATGGCCATATACTGCGAGAACGAGAGCTCCATGCCATACATCTGCGCGATAAACGTCGCCGCCATTGCATAGTAAGCTGCGTTGCCGTTCATATTGATTGTCGCCCCCAGCGGCAGCGCAAACGAGGTCGTCTCCTTGGAAACACCGAGTTCCTTCATCGCCGTATTCATATTAAGCGGCAGCGTCGCCATCGAGGAGGCCGTGGAGAACGCGAAGATCTGAACCTTCCACATGCTCTTGAAGAACTTCACATAGCTCGTGCATTTCGAGAACATCGCCACCGAACCGCCAATCATGCCATAGGTAACGATTGCCAGCACCACCACATAAAGACCGATAAGGTACATGATCTTCGCCAGCACGGCATAACCAAAGGTACCTGTCGCATCAGCCATCAGGCAGAAGACGCCCAGCGGAGCCACATACATGATGCCCGTCATGACCTTGATGAATAATTCCGTCATATAGTTGAAGAAATCGATCAGTACAGCCTTTTTCTTCGCCTCAAGATACGTGGAGGCAAAGCCCATGAACATGGCGAAGACAATGATCTGCAGGATGTTGCCATCGACCAGTGCCTTGAACGGATTAGCCGGCACAAAGCCCGTTACTGTCTCCCAGAACCCCGGGATCTTCGTGCTTTCCTCCATGTGCTCGACCTGCACAGCTGCCCCCGAAAGTGCTGCCATATCGATGCCAGCACCAGGGCGGAACAACTCACTGAACAGCAGGCCTAACGCAACGGCCACAGCCGTCGTGACGCCATAATAGACGAAGGTCAGGGCACCGATCTTGCCTGCGCTGCTCGATTTCCCCAGCGATGCTGCGCCGCCAATCAGTGAGAACAGGACCAGTGGAACAACGACCATCTTGATGAGCTGCATGAAGAGATTGCCCATCGGTGCAAACATGTGCGCAGGCTCTCCCATGACGAGACCCACCACAGCGCCGAGCACCGTCGCTACGATGATCCAGATACCGAGCTTGTCCAAGCTCATGCCAGCCTTCTTTTCTGCCATACATATACCTCCTAAAACTCCAAAGGAGCCGCATGTGCATATCGATATGACATGACATACGGCTCCTTTGCCTGAAAATTTGTATAGCTAGATGATAACACAATCAGCAGAAAATGTCCATACCCAGAGCACACGAAATATTGTATACATGTTACTTGGTAAACAAAGAGCTGGTTGCACAGGGATTTATGTGGTTGACTTAGTCAATTTAATTATTTTGCCTTGAAGGCGGCTTTCGGTTGGCCGCAGAGCGGGCAGGTATAATCGTCAGCCTCGTCAGCAATGTCATCCACATGTTCATAGCCGCAGATGGGGCAGATATAGACCTTCTGACCTGCCGGCGCAGCCTGTTCCTGCGGTCCATACTTAGCGATGATCTCACGCACCAGGACCCCATGATGGCCTTCCTGCTTGGCAAAGACCTCCATCTCATCTGCCGCCTCATCAAAGCCTGCAGCCCTCACCTTAGCAGCCATCTCCATGACCTTTGCCTCACCATTCGTCTCCACTTTCTCTACGGTGCGCAGCAGGCTCCAGAAATCCTGCGGATACTGGCCGTTAAGGGTCGCATAGAAACCCGCATGGACAGCCTCACAACAATAGGCTGTCTTGAATCGCATCTTTACTTCAATGCCTTGGTGATATTCTGCAGATATTCCATCAAGGTCCGTTCGTCGTCGTATATCTGCCGGCCCTTCTTGGTCACGATGCCCGAATTGATATAGAATGGCTCCGCCAGCGGGATCATCACGAGATTATCCGTAGGCAGGATGGCCTGACGAGTCAGGAAGGTCGACATGATACCACTCTTGACGAGGGTCTTGATCGTATGCAGATACGGCGAGTAATGGATGATATTGGCCTTACGTCCCTCCTTGGCAAACAGGTCATGGACCATATGGTAGACAAAGAAATTGCTATCAAGCATGACCAGCGGCTCCTCGGCAAAATCCTCAAAGGTGACCGACTCGCGTTCTGCCAAGGGATGCCCAGGGTACGTGATGAAACAGCATTCACAGGTAAATAGTTTCTGGTAATTGAGCTTGTTGCTGAATCCGCTCTCATAGTTCGTCAGCGCAATGTCGAGTTTCTCATCCTCGACCATATGCAGGGCACTGATGCCGCCCGACTCGATGATGTCGAGCCGGATTTCCGGATGCAGCCAGCGGAAGTCACCCAGAACCAATGGCAGGAACTGGGTGCCGAGCTGCAGCGGCATCGCCATGCGGATATGATTGCGGTTATGGGCCATATCCTGGATTTCTTCTTCAAGCTGATCCATCTGGTCAAGAATGTGTTTGACTTTGCCAAGTAATTTGCTGCCATCATGCGTGATGATGATCTTGCGTCCTTCACGGTGGAATAGATTGAGCCCAGTCTCAGTCTCCAAGGCCTGCATCGCCACACTGATTGTCGGCTGGGATACATGCAGGTGCTCTGCTGCCTTCGTGATGTTCTGCCACTGGCAGACCTCATAGAAATAGCGCATCTGTATAATCGTCATTGCCGCTCCCCCTGTCTGTTTCCGCAAATACTTTCTTGGCACAAGTATAGCATATACTAATAGGAAAAAGCTATATATTATCAAAACAAGGTATTTCACAAACCAAAATGGCTGTGTCATAATGTAGATAAATCAAATGGTTAAGTAAGAATAAATCTTATGTATGACTTTATCATGTAAAGGAGCGATTTACGATGAAAAGCATGTGGGAAAAACACGTCAAAAGCTACACGCAGGATCTCATGGAGGCAACTTCTGACTACATGAAGAGCTATGAAGTCCGCCCAGGCATTTATTCCAATGTCGATCCGGCTACGCTCCTAGACGTCAACTCTGCTGATTTTGACGTAAACCGCAACTAAGATTTCTCTCTTCCTTTCCATAATACAACACAACATCACACATGAAAGCCGCCCGATTCCCCTCGGGCGGCTTTCGCATTTCCTGATATTCAGCTTTGTGTGCCAGCTGCGGCCTTGGCCGGTGGCTCGCCCCCATCTTCCATGGAGCTCTTCGAGGAGAGTTTGCTCTTCTGCTCCGTGATGAAAGCCTGCATGATGATGAAGACGCAGAGCAGTGCGCCGACGACAATCTTCGTCCACCAAGCCGAGAGCGTGCCCTGGAAACTGATGAAGGTCAGGATCACACCTTGGATCAGCACACCGACAAGGGCACCAGGGATAAAGCCGACACCACCGGTGAGGAGCGTGCCGCCGATGACCGACGAGGCGATGGCATCCATCTCCATGCCGAGGCCGTGCAGGTTATAGCCCGTCAGCATGATGAGACTGTAGGCAAGACCGCCCAGGGACGAGCAGAATCCCGAAATCGCATAGACCATGACCTTCGTGCGGAAGACCGGCAGGCCCATGAGGGCTGAGGAGGATTCGCTGCCGCCGATGGCAAAGACCGTGCGGCCGAATTTCGTAAAGCCCAGCACGATAGCTGCCACGACAATTGTCAGCAATGCCACGATGGCACCAATCGAGATAAAGCCCACACCGACATCAACGCGGTAGCTGGCCAGTGCCACCCAGGTCGGATTCTCAATCTGGATCGTATCCTGGGAGATGACAGCCGTCAGGCCGCGGCAGAAGAACATGCCTGCCAGCGTGATGATGAACGGTTGCAAATCAAACTTCGAGATGATATAGCCCTGTGCCGCACCAAATACCGTGCCCATGACCATGACAATAAGCACGCAGAGCCCAATCGGCAGCCCCGTATTGGCCAGCAGCCACGCGAGCACCATGCAAACTAGGGCGAGCACCGCACCGACTGACAGGTCGATGCCAGCAATGATCAGCGTGAACGTGATACCAACGGTGACAATGATCAGCGCCGCATTATCAATGAAGAGGTTCAAGAATACCTGCGGACGCATAAAGCCTTTATACATGGCAATTCCGGCGCCATAAAGAATGGCGAACAGCAGAACTGTCACGAAGAATGAGAAATACTTGGATGCGATGAGGTCATTGATTCTGTTTCTCATGCCTGCTCCACCACCTTTCCATCAACCGACTTTTTTGGGCGGGGTTTCCCCGCAGCCCGGCGCGCTTTCCAGGCATCGAAAAGTTCCTGGGCTTTCTTCGACTGGATCAGGCAGATGATGATGACTGCGATGGCCTTGACCACCGGCAGCTGGTCAGCCGAGACACCCAGTGCATACATGGTCGTGGTCAGCGTCTGGATCGTAATGGCACCGATAACCGAACCGCCGATGTAGAACTTACCGCCCGAGAGCAGCGTGCCGCCTAGGGCGACGGCCAGGATGGCATCCATCTCCATGTTGAGACCGGCATTATTGGCATCGGCTGCGCGGATCAGCGAGCTTTCGATAAGGCCCGAAACGCCAGCACAGAGACCGGAGAACGCATAGACGAGGAAGATGACCAGCGTGACGTTGATGCCCGCATATCTGGCCGCCGTCGGATTGATACCGACCGACTGGACAAAGAGCCCGATGCTCGTCTTCTTCATGAGGATAGCCACAAAGATTACCATGGCCAAGGCAATGAAGATATTTGTCGGCAGCGGCATCCCTGGCAGGAAACCAGCAATATACTCGAAGGGCTTGTAGTAGACCGTGATGATCTGGCCTTCGGTCATGAGCTGGGCCACACCGCGGCCAGCCGTCATGAGGATAAGCGTGGCGACAACGGCCTGGATCTTGAACTTAGCAACCAAGAGACCGTTCCACATGCCACAGAGGACGCCTACAGCCACAGCTGCAAGCATGGCAACAGCCATCGGCATCTGGGCCACACCATCGCCGCGGCCGCCAATCATCGTGCAGACCACAGCGGCCGATATGGCCACCACAGCACCGACGGAGATATCGATGCCACTCGTCGCGATGACGAAGGTCATACCGAGAGCCAGGATGATCAGGGAGCACGAACGGTTGAGGATATCAATGAGGCGGCCGTACAGCCGGCCATCCTCGGTCAGCTGTATCGACAGGAACCCATCGACAAATATCGTATTGAATATCAGCAGCACCAAGAGGGCTACCACCGGCAGGAAGAGCGAGCTTCCCGCAAACTTCTTCAGCATATCCATCAGGCTGCACCTCCCGCAATTGCTTTCATGACGCCATCAGAACTGATGTCTTCGCCCGTGAGCTCCGCTACCTTGCGGCGATCACGCATGACGATGAGTTTCGTGCAGGTACGGACCATCTCATCCATCTCCGACGAGATGAATACCACCGACATGCCGCGCTGCTTGGCCAAGGAAATCGCCATCTTCTGAATCTCGGTCTTCGTGCCGACATCGATGCCGCGCGTCGGCTCATCGAGGATCAGAAGATTCGGCTGGGTTGCGAGCCAGCGGGCGATGATGACCTTCTGCTGATTGCCGCCCGACAAGTTCTTGACGAGCTGTTCGCGGTCCGAAACCTTGATCTTGAGCAGCTTGATGCAGTCATCGGCAATCTTGCACTGCTCCTCATACGGGATATGACGCATGATGCCATCTTTGGCCTGCATCGCAAGGATGATGTTCTCACGCACCGACAGGTCGCCGATGATCCCCGACAGCTTGCGGTCCTCGGGACAGAACCCGATTTTCTGCTCCATCGCATCCATCGGATTCTTGAGATTTATCGGCTTGCCGTTTATGCGGATTGACCCCTTGCTGATCTGGTCAATGCCAAACAACAGATCTGCTGTCTCGGTGCGTCCTGAGCCCAAAAGCCCGGCAAAACCGATGACTTCACCCTTGTGGATGGTCACATCCACTTCGCGCAACTTGCCGACAGCACCGATGCCTTTTGCCTCCAGGAACACTTCCTCTGACGGCGTGCTCTTCTCGGCGAACTTATCCATGTCCTTGACATCGCTGAGCTCCTTGCCGACCATCTTGGCGATAAGCTCCAGACGCGGCAATTTCGCCACCTCATAGGCACCGACGAGCTCACCATTGCGCAAGACTGTGATATGATCGCAGATCTCATAGATCTGCTCGAGGAAATGGGAAATGAAGACAATGCCCATGCCCTGTTTCTGCAGCTGACGCATGATCTTGAACAGATGCGCCGTCTCCTCCTCGTTGAGCGAGGAAGTCGGCTCATCGAGAATCAGGATCTTGGCATCGACATCGACGGCACGCGCGATGGCAATCATCTGCTGCAGCGCCACCGAATAGTTATCGAGGGTCTTCGTTACATCAATATGAACATCCAGCTTAGCGAGGAGTTCCTCGGACCGCCGGTTGATTGTTTTCCAGTCAATAAAGCCGTGCTTTTTCGGCTCACGGCCAATGAAGATGTTCTCTGCCACCGTGAGGTTCGAGCAGAGGTTTACCTCCTGATACACCGTCGAGATGCCGCATTCCTGAGCCTCCTTCGGTGTCTTCGGCGAAATCGGCTTGCCATTCATGACGATGGTACCGCCATCACGCTGATATACACCAGTCAGTACCTTGACCAGCGTCGACTTGCCAGCGCCATTCTCGCCCATCAGTGAGTGGATTTCCCCGGCGTGGAGCGTAAAATTGACATTCGAGAGTGCCTTAACGCCCGGGAATACCTTATCAATATACCGCATCTCCAATAGAGCTTGTGCCATAATCTTCACTCCTAACCAGGAAACTCAATACAATATGAATAAGATATAACAGATATGATTTCTAGTTTCGCCATTTGCGGATAAAAACAGCCGCGTCCGAACTCATACGACGTACGGGCGCGGCCTGTTTATCCTAAGCTGCGTATTTGGATTGATAGAGAAGAGGAATCAATATTTGCGATCCGGGAGAGTCTTAGCGGCAACATCAGCCGGGAAGACACCTTCATCAACATAGACGAGTTTTTCAACTTTCTCGCCATTGAGGATTTTCTTAGCCGTCTCCATGAGCAGCGGTCCCTGCAGCGGGTTGCACTCAACCGTGCAGTTTGCTTTGCCGTCGATCATAGCCTGGAACATGCCTTTTACACCATCGATGGAAATGATCGTGATATCTTTGCCCGGTTTGAGGCCAGCTTTCTCGATTGCCTGGATAGCACCGAGAGCCATGTCGTCGTTATGAGCAAAGAGGATATCGATTTTCGGACCATAGGATTTGAGGAAGGACTCCATGACTTCCTGGCCTTTCTGGCGGGTGAACTCACCAGTCTGGGAAGCGAGGATGTTGTACTTGCCAGCGTCAGCAGATTTTGCCATCGCATCTTTGAAACCTTCCTGACGGCGGATAGCTACGGAAGAACCAACCGTGCCTTCGAGGACTACGACATTGTACTGGCTGCCGCCATCACGCGGGGTCTTTTTCTCTTTAGCCATGTACTCATCGATCCATTTGAAGACGTTGTTGCCTTCTTTGACAGAGTCCGTACCGATTTTAGCAACATAGAGGGAATCATCGCTGAGTTTTACATCGCGGTCAACGACGATAACCGGAATCTTTGCATCTTTTGCTTCTTTCAGCACCGTGTCCCAACCAGTCTCAACGATAGGAACGAAAGCGATGATGTCGACACCCTGAGCGATGAACGAACGGATTGCCTTGATCTGGTTCTCCTGTTTCTGCTGAGCATCCGAGAACTGCAGGTTGATGCCTGCATCCTTAGCTGCCTGTTTGATGGATTCCGTGTTGGCTGTTCTCCATTCGGATTCCGCTCCGATCTGCGAGAAGCCCATCGTTATCTGCTTGCCGCCAGAGCCTGAGCCCGAGCCGCTTCCACTGCTTGCGGACTGTCCGCCGCCGCAGCCGGCTGCAACGATCATCATGGCTGCTGCCAAAAGTAACGCAATGATCTTTTTCATGTTTTCGTCTCCTTTGCTTTCGTACTGCCATCAGTACATTTTTTGAGGGCTCTGTCCAGAATCAACCGTCCCGCCTATCCACCTCGATTCTCCGGGAGTGATTCCTGTTCCGGTTTCAGGTGTACCTTTCCACCGTTTTCTGTTCTCGTGCACAGAATAGTTTATAAACAATCCTGTCTATTGCAAAAAATCAGACAATGACGAGAGCACTTTCCCCGCAACGATGACAACTCCTTACTACCTTGCTACAGAACCATTTTGTTCTCTTGCTATTACAATACACTCTCATGTTCGCGTTGTCAATACGTTTTTTATTCTTTGTCTTTGTTTACTTGTGTTTTAGTCCTGTTTATTATCATGTGCACGAACACTGCCGCGCCAGTCTGGACGCCACATCTGGCTATTTTCTCTCGGCCTTGACGACCAATAAAAAATTTTTTGCCCGCTGGCTTGGGAAAAAAATAACTGTGCTCGTGCAGGAATCCCCTATCCCCACGACGAAACTAATATCCTAATCGTCTATTTATGAAACAATACTTTAATCCATAAATATATTTATATTTGAATCGAGGTGCCCTTAATGGTTACTATCAAGCAAATCGCCGAGCTCTGTGGCGTATCCCGCGGAACAGTCGACCGTGTCCTCAACAACCGCGGCAATGTAAAGCCCGAGAAACGCCAGCTCGTGCTCGATACCGCCAGACAGCTTAACTATCAGCCGAACCCCGCTGGCAAGGCCTTAGCCGCCCGCAAGAAGAACCCCATCGTCGGCGTTCTCATCGCCTCCGAAGGAGTCCCCTTCTTCGATGACGTGCTGCTGCCGATGCGCAAGGCGGCCCAGCAATACGAAAACTATGGCATGAAAGTCATCTGGCGCAGCATGCGCGGTTTCAACGTCGACGAACAATGCGGCATCATCGATGAGCTGGCCCAAGAAGTCAACGCCCTCATCATCAACCCTGTCAACGAGGAACGGGTCATTGCCAAGCTCGACAATCTGGTGGCCCAGGGGATATTCGTCGTCACCATCAACAATGACGTCGACAGCTGCCGCCGTCACTGCTATGTCGGCACCGACTACCTGCAGGGAGGCCGCACAGCCGGTGCCCTGCTCAAGATGATTGCCCCACCGGGCATCCATGCCGGGGTACTGATGGGCTCCCAAAGCATGCAGGGCCATCGCCAGCGTCTCAAGGGCTTCCTGGAAGTCCTCGAAAAAACCGAAGGTTTCGAGCTCATGGGCGTTCGCGAGAACGACGATGACGACATGATTTCCTACGAGGAAACCCGGCAGCTTCTGGCCGAACATCCCGAGACCAATGCCCTGTTCATCATTTCCTCCGGTGCCTATGGTGCCGCCCGTGCCGTCGTCGCCCAAAACCGCCGTGACATCGTGATGGTCGTCTTCGACACGATTCCTTCGACCATCCGGATGATGCGCGACCATATCATCCAGGCCGCCATCTACCAGCACCCACGCCAGCAAGGCCGCCGCGCCATGCAGGTGGTCTTCGACTACCTCGTCAACGGCATCAAACCCGAACACGAAAAATACATCATGCGCAACGAAATCCGCATTCTCGAAAACGTTGTCGACTGAATACACAAAAATGGAGCTGAAAAACAGCTCCATTTTTCTATGCAAAATACTCTTCACAATAAACAAAATCGCAGTTTGTCTGTCAGTGCGTGCGGAACGGAATCCCGATAGTACGCAGCTCGGGGTTCACGGGGTAGTACTTTTTCTGTTTCCGCTGAATGGACCGTACAACCAGAACTACGGACCCAGTTACCTGCTCCCGTCACCAGGTCGCGACGTACATAGCTCTTTCTAGGTTATACAATTACGGCCCAGTCCTGCTGCGCAGGACAGTCGCTCCAGACAGAAAGAAGCACTACCCCGTTCGCCCCTTTGGCAACGGTAGTCTGAATTTGCACGAACCGTTGCTCCCGCAGCAAGCACATCGATGTAATTCGTAGCCTACCGCCGGAACAGAGCAAGATCATCCCAACATAACGGAGGGCGAGGGTGGGGACACTTTCTTCGTAGACGGAGCGATTGCCCGAACGCAGTGAGGGATGGCACGCGGCAGGAAATTGCTAGAACGTCAAGATGTATTGACGCGCCGCCGGCCTGCCCGGCGCATGTAACTAAATACGTACTTAAACTCCAGCGCGGGTCATTTAGCGGAGCGGAGAAAAAGTGCCCCCACCCTCACCCCAGCTGAGCTGTACCAAGCTTATTGTAATCTCGCATTGACAGACAAACTGCAATTTCCCAAATCAAAAAAGGGAATCTGCCAGCTCCAAGTTCAAGCCAACAGATTCCCCTTTTTTCAGCAAATTTCTACGATATCCATGCCCAGCATGATGCCGAGTTCACGAATCTGCTCCGTCGTCAGATGGAAACTCAGCACGGTATGATGGCCGCCACCAGCCTGAATCCAGGCCGTAGAGCCTTCTTTGAGCCCAATAGTCGGCGTCCAAAGCTGTTTAGCTACTGGCAGATAGGGCGTCTCAGCCTCAGCCTTGCGGCAATCTACCGGATAGTAGATCAGACGGAATCCCTCGCGGAAATCCGCCACCGTGACATCGACAGCTGCCCCGTCTGCGCCCGTGAATACCAGACGAGCAGGATCGTCCTTGCCGCCGATATCCAGCGGATGCACTTCGACCTTCGGCTTGTCGCTGGCGATGGTCGGATCGACCTCGAGCATATGGGCACCCAAAATAGCCTCATGTCCCTTGCGCAGGTCGAGGGTATAGTCCTCCATGAAGACCGTACGGTCATTGCGAGCCATGATCTTCAGCAAGCGCGTGAGTGCTGCATGTTTCCAGTCGCCCTCGGCACCAAAGCCATAGCCATCGCGCATCAAGAGCTGCGCAGCAAGGCCTGGCAGCTGTTTGAGCCCCTTGAGATCCTGGAAATTCGTGCAGAATGCACTATACCCGCGGTCATCGAGGAATTTCTTTATGGCAATGTATTCACGCAGCTGATAGCGCACTGATTCCGTGAATTTCTCCGCGCTATTGTCCTGCGGATTCAAGTCATACTCCGCCTGGAGCTTTTCATAGGCCGCATCAATATCCTTCTCATCGACAGCATCCACGACATCGACGAGCTCGCCCACCGGCCAATAGTCCACCGTCCAGCCGAGCTGGATCTGGGCCTCCACCTTGTCACCCTCAGTGACAGCAACATCGCGCATCGTATCGCCAAAACGACAGACACGGATCTTGAAACTCTCATTATAAGCTACAGCAACATCCTGCCAGTCCGCAATCTCGTGCTGTACTTCCTCATCCCCCCAAAACCCATAGACGATCTTGTTGTTGAGGCCGAGACGGGCATTCAGATAGCCGTACTCACGGTCACCATGGGCACTCTGGTTGAGGTTCATATAGTCAAAGTCGATCGTAGCATAGGGAATCTCATTGAGGTACTGCGTCGCCAGATGCAACAGCGGTTTCTGCAGCAGTTTCGTACCGCGAATCCAGTTCTTGGCTGGTGAGAAGGTGTGCATCCAGGTAATGACACCGGCAACTTCATCGTGATAGTTGACATCCTTCATGAACTGCGTGATGCCATCAGCCGTCGTCATGACGCCTTTGCAAACCACCTTATACGGCAGCTTGCCGCTCGCATTGAGCTTGTCCACGATATCCTGCGTATCGCGCGCAACATTCTTGAGCTGTTCCTCACCATAAAGGAACTGGCTGCCAGCAACGAACCAAAATTCATAGTTAGGTACATTCAACATAAGTGACCGACTCCTTTTGTATTATAAGATAGTTTTACTCATCTATATCAGCGATAGCTGCTGCCGCAATCTCTGCCGGCAGGCCGCTGCGATAAGCCTTGATGAACTTTGCTGCCCCCTCGCGGCCAGCGGCCGTAGGTATGCTGGTTGTGCTCTTGACACCACGGAAGACTTCCTGATCGAGGAAATCTGCCAGTGTCTTGCGACTGTCCTCAGGCTCAGCCGCATAGACGGCCAAGAGCGCCATGCCCCAAGGCCCGCCGGCATCAGCCGTCTCCATGATGGTTATCGGCATGCCGAGGAAGTCCGCCAGCGCCTGCTGGGCGATTTCCGGCGTCTTGAACAGGCCGCCCTGAGCAATCATACCGCGTGACTCCACCTGCTCCTCCTCTGTCAGGATATCCATGCCGATGCGCAGTGGCGCAAATGCTCCGTAAAGCTGAGCCAGCATGAAGTTGCCGAGCGTCATCGCACTGTGCGGCGTGCGGACAAACAGCGGCCGCCCGCTTTCGATGCGCGTGATATTCTCCCCTGACAGGCAGCTGTAATTGACCAGCCCGCCAGCGTCCTTCCGTGCCGTCTTCACGCTGCCCAGCAGCTTGCCATAGAGCTCGCCTGTGGAAAGCGTCACGCCCAGAGCCTTGGCCGCATCCGCAAAAATGCCCATCCAAGCGTTGAGATCTGAGGTGCAGTTATTCGTATGCACCATGGCCACAGGTGCACCGTCCGGCGTCATGACGATGTCGATATCCTGATGCACAGCCTTTAATGGCTGCTCCAGCACATGCATCGAGAAGGCTGATGTGCCGACGGAAATATTGCCTGTGCATTTTCGCACAGCATTGGTGCTGACCATACCCGTCCCGGCATCGCCTTCCGGCGGTGCCATGAGGCTGCCCGGCTCCAGCGTCCAGCTCACATCGAGCATCTTCGCGCCATAGTCCGTGAGTTTGCCTGCAGGCTCGCCTGCTTTCTTTACTGCCGGCAGGATTTCCCTGAGCTTCCAGGGCTGTTTTGCCACCAGGTCGAGCTTGTCGAAGATAGCCAGCCGCGCTTCATCATAGGTTCCCGTCGCAGGATCGATGGGGAACATCCCCGAGGCATCATCGATGCCCAGCACCTTCTCCCCCGTCAGCTCCCAATGAACATAGCCAGCCAACGTCGTCAGGTAACCGATATCACGCACGGATTCCTCGCCATTGAGGATAGCCTGATAGAGATGAGCGATGCTCCAGCGTTGCGGGATATTGAAGTCAAATGCTTTCGTAAGCTCATCTGCCGCGGCAGCCGTGATATTGTTGCGCCAGGTGCGGAATTCCGCCAGCTGTGCACCATCCCGATCAAAAGCCAGATAACCATGCATCATCGCACTGACGCCTATGGCACCAATCTTCCGCAATTTGATGCCATAACGCGTCTGCACGTCCTCAGCCAGATTCTGATAGCAGCGCTGGATTCCCTCCCAGACCTCGTCAAGGGAGTACGTCCAGACGCCATCTTTCAGCGTGTTTTCCCATCCATGACTGCCGCTGGCGACAGTCCGAAAATCTTTTGTAACGAGCACGGCTTTGATGTTCGTCGAGCCAAGCTCCAGTCCTAACGCAGTACCGCCAGCCTCTATGCTGGCCCGAATCTCTTCCTCATTCATCGCTAGACACCCCTCACACTGCATGTGATCCTATTCCTGTCCGTGTACATTGCATCGCTTGATAGATGTGTATGCTCTCCACAGCCAGCGCTTTATTCCCTTCGGCACCAGTGAGCTGATCTTCCGCGTGGAGCATCAGCATCAGCTCCTGCCCGCTCAGCGGCGGTGTGCCCTGCATGAGACTGGTATGAATCTCGTGCCCGATATCAACCTGACCATCGCCGGTTTCCAGCAGATTCTTAGCCTTATCGAAATCCCTGTTGCGAGCCGCATGAATTGCCTTCAAATAGCTGATTCGTGCGTCATTCGCCGCTTTTAGCATCTTCTGCAGCAGCAGTTCACGAGAAGCTTCCATCCTCATATTCTCCCTTCTTTCACGGGGTGATTGTCCTGCGCTCTTTGTGTCCGAGCACATCTATTGACTAAACTATAGCATTGTTATCGTGTTTTGTCAATATCTTTATTATTTATATCTTATTCTATCGTATCATCTCCTATATGCCCCGTGCGTATCCGCTACGGAACCCCAAAGCCATCTCTATGTAGTCGTAAAATTGCAATTTGTCTGTCAGTGCGAGATTACAATAAGCTTGCTATAGCTCAGCTTGGGTGAGGGTGGGTGCACTTTTTCTCCGCTCCGCTAAATGACCCACGCTGGTGTATAAGTACGTATTTAGTTACATGCGCCGGGCAGGCCGGCGGCGCGCCAATACATCTTGACGTTCTAGCAAGTGCCTGCCGCGTGCCATCCCTCACTGCGTTCGGGCAATCGCTCCGTCTGCGAAGAAAGTGTACCCACCCTCGCCCTCCGATATGTGGGTACA
>FPAX01000015.1 GCA_900116485.1 Selenomonas sp. GACV-9
GACGGACTGGGAGGATAGGGAGTTGCCAGTTTTATATCCGGTGATGTTGCCTGTATGGTTCCACCTGTTCCCATACCGAACACAGTAGTTAAGCATGCAGAGGCCGAAAGTACTTGCCTGGAGACGGGCTGGGAGGATAGGAAGTTGCCGGTTGTGATTCCTCGATAGCTCAGTCGGTAGAGCACCTGACTGTTAATCAGGCTGTCGCAGGTTCGAATCCTGCTCGAGGAGCCATTTTGTTAATACCCTGGGGTGATTGGGGTATAGCCAAGTCGGTTAAGGCACGGGACTTTGACTCCCGCATCCGCTGGTTCGAGTCCAGCTACCCCAGCCAGATACGGTTCACTAGCTCAGTTGGTAGAGCACCTGACTTTTAATCAGGGTGTCCCGGGTTCGAATCCCGGGTGAGCCACCATTTTTTAGATATCCACTTGATTGTATTGGCGCGTTGGTCAAGCGGTTAAGACACCGCCCTTTCACGGCGGCTTCATGGGTTCGAGTCCCATACGCGTCACCATTTTATCATGACTCACTAGCTCAACTGGCAGAGCAACTGACTCTTAATCAGTAGGTTCACGGTTCGATTCCGTGGTGGGTCACCATTTCATGGGCGATTAGCTCAGCTGGGAGAGCGCTTGCCTTACAAGCAAGATGTCAGCAGTTCGATCCTGTTATCGCCCACCATATCATGGCCCGGTAGTTTAGTTGGTTAGAATGCCGCCCTGTCACGGCGGAGGTCAGGGGTTCAAGTCCCCTTCGGGTCGCCATTTTGATTGTAACACCGTAAGGTGTTATATATATATAAGCAACTTGTGAAAATGCCTCTGTAGCTCAGTTGGTAGAGCAGGGGACTGAAAATCCCCGTGTCAGTGGTTCGATTCCGCTCGGAGGCACCATTTTTTCAAGCTGGTGTAGCTCAATTGGTAGAGCAGCTGACTTGTAATCAGCAGGTTGGGGGTTCAATTCCTCTCGCCAGCTCCACTTGCTTTTTATGCGGGTGTAGCTCAATGGTAGAGCTCCAGCCTTCCAAGCTGATCACGTGGGTTCGATTCCCATCACCCGCTCCAATTAAGATTATGTTACTGCCGGGGTGGCGGAACTGGCAGACGCAACGGACTTAAAATCCGTCGGTTGGAGACAACCGTACCGGTTCGATTCCGGTCCTCGGCACCACCATTTTAGTTGCACAAAAATCAAATAGCTATCATGCGGACGTGGCGGAATCGGCAGACGCGCTAGTTTCAGGTACTAGTGGTGGTGACATCGTGGAGGTTCAAGTCCTCTCGTCCGCACCATATATTTTCTAGCACATGGATTGTAATGCGGTTGTGGCGGAATTGGCAGACGCGCTACTTTGAGGGGGTAGTGTTCACAAGACGTATGGGTTCAAGTCCCATCAACCGCACCATTACTTCTTTGTGTGTTTTCTCTTAATTACATATCATGCGGATGTGGCGGAATCGGCAGACGCGCTAGTTTCAGGTACTAGTGGTAGTAATATCGTGGAGGTTCAAGTCCTCTCATCCGCACCATGTTTTCGCGGTCGTGGCGGAATTGGCAGACGCGCTACTTTGAGGGGGTAGTGTTCACAAGACGTATGGGTTCAAGTCCCATCGACCGCACCATTTGGATTCTAAGCTCAGACAGTTGTCTGAGCTTTTCTTGTATATGTAGAGCGTGAGAGGAGGATAGTCTATGAAGATAAAGAGAGTATTGTCTGCTGTGGTTTTCTTGTTGGTTGTCTGCTTGCCAGTTACCAATGCCCATGCAACAGAGGTAAATCGTGCCGACCTGTATCTGGCGACCAGCCTCGTTTCGATGGCATCCTATAACGATGAGATGAACGTCCTGACGCGGCAATGGCTGCAAGGTATCGGCTGGAATTTTGAAGCTCAGGAGAATATCAACAGTATTGCCGAAGGACGTTTCCAGCTGGCCTCACGGGAGTTGCCGGATCATACCAAGATGTATATCTTGGTCTTTCCGGGAACGGAGCGGCTGAAGGATGCCGAGGTGGATCTGCGCTTGTCGCGGGTGTACTTTGCGGGAAATACCCCGGAGGAATTCAGGAACGCCGCCAGGGAAAGCGGCCATAATGGTTCTGAGCCGCTGGTTCATCAGGGATTCAATGATTACACGCAGGTGGCTTTATTCCAAAAGAAACTGCCGGAGTTTGGCGACAGGACAGCTGGTGAGGTGATTGCTGAGGTGCTCAGGAAAAATCCCCAGGCGGTCCTTTACCTGACTGGTCACAGCCTAGGCGGCGCTGTGGCAACGCTTACGGCTGCGCGCCTGGCAGATATGGGGGTACAGCCGGCACAACTTCAGGTTGTGACCTTCGGGGCACCGGCTGTGGGCAATCGGGCCTTTGCCCGTGCCTATGAGCATAAAATGAATCTTACGCGTATCGTTATCGACGGGGACCCGGTAAAGAGTGTTTTGCAATCCATATCCGGTGGTTTTGTGCAGTTTGGCCAGCGCATCACCTGGGAAAAGAACCATAATTCCGAGCGGTTTTCCCATGATATGGTGGTCTATCTTGACCAGGCGCTGCGCAACTATCAGGATGCTTGCAAGGAGCCCTGTCCGGCTGCTGTGATTGGCGAGCGTGCCAAGCAGGTTGCTGGGGGAATCTACGTGACGCCGATCCAGTTCATGGTAGATGAGCATATTGATGACGATATCCCCTATATGCGGCGAGTCATCCAGCGGATGCTGCAGATGGAGTACAAGCCTGTGGTTTTTGGGGATAAGAAGGCGGCAGCCTTTGCTGATTGGCAAGCTGCGGCCCGACAGGCAGGCTGCCAGTATATCCTTGTGGAGCGTTTGCAGGCGCAGCGCATCCGCGATGAGCGCTATGCCTTTCGTTTGTCCTTAGAGGAGGAGCTTTATGACGGGCAGGGCAACCTGCTGACTATGCAGACTACCAGTGCAACGACACACAGCCTTACGCCAATAGAGGTGGTTGGCTATCTGCAATACAGGTCAGCAGCGCAGCGCGATCTATATATGCATTGATGGTTATTTTTTCGTGTACAGAATACATAAAAAAGTCTGAAAACTCATTGACAATTCCTTCCTAATCGGGTATATTATAAGTAAGCTGAAGGAAAGAAGTTCAGAGCTTTCCAATAGCAGCCGGCATGTCAATAACAAAAGGGAGGAGATTCCGATGGGCCGGTAAGTACCCCAGGGGAGACTTGTACATGGAGAAAGAATTGAAACACGAGAAATAACCGCCAGCTGGTGACGAGAAAGCCGCTGGTGGTTATTTTTCTGTGATGGATAGATTTTTCAGGTATTATAGGAGGAGCTAGTAGTGGAGAAAGCAAAGGTATACTTTACAGATTTTCGTGTGCAGGTCGGGCAGAGCATCCTGACCAAGCTCAAGACACTTTGTATTGCTGCCGGTATCAAGGATATCGATATGGAAGGCAAGTTCGTTGCCATCAAGATGCATTTTGGCGAGCTCGGGAATATGGCATTTTTGCGTCCGCAGTATGCCAAGGTCATCGCTGACATCGTCAAGGAACAGGGCGGTGTGCCGTTCCTTACGGATTGCAATACGCTTTATCCGGGCAGCCGCAAGCATGCGCTGGAGCATATGGATTGTGCGAATCTCAACGGGTTCAATCCGACCACGACAGGCTGCCAGATCATCATCGGCGATGGTCTCAAGGGCACGGATGATGTGGAAGTGCCAGTAAAGAATGGTGAGTTCGTCAAGGCTGCGAAAATTGGACGGGCTGTCATGGATGCGGATATCGTCATCAGTCTGGCCCATTTCAAGGGGCACGAGATGACGGGTTTTGGCGGCGCTATCAAGAATATCGGCATGGGCTGTGGCAGCCGTGCCGGCAAGATGGAGCAGCATTCTTCGGGCAAATGCGTGGTCCGCGAGGAGCTCTGCCGTGGCTGCCGCAAGTGCGCGAAGGAATGTGGTTCGGATGCCATCACGTATGTGAACAACAAGGCTGTTATCGATAAGGACATCTGCAAGGGATGCGGCCGCTGCATCGGCGCATGCAGTTTCTCGGCTATCCGCAATGAGCAGTGGGATGCTGGCGACCTGCTCGACAAGAAGATGGCCGAGTATGCCCAGGCTGTGGTTCAGGATCGTCCGTGTTTCCATATCAACATGGCCATGGATATCTCGCCAAACTGTGACTGCCATGGCGAAAATGATGCGGCTATCCTGCCGAATATCGGCATGTTTGCGTCATTTGATCCCATTGCCATCGATCAGGCTTGTGTGGATGCTTGCCAGCAGGCAGCACCGATTGCCAACAGCCAGCTGGGCGATCATCTGGCACAGCCGGATTGGCATCATCATCATGATGTCTTCATGGACAACAACCCCAATGTGCATTGGAAAGAAACCCTGGAACATGGCGAGAAGATCGGCATGGGCACAAGGGAGTATGAGCTTATAAAACTGAAATAAGACAATCAGCGAGCACGCCTCCATTCATGGCATATTTTCCATGGATGGAGGCGTTTTGCATGTAAAGGAAGGGGAAATATCGAATATTTTGACGAATAGTAGATAAATAAGGAAAATGTGTGCATTGATACTTCAAAGGGGCCTTGCAATATGAAAAAGATCTTCAGCCTGGGCATTGTCCTCATCTTGCTGATGGCGGGGGCCATCGTGGTGTGGGGGGCTTGGCTCAACTACAGCGATGAGAATCAGATAGCAAAGCGCATGGACAGCCGGGCTTTGGAACTGACGGCGGCCCGGGCGCAGGTGCGGGATTTTGCCCCAGTGGTGACCCTCGATGCGTTGCGGCTGTCCAGTGATGCCATCGCCGATGCGGTAGCCCTTACAGATGGGCGCATTGTCAGCTGGCATGTGGGGAAAAATGCTGCCGTGGCTAAGGGACAGATCTTAGTGACTATGATGAATGAAAACATCCCCTTGCGAATCCAGCAGGCGGAAAGCGCCATCAGCAGGGCAGAAGCTGTCCTGGCCCAGGCCAACAACGCCTGGCAGCGTCAGGGCAGGCTCCTTTCCCGCCGGGCGACATCCAAGGAGAAGTACGAAGAGGCAGAGGCCCAGTTCCTGGCGGCCCAGGGGGCACTTCGTGAGGCTCAGGCCCAGCGAGACCAGTGCCTGGTACAGCAGGAGTGGCTAAGCGTGCACTCGCCGGTATCGGGACAGGTGCTGATCATCTACCAGCGGGAGGGGGCCTATGTGCAGCCTGGAACCCCCATCGCTTTGGTGGGAAGCTTTGATTGGCTGAATTTTTCCGTGAATATGACTGACCAGGATGCCAGTCATCTGGAGCTGGGAGAGGCCAGTTTCCTGCATTTCCCGGACCGCAAGCTGGCAGGAAAGGTCTATGATACCGCCTATGGTGCTGGCAATAAGGGGGGCAGCATGGAGATTCAGGCCATCCTGAAGGAAATCGTGCCGCCGCTTTCGGAGCCTGCGGATATGCGCCGCACGGTGTGGGAGGTGGACAACCGTACGGGGCTTTTGGAAGCCATGGTCTACACGGACATCACCATGCGGGCAGGCACTCCCTATAAGGCGCTAACGGTACCCTTGGCTGCCATGGCGAACAAGGCCCATGACAAGGTCTACGTGGTGGATTCCGAGGGGATCCTCCATGTTCGCCAGGTAAGGGCCGGTGCCGATGACAATAAGTACATCGAGATCTACAACGGGCTGGAGCCTGGAGAAGTGGTGGTGGTTGGCAGCGTCGAGGGGCTCGAAGAGGGCATGAAGGTGAAAGCCGAGGTGGAAGGGGATGAGGACTGATGGCTGAGGAAAGGAAAAAGGAAGGGGCAGCAGAGCGCTGGAACCGCACTGGGGACCAGATCTTCAGCAAGGAAGCCCTGGACAAGATGCACTCGCCGGAAAAGCTCGACATGACCATGACCATCACCACTCCTATTGGCTGGATGGGACTTATTGCCGTGGCTGTCATGATGCTGGCGGTGGTGATCTGGTCGGTTTTCGGCTCTTTCACCGTGAAGGCCGACGGCATGGGGCTCATTATGGATCCTTCCGGGGTGGGAAAGATTTCCACCCTTTCCGGAGGGACTTTGGATGAGCTTTATGTCCATCCAGGGGACAGGGTGGAAAAGGGAGCTCTTATCGCCCATGTGAGCATGGTGCAGGAAGAGGCTGCCACCCGTATGGCCCAGATGGGGCCGGAGATGGCTAACTCCATGCGGGATGCTGCTGCCAGGGTGCGGGAATTCGATTCCCGCCGCTACCAGCAGGAAGCCACGGCCAATATCTACTCTACCTTCAATGGCATCGTAGACGAGGTGCTGGTGGAGGAAGGCAGTGTGGTGGGCAGCGGCACTCCCATTGCCAGTGTGAGGATTGACGAGGGCCGGGGCCATCTGAAGGGCATCCTCTACATTCCCGTAGACAAGGGCAAACGCGTGGAGAAGGGCCAGACGGTCCAGCTCGCTCCCAACGGGGCCGACGTTTCCCAGACCGGGAGTCTCCTGGGCACAGTGCGTTCGGTGTCCCAGTATCCCGTTTCCATCCAGAATATGCAAAAGACCCTGGGAAATGAGCAGCTGGCCCAGTGGATCCTGTCTTCCCAGCAAAGTTCCCTGGTGGAAGTGGATTTTGACCTGGTGAAGGATGAAGCGGATAAGTCTGGCTACCTTTGGACCTCCTCGGTGGGGGAGCACAAGCCCATAACTGCTGGCAGCTTTGTCACCGGTTCCATCATCATTGAGCGGCGTCCGCCTATTGAAAAGGTTTTCTATAAGCTGAGCCAGTGGCTGAGGGGCAGGTGAGGGGCTTGGAGTGGCTGGAAAAACTGAAAAACACCTTCCATTCCTCCCGATACAGGGTGAAAGTCCCCACGGTGCTGCAGATGGAGGCTACGGAGTGCGGGGCGGCGGCGCTGGGCATGGTGCTGGCTCATTTTGGCCTTTGGGTGCCCTTGGAAAAGCTCCGGGCTGAGTGCGGGGTGAACCGGGATGGCTCTAAGGCCAGCTGCGTGATAAAGGCTGCCCGGAACCGGGGCTGCGAGGCCGACGGCTACCGCTGGAGCGCCAATGACCTCTTGGAGCTATGCGAGGAGGATCAGCCGTTTCCCCTCATCATCCACTGGGAGTTCAACCATTTCGTGGTGTTGGAAGGGATCGAGAAAGGCAAGGCCTACTTGAATGACCCTGCCATGGGACGCCGCACTGTGCCCTGGGAGGAATTTCGCACCTCTTATACTGGCGTGTCTTTGCAGATCCTGCCGGGACCGGAATTTCAAAAAGAAGGTGCCCGCTACAACGTGTTCAAGGATATGGCCAGGAAACTCCTGCAGGATCGTTGGGCCTTGCTGTTCATCCTGATCCTGGAATTCTGTGCCATTATTCCGGGACTGGCGGGGCCGGTCATGAGCCAGATCTTTTTGGACGATATCCTGACCCGCAAGCATCCTGACTGGATGACGAATTTCATGCTGGCCATGACTGTGTCCTTCATCCTCTCGGGCATTATGACCTGGCTGCGGGCCGTAGTATTGACCCAGTGGCAGCGCAAACTGACTTTGGCAGATTCCTCCAGCTATTTCTGGCATCTGCTGAAGCTGCCCATGCAGTTCTTTCATCAGCGCTATGCTGCTGAGGTGGCAGGCCGCGTGGGGTTCAACCAGTCTATTGCCGGGGTCCTGTCGGGGCCTGCGGCCACGGCAGTGCTGGACTTCTTTGTGGCTGTGTTTTACCTGCTTTTGCTGCTGCAATACAATGTGACGCTTACCCTTATCGGCGTGGCCTTCAGCTCCGTGGAAATCGCCCTGTTCTTTGCCATGCGGCGTCATCTTACGGATCTCAACATGCGTATCCAGCAGGATGCAGGCAAGGCCTACGGTGTGGCCATGAACGGCCTGCGCATGATCGAGACTATCAAGGCCAGCGGGGACGAGGCAGATTTTTTCACCAAGTGGTCAGGCTATCAGACCAAAGTGCTGATGGCCTCTCAGGAAACGGCTCTCTGGGCCATGTCTGTGAAATTATTGCCCACTTTGCTGGCGGGAGTCAATGGGGCTCTCATCATGACCATTGGCGGTTTCTCCATCATGGAGGGGGCTATGACTGCAGGTATGTTCATGGCCTTCCAAAGTCTCATGGGCAGCTTCCAGGCCCCGGTGAATGCTTTGGTGGGCCTTGGATCCACCTTGCAGACTACGGAAATGCAGATGCAGAGACTCAACGATGTGCGCTGCTATGAAGTGGACAGCCTGAATTTCCCAGCGGAAGAAGGAGAGACGACGCTCACTCGTGACAGGCTCTCTGGGGATCTGGAATTGAAAGATGTGAGCTTTGGCTACAGCCCATTGGAAAAGCCACTGCTGGAGCATTTCACTCTCCATGCCCGCCCCGGTCAGTGGGTGGCTGTGGTGGGTGCCTCCGGCAGCGGCAAGAGTACCCTGGCCAAGATTGTCACAGGACTCTATGAGGAGTGGGGCGGCGAGGTGCTCTTTGATGGCATACCCCGGCGGCAGCTGCCCCGTAAGGTAGTGGTGGCTTCTCTTGCCGCTGTAGACCAGGATATCTTCCTGCTTTCTGGCACGGTGGCAGAAAATATCGCCCTTTTCGACAAGACCGCCCGCCGCAGTGATATTGTGGAGGCTGCCAAGGATGCCTGCATCCATGAGGATATCTTGAAACTCAACGGCGGCTATGAGGCCAATATCCAGGAGGGCGGCGTAAACTTCTCCGGGGGCCAGCGGCAGAGATTGGAGATAGCCAGGGCGCTGGCGGTGAATCCCTCCATCTTAGTCTTGGACGAAGCTACCTCTGCTCTCGATCCCATTACGGAGAAACAGGTGCTGGATAATATCCGCCATAGGGGCTGCACCTGCCTTATCGTGGCGCACAGGCTTTCCACCATCAGGGACTGTGATGAGATCATCGTGCTGTCCCAAGGCAAGATCGTGGAGCGGGGCACCCACAGGCAGATGATCGAGCAGGATGGGCCGTATAGCAGGCTCATTGAGGAAAGGGAAAACGAGGAATTGGAGCAGATGGAGTGACTCTATGGATAAGAAGAAATTACTCTCAGGCGAGCGCTTCTTCCTGACGGAGGACACAGGCTTCTGGCGCCTCCTCTCCGGACGGGCAGAGGTTTATGCCACTACCCGGCGGGAGGCGGACATTTCCTTTCACCAGTGCTACCTGATCGATAGGGAGCCAGGGGAAGCTGTTTTCCCTGCTTTGGACGAGTTTGGGGAAATCCGCATGCAGGTTTACGGCCTGGAGGATGGGGAGCTGGAATTCGTGCCCTGGAGGCAGGCGGGGGTGGAGGAACTGCGCGCCCTCATGCAGGATTGGTTTGCTGCCCTGATCAGGATCAACTGGCTGCGCCTCATGGCGGACAAGGGGGACGATATGCTCCAGTTGTGGCGCAAGCCTGGGCTCTTTGCCGAGGATGGCAGCCAGGAAAAACTGCTAGACTCCTTCCGGCAGCATGAAGAAATACTGGCCATGCTCATAGGCATCCGTTTCGGAGCCAGCGACAAGCGTCTTTCCCGGCATATCCGCAGGCGGGAAATGGCCAAGAAGATGCTGGTGGAAAACGGCATCAGAAGTCTTATGGGCGAGGAGCAGCTTTTCTACGGACAAAGCGAGCAGGAAAGGAGCAGCAAGTTCCTGCTGGATGCTACCTTTGCCGTGTGTCAGGCCGCGGAGAAGCTGAAGATGCCCACAGAGGCCATCACCCTTACGGAGGAAAACGCCCGCGGCCTTGATGACGTGGCTTTGCTGCGCCGCCTCATGCAGAAGGGCAATATGCAGATGCGGCTGGTAGACCTGCCAGAGGGCTGGTATAAAAAGGATACGGGGGTCATGCTTGGCTTCTACACGCCTCCCGGCAGCCAGACCAAGGAAATAGCCGCCCTGCTGCCTGATGATCCTGAGCATTACCGGCTGGTATATGCCGGGAGTCCTCAGGGTATTGAGGTAAATGAAGAAACTGCCAAAGCTATTGCCAAAGATGCGTTCCAATGCTTTGCAGGCTTTCCGGCCAGAGCCTTGAAGCTCTGGGATCTCATCAAGTTCATGTTCCGCCAGTGCTGGCTGGCGGATTACCGCACCATTCTGGTGTGCAGTCTTTTTGCAGGACTTATACCATTGGCTACGCCTATCATCACGGAAACCATTTTCCAGGATATCATTCCCATCCTGGACAGGCAGGGGTTGGCCACTGTCACCCAGGCCCTGATGGTCACCAGCTTCACTACGGCAGCCCTGTCCATTGTGCGCTCCATTGCGGTGCTGCGCATATCAAACCGCATTGAGGTGGCGGCAGAGGCGGCCATGTGGGGGCGGCTTATGAGCCTGCCGGCCAGATTCTTCCGCCGCTTCACCGTGGGGGAACTGGCCAGCCGTATGGGCGGCATCGGCATTGCCAAGGGCCTGGCCTCGGGCGAGTTTGCCACATCCATCCTCTCATTTATCTTCTCTTTCTGGAGCATTTTCCTCATGTGTTACTACAGCCTGAAGCTGACGGCGGCGGCCATAGGCGTCTGGGCAGTGTATTCCGTTTTCGTGGCCTTAGTGCTGCGGCGGGTGCTGTTCTTCCAGCGGAAGATCATCGAGGCAGGCAATAAGTCCGCCGGCACCGTCCAGCAGATCTTTGCCGGGCTGCCCAAATTCCGGGTTCAGGGGGCGGAGGAGCAGGCCTACAGCCTCTGGACCCAGACCTTCGGGGAGCATTGGAACTGGAGCCTGAAGCTCAGATGGCAGGACAACTACACCTCGATCATCGCCAGCATTCAGCCCTTTGTGCTCACCATGATCCTCTACTGGATTGCCGTTTACGGCATGAATGAAGTAGGGCCGGACGGCAGGACGGTGCAGAATGGTATTGGCTATGCGCAGTTCATCGCCTTCAACGCGGCCTATTCCAGCTTCAACGGAGTTATCGGCGGGGTGCTGGGCCTCATCAGCCAGTACTTTGCCATCCAGCCCCAGCTGGAGAATTTGCGGCCCATTCTGGAGGCGGTGCCTGAGACCACCGGGGAAAAGCAGGAGGCAGGACAGCTTTCCGGTTCCCTGGAGGTTAGCCATCTCTCCTTTGCCTACACTCATGTGCTGCCAGATCCCAAGGGCGACGTGGTGGAGGTGGAAGGAGATGAGGTTCTGAAGGATGTGAGCTTTTCCATTGCTGCCGGAGAGCATGTGGCCATTGTGGGCAAGTCCGGCAGTGGCAAGAGCACTCTGGTGCGGCTGCTCTTAGGCTTTGAGGTTCCCAAGCGGGGCAGCATCACCTTTGACGGACAGGATCTTTCCGAGCTATCCTTGCCCTCTGTCCGCTCCCAGATGGGAGTGGTACTGCAGAATGGCCAGCTCATGACGGGCGATATCTATACGAATATTGTCGGTACCAAGATGCTTACCCAGGACGATGCCTGGGAGGCTGCTGAGGCGGCAGGCATTGCTGAGGATATTGCCCAGATGCTCATGGGCATGCAGACGGTAATCAGTGAGGGCAGCAGCAATATCTCCGGTGGGCAGAGGCAGAGAATCCTTATTGCCAGAGCGCTGGCTGGAAAGCCTGCCATCCTTATTTTTGACGAAGCTACCAGCGCTCTGGACAACCGCTCCCAGGCCATAGTGACCCGCAGTCTTGATAAACTCAAGGCCACCCGCATCATCGTGGCCCATCGTCTGTCGACCATCAGGAAATGTGACCGGATCATCGTCATGGATGATGGCCGCGTGGCAGAGACAGGCAGCTTCGACGAACTGGTGGCAAAAGGCGGGCTCTTTGCAGATCTGGTAAAGCGGCAGGTAACGGGCAGGCAGCCCAGGAAGGTGAATCTTTCATGAAAAAATCCATACTTTTGATTCCGGTAATATGCACGGCACTAGCTTTTCCTTTTTCTACCGCCCAAGCGGAAACCGTGGGCCTTACGCTGGCTGACAGCATCAAGATGGCCCTCCATAGTGATGAAAGCATCGAAGGGGCCCAGGCGGGCAGGGCGGCAGCTCTGTATGGCTGGAAGGCTGCACGCCGGCAGAAAGGGCCTACGGTGAACTGGAATTCCCAAGCCTACCGCATCGGGGGACGCAATTACGAAGCGGCGAATGAAGCCCATAGCCGTTATGGCAATCCTCATGTGGTCACGAAAAAGACTGTCACAGGCTACGTTTTTGATAACGAAGGTTTTCCAGTGGTTTCCGAGCAGTCCAATACGGTGGGCTCTTACGCATACAAGAACACCTTTGCCAACAGCTGGAACCTCAGCATTCCTATCTATACCGGGGGGCAGCTGGAAAACCAGATCAAGGCGGGGGGCTACCAGTTGAACAGGGCTGACCTCACCGTGGAGAATGCTCGTCAGACCGTGCGCTATCAGGCAGCTGAGAGCTATGCCGAGCTCCTGCATTATGAAAACCTGGCCCAGGTGGCCAGGGAGGCAGTGGATATGGGCAGAAAGCAGATGGATATCATCCGGGCGCAGTTCGAGGAAGGGGCAGTGGCAGAGGCGGATATGCTCACCATGAATGTGAGCCTGGCCAATTACCGGCAGAATCTGGTACAGGCCGAGGCTCAGGTGGCCATAGCTAAATCGGTACTAGCCAGTATCGTGGGGCTTCCCCAGGACACGGATGTGGAGCCATTGGATTATTTTTCCTATGAGCCTTACGGCAAAGATTTGCCCGACTGTGAGGCCTACGCCCTGGCCCATCGGCCTGATGGGCTGGCCGCAGACTACGATATCAAGGCAGCCCAGGCCCGGAAGGCAGCAGCCAAGGCCGGTTGGAGTCCCCAAGTCACAGGGGTGGCCAACCAGGCCATTGCCAGCAATTCCCCCTTTGCCAGCGAGCGCAGCAATGCCTGGGAGGCAGGCATTGCTCTCAGCTGGAATATCTTTGATAACGGCGTTACCTCAGCGAATGTGCAGGCGGCTGCTTCGGCAGTGAACCAATACGAGGCCGAAGCCCGACGGACGAAAAAAGCCATCCGGCTGGAAACCCGCAGGGTCTACCTGCAGATGAAGGCGGCGGAGCAGAATATCAAGGAAACCGCTCTGGTCATCCAGCAGGCTGAGGACAGTTATAAGATTGCCCAGGTGCGCTATGAGGAGGGCGTGGACATCCTGCTTTCCGTGACCGATGCCCAGGACAAGCTCACCCAGGCCAAGTTCAACTACATGACAGCCCTTTATCAGTACAATCTCTACCGGGCTTCCCTGGAAAAGGCCATGGGGGTGCCTGTAGGTTTTGACGCGCTTGCCTATACGGAGGCAGAGCAGGCAGGTGCCTCTGCCGATAAGGCGCTGCAGGCTGCCGGGCTGAGAGAGGAGGCACCATGAGCAGGTTAACTGTCATGCCGGGAAAGATGGGCATTGACCCCTGGGGGCGGCTGGCGGTGCAGGCCGTCACCGATGAAGAGGCTTTCACCCGGCTCTATGAGCATTTCTTCCCCAGGGTCTATCAGTTCCTGTTGAAGAAGACCAGGGACAGCTATTTGGCTGATGAGCTGGTGGAGTCAGCCTTCCTTCGCATGTATGAGCACCTTTCCCAGTACGACCCAGAGAAGGGGGCCTTTTCCACCTGGCTGTTCCGCATCGCCAAGAATGTGGTTAGCTCTCATTTTGCCAGCAAGGCCGTTACCATGCAGGCCCCTTGGGATGATGCGTTCGACCCTGCTGCTCCGGCCGAGGAAAATCCGGAGAAGCAGGCACTGTCTAAAGAGCGGCAGGAAGAGCTGCATGAAGCCATCATGCAGCTGCCGGAGCGCCAGCGGCAGATCCTGGAGATGACCTACTGGCTGGAAATGAAGTCGAATGAGATCGCCGCCCAGCTGGGCATGGCTCCAAGCTCCGTGCGGGTGGCCTTGAAGCAGGCCCGGGAACGGCTGAGGGAACTGCTGAAGGAGTGAGCTCACGAGTCTTGAAAAACTTGTCTCCTAAACATAACACTTTCCCATCCTCAGGAGTATAAAGGATAAAGGGAAACAAGCGAGCTACAGAAGCGTATATGGAAGGAGAGAAATACCATGATGGAAGAAAAACTAACCCAGGAGCTGCAGTCCTTTGACTTTTCCGCTTGCCACCCCGTGAAAGAACGTCTGCTGGGAAAGCTCCTGCAAATGCACAGGCAGGACAACGCCAAGGGCAAGAGCAAATGGGCCGCCGCCAAAATGAGCGAAGAGGCCTTGGATTGGGTAGCTGCTGCTGGGACACCCACGAACCAGGAGCGGCAGGAACAGAGGAAAGACGAATGATAGGCATAAAAATACCGCCATGCCAGGTTGTGGAGAACCTGCATGGCGGTAATCTTATTTTTTATCACGTACATCCATCCAGTGGAGCCGGTGTCCTTTGGTGCGTTGGGCAGCACCAAGCTCTTTGCTGAGTTCTTTCATGCGTTCGCGGGATTTGGCGATTTCGTTCGAGTTGCGCAGTGCCTGGTTGAGCAGAGCAGCGCAAGCTGGACAGTAGATGCCATGCGAGATTGGTTTACGGCAGCGGCTGCAGGGATAGAGAACCTGACCGCCGTTGGCAAAGAACTGGCCGCGCTGTACCATGGTCGAAACGAGTTTGAACGTTGCTCCGGTTTCCTTACAGATTTTCTTGATGGTTGAATGGGGATGCTGGCGGACATACTCGATGACGAGTTTTTCGTTTTCCCGCTGTTTTTCGTAGCATTTGGGGCAGACAGTCATTCTGCCGGAATTATCAACAAACACTTTGCCACATTCTTCACAGTTGCGGAGTGTCGGCTTTTTCTTCATGATCATAGGGGACACCCTCCTTCCTTGGGTCGGTATAAACGAAAAAATTGTATTATTATTATTATAACATAAATGACAAGTAAATGCGATAGAATGAGAGAAAATATGAGGCAGGAATTTCTTTTGGACGGGGCGAATATTTATATATCAAGTATGCGCAAAAGCGCAGGAAAGAATGTGTGAGATATGATCGTATTATCAGAGTTAGCAGCAATCCTGCCCGCTGAGCAGGAAGTCGAAGTAAAGGACTATTGCGGCAAGGCCACAAGGATTCCCGAAAAATATCTGTGCCTGCCGGTTGGCAGCATGCATACCGAAGCGGAGGCTTTGGTCATTGAGATTGCCGACGTGGACAAGCTGTCCATTGAGGAGATGTGTTCGCTGCTGTTTACGGGCAAGGGCAAGGAATCCGAGCTGTTCAAGCGGCGTTTTTCGGATGAAGGCTAACGCGTCAGAGAAAAGTACAGGTGGAAATAGATGAAGATTGCAGCAACAGATTTTGACGGGACGCTTTGTCCCATTGGTGAGCCGATTCCAGCAGAGAACATCAAGGCAATCAAGGCCTGGCAGGCGGCTGGCAACAAGTTCGGCATCGCGACGGGACGCGGCCTGACGCTTATCCGGGAGGCGCTGGAGCGCTATGGGGACTGGCAGCCGGATTTCCTCGTCTGCAACAATGGGGCCGTCTCCGTGGATGGCGAAGGGCAGATGATCCACTGCAAGGCCATTGCGCCAGATGTCCTGCGCGGTGTGCTCTCTATGCCCATCATGCAGGAAGACAGCCATTCGTTGCTGGTATTCACGGCCCGCAGCGTGCGCAGCATCCGGCCCAATCCTGACATCCCGTCAGAGCTTATACCGCCGATAACACTGGCGGAGGCACTGGCGCTGCCAGATGTCGTACAGCTCAGCATAAAGCTGGCGACACCGGAGGAGGCCCAGCAAGTAAGCGCGGCTATCCATGCGGCTTATCCGGGGCTGGGAGGCAATATCAACCGCAGCTATCTCGATATCAATGCCGTGGAAGCCGATAAGGGCTGGGGCCTGCAGCAGATGCTGGCCGCAAGTGAATGGAAGGGCAGTGAGCTCCTGGTCATCGGTGATGACAAGAACGACTTGCCGATGATCGAGCGGTTCGATGGTTTCACCGTGGCCACGGCCAAGCCCTTCATGCATGAGGCTGCGAGCAAGGTATATCCTACGGTTGGCTCCATGCTGCTTGATAACCTGTGACATCATCAGACAAAAAGGACCGGCAGCCATAAGCAGATTGCTTTGGCTGCCGGTCCTTCATTCATTGTGGGGTTATTCTTTGCGTTCGCCCGGGATATCCTTGATGGCATCAGCTCCGCGCTGGCCTGTGCGGATGCGGACGGCATCGGAGAGCTCGGTGACAAAGATCTTGCCGTCGCCGAAGCTGCCGGTACGCAGCACTTTCTGGGCGGTGTCGAGGACCTTCTCGACCGGGACTTCGCAGATGACGGTCTCAATCTTGATTTTCGGTACGAGATTGATATCGTATTTCTTGCCACGGTAGACTTCTTCGTGGCCCTTCTGCAGGCCACAGCCAAATACCTGGCTGACGGTCATGCCGAGGACGCCGATTTCATTGAGGGCCTGCATGAGCTCATCAAGCTTGCTGGAACGGGTGATGATTTCGATTTTCGTTATTTTCATGACGCCACCTTATCCTTTCTGTGCATTGATGTTCATGACCGTGTTGGCGAGCATCTCGCTGGAATCTTCGAAGCTGCCGAGCATCGGGCTGCCAGTCATTACCGAACGGGCATAGCCGCGCTCGCCGTGTTCGACGATATCGAGACCAGTGAGCTCCTCGGCCTCCGAGGCACGCGTCTCCATCAGAGCAGCGACGACCTTGTAGAGGACATAGGTGCCGGCAACAGCCAGGGCGTAAGCGACGACAATCGAGATCAGCTGAGCGATGAACAGATGGGACTCACCATAGAGGAGGCCATTGGCGCCATCCGGATTGATTTCAGTCGTGGCCCAAAGACCCGTGGCTACAGCACCCCAGGTACCGCCGATGCCATGGACACCGAAAGCGTCAAGGGCATCATCATAGCCGAGTTTCTCTTTGAGGACGGCGACGGCGAAGAAGCAGACAACGCCGCCTACAAGACCGATGATGACTGATGGCAGCGGGGCAACAAAGCCAGCTGCTGGCGTGATGGCGACAAGACCAGCGACGCAGCCCGAAGCAGCGCCGAGAATGGTCGGCTTGCCATTGAACTTCCACTCAACGAGGACCCAGGAAACCGTAGCAGCGGCAGCTGCAGCCTGGGAGGTAACGAAAGCGTTAGCAGCGAGAGCATTAGCACCGAGAGCACTGCCGGCATTGAAGCCGAACCAGCCGAACCAGAGCAGCGTAGCGCCGAGAACAGTCATCGGCAGGTTGTGCGGGATCATGGCGGTGCGGCCATAGCCCTTGCGTTTGCCTAAGAGGATGCAGAGCGTGAGGCCAGAGACACCGGAAAGGATGTGGATGACAAGACCACCAGCAAAGTCAAGGGCACCGAGCTCGGCAAGGAAACCGCCGCCCCAGACCCAGTGAGCCATCGGGTTGTAGATCAGGATTGCCCAGAGCAGGATGAAGACGGCAAAGGCCGCGAACTTCATGCGTTCAGCGAAGGCCCCAGTGATAAGAGCCGGTGTGATGACGGCGAACATGCACTGGAAGGCGACAAACGCGAGCTCGGGAATCGTGCCATTCTCGAGGACGTTCATGCCAACGCCGGCAAGACCGATCTTATCGAGGCTGCCGATAAAGCCATTGATATCGGTGCCGAAGGTCATGGCATAACCGATAAGTACCCATTCGACGGAAATCATTGCGACGATGAAGAAACTCTGCATGATCGTCGTGAGAACATTCTTGCTGCGGACCATGCCGCCGTAGAAGAAGGCAAGTCCAGGAGTCATGATGAAGACCAGGGCTGCACTGATGAGGACCCAGGCCGTATCACCCGTATCAATCATGGAAATCAGTCCTTTCTGAATGAAAAAAGATAATAGCGAAAAGCAAATAACAAAAAGGCGCCACACAGCTCCAGCGTTAGAGCCGTGAGACGCCTTTGTCTCTAGCTGTATGCCAGCAGGAGCCGGCATACATTTATGATACTTGACAGACCATCAACAGCTAAGAGAACAGAAAAGCCCCGCAGGATCCGGTACCTGATCCTGCGGGGCGCCATTGCCTCGTATCTGTTGATGGCTTTTATTATAGTCATTCCTCTTTGACCTGTCAATATTGCTTGAAAATGTATACAAGGATACAGGAATCGGACAGTGGGCGGCTCAGGGATGAATGGCCTGGCTCCAAGCGTCAGCCAGCATATCCATGCGCCAGCGCGCGTTGGCGGGGCTCGTCGAGGGCAGGAAGTGGAACGCGATATCCGTGCGGGTGAGCAGCTCCTTGTTATAGCGCTTGAAGGTCTGGGCAGATTTGCCGCCGTTGCAGCAGATGGTCTTGATGCGCGGATATTCCTGCAGCAGGGCAGTGAAATCGTTGCCCTGCACATTCTTTATGGCAGAATCAAGGCTGCCGCTGCGCTCGCAGGTATCGATGGCATCCCAGAGGGCGATATGATGATGCAGCAGCATCTGCAGGCGCTGCTCATAATCTGCCGGTGCCGCAGGCTCGTTGAGCAGGCGCGCCATCAGCGGCCAGAAGCGGTTCTGGGGATGGGCATAGTATTGTTGTTGCTGAAGTGAAGTAACGCCGGGCATGGAGCCTAATATCAAGGTATGGCATCCTTGATCGATGCTCGGCGGAAATCCGGTACAGTTCATGGTTACCTCCTGTGTGTTCTTTTTCTCATTCTACCATCAGGTGCGGAAAAAGGAAAATACAGAGGAATAATGCTTGACGTCAGTGATTATTTTGCTATAATTGAATCAACGAATGAATCATTGTTCATATATTAATAAAAATAATCGAGGTGAGCGGAATGAATAACAAGCAGCGACGGAATCTTATCCGCATCGTGGCAGCGGCTGTCATGCTGGTGGGGCTGGCTTATGCGCCGCTGGCAGGAATGCCGCGCTTTGTTGCCTATCTGGTGCCCTATCTGGTGGTCGGCTATGATGTACTGGCCAAGGCGTTCAAGGGCATCAAGAACCGGCAGGTATTTGATGAGAGCCTGCTCATGGGCATAGCGACAATCGGCGCGATGGCCTTGGCCGTCTACGAGGATGGCGACTATACCGAGGGCATTGCCGTCATGCTGTTCTACCAGATTGGCGAATGGTTCCAGAGCTATGCCGTCGGCCGCAGCCGGCGCGACATCAGTGCGCTTATGGATATCCGGCCGGATTATGCCAATATCGAAGGGGAAAATGGCCAGCTGGCAAAGATCGATCCCGATGAGGTGGAGGTGGGCACGGTCATCGTCGTCCAGCCCGGTGAGAAGGTGCCTATTGACGGCCGTGTCGTCGCAGGTACGTCAAGCCTCGATACCATTGCCCTGACCGGCGAAAGCCTGCCGCGCGATGTGGCCCCAGGGGATGAGGTCATCAGCGGCTGCATCAATAAGAACGGCCTGTTGAAGATCCGCACGACCAAAGCGTTTGAGGAGTCGACAGCCTCGAAGATCCTGGAACTTGTCGAGGATGCCAGCTCCCGCAAGTCGCGTTCCGAGGCCTTCATCGCCCGTTTCGCGCGAGTCTATACACCAATCGTCGTCTATGCGGCGCTGGCGCTGGCCACCTTGCCGCCGCTCGGGCAGCTGCTGCTCGGAAATGCACCGGCCTGGGGCACCTGGTTTTACCGGGCACTGACCTTCCTTGTCATCAGCTGCCCCTGCGCCCTCGTCATCAGCATCCCGCTGAGTTTCTTTGCCGGTCTTGGCGGTGCAAGCCGCCAGGGCGTCCTCATCAAGGGCTCGAACTACCTGGAGGCCCTGGCTGAGGTGGATACGGTGGTCTTTGACAAGACTGGAACGCTGACCAAGGGCGTGTTTGCGGTGACGGCTGTTCATCCGGAAAAGCTTGACGAAAAGCAACTGTTGCATCTGGCCGCACATGTCGAGCGCTTCTCAACCCATCCGATAGCGGCGTCGCTCAAGGCAGCCTATAAGGATGAGGCCGATGGCTGCGCCGTCGAAGATATCGAGGAAATCGCTGGCCACGGCGTGCGGGCGCGCGTCAACGGCCACACGGTCTGTGTGGGCAACAGCCGCATGATGGCAGCCTTGGGGGCGGATTGGCATGAATGCCATCGCGTGGGCACGACGGTGCATGTGGCCATCGACGGCGAGTATGCGGGCCATATCGTCATTTCCGATGTGGTCAAGGAAAATGCGGCGGCAGCGATAGCGGCTTTGCGCGATAATGGCATCGGCAGGACCGTCATGCTGACTGGCGATGCGGCCAAGGTGGCTGCTGATGTGGCTGACCAGCTCGGGATTGATCAGGTGTACAGCGAACTGCTGCCGGCTGATAAGGTAGCCAGGGTGGAGGAGCTGCTGGCTGATGATGAGACTAGCGGCAAGCTCGCCTTTGTGGGCGACGGCATCAACGATGCGCCGGTGCTGTCGCGGGCCGATGTCGGCATCGCCATGGGAGCGATGGGCTCAGATGCGGCCATCGCGGCAGCCGATGTCGTGCTCATGGATGACAATCCGTTGCAGATTGCCAAGGCCCAGCGCCTGGCCCGTAAGACCATGGGCATCGTCCGGCAGAATATCTGGGGCTCGATCGGCATCAAGGTACTCGTGCTGCTGCTCGGTGCTGTCGGTATCGCCAATATGTGGGCGGCCATCTTTGCTGACGTGGGTGTCATGATTCTCGCGGTGCTCAATGCGATGCGAGCCATGATGCTGCCGAAGGATAGACTTGAGGATCAGAAAACCAGAAAGGAAAGTGAAACGATGAAAACCTATAAGATTGATGTCGACTGTGCCAACTGCGCCAACCTCATGGAGGAGGCCGCCAAGAATACGCCGGGAATCAAGTCGGCAGTGGTCAACTTCATGGCACTCAAGATGAAAGTGGAGTTTGAGGAAGGATATGAACCGCAGGCCGTCATGGAGCAGGTTCGTGAGAACTGCAAGAAGGTCGAAGACGACTGCGAAGTGTTTATCTGAGGATATGTCCTGAAATAAAAAGACCGCCAGCCAGGCAACGCGCATGTATGAACGTTGACTGGTTGGCGGTCTTTTTTATATTGCAGTTTGTCTGTCAGTTCGTGCGGAACGGAATCCCGATAGTACGCAGCTCGGGGTTCACGGGGTAGTACTTTTTCTGTTTCCGCTGAATGGACCGTACGACCAGAACTACGGACTTAGTTACCTGCTCCCGTCACCAGGTCGCGACGTACATAGTTCTTTCTAGGTTATGCGATTACGGCCCAGTCCTGCTGCGCAGGACAGTCGCTCCAGACAGAAAGAAGCACTACCCCGTTCGCCCCTTTGGTAACGGAAATCTGAGATTGTACGAACCGTTTCTCCCGTAACAAGCACATCGATGTAATTCGTGGCCTATCGCCGGAACAGAGCAGGATTATCCCAACATAACGGAGGGTAAGGGTGGGTACACTTTCTTCGTAGACGGAGCGATTGCCCGAACGCAGTGAGGGATGGCACGCGGTAGGTACCAGCTAGAACGTCAAGATGTATTGGCGCGCCGCCGGCCTGCCCGGCGCATGTAACTAAATACGTACTTAAACACCAGCGCGGGTCATTTAGCGGAGCGGAGAAAAAGTGCACCCACCCTCACCCAAGCTGAGATGTGTCAAGCTTATTGTAATCTCGCACTAACAGACAAATTGCAATTTGTTGTTGGTTCAAAGAAAAGTATCGATCCCCTCTTCTTGCAGGACTTGGATAAGTGGCTGCAGGGCCTCGGGGCGCAGGGCTTTTTGGCCTGTGTATTCATAGGGGCGGCCGAGCTCCTGGTATTTATTTTCCCCATAGGGATGAAAGGGCAGCAGCTGACAGCGGTCAGCGCCGACTTCGCGCAGCCGGCGGGCAAAGCCGTGGGCATCGTCCGTGGTGTCATTGAACCCTGGGATTATGGGGATGCGTGGCAGCACAGCTAGTCCATCGGCAATGGCTGTGCGCATATTGGCAAGCGGCAGCTCGTTGGTCACGCCGGTACCCCAAAGGTGCCGGTCACCATCCCAATGTTTCATATCGAAGAGCAGCAGGTCAGAGAGTCCTGCAACCTGCCGGAAAGTTGCCGGCTGGGCAAATCCCGAGGTCTCGATGGCTGTATGGATGCCTTTTTCCTGCAGGGCCTGCAGCAGGGCAATGGCAAAGTCTGGCTGGCTGAGGACTTCGCCGCCTGACAGGGTCACTCCGCCGCCGCTTTCTTCGTAGAAGGGCAGATCCTGCAGGCAGACGGAGATAACTTCGTCAACCGTGCGCCAGGTTCCAGTGGTTTCGGATTTTCCTGTCTCGGCATGGCACAGAACCTCGGGGGTGAAATCTTGGCTTTCAGGGTTGGCACACCAGCGGCAGCGGAGCGGGCAGCCCTTGAAGAAAACCGTAGTGCGGACGCCGGGGCCGTCGTTAGTGCTGAATTTCTGGATATTGAAGATAAGGCCGCACAATTCTTGGGCGGCAGCAGTTGTTTGCGATCCTGCCATGATGAGCCTCCTTTGTGTTGCTCCTATTTTAGCATGAAGTATGCGGCAGAAACAAGTAAAAATATTTCATTCGTAAGTAAAAGTGGTTTCAACTTGACTACGTAGCAATGGTATGTCATAATACTTACAAATGAAAGTTGTCGTATTACGAGAAAAGCCAAACGTAGGAAAGGATGCTTGACCATGGAACTTCTGATTGATGACGCTGACCTCAAGGCGATTGAACATATCTATGAATATTATCCGGTGGATGGTGTCACGACGAATCCATCTATCCTGGCCAAGGCCGGGCGGCCGCCCTTTGCGCTGCTGAAGGAAATCCGCGCGCTGATCGGCGAGCAGGCACAGCTCCATGTGCAGGCTGTGGCTAAGGATGCTGCGGGCATGGTCGAAGATGCCCAGCGCATCGTGACCGAGCTGCCAGGCAATACCTATGTCAAGATCCCGTGTGTTCCCGAAGGCTTCAAGGCCATCCGGCTGCTTAGCGAGAAGGGCATCAAGACGACAGGCACAGCCATCTATACGCCGCTGCAGGCCTTCCTGGCGGCTAAGGCCGGTGCTGCCTATGCAGCCCCCTATATCAATCGCATCGATAACTTCGGTTATGACGGCATCGCCGTTGCTGAGACGATACAGGATATCTTTGTGAAGAATCAGCTGCCCACTAAGATATTGGCTGCTAGTTTCAAGAACTCTGAGCAGCTGCTGCGGCTCTGCCGCCGCGGTGTCGGGGCGGCGACGGCGGCACCGGCTGTCATTGAGGGTCTCGTGAAGAATGTTGCCATCGATGCAGCTGTGGATGCGTTTGTGGATGATTTCACGAGTCTCACGGGCAAGACGGCCATGAGCGAGTTATAAGCAGAGGTCAAAGGAAAGGAGAGCAGGCTGCTATGGAAAATACGAAACTCTTTGGCAAACTGACGCCGCGCATGCAGGCGTTTCGCGAGGAAGTGCTGGATGAAAAGCCATATATCGATGCGGAGCGCGCGCTGCTGGTTACGGAAGTCTATCAGAAGCACCGCGAGCAGCCGCCAGTCATGCGCCGGGCCTTGATGCTCGCACATATCCTGGAAAAGATGACCATCTATATTGAAGATAAGACCCTGCTGGCGGGCAATCAGGCTACGAAGAACTGCAATGCGCCGATTTTCCCTGAGTATACGATGGGCTTTGTCATCGATGAGCTCGACAAATTCGAGAAACGCGATGGCGATGTGTTCTATATCACGGAGCAGACCAAGGCCCAGCTGCGGGAAATCGCACCGTTCTGGGAGAACAACACCTTGCGGGCTCGTGGCGGTGCGCTGCTGCCTGATGAGGTGGCCGTCTTCATGGAAACGGGGCTTTTCGGCATGGAGGGCAAGCTCAATGCCGGCGATGCCCATCTGGCCGTCAACTACCCGCGCATCCTGAAGGAAGGACTGCGCGGCTATGAGGCGCGCACGCGGGCGGCTAAGGCTGCCCTTGACCTCACGGACCCGGAAAGCGTCGATAAATATGTCTTCTACAAGGCGGTACTGATCGTGCTGGAGGCTGTGCGCGGCTTTGCGCAGCGCTATGCCGCTCTGGCTAAGGAACTTGCCGCACAGGAAAAGGATGGGCAGCGCCGCGCTGATCTGAAGGAGATGGCTCGTATCTGTGCCAAGGTGCCGTATGAACCGGCAGAAAGTTTCCCTGAGGCGGTGCAGGCGGTCTGGTTCATCCAGCTGATCCTGCAGATCGAGTCGAATGGCCACTCGCTTTCCTATGGCCGCTTTGACCAGTATATCGCGCCGTATTATCAAAAGGATCTGCAGGCTGGGAAGATCACGAAGGAACAGGCTCTCGAGCTGTTGGCCTGCCTTTGGATCAAGACACTGACGGTGCAGAAAGTCCGCTCGCAGGCGCATACGCTCTCGTCGGCTGGCAGCCCCATGTATCAGAATGTCACCATTGGCGGCCAGACCCCTGATGGTCAGGATGCGGTCAACGATTTTTCCTTTGTGGTCCTGCAGTCGATTGCCCAGACGCGGCTGACGCAGCCGAACCTCACGGTGCGCTATCATAAGGATATCAATCCGGCGTTCTTTGACCTCTGCATCGAGGTCATGAAACTCGGCTTTGGCATGCCGGCCTTCAACAACGATGAGATCATCATCCCGTCTTTCATCAACTGGGGGGTCAAGCCCGAGGATGCCTATAACTACAGTGCCATCGGCTGTGTGGAAACCGCAGTGCCAGGCAAGTGGGGCTATCGCTGCACGGGCATGAGCTATCTGAACTTCCCGCGGCTGCTGCTCTGTGCGATGAACGGTGGCATCGACCTTACGACAGGCCGCCGCTTTACGGAGGATTTCGGTCATTTCACCGAAATGAAGAGCTATGAGGAGCTGTTTGCGGCCTGGGACAAGACTATCCGGCAGATGACGCGCTGCAGTGTCATCGTCGAGAATGCCATCGACTGTGCCTCGGAGCGCGATGTGCCCGACATCCTGTGCTCCGCGCTGACCGATGACTGCATTGGCCGCGGCAAGACCATCAAGGAGGGCGGTGCAGTCTATGACTTCATCTCAGGCCTGCAGGTCGGCATTGCCGACATGGCTGATTCGCTGGCAGCCATCAAGAAACTCGTCTTCGAGGAGAAACGCTTGACGCCGCGGCAGCTTTGGGATGCCCTGCTCGATGATTTCACGACGCCGGAGAATCAGCGCATCCAGGCCATGCTGCAGGAGGAGGCACCCAAATACGGCAATGATGATGACTATGTCGATGAGCTTGTGGTGGCGGCCTATGACTGCTATCTCGATGAGATCAAGAAATACCGCACGACGCGCTATGGCCGCGGCCCAATCGGCGGCATCCGCTATGGCGGCACCTCGTCGATCTCGGCTAATGTCGGTCAGGGCATGGGCACGATGGCCACGCCCAACGGGCGCAAGGCCCATGCACCGCTGGCGGAGGGCTGCTCCCCTGAGCATAATGCTGACCGCCATGGCCCGACAGCTGTCTTCAAATCCGTGGCGAAACTGCCGACGGACAAGATCACAGGTGGCGTGCTGCTGAATCAGAAGATGACGCCGACGATGCTGGCGAATGATACCAACAAACAGAAACTCATGATGATCATACGGACCTTCTTCAACCGTCTGCATGGCTATCATGTCCAGTACAATATCGTCTCCCGGGAGACGTTGCTCGATGCACAGGCGCATCCCGAAAGACACAAGGATCTCATCGTCCGCGTTGCTGGCTACAGTGCTTTCTTCAATGTTCTGTCCAAGGCTACCCAGGATGACATCATCGGCCGTACGGAACAGGCCGTCTGATATGATACAAAGCCTTCCCTGGCATTACCTGCCCGGGGAGGCTTTGTGTTATAATGAAAGGCAAAACACGGAAGGATGCGATCATGTGAAACAGGAAATGACGAATCTGACGAAGACCCAGCAGTTTATCGTCGAGTTCTATCATAAGAATCCCTTTGTCGAGTACTTGCAGGCTGAGGTGGTGCCGACGCCAGACGGCGGCGTGCAGCTGGAGCTGACCGTCGAGGCCGAGCATACGAACCTCTACGGCATCATCCATGGCGGCGTGCTGATGTCGCTGGCTGATACGGCCATGGGGGCGGCCGCCCTGGCCCATAACAAGAAGGTCGTCACGATGAACCTCAGCATGGATTTCATGCACTCGGTGCCGCTGACGACGCGGCTGATTGCCACAGGCGCTGTGCTCCACGATGGCCGTCATACGATGACCCTTGAGAGCGAGATCCGCAATGCTGATGGCAAATTGTTTGCCAAGGGCCATGGAACATTCTATGTGCTAGGACTTGTGCATGAATGAGGGCTGGATCCTTTTAGATAGGCGCTTATTTGACGATGAGCCGGCAGAAACGGTATAATGATTCTTGGATGTGTGTGATATGAATGGTTGGGAGGGGATTGCATGAGTAAGCTTACGTTAGACCGGGCTAAGGAAATCCTGGCGAAACATACGACCGAGGAACATCTCTTTACCCATGCGGCTGCGGTCAGTGCAGCGATGGGAGCGATGGCGGATCATTTCGGTGCGGACAAGGAGCACTGGGAAGCCATCGGCTATCTGCATGATGTGGATTACGAGAAGTACCCCGACGAGCATTGCCATCATGTGCGCGAGCTGTTGGCGCCCGAGGGGATTGACGAGGAGGATATCCAGACAATCATCTCGCATGGCTGGGGCATCACGACCGATGAGGCCGAGCCGGTGACGGATATTGCCAAGAGCCTGTTCACGGTAGATGAGCTCACGGGCATCGTGCAGGCTTATGCACTCATGCGTCCCGAGAAGATGGAGGGAATGGAGCTCAAATCCCTCAAGAAGAAATTCAAGGATAAGCGCTTCGCGGCCAAGTGCAGCCGTGACATCATCAAGCAGGGCATCGACATGCTGGGCATGGAGCCGGGAGTGGTCATGCAGTGCTGCATCGATGGCATGACGGCGCATAGGGAGGAGCTTGGTCTTTGATTGACGAACATGAATGGCGCAGCGTGTTGCAGGTGGCCGAGGACGGTACATTTTCGGCGGCGGCAAAACATCTTTTTGTCTCGCAGCCATCGCTGTCGCAGTGTATCAAGAAGATAGAGACGGAGCTTGGGGAGCACCTTTTCGACCGCAGCCAGACGCCGCTGCAGCTGACCCCGGCAGGCGAGGTCTATGTGGACAAAGCGCGGCGCATCCAGCGTCTCAAGCAGGAGATCATCAAGGAGACGGCTGACCTTTCGGAGCTGCGTTCGGGCAATCTCTGCATCGGCAGCTCGCGGACGCGCTCGTCCTGCTATCTGACGAAACCCATCATCGAGTTCCATCGCAATTATCCGGGCATCCATCTGCAGGTATGCGAACACAGCCTGCATGAGCTCAAGGAAGATGTGCTCGCAGGTACTGTTGATTTTGCGCTGCTCTATGAGCCACTGCCTGATGCGAGCTTTGCTGCGATTCCGCTGCTCAAGGAGCGGACGCTGCTGGCAGTGCCCATGGACCATCCGCTGGCCAAGAAATATGGCGGCAAGCAGGTGCTGCCGTATCCGACCTTGTCCTTTGCGCGTCTGCATAAGGAGCCGTTTATCCGCTTGCAGAGCACGCGGCGCATGTCGAAGATATTCAGTGAGCTTTGCCAGCAGACCCAGTGCGAGCCTGATGTGGTCTTTGAGGCCAACAGCATCATCGATGCGGCTGAGCTCTGCACGGCGGGACTCGGCATCACGCTCGTGACCGATATGCTCGTGCGCGGCTGGCATTGGCGGCAGGCGCCGTTCTTCTTCGAGCTTGAGGAACAGGTGGAGGAGCGGCAGCTCGTAGCGGCCTACGGGCGCAACCAGCATTTGTCCCATGCGGCAAAATCGTTCATTGCGCTGCTCAAGCGCTAATAAATAGAAAACAATAAACCCAAGAGGAGCGATTGCTCCTCTTTTTTCGTTATTGGAATTTCGAATAGCCAATATAAGCAGTATGTATTTCCCCGATAGCTTTTTTTTATGTAAAATAACCCTAGTTAATGAATTCTTGTAATTCGTTGTGTATTAAGGGAAGCTTTAGGAGGGGAAACATTATGTCGAAGGAGATTTCACGTCGTACCTTCATAAAAGGCGCGGCAGCAGCCGGTGTCGTACTGGCAGCAGGCTCTTACTTCACGTGGAATGGCAAGAACATTCCGGAAAAAGTCCAGAAGGGAGAGGTCACGTACGATGTACTGATCATCGGCAGCGGTGGTGCAGGCATGCGTGCAGCATTGGCTGCGGCTGAGAACAAGAATCTCAAGGTCGCTGTCATGACGAAGCTCGTCCCGACGCGTTCGGCTTCGACGATGGCACAGGGCGGCATGAACGGTGTCACGGCTGTTACCGATACGGCAGATACGGTCGAGTCCCATGTGTTCGATACGATCAAGGGCGGCGACTATCTCTGCGACCAGGATGCGGTCGAATACTTCGCTGAGCGTGCTGGTGCCAACATCTATGAGATGGATTATATGGGCTATCCGTACAACCGCCAGAAGGACGGCTGCTTCCATCAGCGCAAGATGGGCGGCCATTCGCATGCACGTGCTTCCTACTTCGAGGACCGCGCTGGCCATGCAATGGTGCACACGCTGTTCGAGCAGTGCCTGGACAAAGGCATTGATTTCATCTCCGAGTGCCAGATGCTTGAGATCAGCATGGGCGGCGAGAAAAATGACCAGCTCAACGGCGTTATCGCTATGGATATGCGCACAGGCAATCTCATCGGCGTTCCGGCTAAGGCTGTCATCATCGCGACGGGCGGCTATGGCCGTGTCTACTGGATCCGTACGTCCAATCCGTACAGCTCCACGGGTGACGGCATCGTGGCCGGCATGAATGCTGGTATCCCGTTCAAAGATCCCGAGATGGTGCAGTTCCATCCGACGGGCCTTTCGGCTAATGGTGTCCTGCTTTCCGAGTCCAGCCGTGCCGAGGGCGCGCAGCTCAAGAACAAGAATGGCGAGCGCTTCATGGCTAAATATGCACCGGAGAAGATGGAGCTGGCAACGCGTGATATCGTAGCGCGTGCTATCGCTACGGAGATCGAGGAAGGCCGCGGTATCGGCGAAGGCATCCATGCCGGCGTCTACATGGACTTCACGGTCATCCCGGCCGAGCGTATCCGCGAGCGTCTGGGACAGGTTGCTGACCTTTCCAAACGCTTCGCCGGTGTCGATATCACGAAAGAACCGGTTCCTATTGCACCGACCTGCCACTATTCCATGGGCGGCCTTGAGATGGCTGACTTCCATACGGGCGAGTCGCGCGTACCAGGCATCTATGTCGCTGGTGAGTGCAGCTGCGTATCGGTACATGGTGCAAACCGCCTCGGCGCAAACTCCCTGTCTGAGGTACTCGTCTTTGGCCATACGGCTGGCGATGGTGCAGCAGCTTACGCAAAAGATCATAATTATGCTGGCAGCCAGGACAAACTCGCTCAGGATTGCCAGAAATGGAAAGATAAATTCGAAGAAGTCACGAACCGTCCGGAAGGCTGCGGCAAGACCGTACCGGAGATCCGTGATGCCATGGTCAACACGATGTGGTACAAAGCTGGCGTATTCCGGCAGGAAGACCAGCTGAACCAGGCAACGCAGGAGCTCAAGGCTCTTGAGGAAGAGTATAAGCATTGCTATGTCGGCGACAGCTCGCATGTCTACAACACGGCTTTTGAGCAGTACGTCGAGCTCGGCAACCTGCTGCAGATCTCCCATGCCATCGTACAGGGCGCACTGGCTCGCAAAGAGAGCCGTGGCGGTCATTCTCGTCGTGACTATCCGAAACGTGATGATAAGAACTTCCTCAAACATACGCTTATCTTCAAAGATCAGAAGACGGGCGAGTATCGTGCGGAATATAAAGACGTCGTTATCACGAAATATCAGCCGAAAGAAAGGAAGTATTGATCATGGACGTAAAGCTTAGAATCCATCGCTTCGTTGAAGGGAAAAAATGGGTACAGGATTACACGCTTCCGGTTACGGTCGGCATGACGGTACTTGAGGCACTGACGCAGGTCAAAGAGCATCAGGACCCGACCCTTTCGTTCACTTGCTCCTGCCGTTCGTCCATCTGCGGCGCTTGCGCTGTCCGCGTCAACGGCAACGCAGAGCTTTCTTGCGAGATTCTCGTTGAGAACCTCATGAAACGTTACGATACGGATGAGCTCACCATTGAGCCGCTGGGCAACTTCCGTGTCATTCGCGACCTCATCGTCGACTGGGATCCGAAATATGCCCGCATCAAGAAAATCAACCCGACGGTACATCCGAAGGATGAGTTCTCCGCTGAGAAAGGCTGCAAGCAGTCGCCGGAGGACTTCAACAAATACAAGAAACTCGCCGGCTGCATTCTCTGCGGCTCCTGCGTATCCGAGTGCAACAAGAATGCGCTGAGCCAGGATGACTTCCTCGATCCCTTCGTTTTCGTCAAGGCTGCGAAAATCACGCAGGATTCCCGCGACAAAGATCCGAAGGAACATCTCAAAGCTGTTGTCGATGCTGGTCTCTGGCGCTGCTTCAACTGCCAGGAGTGCACGGCAAAATGCCCGAAGGGCCTCGATCCGGCTGGTGCCATCGAGAAGCTCAAGGAAGCTACGTTCAAGATGGGCCTCGATGACAACGTCGGTGCCCGCCATGCCAAGGCAATCTATGACGATATCAGCGAGTCCGGTACGCTTGACGAGTCGAAGCTCAACATCAAGTCGGAGGGCTTCTTCGCCGCTGGTCTGCGTGCACCGATGGCCCTGCGTCTCATGCGTGTCGGCAAGATGAATCCGCTCGACAGCCATCCGGTCAACAAAGAGATTGAAACCATCCGCAAGGTCGTCAAGAATGCGGAAGCGGCAGCGAAGGAGGAGAACTGACTATGAAGTACGCATTATTCCCGGGCTGCGTCCTCGAAGGCGCTGCAGCTGAGGCTTATACGTCCCTGAAGAAAGTCTGCGAGAAGCTCGGCATCGAAGTAGAAGAAATCCCGAACTGGACCTGCTGTGGTGCGTCGCACGCACAGGGTGTCAACGATCTGGCTGCACTGGCTGTCAACGCCCGCAACATCTCGATTGCCGAGAATATGGGCCTCGATATCATGACGGTCTGCAATACCTGCACGCTGCAGCTGCGCACGGCTAAAGCTCGTCTCGACAAGGACGAGAAGCTGCGCGCCAAGGTCAACCAGATCCTCAAGGATTCTGGTCATCCGTATGAATACAAAGGCACGAGCCAGGTTACGCATTTCCTCTGGATCCTTGATGATCATCCGGAACTGCTCGATGGCAAGATCACGAATCCGCTCAATGGCTACAAAGTCGCTGGCTACTATGGCTGCCATATCCTGCGTCCGCAGGAGGTCATGGATCATGGCGATGGCAAACATCCAGAGTACTTGGAGCGTCTGATCCGCAAACTTGGTGCTGAGCCGGTATGGTTCAGTGCTAACCGCAAATGCTGCGGTTTCCATGCGCAGCTGGCTGCTGAACACGATGTGCTCGTCGCTACGGGTCAGATTGTCGACAGTGCCGATCAGGCTGGTGCTGGCGCTATCGTCACGCCGTGCCCGCTCTGCCAGATGCAGCTCGATATGTACGAGCCGGAGGGCCGTGAGGCCGTCCACTCGCAGGCTGAGGTTCCTATCCTCCACCTGCAGCAGCTCGTCGGCCTGGCACTGGGCATGACGAAAGCCGAGGTCGGCTTTGACCGTCACGTCTCGGCACAGGAAAAGCTCAAACTGGGCTGATGAATCAACGTACCCTTTCCTAAATTATATAAACACACATCACAACGCAAAGGTGACAGGCTTACAGAAAGCCTGTCACCTTTGTGCTATAATGGGGCAAACTGATAACCAAGCAGGGGGAAGGAGTGCTGTTCATGGCAAGAGTTGTGGTGATTGGTTCAGGGCCGGCCGGCGTGTCGGCGGCACTTTACGCACGGCGGGGAGGTGCGGAGGTCACAGTGGTCTCCCGCGGGGAGCAGACCGGGGCGCTCGCCAAGGCGCATCTCATCGAGAATTACTACGGGCTGGAAGAGCCGGTGTCCGGTGCAGAGCTGCTGCGCCGGGGAATCGCTGGCGCCCGGAAGCTCGGGGTGGAATTTACCGAGGATGAGGTACTGTCGCTGGCCTTTGATGATTCGTTCACAGGATTCCTTGTGGAGGGCCGTAAGGCGAAGCTGGCGGCTGACAGTGTCATCCTAGCTGCCGGTGCGGCGCGCAGCAGCTTGAAATTGCCGGGCATTGCCGGATTTGAAGGCAAGGGAGTCAGTTACTGTGCCGTCTGCGATGCCTTTTTCTATCGTGGCAAGACGGTGGCTGTCATCGGTGCCGGCGAGTATGCCCTGCATGAGGCGCAGGCGCTGCTGCCCCATGCGGCCCGGGTTGTCCTGCTGACCAATGGGGCAGAACCAGCCGTGGCTGTCCCGGCGGACATCGAGGTGCAGACAGGCGCCTTGGCGGCGATAGAAGGGGAAACGCGCGTGGCGCGTGTGCGGTTTGCTGATGGCAGTGCGCTGGATACGGATGGTGTATTCCTGGCCTTGGGGACAGCCGGCAGCACGGAGCTGGCACGCAAGCTTGGCATCATGCTGGCGGGCAATAACATCAAGACCGATGCGCATATGGCGACGAATGTGCCGGGCATCTTTGCGGCTGGCGACTGCACGGGCGGTCTCCTGCAGGTAGCCAAGGCTGTCTATGAGGGCGCAGAGGCGGGCCTGGCGGCTGTGAAGTTCCTGCGCGAAAAACAATAGACGGAAAATACCTGATTGTGATAGAATCGAATAGTGGTTACGAATGATAGTCTAAGCAGAGATTAAGAGGTGCACGATGATTAAACTGATCTTATCGGATATGGACGGTACGTTGCTCGATGAAGCGGGTAACATGCCGGCAGGCTTTGATGATGTGATGGCACAGCTGCATGAGCGCGGCGTGATGTTTGCGCCGGCCAGCGGCCGCCAGTATCAGTCGCTGGTCGAGAGTTTTCCCGAGTATGCGGATAAATTCCTGTTCATCAGCGATAATGGCACAATGGTGCGCCAGCATGGTCAGGAAATCTTTTCCGATGTCATCGAGCGCCAGAATGCCCTGCGGTTGATCAACAGCGTCAATGATATGGACGGGATCTACAATGTCTTCTGCGGCAAGAAGAAGGCGTATATGCTCAAGGGCAAGCATCCGGAGAAATATTTTGATGAATTGCAGAAATATTTCCGGGAGCTTGAGCTGGTTGATGACTTTGCAGCTGTTGATGACGATCCCATCAAGGTCTCGTTCTTTACGGCTGCTGGCGATGCCGATACGAAGATTTTCCCGTTATTTGCGCAGGAACAGGCAGAGATGCAGGTGGTGCTCGCCAGTGCCTACTGGGTGGATATCACCAATAAGGGTGCCAACAAGGGCATGGCCGTGCGCAAGGTTCAGGACCGTCTGGGTATCCGCTTTGAGGAATGTGCTGCATTTGGCGATTATATGAATGACAAGGAAATGCTCGAGTCGGTCTATTACAGCTATGCCATGGACAATGCGTATCCCGACATCAAGGAAATCGCGCGGTTCACGACGAAGAGCAACGCCGAGAACGGTGTCCTCTGGCAGATTGAGCAGCTTATTGCTCAAGGCTTGTGCTGAGCAATATGAAATAAGGCAACAAAAAAACCTCCGCGTGGAGGTTTTTTTGTTGCCTTATTTGCTGTTTTGCGAATCGGCCTTGCGTTCCCATTCAGCCGGCAGGTTCTGCAGGAACTCGAAATTATGGCATTTCTGGCAGGCTGCCTTGGATTTCTCGTGACTGTAATGGCAGTCCGAGCAGACGAGATCGCCGAGATGTGAATCGTGCGGATTGCCCTCCGGATAGTTTGTCTTGGCGACGATGTCGCTGACGGAATGGCATTTGGTGCACATCTCGTTGTCGAAAGCGCGCTTCTGCGGTGGATCGTCAAAGTCGTCGGTGATGTACCAGACGGTTTCCTGAACCTTGTCTTCAATGCCGTTGTCATGGCAGTCGATGCAGGCGACACCGGCCTCGGCATGCTTATGGGCAAGGATGTCGCCATCGTGGTAGCCCTGGACGTATGGTTCCATGACGTGGCAGGGGGAGCAGGCAACCTGCGGAACGGCTTCGACCTGATGCATGAGGACGATTCCGAGGACGCCGGCAACGAACAGCCCAGCCAGTGAGGCCAGCGGGCGTTTCTTGATAAAGCCCAGGATTTTCGCGAACCGGGATTTCATGGATAGACCCCTCCTTGTTATTTGGTAGTTCCGTTAGTCTTTTTACAGTATAAGCGGGATTGGACGTTTTGCCTTTACGGGAATCACTGAAAGTATCTGGGAATGTTTTGTGCTTTCCTACAAGGGCAGCAAAAGCTGGCTGCGTTAGAATGGATATAGATTGATTTTCGAATGGGGGAAAAAACGATGGATGAAAACAAGCACAGCGGGATTTCCCGCCGGAATTTCCTGAAGACAGGAGCACTGGCTGCCGCCGGAATCATGACGGCTGGCTTTATGGCAGGCTGCGGCAATGGACGCAAGAGCAATCTGCGCAAGGATAAAGAGGGGGGCGTTGCCGCTGGTGAAGAGCCAGCATTCATGAAGGCGCCGGCGCCGATTGATGACAGCAGCATAAAGGAAACGAAAGAAACGGATATCGTCATCGTTGGTGCTGGCATGTCCGGCCTCTGTGCCGCTGTTTCGGCCGCTGAGGCCGGCGCCAAGGTCATGGTCATCGAGAAGGGGCCGACGGTCAATTTCCGCAGCTTTGATTATGGCTCGGTCAACTCGAAGGCACAGCTGTCGGTCGGCAACAAGCTCGATCCGCTGGCCGTGACGCGTGAAATCATGCGCTGGGGCGGCTACAAGGCTGACCAGCGTGTCGTCAAGCTCTTTGCCGAAAAGAGCGGCATGGTCAATGACTGGATCGTTGAGCATGCCGAAAAGCTTGGCTGCAAAGTGAAGTCCGTATGGACGAAGGAAGAGCAGATGTCGCCGAATGCGACAATCCCGAATATCCCGACGCTGTCCTTTGTCCTGGAGCCGCCAGAGGGCGCCGCTGAGGCGACGCCAAAAGGCATGATTGGCGGCAACCCGGTCATCGCGATGGCGTACACGCTCAAGACTTCGGCTGAGAATCTTGGCTGTGAGATTTTCTATGAGACGCCGGGCGTCCAGCTGGTGCGTCCGAATAATGAAGGCCGCGTCACGGGCGTCATTGCCAAGGACAAGGATGGCAATCATATCAAATTCAATGCCAAGAAAGGTGTTATCCTGTGCTCGGGCGACTATGGTCATGACAAGGAGATGCTGCATTACTTTATCCCGGCGGCGGAGAAAGTACAGAAAATCCTGTATCCGAACTCCTTCAATACCGGCGATGGCCAGAAGATGGGCATGTGGGTTGGTGCTGGCATCGATGAGGGGCCGCATGCGCCGATGCTGTTTGATAATGCCCTGCTTGATCCCGATGGGAATCCGGGCGGCCGCATGGATGCTATCCCGCGTCAGCCGTGGCTGGCAGTCAACCACAAGGGCGAGCGCTATGCCAACGAGGATCTGCCCTTTGCCTATATTTCGAACCAGGTGCGTCAGCAGGTCGGTTTGACGCGCTGGACAATCTTCGATGCGAAATGGGAAGAGGAGGCACCGCGCTTCCATCAGAGTGCCTGCAAGGCCCTCAAATACCATCATCGCAAGAAGGAATTCGATCAGCTCGTGGAAAAAGGCGTCGTCGTCAAGGCTGACACCATCGAAGAGCTGGCCGACAAGGCTCATCTGCCGGTGGAGGCTCTGAAAGCTACGATTGCGCGCTACAATGAGCTCGCGAAAAAAGGTGTCGACGAGGATTTCGGCAAGGATAAGGTCTATCTGACGACGGTGGAGAAGGCACCGTTCTATGCCGGACACATCGGTACATCGCTGCTGGTTACCCTGGGCGGCCTTACCATCAATGACAAGCTGCAGGTTCTCGACAAGGAGCGCAATGTCATTCCGGGACTCTATGCAGCCGGCAATGCGTCGGGCAGTTTCTTTGCGACGGATTATCCGATTGTCGTAACGGGCTGCAGCCATGGCCGTGCGTATACGTTTGGCTATCTGGCAGGCAAGAGCGCTGCCGGGGCTGAGGCCTGAGGAGGGAAAAAGGGATGAAAAAAGGATTTCTCGGGCTGGCTATGGCTGGCATGATGACGTTATCTATGGGGGCAGCCAGCGCTGCTGCCAATCCGTTTGCTGATGTACCTGCTGAACATTGGTCGTATGATGCGGTCAGCCAGCTGGCCAAAGACGGCGTAATCGAAGGTTATGGGGATGGAACCTTCCGTGGCGATAAGAGCATCACGCGCTATGAGATGGCGCAGATGACAGCGCGGGCAATGAGCCGGCAGGATCTGAAGGACAGCGATAAGGCTCTCGTCGATAAGCTGGTCGCTGAGTATGCTGCTGAGCTCAAGAATCTTGGTGTCCGTGTGGCTGAGCTTGAGCGCAATGCGGACAAGGTGAAGTTTGACGGGTTCTTCCGTATCCGTCAGGAAAATTTTGGCAAGCAGAACAAGATTGACGATACGCTTAAAGCGTATATCGAGGCCTATGTTCATGCTGCTGTCGATGAGCATTGGACCGTAGAGTCCAAGCATAAGATCACTTGGGATATGAAGAATGATGAAGGCAACGATGGAACGGTAAAGACCAGCAATATCTATAGCTATGGCCGTTATAAGGATCTGGCGGTCAAAATCGGCAAGTTCGATACGGTGGACGGTTATGCCTACACCCATGAAGATCCGATGCGCGGCGTGCAGGTGAAGTTCGGCGGCAAGCTCAAGACGCAGCTTTCCTGGGGCCGCATAGCGAATCCGAACAACAACTTTGACGCAGATTATGGCTCGGTCGTCCTGACGTATCCATTGAGCAAGCGGGCAAATCTCTATGGTGCTCTGCATCATCTGCAGCCGCTGACTACCGGTCGTAAGAATGTTGGCGATGCAACCTATAACATTGGCAATATCGGTTTTGATACGCTGCTGGGCAACAATTTCCGCTTTATCGCACTCTATGCCCGCAGCAATGCCGAGACGCGGCTTAACCGCAACGGCTACTTCCTGGAGCTTGATTACAAGCGCATGCAGGTGCAGAATCCGGGATCGTACATGATCATGCTGCGCAACTTCCGCGTGACAGATGCCACGGCAATTTCTTCCCGTTATGAGGCCTATACCCATGGCAACCATACAAGCCTCATGACGACGCTGCAGGCGCTGATGGCCAACGATTTCAACTGGAAGCAGACGGCAGAAGCATTGTTTGTTCATGTCAACACCCTGCGCTATCGCTATGAGAAGATCCAGCAGGTACTGGAATGGGAGGGCAGCGGCATGGAGATGCGGACGAATCTGTTTGCCGCTGTCCGGGCCGGAGCAATCCTTGATATCCTGGATGCTGATGAGCAGATAGAGGAGATGCTCGTAGCGAATTGATGCCAGGGGAATAGGAGTGTAGCCGATGCAGATCCGCAAGCGTTTGTTCCTGTCGAACTGCATGATGTTCGTGGTTCCGTTCTGTGTCATCCTGTTGATGGCGGGAGCTTTTTATACGTCATATCAGGACATGAAACTGCGGGATCTTGGCAACCGTGCCTCGGACAAGCAGGTTATCCATGAGATTGAGGCTGACATGCGGCAGGTGTTGACGAGCCTGCCTTCTGAGCAGCGTGAATGGACGGCGGTGTTCGAGTCGTTGGCGGCACGCATGGCAGAGGAAAACTATCACCTGATGGTCATGGATGGCAGCCGGCGGAAGATCTTCAGCAACTGCACGCCGCTTGATGAGCAGCTGCTCGGGGAGGAACTGGAACCGGCTGCTTTTGAGCAGGATTCGTCGGTCTATATCCTGCGGAGCAGCAATGTGGTCAAGTATATGTTCCAGCATGAAGGGAAAGAGTATCATGCGGTAGCTATCCTTTCCCGTGATGTCGATGCGGTGGAGGGACGGCTTTGGTATATCTATCATAGCTATACAGGGCTTTTGATCCTGGTGGGGCTGTTGGTGTTCCTGCTGGTGGATTCTTATCTGGCCCATCGTTTGGCGCAAAAGATCATACGGCCCCTTGATGCGCTGCAAGCTGGTGCGAGGTCAGTGGAAAACGGCGATCTGTCCGTGCGGATCTGTACCGATGGCGATGAAGAGTTCCAGTCCCTCTGCGGACATTTCAATGCCATGGCCATGCGTCTGCAGGCTTCGCGGCAGTCCCGGGAAACGGCGGAGAATGACCGCAGGATGCTGCTGGCGGGTATCTCGCATGACTTGCGGACGCCGCTTACGGTTATCCGTGGCTATATCGAGGGACTGCGCGATGGTGTGGCTGTGACGCCGGAGATGCAGCAGCGTTATCTGCAGAAGATCCATGAACGCACGGTGCAGATCGAGAGCCTCGTCGACAGGCTGTTCTTGTTTTCGAAGATGAATCTGGGCGAGTATCCGTTTTCCTTCCAGGTAATCGGTCTTTCTGCCTGGCTGCAGGAAGTCGCGCGGCGTTGGCAGCAGACTGCTGGTGCTGAGAGGATGGATATCCGGCTGGTCTTGCCAGAGCAGGCGGAGCGTCTGCGGATCCGGATAGACCGTGTGGAAATGGAACGGGTACTTGATAACCTGCTGAGCAATGCACGCAAATACCATGGAGCGGGAAGACTGGCTGTGGAGATTGCGCTGCGGGAGCAGCGTAAGGAAATATGGCTGCAGGTTACTGACAATGGACCGGGGGTAGCGGCTGAGGAACTGCCGCGGATATTCCTGGAATTCTACCGCGGCGACCAGGCGCGCACGGCTACGGCCAAGGGAAGTGGCCTGGGGCTTGCTATCGCGGCGAAGGTCGTGCAGGCACATGGCGGCAGGATATGGGCGGAGAATCATGGTGGGTTGCGGGTAATCGTGGCATTGCCTAAGGGGGAACTGACGAAATGAAACGCATTCTGATCGTGGAAGACGATCCGGATATTGCCGAGCTGGAGCGCGACTATCTGCAGCTGAACGGCTTTGCTGCTGACATTGCTGCCGATGGGCAGGAGGGCATGGACAAGGCGCTTGGCGGTGCGTATGATCTGTTGGTGCTCGATATCATGCTGCCAGGAGTCAGCGGCCTTGAAATCTGCGCAGCTGTGCGCCGGGAACAGGAGATACCCATCCTGCTGGTCACGGCCAAGAAGGAGGATATCGATAAGATCCGCGGTCTCGGGATGGGGGCTGATGATTATGTGGTCAAGCCTTTCAGTCCTGGCGAGCTCGTGGCCCGGGTGCGAGCGCACCTGGCACGCTATGAGCGGCTGCTGGCGGGAAGTAAGGGGGGGCAGCAGCGTGACGGTGGCTTGCGTCATGGTGATTTATGCCTGCTGCCAGAAGAGCATCGGGTGTTCCTGGCGGATGAAGAACTGCATCTGTCCCTCAAGGAATTCGAGCTGCTGGCATATTTCTTGAACCATCCGCACCGCGTCTGCACGAAGGAGGAGCTGTTTGAAGCCATCTGGGGCCAGGAGGCTCTTGGGGATATCTCGACGGTTACTGTGCATATCAAGCGCCTGCGGGAAAAGATCGAACCGCCCTGCCGGATCGAGACGGTCTGGGGGGCCGGCTATCGTCTCAAGACGATGGAGTGTTGAGTTAATATAATACTAATGCATTTATAATGGAAAAACGCGCAGGCTTTAAGGCCTTTCCAATTTGTGGCTCCTATACTAGCAACTGTGAAGATAAAAGATTTGAGACAAAGGAGTCTGAAGTTATGAAAGCAAGCATGAAAAAGATTACGGCCCTCGCATTGGCCGGTATGATGAGTTTTGGCGTGACCAGCGTTTCCCTGTCCAGCATTTCTGAGGCGCATGATAGTGATGTGCAGCAGGAAGAGTACGCAGATGGTACGTCGAACAAATACAGCCATCGCATCCATGAAGAAGAGACGACGCATCGTCAGAATGTCCGCTCTATCCGTTACGAACATCGCAAGGGCATGATCGATGACAAGGAGCATGACAAGAAGCTCAAGGAAGAGCAGGAGCGTCACGACAAGAAGATGCAGCAGATCAAGGATGACTATGAGACGCACAACCATCATAAAAGCAGATGAATGACAGGTGAGAGAGACCGTTTGGCGGAGGCCGGACGGTCTTTCTTTGTATTGCATATTGTCAGGCGAAACGGTATAATCAATAATAGGTAATTATGGGTAAGTGTGCCCTTTTTTCGGTATTATGCAATCCAAAAGCAAAGCAGGTGACAGATCATGCCAATGAAAATCGATAATATGACGGCGCAGGGGCCGTCTGTATCCGTGAGCCGCAGCACGGAGGATGAGCGTGTCCGTGAGGCGGATGCCGATTTCAGCACGGAACTTCGCAATCAGGAGGAATCGGTAACGACGGAACAGCTTGACAAGCTGCTCAAGCAGATTGATGAGCAGGGGGCACGTCTTTCCCGGACGCCGACCTATGATGAGCTTAAATCATATCGCACGCTGATCAAGAATTTCGTCGGCGAGGCAGTCAATCACATGTATGAACTGCATACCCAGGCGGGCTGGGATCGCATGGGCCGCCAGAAGGTCTATACGACGGTGCGCAAGATCGACAAGAAACTCGAGGAGATGGCGGAAAAGATCCGTCTGGGGCAGTCGAGCCAGCTTGACATTGTTGCAAGTCATGATGCCATCCGCGGCATGCTCGTGGATCTGTATATGTGATGGAGATCAGCTGGGATAAGATTATCGGGCACACGGCACAGAAGCAGCAGCTCCAAACGATGCTGGCTGAGGGCAGGCTGCCCCATGCGCTGCTGTTTTCAGGTCCGGATGGCATCGGCAAGAAGATGACTGCCCGGGCTTTGGCGGCTGCGCTCCTGTGTGGCTGCCGTACGGAACAGGGGCTGCCCTGCGGCCACTGTGAGTCGTGCCAGGCGATGCGGCTTGACAGCCATCCGGATTATTATGAGGTACTGCCCGAGAGCCGCGGCAAGGCAGCTAAGGTCATCCGCATCGAGCAGATCCGCGAGATGCAGACGGTGGCTTCGCGCTATCCGATTCTCTCGGCGGGCCGGGTGGTGCTCATCGACGAGGTCGAGCGCATGAATGAAGCGGCTGCCAACAGTCTGCTGAAGACACTGGAGGAACCGGCGGGCCAGGTCACGTTTCTCCTGATTACGAGTGCGCGCAGCTCGTTGCTCGACACCATCGTTTCGCGGTGCATGCCGATGGCTTTTGGCATGCTGCCGTCTGAGGAGATGGCGCAAGCGCTCAAGGGCAGGGGCATACCCGAGGCTGCGGCTGCAGAGCTGGCGGCTTTGGCCGATGGCAGTCTGGGCAGGGCCGTGACGCTTTATGAGAACGGCGGGCTCGACCTTCGCGATGACGCGCTGCTGTTCCTCGAGCAGCTCGATGGACTGGAGCTGGAGCTGGTCTGGCAGCAGGCGAAGGCCAAGGGGGCCTGGGAGCGGGAGAAGCTTTCCGAGTGGTTCCTGTATCTTAACATGCTGCTGCGGGATATGCTGGTGCTCTACGAGGATGGCGCCAGTCCCCTGCTTTATCATCAGGACAGCCGGCAGCGGCTGGCAGGGCTCCTGCCCCGTTTTCCGGAACCGCGCATCTTTGCGCTGCTCGGACTGGTGCGGGACTTGCAGCGGCGCCTGCAGGCCAATGTGAACCTGCCGCTGCAGATGGAAGGATTCTTATTGCGTATACGCGATTTGACATAGATCATTAGGAGGAAAACAGTGCAGACAATCATAGGTGTCCGCTTCAAGAAAGCGGGAAAGATATATTATTTTGGGCCGGGGAATCTGGAAATCGAGCCAGGTCAGCATGTCATCGTCGAGACGGCGCGGGGCATGGAATGCGGCTTGACCGTCCTGGGGCCGCGTGAGGTAGAGGATCACGAGATTACGCAGCCTTTGAAGATCGTTCATCGCATCGCCAATGCGTCCGATCTTCAGCGCATCGAGGAAAACAAGAAACGTCAGGTTGAGGCCTTTGCCATCTGCGAGAAGAAGATCCAGGAGCATAAGCTGCCGATGAAGCTTGTGGAGGTGGAGTACACCTTCGACATGAACAAGATCATCTTCTACTTCACGGCGGATGGCCGTATCGATTTCCGCAATCTGGTCAAGGATTTGGCGGCGGTATTCCGCACGCGCATAGAGCTCAGGCAGATCGGCGTGCGTGATGAGGCCAAGCTCATGGGCGGCATTGGCTGCTGTGGGCGGCCGCTCTGTTGTGCGTCGTTCCTCGGTGACTTCGAGCCGGTATCGATCCGCATGGCCAAGGAGCAGAACCTTTCGCTGAATCCGACGAAGATCTCGGGCATCTGCGGGCGCCTGATGTGCTGCCTCAAATACGAGAATGACTGCTACTGTGAGAACTGCCATAAGAAGCAGAAGAAAGTCATGGCACCGGCCCAGGGCAGCCGCGTGGTATCCGTCGAGGGCGAGGGCAAGGTCATCTCGCTGAACCAGCAGCGCCGGACAGCGACGATCCTGCTCGACAACAGCCGCACGATCGTTGCGTCTTGGGAAGATGTCATCGAGAAGGATGAGGATGACATCGATACGGCAGCTGCTATCCCGGCAGAGCCGGTGGTGGACGAAGTCCTTGCTGGCATGGAGGCGGAAGAGACGCGTCAGGAGCGTCCGCGCCGTGAGCGCAGCCGTCGTCCGCGCGGTGAGCGGAAACAGGATGGTCATTCGCGTGACAAACGTGAGTCCCGCGATAAGGAGAAGGAAACGCGCAATGCCGGTTCCCATGGCCGCCGCCGTCCGCGTGGCGATCATGAGAAGAGCCGTGAGGGCGGCAACAACCGTCCGCGGCGTGACCGCCGTCCGCGCGGCAATCGCGAGAAGAACGGCAATAACGGCGGAGGCAAGGAAAACAAAGAATGAGAGACGTCAGCCTGAAGGAAAATGAACGGCTCGACGATTTGATGAGGAGCGGGCGGCACATCATCCAGAATACGCAGGAATTCTGCTTTTCGCTGGATGCGGTGCTGCTCGCCCACTTTTTATCGTGGAAAAGCCGGCAGAAAGTGTTGGAACTTGGCACGGGGACAGGCGTTATCCCGCTGCTTATTGCCGATGAGGTAGCCCGAGTCGATGCTGTCGAGCTCAGTCCGGTCATGGCCGATGTAGCGGCCCGCAATGTCTGGATGAATGAGCTGGAAGACAAGATTTTCGTCCGGGAGGGTGATTATCGTGGGATTCGGGAGCTCTATGCCCCCGAATCTTTTGATGTGGTGGTGGCCAATCCCCCATATCGGCCTGTAGCCCATGGGCAGGTCAACAAGGTGTCTGGCGTTGCCCGGGCGCGCCATGAGTTCACGGCAACCCTTGAGGATGTGGTGCGTGCGGCCCGCTACGCTCTGCGGTTCGGCGGCCGCTTTGCGATGGTGCATCTGCCCGAGCGGCTTGGGGAAATCATCGTATGCCTGCACGAGCATCAGATGGAGCCGAAACGCCTGCAGATGGTACAGCCGAAGGATGGCAAGGCGCCGAACATGATGCTTATCGAGGCTGTAGTTGGTGCGGCTCCTGGCGGGCTCAAGGTGCTGCCGCCGCTTATCGTCCATGAGGCGGATGGCAGCTACACGCCGGAAATCCTGCGAATCTATGGCATGGAGGAAGATTGATGACAAACGAATCAGCAAATGGTGCTGGCACACTGTATCTTTGTGCGACGCCTATCGGCAATCTTGAGGATATGACTTACCGCGCGGTGCGCATGCTGGGCGAGGTTGAGCTGATTGCGGCCGAGGATACGCGTCATACGCGCCAGCTGCTCACGCATTTTGATATCCATACGAAGCTCACGAGCTATCATGAGCACAACAAGTTCACGAAAGGGCCGGAACTCATCGAATACATCCAGCAGGGGCATGACCTTATCTGCGTCAGCGATGCGGGGCTGCCTGGCATCTGCGATCCGGGCAGCCATTTAGCGGAGCTTGCGATTGCTGCCGGTATCCGTGTCGCACCTCTGCCAGGCTGCAATGCCGGGCTGTCGGCATTGATCTGCTCGGGCCTTGATACGACATTGTTCACCTTTGTGGGGTTCCTGCCCAAGACGGCCAAGAAGCAGCAGGAAACGCTCTTGCGCATCAAAGGCTACGAAGGGACGCTGATCTTCTATGAGGCGCCGCATCATCTGAAGGCGACGCTCAAGCAGCTGCTGGCGGGCCTTGGCGACCGCCGGGCGGTGCTGGGCCGTGAGCTCACGAAGAAGTTTGAGGAGTTCCGCCGCGGTACCTTGTCAGAACTTATGGAGTACTATCAGCAGAATGACCCGCGCGGTGAGTATGTCATCGTCGTCGAGGGAGCTGGCGAGGAGGAGCTGCAGGCTGAGAAAGAGGCTGTGCCGGAAGATCCAGTCGAGCTTTGCCGGCAGTTGATGGCAGGCGGCCTCGATAAGAAGTCCGCCATGCGTGAGACGGCGAAAAAGCTTGGCCTCAGCCGTCGCGATGTCTATCAGGCCATGCTGACAGCGCAGGAATAATGCGTTATAATAAAAAAGTTAGAGTAAAATCCGAATCATTAGCGGGTTTATTATAAGGAGGATCATTTTCCATGACAGAGAAAAAACCGTTTTATATCACGACGCCGATTTATTATCCGAGTGCCAAGCTGCATATCGGTCATGCATACTGCACGACGATTGCTGATTCGATTGCCCGTTTCCATCGCCTGGCCGGTGATGACGTATTCTTCCTGACGGGCTCTGATGAGCACGGCCAGAAAATCCAGCAGAAGGCTGAGGAAGAGGGCGTAACGCCAATCGAGTACACGGATAAGATCGTCGCCGGGTTCCAGAACCTCTGGCAGCGTCTGAGCATCAGCAATGATGACTTCATCCGCACGACCCAGAAACGTCATGAGAAAGTGGTCCAGGAAATCTTCCGCCGCATCTATGCCAAGGGCGATATCTATAAAGGTTCCTACAAGGGCCTCTACTGCACGCCGTGCGAGAGCTATTGGACGGAGCATCAGCTCGATGAGAACGGCTGCTGCCCGGACTGTCATCGCCCGGTACAGGAGGTTGCCGAGGAGGCATACTTCTTCAAGATGAGCAACTACCAGGACAAGATCCTGGCGTATATCGAGGAGAATCCGGACTTCATCCAGCCGGCATCGCGCCGCAATGAGATGATCAACTTCATCAAGCAGGGCCTTGAGGATCTCTGCATTTCGCGCACGTCCTTTGACTGGGGCATCCCGGTGCCTATCGATGAGAAGCACGTCATCTATGTCTGGTTCGATGCCTTGACGAACTATCTGACGCCTATCGGGTTCCTCGATGATCCGGAGAAATTCAACAAGTTCTGGCCGGCTGACCTGCACCTCGTCGGCAAGGAAATCGTCCGTTTCCATACAATCATCTGGCCGTGCATCCTCATGGCCCTCGACTTGCCGCTGCCGAAGAAGGTCTATGGCCATGGCTGGCTTATCGTCGATGGCGACAAGATGTCGAAGTCGAAGGGCAACGTCGTCGATCCGATTGCCCTGATTGACGAGTTCGGTGCTGACGCTATCCGCTACTTCCTGCTGCGCGAGATCAATCTCGGCCAGGATGGCAACTTCTCCCGCGACGCGCTGATCCAGCGCATCAACAGCGACCTGGCCAATGACCTGGGCAACCTGCTGCACCGCACCCTCAACATGATTGGCAAGTTCCAGGATGGTATCGTGCTGGCACCGCAGGGGGAAAGCGAGATCGATAAGTCCCTCAAAGCCGATGCAGCGGAGACGGTACAGTTCTTCGACGAGAACATGCAGAAGATGGAGCTGTCGCTGACCATCAAGAAGGTCTGGGCGTTCATCAGCCGTGCCAACAAATACATCGACGAGACGGCTCCCTGGGCACTGGCCAAAGAGCCGGAGAAGAAGCAGGAGCTGGCCAATGTCATGTATAACCTCGTCGAGTCGCTGCGCCATATCAGTGTGCTGATTGCGCCCTTCATGCCGACGACGGCTGAGCGCATCTGGCAGCAGCTCAACCTGCCGCAGGCCTTTGCCGAAGTGCAGCTTGATGATATCCGCGAGTGGGGCGGCACGCCGGCTGAACTCAAGGTTGGTACGCCGGAGCAGCTCTTCCCGCGCATCGAGGTGGAAAAGGAAGAGCAGCCGGCTAAGCAGCCTAAGGCTAACAAGCAGAAAAAAGAGAAGAAAGCCGATAAGAAGGATGACAGCGGTGAGGTAACCTTCGATGAGTTCAGCAAACTGCAGCTGCGTGTCGCGAAGGTTCTCGCAGCTGAGAAGATCCCTGAGACGGATAAGCTGCTCAAACTCAAGGTGGACCTCGGCAGCGAGCAGCGTGAGCTCGTATCGGGCATTGCCAACCACTATGAGCCGTCGGAGCTCATCGGCAAGAATGTCGTCATGGTGGCGAACCTCAAGCCGGCCAAGATACGTGGCGTGGTTTCCCACGGCATGGTGCTGGCGGCCTCCCAGGGCGATGATCTCAAGGTCGTATCTGTCGACATGCCGGTCGGAGCTGTCGTCAAATGATGGAGCTTGTCGATACGCATACGCATCTCAATGATGTGAAATTTGCCGGTCACGAGCAGGAGGTCATCGAGCGTGCCCGTGAAAACGGCGTGACGCGGCTTATCAATATGGGCGATACCTTGGCTTCGTCGGCCAAGGCCGTCGAGCTTGCCGTAGCGTATGAGGGGGTCTATGCCGGCGTCGGCATTCATCCCGAGGAGGCGTTCCCGATGACGGGGCAGGATGACGCACAGCTTGCAGCCTGGACGGAGCAGCCGCGCGTCGTGGCCATTGGCGAGATTGGTCTCGACTATTACTGGGAAAAAGACCCGGAAAAGCGTCAGCTGCAGCAGCAGATCTTCATCCGTCAGCTCGACCTGGCCCGCCAGCTGCATCTGCCGGTCTGCATCCATGACCGTGATGCGCATGGCGATACGCTGGCTATCCTCAAGAAAGAGGGGAAAGGCCTGCGCGGTGTCATGCACTGTTTCTCCGGCAGCTGGGAAATGGCCCAGGAGCTTTTGAAGATGGACTGGTATATCGGTGTGGATGGGCCGCTGACATTCAAGAATGCGGCCAAACTGCCGGAAATCGTGCAAAGGTTTCCGTTGGAGCGCCTTTTGGTGGAGACTGATGCGCCGTATCTGGCTCCGGTGCCGATGCGTGGCAAGCAGAATGAACCGGCTTTTGTACGCTATGTAGCCGAGAAAGTCGCCGAAATCAAGGGGATTTCCGTGGATTCGGTGGCAGAACAGACTTCACGCAATGCGGAGGAGCTATACGCGCTCTGAACCCTGTAAATCATGAAAAAATAGCAAAAGTGGTGGACAAAGTCATGAAAGTGGCGTCCACCACTTTTCTTGTCCCATTTTTCAGCCTGTTTTCAGCTAAAAGTGGGAGAATTGGACATGTGGGTTTGACAGGGTCATGACTCACATGGTATACTTCATAAAGTTCTTCACAAGCAATAAAGGGGGCTTTTAATGAGTTTAACCAAACTTGTGACATTCAATAGCAAAGAAAAAAAGATGATGCTGTGCCTGATGCTCGCAGCACTCATGATGATGACGACAGGTTTCACACGCAATACGATTCCGTCGGCAATGCATCAAGTGTCAATCCTCGTGGATGGACGCACGATTACCCTGAATACGACCCATACGAGCCCGGACTACATCCTTATCCGGGCTGGCGTGAAACTCAGCGCCAACGATGAATTCCGTTTGGAAAAGATCGACGATAAGAACACGAAAATAACGGTTTACCGTGCGGTCCCGGTAACCGTCTCGTACAATGGTCAGAAAAAGGAAGTCATGACCAGCAAGCAGACCGTAGGCGACGCCCTGATCGAATTGGGCTATAATCTGGATGACGTGGAAGCGGCTCCAGGACTGGATACGAAAATTCAGGAAAACTTGGATATAGTGGTAAAAGACAGTGCCGCTAAACTTCAGGCACTGGCTCGGCAGCGTGAAGAACAAATGAAGCCGAAAGTACAGACTGAGATGGGCCAGCGTGCTTATCGCAACGTCTATACGATGGAGGCAACTGCCTATCTGCCAAGTGATGGCGGCGGCAGCGGCATCACGGCAACCGGCATCGCGGCAACCCGCGGTGTGGTAGCCGTCGATCCGAATGTGATCCCATTGGGGTCGCGCGTGTATATCCCCGGCTATGGCGTAGCCATTGCCGCCGATACGGGCGGAGCAATCCGCGGGGAGCGCATCGACCTTTGCATGGAGTCGTATGGCGAGGCCATGAACTTTGGCCGCCGCTATGTAGAGGTCTATGTATTAGACTGATGCGGACATGAAGAACATGTTATGAGAGAAAGCCTTTCCGGTTTACGGAAGGGCTTTTCTTGTATCAGGAATTATTTTGTGCTTTGAACAACATTCGTTCACAAATCTAAATCAATTATGCTATAATTAATGGTAATTAATAGCATCCGCGAATGGAAACGGTATGCGAGTGGTAAAACCCGTGAAAGGACGAGTATTGATGGAGCAAAGCAAGACAGTTGCCTTGACGAAGAAACTGCTGCGTGATTACTACGAATACGGCGACATTGTCGAGATGGAGACAATGTTTTCGGAGGACGTGATTGCGTTCGGTATTCATTCAGACAGCTATGCGACAGGGAAGGATAAGGCCGCACAATGCCTGCGTCAGATGTATTATGACTTGAAGTCCTGCCGGGTTACCAAACTCAAATGTGTGGAGAAGGCCACTGGCACGGGCTGGACAGTGCGGGCAAATATCGTGTTCTCGACTGAGAACCGCATGCGCAATATGCATCAGGTGTTGGTGATATATACAGATACTGCGGAGGGCAGGAAGATTGGTGGCCTGCACTTCCAGCACGATGTGCGTCATGAGCTGCTCTATCAGTCGGTAAGCTCACGATTATTGAACCGTGGCGAGATAGAGGATGGCTCCATGGATGAGGTCATGGATATGGTGGCCTCGTATGTGAATTGCGCCTATGTCCAGTATCGTCCCGATCAGAACCTGCCCATCGATTATTACAGCGAAGAGCTCTGGCGTATGCTGGGCTACAAGTCTGGTCCCGACTTCGGGAAGCAGTTTGAGTGTCGGGGCGTACAGCTGGAGCGACTGATTCATCCGCATGACCTCGGGCCCAGCCGCGAGGAAATCAAGCGACAGCTGCTGAAATCGGACAGCTATCAGGTGGAGTACCGACTGCGGCGCAGTAACGAAAGCTATATCTGGTGCATCGAGTGCGGCCGCTACGTGCTTGATCGGAAGACGGGCATCGGAACCTTCAATGCTGTGGTCACGAACTTGTCGCCGCTGAAGCAGACGCATGCGTCTTTTCTCTACAACCTGCGTCATGATCGGTTGACGAACCTTTATAATAAGAAGGCTTTCTGCCGCCGGACAGCCGAGGTGCTGGCCGATAACCCCGATACTGAGTTCGAGATCATGCGCTTCAACATCGCCAGGTTCAAGGTCATCAATGACCTGTTCGGTGAGGAGACCGGAGATAAGCTGCTTCGTTATATCGCCCATTTCCTCAAGAGCATCAAGCTGGAGCCTTGCGTTTATGGGCGGCTCTATGCCGATAATTTCCTGCTCTGCTATCCGACGCGCAACGATATGCGCAATCATATGATAAGTTCGCTGCAGATGCTGGCTGAGACATTTGCGCTCGATTATCGCATCGACTTCTATTTCGGTGTCTATACGATCCGTGATACGGCCTTGTCGGTGACGACGATGATCGATCGGGCGTCGATGGGCCTGGCGAAGGCGGCCTATAATGGTGTGGTGTCTTGTGGCGAATACGGTGAGGATATGCGCGACAGCATCGTCAACGAGCAGGTTATCGTCAACAACATGCATAGTTCGCTGGATCGTGGCGAGTTTCTTGTCTACATCCAACCGAAGTATGAGCTCATGGGGGAGAAGATCGTAGGCGGCGAGGCGCTGGTGCGTTGGCTGCATCCGCAGCTCGGCTTTATCCCGCCATCGCGGTTCATCCCGATCTTTGAGAAGAATGGTTTCATCTATCGGCTCGATAAATACGTCTGGGAGCGTGCCTGCCAGATCCTGCGCGAAGATATGGACGCAGGGCGGCCGGTGTTGCCGATTTCCGTCAACGTGTCCCGTATTGATTTCTACAGTCCCAATATCGTACAGGTCTTTGAGCAGCTCATCGCAAAATACGATATCCCGCCGCGGCTTTTGGAGTTGGAGCTCACGGAGAGTGCCTATGTCGAGAATCCACAGCAGATCATCGAGATTACCAAAGAGCTGCAGCGCAAGGGCTTTCCAATCCTCATGGATGACTTTGGCAGTGGCTATTCCTCGCTCAACATGCTCAAGGATATGCCGGTCGATATCCTGAAGATCGACCTGCAGTTCCTGTCAGACAGTGACAAGGAGGACAACGGCCGGGGCGGCAACATCCTGAATTCGGTAGTGCGCATGGCTAAGTGGCTGCATATACCGGTCATCGCTGAAGGCGTGGAGAAACAGCAGCAGGTGGACTTCTTGCGGACAATCGGTTGTGAGTGTGTGCAGGGCTACTTCTTCTCCAAGCCAGTGCCACTCGATGTCTATCGTGAGATGACTGTCAAGGGCTTCAATGATACGGCGGTGCCGGTGCATCTGGGGCCGGAGGATACCGTGGACATGATGACGATGTCGGCGCAGCTCACGGTCCTGTTCAACGGTGCCGGTGGTGCCATTGGCCTCTACGAGCTGGTGGGCGGTGCGCTGGAACTTTTGCGGGCCAACGATGGCTATTTCAAGCTGTTTGGCGATTCCCGAGACAATGTCTATGGGCCGGATAGTTCTATCATTGACCGCATCGATTATCGGGACAGGGAGCTATTCTGGCAGACTGTCAAAGATGCGGAGGCCTCGAAGGGCGTTTGCGAATGCGAGCTGCGCCGTTACTGTTCTGATGGCCGCCTGCTCTGGATACGCGTGCGGGTCAGTATCATCTATGTGGAACAGATGCGCACGCTGCTGTATCTGGTCATGGAGGACGTCACGCCACTGGCTGAGGAACGCGAACATCTCCAGCGGATGCTCGAGCGTCTGCGGGCTATCAATCCGCAGGAAGTCGCGGCGCTTGAACAGGAGTTCAAGGATATTCCCTGAGATATGCCAAAAGGCTGCAAGAGGGTACGAGATGTACCTTCTTACAGCCTTTTTGTACGTGGTCTCAGTTCTTGACGATGGTCATATCGGCGTGGTCAGCTTCGGCCTTCTGGATCATGACCTTGAGGCGTTCAATGTTCTTCTTGTGCCGGTTGATGGCAAAGCCGATGCGGATATGTTCTTCCTCGGTAAAGGCAGGATTCTCATAGGATTTCTCGATGCGTTTGAGGCGCTCTTCGACTTCGTGCAGCTCATCCTTCATCGGCTTGACATGCTCGAGGGCCAGACCGTAGACAGCACGGATCTGCTCTTCTACGTATTTGGCGTAGCCAGGCTCGCCGGAGATGTTTTCGAGACGTTTGGCGACGTGATAGATGATATCGAAAGGGCTTTCGCCACTGTGGATCATGCGGACGATTTCCATCTTGACCTGCTGCTGGATACCGTGCGGCTGGGTAATGATGGGATCGAGTTCCTGCTCGTTTGTATCTGATGACGGGACGTTTGCGGAATTTCCTTGTTCTTCGGCCATGGATGTCTTCCTCCTTTGAAGCAGTGTAATCTTTCTCTATAGTATAGCACAGGATAGGCAAAAAAGAAAAAATGTGTAAGTTTACACATTTACAGTGGACAAACGATTGAGATGTTGCATTGTAAAGTACATTTATGCTATAATACAGCTATCGTTTTAGAAAGGCAGGGCCTTTAGTCATGTTCGGTCGGCTGGAACATGCTTTTTTTGTGTCCTGCGATGTTTACTGTAAAAGGACAAATTGTTCTTTACATGGGAGAAGGGTGTTTCTTATGAATCAAATGTCTAAGGGAGAAATCTTGACCGTTGGTTTCATGATGTTCTCCATCTTTTTTGGAGCAGGCAACTTGATCTTCCCGCCGGCGCTGGGCCAGGCGGCTGGAGACCATGTATTCACGGCTATGCTGGGTTTCTTGACGACGGGCGTAGGCTTGCCGCTCTTGGGCATCACGGCCATCGCGTTGCAGGGGGGAAAATATATCGAGTTCATCCGCAAGATGACCTATCCGTGGATGGCCACGATGCTGCTCGTTATCCTCTATCTGACCATTGGGCCGCTGTTTGCGATGCCGCGTACTGGTGCTGTCTCCTTTGAGATCGGCATCCGCCCGTTCCTGTCCGCAGAAAACCTTACGCTGGGACAGGCTGTCTATACGGCAATCTTTTTTGCAGCGTCCTACTATCTGGCGCTGAATCCCAATAAGCTCATCGATCGCGTCGGCAAGATGCTCACGCCGATTCTGCTGGTATTCCTGGTTATCCTGTTTGCCAAGGCGTTTGCGACGCCGCTCGGTGATATCCTTGATGCGACGGGGGCCTATATAGGCACACCCTTTGTCCAGGGATTCCAGGACGGCTATCAGACGATGGACCTGCTGGCCTCGCTGGCTATCGGCACGCTGGTCGTCAATGCCATCCGCATGCGCGGGGTTACGACGAATCGGGCAATCGGTGAGGTTTGCCTGATTGCTGGTATCATCACGGTATTCCTGATGTCGCTGGTTTATGGCTCGCTGGCTTACATCGGTGCGACGAGCGCCAGTGTCCTCGGTCATTCGGAAAATGGCGGCCAGCTGCTTGCCGCTGCCATCGATATGTTCTTTGGCCCGGCTGGCAACGTGCTGGTGGCAATCATCATTGCTCTGGCCTGCCTGACGACCTGCTGCGGCATCACTTCGGGCACGGCCTGGTTTTTCAACAAGCTGTTCAAGAATCAGATTTCCTATGAGCGTCTGCTGCTCATCAGCATCCTGTTCAGCTTTGTAGCCTCGAACATCGGCCTGACCCAGATCATCGCGCTGACCATCCCGTTCCTCGTCGGCATCTATCCGCTGGTCATCGTTTTCGTATTGCTGTCATTATTTGACCGTGTCATCGGCTGGCGCCGCAGCATCTACCGCGGAGCCATGAACTGCACGCTGGTCTTTGCCATCATCGATGGACTCAATGCTGCCGGCATCCAGATCCCGGGGCTCAACGAACTCCTGACGGCTTACTTGCCGTTCTATACGATTACGATGGGCTGGGTAGTACCGGCACTCGTCGGTGCAGCTGCTGGCCTGGTATATTCCTTTTTTCAGGAAGAACCAGCTGAGGAAGTAGCCTTAGCACATAACTAAACAAGGATGAGATCCGCTGTCTTTAGGGGCAGCGGATTTTTGTCAAATTGCAGTTTGTCTGTCAGTGCGAAATCACAATAAGCTTGCTACAGCTCAGCTTGGGTGAGGGTGGGTGCACTTTTTCTCCGCTCCGCTAAATGACCCGCGCTGGCAGGTTGTATGTATCTAGGTACATGCGCCGGGCAGGCCGGCGGCGCGCCAATACATCTTGGCGTTCT
>FPAX01000016.1 GCA_900116485.1 Selenomonas sp. GACV-9
TCTTGACGTTCTAGTTTATACCTACCGCGTGCCATCCCTCACTGCGTTCGGGCAGTCGCTCCGTCTACGAAGAAAGTGTACCCACCCTCGCCCTCCGTTATGTTTGGATAATCCTGCTCTGTTCCGGCGATAGGTCACGAATTACATCGATGTGCTTGTTACGGGAGAAACGATTCGTACAATCTCAGACTTCCGTTACCAAAGGGGGCGAACGGGGTGGTGCTTCTTTCTGTCTGGAGCGACTGTCCTGCGCAGCAGGACTGGGCCGTAAGCGCATAACCTAGAAAGAACTATGTACGTCGCGACCTGGTGACGGGAGCAGACTGGGCGTACGGCCCATTCAGCGGAAACAGAAAAAGTACTACCCCGTGAACCCCGAGCTGCGTACTATCGGGATTCCATTCCGCACGAACTAACAGACAAACTGTAATTTGTCAGTAAAAAAAGTCCGCTGACTCAACTTTCAGCCAGCGAACCTCCATTCATATCCATAAAACAAATTAGAATATATTATTTTTCCGGCAGTATCTCAATCCAGTACCCGTCCGGATCACTGATGAAATAGATACCCATAGCCGTATTCTCATAGCAAATGCAGCCCATCTCCTTATGACGTGCATGTGCTGCCGCAAAATCATCCACGGTAAGGGCCAGGTGGAATTCATTCTCGCCAAGGTTATACGGCTCCTTGCGCTCCTTTATCCAGGTGAGCTCAAGCTCATGCGGTGTCCTGCCCCCATCGGACAGATACACGAGAGTAAAGTCCGGCGTCTCGAGGCGATGCGCCTCCGTGAAATCCAGTGCCTGCTGATAGAACTTCAGGCTTTTGTCCAAATCGAGGACATTGAAATTATTATGTGCAAATTTGAAATCCATGACTGCACCTCCCTATGGTTTCTATTATATCTCACTTTTGCCTACCGAATCAAAGGTATCGGTAATACTTTCAGCCGGCTCAGCATCGAGTTTGCTGACGACATAGACAGCGATGAGGGCCAGCAGGAATCCCGGGACGATCTCATAGAGCCCCCAAAGCGCGAACTGCTTCCATACCAGTACAGTCACACCGCCAACAATGATGCCAGCCAGTACACCATTGCGCGTCGTACGGCGCCAGAACAGGCTCATGAGCAGCGCAGGGCCGAAGGCTGCACCAAAGCCGGCCCAGGCATAGGCAACCATGTCCAGGATGAAGTTGTTCGGATTGAGGCCGAGGAAGATCGCCAGGGATGCAATGACGAGCACGGACGCCCGGCTGATCCAGACGAGCTCCTTCTGCTCCGCATCCTTGCGCATCAGCGTGCGGTAGAAATCCTGCGCAAAGGCCGAGGCAGCCACGAGCAGCTGCGACGATGCCGTACTCATGATAGCTGCCAGCACAGCCGAGAGGATAAGGCCAGCCACGACGGGAGGGAACATCGTATTCGTCATCACGAGGAATACAGTCTCTGACTCCGTGCCCTCCAATGGCGTCGTGAGGAATACACGGCCAACCATGCCAACGGCAACAGCTGCGGCCAAGGACACGACCACCCAGGTCATCGCAATGCGCGTCGCCTGCTTGATTTCCCTCGAACTCGAGATTGCCATGAAACGCACGAGGATATGGGGCTGACCGAAGTAACCGATGCCCCAGGCCAGCAAGGAAATAAGCTCGATAGTTCCCAGCGTCGAGCCATCCGGCTTCGTAAAGGGCTCAAGCATCGAATGCTGCACCGTGTCGATGGCTGCTACCGTCGCCGAAAAGCCTCCCATCGTCATGCCTGCCGTAATCGGTACGACAAGGATGGCAAAAAACATCATGATGCCTTGGATGAAATCCGTGCGCGACACTGCCAGGAAACCGCCGACCAGCGTATAGAACACCACCGAGCCGGCACCGATGAAGATTGCATAGTGGTACGGGATGCCAAACACCGTCTCAAACAGGCGACCGGCCGAAACGAATCCCGACGAGGTATAGATGATGAAGAATATCAGGATGAATACGGCTGGCACGATGCGCAGCAGACCGCTCTTATCCTCGAAACGATTCTCGAAGAACTCCGGCAGCGTCAGCGAATTGTTGGCCAGTTCTGTGTACTTGCGCAGACGCGCTGCGATGAAATGCCAGTTGGCCCAGGTGCCGATAGCGATGCCGACAGCGATCCAGCCCGCATTGAGACCGGCTAGATAGGCAAAGCCCGGCACGCCCATGAGCATCCAGCCGCTCATATCCGAGGCCTCGGCACTCATGGAAGTCACCCAAGCCCCAAGCTTGCGGTTGCCGAGGAAATAGTCACTCATGTTGCGCGTCCGGCGGTAATAGTAGACGCCGATGGCCATCATGAGCCCTATATATAAGATGAATGTATTGATGATTGCCAGATTGTGTACCAACGAATCTCCTCCTTACAGATATATTACAGGTTTACAATATGCTATACATTATACCTGCAAAGGCAGATATAATGCAACTATAATTTATATACAAGCTATGATTTTTCTGTTATAGTGTACATTCTTTATTTTTTTCTCGTAAAAAATGCTTGCAATCTGTAAAAGCATCCCGTATAATAGCTAAGGTTTTGAAAAAGTCGATTCGATACGCAGATTGCTCACCACAGGAACAGCAAAGATCTGCGCTCTTTTCGTGCGCCCGGATAAACATCCGCGCCCGTTATTTTAGGAGGGAATTATCATGAAAAAGTATGATGTTGCGATTGTCGGCGGGGGCCCGGCCGGTGTCTTTGCCGCCTACGAACTCGCCGAGAAATGCCCGGAGCTCAGCATCCTGCTGCTCGAGAGCGGCAAGGACATCTACACGCGTGTCTGCCCCATCTCGTCCGGCAAGGTAAAGAGCTGCATCGGCTGCAAGCCTTGCAGCATCATGCGCGGCTTCGGCGGCGCCGGCGCCTTCTCCGACGGCAAGTACAATTTCACGACACAGTTTGGCGGCTGGCTCAACGAGTATCTGCCCGATGACGAAGTCATGGATCTCATCAACTACGTCGACAAGATCAACATGAAACACGGCGCACCGGCTGAAGTCTTCTCCACCGAGAATTCCAACATCGGCCAGCTGGCCCTGCAGCATGACCTCCACCTTCTCAGTGCCAGCGTCCGCCATCTCGGCACCGAGAACAACCTCAACATGCTCAAGGCAACCTATGAATACCTCAAAGACAAGGTCGAGTTCCGCTTCGAGTGCCCAGTGGCTCATATCCACTCCAACGGCGAAGGCCATAACAGCCTGGAGCTGGAAAACGGCGAAACGATTGAGGCCGAGTATCTGATTGTCGCACCTGGCCGCGCCGGTGCCGAGTGGTTCTCCAACGAATGCGAGGCCCTCGGACTTGAGCAGGAAAACAATCGCGTCGACGTCGGCGTGCGCGTCGAAGTTCCTGACGAAGTCTGGAACCATATCACGAGCCAGGTCTATGAGGCCAAGCTCGTCTACCGCACGAAACGCTATGGCGATCAGGTCCGCACCTTCTGCATGAACCCCCACGGCCACGTCGTCATGGAGAACACTGACGGCATCGTGACGGTCAACGGCCACTCCTACAGCGATCCAAGCCTGCAAAGCAACAATACGAACTTTGCGCTGCTCGTCAGCAACCGCTTCACAGAGCCCTTCAAATCCCCCCATCAGTACGGCAAGCGCATTGCCTCGTTCTCGAACATGCTCGGCGGCGGCATCATCGTCCAGCGCTTCGGCGACCTCATGAAGGGCCGCCGCACCAACGCCCACCGCATGACCAAGAGCTTCACGAAACCGACGCTGCAGGCTACGCCGGGCGATCTCTCCCTGGTACTGCCGAAACGCCATCTCGACAACATCATCGAGATGATCCAGGCGCTCAACAACATCGCACCGGGCATGACCAACGATGACACGCTGCTCTATGGCGTCGAGGTCAAGTTCTACAGCTCTCGTGTGGTCCTCTCCAAAGATCTCGAGACAAAACTCAAGAACGTCTTCGCCATCGGTGATGGTGCCGGCGTAACCCGCGGCCTCTCCCAGGCCGGTGCCAGCGGCGTCTACGTCGCGCGCCGCATCCTCGACCGCGTAAAGAAATAACCTTTCGGTAAAGATAACCAAAGCCCTGTGCTTGACCAGTCAAGCACAGGGCTTTTTCTCTTAACTTTTCAGCCAATCCTTTCGATATACTATATAGGAGTATTATACAGCCAGGAAGGATGTGGACAATATGTCAGATATGCGTATCCCTGCCAGCAGCTACGGCTGGCCATATGGAAACAACTATGACAGCAACGGCGATTACAGCCAGACTAGCGACCCCCGCGGCATCGGGCAGAAATCCAGCCCCGCAGAATGTGAGACCTGCAAGCGCCGCAAGTATCAGGATGGTTCAAACGAGATGGTCTCCTTCAAAGCAGCAGGACATATCGATCCCGACAATGCGGCCTCCGTGGTCATGAGCCACGAGCAGGAACACGTGTCTAATGCCTATCAAAAAGCCGATACAGGCAACGGCGAGGTAGTCCGCGCCAGTGTCCGCCTGAAGACTGCCGTCTGCCCCGAATGCGGCCGCACCTATATTTCCGGTGGCGAGACCAACACCCAGATCCGCTACTATAACGAAGACAATCCTTACCAAAAGGATCTCAAAGAATCCGACCGCAGCAAATATTTAGGCGCCAATGTGGATATTGACGCCGGCTGAAAAAAGACCTTAGCAGCTTTTCGGTTCACGGCCTTCCTTGAAGGTCATCATCATATGGTGGGTAAGGCTCCAGTCGTCAGGCTGTCCCTGAATGTTTGCGCGCTTTACCCATACAGCCTCTTTGAGTTCACTCTTATCCATATGGATGGCCGTATCGCCATCTACCTCGCAATAGAACCCCACGATCAGATCCTGCACGCTGCCCCAGGGCTGTGATTTATAGTAGCGGATGTTCTTTACCTTGAGCCCCGTCTCTTCCATGACCTCACGGGCCACGCATTCCTCCAGCGTCTCACCGATTTCCGTAAAGCCTGCTACCAGTGCATAGAACGGCACATCGCGATTGGCGTATTTCGTCAGCAGGATCTCATCGCCATTTATCACGCCTGCGACCACAGCGGGAATGATGCGCGGATAGACTACATGCCCACAGTTATCACAGACAAGCGCCCGCTCCCTTGCAGCCGGCGCATGCATATGACCGCACCGGCCGCAAAAGCGATTATCCTCATACCAAGTGATAAGGTGCCAGGCCGTATACACCAGATACATATTCGCCTGCGGCCCCTGCAGCTGCCAGCGCATCTCCTTCAGCGTCATATAGGAAAAGCCCGGCAATGGCTCCATGTTTCTCTTCTGAGCATAATACACGCCATGTCCAGCCAGCGAAAACAGATACTGGTATTCCAGCTGGTTCGACCGGATATCCTGCCGCTTCGGAAAGCACATAGCGCCTTTGCTTCCTCCAACCATCAGGGCATTTCCCTTGACGAAGATGATGATATCATCTTTCCAAGGCTCGGCATTGGGTATATATTCATTGGCTAAATGCAGGGGACTGATCTCGTGTATCACAGCTGACACTTCCTTCGCATTGGTACAAAGTTTCTACGGCACATCATATGGTTACCATTATAACACCACCAAGCATCTAAGTAAAAAAACTGCCATGCCTTATATAGCATGGCAGCTTTTCATTGTCAGGAATCTCTCCGAGCCTTGGCCTTGCAGATTGTCTGTGTCAAAGTCCCCATCGGACAATAGACGCACCAGGAACGAGGACGATAGGCCAGCATGGTAACAAGCGCAATGACCTCCGAGGTCAGCATCAGGCTATAGAGGCCGAAGGCAAACTGCGCCACCCAGGGACTAGTTGCGCCTGAATAGGTCCATTGCCAGGGAAACTGCCAGGTCCATAAAAGCGTCACCACTTCCTGCAGAGAACCTGCGCCACTATAGACCAGCCATGTAGTGTATAAGACATTGCCGAACATCGCAAAGAAGAACACCATAAAGCCATAGCGGAAGACCTTGCTCCTCATCCAGGCCGGCATCTCCCGGCGCCGGGAAAAGCCCAGCTGTCCCAGGGCCCGCAGCGTCTGCCCACGGTCACAGTAACGATTGCAGAACAGCTTATTGCCAAACCCGATCGCCATGATCAGCGGCAGCATGAAACTGATGAGCCCCAGCCAGGCAAACAGGATATTGAAAAAGCCCAGGCCAAAGTACAAGAGCGACCAAAGCCACAGATAATGATACCAATGCCTTTTCATGCTCCCACCTCCAGCTGGATGACTGAGGCCGGACACTCCTTTGCGCAGCGGCCACAGCCCACGCAAAGGGCGGCATCAACTACCGCAAAACTCCCGCGCCAGATCGTTATGGCACCGCGCGGGCAGACATCTGTGCAGGTACCGCAAGCCACACAGTCAGCCTTCTGCACCACAGCCAGATGTTTTTTCTTTCTACACATGTATACAGCCCTCCTACTATCGACTGTATCCATTATATACCTGTACCAGGCATCATCTCCGTAATTCAATCACGGTTTGACATCTTCCCGTATTGCTCAGCCACAGCCAGCACAAACTGCTGGCAGACCTGGGCGGATTCCGGCTGGAACTCCTCCGCCCGGAACTCCGTATTCGACAGGATGCGGATGCCCAGGAACGGTATCCCATACTGCTGGCAGATCTGCGCCGCCGAATTGACTTCCATATCCTCGCAGGACGAGCCGAATTGGTCATGCAGATATTGCAGGCGTTCTTTTTGCCGATTCCAAGTATTGCAGCTTGCGATACAGCCATCGACAACACGGCCCCGCCTATAATCCTTCGCTGCCAAATGTGCCGCCGCCAGCAATCTTTCATCGCCTAGGTAATAGACGGCCTGCGGGACAAAGGACTGCGTTGCCGCATCATAGGCATACGAGCCCATAAGCTCCATATGACGCCAGTCCACCTTATCCTCCTGTGCACTGCGGTAAGAGCTTGCATCAAAGGAACGCTTGCCCAGAACGATATCGCAGGCCTGCAATGCAGGGTCATGACCGCCCGCTGTTCCCTGGCTTATCACAGCCGTGGGCTGGAATCTTTCAATCCCCAGGGCTGTCGCTGCCGCAGCATTCGTCATGCCGATGGAAGTCACAGCTACGACGATGGGCACATCATGGTACCTGCCCTCAACAAAGCGCCACTGCCCCACCACATGCTCCTGGGGCTCTGCCAAAGCAGCCAGCAATAGCTCAGTCTCCATATACATGGCACCTTCCAGCATTATCTTTTGGGTATCCATCAAAATCCCATCCCCTTTGTTTGAATCAGTTTTTATGACATAGGCTGTAGTCCCTGTCATCTGTACTCGTTAAGACATAATCTGTCTCTAAAAGTATACCAGCTATGAACTGCTGACGCAAAGCATAGTAATGCTCGGCTCTGCCTCCGGCTGCCGTCCAATACGCACCATGCACCTCCAGCCGCTGCTGCCAGCTGAAGTGCGTTTCGCTTTCATCCGTGACAATATTGGCTCCATCACAAGGCATGCCATTCAAAGTGCAGTCCTCAATCTGTTTGTAACACTCACTAGCCGTACTGCCTGCCTTGGCTGCCTTTTCGGTGCCAAAAGCATAGGCTATAGCCTTCAGGTCAGCCAGCCTTTCCTCATGACCAGTCAAGACTCCGCTAACCAGCTCTGCATAGCGTTTTTCCACGCTTTCGATGCGGCTGCTCAGCCACCCATGGATATTGGCCTCGTCAATGATTTCCGCTAAGGGGCGGCTCTCCTCCATGACAAAACCTGCCGCTGACTCCAGCCAGCCCTCTTTTTCTGCCTTGACGGCAATGCGGCGCAGGAGTTCCTCCTGCACCATTATCTTTTCATACATCCAATAGTGGATTGGCCCTAAAAAAGCACTCATCGTATTACCTCCGTTTCATCCCCTAAATATACGCGAAAAAACGGAGAACGGCTGTAAAAAATGTTACACGACAAAAAAATCATGGTCATTATCAACCAATATAGCATAGAAGGGTTAGCGCTTGCTAAAAAAAGCTGTCTTCCCTGCTCGGAAGACAGCTTTCATGGCTATTCTCAAAGATAGCGCAGCCAGACGTATATATTCGCTATGATGATCGTCAGGATCATGACTGGGAACGCCACTTTCATGAAGCCCAGGAACGAGATCTGACGACCGCGCTGCGCAGCCATCGAGGCAACGACAACGTTGGCGCTGGCGCCGATCAGCGTACCGTTGCCACCGAGGCAGGCACCAAGTGCCAGCGACCACCAGAGCGGATCGAGATTCGTAAGGCCCATCTGCCCCATATCCTGGATCAGCGGAATCAGCGTCGCGACAAAGGGGATGTTATCGATGAATGCCGAGGCGACAGCACTCATCCAGAGGATCAGCACAGCCGTAGACGTGACATCGCCATGGGTGAGCTTGATGGCCTCAGCCGCCAGCATCTTGATGACGCCTGTCTCCACCAAGGCGCCGACGAGAACGAACAGGCCGGCGAAGAAGAAGATGGCCAGCCACTCGACCTTCGAGAGCACCTTGGCAATCATGGCCTCATTGCGCGTGAAGGTGATGAGCAGCAAAAGACCTGCGCCCGTAAGAGCTGCCGTTGCTGTCTCCAGTCCCAGTGCTCCATGCATGACAAACAGCGAGATCGTGACGAAGATGACAAACAAGCATTTTTTCAGCAGCTTAACATCGGAAATCTGGCTCTTCGCGTTGAGACGCATGACCTTCTCCTGCAGTTCTGGCTGTGTCTTGAGTTCCTTACCGTACAGCAGGATCAGCAGAGCCTGTACTACGATGAAGATCACAATGGCCACTCCCGTAAGGTTCATGACGAAATCCATGAAGTTCAGGCCGACGGCGCTGCCGATCATGATGTTCGGCGGGTCACCGATCAGCGTCGCCGTGCCGCCGATGTTCGACGACAAGATCTGTGCAATCAGGTATGGCTTCACATCAACCTTGAGCTGCGCCGTGATGCTGAACGTGATAGGAACCGTCAGCAGTACGGTCGTGACATTATCGAGCAGGGCCGAGCAGACCATCGTGAGTGCCGACAGGGCTACCAGCAGCGCAATCGGACGAGCCTTGACCTTCTTGGCCGCCCAGATGGCCAGGAAGTTGAACAGGCCGGTCTCACTCGTGATGTTGACGATGATCATCATGCCCATCAAAAGTCCCAACGTATTGAAATCAATATGATGAATAGCAGTTTCCTGGCTGATGATGCCACAGAGAATCATCAGCATAGCGCCAAAAATTCCCACGATGGTGCGATGCACCTTCTCTGAAATAATCAGCGCATAGGCGATTACGAAGATGATAACCGCCAGGGTCGTGCTGCTTAACAATGCAATCCACTTCTTTCCATAGTATCTTTAATTTTCCTTCTTGTACTTCGGCGTCAGCACGATGCTTTCGCCATCGCGCTTGATCTTGAACGTATAGTGCTGAACACCCTCGCGGAAAAGTTCCATCTTGAGCACCATCAGTGCCTTGCCGAGATCCTCAGTCAGCGCCGGCGTGAACCCAGCCCGGCTGAGCTCAGCAGGAGGCTCAACGGCCGCGCGCTCACGGTGCTTCTTGTCCGCAATTTTCTCGGCCTTGATGAAGGTATCCTCAAGCGTCTCTTCTTCCACGTAGTTCTGGAACATATCCTTATCCGTAAGTCCCTTTGGAATCTTGCCCATATTATCCCTTCTTTACTTTGGCCCAGCTGTCACGCAGGCCAACGACACGGTTGAACACCAGCTTGTCCGGCGTAGTGTCCGGATCGACAACGAAGTAGCCCTCACGCAGGAACTGATAATGCGTGCCGGCAGCCGTGAGCTTGACGCTCGGCTCGATCCAGGCATTCTCGATGACTTCCAGCGACGTCTTGTTGAGTGCGGCGATGAAGTCCTCCGGCAGATTGCCATTCTCATCAGTCTCGAGCAGGTAGTCGTAGAGACGAACCTCAGCCGGCAGAGCCGTCTTGGCAGCCACCCAGTGGATCGTGCCCTTGATCTTGCGGCCAGCCGTTGCGCCACCCGTCTTCGAGTCAAGGTCTGCCGTGCAGCGCAGCTCGACAACATTGCCTGCCTCGTCCTTCACGACTTCCTCGCACTTGATGATATAGGCATGCTTGAGGCGAACCTCTCCGCCCGGTTTGAGGCGGAAATACTTCTTCGGCGGCTCCTCCATGAAGTCTTCCTGTTCGATGTAGAGCTCGCGGGAGAAAGGTACGAAACGGCTGCCACCATGCATCGGGTTATTGTCGGCCAGCAGGTACTCCTCTTTATCCTCTGGATAATTCGTGATGACGACCTTCAGCGGACGCAGCACTGCCATGACGCGGTCGGCATGCTCGTTGAGGTCATCGCGGACGCAATGCTCGAGCATGCTGACATCAACGAGGCTGTTGCCCTTGGCGACACCGATTTCCTCGCAGAAGTTGCGCAGCGATGCCGGCGTATAACCGCGACGGCGCAGGCCCGAGATGGTCGGCATGCGCGGATCATCCCAACCGCGCACATACCCATCTTCGACGAGCTGGCGCAGCTTGCGCTTGCTCGTGACCGTATTCGTGAGGTTCAGGCGGGCAAACTCAATCTGGCGCGGGCGCGTATTGACGTCAAAGCCCAGCGATTCCAACAGCCAGTCATAGAACGGGCGGTGTTCCTCGAACTCGAGGGTGCAGACCGAGTGGGTAATGCCCTCGATGGCATCCGACAGCGGATGGGCAAAATCATACATCGGATAGATGCACCAGGCATCACCCGTGCGATGATGATGCGCATGAGCAATGCGGTAGATGACCGTATCGCGCATGACCATATTCGGCGAAGCCATGTCGATCTTTGCGCGCAGTACCTTCTCACCATCGCCGAACTCACCAGCCTTCATGCGGGCAAACAGATCGAGGTTCTCCTCGACACTGCGGTTGCGGTACGGGCTTTCCTTCCCCGGCTCTGTCAGCGTGCCACGATACTGCTTGATCTCCTCAGCCGTGAGGTCATCCACATAAGCCAGGCCCTTCTTGATGAGCTCGACGGCATAGTCATAGAGCTTATCGAAGTAGTCCGAGGCATAATACATGCGGTTCTGCCACGAGAAGCCGAGCCAATGGATGTCCTCCTGGATGGAATCGACGTACTCCGTATCCTCCTTGGTCGGATTCGTATCATCAAAGCGCAGGTTGCAAAGACCATGATTATACTCAGCCAGACCGAAATTCAAGCAAATGGATTTCGCATGACCGATATGGAGATAGCCATTCGGCTCAGGTGGAAACCGCGTATGGATGCCTTCCGTATATTTGCCGTTTTTCAGGTCGTCCTCAATCGCATTCTGCACGAAATTCGTGGCGATTGTCGTATTCTCTGCCATTAGATTCTCTCCTTTATAAATCCACACGGTCTTTGACCGCACATTTCTCTTCTATATATTGACGCAGCCGGCGTATACCGACATCGAGGCCTTCCTGCTCCGGAAGATACTTGATGATGAGATCGATATAGCCGCGCTCCACCATCTTGCGCAACGTCCAGCTGAAGTTGACATCGTAGACCCACATGAGCCGCACGAGCTTGCGGTCGCCATGGGTGCGCAAATGACGGTAATCCGCCTGCTTACCCTCGGCAAAGTCACGGACAAAGTCCGGGCTCACAAGCTGGCTCGCATCGGCCTTGATGAACTTTGGCGCCTTATCGACACCATCAGGTGTCAGATAAGGCGAGAGCACGCGGTAGATATCGAGCTTGTCCGCATCACGCAGCAGCCTTGCAAACAGCAGCTTGCGCTTATCCGTCACTGGCTCGATTTCCTTCTTGTTGTGGTTGCGGATGGCAAAGCGCACCAGCTCGGCATCCTCGGCCGTCAGATCATCCATATACGGCATCTCTTCTGCCAGCACCTTGAGTCCAAGATCTGCATGATCCTCCGACTGAGCATCATTGAAGGTCTTGTAGATGCTGTACTGGCGGAAGCGTCCCACATCATGGAACAACCCCATGATCTCAGCCAGCTGCACATCATGCTGGCTGAGTGAGAGCTCACAGGCCAGCTCCCGGGCAATCGCCGTGACATAGCCCGTATGGATCATCTTGATGCGTATTCCCTGCATGACTTCTTCGTCATCGGTAACAAAGCGTTTCATATATGCATCCATCCAGGTATGCATCTTCTTCAATAATTCTTCCACGACTCGTCTTCCTTACTATAAATACCTTTGTCACTGCATGAAAACATTATAATTATACTACGAAGGGAATTGTCGCGCAATATCAGCCCCGGGCGACGCCATCCTCCACCAGGATGTCCAGTGCCCGCAAATCCTCACGGATAGCCTGCAGAGTTTCCTCGTCGGGAACCCGCACCGTATGCATGTGGATGCCGCCAGTCACCACCAGCAGCGGATTGGCCTGGCATTTCTGCATCTTCGACAGGAACGCACGCACGTCACGCCGATTCTCCAGCAGAAGGTCGCCGCGGATTGGACCGTATAAGGGATGTTCGACGATGACATCTAGCACAGCACCGCCGTTGTCGACGATGGCCAGAAGTTCCTTTTCCATGCCGGCTGCATCATGCTGGCAGACCAGCGTCACCATGCGGCTGCTCTCGGCCTTCTCTGCTGGCAAGATATAGCCCCGCGGCGTTGCAAAGATCTGCACACCCTGCGCCCGCAAGATGCTGATATCCCCGACAATGATCTGCCTGCTCACAGCAAACTCACGTGAAAGTTTCGTTCCCGTAAGGGGCTGCTCCGCCTCACGCAGGCGTTTGAGTAAATGTTCCCGGCGGTCTTCCGTATTCATGCACAAACCTCCTGTTCCTCTGGTGCTGCTGATAACAAAAAAGGCCGCCCTTCGGCAGCCTATATTTTTGAATGGTGGGCGATAACAGAATCGAACTGCTGACATCTTGCTTGTAAGGCAAGCGCTCTCCCAGCTGAGCTAATCGCCCGAAATGGTGACGCGTATGGGATTCGAACCCATGAAGCCGCCGTGAAAGGGCGGTGTCTTAACCACTTGACCAACGCGCCATATGGCTCCTCGAGCAGGATTCGAACCTGCGACAGCCTGATTAACAGTCAGGTGCTCTACCGGCTGAGCTATCGAGGAATAACTCTTGTGACACTCTCGTGTCGACAAAAGATATTATACGGGATTTTTACGCATAATGCAACCCCTTTTTTTCGTATCATGAAAAAATTTTTCAGATGCGGTCGCGGCGCATATCCTCAGCGATGAGTTCCTCCAAGCGGCCCACCGTCATGTCCTTATCCGAATAGACCGTGATGCCATGCTTCTGCAGCAGGGCCGTCGTCACGCCCTGACCCTTGATCTTCTTGTCTTCGAAATTGCCATTATAGATTTTCTTGACGCCGCAGGATGGACTGCCTTCCTTGAGGATCGCCACCTTCGCATGATAGGCTTCGGCTATCTTGAGCACCTTGTCGGCACCGGTCAGGAAATACTGCGTCATATCCCGCCCATTCTCATCCATGGCCTTAGCCTTGCCCGACAAAACCTTCTTGCCTGTACCGCCCTGGATCTCTACGCAAGGACGCGGCACGGGCAGCATCGCAAAGCATTCGGGACAGACCGCGATGAACCGGCCCCGCTCGTTGTACTTGAGCAGCAGCTCATGCGTATTCGTCCCACCATTGAATTTGACTTTGTGCCCCAGCAGACAAGCACTTACCAAGATCATCGTCTATACCCCTTTCTAACGCCAAACGGCTGAACACGGATTCCCAGCTGCGCCGTCAGTCCCTTCAGACTGCCTACAGCCATCTCCCTAGCAGCAGCCACCGGGATGTACGCACAGGTGCGCGCATCATCCAGCGCATTGTGATGATTGAACTCGACATGCAGGAAACTGCCCACCGTATCGAGCTTGTGATTGGCAAGCTCCGGCCAGACCTTGCGCGAGATTGCTACCGTGTCGCAGTAGGCAAAGTCCGGATTGCCTAGCCCATCCTTCGCCAGACAGGCGCCGAGCACCCCCATATCAAAGGGGGCATTATGGGCAACGACAATCCTTCCCTCGAGATGCGCCCGCAGCTCTGGCCAGATATCAGCAAAGCTCGGCGCTGTGGCAGTATCCTCCCGCGTGATACCGTGAATGCGCGTGTTGTACCAATTGTAACGGTTTCCTGGCGGCTGGATCAACGTATAATACGAGTCATAAAGTTTTCCTTCCTTGACCTCAACCACAGCTACACTGCAGGCCGAATCACGGGCTGCAGTCGCCGTCTCGAAGTCAATGGCAGCAAAATCCATTAAAGTATTCCCTCTTCCCTAAAACAATGATAAATCCGCCCCAGCTTTGCCTTGGCTGGGACGGACTACCTGCGGTCAACCTTGACCGGATAAAGCTATATCAGCTGTTTTTCTTTTTCTGCAGATACTTATCAATGGCAGCAGCAGCCTTGCGCCCTGCCCCCATCGCGAGGATTACCGTAGCAGCACCAGTTACGATGTCGCCACCGGCAAATACTCCTGGCTTGGACGTAGCGCAGGACTCTTCATCAGCCTCGATATTGCCACGCTTCGTCGTAGCAAGGCCCGGCGTCGTATGAGCAATGATGGGGTTCGGGCCCGTACCGATGGACACGATGACCGTATCCACAGCCAGCTCGAACTCTGAGCCCTCGACAGCTACCGGACGACGACGGCCAGACTCATCAGGCTCGCCAAGCTCCATACGGATGCAGGTCATGGCCTTGACCCAGCCATTCTCATCGCCAAGAATCTCAACAGGATTGTTGAGCAATTTGAAATCGATGCCCTCTTCTTTTGCATGCTCGACTTCTTCCTTACGGGCCGGCAGCTCTGCCTCGCTGCGGCGATAGACGATATAGACATGCTCAGCCCCCAGGCGCAGTGCCGTGCGGGCAGCATCCATGGCTACGTTGCCGCCGCCGATAACAGCGACATTTTTGCCCACTTTAATCGGGGTTGCATATTCCGGGAACTTATAAGCCTTCATGAGATTGCAGCGCGTCAGGAACTCATTGGCCGAGTAGACACCGTTGAGGCTCTCACCGGGGATGCCCTGGAAACGCGGCAGGCCAGCCCCCGTGCCGATGAATACCGCATCAAAGCCCTCTTCTTCCATCAGCTCATCTACGGTGAACAGACGGCCAGCGACAGCATCGAGCTCGAATTTGACGCCGAGCTTCTCGATATTCTCGATCTCCTTCTTGACCACGGCATCCTTCGGCAGACGGAATTCCGGGATGCCGTAGGACAGCACGCCACCAGCCTTATGCAGTGCCTCAAATACCGTGACCTTATAGCCCTTCTTGGCAAGATCCCCAGCACAGGAAAGGCCGGACGGACCGGAACCCAGTACAGCTACCTTCTGGGCATCAGCTGCAAACTCGATAGGCTTTACTTCCTCATTCTTGGCCATATAACGGTCAGCGACAAAACGCTCCAGCCGGCCAATGCCGACCGACTCACCCTTCTTGGCCAGCACGCAGTATTTCTCGCACTGGTTCTCCTGCGGGCAGACGCGGCCGCAGACAGCTGGCAGTGCATTGGCTTCCTTGATTTTCTCGATAGCGCCATCAAAATCGCGCTCCTTGATCTTGCCGATGAACTCGGGGATATCAACCGATACCGGGCAGCCCTTGCGGCACTGCGGGATCTTGCAGTGCAGGCAGCGTTCCGCCTCGGCTACTGCCGTTTCTTCATCGTAGCCCAGGGCTACCTCGTCAAAGTTATGGGCACGGACTTTCGGGTCCTGTACCGGCATTTCATGTTTCTTCAAAGACAGAGCCATTGCTTACTTCCTCCCCAGTCCGATGTTGCAGATATGGTCTTTTTCCTCGGCCTCGAGGTCGCGATACATGCGCTGACGGCTCATGAGGGCGTTGAAATCTACGAGATGTCCATCAAACTCCGGACCATCGACGCAGGCGAATTTCGTCTCATCACCGACCTGCACGCGGCAACCGCCGCACATGCCCGTACCATCAACCATGATCGGGTTGAGGCTGACGACCGTATGGATGCCAAGCTCACGCGTGCAGTCTGCCACGCTCTTCATCATGATGACCGGGCCGATTGCCGTGATCTGCGCAATCTTCTCGCCACGCTGGGCCAGTTCCTGCACCGCATAAGTGACAAAGCCCTTGATGCCGCGGGAACCATCATCGGTGGTAATGAGGATCTCGTCAGTGACTTCCTTCATCTCATCTTCCATGATCAGGATGTCCTTGGTCTTGGCACCCATGATGGCGATGACCTTATTGCCGGCCTCTTTCATAGCGCGGGCAATGGGGAAGGTCGGAGCCACACCGATACCGCCGCCAACAACGACTACCGTGCCATCGAATTTCTTGATTTCCGACGGCTGACCCAGCGGACCGACAAAATCGACAATTGACTCGCCCGGCTCGACAGCAGCCAAAGCCATCGTCGATGCGCCGATGACCTGGAACACGATATTTACGACACCGGTCTCACGATTGAAATTGGCAATCGTCAGTGGAATGCGTTCGCCCTTCTCATCAACACGCAGGACGATAAACTGACCTGCCTGCGCTTTTTTCGCTACACGCGGGGCATCGATATCCATCGAGAAGACATTCGGGGAAAGCTCCTCTTTCTTCAGGATCTTAAACATGATTCACTCTCCTAAATACATATACAACTTCAGCCGCATTGCCTGCGGTCTTATCTGCTCATTCTACCGTGCTCAGCGGAACACACCAGCCAAATACTCCTCGAGATTCGTGCGGATAGGCATCAGATAGAGGCTCGCGTCCATCTTGTCAGCCAGCTCCATGACCTCGCGCGAGAACTGTACGCTCCACTCCAGGCTAGGCTCGAAAGCCTGCGGGAAGACAACATTGTTCTTGCGCTCCCAATAGCTCTGCGAGCCCGCATTCATAACCGGCGATACCCCCCAATACACCTCCAGGCCAGACAGCATGTCAGCATATATCTCGAGCAAGCGCCTGTCATAGAACGGCTGGGTGAAAAAGCCCTTGGCACCAGCCTGGACCTTGCGGTGGATGCGGTAAAGCTCATGACGCATCGAACTGCGGTACTGATCGATGCCGGCATAGACCGTGACTTCCGGCATTTCCTCGCGGAACTTGCGGATGACATCGGTGCTCTCCGTCGGATAGACCGCATGGGTCATGCGCTGCGGCGGATCACCTTCGATAACCAGCACCTCGCGGATACCATGCTCGCGCAGATAGTCCTTCATCGGCAGCTCTTCCTCAAGATTGATATCCATCGCCCGGATATGCGGCATGGCATTGGGGAAATACTCCTTGGCCATCGCGGCCCCCTGCCAGCTGCGCGTCTCAAAGCGCAGGAGATCGGGGATATTGATGACGTCAATCCTATCCTGATACTGCTGCAAGAGCGCGAGTTCCGCGCGCAGCGTTTCTTCGTCGCGCGGCACGAGCTCAACGGATACACGTTTCATAGGCTGCCTCCAGACTTTTCCTCTTGGTTATGAATTACATAAATCATATTGTAAGGGTTTTTTATGGATTTTGCAAGTAGATTGCAAATGGCAGCCATAAATATAATCAATGATAAAATAAAGCGCATTGGGATATTATTCCCAATGCGCTTTCCGTCAATCGAGCGGTCAAATGCGGTTCTCTTCTCAGAAAAGGCCCGTGATTTTGCCATTTTCGTCGATATCCATATTTTCAGCCGCCGGTTTCTTCGGCAGGCCTGGCATCGTAAGGATGTTGCCCGTCAAGGCGACGATGAAGCCAGCACCAGCAGCTACGCGCAGCTCGCGCACCGTGATGCGGAAACCTTCCGGACGGCCAAGTTTCGTGGCATCATCCGACAGGGAATACTGGGTTTTGGCCATGCAGACCGGCATCTTGTCAAAGCCCAGCGTCTCGATTTCCTGCAGCTGTTTCTTGGCAGCTGCCGTGAAATCCACACCATCGGCACCATAGATTTCCCGTGCGATGGCCGTGATCTTCTCTGGGATTGACTGCTCCGTCTCATAGATGAAATGGAAGTCGTTCTGCTTGCCAAAAGCCTCTTCGACCTTTTCGGCCAGTTTCAGGCCGCCTTCGCCGCCTTTGGCCCAGACCTCCGACAAAGCGACCTCAGCACCGAGCTCGTTGCATTTCTTCTCGACAAAGTCCAGTTCTTCCTTCGTATCCGTCGGGAAGGCATTGATGGCAACCACTGCCGGCAGGCCAAACTTCTGGATGTTTTCGATATGCTTGGTAAGGTTGGCTAGCCCTTTTTCAAGGGCTGCCATATCGACATGGTCAAGCTCTTTCTTATCCAGGCCGCCATGCATCTTGAGAGCGCGGACCGTCGCCACGATTACCACCGCATCGGGATGGATGCCAGCAAAGCGACACTTGATGTCGAGGAATTTCTCGGCACCGAGGTCCGCACCGAATCCAGCCTCCGTGACTACGTAATCGGCAAACTTCAGGGCAAACTTCGTCGCCATGACGCTGTTGCAGCCATGAGCGATATTAGCAAAGGGGCCGCCATGGATAAAGGCTGGCGTTCCCTCAAGGGTCTGCACGAGATTCGGCTTGATGGCATCCTTGAACAGCAGAGTCAAAGCTCCCGTTACATTGAGCTCCTTGGCCCGTACAGCCCGGCCATCCCGGGTATAGGCAACGACGATTTCTCCCAGGCGCTTTTTCATGTCCTCAAGACCCGAAGCCAGACACAGGATAGCCATCATCTCCGAGGCCACCGTGATATCAAAGCCAGTCTCCCGGGGCACGCCATGTGCCTTGCCCCCCATGCCGATGACCACATGGCGCAGGGCGCGGTCGTTAAGGTCCAGCACGCGTTTCCAAACCACTCGGCGCACATCGATATCCAGTACATTCCCCTGCTGGATGTGGTTATCGATGACAGCAGCCAGTAGGTTATGAGCCGTCGTAATCGCATGGAAGTCCCCGGTAAAGTGCAGGTTGATATCCTCCATCGGTACCACCTGAGCATAACCGCCACCAGCGGCGCCGCCTTTGAGGCCAAAGCAAGGACCAAGCGACGGTTCACGCAAGGCAACGGCCACCTTCTTCCCCTGCTTATGGAGGGCATCGGCCAGCCCTACACTGGTCGTCGTCTTGCCTTCCCCAGCCGGCGTCGGATTGATGGCCGTCACGAGAACCAGCTTACCATTGGGACGATCCTTGACCTTCTGCCAGGCATCCAGCGTGATTTTCGCCTTGTACTTGCCATAGAGTTCCAGTTCATCTTCCGAGATTTCCAGTTTCTCGGCGATTTTCCGGATGTCCTGCATCTCTGCTTCCTGAGCAATCTCCACATCAGTTTTCATTAGGCTTTCTTCTCCTCTGTTTGTTTCCGTGAAAGATATTCGGTTATTTATTTGCAGGCTGCCTTTTCGGCCGCCTTGACAACATTCTGCATGAGCATAGCCACCGTCAGGAGTCCTACACCTCCCGGCACTGGCGTTATCGCTCCGGCCACTTCCTTGACAGCCTCAAAGTCCACATCACCCACAAGTTTTTTCGGGGCAATGCGGTTGATGCCGACATCGATAACGGTGGCACCCGGTTTTACCATATCCGCCGTGACAAAGTTCGGCTTGCCAATAGCAGCCACCAGGATATCCGCCTCCCGCGTAATCTCCGCCAAGTTCTCCGTATGGGAATGGCAGATGGTCACCGTGGCATTCTTGGCCAGCAGCAGGTGCAGCATGGGCTTGCCCACGATATTGCTGCGGCCGATGACCACTGCCCGCTTGCCATCTAGGGGAATGTCAGCAAGTTCCAGCATGCGGATACAGCCTGCTGGCGTACAGGGAACCAGTCCATCCTCGCCAGTTACCAGCCGTCCTACGTTGACCGGATGGAATCCATCCACGTCCTTGGACGGGTCGATGCGGTTGAGGATTTCCGCCTCGTCTTTGGCAATCTGTGCCGGAAGCGGCAGCTGTACCAAAATGCCATGGATGCGCTTATCGAGATTGAGTTCATCAATCTTGGCGATAAGCTCCTGTTTCGATGCCGTCTCCGGCATCTCCACCACTTCCGAATAAATCCCCAAAGCCTCACAGGACTTATTCTTATTGCGGACATAAACCTGCGACGCCGGATTGCTGCCGACAATGATGACGGCCAGTCCCGGATTCACACCGTATTTTTCCCGCAAGGCTTCGGCCCGGCGGCCGGCATCCTCCTTGAACTGCTGTGCAAAGACTTTTCCTTCGAAAATTCTCGCTGACATAGAGTCCCTCCCAGATAAATGGATTAAAGATAAAAACTAAGCCAGGTACATACGCAAATCGCCACCGATACGATGCCATTGCGCATGAAATAGCGCTGCGTGACCCGGGAAAAATCCGTGGGGCTCACGATCTTATGCTGATAGACCAGCGTTCCTGCCGCAATGCCAACCCCAAAGTAATACAGCGCAGACAGCTGCAGCATCACGCCCACCGCAAAGAAGCAGGCAATGCAGACGATATGCAAAGCGACAGCAATCTTGAAGGCCCCCGCAGCCCCGTACTCCGTTGCCAGGGAATGGAGGCCCTGACTCTTGTCAAACGCCTCATCCTGGGCGCCATACATGGCATCAAAGGCGCCAATCCAGAGCGCAACAGCAATGCAGAGCAGCACCATCGGCGCCGTGACCTGGCCGCTGACACCAACCCATCCCCCTGCCGGCGCCATGCCGATGGCAAGGCCCAGGAACAGGTGACACCAGCCCGTAAAGCGCTTCGTGAACGGATAGATCATAAAGGGAACAGCGGCGATGGGCAAGAGATAAATGCAGATTGGGTGAAGCTGGGTCACAGCTGCCACCATCAAAGCCAGGCAGATCACGATAAAAACCCTGGCCTCCCGCTTAGAGATATCCCCCCGCACCATGGCACGATACTGCATGCGCGGCTGCTGGCTGTCATATTTGACATCGGCCAGATTATCCATAGCCAGTGCAGCTGCCCTTCCCGTCGTGATGGCTACCGCAATCCAAAACAAATCATGGAGCGATGGATGTCCACCGGCGGCCAGCAGTGCTGCCATAAAGGCAAAGGGCAGATCGAAGATCGTATGATGGAGCGCCACGTTATTGATATGTGCTTTTATGTTAATCAATCGAGACCAAGCTCCTTCCACTTGGCATCGACCTTCTTGCGGATATCCTCAGACATGCTGATCTCTTCCGGCCACTCACGGGTATGGCCCTCTTCCGGCCAGGTCTTCGTGGCATCAATGCCGAGTTTTGCACCCCATTTCGCCATGGGCGAGGAATGATCGAGAACATCGAGGGGGCCTTCCACAATCTCCAGGTCATGTTTCGCGTCGATGTTATTGTAGACGCGCCACCAGACTTCCTTCAGATCCTGGACATTGACATGGGCGTCGACAACGATGATCATCTTGACGTTCATCATCTGTCCCATGCCCCAGAGCGCATGCATGACCTTGCGCGCCTGCATCGGATACGATTTCTTGATGGATACGATGCAGCAGTCATGGAATACGCCTTCCAGCGGCATGTTGATGTCAAGGATTTCCGGCTGCATCTGCTGCAGCAGCGGCAGGAAGATGCGCTCCGTAGCCTTTGCCAGATAGCAGTCCTCCATCGGTGGCTTGCCGACAACCGTGGACGAATAGATAGCGTCCTTGCGGTGCGTGATAGCCGTGATATGGAATACCGGATAATCGTCAGCCAGGGAATAATAGCCCGTATGGTCACCAAAGGGTCCCTCGCGGCGGACTTCATCGGTCATGACATAGCCTTCGAGGATGATTTCCGCATTGGCTGGTACTTCGATATCCACGGTCTTGCACTTGACCATCTCGACGGATTTATGACGCAGGAAGCCGGCAAAGACCATCTCATCGATATCCCGTGGCAGCGGAGCCGTCGCCGCATAGGTCACCACCGGATCCGTACCGATAGCCACAGCGGCCTCGATGCGGTCGCCGCCCTGTGCCTTCGTATCGCGGAAGTTCTCGGCACCATTCTTATGGATATGCCAATGCATGCCCGTCGTGCGGCTGTCGTACTTCTGCAGGCGATACATGCCCACATTGCGCTTGCCCGTCTTCGGATTCTTCGTAAATACGAGTGGCAACGTGACAAACGGACCGCCATCGTCCGGCCAGCACTTGAGGATAGGGATCTCATCGAGATTCGGATTCTCCGTCTCGACAACCTCCTGGCACGGTGCATTCTTCACATATTTCGGGAAATTGATGGCGCGCTTGATCATCGGAATCATCGTGACAACGCTCATCTTATTCTGCAATGAAACATACGGAAGCTTCATCATCTCGCGCAGTTCATCGGCAACATCATCGAGTTTTTCCACGCCCAGTGCCAGCGCCATGCGCTCATAGCTGCCAAAGGCATTCATGAGCACCGGCATCTTCGAGCCCTTGACGTTCTCGAACAGCAGCGCCACATTCTTATCGCCTTCCATCTTGGACACGCGATCCGTGATTTCGGTGATTTCCAGTTCCGGGTCTACCTCCGTCTGGATACGCTTGAGCAGGCCGCGTTTTTCGAGCTCCGCGATAAATTCCCGTAAATCCTTAAAAGCCAAAACATTTCCTCCCTAAAGTCCTGCCTCAGCGGCGCAGGACGTAACGAACAATAAAGTAGCCGACCTCATAGAGCACGATGATCGGCAGAGCAATCATCGACTGCGTGAAGATATCTGGTGTCGGCGTGATCAATGCACCTGCCACGAAGGACAGGAAAATGATGATGCGCTGGTACTTCTTCAGGAAAGCTGAAGTTATGATTCCCATCTTGCCCATGATCGTGATGACAAGAGGCAGTTCAAAGATGAAACCGAAGGGCATCACGAACATGATGACAAAATCAAAGTACTTATTGACCGAAAACATTGCCTCAAGTTCCGCACTGTTGAATCCCATAAAGAAGCGGATACCTGCCGGCAGTACCAGAAAAAACGAAAAGGCCAGTCCTGCAAAGAACAGGATGACCGAGGTCGGCACGACAAGCCCGAGAACAGCGCGTTCCTTATGGGTAAGTGCCGGCAGGAAAAAGCGCCAGACGTGCCAGAAAACGATTGGCAGTGCCAGCAGGAATCCGGCCACACAGGCAACCTTCAAATACGTGAAAAATGCCTCGGAAGGCTGCATATAGTAGAGCTTACCAGCCGGCAAGGTAATGTAATGCATGATATCTTCAATGAAGTAATACCCTACACAGCTGCCAAGCGCTACTGCCACCAGGCATTTGATGAGCCGGCTGCGAAGCTCCGTCAGATGAGCAACAAGCGACATGCTGCCATCATCCTGGACATACTCCACTGATCCCGGCTCAATGACTCCGCGCGGCTTCGGCGCCGCTATCTCTTCATATTGTTTCTCTTCTGCCATGTAACTCCACCTGGCTTACTGCTTTGTCGTATCAGACTTCGGCGGCAGTTCCTTCGGCTGCTCCGTTACATTGGTCATCAGCTGTTCTTTTTTCTCCTCTTCCCCCGTAGCGCTTGACTTGAACTCACGGATACCCTTACCGAGAGCTTTGCCGATTTCTGGCAGACGGCTCGGCCCAAAGATAACGAGCGCAATCAATACTACGATTCCAGCTTGCCATGGACTAAACATATACATATCCTCCTAAAATCAATTCATTAACGCGGCTATACTTATTCGTTTCTATTATATCGAAAAACTATAAAAATCTCAATTAAACTTATGCCAGCTATCATATGAAATCTTTATGGACTATATAACAAAAACCATCACTGCCAAGACAGTGATGGTTCCTGATATCTTAACTCACTTATTCTGCTTTCTTGCCAGCTTGATCCTGGATCTGCTGACGTACCGACTCCTGCGTCGGAGCCTGATAGGACGGGGCAGCTGCCGGCTGCTCTGCTGCAGCTGCCTGTGGAGCAGTCGGTGCCTGCTGATTGGCCGGATACGGCTGCGCAGCCACCGGATTGACTGGTGCTGCTGGCTGCGCTTCTGCCGGCGATGCCGTAGCAGCAGCCTGCTGCTGGGCCGGTTGCTGCGGCTGAGCCGCTGCCTGCTGCTGCACAGGGGCCTGTTCCGGCGCATTGATGGCCTGCGACAAGACATTCGTCGCCTTCTTGAACTCGCGGATGCCCTTGCCAAGGGAGCGGGCAACTTCAGGCAGCTTGCCCGGCCCAAAGACGATCAAGCCAACAACCAAAATCAGGATAAGCTCAGGTACACCGATGCCAAACATAATATACTCCTCCACATTTCCAGCTCATCGAGCCATAAATTCCCTTATCAATCAAAAATCACGATTGCCGATGAAATCAGCCACCATGACAAAGGCCTCGCGGATCTCCGGGGCCAGGCTCTCAGGCAGCACATTGCGTGCCCGGTCAAGATATTCATCCACCTTGGCCATTGCCACCTCAACACCATCGGTTGCTTTGACAATCTCCAGCGCCCGTGCAACCATCGCATCCGTCATATCCGAATCTGTCACGATCCGCTCAAGCTCATCGGCATCAGGGCTCACATTGAGCGCCTGGATAACCGGCAGCGTGACGATTCCCTGCCGGATATCATTGCCAGCCGGCTTGCCAATTTTCTCCGAAGTCTGCAGGATATCGAGCAAGTCGTCAGTAATCTGGAACGCCATGCCAATGCAGTGGCCGTATTCGGCCAGACGACGAACATCATCTTTAGCCAGCCCGCCCACGAAAGCACCAAGCTCGCAGCAGATTTCCAAGAAATCTGCTGTCTTCTTCTGAATCCGATCATAGTAGTTGTCAAGATCCTTGACAGCCTGATAGACAGTATGATTCTGGATGATCTCACCGACACTCAGGTTGCAGACAAGATCAGCCAAACGCTTGGATACGTAATTGCCATACTCACCATCAGCAATGAGACCAAACGCCCGTGCAAAGATATAATCACCACTGAGGATAGCAATCTGATTATCCCATTTGGCATTTGCCGTGATACAGCCACGGCGCGTATCAGCTTCGTCAATGACATCATCATGCACGAGCGACGCCGTATGAATAAGCTCCAACGCCTCTGCCAACGGCAACAGACGTCCCAGGCTATACGCCGGGCCGCCATGAGCAGCCAGCAAACAAAGTGCTGGTCGAATGCGCTTGCCACCTGCCGTCACCAGATGTGTTCCTATTTCTGTTACAAGGTCCACAGGCGAGGAAACTGCCCCAATCAGTCCCTCATTGAGCTCCTTCAGCTCTGCCTCGATTACATCAAACATGGGGTTTGACACATTCATCACCTACAAAATCTCTCGTTCTTGTTTCGTTGCATATATTATAGTATTGTACTACATTTCGCTTTTTTTGTCATCGTCAAACTATATAAAATTTATCGATGACATCTATTACGATAAGCCTTTGGCTTGCCGAGTATCTCCGCCAAAACGACAGCCTGCTGAGCATTCGCCGGTGTAAGTACCGGCAGCTGTCTCCCCACTTTCAGCGCATTGCGCACTGGCGGTCTCACCTTGGCCTGACGCTCATATTCGGCCTGTTCCGCCGCCCGGATAGCTGCCTCCTGCACCGCCCGCTCACGTGCATGAGCAAGTTCCCGCTGCTCAGCCGCCAGCCGTTCCCGGTATTCCTCAGCCTGCCGCCGCGCAGCCTCCGCATCATACGAAGACCCTTGCGTCCCTGCAGAAGGCGCATTGCGCAATTCCGGGATCTTGAACCCCAGTTTACCTGCTTGCTGTGACGCTTTTTCTGCCTTTTCCTGGGGCCATGGCACTGGCGGCTTGCTGCCTGGCTGCGGGCGCCGCGGCACCTTGGGCTTTTTCCCCATCTTATCCGAAAGCACGGCAAACAAGGCAAAAAAGACAATCATCAGGATGGTTTCCATGATGTCCTCCTTATTTTACTGGTGCTATAGGCGCCTGATTCTTCTCCTGCCCGCCAGCATTGCTTATGGCATTGCGCATATCGGTATCCGCCTGGACATTATTGAGGTTGTAATAATCCATGACACCGAGCTTGCCATCGCGCAATGCCTGAGCCATCGCATGCGGAACTTCGGCCTGAGCCTCGACGACCTTGGCTTCCATTTCCTGGGTGTAAGCCTTCATCTCCTGCTCCTTGGCTACAGCCATTGCCCGGCGCTCCTCAGCCTTAGCCTGCGCGATGCGCTTGTCGGCCTCAGCCTGATCCGTCTGCAGCTCAGCACCGATATTGCGGCCCACATCGACATCGGCAATATCGATGGACAGGATCTCAAATGCCGTACCGGCATCGAGCCCCTTGCCCAGGACTGTCTTCGAGATATCATCAGGGTTGGCCAGCACATCATTGTGGCTATCAGAGGAGCCGACAGTCGTGACAATGCCCTCGCCAACACGTGCGATGATGGTCGGCTCACCAGCACCACCGACGAGGCGGTCGATGTTGGCACGCACCGTGACACGTGCTTTGATCTTGAGCTCGATACCATTCTTGGCCACCGCCGAAACCACCGGCGTCTCGATGACCTTCGGGTTGACGCTCATCTGCACAGCCTCCAGCACATCACGACCGGCCAGATCGATAGCTGCCGAACGCTCAAACGGCAGAGGGATCTGGGCCCGATGCGCAGCGATAAGGGCATCCACGACCTTATCGACATTACCACCAGCCAGATAATGTGCCTCCAGCTGATTGACAACCACATCAAGACCTGCCTTGTTCGCCTTGATCAGCGGCAGGATGATCTTTGCCGGCGGCACGCGACGCATGCGCATGCCGACCAGCGTGATGATACCTACGCGCACATCAGCAGCCAGCGCCGAAATCCAGAGCCCCAGCGGCACAAAGTGCAGGAAAATCATCACAAAAGCAATCAATAATACCAAAAAGAATCCAGAACCAATTAATCCAGCCATATAAACCTCCTACAAAAATGAACAACGGGCTTAAACCTTGCGCACAACCACCCGGCTGCCCTCAACAGCAACAACGCGGACAGCAGTGCCCTTTGCGACGAACACGCCCTCAGATACCACATCGACCGGCACGCCGTCAATGAGCGCCGAGCCCGCCGGACGCAGCTCACTGAGCACCTCCCCGGTCTTGCCCAACAGGTTGTCCTTGGGCGTCGAGCTCACATAGCCGCGATTCGCCCGGGACTGATCCTTGAGCACCACATGCGACCAGAGCCGGCTCGATGGCAGCCGCTTCACGATAAGGGCAAAGAGCACGATAGCAGCTGTGAATGCGATCAGCATGGCATACAGCGCATTGATGTCACCCCCCAGTGCCAGAACGACACTGTAAAGCATTGCCGCCACGCCCACACCGGCCAGCAAGCCGACTGTCGGCATAAGCATCTCCACGATGATACAGAGAATGCCTGCAAGGAAAATGGCAATCTGATAAAGATTCACGAGCCCTTTGACGTACTGACTGCCCCAGAATACGCCAGCAGCAACCAAGCCCAGCAGGATGCCGGCCCCCATCCCGCCGGTCTTTATTTCCACGAAGACCGCCAGGAACATGATGGCCAGCAGCAAGACCTGCAGCACTGGAATACTCACGAAATCCATGATCTATCACCTCCATCTTTGATTATATTCGCCAATCATTAGAAATTACCTTCCTTCATAGGCTATGGCCGCAAAAAAGCCTCTCCCATCCAAAGACGGGAGAGGCTCCTCCAAACCATATCAGCCCTGCAGCATGCTGCGGACAATCGTGTTGACCATTTTGCCATCGGCACGGCCTTTGACCTTCGGCATCAATACGCCCATGACTTTGCCCATATCTTTTGGCGTCGTTGCCCCCGTCTCAGCCACAGCGGCCTTGACGAGCTCACGTACCTTATCCTCCGAGAGCTGTGCCGGCATATACGGCATCAGCACGTCGATCTCAGCCTGGGTCTTAGCGATGAGATCCTCACGGCCGCCCTTCTTGAACTCTTCGATGGAGTCCTTGCGCATCTTGATTTCCTTGCTCATGACGGCAATGACATCCTCGTCGCCCAGTTCCTTCTGGCCATCGATTTCCTGCTGGCGGATAGCGCCGCGAACCATGCGGATAACAGCCAGGCGGTCTTTATCATGAGACTTCATGGCCTCTTTCATATCATTAGTCAACTGTTCTTTCAGCGACATAGCAATTCCTTCTTTCTATAAGTAAATGAGGCGCCTGCCACGACGGGCAGGCGCCTCACGCAAATCATCCAAGGATTAACCGCGGAACTTGCGTTTACGAGCTGCCTCAGATTTCTTCTTGCGGCGAACGCTCGGTTTCTCGTAATGTTCACGTTTTCTCACTTCAGCCAGCGTGCCAGCTTTCTGGGACATACGCTTGAAGCGGCGGAGAGCACTATCGATCGATTCGTTTTTACCAACTTTGATTTCGTTTGCCATCTATTATTTCCCCCCCTCCACTTAACTTGGGAGTTTTGTGTTTTCATAACTACACCACACAATTATACATCAGCGGAGCAAGTCATGTCAACACATAATCGCAAGACTTATCAGCCCGGCGGCCACTGCATGGAACGACCGCCCAAGAGGTGGAAATGCAGATGCTTGACGCTCTGGCCACCTTCAGCTCCCGTATTCGTGACGACACGGAAACCTTTCTCGTCTACACCGAGCTCACGGGCCAGCTGCGGCACCACATCGGCCAGGATATGCGAAACCATCTCTTTATCCTCAGCTGTAAGGGCCAGAACACTTTCCACGTGCTTCTTCGGAATGACCAGCACATGAACCGGAGCCTGCGGCTCAAGGTCCTTGAATGCTACCACCTGCTCATCCTCGTAAACAAGACTCGAAGGGATTTCCTTCTGAGCAATCTTGCAAAAAATACAATCTGCCATCTTTAACACCTCCTTTGCTGTATTTGCTCTATGCGTGAGGGATTGTCAAAAACAACCACAAACACGATACTTTTATAGTAATTCGCTAACAATCGCGAATTCCCTGCTAAGAAATAAAATTATTTTACCGGTGCCACAACTTTGCCCCAAACACCATCGCGATAAAGCCGCTCAAGCTGCACTTCATAGAGTTCACCACAGACGACCTCATCTTCCGTATAGACGCGGATATAGTTATCCGTCAGGCCATCGGTGATGCCATCGGTATTCGTCTCAAACAGCACGCGCATCGTCTTGCCGAGGAACATCTCATGGAACATTTCCGTCTTATGGGCTGCCAGTTTCTGCATGCGCTGCGCCCGCTCCTTCTTGACCGGCTCCGGAATCTGATCCTTGCGTTCGGCCGCTGGCGTACCGCTGCGGCGCGAATACGGGAATACATGCATGCGGGAGAAGTTCATCTTGTCGACAAACGCCAGCCCCTGCTGGAACTGCTCCTCCGTCTCGCCAGGGAAACCGACGATGATATCCGTGGACACAGCTACGCCTGGCACTTCACGTTCCACGTGCTCGATAAGGCGGGCAAATTCCGCCGTATCATAATGGCGGTTCATGTCCTTGAGCACGGAGTCTGAACCAGCCTGCAACGGCAGATGCAGATGCGCACAGAAACGCTCATCACTGCGGATCAGCTCAAAGAGATCCGGCGAGAGCTCGATCGATTCGAGAGAACCAAGGCGCAAGCGCTTGAGCCCCTCGACTTTGAGCACCTCTCGGCAGGCATCGGCAAGGGTGACCTCCTCCGTAAGGTCACGGCCATAAGCCCCCAGATGGATGCCCGTCAGCACGATTTCCTTGAATCCTGCTGCAACAAGCTTCTTCGCCTCCGCATGGATCTTATCGAGATGACGCGACTTGACTGGCCCGCGTGCATAGGGAATGATGCAGTACGAGCAGAAATTCTGGCAGCCATCCTCAATCTTGAGGAATGCCCGCGTCCGCTGCGGCATATCATAGAGCGGGATATCTTCAAAATCGCGTGCCTCCATGATGTTGCCGACTTCATCGATGATGCCGTCTTCACGAGCTGCCTGCTCGACAAGCTCGACAATCTGTGCGCGCTCCTTCGTGCCCAGCACGACCCGCACGCCCTCGATTGCCTTGATTTCCTCCGGATGCACCTGCGAATAGCAGCCGCAAACCGCGATAATTGCCTGCTCGTTCTGGCGCTGCGCCCGGCGGATGATCTGCCGCGACTTGCGGTCGCCAAGGCTCGTGACCGAGCAGGTATTTATGACATAGAAGTCTGCTTTTTCCTCGAAGGGCACGATTTCATAGCCCTTCTGCTTGAACAGGCCTTCCATTGTTTCCGTTTCAAACTGGTTGACCTTACAGCCCAGTGTTGTTAATGCCACCTTTGGCAATGTATTCCTTCCTCTCCTCGTTCAGCTTCCTAAATCGCCATTTTCATACTGTACGACTGCAAGTGCCGCCAGCGCTGCCGTCTCAGCGCGCAGGATGCGAGGCCCCAATGTCACGCTGCGGCCGCCTGCTGCCGCAACAGCCTCTGCCTCGGCAAGGGAAAATCCTCCCTCAGGCCCCACCAGCAGCACGATGCGCTTGGCTTTCACCTCACGCAGGTATTCCTTGACAGTCTGCTCGCTCTCGTTCTCATAGAAGAATACCAGTGCACTGTCCTCTTCCTCTTTTTCTGCCAGCAGCATAGCCTTGATATCCGTCACGGGCGCAACACTAAGCAGCGCTGTACGGCCGCACTGCTTGGCAGCCTCGTCGGCAATCTTCTGCCAGCGCTGCTGCCTGGCCGCAGCCTTTTTGTCATCATAGCGCACGACGCAATTCTGGCTGCGCACGGGAATCACCCCGACAGCCCCGAGCTCTACCGCCTTCTGCACGACCATATCCATCTTGTCGGCCTTCAGCAGGCACTGGGCAAGTACGAGCTCGATGGGCGACTCGGTATCGGCTTCCAGCCGCTCCTTGAGTACCAGCGTCACCGCATCTTCGCGAAAAGCCGTCATTTCCATGCGAGCAACCTGGTTCTCATCATCGACGATGAGAATCTCCTGCCCAGCTTTCGCGCGCATCACATGCATGAGGTGATGCGCATCACTTCCCGTGATCTCAATGGTATCGGCCAGCAGCCCCTTGTAGAAAAGCCGTCTCATTACGCATCACCACGGCTGATGACCATAGCAGCCCATCCCTTTTCCTCGATGACCTTGTCAACCACGAATCCATGCGCCAGGCAGGCCTCAGTCACATCGGCCACACGCTCGGTGATGATGCCCGAAGCCAGCAGCTTGCCACCCTCAGCCAGATGCTCGTCCAGCTCTTCAAACAGCCGGATGATGATGTCGGCAATGATATTGGCAACGATGAGATCTGCCTTGCCTTCAAAGGACTTCAGGATATCGCTGATGCCCGTCTTGACGACGTCTTCGACATGGTTTTCCCGGATATTCTCAGCCGCCACATTGACTGCCGTGCGGTCATAATCCATAGCCGTGACGTCAGCCGCACCAAGTTTGGCCGCTGCGATCGACAGCACGCCTGAGCCCGTGCCGACATCGAATACCCGCATGCCGCCGCGCACGAGTTTCTCGAGCTCGCGGATGCACATGGCCGTCGTCGGATGCGTACCAGTACCGAAAGCCGCACCTGGATCAAGCTCAATGACGATATCGTCAGGACTTGCCGTATAATCCTCCCAGGTCGGCTTGATGACGATCATGCCGCCAACCTTTTCGGGATGGAAATACTTCTTCCAGTTATCCGACCAATCCTCATCCTGTACCGATTTCCAGGATATCGCGCATGATCCTTTGCTCATGCCATCGCCTTCCACTTCGCGGAATGCCTTGATACGCTGCTCAAAATCACGCAGCCTGCTATCAAGATCTTCATCCATGGGCAGATAAGCCTTGACCGTAACGATTTCCGTCTGTTCGGCACGCTTGATCTCGCTGAAATCCCACATGCCCGAATCGATGTAATTGTTGAGAAGTTCGGGATCTTCGATGACAACGCCCTGTGCCCCGATGTCGTGATAGATCTCTGCCACCACATCCGTCGCTTCATGGGTCGTCTGGATACTGACCTCTGCCCATTTCAAAACGCATCGCTCCTTTACCGTACATTAATACATAATGTGTCTATTATACGGTCTACTACTGAAAAATACAAGGGAAAAGCTCACAGAAAAAGCCTTCCTGGAAGGAAGGCTCTATCTTACTTGAACAGATTCTTAAGGTTGTCCAGGAAGCTCTTCTGCTCCGGATTGACCTTGTCGCCGCTGATCTCGCCGAACTCCTTGAGGAGCTCTTTCTGGCGCTGGTTGAGGTTCTGCGGCGTCAGCACCTTGATGACGACATGCTCGTCGCCACGGCCCGTGCCGCGCAGATGCGGGATGCCCTTCTCACGCAGGCGCAGGATCTTGCCCGACTGCGTGCCGGCCGGCACCTTGACCTCGACGGTGCCATCGATAGTCGGCACCTGGATCTTGTCGCCAAGGGCTGCCTGCACAAACGATACCGGCACCTCGACAATGACATCGTTGCCCTGACGTTGGAAGATCTTATGCGGCTTGATGAATACATAGACATAAAGATCGCCCTTGCCGCCACCGAGCGTACCAGCCTCGCCGCCGCCGCGCACGCGCACGCGCTGACCGTTGTCGATTCCCTTCGGGATGCTGACTTCAATCTTGCTCGTCACCTTCTTGCGGCCTGTGCCATGACATTCACTGCAAGGATTCTTGACGATCTTGCCCGTGCCGTGGCAGCGTCCGCAGGTCGTCTGGTTGACCATGCGGCCGAACGGCGTATTCTGCACCGTCTGGCGGGTACCCGTACCACCGCAGTCCGGGCAAGTCTCCGGACTGGTGCCCGGTGCAGCTCCCGTACCATGGCAGGCACTGCATTCATCCGTACGCGGGATATTGAGCTCGACCTTCTTGCCGAAGGCCGCTTCCTCAAAGGTAATCTCAAGATCATAGCGCAGGTCGCTGCCGCGCTGTGGCTGCGGGCCGCGCGACTGGCGCCGGCCGCCACCGCCGAAGAACATATCGAATATGTCATCCATACCGCCGCCACCGAAGCCGCCAAAGCCACCCTGGCCGAAACCGCCAAAGCCGCCGCCACCGCCCATGCCGCCTTCAAAGGCAGCATGACCGAACTGGTCGTACTGGGCTTTTTTCTGCGGGTCCTTGAGGACATCGTAGGCCTCGTTGACTTCCTTGAATTTCTCCTCGGCAGTCTTCGGATCATCGCGGTTGAGGTCCGGATGATATTTGCGGGCCATCTTCTTATAGGCCTTCTTGATCTCCGCTGCCGATGCGCCCTTGTCGACGCCCAGCACCTCATAATAATCGCGTTTATCGCTCACGTTGCACCATCCTTAAATATAATTGTTGGGAGCCCGCAGGCTCCCAACAATCCATCCATCAAAATCGCTGATTATTTCTTATCGTCTTTGACTTCCGTATACTCTGCATCGACTACATCGTCGTCATTCTTGGCATCCTGCTGAGCACCAGCCTGCTGAGCACCCTCAGCGCCCTGAGCAGCACCGGCAGCCTGAGCCTGCTGATAAGCAGCTGCGCTCATCTCATAGAGTGGCTTCTGAGCCTCTTCCATAGCCTTCTTGATCGTCTCAGTATCATTGCTCTTCAGAGCCTCTTTTACCTTGTCGACACCTTCCTGAACCTTGGCAACCTGAGCCTTGTCAGCCTTGTCGCCGAGATCCTTGATGGTCTTTTCAGCCTGGTAGACGAAGCTGTCAGCCTGGTTCTTGACGTCGATGGCCTCTTTCTGCTTCTTATCCTCAGCTGCATGTGCCTCAGCCTCTTTGACCATGCGGTCGATATCTTCCTTGGTCATGCCGCCATCAGACTGGATCGTGATCTTCTGCTCTTTGCCCGTGCCGAGATCCTTAGCGGATACATGCACGATACCGTTGGCATCGATATCGAAGGAAACCTCGATCTTCGGAACCCCACGCGGAGCTGGCGGGATATCGGAGAGCTCGAAACGGCCCAGCGTCTTGTTGCCGGCAGCCATCTCACGCTCACCCTGCAGGACATGGATATCAACGGACGGCTGGTTGTCAGCAGCCGTGGAGAATACCTGGCTCTTGTGCGTCGGGATTGTCGTGTTGCGCTCGATGATCTTCGTGCAGACACCGCCCAGGGTCTCGATACCGAGGGACAGCGGCGTTACATCGAGGAGCAGTACGTCCTTGACCTCGCCGACCAGGACACCGCCCTGGATAGCAGCACCGACAGATACGCACTCGTCCGGGTTGACACCCTTCGACGGCTCTTTAGCCAGGAACTTGCGGATAGCTTCCTGGACAGCCGGAATACGGGAAGAACCACCAACGAGGATGATCTTGTTGATATCGCTGCCGGAAAGGTCAGCATCAGCCATCGCCTTGCGAGTCGGCTCCATCGTGCGCTCAACGAGGCTGCTGGTGAGCTCATCGAACTTAGCACGGGACAGCGTGAGGTCGAGATGTTTCGGGCCCGTAGCATCAGCCGTGATGAACGGCAGGTTGATGTTCGTCTGGGTCATGCTGGAAAGCTCGATCTTAGCTTTCTCAGCTGCTTCTTTGAGGCGCTGAGCTGCCATCTTGTCCTGGGACAGGTCGATATTGTTCTCCTTCTTGAACTCCTCAACCATCCAGTCCATGACAGCCTGGTCAAAGTCATCGCCGCCGAGGTGCGTATCACCATTCGTAGCGAGGACCTCGAACGTGCCGCTCGAGAGCTCGAGAATCGAGACATCGAACGTACCACCGCCAAGGTCGAATACGAGGATCGTCTCATCATCATCTTTATCGAGGCCATAAGCCAGAGCTGCAGCCGTCGGTTCGTTGATGATACGCAGTACCTCGAGGCCGGCAATCTTACCAGCGTCTTTCGTAGCCTGGCGCTGGCTGTCGTTGAAGTAAGCCGGAACCGTGATGACAGCCTGGCTGACCGTCTCACCGAGGTATGCCTCCGCATCAGCCTTGAGCTTCTGCAGGACCATAGCCGAGATTTCCTGCGGCGTATAGCTCTTGTCGTCAACCGTTACCTTGTAGTCGGACTCGCCCATATGGCGTTTGATCGATGCGATCGTGCGATCCGGGTTGGATACAGCCTGGCGTTTTGCCAGCTGGCCAACAAGACGCTGACCGTCTTTCGTGAAACCGACAACGGACGGGGTGATACGGCTGCCTTCCGGGTTCGTGATGACCGTCGGCTCGCCGCCTTCCATAACAGATACAACGGAGTTCGTCGTACCTAAGTCAATACCAATAACTTTAGACATCTTGAAATCCTCCTAAAAATCATCTTGCAATCTATGGGAAATAAAACTTCGTTACCCTTTTAGTTGGCTACGACCTGTACCATGCTCGGGCGGATTACCCAGCCCTTGACCATGTAGCCCTTCTGGAGCTCCTGGGCGATATCATCGTCCTCGAGCTCCTCATTCTGGACACGCATGACGGCCTGATGGAAGTTCGGGTCGAATTTCTGCCCCTCGGTCTCGATCTTCTCAAGCCCGTTCTTCTTGAGCACTTCACCAAACTGCGTGAAGATCATCTCCACGCCCTTCTGGAACGCCTCGCCGTCTTTGGCCTCAGCAGCCATAGCGCGCTCGAAGTTATCCAAAAGCGGCAGCATATCCTTGAGGATACCCTGGGTCACCACAGCGGCAAGTTCTTCTTTTTCCTTGCTCGTGCGGCGGCGGAAGTTCTCGAAGTCTGCCTGCAGGCGCAGCGCGCGGTCCGTCTGCTCTTTGAGCTCAGCCTCCAGCTTCTCTACCTGCTGCTGAGCCTCATCAGCGGACGAAGCCTCTTCGTCTGCACCGGCATCCTCTGCCTCTTTGGCGTCTTCTGCGTCAGCTTCCTCTTCAGCCATAGCTGCCTGATCGATTTCCTGCTGCATCTCGTCAAGTTTCTGCTCATCTTTCTTTTTCAATTCATCTTTCATGAATGATGGCAATTTCTTCACCTCTTTCAAAGGGGATATATTATCTTGCTAAGCACCAGCAGGTTCTACCAGTGAAAGCGTTTGATGACATCGGTAAGATTCGTATTCATGTACTCCAGCAAGCTCATGGCCTTGGCATACTCCATACGGGTCGGCCCCAGCACGGCAATCGTGCCCAGCAGCTCGCCATCGAGATGATAGGTCGCCGTGATGATGCTGCTGTCCTTGAAGTGCTGATCCTCATTCTCCTGCCCGATCGTGACCTCCAGGCCATCGCCCATATGAGCATGCAGGATATCCTTCATGAGTTCTTCTTCCTCAAGCATCAGGAGCATTTCCTTGACCTTTTCCACATCGTGGAACTCCGGCTGGCTCAACAGCTGCGTCGTACCGCCAAGATACAGCCGCTCATGCTTGCCCGAATCAAGTGCGCGATGGATGATTTCCAGCGCCGACTCGTAAAGCATCTGATCCTGTATCTCGTCCTGTATCTGCGCCAGTGAATGGTGCTCAATCGTGTGCAGCGAATGGCCGGCAAGGTTCGCGTTGATGACCTTGGCCATGCGCTGGAAGTCTTCAAAGACTGAGCCGTCCGGCATCTCGAGGATCTTGTTCTCGATGAAACCAGCATCAGTCATGAGCACCGTGATGACGCGGCGGTCATCGAGCGGCAGGAACTGCAGGCAGCGGAACTTGGCCTGTGTGACCTGCGGAGCCAGCACTAGCGAAACGTTTTTCGTCACCTGCGAAATGATATGCGCAGTCTCCTGAAAAACCTCTTCGATGCGCTTGACCCGCGATTGATACCAGCGGTCAATGCGGGCCTTTTCCTCAGCACTGACCGGCTGGGGCGGAATCAATCCGTCCACATAGAACCGATAGCCCTTCGACGATGGCACCCGTCCGGAAGAAGTATGCAGATGCTCAAGATAACCAAGCATCTCGAGATCCGCCATCTCATTGCGGATTGTCGCCGGACTGACACCAAGGTCATGCTTTCTGGCCAAGGTTCGCGAGCCAACAGGTTCAGCTGTCTCGATATAGTCATCGATGATTGCCTTCAACACCCGCTGCTTGCGCTCGTCAATCTGCTCGGGCATCTGCATCCCTCCTCCCTTATTCACTTTCGCTGTTAGCACTCAACAGCAATGAGTGCTAACTTCGAATCTATTAAGATAATAACGCGAATAAGGCAAAAAGTCAACAGTAAAAAGGCAAAAAGTCAAAAAAGCAAAAATTCCTCAAAGGCCCAATTGCCATATTTCATGCCCAGCTTGGTAAGATAAACCGCATCGCCATCGTCCACAAGAAAGCCTTTATCACAAAGCCGCTGCACAGCCTGCTGGTAAACAGAATCAAAGGAGCAGCCAAACTTCTGCTCAAAACGCTGACGGCTGATGCCCGCCGTCGTGCGCAGGGCCAGGAAGGCAAATTCCTCCATTGCGATTGCCCGCGTTGCCGGTTCTTCAAGCTTGAAGGGGCTCTGGCCTGACTTTATCAAATCAATGTAGGCAGGAATTTCCGTCTCCGCTTCCCAGCGCTGCCCCTCCAGATAGGAATGGGCGGCCGCCCCAAGTCCCAAGTACGGCAGATCCTGCCAATAGCTTAGATTATGCCGGCTGGCAAACCCAGGCCGCGCAAAATTAGAAATCTCATAGCGTTCATAGCCATTGGCCGGCAGGACTTCCGTCATATAATCATACATCGCTTCGGTATCTTCATCGGTCGGCAGATCCAGTTTCCCCATTTCCTGCAGGCGGGCAAAAGCCGTGCCCTCCTCCAGCTGCAAACCATAGATGGATATATGCGCAGGCTGCAGGGACAGTGCCTGTTCTACGCCGGCTTTGAGCTCAGCCATACTCTGTCCCGGCAAGCCATACATGAGGTCGATGCTGATATTGGAGAACCCCACCGCCCTGGCCATTACTGCCGCCTGCACGGCCTGCTCTCCGGTATGGATGCGGCCAATGCGCCGCAAAAGCTCATCGTCAAAGCTCTGCACACCAAACGACAGGCGGTTGACACCATGCGCATGCATCATGGCCAGATACGCTGCATCGACCGTCCCGGGATTGCACTCCACGGTAAACTCGACCTCTTCACCAGCAATGCAAAAAACATTACCAATTGCCAGCAGCAGCTGCTCCATCAGCGCAGCCGGCAAAGCCGACGGCGTACCACCACCGATATAGATAGTTGCCGGGTTCCCCCAACGCCGCACATACGAAGAGCCCCGCACCTCGATTTCCTGGCACAGGGCTCGTATATATTCTTTCATATAGCGCTCCCGTCCAGCAAAAGATGGGAAATCGCAATAGAAACATTTCTGGCGGCAGAAGGGAATGTGGACATAAACGCCCCATTGCTTCTGTTCCATACTGATTCTCCTGTCAATCGATCTTGAGGATGGCCATGAACGCCTCCTGCGGCACCTCAACGCTGCCCACAGCCTTCATGCGTTTCTTGCCTTCCTTCTGTTTTTCCAGCAGCTTGCGCTTACGCGAGATATCGCCGCCATAGCACTTGGCCAGCACGTCCTTGCGACGGGCGCGCACGTTCTCACGCGCGATGACCTTGCTGCCGATGGCTGCCTGGATTGGAATCTCGAACATCTGCTGCGGGATGATTTCCTTGAGCTTGGCCGCCAGCTGACGGCCGCGGCCAGCAGCCCGGTCCTTGTGGACGATAGTCGACAGGGCATCGACGGGATCGCCATTGAGCAGGATATCGACCTTGACGAGTTTCGATTCCTTGTAGTCGGCCAGCTCGTAATCCAGCGATGCATAGCCGCGCGTCGCCGACTTCAGGCGGTCAAAATAGTCGAAGATGATCTCATTGAGCGGAATATGATAGGTAATCATGACACGATTCGTATCGAGATAATCCATATTCTTGAACTCGCCGCGCTTATCCTGCGAAATCTCCATGACCGCGCCGACGAAATCATTTGGCACGATGACCGTTGCCTTGACATACGGCTCTTCGATATGCTCGATTTCCGTCTGGGGCGGCAAGTCAGACGGATTGCTGACATTGACTACCGAACCATCCGTCTTATAGACATGATAGATAACCGAGGGAGCTGTCGTGATGAGCTTGAGGTTATACTCGCGCTCCAAGCGCTCCTGGATGACATCCATATGCAGGAGCCCCAGGAAACCGCAGCGGAAGCCGAATCCCAAGGCAACAGAAGTCTCAGCCTCGAACACGAGAGCCGCATCGTTGATCTGCATCTTCTCGAGGGCATCCTTGAGGTTATCGTAGTCCGAGCTCTCCACCGGATACAGGCCGCAGTAAACCATCGGCGTGACGCCGCGGTAGCCTGGCAGCGGCTCAGCCGCCGGATTGTCGGCAAAGGTGATGGTATCGCCGACGCGCACATCGCGCACATCCTTGAGCGAGCCAGCCACGAAACCGACCTCGCCGACATCAAGATAGCCGACATCCATCGGCTGCGGCTTGAAGCAGCCGACATCAGTAACCTCGAAGGTCTTGCCCGTTGCCATCATCTTGAGCTTCATGCCCTTCTTGATGCGGCCCTGCTTGACGCGTACATGCGCGATAACGCCCTTATACGAGTCAAAATACGAGTCAAAGATCAGTGCCTGCAGTGGTGCCTCTTCATCACCGCCCGGGGCCGGGATATAGTCGACAATCGCATCGAGGATCTCCTCGATGCCGATACCCGTCTTAGCCGAGGCGAGCACAGCGTTTTCTGTATCAAGACCAATACTGTTTTCGATTTCCTCCTTGACCCGGTCGGGATCAGCACTCGGCAGGTCGATCTTGTTGATGACCGGCACGATTTCCAGATCATTTTCCAGGGCCATATAGACATTGGCCAGGGTCTGCGCCTCGACACCCTGCGCCGCATCAACGACGAGCAGCGCGCCCTCGCAGGCAGCCAGGCTGCGCGATACCTCATAGGTAAAGTCGACATGGCCCGGCGTATCGATAAGGTTCAGCTGGTACATCTCGCCATCCTTGCCCTTGTAGTCGATGCGCACCGTCTGCGCCTTGATGGTGATGCCGCGCTCACGCTCAAGGTCCATATTGTCGAGCACCTGCGCCTCCATCTCACGCTGCGACAGGGTTCCCGTATATTCAATCAACCGATCCGCAATCGTCGATTTGCCGTGGTCGATATGGGCAATGATCGAGAAATTGCGGATATTCTTGTTCTGCATGGTCATTTTCCTTTCAAATAATAATCCATATCCCTGCTATTATATCATTGAACGCCGCCCCCCTGCAAGAAATCCCCAGGAATTCAGAATAAAACTGTTGCTTTTTGGAGATTCACATGCTATGATAATACGGTAACGAATTTGTTAAGGGGGTGAATTACTTGCCGAATATCAAAGCATCTATTCTTAGTGTAAAATCTGACGCTAAGCGCCATGCAAAGAACGCTGCTGAGAAGTCCCGTGTACGCACTGCTTCCCGTCGTGTTCTCGACGCTGTTGAGGCTGGAAACGCTGACGAAGCGAAATCCCTCCTTACGGTTGCTTGCAAGACGATCGACCAGGCTGCTGCTAACCATGTTTATCATAAGAACGCTGCTGCCCGCAAGAAGTCCCGTCTGGCTCGCAAAGTCAACGCACTCGCTAAGTAATTTTCTCAGATGAGATATAAAAGGCCTGCTCTTTTGAGCAGGCCTTTTTGTTATCCAAATATATTTTTCTGCAAATTGCAGTTTGTCTGTTAGTTCGTGCGAGAAGGAATCCCGATAATGCGCAGCTCGGGGTTCACGGGGTAGTACTTTTTCTGTTTCCGCTGAATGGACCGTACAACCAGAACTACGGACTTAGTTACCTGCTCCCGTCACCAGGTCGCGACGTACATAGTTCTTTCTAGGTTATGCGCTTACGGCCCAGTCCTGCTGCGCAGGACAGTCGCTTCAGACAGAAAGAAGCACTACCCCGTTCGCCCCTTTGGCAACGGTAGTCTGACTTTGCACGAACCGTTACTCCCGCAACAAGCACATCGATGTAATTCGTGGCCTATCGCCGGAAAGGAACAGGCTTGTTCCAACATAACGGAGGGCGAGGGTGGGTACACTTTCTTCGTAGACGGAGCGATTGCCCGAACGCAGTGAGGGATGGCACGCGGTAGGTACCAGCTAGAACGTCCAGATGTATTGGCGCGCCGCCGGCCTGCCCGGCGCATGTAACGAAATACGTACTTAAACACCAGCGCGGGTCATTTAGCGGAGCGGAGAAAAAGTGCACCCACCCTCACCCAAGCTGAGCTGTATCACGCTTATTGTAATCTCGTACTAACAGACAAACTGCATTTTATGCTTTCAGTCCTGCCTGCACCTTCCGCAGCCTCATCATCAGCAGCACAGCACCGACAAGGATGCCGCCAATCAGGCCTATCCAGTAGCCATACGGACCCCAGCCGGTGTAATTGGCCAGCCCCCAGCCCAACGGCAAGCCGATGCCCCAGAAGGACAGCACTGCCAGCAGGAAGGTCACATGCACATCCTTATAGCCGCGCAATGCTCCTTGCAGCGGCGCATTGATGCTGTCCGACAGCTGCATGAACACCGCATAGACGAGGAACCCGGCAAGGATTGGCTGCACCTCAGCGCTTGACGTATAGAGCGCCGCAATCTCAGCCTTGAACTGCGTAAGGATAAGCGCCAGCGTCCCCACAAAGAACATCGTCAGCACACGGCTCAAGCGGATGTACTGCTGCGCATCCTCATAGCGCTTAGCACCGACCTCGTAGCCGACAAGGATGGTAAGCGTCATGCTGACGGCGAGCGGTATCATGTAGACGATAGTCGTGAAGTTCATGGCTGCCTGATGCGCAGCCACGACAACGGTGCCATAGGCTGTCATGAACAGCCCCACTGCGCCGAAGATGCTCTGCTCACAGAACAGCGTGCTGCCAATCGGTATGCCGACACCGAGCTGCTTGCGCCATTCGGCAAGATCCGGCCGCGGCAGCGCATGGAAGATGCGATACCTGCAGAACGGCTCACAATGCGTGACCGCCAGCACATTGAGGAGCAGATTCAGCGAGAAAGCAATCGCCGACCCGATGCCCGCGCCGATGCCGCCAAAGGCCGGCAGGCCGAAGTGACCATACATGAACACATAGTTTAACGCAATATTCACGGGCACCGTCGTCATCGTGATGAACATCGTGAGCCGCGTGCGGCCATGGGCATCGATGAAATTGCGCAGCACTGCCGCCAAAAAGATTGGCACGATGCCCACCGATACTGCCATCAGATAATGCACCGTGATGTATTCGACGCGGGGCTCCAGTGACAGCAGCGGCAGTATATGAGGCACAGCCAGCCAGCCTGCGCCGATAAACAGCGCAGCCAGCGTCAACGCCCAATAGAATCCCTGTTTTACGATAAAGCCAATCTTCTCCCGCTTGCCCGCGCCATAGAGCTGCGAGATGGTCGGTGTCAGCCCCGAGATGATGCCGAGGAAGGAGCCGAAAAACGGCAGGAACAGGTTGACGCCAACAGCGACGCCTGCCAGATCCTGCTGGCTGATATGACCAGCCATGACCGTATTGAAAAACCCAGTTGCCATAAGCGACAGCTGGGTGATGAAGATTGGCAGCAGCACGGCAAAGAACTGCCGTGCTTTTTGTTTATAGCCAATAGTCTGTTTCATTAGTTTTCATCCTTATGCAGGCAGCAATTCTTGTATTTCTTGCCACTGCCACATGGACACGGCTCGTTGCGGCCGACCTTGCGGCGGCGCACTTCCTCAAATGGAATGACCTTGCCCTGGCCTGCAGCTGCCATAAGCTCCTCTGGCGTATGTCCCTTGAGCGGCCAAAGATGCGTAGAATTGTTATAGGCGATGAGCAGTGGCACAACAGCCTCAGCCTTGCGCTCATCCTTCATCATCCCCAATTCTTCCAGATACTCGACTGCTTCCTGCATATTGCCGCCATTCTGCAGGAGAATGAGGATCTCCCCTACAATGTCTGCAGCCTTCAGCACGTCGCAGTCATGTTCACGCATGAAGAACTGGGCCAAATCCTTATAGGCAGTCGTCGCATCGATATAGCTTTCCGTACCAGCATCGTAAACCTGGCTGTAAGTAAGCGCTGCAAAGTCAAGATTGCTGCGCTTGATCTGCTCTGACTCCAGGCTGTTCTCATCAATCAGCGTATAGTATTTTGCGCCCTGCGGCAATGCCACCAGCGTATTCTGCCAGCAGGAGGCATTGAGCATGACACCGACAAAGTCCATGAACGAAACCTGCTCACGCTGTGCCTCGTCCAGGTACCCCATGACCTTTGCATAGAGCTGGTCATAATTCATATAGCCATAGTGGAAAAGGCAGCCCGAAGCCAGACGCGTAACCTCAGTATTGAGTTCCGTCAGGCTGCGGAATGCCCCCGAGTCGAGTTTCGTAAACTCCGCCTGCACTTCTTTTGGCATATACCAAGCCAGTTTATCCTCCTGCTTGCCGCAGGAAACAAGTCCCAGGCCACGCAGGTAATCAAGCCGTACATCGTCATCGCGGAACTCCGTCGTCAGGCCATCGTGCTCGATAAGATGCTGAAAGCAGCCATATTCCTCTTCGAGCATCGACGGAAACCAGCGCTGGGCAAAATCAACGATCTCTGCAGACAAACGCTCAGCAAGCTCTGCCTTCTTGAGCGAACTTGCCCCCGTCACATTGAGATTGTAGCGGATATCATCAAGCTCCGCCTTCGTCATTGCCTCAAGCATCGGCAAAAGCTCCAGCTTTGCCGGCAGCTTATGGCGATAGAGCGCCTTACGGCGCTCCTCCATATCCGCCTTTACCAGTTCTTCTAACGTTTCACCATTCTGCTCGATTTCCGTTTTCTCTTCCATTATATTAGGTCTAATCCTCTCTTTCCCTACTATCATTACGTCTACTACCTGACTCAGCCGAAGAAATCGGCAATACCGTCAGCAATACCCTGGGCAGCTTTCTTTATGCCCTCTTCGCTGTTCATCAGCTGTTCTTCACCTTTGTTGGAAATGAATGCTACCTCAACAAGTGTCGCCGGCATATCCGTGTGTTTCACCACATAGAAATTACAGCTCTGGGTGCCGCGGCTCTGGGTGCCAAGCTGGTCAATAACCCCCGCCCGGATCTTGTCGGCAAGGTCGCGGGAACGTTTCGATCCCAGCGAATAATAATAACCAGTCGTGCCCTTAGCCGCACCATTCGAGAAGGAATCCATATGGATCGACACAAAGACATCCGAACCATTCTTGTTCGGGATGTCGCAGCGTGCCTGCAGCTCCTCGATATCGCTGGCCTTAGCCCCCTTCGGCGATACTTCTGTATCGCGGTCGCGGGTCATGTAGACCGTAGCGCCTTCGGCCACGAGCAGCCGCTTGAGCTCCTGCGCAACACGCAGGGTCACGCTCTTCTCCATGACCCCCGTGGGTCCGATGGCACCAGAATCACTGCCACCATGACCAGGATCGATGGTGATCTTGCGCCCCTTGAGCCCTGTGATACCATCAAGCTCCTTATCCGTATCATCAGCCGGTTTTGTCTCCGTCTGCGGCGTCGGTTCAGTCGTCGGCGCCGGTTTCACCTCTGGTGCCGGCTTTTGTGGCTGTGCCTGCGGTTTCGGCTTAGTCGTTCCTGGCAGGTTTATCTTGGCCTGCGAGGAATCCGCCCCCAGGTCGCCAAAGTCCATGACCACACGTCCTGGCACCGTGCCACCGTTGAGCGTAAACACCTTATAATTGTTTTTTCCCACCTTGGTCTCGATGACCAGGCGCACCGTCTGCTTGTCGAACTGTGCCATGCGCACCTTGCCGACAAAGCGGCTGTTGACATTGACCTCTTTCTTCACCTTAGGCGACAACCAGGCCTTCGGGATATCTACCACCACGCGCTCAGGATTGGAAAGAACCATTTTCTTGAAACTGACGGACTTATTGGCATCCATCACGATACGCGTCTTGTTGGACGCTGTACTGACCCGCAGGCCAGTTACCTCGGCCAAACCATTCACCCGCTGACCAAAATCTGCATCAGCTGCCGCAGCGGGCAAAGTGAACAACATCATATATAACGTGACAAGAATCAAACGAATAATCATCCGTCTCATACGCATAGACTCCCTCCATTTAGGCACATATACTTCATTATCGTATTTCTCCTGACAAAAATCAAGAAACTTATGTACGAAAAGACGTGAAATGCCCAGTCTCTACCTTCCTATCCTACTACGGCTAAGCAAGAGACTTCTGAGACCAGCATGGCGATTCGATTAGAATTTCCATAAAAAAAGAACTGCGGTCTCCCACAGTTCCATACATATTCAAAGCATATTCTGCAAGAATGCGCGCGTGCGCTCCTCGCGCGGCTGGCTGAAGAAAGCCTCTGGTTCCCCCTGCTCGACGATATTGCCATCGGCCATGAAGATGACCTGGCTGGCAGCCTCGCGTGCAAAGGCCATCTCATGGGTAACGACTACCATCGTCATATGCTCCTCCGCGAGCTCGCGCATGGTCTTCAAGACCTCGCCGGTAAGCTCCGGGTCAAGCGCCGAAGTCGGCTCATCAAACAGCATGATATCAGGTTTCATGCAGAGAGCGCGGGCAATAGCCACACGCTGCTGCTGACCGCCTGACAGCTGTGACGGATAGTAGTCGGCACGATCCGACAGGCCGACCTTGGCCAGCAGCTGACGCGCATAGGGCTCGATCTCTTCCCGCTTGAGCCCCTTGACCTGCATCGGTGCCTCCAAGAGATTTTCCATCACCGTCATATGCGGGAACAGATTGAACTGCTGGAATACCATGCCCGTGCTTGCCAGCAGCTGACGCTCCTTCTTCGACTCCACGTATTCGGCCTTGCCATCCCCATCGGTGACGACCAGGAACTCGCCCTTGATCTCGATCGAGCCGCTGTCAATCGTCTCGAGCTTGTTGATGCAGCGCAACAGCGTGCTCTTGCCCGAGCCCGACGGCCCGATGATGGCCAGCACCTCACCGCGGGATACTTCGATATCGATTCCCTTGAGCACTTCGTTGTCGCCAAAGGCCTTATGGATATCATGCATGCGCAGCATGACTTCCTGCTCATTTGTCATATTTGCCATAATATGCCTCCAGTTTCTTGAATCCCCAAGTCAAAACGAATGTCATCGCCAGATAGAATACTGCCGCAATGAGGAACGGCGTCATATCGAACTCTCGCTGCACGATCGTGCGGGCCACGCGCAGCAGATCGTTCATCGCCAAGATATAGACGAGCGAAGTATCCTTGACGAGGTTGATGGTCTCGTTGCTGACCGGCGGCAGTACCATGCGGAAAACCTGCGGCAGGATGATGCGTCGCATCGTCTGCGGATAGCTCATGCCCAGTGTGCGGGCTGCCTCATACTGCCCCTTTGGCACCGACTGGATGCCGGCGCGGAAGATCTCGGCAAAATACGCCGCATAGTTGAGCGTGAACGCCAAAAGCGCTGCCGCAATGTCCGGTAGACGCACGCCGACCATCGGCAGGGCGAAATAGACAAACAACAGCTGCAGCATCAGTGGCGTGCCGCGCATGATCCAGATATAGAACTCAATGAAACGGCTGAGCAGCCTGAGGCTTGAGAGCCGTCCAAGTGCCGCCAGCATACCCAGCGGCAAAGCAATGATCAAAGTGATGAAGAAAATTTCCAGCGTAATCTCTGAACCTTCGAGCATGAGCAGGAAAGTATCAAAAAGCTTATCCATCCAAGCGTCTCCTTTAGTGTAGCAAAGTGTTAATACGCTATATTATACACGAAAGCTGTCACTCTGTAAAGAAAAGAGGCAGGCCCTGCGGCCTGCCCCGAGATACCATGTCTTATTTTTTCGTGATGTCCTTGCCGAACCATTTCTCCGAGATCTTGGCCATCGTGCCATCGGCCTTCATCTCATCGAGAACCTTCTGAACCTCATCGCGCAGCTGCTGGTTGTCCTTGGCAAAGCCGATGCCGAAGGTGCTGATCTCACCCACTGGCGAATCGATAGCCTCAAGGCTGTCAGCATGCTTGCTCATGTAATAACGGCCCGTGATTTCGTCACCAACAACGGCATCGATGCGGCCATTCTCCAGATCCATGAATGCCGAGACATAGTCGGAATACTTCTTGACCTCTTTGACTTCCTTCTTGAAGAAATCGGATTTATCCATGTACTCCTCAGCGGTGCCAGCACTCTGGGTGCCGACTACCTTGCCAGCCAGGCTCTTCTCATCGGTAATGCCCGTCGTGCCCTTCTTCACGAAGATGATCTGACGGTTGTCCATGTAGGGATCCGAGAATAGCATGTTTTCCTTGCGCTTTTCGGTGATATCAAGACCATTCCAAAGGACATCGACACGGCCGCTCTTGAGCTCTGCCTCTTTACTTGACCAGTCAATAGCCTTGAATTCGACCTCGCGGCCCAGGCGTTTCGTTGCCTCCTTGGCTAAGTCGATATCAAAGCCGACAATCTGGTTGTTCTCATCCTTGAAGCCCATCGGCGGGAAATTGTCATCAAGGCCGACGACAATCTTCTTGCCAGACGACGAGCTGCTGGCATCCTTGGCGTTATTGCTGCCGCAGCCACTGACAAATGCTGCCGTCATTACAGCAGCCATACCCATTGCTAAAAGTTTCTTCCATTTCATATATGAGCGCCCCTTTTCAATTCTTTATCTTGTTAAAGGATTAATATGATGCTATTATACTGTAAACCTGTAAACGCTGTCAAGCGTTATTTTTCTTTCTCCACTTTATTTTGGTTTATTTCCTTTTCTAGCAGGTATTTCTCGTTGCAGTGCGAATAATATATAATAGATTCGTATTTCCCATTACAAGGAGGAGATTACTTTGCGAGCCGTTTCCGTAGAGGACTTAAAAACTGGCATGATTTTAGCCCGCACCATCGTCAATCCTGACATGGTCGTGGTCTTATCTGAAAATACATTGCTGACAAAAGCACATATCACGCGCCTTACCTTCCTGAATATCCCTGTTGTCTATATCAAGGATGAGTATGAGCTGAGCCAGAACTATCAGGCCGTTTCCACGATCTTCAATCGTGGCAATGCTTTCATCAAGGATTATGACGGCGTTGTCCAGGAAGCGCGTTCGATTTTCAACAAAGTAAATACGACGGGCAAGATTCCCGTACAGAAAACCGAGGACATGGTACAGACGCGAATTGCACCGATGGCTGCCAGCAGCGGCGCAATCGACTATCTGTACGAACTCAATCATCTGGCCAGTGATGTCTACAATCATTCGTTGCGCGTCTCCATCCTCGCTGGCGTCATCGCCAAATGGATGCATTTTGACCGCGCCAAGCGCAAGGACATCATGCTCGCCGGCTTCCTGCATGATATCGGCAAGACGAAGTTCCCCCAGCGCCTGCTCGACAAGAATGTCAACAACCTGCAGGGCGAAGACTACGAAGCCTATATCCAGCACACCGTCGACGGCCATCATATCCTGAATACCGAGCCGACACTGTCCGAAGGAGTGAAGCTCGCAGCCATGCAGCATCATGAGCGCATGGACGGCAGCGGCTTCCCATTCAACTGCATGGGCTCAGATATCCACGAATATGCGCGCATCATCGCGATTGCCGACATCTACGACAACATCACGACAGAACGCGAAGGCTATGTGAAGCAGACGCCATTCACGGCGATTGCCTATCTGACCGAGAATATGTTCACGTCCCTTGACCCGACGGTCTGTGTTCCGATGCTCACGCATATCAAGGATGCCTTCCTGGGTTCACGCGTTACCCTCAACAACGGCGAAAAGGGTGTCATTGCGGCTTATCCTAACGACTTTGCCGCCCACCCGATCATCAACATCTCGCCTGACGAGATCCTGAACCTCAACGAGCATCCGGAGCTCACGATTACCGAATACAACCCGAAATAAAAGCAGGCATTCATCCTGCCATATACGCATAAGGAAACCCGCTGACACAACCATACATGTCAGCGGGTTTTCTTATGCAAAAATTGCAGTTTGTCTGTTAGTACTAGATTACAATAAGCTTGATACATCTCAGCTGGGGTGAGGGTGGGTGCACTTTTTCTCCGCTCCGCTAAATGACCCGCGCTGGTGTTTAAGTACGTATTTAGTTACATGCGCCGGGCAGGCCGGCGGCGCGCCAATACATCTGGACGTTCTAGCAATTGCCTGCCGCGTGCCATCCCTCACTGCGTTCGGGCAATCGCTCCGTCTACGAAGAAAGTGTACCCACCCTCGCCCTCCGTTATGTTGGGATAATCCTGCTCTGTTCCGGCGATAGGTCACGAATTACATCGATGTGCTTGTTACGGGAGAAACGATTCGTACAATCTCAGACTTCCGTTACCAAAGGG